>NZ_CP063373.1:6260000-7720000 GCF_015160855.1 Streptomyces ferrugineus | reverse complement strand
ATGCCCCCGTAACTTCGGGAGAAGGGGGGCCACGCCTGGTGATCACTCTTGCAGTGTGAGCTGGGGGTGGCCGCAGAGACCAGCGAGAAGCGACTGTTTACTAAAAACACAGGTCCGTGCGAAGCCGTAAGGCGATGTATACGGACTGACGCCTGCCCGGTGCTGGAACGTTAAGGGGACCGGTTAGCTTGGATTCGTCCAGGCGAAGCTGAGAACTTAAGCGCCAGTAAACGGCGGTGGTAACTATAACCATCCTAAGGTAGCGAAATTCCTTGTCGGGTAAGTTCCGACCTGCACGAATGGCGTAACGACTTCTCGACTGTCTCAACCATAGGCCCGGTGAAATTGCACTACGAGTAAAGATGCTCGTTTCGCGCAGCAGGACGGAAAGACCCCGGGACCTTTACTACAGTTTGATATTGGTGTTCGGTTCGGCTTGTGTAGGATAGCTGGGAGACTTTGAAATGCGGACGCCAGTTCGTGTGGAGTCGTCGTTGAAATACCAGTCTGGTCGTGCTGGATGTCTAACCTGGGTCCGTGATCCGGATCAGGGACAGTGTCTGATGGGTAGTTTAACTGGGGCGGTTGCCTCCTAAAGGGTAACGGAGGCGCCCAAAGGTTCCCTCAGCCTGGTTGGCAATCAGGTGTTGAGTGTAAGTGCACAAGGGAGCTTGACTGTGAGACCGACGGGTCGAGCAGGGACGAAAGTCGGGACTAGTGATCCGGCGGTGGCTTGTGGAAGCGCCGTCGCTCAACGGATAAAAGGTACCCCGGGGATAACAGGCTGATCTTCCCCAAGAGTCCATATCGACGGGATGGTTTGGCACCTCGATGTCGGCTCGTCGCATCCTGGGGCTGGAGTCGGTCCCAAGGGTTGGGCTGTTCGCCCATTAAAGCGGTACGCGAGCTGGGTTTAGAACGTCGTGAGACAGTTCGGTCCCTATCCGCTGTGCGCGTAGGAGTCTTGAGAAGGGCTGTCCCTAGTACGAGAGGACCGGGACGGACGAACCTCTGGTGTGCCAGTTGTTCTGCCAAGGGCATGGCTGGTTGGCTACGTTCGGGAGGGATAACCGCTGAAAGCATCTAAGCGGGAAGCCTGCTTCGAGATGAGGACTCCCACCTCTATAAGAGGGTAAGGCTCCCAGTAGACGACTGGGTTGATAGGCCGGATCTGGAAGCACCGTGAGGTGTGGAGGTGACCGGTACTAATAGGCCGAGGGCTTGTCCATAGAGGCTCGCGTCCACTGTGTTGGTTCTGAGACAACGACCGTGTCATCGTCCGGTCGACAGTTTCATAGTGTTTCGGTGGTTATAGCGTGAGGGAAACGCCCGGTTACATTCCGAACCCGGAAGCTAAGCCTTACAGCGCCGATGGTACTGCAGGGGGGACCCTGTGGGAGAGTAGGACGCCGCCGAACTCCTTTTAATAGGGTTGGACCCGGAACTTCGGTTCCGGGTCCAACCCTTTTTTGTTGTGCGTCACCTGAAGTTCACGTTGCGCAACCAGCATCGCCCATATGGGTACTGCTGCAATGCTCAGGGCCGCCGGCGTCGGAGTCGGTGACGAGGTTGTCGTACCGGCCTTCGGGAACATCGAAGTCGCCGAGGCCGTGGTCCTGGCCGGAGCGCGGCCGGTGTTCGCCGACATAGATCCGGTGACGTACTGCCTGGACGTCGTCGCTGTCGAGGCTGTCGTCACCCAGCGCACGGCGGCCGTGGTGGCCGTACACCGATTCGGTCGGTCGGCCGATATCGCGCGATTGCACGAAATCGGGCAGCGGCACGGGCTGTTGGTGCTTGAGCAGGGTGAGTCCGAGGTTCCGTACGACGAGATCGCGCAGCGCAGGCAGCGGGCCTCGTATCTCGATGCGAAGTTGAAGGGTGTGCTTACTCCCGATGGGGGTGACGGGCACACCTATCAGCAGTACGTCGTGCGGGTGCCGGGGAATGGTCGGCCGGATCGTGACGCGTTCGCTCGGGCCGTGCGCTCCAGGGGAGTTGAGTGCCGGGTGCCGGTGAAGACGCCCGTGCATCGGCTGCCTGAGTTCCGGAGGTGTGTGTCGCTGCCGGAGACCGAGCGGGCCGCCGACGAAACGTTGGCGCTGCCGGTCGACGCCTCTCTGACGAAGCGGGACATGCAGCGGGTCGTGTCCGCCTGCAACGCGCTCGGAGGACTGCTCCAGCCCGCCTTCTGAGCGAATTTGGGAGCGCGGGCGCGTTCAGGGTATGATCTATTCCGTTGCCGCGCGGGAAACTTCGCACAGGCAGCAGGCCCCTATAGCTCAGTCGGCAGAGCGTCTCCATGGTAAGGAGAAGGTCAACGGTTCGATTCCGTTTGGGGGCTCCGCACAGAAAGGCCCCGCCCGAATGGGCGGGGCCTTTCTCATGCTCTTCTCCCTGACTCCCTCTCAGTCCTTGTGGATGCCCGGCACGCGCATCGCCAGGATCGCCATGTCGTCGGACGGGGCGTCAGAGGCGAAGCGTTCGACCGCACGCATGATGCGGGCCGCCACCGCGCCTGCCGTGAGGCCGGTGCAGGTGGTGAGGACATCGGTGAGACCGTCGTCGCCCAGCATGCGGCTGCCTTCACGGCGCTCGGTGACGCCGTCCGTGACGCACAGCAGGACATCGCCGGGGTCGAGGGTGACCGTCTGCTCATAGAGCTCCAGGTCGTCCATGACGCCTAGCAGGGGCTGGGGTTCGGCCGCCGGCTCGACCGTGCCGTCCTGGCGCAGGCGCAGTGGGAGCGGGTGACCGGCGCAGACCACCTTCAGCTCGGCGCTGCCGTCCTCCTGCGGCCTCAACTCGCCGTAGAGGAGCGTCAGGAAGCGGCTGCGGGCGCCCTCGTCGAGGATCGCGGAGTTCAGGCGCTCCAGGACCGCCGGGCCGCTGAGGCCCTCGCGCGCCAGGAGGCGCAGGGCGTGCCGGGCGAGGCCCGTGACCGCCGCCGCGTTCGGGCCCGTACCGCAGACATCGCCGATGGCGAAGCCGTACGCACCGTCGCTGATCGGGAAGAGGTCGTAAAAGTCGCCGCCGACCTCGTTGCCCTCGCCCGCCGCGCGGTAGATGACCTCGACCTCGACGCCGCCGATCTCGGGGAGCTCGGGCGGCAGGAGGCTGCGCTGGAGGGACTGGCTGATGGCCGTGCGCTCGGAGTAGAGGCGGGCGTTGTCCAGGGCCAGGGCGGCCCTGCGGGAGAGGTCCTCCGCCAGCTCCAGGATCTCCTGGCGGAAGTGTTCGTCCGTCGGCTTGCCCAGCGTCAACATGCCGATGACCCGGTTGCGGGCCACCAGGGGCAGTACGACCGTCTCTCCGCCCACCGCGGAGGCCGTGGCCAGGGTGGGGCCGATGCCCGCGCTGATGCGGCCGATCGGCTCGCCCAGGCCCAGGCTGCGCATGGACGTGCGCAGGGCCGCCTGGTGGGCCGACTCGGCGGGGGCCGACCAGACGCGGGCGCCGGGGGTGGGTACCGGGTCCGGTGGGGGGATCTTCGACAGCAACGACTTAATGCCGTCGATGAGTTCCTCGTCCTCATGCAGGACGTACGACAGATACGGCTCTGATGCCTGGTCGGCGATTGTGTAGACCGCGCACCAGGTGGCCAGGGTCGGGACCGTCATCTGGGCCATCAGGGCCAGGGTCTGGTCGCGGTCCAGGGTGCCGGCGAGCAGGTCGGAGGCCTCGACCAGGAAGCTGAGGGAGCCTCGGCGGAGACGTTCGAGTTCGCCCAGGCGGGCCGACTCGACCGCCAGCGCGATGCGGTCGGCGGCGAACTGCAGGCGCAGCGCCTCTTCGTTGGAGTATCTGCCGGGGGCCTCGGCGGCGACGCCGAGGGAGCCGGTGAGGCGGCCCTCGACCTTCAGGGGGACCGTGACGACCGAGCGCATGCCGGTGCCCCGCAGCAGGGGTACGGCGCCGGGGACCATGGTGAGGTCCTCGTGGACCGCCGGCATACGGGCCGAGCCGTAGCGGCCGGGGCCCGCTTCGACGGGCACGCGCGCGAAGCGCTGGCGGGCGGAGGGCAGGCCGGTGGAGGCGCGGACCTCCAGCTCCGTCTCGTCGTCGGTCGCGAGGAGCAGGAAGGCGGAGTCGCCGTCGAGCATGTCGCGGGCGCGCTCCACGGTGCGCTGCAGGAGGCCGTCGAGGTCGTCCGGGGCGGGCGAGCCGATGAACACCTCGAAGGGGTCGGCGCTCTGGGATTCGGTGGCGGTGTCGGAGGCGGGGACGCGCAACGGGGTCTGCAGGACCGCGCGTTCGTGGTCGCGGACCAGGAGGCAGACCGTGGAGGGTTCGCCGCCCGTGTCGCGGACGCGGAGGTGGGAGGCGTACACCGGTGTGACGCGGCCGTTGGCGCCCCGGATGCCGTAGCTGCCCTCCCAGCGGGAGAGTCGGAGTGCCTCCGCGATGCCGGTGCTGGTGCCCGGGGTGTGCGGCCAGGCCGCGAGGTCGGTCAGGGGCTTGCCGGTGACCTGCTCGGCCGCGTATCCGAAGAGGTCCTCCGCGTCCTCGTTCCAGGACGAGATGGCGCCCGTACGGTCGATCTGGACCACCGCGACGCGGACGCGGCCGTCGGCGAGCGGGAGGAGGTCGGAGGGCAGGGACGGGCCCGCGGCGCGGGTGCCCACCGCGCGTTCGGGGAGATCGAGTTGGAACCAGACCTGTTTGTGCGTGGGCGTGTACTCGACGCCCCAGCGGCCGGCCAGGGCCGCGCACAGCTGGAGGCCGCGGCCGCCTTCGCGGTCCGGGCTGCCCATGTTGACGGGCGAGCCCTGGAGAGGGATCTCACGCTCGGGATACCGGTCGGCCACCTCGATCCGCACACCATCGTCACTGCGCAGACACAGAACGTCCGCGGAGGTGCCGGCGTGCACGACGGCGTTGGTCACCAGTTCACTGGTGAGGACGACGGCGTCGTCGACGATGTCGGCGAAGCCCCAGCCCTGGAGGGTGTCCCGGACGAAGGAGCGGGCGCTCGCGACCGATCGCCCGACGGGATCGAAGCTGGCTGCCGCGCGCGCGGTGATCACAGAACTCCTCGTCCGGTTGTCGACATGCAGGGCTCCGTGGCCGTCGGGCTCGCGCCGCTGGTGCGGCATCTGCGCGCCCGTCGGCCTGTCCGGGGATGGTCCCCCCGGGATCAGTCCGGTGGTCATGTCCGGCTGCCCCTCCGATGCCCGTTCGTGCTCCTCCTGTCACCGCCCAGGCCGGACGGGACCGGCGCGGCTGGACAGCCGCATGCAAGGTTACTTACCTTCGCGGTCCATGCGGATGCCGGTCTGCAGTGTTTCCGCCCGGAGGGTGTGCGGACGATGTGCGAAGCTGCCGAACTGTTATGGCCGGGTTCAGCAGGGGTGAAACACTGGGCAAGCTTCTTGTGAAGGTCCGGGCAGGCTGAGTGTCATTCGCGTACCGCGGGCAGCAGCACGTGGTGTGGCCTGGTATATCCGGCAGGAATACCCAGCAGTAACGGGTACGCGCAGCAGTAGAACCCGAGCACAGCAGTAACGGTCGACCCCTGCGGGAGGGACACAGTGGAGTCTGGCGCAGCGACGCGGGGCACTAAGACGCGCGCGAAAGGCGGACAGTCCCTGAGTAACGAGCGCAAGACGCGCGGCAGCACCACTGCGGTGGACACGGCTGCCCTGAACCGGCTGCTGGCGGCCCTGGTGGCGATGCGCGACGGGAACTTCCGGAAGCGGCTCACGGTGTCCGGGGACGGCGTGATGTCGGAGATCGCCGCCGTCTTCAACGAAGTGGCCGACAGGAATCTCCACCTCACGGGTGAGCTGGCGCGTGTGCGGCGCATGGTCGGACGTGAGGGCAAGCTCACGGAACGGCTGGAGACGGGCGCCTGCGAGGGCTCCTGGGCCGCGGCCGTGGACAACTCCAACGCGCTGGTCGACGACCTCGTACGGCCGGTGTCCGAGGTCGGCCGGGTGCTGTCCGCGGTGGCCGAGGGTGATCTCTCGCCGCGCATGGAGCTGCGTACGCAGGCCCAGGACGGGACCGGGCATCCACTGCGGGGAGAGTTCCTCAAGGTCGGGCGGACTGTGAACAACCTTGTCGATCAGCTGTCGACGTTCACCGACGAGGTCACGCGTGTGGCCAGCGAGGTGGGCACCGAGGGCAAGCTCGGCGGGCAGGCGCGCGTGCGTGGCATGTCGGGTTCCTGGAAGGACCTGACGGACTCCGTCAACACGATGGCGTACCGGCTGACGGCCCAGGTGAGGGACATCGCGCTGGTGACCACGGCGGTCGCCAAGGGTGATCTGTCCCGGAAGGTCACGGTTCATGTGGCCGGCGAGATGCTGGAGCTGAAGAACACCGTCAACACGATGGTGGACCAGCTGTCGTCCTTCTCCTCGGAGGTGACGCGAGTCGCGCGCGAGGTGGGCACCGAGGGCGAGCTCGGCGGCCAGGCCCAGGTGCCGGGCGTGGCCGGTGTGTGGAAGGACCTCACCGATTCGGTGAACCTCATGGCCGGCAACCTGACGGCGCAGGTGCGCGGTATCGCCCAGGTGACGACCGCGGTCGCCAGTGGTGACCTGTCGCAGAAGGTGACCGTGTCGGCACGGGGCGAGGTGGCTCAGCTCGCGGACACGATCAACCAGATGACCGAGACGCTGCGGATCTTCGCGGACGAGGTCACCCGCGTGGCCAACGAGGTCGGCGCCGAGGGGCAGCTGGGCGGCCAGGCGAATGTGCCCGGTGCGGCGGGGACGTGGAAGGACCTGACGGACTCCGTCAACACCGTTTTCCGGAATCTGACCATTCAGGTGAGGGACATCGCCGCAGTGACGACGGCGGTGGCCAACGGTGATCTGTCGCAGAAGGTCACGGTCGACGTGGCCGGCGAGATGCTGGAGCTGAAGAACACCGTCAACGGCATGGTCGACCAGCTGTCGTCGTTCGGTGCCGAGGTGACGCGTGTCGCGCGTGAGGTCGGTGTAGAGGGTGAGCTGGGCGGCCAGGCACAGGTTCCGGGAGCGGCCGGGACCTGGAAGGACCTGACGGACTCCGTCAACACCGCGTTCCGCAACCTCACCGGACAGGTGAGGAACATCGCCCAGGTGACGACGGCGGTGGCCAACGGTGATCTGTCGCAGAAGGTCACCGTGGACGTCTCCGGCGAGATGCTCCAGCTGAAGAACACCGTGAACACGATGGTGGACCAGCTGTCGTCCTTCGCCGACCAGGTCACGCGGATGGCCCGGGACGTGGGCACCGAGGGCCGTCTGGGCGGTCAGGCGGTCGTACCGGGTGTTGCCGGTACGTGGAAGGAGCTCACCGACTCCGTCAACGGAATGGCAGGAAACCTTACCGCTCAGGTTCGGAACATCGCCCAGGTCACGACCGCGGTGGCCCGGGGTGACCTGTCGCAGAAGATCGACGTCGACGCGCGCGGCGAGATCCTGGAGCTGAAGAACACCATCAACACGATGGTCGACCAGCTCTCCGGCTTCGCCGACCAGGTGACCCGGGTCGCCCGCGAGGTGGGCACCGAGGGCCGCCTGGGCGGTCAGGCGCAGGTGCCCGGTGTGGCCGGGGTGTGGCGGGACCTGACCGACTCCGTGAACGGAATGGCAGGAAACCTCACCGCCCAGGTGCGCAACATCGCCCAGGTCGCCACCGCGGTGGCGCGCGGTGACCTGTCGCAGAAGATCACCGTCGATGCCCGCGGCGAGATCCTGGAGCTGAAGAACACGCTGAACACGATGGTGGACCAGCTGTCGTCGTTCGCGGAGGAGGTCACCAGGGTCGCCCGTGAGGTGGGTACGGAGGGCCAGCTCGGCGGTCAGGCCGAGGTGCAGGGCGTCTCCGGCACCTGGAAGGACCTCACCCAGTCCGTGAACTTCATGGCGAACAACCTGACCAGTCAGGTCCGCAACATCGCCGAGGTCACCACCGCGGTCGCCAAGGGCGACCTGTCCAAGAAGATCACCGTCGACGCCAAGGGCGAGATCCTCGAGCTCGTCACGACCGTCAACACGATGGTCGACCAGCTCTCCAGCTTCGCCGAGCAGGTGACCCGGGTGGCCCGCGAGGTGGGCACCGAGGGCATTCTGGGCGGCCAGGCGCATGTGGCCGGCGTCGTCGGCATCTGGAAGGACCTCAGCGACAACGTCAACCTGATGGCCAAGAACCTGACCATGCAGGTGCGCAACATCTCCCAGGTCGCGGCGGCCGTCGCCAACGGCGACCTGACGCGGACGGTGACGATCGAGGCGCGAGGTGAGGTGGCGCAGCTCGCCGACACCTTCAACACCATGGTGAAGACGCTGAGTTCGTTCGCCGACCAGGTCACCAAGGTGGCCCGTGAGGTGGGCACGGACGGGATCCTCGGCGGTCAGGCGCACGTACCCGGTGTGGCCGGTACGTGGAAGGACCTCACCGAGTCCGTGAACCAGATGGCGTCCAACCTGACCGGCCAGGTCCGCAACATCGCCATGGTCACCACCGCCATCGCCAAGGGTGACCTGACCAAGAAGATCGACATCGATGCCCGCGGTGAGATCCTCGAGCTCAAGACGACGATCAACACCATGGTCGACCAGCTGTCGTCCTTCGCCGAGGAGGTCACCCGAGTCGCCCGCGAGGTGGGCACCGAGGGACAGCTCGGCGGCCAGGCACGCGTGCGTGACGTCGACGGAACCTGGCGCGACCTCACCGAGTCCGTGAACGAGATGGCAGGAAACCTCACCCGGCAGGTACGCGCCATCGCACGCGTGGCGACCGCGGTGACCCGTGGCGACCTGAACCTGAAGATCGACGTCGACGCGTCCGGCGAGATCCAGGAGCTTCAGGACTACATCAACAAGATGATCGCCAACCTGCGCGACACCACGATCGCCAACAAGGAGCAGGACTGGCTCAAGGGCAACCTCGCCCGTATCTCGGCGCTGATGCAGGGCCGCCGGGACCTGGAGGACGTGGCCTCGCTGATCATGAGCGAGCTGACGCCGGTCGTCTCCGCGCAGCACGGCGCGTTCTTCCTGGCGATGCCGCTGGTCGACGGCAAGGACACGAGCGCCGAGGGCGAGGACCAGTACGAGCTGCGGATGCTGGGGTCGTACGCCTATTCGATGGGGTCCATGCCGACCTCGTTCCGGCCCGGGGAGGGGCTGATCGGGACGGCCGCCATGGAGAAGCGCACGATCCTGGTGGAGAACGCGCCCAGCGGCTATCTGAAGATCTCCTCCGGGCTCGGCGAGGCGCCTCCCGCGCAAGTGATCGTCCTTCCGGTGCTCTTCGAGGGCCAGGTGCTCGGCGTCATCGAGCTGGCCTCCTTCACTCCCTTCACGCAGATCCAGAAGGATTTCCTCAACCAGATCGCCGAGATGATCGCGACCAGCGTCAACACCATCTCCGTCAACACCAAGACCGAGGTGCTGCTGAAGCAGTCGCAGGAGCTGACCGAGCAACTGCGTGAGCGGTCGGCCGAGTTGGAGAACCGGCAGAAGGCCCTCCAGGCGTCCAACGCCGAGCTGGAGGAGAAGGCCGAGCTGCTGGCCCAGCAGAACCGCGACATCGAGGTGAAGAACACCGAGATCGAGGAGGCGCGGCAGGTCCTGGAGGAGCGCGCCGAGCAGTTGGCCGTATCGATGCGCTACAAGAGCGAGTTCCTCGCCAACATGTCGCACGAGTTGCGTACGCCGCTGAACTCGCTGCTGATCCTGGCCAAGCTGCTCGCCGACAACGCCGAGGGGAACCTCTCGCCGAAGCAGGTCGAGTTCGCCGAGACCATCCACGGCGCCGGTTCCGACCTGCTCCAGCTGATCAACGACATCCTGGACCTGTCGAAGGTCGAGGCGGGCAAGATGGACGTCTCCCCGACGCGCATCGCGCTCGTGCAGCTCGTGGACTACGTGGAGGCCACCTTCCGCCCGCTGACCGCGGAGAAGGGCCTCGACCTGTCCGTGCGGGTCTCGCCTGAGCTGCCGGCCACGCTGCACACCGACGAGCAGCGGCTGCTGCAGGTGTTGCGGAATCTGCTGTCCAACGCCGTGAAGTTCACCGACTCCGGGTCTGTGGAGCTGGTCATCCGGCCCGCCGGCATGGACGTGCCGCAGAAGATCCGGGAGCAGCTGCTGGAGGCCGGTTCGCTCACCGAGGCGGACGCGCCGCTGATCGCGTTCTCCGTGACCGACACCGGCATCGGGATCGCGGCCAGCAAGATGAGGGTGATCTTCGAGGCGTTCAAGCAGGCGGACGGCACGACCAGCCGCAAGTACGGCGGTACCGGTCTGGGGCTGTCGATCTCGCGGGAGATCGCGCAGTTGCTCGGCGGGGAGATCCACGCGCAGAGCGAGCCGGGGCGCGGATCGACGTTCACGCTGTATTTGCCGTTGCACCCGAGCGAACTGCCTCCGCACGGCTACCAGCAGCAGTTGCCGCCCCTCGACGCGGGCGCCCTGGTGGCCTCGGCGGCCGACCTGGCGGAGCTGGCGGAGATCTCGGACGGGGCGATCGAGACGCCGGCCGAGGTGCGGTCCTACCGGGAGACGCAGAACGGCGCCGCCGCGCTCTTCAGGCGCCGCCGCAGGGCCGCCAACGAGCTGGAGCAGCGTCCGGCGCAGCAGGAGCAGTGGTCGGCGCCGGCCGCGCAGGACACGGCACCGCAGTCACGCCGGGGCATCCGGTTCGGCGGCGAGAAGGTGCTGATCGTCGACGACGACATCCGCAATGTGTTCGCGTTGACCAGCGTCCTGGAGCAGCACGGCCTGTCCGTGCTGTACGCCGAGAACGGCCGTGAGGGCATCGAGGTGCTGGAGCAGCACGACGACGTGGCGGTCGTCCTGATGGACATCATGATGCCGGAGATGGACGGGTACGCGACGACGACGGCGATCCGCAGGATGCCGCAGTTCGCCGGGCTCCCGATCATCGCGCTGACCGCCAAGGCGATGAAGGGCGACCGCGAGAAGGCGATCGAGTCGGGCGCTTCGGACTACGTGACGAAGCCGGTCGATCCGGATCATCTCCTGGCGGTGATGAACCAGTGGATGAGGGACCAGTGACAGCAGCCGACAGTGTTCACACGGAGTCGCTGACTCAGTGTGCTCGAAGCCGTGTAGAAGTGCGGGATTCGGGGAACCTTCTGGTCTCCTGCTGCGTTTCTGCTACGTGCACAGTGACATCGCGGTGACAGGGTGTGGCGACAGGCGGGGTGCGGCTACCATGACCGGCACGAGGGCGGGCGGCGTAAGGGAGTCGTCCCCTGGGGCGGAGCCCGGTGCACTGCCGGGGCGAGGAGGGCGGGCCATGGTGCAGAAGGCCAAGATCCTCCTGGTCGATGACCGGCCGGAGAATCTGCTGGCGCTGGAGGCGATCCTCTCTGCGCTCGATCAGACCCTGGTGCGGGCATCGTCTGGGGAGGAAGCGCTCAAAGCACTGCTGACGGACGACTTCGCGGTCATTCTGCTGGACGTCCAGATGCCGGGAATGGACGGTTTCGAAACCGCCGCGCACATCAAGCGGCGAGAACGGACCAGGGACATCCCGATCATCTTCCTCACCGCGATCAACCACGGCCCGCATCACACCTTCCGCGGCTACGCGGCGGGCGCGGTGGACTACATCTCCAAGCCGTTCGACCCGTGGGTGCTGCGGGCGAAGGTGTCCGTGTTCGTCGAGCTGTACATGAAGAACTGCCAGCTGCGTGAGCAGGCGTCGCTGCTGCGGCTCCAGTTGGAGGGCGGCGGCAAGGCCGCGGGCGGCGACTCCAAGGAGCCGGCCGGGCTGCTGGCCGAGCTCTCGGCGCGGCTCGCCGCGGTCGAGGAGCAGGCCGAGGCGCTGTCGAAACAACTGGACGACGAGTCGGCGGACGCGGCCGCGGTGGCCACTGCGGCCCATCTCGAACGCAAACTCACGGGGTTGCGGCGGGCGCTGGACGCCCTGGAACCGGGCACCGGGAGCACCTCGTCGGTGCCGTCGCAGAACTGACCTCGCGAAGGCTGCGGTTGCCGGTGGTGGCGCCGGATCGTCCGGTCTTCGACCGGTCCGTGAACCGGCGTCAGTTTGCAGCCCCCACGACGGCGACACGAACGGGTGAAGCAGTGGGCACACGTGTCCACTGTCTTCTCCACCGGTAACCTCACATCCATGGCCTCACGTTCCTCCGCAGCCAAGAAGCCGCCCGCGAAGAAGGCGGCCGCTTCGGCGAAGGCTCCGGCGAAGAAGGCCGCCGCCAAGAAAGCCCCCGCGAAAAAGGCGCCGGCCAAGAAGGCCGCGGCGAAGAAAGCCGCGCCGCCGAAGCCCGCCCCGAACCCCACCGGGGGCATCTACCGGCTCGTGCGCGCCGTCTGGCTCGGGCTCGCGCACGCGGTCGGCGCGGTGTTCCGCGGGATAGGGCAGGGCGCGAAGAACCTCGACCCCGCCCACCGCAAGGACGGCGTCGCGCTGTTGCTGCTCGGCCTCGCGCTGATCGTCGCCGCCGGCACCTGGTCCAACCTGCGCGGCCCCGTCGGCGACCTCGTCGAGATCATCGTCACCGGCGCCTTCGGTCGGCTCGACCTTCTCGTGCCGATACTGCTGGCGGTCATCGCCGTACGGTTCATCCGGCACCCCGAGAAGCCCGAGGCCAACGGCCGTATCGTCATCGGTCTGTCCGCGCTCGTCATCGGCGTCCTAGGCCAGGTCCACATCGCCGTGGGCGCGCCCGCCCGCAGCGACGGCATGCAGGCCATAAGGGACGCCGGCGGGCTGATCGGCTGGGGCGCGGCGACCCCGCTGACGTACACCATGGGCGAGGTCCTCGCCGTACCGCTGCTCGTGCTGCTCACGATCTTCGGCCTGCTGGTCGTCACGGCGACCCCGGTCAACGCCGTCCCGCAGCGGCTGCGGCAGTTGGGCATCAAGCTCGGCATCCTCCCCGACCCCGAAGAGGAGGACGAGTACACCGACGACGACCAGCGCTACGACGACCAGTGGCGCGAGGCGCTGCCCGCGTCGCGCGGCCGCAAGCGGAGTGCGGCGCGCGAGCCGTACGACCCCGACAGCGCCGAGCAGGAGGCCCTCTCGCGGCGTCGCGGGCGTCCGAGGCGCTCCGCGGTGCCGCAGCCCGAGATGGACCGTCCCATGGACGCTGTGGACGTCGCGGCGGCCGCCGCTGCCGCCCTCGACGGTGCCGTCATGCACGGGATGCCGCCCTCGCCGATCGTCGCCGACCTGACCCAGGGCGTCAGCGTGGGCGACCGCGAGGAGACCACACCGGTCCCGACGCCCGTCCCGGCCGCGCGGCCCAAGCAGGAGAAGCTCCCGAAGTCCGACGTCCCGGACCTGACCAAGTCCGAGGTTCCGGATCTCACGAAGGCCGCGCCCGACGGGACGCGGGACCTGCCACCGCGCGCCGAACAGCTCCAGCTCTCCGGCGACATCACCTACTCCCTGCCGTCGCTCGACCTCCTCGAGCGCGGTGGGCCGGGCAAGTCGCGCAGCGCCGCCAACGACGCCATCGTCGAGTCGCTCACCACCGTCTTCACCGAGTTCAAGGTCGATGCCCGCGTCACCGGCTTCACGCGCGGGCCGACGGTCACGCGCTACGAGGTCGAGCT
Source organism: Streptomyces ferrugineus (assembly GCF_015160855.1). Lineage (NCBI taxonomy): Bacteria > Bacillati > Actinomycetota > Actinomycetes > Kitasatosporales > Streptomycetaceae > Streptomyces > Streptomyces ferrugineus. The sequence continues at coordinate 7,706,447 of NZ_CP063373.1, read as the reverse complement.
CGGGCCGGCCGTGAAGGTCGAGCGGATCACCGCGCTGACCAAGAACATCGCCTACGCCGTCGCCAGCCCGGACGTGCGGATCATCAGCCCGATCCCCGGCAAGTCCGCGGTCGGCATCGAGATCCCCAACACCGACCGCGAGATGGTCAACCTCGGTGATGTGCTGCGCCTCGCGGCCGCCGCCGAGGACGAGCACCCGATGCTGGTTGCGCTCGGCAAGGACGTCGAGGGCGGCTATGTGATGGCCAACATCGCGAAGATGCCGCATGTACTGGTTGCCGGTGCGACCGGTTCCGGTAAGTCGTCGTGCATTAACTGCTTGATCACTTCGATCATGATGCGTGCGACCCCGGAGGACGTCCGCATGGTCCTGGTCGACCCCAAGCGCGTCGAGCTGACCGCCTACGAGGGCATCCCGCACCTGATCACGCCGATCATCACCAACCCGAAGCGGGCCGCCGAGGCGCTCCAGTGGGTCGTACGGGAGATGGATCTTCGCTACGACGACCTGGCGGCGTACGGCTACCGGCACATCGACGACTTCAACGAGGCCGTCCGCAACGGCAAGGTGAAGGCGCCGGAGGGCAGTGAGCGCGAGCTTCAGCCGTACCCGTATCTGCTGGTGATCGTGGACGAGCTCGCCGACCTGATGATGGTCGCGCCGCGTGACGTCGAGGACGCGATCGTGCGCATCACGCAGCTCGCGCGCGCGGCCGGCATCCACCTGGTGCTCGCGACCCAGCGGCCGTCGGTCGACGTCGTCACCGGTCTCATCAAGGCGAACGTCCCCTCACGGCTCGCCTTCGCCACGTCCTCGCTCGCGGACTCGCGCGTCATCCTCGACCAGCCCGGTGCCGAGAAGCTGATCGGCAAGGGCGACGGGCTGTTCCTGCCGATGGGCGCGAACAAGCCGGTGCGTATGCAGGGCGCGTTCGTGACCGAGGAGGAGGTCGCGGCGGTCGTCCAGCACTGCAAGGACCAGATGGCGCCCGTCTTCCGGGACGACGTCACCGTGGGCACCAAGCAGAAGAAGGAGATCGACGAGGAGATCGGCGACGACCTCGACCTGCTGTGCCAGGCCGCGGAGCTGGTGGTCTCCACGCAGTTCGGGTCGACGTCCATGCTCCAGCGCAAGCTGCGGGTCGGGTTCGCCAAGGCGGGGCGGCTGATGGACCTCATGGAGTCCCGCGGGATCGTCGGGCCGAGCGAAGGGTCCAAGGCTCGTGACGTTCTTGTGAAACCTGATGAGCTGGACGGAGTGCTCGCCGTGATCCGCGGGGAGGCTTAACACGAGTCCGGAGCGGGAAACCGGACGCAGTGGTCGCCTCGCGGGCGGGTGCGGGATGAGCCGATGTCTGATCGTGACTCACCTGTAAGGGATCATTGAGCAACCGTTTCCCTTCGACGTACGTCAAGTTGAGCGAAACGACAAGCACCGACCCCACCATCAGCGTGTCCGGCCATTCTGATGGCGTATAAAGTCCCACCGCCCGGTTGCCCCACCCTTTCGTCACCCCCCTAGACTGAACCTCCAGCACAGGTGGCTTAAACGCTCGAAAGGCGCCCCCGTGTCCATCGGCAACTCCCCTGAAGACGAGCGTCCGTTCGAAGACGTTTCCGACGAATCCCGTCCCTCGATCGGCCGAGCCCTGAAGCAGGCGCGTATCGATGCCGGGCTGACCGTCGACGACGTCACCAACGCCACCCGGGTCCGTATCGCCATCGTGCATGCCATCGAGGCGGACAACTTCGCCGCCTGCGGCGGTGACGTGTACGCCCGTGGTCACATCCGGACCCTGGCCAAGGCCGTCCACCTCGATCCCGCCCCGCTGCTCGCCCAGTACGACGACTCGCACGGCGGACGACCGGCGCCGACCCCGGCGGCCCCGCTGTTCGAGGCGGAGCGCATCCGTCCCGAGCGGCGCGGGCCGAACTGGACCGCGGCCATGGTCGCGGCGATCGTCGCGGTGATCGGGTTCGTCGGGTTCACCGCGTTCAAGGGCGACGACTCAGGCGGGAAGACCGCCGTCGCCGAGGGCGGCTCGACGCCGACGGCCGACAAGACGACACCCACTCCGAAGACCGACAAGCCCAAGGACCCGAAGCCGGAGCCGTCCGACAGCGCCATCGCCGCCGTCCCGCAGGACAAGGTGACCGTCCGGGTCAGTGCCGTCGACGTCAGCGCCGCCGACGACGAGTGCTGGATCTCGGCGAAAGATCACAACGGCCGGCTGCTCTTCGACGGCCTCCTCAAGGAGGGCGACTCCAAGACCTTCCAGGACAGCGAGAAGATCAACCTCGTCCTCGGTAACGCGAGCGTGGTCGACCTGTACGTCAACGGCAAGAAGATCGAGAACGACTGGCAGTCGGGTGCCGTGGAGCACCTCACCTACACCAAGGGCGACCCGCAGGCCGGATAAGTCCGGCCGAAGGGGTGAGCTGCGGACGGGGTTGGCCAAGATCGGCCAACCCCGTCGACGTGGGCTGTCAGTGAGACAAAGTAGTGTTGAGCCCATGCCTGAACGCCGTACCGTCGCACTCGTCACTCTTGGCTGCGCCCGTAACGAGGTGGACTCGGAGGAGCTCGCAGGCCGCTTGGAGGCGGACGGCTGGGACCTCGTGGAGGACGCCGCGAACGCGGACGTCACCGTCGTCAACACCTGTGGCTTCGTCGAGGCCGCCAAGAAGGACTCCGTCGACGCGCTCCTGGAGGCGAACGACCTCAAGGATCATGGAAGAACCCAGGCCGTGGTGGCGGTGGGCTGCATGGCCGAGCGGTACGGCAAGGAGCTCGCCGAGGCCCTCCCCGAGGCCGACGGCGTGCTCGGCTTCGACGACTACGCCGACATCTCCGACCGCCTCCAGACCATCCTGAACGGCGGCATCCACGCCTCGCACACCCCGCGCGACCGCCGCAAGCTGCTGCCGATCAGCCCGGCCGAGCGCCAGGAGTCCGCGGCCGAGGTCGCGCTGCCCGGGCACGCCCCCGTCGATCTTCCGGACGGGCTCGCTCCGGCCTCCGGGCCCCGCGCACCGCTGCGCCGCCGTCTCGACGGTTCCCCGGTCGCCTCGGTGAAGCTCGCCTCGGGCTGCGACCGGCGCTGCTCCTTCTGCGCCATCCCGTCCTTCCGCGGCTCCTTCATCTCGCGCCGACCCAGCGATGTGCTGAACGAGACGCGGTGGCTGGCCGAACAGGGCGTCAAGGAGATCATGCTGGTCTCCGAGAACAACACGTCGTACGGCAAGGACCTGGGCGACATCCGCCTGCTGGAGTCCCTCCTGCCCGAGCTCGCCGAGGTCGACGGCATCGAGCGGATCCGCGTCAGCTACCTCCAGCCGGCCGAGATGCGCCCCGGCCTGATCGACGTGCTGACCTCGACGCCGAAGGTCGCCCCGTACTTCGACCTGTCCTTCCAGCACTCCGCGCCCGACGTGCTGCGCGCGATGCGCCGCTTCGGCGACACCGACCGCTTCCTGGAGCTGCTCGACACCATCCGCGGCAAGGCCCCCCAGGCCGGGGTGCGCTCCAACTTCATCGTCGGCTTCCCCGGCGAGACCGAGGCCGACCTCGCCGAGCTGGAGCGCTTCCTGAACCACGCGAGGCTGGACGCCATCGGCGTGTTCGGCTACTCCGACGAGGAGGGCACCGAGGCCGCGACGTACGACACCAAGCTCGACGAGGACGTCGTCGCCGAGCGGCTGGCACGTGTCTCCCGGCTGGCCGAGGAACTCGTCTCGCAGCGGGCCGAGGAGCGCGTCGGGGAGACCGTGCACGTGCTCGTCGAGTCGGTCGGCTCCGGGGACTCGGCGGACGGCGCCTACGGTCGCGGCACGCACCAGGCGCCGGAGACCGACGGGCAGGTGCTGCTCACGAGCGGCGAAGGACTGAGCGTCGGTCGTATGGTCGAGGCGAAGGTGGTCGGTACGGAGGGCGTCGACCTGGTGGCCGAGCCGCTGGTGGGCACGCTCGCATGTAGTGAGGAGGCGGACAGATGACCGGAGTTCCGGCGTCCGCCGCGGGTGGTCCCTCCCAGGCGGGCGCGACGGGCAAGGCGAGCGCGGTGGGCTCGTCCAAGGCCGGGTCGCCCAAAGCCGGCGGTTCGCACGCGGGCGGCGCGGAGACCGGTGCCCAGGGCGGTGCGAAATCCCCGCGCGGCGGGAAGATCGCGGCCGCGGCCGTCAACCAGGCCAGCGTCTGGAACATCGCCAACCTCCTGACCATGCTCCGGCTGGTCCTCGTGCCCGCGTTCGTCGCGCTGATGCTGGCCGACGGCGGATACGACCCTGCGTGGCGCTCGTTCGCCTGGGCGGCCTTCGCCGTCGCCATGATCACGGACCTGTTCGACGGTCACCTGGCGCGCACCTACAACCTCGTCACCGACTTCGGGAAGATCGCCGACCCCATCGCCGACAAGGCGATCATGGGGGCGGCGCTGATCTGTCTGTCGGCACTGGGCGATCTGCCGTGGTGGGTGACGGGCGTCATCCTCGGCCGGGAACTCGGGATCACGCTTCTGCGTTTCATTGTCATCCGGTACGGCGTCATTCCGGCGAGCCGGGGCGGCAAGCTCAAGACCCTCACGCAGGGCGTGGCCGTCGGGATGTACATCCTGGCGCTGACGGGGTGGCTGGCCACTCTGAGGTTCTGGGTGATGGCTGCGGCGGTCATCCTGACCGTGGTGACCGGGCTCGACTATGTGAGACAAGCCATTGTGCTGCGCAGGCGCGGAATCGCGGAGCGCAAGGCCGCCCTGGAGGAGACGGAAGCGTGAATTCCCCGGCCGCCGACGTGGTGCGACTACTCACAGTGAAGGGTGAGACGCTCGCTGTCGCCGAGTCGCTGACCGGTGGACTGGTTGCGGCGGAAATCACAACCGCCCCGGGGGCCTCGAAGGCCTTCCGTGGCTCGGTGACCGCCTACGCCACCGACCTGAAGCACGGGCTGCTGGGCGTCGACGCCACTTTGCTGGAGCGGCACGGAGCGGTGAACCCGCAGGTCGCAGCCCAAATGGCGGCCGGTGTACGAAAGGCGCTCGGGGCCGATTGGGGCATCGCCACGACCGGCGTCGCAGGGCCCGAAATGCAGGACGGGCAGCCAGTGGGGACCGTTTTCGTGGCCGTGGATGGGCCCTTCGGCCCTGGCGCCGGTTCCGCCGGTGGCGGAAAAGTGGAGGCCCTGCGGTTGAACGGCAGCCGCGCGGAAATTCGTATGGAGAGTGTACGGAGCGTACTCGCACTGCTCCTGAGGGAGCTTGCGGGCGAACACATTGGGAATGAGCGGGCACAGGATACGGAACAGAACGGGGGGTTTTGATGTTTGCAGCCCTGAGTGAACACGACATCGCTCCCCGCACGGCCGCGGCGCAAGGCGGTACGGTGGGGCGTGAAGGATGCGGCTACGCGGTCCGAGGAGGGAGCCACCGATGATTCTGCTCCGTCGCCTGCTGGGTGACGTGCTGCGTCGGCAGCGCCAGCGCCAGGGCCGTACTCTGCGCGAAGTCTCCTCGTCCGCCCGAGTCTCACTCGGCTATCTCTCCGAGGTGGAGCGGGGGCAGAAGGAGGCTTCCTCCGAGCTGCTCGCCGCGATCTGCGACGCGTTGGACGTACGGATGTCCGAGCTCATGCGGGAAGTGAGCGACGAGCTCGCCCTCGCCGAGCTGGCCCAGTCTGCTGCGGCCACACCCAGCGAGCCTGTACCCACGTCGGTCCGTCCGATGCTGGGTTCCGTGTCGGTGACCGGTGTGCCACCGGAACGGGTGACCATCAAGGCGCCTTCCGAGGCGGTGGACGTGGTCGCCGCGTGACGGTGCCGCCGCTGCGCGTGGAGTGACCGTGCGCTGAGGAGTTGTGTGAGGCCCCGGCCAGGGCTTCTCCAGGGAGATCTGGGGGAGTGCGGTCGGGGTTTCGTGCTGTGTGGGGCCGCGCGGTGTCCGTTTGCCGGTGGATGGCCCGGCGGTCATCGTGGAGGGTGTGACGGTGCCTGACACGCGGTGAAAGCGTCCGTTCGCGCTCCGTGTGTCGTCGGTGCGCCCTCCCGGCCGGTGAACGGGCGGCCTAGCCTCGGGCTGGAGGTGAGCGGATGGCACGGCCGATAGCGCGCTGGGGGGTGGCTCTCGGGCTCGGGGCGCTGTGGTGGTGGGCCGTGCTGCGGCTCGCGCTGGTGCCGGACGCGGGGGCGCTGGAGGCGGCCGTCGCCGCCGGAGGGTGGGGGCTGAGCCTGTTGCCGGTGCACTGTGTGCCGAAGGCGCGCGCCGAGGGAGCCGTCGATCCACGGCGGTGGGCGGAGGCCTGGCGGGCGGGGCGGGGCGGACGGCTGGTGCCGGCTACCAAGGCATCGCCACACCGCCGTTCGGACGCAGGATCTGCCCCGTGGTGAAGGACGACGCGTCGGACGCCAGGTGAAGCACCGCGTGTGCGATGTCCGCAGGCTCGCCGACCCGGCCCAGCGGTGACATCCGGGCCATCAGGGCCTCGGTACGGGTCTGCTCAGCGGTCTCGTGGCGGTCGGTCATGGGGGTGCGGATCCAGCCCGGGGCGACCGCGTTGACGCGGATGCCGTGCGGGCCCATCTCCGTCGCCAGCGTCTTCGTCAACTGCACGACGGCCGCCTTGGCCGCGCCGTAGCAGAGCAGGCCGGGGCCTCCGGTGTCCACGGCGCCGGAGGCCATGGTGACGATGCTGCCCCGGATGCGCTGCGCGAGCATCGCGCGGGCCGCCTCCTGGCAGGCGTACAGCACGCCCTTGAAATTGACGTTCAGGACTCGGTCCAGGTCCTCGTCCCTCGTCTCCAGCACCGGGCTGCTGTGCATGATCCCGGCGACCGCTGCCAGTACGTCCAGACACTCGCAGGAGGCGACGGCCTGGCGGAGCTGCTCGCGGTCGGTGACGTCGAGGTGGTGGGTGCGGGCGGTGCCGCCGCTCGCCTTGATGGCGGTCGCCGTGTCGTGCAGGCCCTGTGCGTCACGGTCGGCGCAGTGCACGGTGGCGCCGGCCTCGGCGAGGAGGACGGCCGAGGCGCGGCCGATACCGCTGGCGGCGCCGGTGACGAATGCGGTGCGTCCGGTGAGGTCGTACGCCTTGACGGCCATGAAGGGACGGTACGAGGGTTTCTGATGGGTCGTCAATTGGTCGTACGGTGCTGGGTTCTGCGGTGTGAGGCGGTGCCGGGCGCGGGGCTCGGGGCCGGGCCCGCCTGGCAGGCCGGGCACCAGTAGGTGGGCCGCTCGCGGGAGCCGTCGCCCTGGTCGGCCGCGCGGATCGGGGTGGTGCAGCGCAGGCAGGGGCGGCGGGCGCGGCCGTACACGAAGAGGTCCTGGCCGCGGCGGCCCGTCGTGCTGCGGACCGGGCGGTCGCGGTTGGCTTCCAGGAGCTTCTTGGCCAGGACGGGCAGTTGCGCGGTGTGCTCGGCGGGGAGGGCCCCGATGGGGAGCCAGGGGGTGACGCGGAGCAGGAAGCAGAGCTCGCTCTTGTAGACATTGCCGATGCCGGCGAGGTGGCGCTGGTCCAGCAGGGCCTCGCCGATGGGGCGGGCCGGGTCCGTGAGGAGGTTGGCGAGGGCGCGGTCGGGGTCCCAGTCGGGGCCCAGCAGGTCGGGGCCGAGGTGGCCGACCGCGTTGTGTTCCTCACTGGTGCGCAGCAGGTCGAGGACGGGGAGGCGATAGCCGACGGCTGTGCGGGCGGGAGGGGCGTCGGGGGCCTGTGCGCCGGGGGCGGTTGTGAGGATCACACGGATCTGGTGCGCGGGACCGCCTGTCCAGCGCTGCTGGTCGGCGTACACCTTCCAGGAGCCCTCCATACCGAGGTGCGAGTGGAGGGTCAGGCCGCCTTCGATGCGGGTGAGGAGGTGTTTGCCGCGCGGGGTGACGTCCAGGACGGTGCGGCCCGTGAGGTCGACCGTGGCGTACTTGGGGACCCGGAAGTCGGTGCGGGTCAGGGTGTTTCCCGCGAGGGCGGTGTGGAGCCGCTTCGCAGTCTGCCAGACCGTGTCTCCTTCGGGCATGGGTCAAGGGTGGCATGGGGCGGAGATGTGTGAGGGGCGGCGGGGTGTGGGGTGGGGTCAGGCGCGTAGGCGTAGGCCTCTGGGCGTCGCGATGAAGCCCGCTCCTTCCAGGAGGGTGCCCATGGGGGACGTGAGTGCCTGGGCGCCGTTCACGCGCTCCACCGTGACCGTGCCGAGGGAGCCTGCGCGGGCGGCCGCGGCGAGGGCTTCCGCTGCCGTGTGCAGGCGGGGGTCGTCGGCGGGCTCCGTGTCCGGGGCCGAGGGCCAGGCCAGCAGGGTCTTGCCGCCGCGCTCCATGTAGAGGGTCAGCTCGCCGTCGACGAGGACCACGAGGGAGCCTGCCTTGCGGCCGGGCTTGTGGCCGGCGCCGGTGGGGGGCTCGGGCCAGGCCAGGGCGGCGCCGTATGCGTTCGCCGGGTCGGCGGCGGCGAGGACGACGGCTCGGGTGTCCGGTGTGGGGCGGGTGCGGTGGGCGGCGGGGCCCGAGCCGGGGCCTGTGCCGTAGGGTGCGCCGCCGTCGGACCGGCGGCTGCCCGGTGGGGTGCGGTGGTCGTCCTGGGGGGCGAGGTCCCGGGGGGAGACCCATTCGCTCGGGCCGAGGTGGGCGTCCAGGAAGTCGTGGTCGAGGGCGGGGATGTCGTAGGCGGGGGCGGTGTTCGGGTAGTCGTGAGTGGTGGGGGTGTCGTAGGGGTCGGGTGTGCCGAAGTCTTCGGGGGTGCCGTGGGTGCCCGGGCCGGGCAGGCCGTCGCCCCGGTCGCGGGCGTTGGACACCGCGCGGAGGCGGTCCACCGCGCCGTCCATCGCGAACTGGGCGGCGCCGAGGCCCTCGACCACGTAGCCGCGCCGCGCCTGGCCGCTGTCCTCGAAGGCGGACAGGATGCGGTACGTCGCCGAGAAGCCGCCCTCGACGCCCTCCGCGGCGACCGCTCCCCGGGTCACCACGCCGTGGCGGTCGAGGAGCGTGCGGGCGAGGGCGTGGGCGCGGACGGTGAGGTCGGGTTCGTGGGCCGGGAGCAGCGACCAGCGGCCGGCGACGGTCGGTGGGCCGGTACGGGAGGCGGGGCGGGCGGCGGCCGTGAGGGAGCCGTAGCGTCCTCGGGGGATGGTGCGCTTGGCGCGGTGGGCCGTGGAGCCGGCGGTGCGGCCCGAGCCGAGCAGGGAGCGCATGGGGGCCAGCGTGTCGTTCGTGAGGCGGCCCGACCAGGCCAGTTCCCAGAGGGCGTCGGCGAGTTGCGGGTCGGTGGCGTCGGGGTGGGTGGTGGCACGGACCTGGTCGGCGATCTGGCGGAAGAACAGGCCGTAGCCGCCGGACAGGGCGTCCAGGACGGACTGGTGCAGCGCCGTCGGCTCCAGCGGGTGGGGCTGCGGCAGGAGCAGAGGGGCCGCGTCCGCCATGTAGAGGGACACCCAGCCGTCCTTGCCGGGGAGTGAGCCCGCGCCGGCCCAGACGACCTCTCCGGCCGAGGTGAGTTCGTCGAGCATCGCGGGCGTGTAGTTGGCGACCCGGGAGGGCAGGACCAGCTTCTCCAGCGCGGACGCGGGCACGGACGCGCCCTGCAACTGCTCGATGGCGCGCACCAGCCCGTCGATGCCGCGCAGCCCATGGCCCTTGCCGATGTGCTGCCACTGCGGCAGGAACTGGGCGAGCGCGGCCGGTGACACCGGCTCCAGTTCGTGCCGCAGCGCGGCGAGAGAGCGGCGGCGCAGACGGCGCAGGACCGCCGCGTCGCACCACTCCTGGCCGATGCCCGCCGGGTGGAACTCGCCCTGTACGACCCGCCCGCTCGCCGCCAGCCTCTGGAGGGCGCCGTCCGTGATCGCCACACCCAGGCCGAAGCGGGCCGCAGCCGTGGCCGATGTGAACGGGCCGTGGGTGCGGGCGTAGCGGGCGAGGAGGTCGCCGAGCGGGTCCTTGACCGGCTCGGTGAAGGCTTCGGGCACGCCGACCGGCAGGGCCGTGCCGAGCGCGTCGCGCAGGCGGCCCGCGTCCTCGATCGCCGCCCAGTGGTCGGTGCCGGCGATACGGACCTTGATGGCGCGGCGGGCGGCGGCCAGCTCCCGGGCCCAGTGCGCTTCGGCGCCCCGCTCGGCCAGTTCGGCGTCCGTGAGCGGGCCGAGGAGGCGCAGGACGTCCGCGACGCCCTCGACGTCCTTGACCCGGCGGTCCTCGGTGAGCCACTGGAGCTCTCGCTCGAGCTCGGTCAGTACCTCCGCGTCGAGGAGCTCGCGCAGCTCCGCCTGGCCGAGCAGCTCGGCCAGCAGCCGGGAGTCCAGCGACAGGGCGGCGGCGCGGCGCTCGGCGAGCGGCGAGTCTCCCTCGTACAGGAACTGGGCGACGTAGCCGAAGAGGAGGGAACGCGCGAAGGGGGACGGCTCGGGGGTGGTGACCTCGACGAGGCGCACCTTGCGCGCCTCCAGGTCCCCCATGAGCTCGGTCAGCCCCGGGACGTCGAAGACGTCCTGGAGGCACTCGCGGACCGCCTCCAGCACGATCGGGAACGAGCCGAACTCGCTCGCCACCTCCAGCAGTTGGGCGGCGCGCTGGCGCTGTTGCCACAGCGGGGTGCGCTTGCCGGGGTTGCGGCGCGGCAGCAGCAGCGCGCGGGCGGCGCACTCGCGGAAGCGGGAGGCGAAGAGGGCCGAGCTGCCGACCTGGTCGGTGACGAGCTGATCGACGTCGCCCTTGTCGAAGACGACGTCCGCCGCGCCGACGGGCGCCTGGTCGGCGTCGTACTCCGTGCCCGCCTTCCGCGGCTCCTGGTCCAGCAGGTCCAGGCCCATGAGGTCGGCGTCCGGCAGGCGCAGCACGATGCCGTCGTCGGCGTGCATGACCTGCGCGTCCATGCCGTACCGTTCGGAGAGCTTCGCGCCGAGGGCGAGGGCCCAGGGGGCGTGTACCTGGGCGCCGAAGGGGGAGTGCACGACGACGCGCCAGTCGCCGAGCTCGTCGCGGAAGCGTTCCACGACGATCGTGCGGTCGTCCGGGACATGGCCGCAGGCCTCGCGCTGCTCGTCCAGGTACGACAGGACGTTGTCGGCCGCCCAGGCGTCCAGGCCGGCGGTGACCAGGCGCAGGCGGGCGTCGTCCTTGGGCAGCGAGCCGACCTCGCGCAGGAACGCGCCCACCGCGCGGCCCAGTTCGAGCGGCCGGCCCAGCTGGTCGCCCTTCCAGAAGGGGAGGCGGCCCGGTACACCCGGAGCCGGGGAGACCAGGACCCGGTCGCGCGTGATGTCCTCGATGCGCCAGGAACTGGTGCCGAGCGTGAAGACGTCGCCGACGCGGGACTCGTAGACCATCTCCTCGTCGAGTTCGCCGACCCTGCCGCCGCCCTTCTTGGGATCGGATCCGGCGAGGAAGACCCCGAAGAGGCCCCGGTCGGGGATGGTGCCGCCGGAGGTGACGGCGAGGCGCTGTGCGCCGGGGCGGCCGGTGATCGTGCCGGCGACTCGGTCCCAGACGACGCGCGGGCGCAGCTCAGCGAAGGCGTCGGACGGATAGCGGCCGGCGAGCATGTCGAGGACCGCGGTGAAGGCGGATTCGGGGAGGGAGGCGAAGGGCGCGGCTCGGCGGACGGTGGTGAGGAGGTCGTCGAACTGCCAGGTGTCCATCGCCGTCATCGCGACGAGCTGCTGGGCCAGGACGTCCAGGGGGTTGGCGGGGACCCTGAGGGACTCGATGGCGCCGGTGCGCATGCGCTCGGTGACCACCGCCGCCTGCACCAGGTCGCCGCGGTACTTCGGGAAGACCACGCCGGTGGAGACGGCACCGACCTGGTGGCCGGCACGGCCCACGCGCTGGAGGCCGGAGGCCACGGAGGGGGGTGACTCGACCTGGACCACCAGGTCCACCGCGCCCATGTCGATGCCCAGCTCGAGGCTGGAGGTGGCCACGACCGCGGGGAGGCGGCCGGCCTTGAGGTCCTCCTCGACCAGGGCGCGCTGTTCCTTGGACACCGAGCCGTGGTGGGCGCGGGCGATGACCGGGGGTGCGCCCTGGGCCGCGCCGGAGCCGCCCATGAGTTCGGCCGGGGCGTGGTGTTCGTCGAGGGGTTCGCCGGTGGCGCGCTCGTAGGCGATCTCGTTGAGGCGGTTGCAGAGACGCTCCGCGAGGCGGCGGGAGTTGGCGAAGACGATGGTGGAGCGGTGGGACTGGACGAGGTCGGTGATCCGCTCCTCGACGTGCGGCCAGATCGAGGGGCGCTCCGCGCCTTCGGAGCCGTCGGCCACCGGGGAGCCACCGAGTTCGGCGAGGTCCTCCACGGGGACCACGACCGAGAGGTCGAACTCCTTGCCCGACTTCGGCTGGACGATCTCCACCTTGCGGCGGGGAGAGAGGTAGCGGGCGATCTCGTCGACCGGGCGGACGGTCGCGGAGAGGCCGATGCGGCGGGCCGGCTTCGGCAGGAGCTCGTCCAGGCGCTCCAGGGTGAGCGCGAGATGGGCTCCGCGCTTGGTGCCCGCGACCGCGTGGACCTCGTCCAGGATCACCGTCTCGATGCCGGTCAGAGCCTCGCGGGTGGCCGACGTCAGCATCAGGAAGAGGGACTCGGGGGTGGTGATGAGGATGTCCGGGGGGCGCGTGGACAGTGCTCGGCGCTCTGCGGCGGGGGTGTCGCCCGAGCGGATGCCGACCTTCACCTCGGGCTCGGGGAGGCCCATGCGAACCGACTCCTGGCGGATGCCGGTCAGCGGGCTGCGGAGGTTGCGCTCCACGTCCACGGCGAGGGCCTTGAGCGGAGAGACGTAAAGGACACGGCAGCGCTTCTTGGGGTCGGCCGGCGGGGGTGTGGAGGCCAGCTGGTCCAGGGCCGCGAGGAACGCGGCGAGCGTCTTGCCGGAGCCGGTGGGGGCTACGACCAGCACGTCCGAGCCCTCTTGGATGGCTTGCCACGCGCCGGCCTGGGCTGCGGTGGGCGCGGAGAAGGCGCCCGTGAACCAGCCTCGGGTCGCGGGGGAGAAGCCGGCGAGGGCTCGGTGCGGATTGCTGACCATGCGTCCATCCTGCACCCGGGGACTGACAATGCGGCTGAGCTGGGGAAACGGGCTGCTGGTCGGGCCGAGGTGCCTGCGGGCGGCCCGGCACTGCGGCTACCTGTCCGCGGGGGGATGCCCGCGCAGGCCGACAATGGATCCGTGGCAGGTTCAGGCGAGCGGGCGCGGCACTGGCGGTATGCCGACCTGCCCGGGGTTGATCTGCTGCGGGCCCGGTACATACAGAAGACGTTTGTGCGGCACACCCACGAGCACTTCGTGATCGCCGCCATCGCCGACGGCGCGGAGGTCTTTCAGCATCGAGGGACCGATGTGTACGCGGGGGCCGGTGCCCTCGCGCTGGTCAATCCGGACACGGCGCACACGGGGCGGGCGGGCGTTCCCGAGGGATGGCGGTACGGGGCCGTCTACCCGTCGCCGGAGGTGGTGGGCGAGATCGCCGCCGAGACCACGGCTCTTCGGGGTACGCCGGGATTTGTCCGGCCGGTGCTCGACGATGCCTACGCGGTGGGGCTGGTGCATCAGGTGCTGCGGGCGGCTGACGAGGGCAATGCGCTGGCCGCCGACACGCTGCTCCGGGTTGCCGTGACGCGGCTGCTGCGGTTGAACGGTGGTGCGCTGCCGCAGCGGGAGGTACGGACGGCGGGGGCTCGGGTGGCGGCACGCGCGCGTGAGGTGCTCGAAGGCCGGATGGCCGCGCCGCCGAGTCTGGAGAAGCTGGCTGCCGATCTTGGGGCGAGTCCGTTTGCCCTGTTGCGTGCCTTCCGGGATGTGTACGGGATGCCGCCGCATGCCTGGCTCACCGATGCGCGCGTACGGCGGGCTCGGCGGTTGTTGGACACGGGGATCTCGCCGGCCGAGGCGGCCGTGGCCGTGGGGTTCACCGATCAGCCGCATCTGAACCGGCACTTCACCCGGATCGTGGGCGTGCCGCCGGGAGCCTATCAGCGGGAGCGCAAGAACGTACAAGACCCGCGGTAGTGGGTTGCCTAGCGTCTCGGGCGTGGCAGAACAGAGAACTCTCGCAGACCCCGATGTGGACGGGGACAAGCCTGATGCCGTAGTGGTGCGGGACGCCCTGGGGGTCGGGGGCGCCGTCGGGTTGTCCGGGTTCGCCTTCGGGGTGACGTCGGCGGGCAGCGGGCTCACGCTCGTGCAGACCTGTGTGCTCAGCCTGCTGGTGTTCACGGGCGCGTCGCAGTTCGCGCTGGTGGGGGCGCTTGCGGCCGGCGGCAGTCCGTTCACCGCGGCCGCGGGGGCCTTCTTCCTCGGAGTGCGTAACGCCTTCTACGGGCTGCGGCTGTCGGAGGTGCTGCGTCTCACGCGCGCGGTGCGGCCGTTCGCCGCGCAGTGGGTGATCGATGAGACGACTGCCGTCGCGTTGGCGCAGCCCACGCGACGCAGTGCCCGGATCGGGTTCGCGGTGACCGGCCTGAGTCTGTATGTGCTGTGGAATCTCACGACACTGCTGGGCGCGCTGGGGGCCGAGGCCATCGGCGACACCGACGCCTGGGGGCTCGACGCTGCCGGACCCGCTGTGTTCCTCGCCCTGCTCGCGCCGATGGTGAAGTCCGCCACCGAGCGTGCCGCCGCCGGACTGGCCGTGGTGCTGGGACTCGGGCTGCTGCCCGTGCTGCCCGCCGGGGTGCCCGTGCTGGTGGCCGCCCTCGCGGCACCCGTCGTGCTCTGGGCGCGGGGACGACACGTGCGGGGGAGCGTGCGATGAGTACCTGGATCGCCATCGGCCTCACGGTCGTCGGCTGCTACGCCGTCAAGCTTGTCGGGCTGCTCGTGCCCGAGGGGGCTCTGGAGAGACCCCTCGTACGGCGTCTCGCCGCGCTGTTGCCCGTCGCGCTTCTTGCCGCTCTGACGGCTCAGCAGACGTTCGGCGACGGGCAGGCGCTGGTGCTGGACGCGAGGGCGGCCGGAGTCGCTGCGGCTGCCTTGGCGCTCGTCCTGCGGGCTCCGTTTCTACTCGTCGTCGCGGCGGCCGTGGTGGTGACGGCGGGAGTGCGGGCCATGGGCGGGTGAGACGGCTCAGCCGATGTGGCGGCCGTATGCCCTCAGGGTGTGCAGTGCCTGAATGGTCACCATGGGGCGGGCCTCCAGGGGGACGCTCGGCGCCCACTGACGCCGGCGGATCGGCCAGCCGCCGTCCTCCTGCTGTTCGCCGGCCAGCTGGTCCAGGGAGCGGCTCATCTCGTCGTCCGTGAACCATGCGCGCGCGAGGGAGTGCGGTGTCCGCGCGTAGTCGTGCGGGAAGTGGTGTTCGGCGGGGGCGTAGCCGGGGGAGAGCGGGTACGCGTCGAGGTCGTCCGGTTCCAGGGCGGCCAGGCGCTGCTCGCGCACCAGGCGGCCCAAGCGGTCGGCGGCCGCCTCCGCGCGCGGGCGGTCGGGAGCGGAGTCCAGGAAGGCCACGGCGGCCTCGATCTCGTGGGGATGGGACTTCTCCAACGACTCGACCGCCTGCCAGCAGAAGTCCGTGGCCCGGAACAGCCAGGCGTGCCACACCTCGTTGCGATGCAGTAAGCCGACCACCGGCCCGGTGGCCAGGAGCGAGCTGGGCGGGTCCTCGACGAGCGGAATGAAGGGGGCCGTGGGATAGCCGTCCCGGCCGCCATGGGTCACCGGGAGAGCGCCGTCCGGGGTGGAGACCGACGTCAGATAGCGGCACACGCGGTCCACGCGCTGTCCGCCGCAGCGCCCGATGGCGTCCAGGACGCGCAGCGCGTGACCGGCGTGCAGCGGCCGGCTGACCGGGCCGCGCAGATCCGGCTCCAGCGCGTGGCCGTACCCGCCGTCCTCGTTGCGGTAGGCGTCCAGCGCGGTCTCCACCGGGGCGGCGGCGCCGTTCAGGAAGTGGTACGCGAAGAGGCGCTGCTCCAGCACGCGCGCGGTGAGCCAGACGAACTGCTCGGCGCAGAACAGCGGGGAGTGCGACAAGGACGGCGGGGGGAGTGGGGAAGCTCCTGTTTCGGGCATGCGTCAGACCGTAGGGCGGAAAGCGGTCTCGGCAAGCGGACCCGGCACAGGCCCACTCTCAGGGGCGGGATACTGGACGCATGCGGTTGACGGTCTTCTGGCAGCGGATGGCGGAACACTTCGGTCCGGGGTACGCCGACACCTTCGCTCGCGACCATGTGATGGCGGAACTCGGCGGGCGTACGGTGCACGAGGCGCTCGAAGCCGGCTGGGAGGCCAAGGAGGTATGGCGTGTGGTGTGTGCCGTCATGAACGTTCCGGGGGAGAGACGCTGACAGGGCACGAAGATCGAAGGACCGCAGCCGATTGTCAGCGGCGTGGGCGAGACTTGCTCCGTGGCACGCACTGACGAGACCGGGCAGCTGCCCCGGCAAGGATCCCCGTTCGGCACGACGCCGCCCAGCTCGCCTCCGGGCACGGGCGACGCCGGGTCGAACGCCCGCATGCCGCGCTGGCTGCCGCGCGCCATGCTGCTCGCGCTGGCGCTCGTCGGTGTGTTCCAGCTGGGCAGCTGGGCCTTTCACCAGCTGACCGGGCTGCTGATCAACATCCTCATCGCGTTCTTCCTGGCCCTCGCCATCGAGCCCGCGGTGAGCTGGATGGCCTCGCGCGGCATGCGCCGGGGACTGGCCACCGCCACCGTCTTCCTCGCCGTGATCATCGCGTCGGCCGGGTTCGTGACCCTGATGGGGTCCATGCTCGCCGGCCAGATCATCAAGATCGTCGAGGACTTCCCGGACTACCTCGACTCCGTCATCAACTGGATCAACGCGCACTTCCACACCGAGCTGCGACGCGTGGACGTCCAGGAAGGCCTGCTCCGGTCCGACTGGCTGCGCAACTACGTGCAGAACAGCGCCACCGGCGTCCTCGACGTGTCGGCGCAGGTCCTCGGTGGGCTCTTCCAGCTGCTGACGATCACGCTGTTCTCGTTCTACTTCGCCGCGGACGGCCCCCGGCTGCGCCGCGCCCTGTGCTCCGTACTGCCACCCAACAGGCAGGCCGAGGTGCTGCGTGCCTGGGAGATCGCCGTCAACAAGACCGGCGGCTATCTGTACTCGCGCGGCCTGATGGCGCTCATCTCCGGCGTGGCCCACTACATCCTGCTGGAGAGCCTGGACGTGCCGTACGCGCCCGTGCTCGCCGTATGGGTCGGACTCGTGTCGCAGTTCATCCCTACCATCGGCACGTATCTCGCGGGCGCCTTGCCCATGCTGATCGCGTTCACCGTCGATCCCTGGTACGCGCTGTGGGTGCTGATCTTCGTCGTGGTCTACCAGCAGTTCGAGAACTATGTGCTGCAGCCCAAGCTGACCGCCAAGACCGTCGACATCCACCCCGCGGTCGCCTTCGGCTCGGTCATCGCCGGCACCGCCCTCCTCGGCGCGGTGGGCGCGCTGATCGCCATCCCGGCGGTCGCCACGTTGCAGGCGTTCCTGGGTGCCTATGTGAAGCGCTACGACGTCACGGACGACCCTCGCGTCCATGGGCACCGCGAGCGGGGAACGGGGCGCAACCTGTTCTCACGCGCGCGTGAGCTGTGGATACGCAAGCCGGGGCAGCAGCCCCTGCCGGAGGCGGCGGGCTCCGGGGAGGGCTCCGAGTGACCGCGGGCGGATCGCAGGACGAGGCCCCTGCCTCCGAGCCGGGGCTCGTGGTTCTGGACCCGGCGACGACGGCTGTCGTCCGCGGTGTCGTGCCGATGGCCGAGTTGCGCGACTTCTTCGACGCCTCCTTCGGCGCCCTGGCCCGGGCCATCGAGGCGCAGCGGATCGCGGTGCTGAGTCCGGCCTTCGGCCTCTACCACGGGCCGCCGGGAGAGACCCTGGACCTGGAGGTCGGGTTCGTCACGGATCGGGCGGTGCGGCCGGAGCAGGGCGTCGTGGCCGGCTCCCTGCCCGGCGGCCGGGTCGCGCGGCTGACGCACTTCGGGTCCTTCGACGGTCTCGGGCCCTCCTGGGACCGGTTGGGCTCCTGGATGCGGGCGCGGGGTCTTGCAGCCGCGGAGGACAGGTGGGAGACGTACGTCACGCAGCCCACGCCGGACATGGACCCGCGTGACCTGCGCACCGAACTCAACTGGCCGGTGACGGAGCTGCCGTAGGAGGCAGGCGTCCGGTCCTGATCGAACTCCGGCAGCGGGGTGGCGCGGCGCGCACGCAGTTGTACGACCACGTACCGCGCCCCATTTGCGAGGCGATCCCGGGCATACGGTCAACGTGCCGCACTTCGCCGCTCGCGCCGGTGATCACAACGACCGCGCGGTGCAGGGCTCGTGGATGACCGCCGCCGAACTGGCATCCCGTCTCAAGGCCGCCCCGGTCGTGGTCGGAGCGCCCGAGCCCGCGCTCCGGGCGATGGAGCAGCAGTAAGCAGCAGTACGAGCAGATCTTCCGTGACGGCGGGACACCGGTCACCGCGCTGAGCCGGTGCGCGGTGGCTCCGGCGACCCAGCCGGTCGTCGCCGGACAGCGCCCCGACGCGGTCGCGCCTCGGCGACGGACTCAGGGTGAAGGACTCAGGACCGAGAACGTGATCCTTTGCGGAGCGCGCGACGTCGACCCACCCGAGCAGGCGCTCCTGGAACCCGGCACAGTGCCGACCGGCTACCGCGTGCCCCGGGGCACTCCAGCCGCTGTTGGAGCGAGTGGGAGCCGCTGCCGCAGCATAGGCGTAGGCAATTCACGTGCCCATCGCGGACCGTATCCGGGGCCGACAGGCCCCGGGCCACCGCGGCGCGGTCAGAAGCCGCTGGTGTCGCGTGGTGCGCTTGACACGAAAATCGAACATCCATTCTGATGGAGGTGCCGGCGAGGCGCTCGGTAGGCATTTCGCCATGGTTTCGATGGAGAAGTGCCCCAGTTATCCACAGGCCGGACGGGCGTCGGGGCGCATTGTCAGTGGCAGGCGTTAGCGTCTTTGACGTGAAGCGATCGACTCAAGCAAATCGGGTGGAACCCATGGCAGGAACCGACCGCGAGAAGGCCCTCGACGCCGCGCTCGCACAGATTGAACGGCAATTCGGCAAAGGCGCGGTCATGCGCATGGGCGAGCGGTCGAAGGAGCCCATCGAGGTCATCCCGACCGGGTCGACCGCGCTCGACGTCGCCCTTGGCGTCGGCGGCCTGCCGCGCGGCCGCGTCGTCGAGATCTACGGCCCCGAGTCCTCGGGTAAGACGACCCTGACCCTGCACGCGGTGGCCAACGCCCAGAAGGCCGGCGGCCAGGTCGCCTTCGTGGACGCGGAGCACGCCCTCGACCCCGAGTACGCGAAGAAGCTCGGCGTCGACATCGACAACCTGATCCTCTCCCAGCCGGACAACGGCGAGCAGGCCCTGGAGATCGTGGACATGCTGGTCCGCTCCGGCGCCCTCGACCTCATCGTCATCGACTCCGTCGCCGCGCTCGTCCCGCGCGCGGAGATCGAGGGCGAGATGGGCGACAGCCACGTCGGTCTGCAGGCCCGTCTGATGAGCCAGGCCCTGCGGAAGATCACCAGCGCGCTCAACCAGTCCAAGACCACCGCGATCTTCATCAACCAGCTCCGCGAGAAGATCGGCGTGATGTTCGGCTCGCCGGAGACCACGACCGGTGGCCGGGCGCTGAAGTTCTACGCCTCGGTGCGTATCGACATCCGCCGCATCGAGACCCTGAAGGACGGCACGGAGGCGGTCGGCAACCGCACCCGCTGCAAGGTCGTCAAGAACAAGGTCGCGCCGCCCTTCAAGCAGGCCGAGTTCGACATCCTCTACGGCCAGGGCATCAGCCGTGAGGGCGGCCTGATCGACATGGGCGTGGAGCACGGCTTCGTCCGCAAGGCCGGCGCCTGGTACACGTACGAGGGCGACCAACTCGGCCAGGGCAAGGAGAACGCGCGCAACTTCCTCAAGGACAACCCCGACCTGGCCAACGAGATCGAGAAGAAGATCAAGGAGAAGCTGGGCGTCGGCGTACGGCCGGAGGAGCCCGCCGCCGAACCGGGCGCGGACGCCGCGGTCACCGCCACCCCGGACGGTGCCGCGAAGGCGGTGCCCGCGCCGGCTGCGGCCAAGGCGGCCAAGACCAAGGCCGCGACCGCCAAGAGCTGATCCGTACTGTGTCTGATTCAAAGGCGCGGCGAACGGACTGGGCCAAGTACGCCACCCACCCCGACGCCCCACGGGAGTGGGGCGACAAGGGCTCCTCCGGGACGGGCGGTCACGCCCATGGAGGGGACACGGCCCATGACACGGACTGGGGGAACGACGCCGGAGCGTGGCCTGAGGGCGAGTCGGCATACGGCGCCGGTGCCCTGGGCGGCGGTTCGCGTCGTGGTCGGGCTGGTGGGGCTCGAGGCCCGGACGGCTCACGCGGGCGCCGACGGCGTGGCCGTACAGAGCCGTCCGGTGAGGACGGAGGCGCCTCTTCCTCGTCGAGGGCCGAGGAGAGGACGCCCCCAGCGGACCCGGTGGAGCAGGCGCGGGCGATCTGTCTGCGCCTGCTCACCGGGACCCCGCGCACCCGTAAGCAACTCGCGGACGCCCTGCGCAAGCGGGAGATCCCGGACGACGCCGCCGAGGAGGTGCTGTCGAGGTTCGAGGAGGTCGGGCTCATCAACGACAGCGCGTTCGCGGACGCCTGGGTGGAGTCCCGGCACCACGGCCGAGGGCTGGCCCGACGCGCCCTCGCCCGGGAACTGCGCACCAAGGGCGTCGACTCCACACTGATCGACGCGGCCGTCGCCCAACTCGACTCCGAGCAGGAGGAGGCGACCGCACGCGAACTCGTCGCCCGCAAGCTCCGCTCCACGCGCGGCCTCGACCGCGACAAGCGCCTGCGCCGCCTCGCGGGCATGCTCGCCCGCAAGGGCTACCCCGAGGGCATGGCCCTGAGAGTGGTCCGGCAGGCACTGGAGGAAGAGGGCGAGGACACGGAGTTCCTCGGGGACGAGGGGTACTGAGCGGTTTTCTGAGCCGGTTGGTAGTGGGGTCCGGAGTGGGCGGAGGGCTCGGCTCAGACCTTCAGGGCCCACGATGCCGGGCATGCGCTGGGGCGGCCATACAGCTGGGCCGACGACGACCGAGCGATCGCAGGGTTCCGGCCCGGACACGGTGGACGCGCGGGGGCGCCCATCGCGTCCGGGGCCCGGGTTCGGCATAGGGGGAGGTCGTCAGATCTCAGATCGTTGAGTACGCCCCACTTCACTGACCTCTGAGCGTGCCCTCGGAGCGTCCCTGTGCCTGTGCCTCTGTCCCTGGGCTTCCGCCTCCACCCCGAGCGTCACCGGCAATCCCTCCGCCCGCCACGCCTGGAACCCGCCGACCAGATCCGTGGCCCGGTGCAGCCCCAGCCGCCGTAGCGACTCGGCCGCCAGGCTCGATGCGTACCCCTCGTTGCAGACCACCACGACCCGCAGGTCGTGGCTCGTCGCCTCGGGGGCGCGATGGCTGCCCTGTGGATCGAGCCGCCACTCCAGTTCGTTGCGCTCGACGACGAGGGCGCCGGGGATCAGGCCGTCCCGCTCGCGCAGGGCGGAGTACCGGATGTCGACCAGCAGAGCCTCGCCGCCCCGGGCGGCCTCGTACGCCGCCCGGGGCGCGATCCGCTCGTAGCCCGCGCGCACCCGCTCCAGCAACTCGTCTATGCCGACCGGCCGTTCGTCCACATCACGCACCACAGCTTCGTTCCCCGCCCCGCTCACTGCCAGTCCTCCGGACGCTCCACCTGCTCCAGGCGCAGGATCGGTCCGCTGCGGCTGAAGCGGCGGATCTGCGGCAGCGGGGGGTAGTAGGCGTGGACGGAGATCGCATGCAGGTCGGTCGACTCGTTGAGGACCTCGTGCACATGGTGGCGGCCGAAGCAGCGGCCCTTGCCGGCCGGGAGACGGCGTGAACGGTCCACGTCGTCCGTCAGTTCCAGCGTCTTCCAGCCGTCGGCGGGCAGCCGGACGGCGAGGGAGTGCTCCCTGAGCTCGCCGGCCGCGGTCACGAAGGCCCCGACGGACTCGGCGTGGTCGTGCCAGCCGGTGCCCGTGCCGGGCGGCCAGCCGATCAGCCAGGCCTCGCTGCCGCCCGGGCCTTCGAGGCGTACCCAGGTACGGCCCTCGGGATCGAGCGGGAGCGAGGCGACGAGTTCGGTGTCGGCGGCCGTGCGCCGTACGAAGTCGAGGAGGTCCGCCTGCGTCGGAGCGGAGTTCGGCGTGGCGACCGGCTCGGACGAGGGTACGGCGGCAGGGGGGACAGACACGGGCACCGTCCTGAAGAGAGTTCGCGAAGAGCGCGCGAGAACACCGGCGAAGGGCGAGGCGCGCGGCAGAAGGGGGATGCGAGTTCAGCAGGACGGGCGACACACGCAGCCCGCATAGCGGACGAGGTCCATATGGACCCTCCGCCACAGGCGCACACAGGTGTCGGTCACGATCCGGAGTACACCATGCCGGTGCGGAGCGGTCAACTCACTGTCACTACGCGGACCACACAGTGACGGTGAGTGCCAATTCCAGGCGAGAACCGGTTTCGGACGTGAGCACCCGATGATCAAATACGCACCACATCCGGCGGCGTACGGCGTACGGCGTACGGCGTGCGGCATACGGCGTGCGGCATACGGCGCGCGCCGCGCGGCGGGGCAGCGGCCGACGGGCGGCGTCAGCGCGATCCGGCCGCCGCCCTCGCCCCCGCCTCTTCCGCAGCCTTGACCGGCCCGCCCAGCACGGCCTCGGCCGCCGAGTACAGATCGGCCGGCCGTACTCCGCTCAACGCCGTCACCAGATGACCGTCGGGCCGCACCAGCAGGACCGAGTGGGCGGCCGCACCCGGATAGCTCTCGGCGACCAGCAACTCGGCCGGATACGGCAGCGCCGTCACCGCGGCGGCCAGTCGGGGCATGACCCCGGCGGTCGCCCAGTGCTTGCGGTCCCACACTCCGGTTCCCGGCGCGATCAGCAGCACCAGCAGCGCGCCGCGCCCAAGCCGGTCCCGCAGCCGTACGAAGGAGCCGTCCTCCGCTGTGACCCGCACATCGATCACCGGTGCCCCACGCGGCGTGTCCACGGGAACCTCGCCCTCCAGCCGGCCGGGCGCGAGCGGCGAGTCGGCGTACGTCCCCGGCGCACCGATCGCTCCCTGCCCCAGGTGCCCGTCCATCAGCAGTGCGTCATGGCCCCGGGCGGAGCCGGGGACGTACGAGCGCAGCCCTCCGCCCGCGCGCAGCAGCGGCAGCGCCTGGTCGGCGGCGCGCAGCCGGGCGGCGACGACCGCGCGCCGCTCGGCCTGGTAACTGTCGAGCAGCCCCTCGTGCGGCCGGTGATGCCAGGCCGACGCCAGCTTCCAGGCGAGGTTGTCGGCGTCCCGCAACCCCTCGTCGAGCCCGTGGGTGCCGAGCGTGCCGAGGCAGTGCGCCGCGTCCCCGGCGATGAAGACGCGGCCCACGCGCCAGCGGCGCGCCAGGCGGTGGTGCACCGTGTGCACCCCGGTGTCGAGGAGTTCGTACGGCGGTGTCGGCCCGTCGGACCAGCCGGCGAGCGTCTCGCGGACGTGGGTCACCAGCAGCTCCGGCGTGACCAGGTCCTTGCCGGGGGGCAGCAGCCAGTCCAGACGCCACACCCCCTCCGGGAGCGGCCGTCCGGTGACCTCTCCGCCCGAGGGCCCGGACGTCCGCCACGGCGGCATCCGATGGAGCAACGCCTGACCTTCCCACGGAAGTTCCACGCGAAGCGCGGCCACGGCGTGTCGCTCCACCGCCGTACGGCCCGGGAAGCGGATGTCCATGAGCTTGCGCACGGTGGAGCGAGGGCCGTCGCAGCCGATGGCGTAGCTGCCGCGCCACCAGGTGCCCTTCGGACCGCGCGTGTGGACGGTGACGCCCGAGGACTCCTGCTCGATGGCGTCGAGGCGGCTGTCCACGGCGACCTTGACGAGCGGTTCGCCGGCGAGGGCCGTGCGCAGGGCGCTGGTCAGGACGTGCTGGGCGATGTGCAGGGGGGCGGGGTTGGTGAGGTTCTCGGGCGCTTCGTCGGCGTCGTCGAAGGTGACCTCGCGCATCACCTGCTTGCGCCGCATGGACCGCCATCCGGCCCAGTGGGTGCCGATCTCGCCGAGCGGCACACCGGTCAGGCGTTCCATGAGCGCGGTGGTGTCCTCGCGCAGGACGACGGTGCGTGCGAGACGGGGTTCGTCCTTGCCGGGTCCCTCGTCGAGGACGACGCACGGCACGTCCTGACGGGCCAGGGCCAGGGCGAGCGTGAGCCCGACGGGCCCCGCTCCGACGATGATCACCGGGTCCATGGCGCGGCGCCCCCTGCCCGCAGCGGTGTTCCCAGGAACGCGAGTGAACAGAAAGTTGGAGCAGGGTGCACGATCACAGAACGTATGCAACCCATTGCCGGTGCTTGCGTCAAGTGACGGAGGGCAGTGGCGATCATGCCACTGCCCTCCCAGCCAAAGCGATGTGACCAGTGGTCAGACCGCAGCACCGGTCCCGTAGCTGCCACCCGTCGCCGCCGGGTTCAGCTCCTCCATGTCCTCGGCGCTGAGCACGGCCCCCGTGCTCCTCTTGCTGCGCCGCAGCCGCTTCTCCAGCCAGCTCGCGAAGCTGGTGAGGATGAAGTTCAGCACGATGTAGATGACCGCCACCACGATGAAGCTTGGGACGACGTTGGCGTAGGCGGCTGCCAAGGTGCTGCGCGAGTTGAGTAGTTCCGTGAACCCGATCATCACGCCGCCCAGCGCCGTGTCCTTCACGATGACCACGAGCTGGCTGACGATGGCCGGCAGCATCGCCGTGACCGCCTGCGGCAGCAAGATGCTGTTCATCGTCTGGCCCTTGCGCAGGCCGATCGCCTTTGCGGCCTCCGTCTGCCCCTTGGGCAGGGCGAGGATGCCGGCTCGCACGACCTCGGCGAGGACGGACGCGTTGTAGAGCACCAGGCCGGTGACGACCGCGTAGAGGGGCCGCTGTTCACTACTGACATTCGTCCAACGGTCGTAGAACTCGTTGGCGAACAGCATCAGCAGCAGGACCGGGATCGCCCGGAAGAACTCGACCACCCAGGCGGCCGGAATCCGCACCCACACGTGGTCGGAGAGGCGCGCGATGCCGAAGACCGCGCCCAGCGGAAGGGCGATCACCATGGCCAGCGCTGCGGCCAGCAGCGTGTCGCCGAGCCCCGGCAACAGGTACGTCGTCCAGGCGTTCGACTCTGTGAACGGCTTCCAGAGAGCCCACTCAAGCTGCCCCTTTCCGTCCATGGTGTCCCAGACGAACCACGCGAGCAGGGCGAGCAGGACGAAGAAGACCACCGAGATGACCACATTGCGCCGCTTGGCGCGGGGGCCCGGTTCGTCGTAGAGAACGGAGCTCATCGCTTCACCGCCATTCGCTTGCTCAGCCAGCCGAGGAAGAGGCCGGTGGGCAGGGTCAGTACCACGAAACCGAAGGCGAAGACTGCGCCGATGAGCAGCGTCTGAGCCTCGTTCTCGATCATTGTCTTCATCAGGGCGGCGGCCTCGGCCACACCGATCGCGGCCGCCACGGTGGTGTTCTTGGTCAGGGCGATCAACACGTTGGCCAGCGGGCCGATGACCGAGCGGAAGGCCTGCGGCAGGATGATCAGCCGCAAGGTTTGGCTGAAGGTCAGCCCGATGGCACGGGCCGCCTCGGCCTGCCCCATCGGCACGGTGTTGATGCCGGAACGAATCGCTTCGCAGACGAAGGCCGCGGTGTAGGCGACGAAACCGAGGATCGCCAGGCGGAAGCCCTGGACCTTGAAGTCGGTGGCGCCCATTGTCACGCCGAAGATGTCGGCGAGACCGAGCGACGTGAAGATGATGATGACCGTCAGAGGGATGTTCCGGACGATGTTCACATAGGCCGTGCCGAAGCCGCGCATGAGCGGGACCGGGCTGACCCGCATCGCGGCCAGGAGGGTGCCCCAGACCAGGGAGCCGATACCGGAGAGCAAGGTGAGTTTCACCGTCATCCAGAAGGCACCCAACAGGGTCGGGTTGTCATAGTCAGAAAGAAAGTCGAACACGATCTCCCGCGCTTCCGGGTGGGTGGCGTATGTGGATAGCGCGGCGCGCCGCCGCCCTGATCGCGGTGGACGGCGGCGCGCCGGTGGATCCTTGCGCTACTTGACGATGACGCCGATCTTCGGCGCGGGCTCGTTCTTGTAGTTGGCCGGACCGAAGTTGTCGGCGACCGCCTTGTCCCAGGCCTTCTCCTGGACCATCTTCTCCAGGGCGGCGTTGATCTTGTTGAGAGTCTCGGTGTCGCCCTTCTGCACACCGATGCCGTAGTTCTCGTTGCTCAGTTTCAGGCCGGCGAGCTTGAACTTGCCCTTGTACTGCTCCTGCGAGGCGTAGCCGGCGAGGATCGAGTCGTCCGTCGTCAGAGCGTCCACGGCACCGCTCTGCAGAGCGGAGACGCACTCCGAGTAGCCGCTCCTCTCCGTCAGGTTGGCCTTCGGTGCGAAGTCGTTCTTGACGTTCTGCGCCGAGGTGGAGCCGGTCACCGAGCACAGCTTCTTGCCGTTGAGGTCGGTGGCCTCGGTGATGTCCGAGTCGGTCTTGATCAGCAGGTCCTGGTGGGCCAGCAGGTAGGGGCCGGCGAAGTCGACCGACTTCTTACGCTCGTCGTTGATCGAGTACGTGGCCGCGATGAACTTCACGTCACCGCGCTTCAGCGCGTTCTCGCGGTCGGGGGTCTTGGTCTCGACGAACTCGATCTGGTCGGCGTCGTAGCCGAGCTCCTTCGCCACATACGTGGCCACATCCACGTCGAACCCGGAGAAGGAACCGTCCGGCTCCTTCAGGCCCAGACCCGGCTGGTCGTACTTAATGCCAATCTTGATCTTGTCGCCGCCACCGGAGCCCGACCCGCTGTCGCTGTCGCCGTCGCCGCCGCAGGCGGTGGCGGTGATGGAGAGGACGATTGCAGCGGCGGCCGCCGCGGAGACCTTGCGGAGCTTCATGGTGAACATCCTTTGTGTGGAGACGAGATGCATGCCGTCAGGAGCGGCGGCGGGTGACGCAGGTCGTCGGCTGCGAGACGCAGTCCGTCAGTGGTGCGGGAACACAGTCCCTCAGTGGTGCAGGATCTGTCCCTCAGTGGTGCAGGATCTTGGACAGGAAGTCCTTTGCGCGGTCGCTGCGCGGGTTGCTGAAGAACTGGTCCGGCACAGCCTCTTCGACGATCTTGCCGTCCGCCATGAAGACCACCCGGTTCGCGGCCGAACGGGCGAAGCCCATCTCATGGGTGACGACGATCATGGTCATGCCGTCGCGGGCGAGCTGCTGCATGACCTCCAGGACCTCGTTGATCATCTCCGGGTCGAGAGCCGACGTCGGCTCGTCGAAGAGCATGACCTTGGGGTCCATGGCCAGCGCCCGGGCGATGGCCACACGCTGCTGCTGGCCGCCGGAGAGCTGGGCGGGGTACTTGTCCGCCTGGGAACCCACACCCACCCGGTCCAGCAGGGCGCGTGCCTTCTCCTCGGCCTTCTTCTTGTCCGTCTTACGGACCTTGATCTGGCCCAGCATCACGTTCTCGAGCACGGTCTTGTGCGCGAAGAGGTTGAAGGACTGGAAGACCATCCCGACGTCGGCGCGCAGCCGGGCCAGCTCCTTGCCTTCCGCGGGCAACGGCTTGCCGTCGATGGCGATCGCGCCGGAGTCGATCGTCTCGAGGCGGTTGATGGTGCGGCACAGGGTGGACTTCCCGGACCCGGAGGGTCCGATGACCACGACGACCTCACCGCGGGCGATCGTCAGGTCGATGTCCTGCAGCACGTGCAACGCGCCGAAATGCTTGTTGACGTTCTTCAGGACGACCAGGTCGCCGGACGCGGCCACATCTTCCTTGGCCACCGATACTTCGGTCATCGCTCTCAGGCTCCGTCCTCCTCGGTTTCGGAGGACAGTAATAACCGTATCCGACCTGCGTCATCAGTTCTGAGGGGAATCTGAGCATCACGATCCGATAGCAATCGGACACGTGTCGTAGCACTTGTGAGCTGGGAGCGTACCGGCTGGATAACGGAAGCAACCCGCAACCGGAACCCTCTTGACGGCGTCCTCGTCCATCAGCGTGACTTCCATGGTGCACGCGCGTGTGCACACGCATTGGGTATCTGTCCGAATTGTACGGCCGGTGAACTGAGGGAGGCCGGGATGAGACTGCTCCTCGTCGAGGACGACAACCATGTCGCAGCCGCGCTGTCCGCGGTCCTGGCACGGCATGGTTTCGACGTCACGCACGCGCGTAGCGGCGAGGAGGCTCTGCAGGCGCTCGTCCCGGAGGGCAACGGCTTCGGCGTCGTCCTTCTCGACCTCGGCCTGCCCGACCAGGACGGTTACGAGGTCTGCGGCAAGATCCGCAAGCGCACCAGCACCCCGGTGATCATGGTCACCGCGCGCTCCGACGTCCGCTCCCGCATCCATGGCCTCAACCTCGGGGCAGACGACTACGTGGTCAAGCCGTACGACACCGGAGAACTGCTCGCCCGGATTCACGCCGTCAGCCGGCGCACCGCGCCCGAGGACCCCGGCGCGAACGGCGACGGCGTGCTGCGCCTGGGCGCCGTGCACATCGAGCTGCCCACCCGGCAGGTCAGCGTCGACGGTTCGGTCGTCCAGCTCACCCGCAAGGAGTTCGACCTCCTCGCCCTGCTGGCCCAGCGCCCCGGGGTGGTCTTCCGCAGGGAGCAGATCATCAGCGAGGTGTGGCGCACGAGCTGGGAGGGGACCGGGCGCACCCTCGAGGTGCATGTGGCGTCCCTGCGCGCCAAGCTGCGGATGCCGGCGCTGATCGAGACCGTACGCGGCGTCGGGTACCGGCTCGTCGCCCCGGGCTCGTAGCGGGCAAGGGTGCGCACTCGCCTCCTCCCGCTGCTGATCGTCCTGATGGCGGCCGTGCTGCTCGCGCTCGGCATCCCGCTCGGCGTCAGCCTGGCCTCGGCCCAGCAGCAGAACGTCGTCGTCGACCGGATCGACGACACGGCGTACTTCGCGGCCATCGCCCGGCCCGCCGCCGACCCGACCACCGGCTCCCGTGACGAGCTGCGCATCCTCAGCCGGGAGCTGGAGAGCTACTACGACGTCTACGGCATCCGGGCCGGCGTCTTCCTGCCCAACGACACACCGCTGGCCAACGGGCCGACGACCTGGTTCCTGCCCGAGACCGGCGAGGTGCGCGACGCCTTCGAGGAGTCCCTGCTCAGCCGGCGCAGCCACGACCCCGAGCAGGTGTGGCCCTGGCAGCGGGGCCGTCTCGTGGTCGCCTCGCCGGTGATCCGGGACGGTGACGTCGTCGCGGTCGTCGTCACGGACTCGCCGACCGGGCAGATGCGCTCGCGGATCCTGCACGGCTGGCTGATCATCGGCGCCGGTCTGACGGCCGCGATGCTGGTGGCCGTCGGGGCCGCCCTCAGGCTGACCGGCTGGGTGCTCAGGCCGGTGCGCGTACTGGACGTCACCACGCATGAAATCGCGAGCGGCCGGCTGAAGTCACGGGTCGCGGTGGCCAGTGGTCCGCCGGAGCTGCGGCGGCTGGCCCGGTCGTTCAACGAGATGGCGGACAACGTCGAGGACGTGCTGGAGCAGCAGCGCGCCTTCGTCGCCGACGCCTCGCACCAGCTGCGCAATCCGCTCGCGGCGCTGCTGCTGCGCATCGAACTGCTCGCCTTCGAGCTGCCCGAGGGCAACGAGGAGATCGCGTCGGTGCAGGCGGAGGGCAAGCGCCTGGCGCAGGTCCTGGACGATCTGCTCGACCTCGCCCTGGCCGAGCACACCGCCGCCGACCTCCGGCTCACCGACGTCGGCGCGCTCGCCGCCGAGCGTGTCGCCGCCTGGGCGCCGACCGCCGAGGCCAAGGGCGTCCGGCTGGTGGGTACCTGCCCGCCGACCACCGCCTGGGCCGATCCGGTGGCGCTCTCCAGCGCGCTGGACGCGGTGATCGACAACGCGGTCAAGTTCACTCCGAAGGACCAGAGCGTCGAGGTCACCGTCGCCTTCAACGGCACCGCGTCCACCATCGAGGTGACCGACAACGGCCCCGGCCTCACCGACGAGGAGCTCGCCCGCATCGGCGACCGCTTCTGGCGCAGCGGCCGCCACCAGAACGTCAAGGGCTCGGGCCTGGGCCTGTCGATCTCCCGTGCGCTGCTCGCGGCGGGCGGAGGCTCGATGGAGTACGGCCATCATGAGCCGCACGGACTGCGGGTGACGGTGACCGTGCCCAGGTCGGCGCCCACGGCGTAGCGGGGCCGGCGAGGGTTCCTACGGCTTGACCGAGCGGTAGTAGCGCCTGGCGCCGTCGTGCAGGGCCAGCGGGGCGGTGTAGATCGCCGTGCGCAGGTCGACGAGCTGGGCGGAGTGGACGTGGGCGCCGATGCCGTCGCGGCTCTTGATCACCGTGCGGGTGAGCCACTCGGTGAGGCGGGGGTCCGTGTCCTTGCGGGTGACCAGCAGGTTGGAGACGGCGATCGTGGCCACCGTGTCGCCGTTCTGGACGGTGGGGTAGGCCGACTCCGGCATGTTGGTCGCGCGGTAGTAGTGGGCCGCGTCGCCCCGGGCGTGCACCTTGGCGACCAGATCGGCGTCGATCGGCACGAACCGGAACGCGGAGTTCTCGGCGATCTTCGCCAGCCCGTCCGTCGGCACGCCGCCCGACCAGAAGAAGGCGTCGAGCTCGTGCCCCAGTCGCTTGGGCCCGGTGTCGATGCCGTCCGCCCTGGGCGTGATGTCCTTCTCCGGGTCGATGCCGGCGGCCTCCAGCACACGGGTGGCGATCAGCCGTACGCCGGAGTTGGGCAGCCCTATGGCCACCCGCTTGCCCTTGAGGTCCGCGACGGAGCGGATGTCCGAGTCCGGCGGGACGACGAGCTGTACGTAGTCGTCGTACAGGCGGGCGACACCGCGCAGCCGGTCGGTGACGGGCTTGCCGCCGCTCTTGAAGGTGTCCACCGCGTCGGCCGCGGCGATGGTGAAGTCGGCCTGGCCGTTCGCGACGCGCTCCACGTTCTCCTGCGACCCGGCGCTCGGCAGCAGCCGCACCTTGAGCTGCGGCATGTCCTTGGCCAGCTCGTTGCGCAGGAGCTCGCCGTACTCGTGATACACACCCGCGCGCGTGCCGGTGCTGAACGTGATCGTCCCGCTCGGCGGCTCCTCGCCCAGGGGCCACAGCCACCACAGCAGCAGCCCGAGGGCCACGAAGCCGGCGACCCCGCCCTGAAGGGCGCGGCGCCTGCCGATGCGGGTGAGTGCCTTGGACATGGCGGCGATCCTGCCAGCCGGAAGGCGGTGCTGACCAGGGCCGAGGTCACAGCGAGGGGGGTGGGCGGAACCGGAGCCGTCCGCGGTCGGACTGCCGGTCCCGGCCGCTACAGTCGCCGCATGAGTTCCTCTCCCGCCGATCTGGTCCGTGAATTCCACCTCGCCTTCGGGCTCGACGCCCGCAGTACGCCGACGGCGGTCTCCCCGGAGATCGCCGCGCACCGCGGGGAGCTGCTCGCCGAGGAGGCCGCGGAGGTCGCCGAGGTGTCCGTCACCGGCCCGCTCGACAAGCTCGCGCACGAGCTGGCGGACGTCGTCTACGTCGCCTACGGCACGGCTCTGGTGCACGGCATCGACCTCGACGCCGTACTGGCCGAGATCCACCGCTCCAACATGAGCAAGCTGGGCCCCGACGGCCAGGTCGCCCGCCGGGCCGACGGCAAGGTCCTCAAGGGCGAGCACTACGAGGCACCGGACGTGTCGGCTGTGCTGCGCCGCCAGGGGTGGGCGGCCGAAGGGGCCTGAGCGGCCGGGGCGTCGCAGCGCGGTGGGCCAGGGCGTCAGAGCAGGATGACCGTCTTGCCGCGGGAGCCCCCGGCGCGGGCGCGGGCCACGGCGGCCGGGGCGTCGGCCAGGGGGACCTCGGCGTCGATCGTGATGCGGAGCTTCCCCGCGTCGGCGAGGGCGGCGAGGGACTCCAGTTCCTTGCGGCTGGGGTCGTTGACGAGGTTGACGCCGTGGATCTCGCGGGCGGCCAGGGCGTCGGGGTCGACGGCCCGGTTGGTGCTCACCAGGGTGCCGCCGGGCTTGAGCAGACCCGCCAGGGCGTCGATGTCGCCGCCGGGCTGGGTGACCAGGTCCAGGACGGAGTCGATGCCCTCGGGGTGGGCGGCCAGGACCTGCTCGGCGGTGGGTACGGCGGTGAAGTCGATGGTCTCGTCGGCGCCGAGATCGCGAAGGTGGCCGGCGATGTCGCCGGTGGCCGTGGCCAGCACCCTGGCGCCCTGGAGCGCCGCGAACTGGATCGCCGACTGGCCCACGCCGCCGGACGCGCCGTTGATCAGGATCACGTGCCCGGTGTCGAGGCGGGCGGCCTCGATGGCCTGGTAGGCGGTGACGCTGGCGGTGGGCA
The DNA here is from genome assembly GCF_015160855.1 of Streptomyces ferrugineus. Classification (NCBI taxonomy): domain Bacteria; kingdom Bacillati; phylum Actinomycetota; class Actinomycetes; order Kitasatosporales; family Streptomycetaceae; genus Streptomyces; species Streptomyces ferrugineus. Next base: position 7,674,091 of record NZ_CP063373.1, on the reverse strand, counting down.
GGGCCGCGGCGACCGGAAACGGCAGGTCGTCGGGCATACGGGCGACGGTCCCGTTCTCGGCGGCCAGGACGTACTCGGCGTAGGAGCCGCGGCCGTACGGGAGGTTCATGAACTGGCCGTAGACGGTGTCGCCGGGCCGGAAGTGGATCACCCCGGGCCCGATGCGCTCGACCACGCCGGCGCCGTCGGAGCCCAGGACGAGCGGGAAGCCGTGCTCGACCGCGCCCTTGAGAGCTCCGTCGACGACCTTCCAGTCGAAGGGGTTGAGCGCGGCGGCGTGCAGCCGGACCAGCAGCTCGCCCGGCCCCGGCTCCGGCATGGGCAGGTCGGTGAGGAGCGGCTCGGCGCCGAAGTCGGTGATGGTGACGGCCTTCATGACGGTGCCTTTCTCTGGGGCGCCTGAGCTCGGGTCGTTCGTGCGGTGTGGTCGTGCGGTGCGGTCGTGCGGTGCGATGCGGTCGTGCGTGCGGTGCGGGCCGCAGGTCGTGCGTGTCGTACGCGGTGCGGGGGTCAGCCCTCCGTGGGCTCGCCCCAGGTGACGCTGAGTTCGTTGCGCCGGCCGAAGCGTTCGAGGTGGCTGCCCACGACGTCCTGGATGGCGGTGAGCGAGGACGTGTCGGGTGCGGTGACCCGGATCAGCAGGTGGTCGTCCTGGGGTTCGAGGACGACGTCGGTGGTCTGGAAGGTGAGGCGCCGACCGCCGTCCGGCCTCTCCTCGACGGGGATCTTCCGGCCGAAGTGGGAGGCGAGCTGCTTGGCGTAGCGCGGGGCGGCGTCGGTGGCGACGCGGGCGTGGGAGGAAGGCATGGAGTGCTCCGGGGGAGGCGTGGGAGTGCCGCTGGGGCGGGTCACCCGGCCAGCGCGGCGAGGCCGGCCGGTTCGGGCAGCGTGATGGTGTGGTGGGTGTGCTGCGCCTTGGCGTGCAGATAGCGGAGGTTGCTGTCGGTGGCGAAGACGCCGGTCGGCCGGACGAAGCGCACGGCGACGCCCAGCTCGCGCAACTGCCCGGCCTTGTCCGGGTTGTTGGTCAGCAGGTCCAGGTCGCCGATGCCGAGGGCGGTGAGCATCTGGGCGGCGGCGGTGTAGTCCCGGCCGTCCTCGGGCAGGCCCAGCGCGGTGTTGGCCTGGTAGGTGTCGAGGCCGGCGTCCTGGAGGGCGTAGGCGTCCAGCTTGTTGTACAGGCCGATGCCGCGGCCCTCCTGGCGGAGATACAGCAGGACGCCGCCGGTGGCCGCGATGCGCTCCACTGCCTCGCGCAGCTGCGGACCGCAGTCGCAGCGCGCCGAGCCGAACACGTCCCCGGTCAGGCACTCGGAGTGCAGCCGCACCAGCGGTGCGGGCGCCGCCGTGGGATCGCCGAGGACCAGGGCGACATGCTCCTCGCCGTCGGCCAGGCCGTGGAACGTGACGGCCTCGGCGGCGACCTCGTAACCGTCGGCGAAGCGCAGCGGGATGGTTACGCGGGTGCGCACCGAAGCGCCGGAGGATGCTGCGTGGCCTGTGGAAGGGGCGGCGTCCATGAGTACTCCTTCGAGGGCGGGATATAGCCGGCAGGTTCAAATTTGAACCTCGATGCGACGACGATAGCCCGAAGCTTCAAATTTTGAACATCCCGATGTGGTGTTGCGCCGGTCACATCGAGCGGCTGCAGGTGGCTCAAGTTCGAATTTGAACGACCGCGCTAACCTGGACGTATGGCCGAACCGCAGTGGCTGAATGAGGACGAGCTGCGCGCCTGGTACGCCTTCGTGGCCGCCGGAGCGCTCATTAACCGCCGCCTGGATCAGCAGCTCAAGGAGGACGCGGGGATCACGCACCTCCAGTACGAGATCCTCGTGCGCCTCAACGCCGCCAAGGACCGCGAGCTGCGCATGAGCGAACTCGCCAGCGCCCTGCTCAACTCCAAGAGCGGCCTGACGTACCAGATCACCCAGCTCGAGAAGGCCGGGCTGGTGGCCCGGCGCTCCTGCGCGAGCGATGTGCGCGCGGTCTACGCCGTCCTCACCGACGCGGGCAGGGAAATGCTGGAGCAGGCGGCGCCGGACCATGTCGCGCTGGTCCGCAGGCTGCTCATCGACGTCCTCACGCCGGGACAGCTCGCGGCCGTCGCCGAGGGACTGGGCGAGGTCACCCGGCGCATACAGGAGCAGGAGAGCGAGGCCGGAGCCGCGCGGTAGCGGGCGAGGAGCGGGATACGGAAGGGGCGGGGCTCCGGGAGCCGGCAGGCGTCACGCGTTCCGGTTCGCCGCCCCCGTGCGCGCTGCGGCCGTCGTGGGCAGCCAGGAGCGGTAGCGGCGCAGCGCCCGGTGCTGCTGCAGTTGGTCGGTCACGAGTGCGTGGGCCGGGCGGGTGCCGAGCGCGGGCCGGAGTCCGCGGGCGACGCGGCGCATCTGGTGCCGGACCAGTGCCATGGTGGCCGCCGAGGCGAGGGCCTTGTCCGACCAGGTCACCGACCGCAGCCTGCCGTCCGCCTCCCGGCCTTCGCGCCAGCGCGCGGGGAGGTCCGGAGTGGCCGCGAGGGCGGTGCCCATGCCGACCAGGGAGACTCCGCCGGCGAGTACCTCCTCGGCGGTCTCCCGCCGGGTGATCCCGCCGGTCAGCATCAGCGGGAGCGGGCTGGTGGCGACCAGATCGGCGGCGAGGTCGAGGAAGTAGGCCTCGCGGGCCCGAGTACGGGCGTCGGTGGCGCGGCCCGACGTCGCCGTGCGGTCTGTGTCGGCTGTGTGCCTTGATGTCGCCGTGCGGTCTGTGTCGGCTGTGTGCCTCGATGTCGCCGTGCGGTCTGTGTCGGCTGTGTGCCTTGATGTCGCCGTGCGGTCTGTGTCGGCTGTGTGCCTCGATGTCGCCGTGCGGTCTGTGTCGGCTGTGTGCCTCGATGTCGCCGTGCGGTCTGTGTCGGCTGTGTGCCTCGATGTCGCCGTGCGGTCCGTGTCGGCTGTGTGCCTCGATGTCGCCGTGCGGTCCGTGTCGGCTGTGTGTCCCGACGTCGCCGTGTGGTCCCCGTCGGTCGCGTGTCCCGACATCGCCGGGCTCTCGTAGTTGCCGCCCGACAGCTCCACCAGGTCGACGCCGAGCGGGTCGAGCATCGCGATCACGCGGCGCGCGTCGTCGACGTCGAACCCGCCGCGCTGGAAGTCGGCCGAGTTGAGCTTCACCGCGACCGCGAACGAGGGCGCCACCGCGGCGCGGACCTCGCGCACGACGTCCAGCAGGAACCGAGCCCGGTTCTCCAGCGAGCCGCCCCACGCGTCGGTGCGCGTGTTGACCAGCGGGGACAGGAACTGCGACAGCAGATAGCCGTGCGCGGCATGGATCTGCACCCCGTCGAACCCGGCGCGTTCGGCCCGCACCGCCGTCGTACGGAACCGCGCCACCGTGGCCTCGATCTGCTCCGAAGTCATGGCGACGGGGCGGCCGAACCGCTTGCTGTGCCGGCCCAGCTCGACTCCCACGGCCGACGGCCCCCACACCACACCCGGCATGCCGGCCAGGACCTGCCGGCCGGGGTGGTTGATCTGCATCCACATCGCCGCGCCGCCCGCCTTGCCGGCCTCGGCCCACTCGGCGTACGGCTCCAGCGGCGCCGCCTCGTCGAGTACCAGGCCGCCGGGGACGGTGAGGGCCTCGGCGTGCACCATGACGTTGCCGGTGATCAGCAGCCCGGCGCCCCCGGCGCCCCAGCGCCGGTACAGCGACAGCACCCGCCGGTCCGGCAGCTGGCCGGCACCGGCCATCCCGCCCTCCATGGAGGCCTTCGCGATCCGGTTGCCCAGCACCTGCCCGGACCGGAGCCGAACCGGGGAGAACAGTTCGCTGGACATCCGACGCTTCCTTTCAACTGCCCGACAGGTGAACGGAGCTTACGGTGGGCGATCACGACGTCCTCGTCGGGACCCCGCGCGGGAGCACGGGGACAAGGGCCCTCCGCGAAGCACATACCCTGGAACGCATGACCAGCAGCAGTGACCGGAGCCCGGCAGTGGAAGCCCGCGGACATCTCACGTATGAGGTACGCACCTACGGGTGCCAGATGAACGTCCACGATTCCGAGCGATTGTCCGGGCTGCTCGAAGACGCCGGTTACGTGCGCGCGCCCGAGGGGTCGGACGGCGACGCGGACGTCGTCGTCTTCAACACCTGCGCGGTCCGCGAGAACGCCGACAACAAGCTGTACGGCAACCTCGGCCACCTCGCCCCCAAGAAGGCCGGACGCCCCGGCATGCAGATCGCGGTCGGCGGCTGCCTGGCGCAGAAGGACCGCGACACCATCGTGAAGCGGGCGCCCTGGGTGGACGTCGTCTTCGGCACGCACAACATCGGCAAGCTGCCCGTCCTGCTGGAACGCGCGCGCGTGCAGGAGGCGGCGCAGGTCGAGATCGCCGAGTCGCTGGAGGCGTTCCCGTCCACCCTGCCGACACGGCGCGAGAGCGCCTACGCGGCCTGGGTGTCGATCTCCGTCGGCTGCAACAACACCTGCACCTTCTGCATCGTCCCGGCGCTGCGCGGCAAGGAGAAGGACCGCCGCACCGGCGACATCCTCGCCGAGATCGAGGCCCTGGTCGCCGAGGGCGTCAGCGAGATCACGCTGCTCGGCCAGAACGTCAACGCCTACGGCTCCGACATCGGCGACCGCGAGGCGTTCAGCAAGCTGCTGCGGGCCTGCGGGAACATCGACGGCCTGGAGCGGGTCCGCTTCACCTCCCCGCACCCGCGCGACTTCACGGACGACGTGATCGCGGCGATGGCCGAGACGCCGAACGTGATGCCGCAGCTCCACATGCCGCTGCAGTCCGGCTCGGACACGGTCCTGAAGGCGATGCGCCGCTCCTACCGCCAGGAGCGCTACCTGGGGATCATCGAGAAGGTCCGCGCCGCCATCCCGCACGCCGCGATCACCACCGACATCATCGTGGGCTTCCCCGGCGAGACCGAGGAGGACTTCGAGCAGACCCTGCACGTCGTGCGCGAGGCACGCTTCGCGCAGGCCTTCACCTTCCAGTACTCCAAGCGCCCCGGGACCCCGGCAGCCATCATGGAGAACCAGATCCCCAAGAAGGTCGTCCAGGCGCGCTACGAGCGCCTTGTCGCCCTCCAGGAGGAGATCTCCTGGGAGGAGAACAAGAAGCAGGTCGGCCGCACCCTGGAGCTGATGGTCGCCGAGGGCGAGGGCCGCAAGGACGACGCCACCCACCGTCTGTCCGGCCGCGCCCCCGACAACCGGCTGGTCCACTTCACCAAGCCGGACCAGGAGGTCCGCCCCGGCGACGTGGTCACCGTCGAGATCACCTACGCCGCCCCGCACCACCTCCTCGCCGAGGGACCCGTCCTGGGCGTACGCCGCACCCGCGCGGGCGACGCCTGGGAGAAGCGGAACACCGCCGAGCAGGCCAAGCCGGCGGGCGTGATGCTGGGCCTGCCGAAGATCGGCGTCCCCGAGCCGCTGCCGGTGGTCACGGGCGGCTGCGCCGTCGACTGACCGGACACGCGGACTGCGGCAGGCGAAGGCACTCCTGGGTACCCACCAGTCGCGCCACTGCCTCGCGGCGTGAGTGCGGAGCACGGGGCCGTAGGCTGCGGATCATGCTTGTCGCCGCCGCAGCCTGCCCCTGCCCCCCGCTGCTCGTGCCCGCGGTCGCCGCGGGCGCCGCACCCGAGCTGGACCCCGCGCGTGCCGCCTGCACCGACGCGCTCGGCCTGCTCGCGGCGGCCCGGCCGGACCTGCTCGTCGTCGTCGGGCCCGGCGCGGAAGGCGAGCACGGGGCGTACGCCGAGGGGGCGCGGGGGTCGTTCCGGGGTTTCGGCGTGGACATCGACGTACGGCTGGGACGGCCCGGGGGCGACAAGGACGCCCCCGGGCCGTTGGAACGCAGGCTTCCGTCCTCGCTCGCCGTGGCCGCGTGGCTGCTGGAGCGGACCGGTTGGTCGGACGCCCCGATCGAGGGACTCGTGGTGGGGGAACCCCTGACGCCCGAGCGGTGTATTGAGATCGGAAGGGATGTCGCCGCCCGGGCCGAGCGGGTGGCGCTGCTGGTGATGGGCGACGCCAGCGCCTGCCGCACGCTCAAGGCACCCGGCTACCTCGACGAGCGGGCGGCACCCTTCGACGCGTCCATCGCGCGTGCGCTGGACCAGGCGGACCTGGCCGCGCTCAGGACGCTGGACACCGAGCTCGCGTACGAGCTGAAGGCCTCGGGGCGGGCGCCCTGGCAGGTCCTCGCGGGTGCCGCCGAGGAGGCGGGCCTGTCGGGCGCGCTGCTGTACGAGGACGCGCCGTACGGCGTGGGGTACCTGGTCGCGACCTGGTCGTAGGCCGGACGTGGTCGTAGGCCGCGGGAAACGGCGGACGGCCGGGGAGCCGGCAAGCTCCGCGGCCGTCCGTCGAAATGCCGTTTCAGGTGGTCGGCGGGGGTGAGTCCGACGGCGGCGCGCTGTCGCCGGTGGCCGTGCCGTCGCCCTTGTGCGCGATTCGGTCCATGGCGCCCTTGGCCTTGCCCGTGCCCGTCTGGATCTTGTCGCTGTACTTGCCCTTGGTCCGCTCGTCGACGGCCTTGGCGGCCCTGTCCAGGCCGTGCTGGACCTTGTCCTCGTGCCGCTGTGCGAAGTCGGAGACCTTGCCCTTGGCCGGGGCGAGTTTGGCTTTCAAATTCTCCAGAAGACCCATCGTTCACCTTCCCGCGCGGGGCAGCTATGTGCGGGCGCCCTCACCGGCCTCGCTGTCGGCCGCCGCGTCGGCGGACTGCTGCTTCGGGATCTCGACTCCGTCGTCGCTCTCGCCCTCGACGGACTCCGCCGGGGCCGACCGGTCCGCGTCCTCGGCGTTCACTTCGACCGACGCCTCAGCCTCTGCCGTCTCCTCCGCCGCGGGCTCGGCCGTTGGTGTGTCGGCCTGGGCCTCGGCGGTTGACGCCTCCTCCGCGGCCTTCGACCGCCGAAAAATCCGTGCGAAAACGCCCATATCCACTCCATACGTTACTCGTGCGGGCGAAATCCCGCGTCGTCCGGTGCGTCCGTTTGCGCCCCCGGGTCGCCGCCTCCACGAAACCGGCGGCGAAAACCTCGCAACAGGCAACGACCCCGCGGGTGTGCCGTCACGTAACTCGTTCGAGTCCACCCCGCGAGGTTTGCGAGACTGGGTCGGTGAGCAGTGCACCTCCCGCCCCCAGAGTCATCGCCGTCGTCGGTCCCACCGCGGCCGGAAAGTCCGATCTGGGCGTCTTTCTGGCCCGCCAGCTCGGCGGCGAGGTCGTCAACGCCGACTCCATGCAGCTCTACCGAGGGATGGACATCGGCACCGCCAAGCTGACGCCCGACGAGCGCGAGGGGGTCCCGCACCACCTCCTGGACATCTGGGACGTGACGGTCACGGCGTCCGTCGCCGAGTACCAGCGGCTCGCGCGCGAGCGCATCGACGCGCTCCTCGCCGCGGGCCGCTGGCCGATCCTGGTCGGCGGCTCGGGGCTGTACGTCCGCGGCGCCGTCGACAACCTGGAGTTCCCCGGCACCGACCCCGAGGTCAGGGCCCGGCTGGAGGAGGAACTGGCACTGCGCGGCTCCGGCGCGCTGCACGCCCGCCTGGCCGCCGCCGACCCCGAGGCCGCGCAGGCGATCCTGCCGAGCAACGGGCGCCGTATCGTCCGGGCCCTCGAGGTGATCGAGATCACCGGCCGGCCCTTCACCGCCAACCTCCCCGGCCACGACTCGGTCTACGACACCGTCCAGATCGGCGTCGACGTGGCCCGCCCCGAGCTGGACGAGCGCATCGCACGGCGGGTGGACCGGATGTGGGACGCCGGACTGGTGGACGAGGTGCGCGCGCTGGAGGCGCAAGGGCTGCGCGAGGGGCGTACGGCCTCGCGCGCGCTCGGCTACCAGCAGGTGCTCGCCGCGCTCGTCGGCGAATGCACCCTCGAAGAGGCGCGGGCCGAGACCGTCCGTGCCACCAAACGCTTCGCGCGCCGCCAGGATTCATGGTTCAGGCGCGACCCGCGGGTGCACTGGCTCAGTGGGGCTGCGGCAGATCTCACAGAACTTCCGCATCTCGCACTGGCGTTGGTCGAACGACCGGTTACAGCCTGATCACGTGATGGCATCGGGACGCTCCGGCCGTCTTCCCGGCCTCCGGCGCCATGCCATCATCGAGCTTCGATCGACCAAGTGGAGTCCGAGTTGGGAGGGCGCGTGGCGATGGAGGCCGGCCCTCGCGACACCGCACAAAGCACCGAGAACGTCACCACTGACACGGGTGAGCGGGAAACGGACGGTGACCGTCCGATCCCCGAGGGTCTCGACGAGACCGAGGGCGGCGTCACCGACGACGGTCCCGAGCCGGAGGAGATGTACGCATCCGGCCCGGAGGTCGAGGTGGAGCTGCGCCCACAGCGTCGGCTGCGCATCTGGCAGCTCGCGCCCATCGTGGGCCTGGCCGCGGTCGGCTCCCTGATGTTCGCCTTCCCGCTGGCCTTCGACTTCGGCGACAGCGGCGCCGTGATCGCCATGCTGGGGCTCCTCATCTGCTCCTGCGCGGCCGGCTGGGGCATGATGGCCGCCCGCCGCGTCGGTTACACGTGGCCGGGGCTGCCGCAGCGGGGCGCCGGGCGCCGGCCGGACTGGCGGGTCGTGCTGGCGTATGTCCTGGTCGTCGCCGCGATCGTCGTGCTGGCCGTGTGGCGAGTCGCCCGCCTGAGGTGAGGGCTCTCCTTTCGGGTCTGTCATAGCGGCACCGTACGATCGAGGAATGAGTACGCGGATCGCCTTCCTCAAGGGCCACGGCACCGAGAACGACTTCGTGATCGTCCCGGACCCGGAGAACGTCATCGAGCTGCCCCCGGCCGCCGTAGCCGCCCTGTGCGACCGCCGCGCGGGCATCGGCGGTGACGGACTGCTGCACGTCGTGCGGTCCGCTGCGCACCCCGAGGCCAAGCACCTGGCGGCCGAGGCCGAGTGGTTCATGGACTACCGCAACGGCGACGGCTCGATCGCGGAGATGTGCGGCAACGGCGTGCGCGTCTTCGCGCGCTACCTCCAGCGCGCCGGGTACGTCGACGAGGGCGACCTCGCCGTGGCCACGCGCGGCGGTGTGAAGACCGTGCACATCGACAAGGACGGTGACATCACCGTCGGCATGGGCCAGGCCCGCCTCCCCGAAGGGGACGTCACGGTGAGTGTCGGCGAGCGCAGCTGGCCCGCGCGGAACGTGAACATGGGCAACCCGCACGCGGTCGCCTTCGTGGACGATCTCGCACACGCCGGCGACCTGTTCTCCCCGCCGCCGTTCAGCCCGGCCTCGGCCTACCCGGACGGGGTCAACGTGGAGTTCGTGATCGACCGCGGGCCCCGGCATGTCGCACTGCGCGTGCACGAGCGCGGGGCCGGCGAGACCCGGTCGTGCGGCACGGGCGCGTGCGCCGTCGCCGTGGCCGCCGCGCGCCGGGACGGCGCCGACCCGGCGGTCACCGGCGTCCCCGCGACGTACACCGTCGATGTGCCCGGCGGCACACTCGTGATCACCGAGCGGCCCGACGGCGAGATCGAGATGACCGGTCCCGCGGTGATCGTGGCCGAGGGTGAGATCGACGCGGAGTGGCTGGAAACGATCGCTCGCTGAGTGATCCGCGGGCTTGGAAGCGGAGCCGTGAGCCGGTCGGGGTTGTGGGAGCAAGGGTTCCCGTGCGCCGTGCGGGTTCGAAAAAGCGAACTGCCGCTGGTCGTATGGCGCAAAACCGTAAACCTGCAAACCCTCGCTCGAATGGGTGATCCGTTTCACGCTGAGCGAGAGGCGGTCAGTCGCACGTGATGGGCTCGGTAGCATCAAGCACCGGCCCGGACGGGGGATCAAGTCGCCATCCCCTGAGCCGTGTCCGCCATGGGGTACCCCGTCCGCCGGTCCACGCAGCCGGAGGTGCCCATGAGTGCGGAGGCCACGAATTCCGCGACGCCAGGCCCGGTAGCAGGCCCTGTGCCGCCTACCGTGCCGCGCAGGAAGGCCCGCGCCCGCATCGACCTGCGCCGCCTCGGCCGGGCGGCGCTGCTCGGCCCCGCGTCGCGCCGGGGGTTGCCCGACGCGATCGGCCACGTCGTCGACGCCCACCGGGCCCACCATTCCGACGCGGACCTCGAACCGCTGCGCCGCGCCTATGTGCTGGCCGAGTCCTCGCACCGCGGCCAGATGCGCAAGAGCGGCGAGCCGTACATCACACATCCGCTCGCGGTGACCCTGATCCTCGCCGAACTCGGCGCCGAGACCACCACCTTGACGGCGTCCCTGCTCCACGACACCGTCGAGGACACCGATGTGACGCTCGATCAGGTGCGGGAGCAGTTCGGCGAGGAGGTGCGCTTCCTCGTGGACGGGGTCACCAAGCTGGAGAAGGTCGACTACGGCGCCGCCGCCGAGCCCGAGACCTTCCGCAAGATGCTCGTCGCCACCGGCAACGACGTCCGGGTGATGTCGATCAAACTCGCCGACCGGCTGCACAACATGCGCACGCTCGGTGTGATGCGGCCCGAGAAACAGGCCCGGATCGCCAAGGTGACCCGCGACGTCCTCATCCCGCTCGCCGAGCGGCTCGGCGTCCAGGCGCTCAAGACCGAACTGGAGGACCTGGTCTTCGCGATCCTGCATCCCGAGGAGTACGAGCACACCCGGGAGTTGATCGTCGAGAACGCCGCCCGCGCGGACGATCCGCTCGCGGAGATCGCCGACGAGGTCCGTGGCGTCCTGCGCGAGGCCGACATCCAGGCGGAAGTCCTCATTCGGCCGCGCCACTTCGTCTCCGTGCACCGGGTGTCCCGCAAGCGCGGACGGCTGCGGGGCACCGACTTCGGGCGGCTGCTGGTGCTGGTGAACGAGGACGCGGACTGCTACGGCGTCCTGGGTGAACTGCACACCTGTATGACGCCCGTCGTCTCGGAGTTCAAGGATTTCATCGCGGTACCGAAGTTCAACCTGTACCAGTCGCTGCACACCGCAGTCGCCCGAGCGGACGGACAGGTCGCCGAAGTTCTCATCCGCACGCACCAGATGCACCGCGTCGCCGAGGCCGGGGTCGTCGCGCTCGGCAACCCCTACGCTCCCTCGGCGGAGGAGCAGGCCGTGTCAGGCGACGGCGAGCGCGCCGACCCCACGCGGCCCGGCTGGCTGTCCCGTCTCCTCGACTGGCAGGAGGCGGCGCCGGATCCGGACACCTTCTGGTCCACCCTGCGGGAGGACCTCGCCCAGGACCGTGAGATCACCGTGTTCCGGCCCGACGGGGGCACCCTGGGGCTTCCCGAGGGGGCGACCTGCGTGGACGCCGCGTACGCGCAGTACGGGGAGGACGCGCACGCGTGCATCGGGGCCCGGGTCAACGGACGGCTCGCGACGCTCAGCACGGTGCTGCGGGACGGCGACACCGTACAGCTCCTGATGGGGCAGGACCCGGCCTCGGAGCCCTCCAGGGAGTGGCTGGAGCACGCCCACACGCCGGCCGCGCGGATCGCCATCCAGCGGTGGCTGGCCGCGCACCCCGCGCCGGGCGGCTCCGAGGCCAAGGAGCCCGGGGTGGCCTTCCGCGGGGCTGCGGACGGGCCCACGACGGAGGGCTCGGCCGTGCGGTCCGCCGCGGACGGGGCGGGCGGTCGGGCCGCCGCCAACGTCCTGGTCGACCGGCCCGGGGCGAGTGTGCGCCTCGCCGGGTGCTGTACGCCCGTGCCGCCCGATGACGTCACCGGGTTCTCCGTGCGCGGGGGAGTGGTGACGGTGCACCGCGTGGGGTGTGCCGCGGTGGCGCGGATGAAGGGTGCGGGGCGGGCCGAGGTCGGCGTGCGGTGGGGGGAGACCTCCGAGTGCCGGGTCACGCTGGTCGCCGAATCGTTCGTCCGCCCGCATCTCCTGGCGGACCTCACCGAGGCGATGGCTCTTCAGGACGCGGAGATCGTCTCGGCGACGGTCGAGCCTCCCACGCAGCAGCGCGTGCGGCACACGTACACGGTCCAACTGCCGGACGCGACGCTGCTTCCGGGGCTCATGCGGGCCATGCGGAACGTGGCCGGCGTGTACGACGTGAGCAGGGCGCAGCCGCAGACACTGGGGGCGTGAGGGCGCCCGCATCGGCTTGCGCCCATTCGCCGGGCTGCGACTCGTTCCCACCCGTTCGAGTGTGTCGGTTGCGCGTCGTCGACGTCCTGTGACTGTGTGCTGATAGCCGTGGGGCATGCTGCTCACCCCCCGTAACGAGGTTCGGCGCACTCCTCGTCCCCGCCGGCGCCTGAGGGTGCCCGCGATGGTCTCCGCCGCCGTCTCCCTCTGTCTGCTCGCCGCCAGCGCCCCCGCCACACCGCTGGGCATCGGCGACCGTCTCTACCCGCATCTGGGCAACCCCGGCTACGACGTGGCGTCGTACGACCTGTCCTTCACCTATCCCGGCAAGAACAGCCGGCCCTTGCAGGCCGTCACCACCCTCGACGCCTGGACGACCTCGGACCTGGAGCGCGTCAACCTGGACTTCGCGCACGGCAAGGTCGAGTCCGTCGAGGTCGACGGGGAGGCCGCGGCGTTCCGCAGCGCCGGTGAGGACCTCGTGGTCACGCCCTCGGAGCCGCTGTCCGAAGGCAGTTGGACACGGATCACCGTGCGGCACACCAGCGACCCCGTCTACGGGGAGAAGCGGCAGGGGGGCTGGGTGCGGACCGCGGACGGCCTGGCCATGGCCAACCAGGCCGACGCCGCGCACGTCGTGTTCCCGTGCAACGACCACCCCTCCGACAAGGCGCTGTTCACCATCCGGGTCACCGCGCCCAACGGCTACACCGCCGTGGCCAACGGACTCCCGACGGACGTGGAACGCGCGGGCGGCTCGACGACATGGACGTACCGGACCCGGCATCCCATGGCCACCGAGCTCGCCCAGGTGTCCATCGGCCGCTCCAAGGTGGTGCACCGCAGCGGTCCGCACGGACTGCCCGTGCGGGACGTCGTGCCCAGCGCCGACCGTGAGCGGCTCGAGCCGTGGCTGAAGAAGACGCCCGGGCAGATCGCCTGGATGGAGAAGAAGGTCGGGCGCTACCCGTTCGAGACGTACGGGCTGCTCATGGCCCACGCCTCCACCGGGTTCGAGCTCGAGACACAGACCCTGTCGCTGTTCGAGCGGGAGCTGTTCACCCAGAGCGCGTTCCCGAAGTGGTACGTCGAGTCGATCATGGTGCATGAACTGGCGCACCAGTGGTTCGGCGACAGCGTCAGCCCGCGCACCTGGTCCGACCTGTGGCTCAGTGAGGGACATGCCACCTGGTACGAGGCCCTGTACGCGGCGGAAACGGCCGGGCGGCCGCTGGAGGCACGGATGAAGGCCGCGTACGCCGCCTCCGACCGCTGGCGCGCGGCCGGCGGACCGCCCGCGGCGCCGAAGGCACCGGCTGCGGGCAAGAAGACCGGCATCTTCCGGCCCAACGTCTACGACGGTGCGGCCCTGATCCTCTACGCCCTGCGGCAGGAGATCGGGCGGCATGCCTTCGAGCGACTCGAGCGCCTGTGGGTGAGCCGTCACCGGGACGGGTCCGCCTCGACCGCGGACTTCGTCGCGCTCGCGGAGGAGGTCTCCGGACGCCACCTCGACGGGTTCCTGCACGCCTGGCTGTACAGCGAGAAGACCCCGCCGATGCCCGGCCGGCCGGAGTGGAAGTCGGTGGATCCCGCGAAGGCGGTCAAGAAGGCGACCAAGAAATAGGACGGTGGTGACCGAGTCGGTGGTGACATGACGGTGGTGACCAAGAAATAAAGCGGTGACGAGACGGGCCGTGCCGTGCGACCATTTCGGGGTCGGTGCGGCACGGCCCGCGGGAATCTCCCGGGGCGCTCGTGCGTTGACCCGACGTAAGTGGATTCCCGACCGACGTAAGGACCCAATGACCTCCTCTTCTTCCTTTTCCCAGGACACGCAGCGTTTCGCGCACACCTACGCCGACGGTCGCCGGGCCGATGCCCTGATGGAAGAGGACGTCGCCTGGAGCCACGAGATCGACGGAGACCGGGACGGCGACCAGCTCGACCGCTCCGACCGCGCGGCCCTGCGCCGTGTGGTGGGCCTTTCCACCGAGCTCGAGGACGTCACCGAGGTCGAGTACCGCCAGCTCCGCCTGGAGCGGGTCGTGCTCGTCGGTGTCTGGACCTCGGGGACCGCGCAGGACGCGGAGAACTCGCTGGCGGAGCTCGCCGCCCTCGCGGAGACCGCGGGCGCGCTCGTGCTCGACGGCGTGATCCAGCGCCGCGACAAGCCCGACGCGGCCACCTACATCGGCTCCGGCAAGGCCGACGAGCTGCGGGACATCGTGCTCGAGTCGGGCGCGGACACCGTGATCTGCGACGGTGAGCTCAGCCCGGGCCAGCTCATCCACCTCGAGGACATCGTCAAGGTCAAGGTCATCGACCGTACGGCCCTGATCCTCGACATCTTCGCCCAGCACGCCAAGTCCCGAGAGGGCAAGGCGCAGGTCGCGCTCGCGCAGATGCAGTACATGCTGCCGAGGCTCCGCGGCTGGGGTCAGTCGCTGTCCCGGCAGATGGGCGGCGGCAAGGGCGGCGGCCTCGCCACCCGTGGTCCCGGTGAGACCAAGATCGAGACGGACCGGCGACGGATCCGCGAGAAGATGGCGAAGATGCGCCGGGAGATCGCGGAGATGAAGACCGGCCGCGAGATCCAGCGCCAGGTGCGCCGACGCAACAAGGTGCCCTCGGTCGCCATCGCGGGCTACACCAACGCCGGCAAGTCCTCCCTGCTCAACCGCCTCACGGGCGCGGGCGTGCTGGTCGAGAACGCCCTGTTCGCGACCCTCGACCCGACCGTGCGCCGGGCCGAGACCCCGGGCGGTCGGCTGTACACACTGGCCGACACGGTCGGTTTTGTACGGCACCTGCCGCACCACCTGGTCGAGGCGTTCCGCTCCACGATGGAGGAGGTCGGTGACTCCGACCTGATCCTGCACGTGGTGGACGGCTCGCACCCGAACCCGGAGGAGCAGCTCGCCGCCGTGCGCGAGGTGATCAGGGACGTCGGCGCGGTCGATGTCCCGGAGATCGTCGTGATCAACAAGGCGGACGCGGCCGACCCGCTGACCCTTCAGCGGCTCATGCGGATCGAGAAGCGCTCCATCGCCGTCTCGGCCCGCACCGGCCAGGGCATCCAGGAACTGCTCGCCCTGATCGACAACGAGCTGCCCAGGCCGTCCGTCGAGATCGAGGCCCTGGTGCCGTACACGCACGGCAAGCTGGTCGCCCGCGCCCACACCGAGGGCGAGGTGATCTCCGAGGAGCACACCCCGGAGGGCACGCTGCTCAAGGTGCGGGTGCACGAGGAACTGGCGGCGGATCTCGCGCCGTATGTTCCGGCGCCGACCGCCTGAGTCGCCGTAGCACCGTCGAAGGCCCGCCCCCTGTCGCCAGGGGGCGGGCCTTCCGCATGGGTCAGTGTGCGTGGGTCACCGGCCGCCGTACGTCCTGCTCATGTTCTGGTACAGCGACTCGGCTCCGGCGCCCAGATGCGGGCCCGCGAGCCAGGTGTTGTCCTGCGGGCCGATCGACGTGTTGGACACCAGCGTGGTCCTGCCGTTCACCACGCGGAACCAGCCGCCGCCCGACGAACCGCCGGTCATGGTGCAGCCGATGCGGTACATCGTCGGCAGGGCCGGGCTGAGCGAGAGACGGCCCGGGCGGTCGAGGCACTTGAACATCCGCAGGCCGTTGAAGGGCGGGGCGGCCGGGTAGCCCCAGGCGCCCATCGTGCCGACCTCGGTCGCGGACGGGGCGGTGAAGTCGACGTCCAGGGCGCCGGTCGTCTCCTCCAACGACTTCGCACCGGCCTCCGGCTTCACATGCAGTACGGCGTAGTCGTACGCCGCGCCCGCGCCACCCGTCTCCGAGCCGCCCTGGATCCACTCGTTGGAGGTCGAGACCCAGTCGGCCCACCAGTTGCCGTAGGGAGCGATCTGAGTGGACGTGGCATTGCGCAGCGCCGCCTCGGACTTGCCGAGGTCGTTGTAGGCCGGAACGAAGACGATGTTGCGGTACCAGCCGCCGCTCTGCCCGGCGTGCACACAGTGGCCTGCCGTCCAGACGAGGTTGGACTTACCGGGGTGGTTGACGTCCTTGACGACGGTGCCGGAGCAGACGGCCGGGCCGTCGGGGGTGTCGAAGAAGACCTTGCCCACGGGGGCCGCGTTCTCGTGGTACGGCGTCTTCTCGGCCGTGGCCTGGACCGGCGCCGGCTCCGGGTCGCTCACGCCCTGGTCGGCGGCGGTGTCCTGCGTGGTGACCGTCTTGTTGGCCTCCTTCGCGGACTGCATCCGGTCAGGCTTCCACAGGCCCTCGATGACCGGGTTGACGAAGTCCTTGGCCTCGCTGAGCCACTTGTCCTTGTCCCAGTCCTTCCAGGCGCCGTCCTTCCACTTGTCGACGTCGATCCCGTGCTCCTTGAGCTTGTCCGCGATCGCGGCCGGAATCTCGACCTTGCCGTCACCGGCGGCGTCGGCGGCCTCGGCGGCCTCGGCGGCTTTCGAGGCGGCGGCCTCGGCCCGGTCGTTCGCCGAGTCCGCGGCTGAGCCGCCACAGGCGGTCGCGGCCAGTGCCAGCGCGGCGACGAGCCCGGTGGCGGCGAGGACGGAGCGCCGCCGACGGCGTGGATCTGCGGGCGCAGGTGTGGAACGCATGGTGCGATAACCCCCGTTGAAGCGTGATGCTGCTGTGCGCGTGTGCATGGGCTGTGCGGTAGCCGCGGTGTGGCCGTCTGCCTTCAGGCTCTGTGCGGCCCCTCGAACGCGACACCCCACTATGCCCGGGGAGTTGAGAGCGAACGGCGGTGAGGCGGTGAAGGTTTCTCCCCACCGTCCCACCGCCGTACGGTGCCGTCACCCCCGGGTTTCGGCGATCGTCACTGGCCGGCGAACTTCTCGCTCACCCCGTCGAAGATCGTCTCGGCCTCCTTGCCCAGCCGCGGTCCGGCCAGCCAGCCCGCGTCCACCGGCCCGATCGAGGTGTTGGACACGAGCGCGGGCTTGCCGTCCGAGCCGGCCGCGATCCAGCCGCCACCGGACGAACCGCCGGTCATCGTGCAGCCGATGCGGTACATGGTCGGGTCGGAGGCGCTGAGCGACAGGCGGCCCGGCTGGTCCTGGCACTGGTAGAGCTTCTGGCCGTCGAACGGCGCGGCGGCCGGGTAGCCGATCGCCTTCATGCTGTCCAGATCGGGTACGGCCGGGGCGTTGAAGTCCACCGGAAGAGCCGAACCGACCGTCTCCTCCAGCGACTTGCCGTTGCCGCCCGCCTCCGGCTTCACATGCAGCACCGCGAAGTCGTACGGGGCTCCGTCGCCGCCCGTCGGACCGCCCTGGTCGATCCACTGGTCCGAGGTCTGCGCCCAGTCGGCCCACCAGACGCCGTACGGGGCGACCTGCTCCCGGGTGGCACTCTCCAGTGCGCTCGACCCCAGGGCCTTGTCGTTGTACGACGGCACGAACGCGATGTTGCGGTACCAGCCGCCGCTCTTGCCGGCGTGCACGCAGTGGCCCGCCGTCCACACCATGTTGGACTTACCGGGGTTGGCCGGGTCCTGTACGACCGTCGCCGAGCAGACCATCGTGCCTTCGGGGGAGTCGAAGAACACCTTGCCCGCCTCGGGGGCGTTGGCGTGGTACGTGGGCGACACGGCCTGCGCGTCCACCGGCTCCGGCGTCGGGTCGGTCACGCCCTGGTCACCGGAGAGGTCACTGTCGTCGACGCCCCGGTCCGGGTCCTCGGCGTCACGCATACGGTCCGGGTCCCACAGGCCCTCGATGATCGGGTTGATGTAGTCCTTGGCCTCGCGCAGCCAGTCGTCCCGGTCCCAGTTCTTCCAGGCGCCGCCCTTCCACTTGTCGATGTCGATCCCGTGTTCCTTGAGCTTGTCCTTGATGTCGTCCGGGATCGTGATCTTGCCCTCACCTCCCGCCACGGCGGACGCGCCGGCGTCGGCACCCGCCTCCGCGTCGCCCGACTCGCAGGCGGTGACGGTGAGAACCAGCGCCGCGGCGACCGCGACCAGGGGAACCGGGGAGGTTCTGCGGCGCGCGCTCCTCCCTCGGCGGGCGGTGAACGACGGCCGTATCGATCGCATGATCTGATTCCCCCTGATGTGAAGGTACTTGGCGCCGCGGCCGTGAGCGCTGCCTCTGATCAGTCGCTGATCAGAGGCTGATCACACGCTGGTCGTGCGGGCTGTCACGGCGCGCTGGGATGGCACGTTGGAACGGCACCACACACTATGCGTTCGCTGTGGGGGAGTTCCGACGGAACGGCAACGGTTTCGCTACGGGCTGTCTGAGCAGGCAACCTGTCCGGAACACCGCCGATTTCACGTCTCCGACGGTATCCCTTGTCCGGCGCGTGCGCCCGAACCCCGCGCCCCGCCCCGCTCCTGTGCCGCGCGGTGACGGAAGACGTGGCGATACGTCTGCGGCGAGACTCCGGTGAGCCGGCCGAAGTGGTAGCGGAGGTTGGTCGCGCTGCCGAAGCCGGTTCGCCGCGCGACACTCTCGACGGCGGCGTCGGTCGTCTCCAGCAACTCCTGGGCGAGCCGGACCCGTTCCTGCAGGATCCATTGCAGGGGCGTGGTGCCGAGCGTCTCGCGGAACCGGCGCGCGAAGGTGCGCTCGCTCAGCCCCGCCCGCCGGGCGAGCTGGGGCACCGTCAGCTGCTCGTGCAGATGACGGCGCGCCCATTCCAGAACCGGTGCGAGCGTGCCGCTCGCCTTCCGCACCCGAACCGGCGACCGCGCGTACTGGGCCTGTCCGCCCTCGCGATGCGGTGGCACGACCATGCGCCGGGCCACCTCGTTGGCGACTGCGGAGCCGTGGTCCTGGCGGACCAGATGGAGGCAGAGGTCGATGGCGGATCCCGTGCCGGCCGACGTGAGGATCGTGCCGTCCTCGATGTAGAGCGAGGTCGGATCGAAGTCCACGTCGGGGAAGCGGTGGCTGAAGTCCATCGCGCTCATCCAGTGCGCCGTCGCGCGCCGCCCGTCGAGCAGCCCCGCCGCGGCCAGCACATAGGCGCCGGAACAGATGGAGACGATACGGCGGCCCCTCTCATGGGCGCTGCGTACGGCTTGCAGCAGGTCGGCGGGGGGATCGAGCTGCACGGCCCGGGAACAGGCCGCCACGACCACGGTGTCGGCTTCCGACAGCCCGTCCAGCCCCTGCGAGGTGGGCACGACCAGCCCGGCCGCCGTACGCAGCGGCCCCGGCTGTGCCGCACACAACCGCATCTCGTACCAGGGATCGACCAGATCACTGCGATCGATGCCGAACACCTCGCACGGAACGGCGAGTTCGAACGTCGGGGCGCCATCGGCCACGGCGACGGCCACAACATGTCGCTGCATGGCAGAAATTTAGCGTGCCCTGTCGTTTCTGCCGCTTGTCCGTGCTGATCACGCTCGGAAACCCTCTCCTCATGAGTTCCGACACCAACGAGACGCGGCCGAGCCGGCTGTCGGGCCGGCTCACCGCGGTGCAGGGCACGGCCATGTACGTGGGCGCGGTCCTGGGCACCGGAGTGATCGCCCTGCCCGCGCTCGCCGCCGAGGCCGCGGGGCCCGCCTCCCTGCTCGCGTGGCTCGCGCTCGTGCTGCTGTCGGCTCCGCTGGCGGCGACCTTCGCGGCTCTGGGCGCACGGCATCCGGACGCGGGCGGGGTGTCCCACTACGCGCGCCTGGCGTTCGGCGACCGTACGGCGGCCGTGGTCGGCTGGTGCTTCTACCTCGCGGTACCTCCGGGAGCGAGCGCGGCGGCCCTCTTCGGCGGCGCCTACGTGTCCGCGGCGCTCGGCGGCGGTCGGACCACCACCACGGTGACCGCGGTCGGGCTGATGGCCGTCGTCACCGCGTCCAACGCGGTGGGCGTGCGGGTGACCGGGCGCTTCCAGTTCGCCCTGGCCGGGCTGCTCGTCGCCCTGCTGCTGGTGGCGGTCGCCTTCTCCCTGCCGCACGCCGGCGCCGACAACCTGCGGCCCTTCGCCCCGCACGGCTGGACGGCGATCGCGCCCGCGGCGGCCCTGCTGGTGTGGAGCTTCGCCGGCTGGGAGGCGATCACCCACCTCGCGGGCGAGTTCCGCTCCCCGGGCCGTGACCTGCCGCGGGCCACGACCGCCGCCGTCGTCATCGTCGGCGTGCTGTACCTGGCGGTCGCCTTCGCCGTCATCGCGGTGCTGGGACCCGGCGCCGCCCGCTCCGAAGCGCCGCTCGGCGAGCTCATGGCCCAGGGGCTGGGCGGCAACGCCCGGCTGCTCGCCGCCGTGGCGGCATTGCTGCTCACCCTCGGTGCGATGAACGCCTACTTCGCGGGCGCCGCCAAGCTCGGCGCCGCCCTCGGCCGGGACGGGGCGCTGCCGGCCTGGCTCACCCGGGGCAGCACGGCCGGCGAGGTGCCGCGCCGCAGCCTCAGCGTCGTCTCGTCCCTCGCGCTCCTGTCGCTGGGCGCCGTGACCCTGACCGGGGTAGGAGCTCGTCCGCTGGTACTCCTGACCACCGGGTCGTTCGTCACCGTGTACGCGGTCGGCGTGGCCGCCGCCATACGGCTTCTGCCGAAGCGGGGCAAGGCCCGCGCGGCGGCGCTCGTCGCCCTTGTGGCTGTGGTGATCATGCTGCTCATGTCCGGCCGGTACCTCCTGTGGCCACTCGCCGTCACCGGCGCCGCGCTGCTCTACCTCAGGCTCGACGGCCGACGCGCCGACCGGGCGGCCATGGCACGCGCCGGCAGTGGGCGCCAGTGATCCAGGCCGCACCTCACGGCACCACGACCAGGAGTCGGCGCCCTGTGCGGGCGTCGCCACCCAAGTGCTCCCCGTCGGCACGCCGGGCGGCGGCGACGTCCGCCCGGCCTCGGGCCGGGAGATAGCGAGGTCGCGGGGGCGACGCATGCCGGGGGGCCCGGTCCGGGGTGACCGGACAGCCACGGCACCGAGCGCCTCGGCCCCCTCAGCGGCACTCGGGTGGGCGGCTGGATCGCCGATGGTTTTGTCCCGGCAAGGATCTTGGAGCAACCCGTAACCGGGCGACCGGTCCGGGGTTGGTAGCCGTGGGGGACCGGCCGCCCGTGTGCGGTCCCCCGTGCCCAGTTCCCCGGAGTTTCGAGTGGACACTCGCGGGGCTTCGTATGTCGGGTCGGGCGAGGATGCGAGAGACCTGCTCGCCCCTGGACAGCGGGAGGACAGGGAGCCATGGTCGTGACCGAATCTGTGCGCGGGGTTGTGTCCGAGTCGGCGGGGGTGGGCGCCGCCGTGCACGAGGGAATCCTGCGACGGCAGTCGGCCCGCGAGTCGGCGGCGCGCACCTACGCGCGTGCCCTGCCGATCGTGCCGGTGCGGGCGCGTGGGCTGACCATCGAGGGGGCGGACGGCAGCCGCTACCTGGACTGCCTCTCCGGCGCGGGGACGTTGGCGCTCGGCCACAACCATCCCGTGGTGCTGGAGGCCATCCGCAAGGTCCTCGACTCGGGCGCACCCCTGCACGTCCTCGATCTGGCGACTCCCGTCAAGGACGCCTTCGTCACCGAGTTGTTCCGCACGCTGCCGCCCGGACTCGCCGACAACGCCCGTGTGCAGTTCTGCGGACCGGCCGGCACCGATGCGGTGGAGGCCGCCTTCAAGCTCGTCCGGGCCGCGACCGGCCGTACCGGAATCCTCGCCTTCAGCGGCGCCTACCACGGCATGACCGCCGGAGCACTCGAAGCATCCGGGGGCGCCTTCGACGTACGGGTCGCGCGCCTGCCCTACCCGCAGAACTACCGCTGCCCCTTCGGCGTCGGCGGCGAACACGGTGCCGAACTCGCCGCCCGCTGGACCGAGTCCGTCCTCGACGACCCCAAGTCGGGCGTCCGGCACCCCGCCGGGATGATCCTCGAACCCGTCCAGGGCGAGGGTGGAGTGATCCCCGCGCCGGACGGGTGGCTGCGGCGCATGCGGCAGATCACGGCCGACCGCTCCATCCCCCTGATCGCCGACGAGGTCCAGACGGGCGTTGGACGCACCGGCTCCTTCTGGGCCGTGGACCACAGCGGTGTCACCCCCGACGTGATGGTCCTCTCCAAGGCCATCGGCGGCAGCCTGCCCCTCGCTGTCATCGTCTATAACGAGGACCTCGACGCCTGGCAACCCGGCGCCCACGCCGGCACCTTCCGAGGCAACCAACTCGCCATGGCCGCCGGCACCGCGACGCTCGCCTACGTCCGCGAGAACCGCCTCGCCGAGCGCGCGGCCGAACTGGGCTCGCGCATGATGCACCAACTCCGTGGACTCGCGGGAGAGTTCGAGTGCATCGGGGATGTGCGGGGGAGGGGGTTGATGATCGGGGTCGAGGTGGTGGAGCCAGAAGCCGAACCCGAGCGCGACGAGAAGCGCTCGCTGACCCTGGCGACGCGGGACGGGATCGACGCGCTGGGCGCTCCGGACCGGCATGGGGGAGCCACTGACCAGGCGATGCCAGACGCTTCGGCAGAACTCGGTCACCTTGGAGGCGGGGCTGGAGGTTTCGCGGGTCGAGGGGGAGGAACGGCGGCGGTGCACGGCGGCTCGGAAGGGCACCCTCGACCCGCAGCCCCCGAACTCGCCGCCGCCATCCAGCGAGAGTGCCTGCGACGCGGCCTGATCGTCGAACTCGGCGGCCGACACTCCAGTGTCGTACGGCTCCTCCCACCTCTGACCATCAGCGACGAACAGGCGACAGCGGTACTCGACCGGCTCGCCGACGCCGTGGACGCGGTCTCCCGCGGTCACACCCCCGGCCACGACCGGCCCCACGGTTCGCACGCTGGGCAGCGGCGGCATGGCGACCGGGCCGATCGCGCCGACCGGGTGGGATAGCCGGGCAGCCGGTGGGGGCGGGTCGGTACGCGTCCCGACCCGCTCCCTCGCATCGTCGCCCGCCGGCCGAGCCCTTCCCGAGCAGCGGCTCACCCTCAATCGAAACATCACGCCTCCCCGACACAACGACTCCACCTGACACACCCCCTCCAAACGCACCTTCAAAAACGCGGCCCTCTCCAACCCACGCCCCCTCACCGCGATACGGCCGTCGCCGCCGCACCAGCCAGAACCACCCAAGAGGACCAACCTTGAACAGCACCCCCACAACGGACGGCCGTCCCGACACCCGCCCGCGAGACCCTTCGGCAGCACACCCCCCTCAGGCGGAGCCGCCCGTGTCGGCGCAGGTACCGGCCCGCACGCCGGCCCAGGCAGGCGCCCCGGACATCGAGCGCCTGCACGGCGTCAGCTCCGACCTCCTGGAACACCCCGACCCCCACATCGCAGCCCAGGCCGCAGCCGTGGAGAACCTGCTCCGCTGCTGGGTACGCGAGAGGAACATCCCGGCACCCCACAACGGGATCCTCCGCATCCCGCTGCCTGCCACCGACACAGCCCTGCTGGTCCCGGTCCACTACTGGTCCCCGACGGGGTGGCACCGCTTGGGCCTACCGCACCTGGCCGATGCACCGGCCCAGTCCCCGCCCATCGACGCCGCCACCCTCACCGCGCTGCTCACCAGGGAGACGGCCTCTGACCCGTCGTCCTGCGGCTACGACTCCGCTGCCTGCCTTGCCTCCGGCGGTGCTCCTGCTGCGTCAGCCCCCGGGTTCGACGACGTGTCCCGGACCACCTCCGCCACCGCCGTATCCGAGCCGCCCATCGCATCGAAACCCGCACTCCTCGCGAGTCCCCTGACGTCCGCAGGGCCCGATCTCATCGCCCGTGTCGCCGACTCCACCCGACGAACCGCCACCTTCATCAGGGAGCGGCGAGAGAACCCGGTCGACAGCCCCGACCTCTTCCTCTCAGCGGAGCAGGCACTCCTCCTCGGACACCCGCACCATCCGACGGCGAAGAGTCGCGAGGGCCTCTCCGAGGCAGAAGCACGGCTGTACTCACCCGAGTTGCGCGGCTCCTTCCCCTTGCACTGGCTGGCTGTCGCTCCCTCCCTTCTCGCCACCGACTCGGCATGGACCGAACGCGGCCGAATCGTCCCCGCGCCGCAGCTCACAGCCCGACTCGCCGGCCCTGACCTGCCGCTGCCCGACGACGGCTACGCGGCCCTGCCCCTGCACCCTTGGCAACTGCGCGAGGTCCGGTACCGCCCCGAGGTCGCGGCGCTGCTCGATGCCGGACTGCTGGTCGACCTCGGCGCCCACGGCCCCGCGTGGCACCCCACCTCCTCCGTACGTACCGTCCACAGATCCCACGCTCCGGCCATGCTCAAGCTGTCCCTCGGCTTGCGGATCACCAACTCCCGCCGTGAGAACCTCCGCAAGGAGTTGCACCGAGGCGTGGAGGCCCACCGCCTTCTGCGCAGCGGACTCTGTACGCAGTGGCAGGCCGCGCACCCGGCGTTCGACATCGTTCGCGACCCGGCCTGGCTGGCCGTCGACGGGCTGGACGGCGTCCCGGTCCCAGGTCTCGATGTGCTGATCCGGCACAACCCCTTCCGGCCCTCCGACGACGTGTCCTGCGTAGCCGGCCTCGTCTCACCTCGCCCCCTCCCTTTCCCTCAGCCCGGCAGTCCCACGGCCCGCTCCCGCTGGGGCTGCGAGCCCCTGCGGTCCCGCCTGGCCGAGTTGGTCACACGTCTTAGCGCCCGAACCGGCCGCCCGCGAGGAGCCGTTGCCGCCGAGTGGTTCCTGCGCTACCTCGAACATGCCGTTCGCCCAGTGCTGTGGCTGGACGCCCAGGCCGGAGTCGCCCTGGAGGCGCACCAGCAGAACACGCTGCTTCTGCTGGACGGAGACGGTTGGCCTTCGGGTGGTCGGTACCGCGACAACCAGGGCTACTACTTCCGCGAGTCGCGGCGAGCTGAGCTCGAGGCCCGACTGCCCGGCATCGGGGAGCACAGCGACACCTTCGTCTTGGACCAGGTCGCCGATGAGCGGTTCGCGTACTACCTCGCGATCAACAACGTGTTCGGTCTCATCGGCGCGTTCGGCTCCCAGCGCCTCGTCGACGAACGGCTGCTGCTCGCCGCGTTCCGACGCTTCCTCGGCGAAGTGGCCTCCGGTCCCGCTCGGCTGGCCACCACACTGCCTTCTCACCTCCTCGACTCACCGGTCCTGCGCTGCAAGGCCAACCTCCTGACCCGGCTGCACGGCCTCGACGAACTCGTGGGCCCGGTCGACACCCAGTCCGTCTACGTCACCATCGCCAACCCCCTTCATTCCTGAGGAACATGACCCACCCCGCCTCCTGAGAGGAGCGTCCCCGTGCCTCCCACCGACGCGAGTGCCAACGCGGGCATCGCCCCGGTCACCGAGATCGGCACCACCTCGAGTCCAGGTGCTCGCGAGAGCCGTATCGGCCCGGCAGCCGACGCGGGCACAGACGTTGAGGACACGCTGGATCTGCGCCTGCCCCACGAACTCCTCGCCCTCATCGCGGAGGACACCGGTGTCGGTGGGAAGCGAAGCCCGGGTGCAGGCACGGGCGCGCCGGACTCAGCCCTCCCGAACGTCGGCGATCTGCTCGGGGACGTCTCCAATTGGGGACCGGTCCGTACAACGGTGGGGACTCTGCACCTCGTCCCCGTGCAGATCGAGCGAGACCTTCTGATCATCAGCCAATGGATGAACGACCCCGCCGTCACGGAGTTCTGGGGGCTGGCCGGACCCGAGAACGCGACCGAGGAGCATCTGCGCTCCCAGCTCCACGGTGACGGGCGCAGCGTCCCGTGCCTGGGCGTGTTGGAGGGCACGCCGATGAGCTACTGGGAGATCTACAGGGCCGATCTCGATCCGCTGGCCCGCCACTACCCGGCTCGGCCCCATGACATTGGAGTCCATCTCCTTGTCGGGTACGTCGCTGACCGTGGGCGAGGCCTGGGCGGGACCCTTCTCCGAGCCGTCGCCGACCTCGCACTCGACAGGTGGCCGGCCTGCGCTCGCATCGTCGCCGAACCCGACATTCGCAACACCCCTTCTGTGGCTGCCTTCCTGGCCGCCGGCTTCCGGTTCTCCGCCGAGATCGAGCTGCCCGCCAAGCGGGCCGCACTCATGATCAGAGACCGGAGCCTGCGTCATCTGCTGTGACGCCGCGTCGCGGCATCATCACTTTTGGTACACCGCTCGCGCCGATCGGGTTCCCACTCCCGGGGAACCGAATTCAGGCCGAGTCGATGTCTGCCGTGATCGGGAGATTGCGCGGGGCGCGACTGGCACAGGATGGGCTGGGCTTCATCGTCTCCGCGCCGGAAGCCCCTGCCCCATACCCGGGGCCGCAGCCGACCGAACCCGGGGCGCGGCCGACGAGCCCAGTTCCGCAGTCGGCTGACGCCCGGGCTCGCAGCCGACCACCCCCCGGGCTGATAGCTGACCGATCTTGATCACATCCGGCCCACCCCCGACCCCACTCCGCGCCCACCCGAACCACTCCCGACCTCAACCGAACCGTTCCCACACCCACCCGAACCGACCCGATCCCCACCGAGGAACTCCCGGTCTTGATCCAGTCCCCTGGCTCCACCGTGGTGGCCCGAATGTCAGTGGTGGGCCGTAGGGTGGTCGCGCTATGACAAAGCCCTCACTCCCCGAACTCCTGCATGCTGCCGTCACTGCCGTTGGCGGCACGGAGCGCCCCGGCCAGGTGACGATGGCCGAATCCGTCGCGGAGGCGATCGACGGCAATGCTCATCTGCTGGTCCAGGCTGGCACCGGCACCGGTAAGTCGTTGGGCTACCTCGTGCCCGCGCTCGCGCACGGGGAGCGCGTCGTCGTGGCGACCGCCACCCTGGCCCTTCAGCGCCAGCTCGTGGAGCGGGACCTGCCGCGGACCGTCGAGGCGCTGCACCCTTTGCTGCGCCGCCGCCCCGAGTTCGCGATGCTGAAGGGCAGGTCGAACTACCTGTGCCTGCACCGTCTGCACGAGGGCGTCCCGCAGGACGAGGAAGAGGGCCTCTTCGACCAGTTCGAGGCCGCCGCGCCCACCAGCAAGCTGGGGCAGGACCTGCTGCGGATGCGGGACTGGGCGGACGAGACGGAGACGGGTGACCGCGACGACCTGGCGCCCGGGGTGTCCGACCGCGCCTGGGCTCAGGTGTCCGTGTCGTCGCGGGAGTGCCTCGGCGCCTCGAAGTGCGCCTACGGCGCCGAATGCTTCGCCGAGATGGCCCGTGAGCGGGCCAAGCTCTCGGAGGTCGTCGTCACCAATCACGCACTGCTCGCGATCGACGCCATCGAGGGCGCACCGGTCCTCCCGCAGCACGAGGTCCTGATCGTCGACGAGGCGCACGAACTGGTCTCCCGAGTCACTGGAGTCGCCACCGGCGAACTCACTCCCGGCCAGGTCAACCGTGCGGTGCGTCGCGCCGCGAAGCTCGTCAACGAGAAGGCCGCCGACCAGCTCCAGACCGCCGCCGAGGGCTTTGAGCGGCTGATGGAGCTGGCTCTGCCGGGCCGCTTGGAGGAGATCCCGGAGGACCTCGCGTACGCGCTCATGGCGCTGCGTGACGCTTGCCGCACGGTCATCTCCGCGATCGGCGCGACCCGCGACAAGTCCGTTCAGGACGAGGACGCGGTCCGTAAGCAGGCGCTGGCCTCGGTCGAGACCGTGCACGACGTGGCGGAGCGGATCACCAACGGCTCGGAGTGGGACGTCGTCTGGTACGAGCGCCACGACCGCTTCGGCGCGTCCCTGCGAGTGGCCCCCATGTCGGTGTCGGGTCTGCTGCGGGAGAAGCTCTTCGCGGACCGCTCCGTCGTCCTGACCTCCGCGACCTTGAAGCTGGGCGGCGACTTCAATGGCGTCGGTGCGTCCCTGGGGCTCGCTCCGGAGGGCACGGAGGGCGACGATGTCCCGCAGTGGAAAGGCGTGGACGTCGGCTCGCCCTTCGAGTACCGCAAGCAAGGCATCCTCTATGTCGCCAAGCACCTCTCGCGCCCCGCGCGGGACGGGGACCGCGTGGACATGCTCGATGAGCTGACCGAACTGATCCAGGCGGCCGGCGGCCGCACCCTCGGCCTGTTCTCCTCGATGCGAGCCGCCCAGCTGGCCGCCGAAGAGCTCCGCTCCCGCATCCCCGAGTTCCCGATCCTCCTCCAGGGCGAGGAGACGCTGGGCGAGCTGATCAAGAACTTCGCGGCCGACCCGAAGACCTGCCTGTTCGGCACGCTGTCCCTCTGGCAGGGCGTCGACGTGCCCGGCCCCAGCTGTCAGCTCGTCGTCATGGACAAGATCCCGTTCCCGCGCCCTGACGACCCTCTGATGAGCGCCCGCCAAAAAGCGGTGGAGGACGCGGGCGGCAACGGCTTCATGGCGGTCGCCGCCACCCACGCCGCCCTGCTCATGGCCCAGGGCGCAGGCCGCCTCGTGCGGGCATCGGGGGACCGAGGCGTCGTCGCCGTACTGGACCAGAGGCTGGCAACGGCCCGTTACGGGAGCTATCTGAAGGCGTCACTGCCCGACTTCTGGTACACGACGGACCGTAACCAGGTCCGAAAGTCGCTGGCGGCGATCGATGCCGCAGCGCAGCAGGCGGAGGCGGCACAGCCCCAGTGATCGTGGTTAGCCTGTCGCGGGCCCCCGCGACAGGCTAACCACTGATCCGAAATTCGCCTGACGTCGGGGTCTGACCGCGTGGACCTCAGGACAGCACAGGGCCCCGGAACCGGCGCAGGGGTCCCGGGGCCCGGTCAGGGGGCGACACCTTCGGTTTCGCCCGCCGCAGCCGTCACACGCGCCGCAGCACTGCCACCACCTTGCCCAGAATGGTCGCGTCGTCACCGGGGATCGGCTCGTACGCCGAGTTGTGCGGGAGGAGCCAGACGTGGCCGTCCTCGCGCTTGAAGCGCTTGACGGTGGCCTCGCCCTCGAGCATTGCGGCGACGATGTCACCGTTCTCGGCGACCGGCTGGCGACGGACCGTGACCCAGTCGCCGTCGCAGATCGCGGCCTCGATCATCGAGTCGCCGACGACCTTCAGCACGAACAGCTCACCGTCGCCGACCAACTGCCGGGGGAGGGGGAAGACGTCCTCGACCGACTCCTCCGCGAGGATCGGGCCACCGGCCGCGATACGGCCGACCAACGGCACGTAGGACGCGGCGGGCTTGCCGGCGGTGTCCGTGGGCTGCACGGAGGCGGCCTGGTCGGAGCCGCGCACCTCGTACGCGCGCGGTCGGTGCGGGTCGCGGCGGAGGAAGCCCTTGCGCTCCAGTGCCATCAGCTGGTGCGCGACCGAGGACGTACTGGACAGGCCGACCGCCTGGCCGATCTCCCGCATCGACGGCGGGTAGCCACGCCGCTGCACGGAATCCCTGATGACCTCGATCACTCGGCGTTGCCGGTCGGTGAGCCCTGAGCTGTCCGCCCGGATACCGGGAGGTCGACCCGGCAGGGAGCGCTTGTGTCCCTCGGGATTCACGGCTTCGTTCATCGCATGCACCGGCTCGAGTCGGCCCTGGGAGCGGTCCTGGGCAGTGATGGTGGCACTGTCTGCGGTGGTGGTCACGTCGGCCCCTCTCGATGGTCTCCCTGCTGCACAACGGTAGTTGCTTTCGAAAGGTTGCGCCAAACACACGTTCGAGTGAAAAATCGCGAATCGGCTTACGTGATCGCGTGTCGGGGTGTATGGCTGACGACCTGACCGGCGGGCAAAAGGGCCCATTGTTGTACTCTTCACCGCCGGGGTACGACCTCGTGGGTCGTTGCCCCAGTCTGCCATCCGGGATCAGTTCAACCAGGAACCGACCCTCATCTGTGCGGGAGTCCCACGTCCCCTCCCTGCGGCGCTCACGGTATCTCCGTATGTGTCACAGCGATACGGCTGTGCAGCCGTGAGTGTGGAGCGCGGGTCCGGTCGTACGGCGCGTGCCGCTGTTCGTGCGACACGCGCGTATGGCCTGGATGTATGAGCCAATCCCCACATCTAGTGGTTGGATTGCAGTAGCAGCCCAGAAGTTGTGGTCCCCCGGGTCTTCGGACGCTCGGAGATCGCCTATGCTTGGGGCTGCTTCGCGGGGCCCATGAGGCCAGGCGAGGCTATTGAGTCTGCTGTGAGGAGGGTTGGGAAGTTATGCACTGCCCCTTCTGCAGGCACCCCGACAGTCGTGTCGTCGACAGCCGTACGACCGACGACGGCACATCGATCCGCAGGCGCCGCCAGTGTCCTGACTGCTCCCGTCGTTTCACGACCGTGGAGACATGTTCGCTGATGGTGATCAAGCGGTCCGGAGTCACCGAGCCGTTCAGCCGTACCAAGGTCATCAACGGCGTGCGCAAGGCATGCCAGGGACGACCTGTCACCGAGGACGCACTCGCCCAGCTCGGCCAACGGGTCGAGGAGGCGGTGCGGGCCACCGGAAGCGCCGAGCTGACCACCCACGACGTGGGGCTGGCCATACTCGGCCCGTTGCAGGAACTCGACCTCGTCGCCTATCTGCGATTCGCCTCTGTCTACCGGGCGTTCGACTCGCTCGAGGACTTCGAGGCCGCGATCACGGAACTGAGGGAGGCGACGGGACGCGCCGCGGACGACGACGACCGCGAGGGCGACGTGGACGCAGTCACGGGGGGCCAGGAAGACAAGCGCGGGTCCGGAGGGACTGCACAGGTCCCCGTGCCCGCCAACGCCGCCGACTGAGGGCGAGCCGGACCGGTGGTCAGACCCGGATCCGGTCGAGAGGGCGGCGACAGAAGACCTGCTGCGGGTGGCGATCAGAGGGTGCCCGCAGCATCAGACAGAACACGTGCCACGGGGAACATCGGGGCACTTCAGGGCGTTTTAGCCCGTACAGGGAGGCGGCATGACAGAGACGGCGAGCGGTCCGGCACGGAGTTCCCGCGCCAAGGGCGGCAAGGCGGCCAAGGGACTGCGTATCGAGCGCATCCACACCACCCCCGGCGTGCACCCGTACGACGAGGTGGCCTGGGAGCGCCGTGACGTCGTCATGACCAACTGGCGCGACGGCTCGGTCAACTTCGAGCAGCGCGGCGTCGAGTTCCCCGACTTCTGGTCGGTGAACGCGGTCAACATCGTCACCAGCAAGTACTTCCGCGGTGCCGTCGGCACCCCGCAGCGCGAGGTGAGCCTGAAGCAGCTCATCGACCGCATCGTGAAGACGTATCGGAAGGCCGGCGAGGACAACAAGTACTTCGCCTCGCCCGCCGACGCCGAGATCTTCGAGCACGAGCTGGCCTACGCCCTCCTGCACCAGATCTTCAGCTTCAACAGCCCCGTCTGGTTCAACGTCGGAACACCCCAGCCGCAGCAGGTCTCCGCCTGTTTCATCCTGTCCGTCGACGACTCCATGGAGTCGATCCTCGACTGGTACAAGGAAGAGGGCATGATCTTCAAGGGCGGCTCCGGCGCCGGCCTGAACCTCTCCCGCATCCGCTCCTCCAAGGAACTGCTGTCCTCCGGCGGCAACGCCTCCGGTCCGGTCTCCTTCATGCGCGGTGCCGACGCCTCCGCAGGAACGATCAAGTCGGGCGGTGCCACGCGTCGCGCCGCCAAGATGGTCATCCTCGACGTCGACCACCCCGACATCGAGGACTTCATCGAGACCAAGGTGAAGGAAGAGGAGAAGATCCGCGCGCTGCGTGACGCGGGCTTCGACATGGACCTGGGCGGCGACGACATCACGTCCGTCCAGTACCAGAACGCCAACAACTCGGTCCGTGTGAACGACGAGTTCATGAAGGCGGTCGAGGCGGGCGGCAAGTTCGGCCTGCGCGCGCGGATGACCGGCGAGGTCATCGAGGAGGTCGACGCCAAGTCGCTCTTCCGCAAGATGGCCGAGGCCGCCTGGGCGTGCGCCGACCCGGGCATCCAGTACGACGACACCATCAACCACTGGCACACCTGCCCGGAGTCCGGCCGTATCAACGGCTCGAACCCCTGCAGCGAGTACATGCACCTGGACAACACGTCCTGCAACCTGGCCTCGCTGAACCTGATGAAGTTCCTGAAGGACGACGGCAAGGGCAACCAGTCCTTCGACGTCGAGCGCTTCTCGAAGGTCGTCGAACTCGTCATCACCGCGATGGACATCTCCATCTGCTTCGCGGACTTCCCGACACAGAAGATCGGTGAGAACACGCGCGCGTTCCGCCAGCTCGGCATCGGCTACGCCAACCTCGGCGCCCTGCTGATGGCGACCGGCCACGCCTACGACTCCGACGGCGGCCGCGCCCTCGCCGGTGCCATCACCTCCCTGATGACCGGCACGTCGTACAAGCGCTCCGCCGAACTCGCCGCGGTCGTCGGCCCGTACGACGGTTACGCGCGCAACGCCCAGCCGCACCTGCGCGTCATGAAGCAGCACGCAGACGCCAACGGCAAGGCCGTCCGCATGGACGACCTCGACACTCCGGTCTGGGCCGCGGCCACGGAGGCCTGGCAGGACGTGCTGCGTATCGGTGAGAAGAACGGTTTCCGTAACTCCCAGGCGTCCGTCATCGCCCCGACCGGCACCATCGGTCTGGCGATGTCCTGCGACACCACCGGCCTCGAGCCCGACCTCGCCCTGGTCAAGTTCAAGAAGCTGGTCGGCGGCGGCTCGATGCAGATCGTCAACGGCACCGTTCCGCAGGCCCTGCGCCGCCTGGGCTACCAGGAGGAGCAGATCGAGGCGATCGTCGCCCACATCGCCGAGCACGGCAATGTCGTCGACGCCCCGGGCCTCAAGCACGAGCACTACGAGGTGTTCGACTGCGCCATGGGCGAGCGCTCCATCTCGGCGATGGGCCATGTCCGCATGATGGCCGCGATCCAGCCCTGGATCTCCGGCGCGCTCTCCAAGACGGTCAACATGCCGGAGTCGGCGACCGTCGAAGAGGTCGAGGAGATCTACTTCGAGGCCTGGAAGCTGGGCGTCAAGGCGCTCGCCATCTACCGCGACAACTGCAAGGTCGGCCAGCCGCTCTCCGCGAAGACCAAGGAGAAGGAGAAGGCCGAGATCACGGAGAAGGCCGAGGCCACGATCCGTGAGACGGTCGAGAAGGTCGTCGAGTACCGCCCGGTCCGCAAGCGCCTCCCGAAGGGCCGTCCCGGCATCACGACGTCCTTCACCGTCGGCGGCGCCGAGGGCTACATGACCGCCAACTCCTACCCGGACGACGGTCTCGGCGAGGTCTTCCTGAAGATGTCCAAGCAGGGCTCGACTCTCGCGGGCATGATGGACGCCTTCTCCATCGCGGTCTCCGTCGGCCTCCAGTACGGCGTGCCGCTGGAGACGTACGTCTCGAAGTTCACCAACATGCGCTTCGAGCCGGCCGGCATGACGGACGACCCGGATGTGCGGATGGCGCAGTCGATCGTCGACTACATCTTCCGCCGCCTGGCGCTGGACTTCCTGCCCTTCGAGACGCGTTCCGCGCTCGGCATCCACTCCGCCGAGGAGCGCCAGCGTCATCTGGAGACGGGCTCCTACGAGTCCAACGAGGACGAGGTGGACGTCGAGGGCCTGGCTCAGTCGGCGCCGCGCGCACAGGAGCTGAAGGCCGTCGCCACCCCGAAGTCCGACGCCGGGGCGGCCAAGGCCGCACCTCAGCAGGCGCACACCAGCGCCGAGCTTGTGGAGATGCAGCTGGGCATCCAGGCCGACGCCCCGCTGTGCTTCTCCTGCGGCACCAAGATGCAGCGGGCCGGCTCCTGCTACATCTGCGAGGGCTGCGGCTCGACCAGCGGTTGCAGCTGACGCCGCCGCGGGACCCCGTCCGTCGGACAGCTCCTGAAGGGCTCTGACGGCGGGTTCCGCGAGAGAGGGGCGCCGACCATGTGTCGGCGCCCCTCTTCGTTGTACGTCCCCTCGCGCGCGGGACGTCTCACACGCGTGCGTGCGACTCTCAGGGCCGGCGAGTCCGGCCCATGGTCGCCGTGAACGTCTCCGGGTCGTCCTCGAAACCGAGGATGCCGGGATGGAACTCCCACGGGCCCGACCCGTCGCGCATGAACTCCGCGACCGTCGCCGCCGTCGACCCGAGGACGCCGCCGAAGTCGTCCTCGGCCATGACGGTGTAGCCCTCGCGGATGCGCAGGGCCGGCTTGATGACGCTGACGAAGGTGCGCTGTGCGGGGCGCTGCTGGATCACGACGCCGACCACCACGCGCGCGTACCGGCTGTCGAGCCGGTCGAGCTCCACGGTCAGCACCTCGTCCCAGCCGAAGCCCTTGCCGTCCTTGCTGTCCCGGTTGAGATAGATGGTGCCGTCGGGGGAGCGGCTGTCGAAGTGCACTACGTAGGCGGGATCGCCGTAAGGCTCGCTCGCCAGATACGTGGCGGCGACTATGTCCAGATCGGTGGGTGGCTGTCCGGCCGCACTCGGGTCCCATTTGAGTGAGATCTCGATCTTCCCGAGCCCCTTGTTGATGGCGTTCACCAGGCTTCCCCTTCCCCGTACCGCATTTGCCCTCAGCCCGAACTGCCTCGTGGACAAGGCCGGTTGTCCATCCTGCCACGCATGTGGGAGCGCGTGCCGGGCAGCTCTCCGGCCGAGCGTGACCGACGCCACGCTGAGTGGCCTTACCATGGCGCGGTGCTGGTCAAGTGGATTCGCTGCACCGTGGTGGACCGCCGCGGTTTCGAGCGGGGGCAGCGAAAATGGGCGGGGCTTCTGGGGGAGCCGGGGTTTCGGGGGCAGGGGGGTGGCTGGAGCCGGGGGCGGCAGGGGGTGGCGCACATCTTCTCGTTCTGGGAGAGCCGCTCCTTCTACGACTCCTTCATGGCCCGCTCCCACGACAGGCTGGCGGCGGCCCAGTCGGGCACCTTCAAGGACATGCAGGTCAAACTGTTCGACTACCGCTTCGACGTGAAGACCGGCTTCGAGCCGCGCTTCACCGACGCGGACCTCGTCCGAGTGGCCCATTGCCGTGTCCACGAAGAGCGCGCCGAGCACTTCACGCTCATGCAGGAGAAGGTCTGGAACCCCGCCATGGCCGGCTCCCCTGGCATGGTCCGCGGTCTGTTCGGCGAGGCGCCGGGACATGAGTTCCTGGTGCTGTCGATGTGGCGCTCGGCCGCGGAGCACGGCAAATACCGCACCGAGCGCGTGGAGCGACTGGCGCTGCGGGCCCAGACGGAGGCGGACATCGCGGCCCTTACGGGTGACATCGTGGAGCTCGAGTCGACCTGGACGGTTTGAATTCCGGACCCGATACGCGTGCGACCGAATGTGGCTCCTGGTGCAGGAAATGTGTGACCTACGCCGTATGGAGCCCGTACGAGTGCTCGATCGGCCGCCGGTCGATCTAGGGTTTTGGCATGGCACGACCACGGCGCATCGTCCTTGTCCGACACGGGGAGTCAACGGGCAATGTTGATGACACCGTCTACGAGCGTGAGCCCGACCACGCGCTGGCCCTGACCGAGCGGGGCTGGCGGCAGGCCGAGGAGACGGGTAAACGCCTGCGGGAGGTTTTCGGCCGCGAGCGCGTCAGCGTCTACGTCTCGCCCTACCGCCGTACGCACGAGACACTGCGCGCCTTCCACCTGGACCCCGAGCTCATACGGGTGCGCGAGGAGCCCCGGCTGCGGGAGCAGGACTGGGGGAACTGGCAGGACCGCGACGACGTACGCGTCCAGAAATCCTATCGGGACGCCTACGGCCACTTCTTCTACCGCTTCGCCCAGGGCGAGTCCGGCGCCGACGTGTACGACCGGGTCGGCGGCTTCCTGGAGAGTCTGTTCCGCAGCTTCGAGGCGCCCGACCACCCGCCGAACGTGCTGCTGGTGACCCATGGGCTGGCGATGCGGCTGTTCTGCATGCGCTGGTTCCACTGGACGGTCGCGGAATTCGAGTCGCTGTCGAATCCGGGGAACGCGGAGATGCGGATGCTCGTTCTCGGGGACGACGGCAGGTACACACTGAACCGGCCGTTCGAACGCTGGCGAGATCCGGAACCGTACGGGATCACCGGATAGAGTGGCAGGGCGATGACCGCTGACTTCTCTCCCGAAGGGCGCCTGGACCGCGCCCTGTCCAGCCTGCGCGGACTCGCGGTGGGGGATGCACTCGGCTCGCAGTTCTTCGTGCCGGTGAACTACCCGCTGCTCAAGCGCCGCGAGCTGCCGTCCGGCCCTTGGCAGTGGACCGACGACACGGAGATGGCCTGCTCCGTCGTCGCCGTCCTGGCTGCCCACCATCGCATCGACCAGGACGCCCTGGCCCGCTCCTTCGCCGAGCACCACGACTTCGACCGGGGCTACGGCCCCGCGGTCAACCGGCTGCTGCGCCTGGTCAGGGAGGGCGGGGACTGGCGTGAGCTGTCGGCCGCGCTCTTCAACGGCCAGGGCTCCTGGGGCAACGGCGCCGCGATGCGGATCGCGCCCCTGGGCGCCTGGTACGCGGACGACCCGGAGCAGGCGACTCACCAGGCCGAGATCTCGGCCTATCCCACGCACCAGCACCGCGAGGCCGTCGTCGGCGCCATGGCCGTCGCCGCAGCTGCCGCGCTGGCCGGCGCCCCCGGTGGCCCGCCCAGCCCGGAATCCCTTCTCGACGACGTCATCGCTCTGGTTCCGAAGAGCGCGGTCGGGGCGGGCCTGCGGCGCGCCCGGGACATGCTCGACTACGGCGACGCGAGCACCGTCGCGGCCGTCCTGGGCTGCGGGCGGCGTACGACGGCCCACGACACCGTGCCCTTCGCGCTCTGGTCGGCCGCACGGGCCCTGGGCGACTACGAGCAGGCCTTCTGGACGACCGCGCAGGTCGGCGGTGACGTCGACACCACGTGCGCCATCGTGGGCGGCGTGATCGGCTCAGGGAAGGCCGGGTCGGTGCCGACCGAGTGGTTGGAGCGGACCGAGGCGCTCCCGGAGTGGGCACCAACGCCGGCGTAGTCCGGTTCTGCTGCCCTGCCGACACCCTCGATAACTTTCTGTGCACGCCGGGAACTCTGCGTGACTGCCGGTCCGTTGTCGTGTCAGTTGGTGTGCGGCCGCTGGGGCTGTATGTACCGGTGGCGCACAAGGGGCGCAGGGGGTGGAGCCATGGGATTCATGTCGGTGCTGGGCGGGTTGCTGCTTGCGGCGGCTGCCGTGCTTGGTGGGCTCACGCTGCCCCGCGCCGTCGGGGCCGGCCCGGTGACGGTCGCCGTGCGGATGGTGCGGATGGCCGGTTCGTCGTCCTCGCCGTCGGTCCCCCGGACGCGATCCGGCCATCCGCGGCCCTGCGTGGGCCCGGCCGGGTCAGCCGGCCATGGGACCCGCCGTCCCGGAGAGGGCTTCCAGGTCGCTTTTGCGCACCCGGATCACGAACCATGCGGTGGCCAGGGCGAGTACGGACATCGCGGCTGCCGCCACGAAGCCCGTCGAGATGCCCTGGGTGAGCACTTCATGGCCCCATCGGCCGGGAAGCTGGTGCGTCTGGGCGAACTCCGCCTTCTGCTGGGCCGAACCCTCCGCCATGAACTGCGGCAGCTGTTTCTCCGCCTCGTTCCTGCTGGCCGTGCCGAACACCGTCGTGAGGATGGACAGTCCGAGCGAACCGCCCACCTGCTGTGTGGCGTTGAGCAGCCCGGACGCGGCACCGGCCTCGTGCTGGGCGACGCCGGAGACCGCGGTGATCGTCAGCGTCACGAAGTTCAGGCCCATGCCGAAGCCGAACACCAGCATCGGCCCGAGGACTCCGCCGACATACGAGCTGTCGGCGGTGATGAGGGTCTGCCAGGCCAGTCCGATCGCCGTGAGCGCCGAACCCGTGAGCATGAACGGCTTGGGGCCGAGCACCGGCAGGAAGCGCTGCGACAGGCCGGCGCCGAGCGCGATCACGAC
The DNA here is from genome assembly GCF_015160855.1 of Streptomyces ferrugineus. NCBI lineage: Bacteria > Bacillati > Actinomycetota > Actinomycetes > Kitasatosporales > Streptomycetaceae > Streptomyces > Streptomyces ferrugineus. The sequence goes on along the minus strand of NZ_CP063373.1, from coordinate 7,636,342 downwards.
AGTGACCGGCAGGAAGGCGAGACCGGCCTCGATCGGGCTGTACTGGAGCACGTTCTGCACGAAGAGGACGATGTAGAAGAACATGCCGAACATCGCCGCAGCGAGGCTGAGCATGATCACGTATGTGCCCGAGCGGTTGCGGTCGGCGAACATCTTGAGCGGGGTGATGGGCTCCTTGGCCCGCGACTCGATGAACGCGAAGGCCAGCAGCAGGACCACGGCGGCAACGAAGGAACCGATGGTCAGGTTGTCCCGCCAGCCCTCGTCCGCCGCGCGGATGAAGCCGTAGACCAGGGAAGCCATACCCGCTGTCGAGGTCACTGCGCCCGCGATGTCGAAACGTCCGGTGTGGCGTTCGGACTCGCTGATGTACAGCGGCGCGAGCACGGCTATCACGATGCCTATGGGCACGTTGACGAAGAGCACCCACCGCCAGTCGAGCCACTCGGTGAGCATGCCGCCCGCGAGCAGACCGATGGCGCCGCCGCCTGCGGAGACGGCGGCGAAGACGCCGAACGCGCGGTTGCGTTCCGGGCCTTCGGGGAACGTGGTGGTGATGAGCGCCAGCGAAGTGGGCGAGGCGATCGCGCCGCCCATGCCCTGGAGCACGCGCGCGGCCAGCAACTGCCAGGGTTCCTGAGCGAGTCCGCCGAGCAGCGAAGCGAGCGTGAACAGCAGGATGCCGGTCATGAAGACCCGGCGGCGCCCCAGGATGTCACCGGCGCGTCCGCCCAGAAGGAGCAGTCCGCCGAAGGTGAGCGTGTAGGCGCTGACGACCCACGTGAGGTCGGTGGTGCTGAACTTGAGCGCGTCTTGAATGTGCGGGAGCGCGATGTTCACAATCGTCGCGTCGAGTACCACCATGAGTTGGCAGGCCGCGATGACGGTGAGCGCGATGCCGGGATGCCCCTCCCGGCGGGCCGCACCTGGTTTCTGATCCTTGATCAACTGAGAGGTTGTCACTATGGGTCCCCCACAAGAGCCTTAGTGAACGCTCGCGTTCACTGTCGCGTCAACCGTAGTGAGTCCCCGGTAGTGAACGCAAGCGTTCACTCGTATTGTCGTCGCGCGGCCCGTCCCCTGCAGTTGTCGCGCGGTGGACCCATGTCCCCGGAATCCCTGCTTCCCTTTGCTTGTTGGAGACGCTCAGATGGTTACCTCGCGCTGGACGGCCGCCCCCGCTCAGGCGGCCTCCCTCCGTCGGCGCGGCGCCGTGCTCGAACGCGCGATTCTCGAGGCCGCGCTGGAGCAACTCAGTACCGTCGGCTGGAACGGCCTCACCATGGAGGGCGTCGCCGCCGGCGCGCAGACCGGCAAGGCCGCCGTCTATCGCCGCTGGCCGTCCAAGGAGGATCTGGTCGCCGACGCGCTGCGGGCGGGTCTGCCGCGCTTCGAGTCGGCTCCCGACCTCGGGAGTGTGCGCGAGGACCTGCTCGGGCTGTGTCGGCAGGCGCGTGACGCGATGTTCTCGCGTCCCGGATTCGCTCTGCGATCAGTCATTCACGAGTGCGACAGTCTGCAGGCCGAACGCTTTCACGGTGTGATCTTCGAGGGGGTCGTGCAGCCGACGATCGAGTTGCTGGGGGAGGTCATTGCCCGCGGTATTGAGCGGGGGGAGGTGCGGAGCGACGCGATGAACGGCTACGTCTTCGATGCGATTCCGGCAATGATGATGTACCGATCAAAGATGTGCACAAGCGAATGGAATGATCAGGATCTCGAAGAGATGATTGACCAGTTCATGCTTCCTCTGCTCCGTCCGAGAGGTGTCTGACGCATCGCCTCACCGCGCGGGAGGTCGCTTCGGCGAACCGGGGTGTCGAAGCGGGTTCCGGGCGGCGTACGCTAAGGGCGCCATGCCGTACGAACCGCCTACTCACACCGTCGAGCGCTCCCTTCGAGCCACGACCGGAGCGAAGATCATTGCCGGTGTCGACGAGGTGGGGCGCGGCGCGTGGGCCGGGCCCGTCACCGTCTGCGCGGCGGTCACCGGACTGCGCCGGCCCCCCGAAGGTCTCACGGACTCCAAGCTGCTCACGGTCAAGCGGCGCACCGAGCTCGCCGAGCAACTGCGGGCATGGGTGACGTCGTACGCCCTCGGGCACGCCTCTCCGGAGGAGATCGACGAGCTGGGGATGACGGCCGCGCTGCGGCTCGCCGCGGTGCGCGCCCTGGACGCCCTGCCGATCCGTCCCGACGCCGTGATCCTCGACGGGAAGCACGACTATCTCGGGACTCCCTGGCGGGTCCGTACGGTGATCAAGGGCGACCAGTCGTGCGTGGCGGTCGCGGCGGCCTCGGTGATCGCCAAGGTTCAGCGCGACAAAATGATGGCCGAACTGGGTATCGACCATGCAGACTTCGGTTTTGCGGACAACGCCGGGTATCCGTCGCCCGTGCACAAGGCCGCACTGGCGGAGCGGGGACCCACCCCGTACCACCGGTTGTCGTGGGCGTATCTTGATGCGCTGCCCCAGTGGCGGCACCTCAAGAAGGTCCGTACCTGGGTGGACGGAAGCGTTCCGGAGATCGAAGGGCAGCTCGGCTTCGATTTCTGACGATTCCGCTCGCACTTGTGTGCCACCCGCCGACGCGAGCCGCACCAACGTTTGATAAACATCAGCTCATGCCTCTCATTCCCGAGGAGCCTCAGATTCACGAGAGTGCCCAGGGTCCCCGCGCCACTCCGGCCAGCGGCCGAACCGCGCCGACCCCCCGCCCCGTACCCGGCCCGCGCCCCGCGGCTCCGTCGCGTCCCGGCCGACCCGGGCCCGTGCGGCCCGCGCCGCCGGTGCAACGTACGCCGCGCGATGTGGCCGTTGCCAAGCCCGGACCGTCGGGCCCCCCTGCTTCGGCCGCCCCCGCTCCGGCGTCGGCGACCCCGCAGATCCAGCTGATCCCGGCCTCGCCCGAGGGAGCGCTCGACGCCGCTGAGGAAGCCGTCGACCTGCTGCTCGATTCGGGTCGTGGCCCCGGCGACGTGCTGGTGATCACCACCGGCGAACAGCACCCGTGGGCCACCCACGAGCTGTCCTTCGGCGAAACCTCCTACTGGGCCCAGCACGACGCCGGCGACGACGTGTTCTACGCCGACGCCTCCGTCGCGAGCCGCGCCACCGCGCGACCCGTGGTCGTGGTGGCCGTCAACGGTGGTTCCGACGCCGCTGCCGCCGACGCCCTGCCTCTGGCCATGGCCCGGGCCGGTGCCCTGCTGATCGTCTGCGGTGACCCGCAGCGGATCAACTCGGTGCTGGGCGCGGGCGTCTGATCCGGTTTCCGGCCGTCCGGGGGACACTCCGCAGGACACCCGGGGGGTGGGGCGCCGCTGCGGCGGCGTCTCGGCACGGAGCGACCTTTGGCGTGCGCAGACGAACGGACAACTCGTCGTGCGCGGGCCCGGTCGGTTCGGGACGCGAGTCCATGCACGGAGGATGAGGTTGTCGTCCCGCCGGGTGCCCCGCCACGGTGCTGGGGACGGCCACGCCGTTCGGGGAGCTGTGCCCTCAGGGGACGGCTACGTCACTCGCGGCAGCTCTCGTGGTCGTATCTCGGCCGTCGTGCCGGAAGTCGTACGGCGCGTACCGGCCGCGTCGGCCGAGATCATCTCTCTGCGCTTTCCGACGGGTGTCTGCACACCGAGCGGGCGTCCGTGTCCTCAGCGGGCGGCCGCGCGCCGCAGTACCTCCGAGGCCGCGCCGCCGGTGCGTGGCAGGGGGAGCGGTGCCTCGGACATGGCGAAGGGCTCCGGTGCTGAGTCGGCGTTGGGGCGGCGGCCGCCGCGGCCCTCGCCGAGTACCTGCCAACCGTCACGGGTCAGCGTGATGTACGCGCCGCAGCGCAGGCCGTGCAGCGTGCAGGCGTCACGCAGACCCCACATCCAGGCGCCGTCCTCCTCCGTCCAACGGGCGTCGCCCTCACGGCAGTAGAGCAGCACGGCGGTGCGCACCGGGGTGCGGCGTCGCAGGTCGTGGGGGATGACCCGGCGCAACTGGGCGAGCAGCGCATTACGGAACATCCAGCCGTCGGCCGGGGCCGGGCGGCGGGTGAACGAGGCACTGGCGCGCAGTCGCTCCTCCGAGTCGAGCACGGCGACGATCGCGGTCGTCGGCCCGGGGTGGTGCCGCGAGTGCAGACCGCTGACGACCTCGCGTGGGTTCCGCAGCAGGGGGATGCCGGCAGCGGCCCACTCCGCGGGCTCGAGCATGCGGGCCAGAGGGTTGGCGGATGCGGGGGACAGGTCGGCTGACGTCGACATGGACACCGCGGAGGACGGAGCGAATCCGAAGGTCACGGTCCTCCCTTCGGCTACGCGCCCACACTGCGGGCGAGGTCGGATTCGGGGGAGCGCACACCGCAGCAGAGCCCTTCCGGATCACGGACGAGCCGCGCGGGGAGCGGATTCCAATTCTCGCTGTCGAACCTGATTGCGGCAACGAGCAATTGGGGCCACCGACCGATATCTGATGGTGCGCGGGTTATATCCCTACCCAAGACATGACGGTGCGACGCTTGATGCGGCCGTCCGCAACCGGGTCGTACGGCTCGACGCGGACGTACGACCTGAGATGCGTCGGACATGAGCGGGCGGAATCCCGTGCCGGTCGCGATCAACCCTGAACCGCCAGGACCAGAGGCATCACCCCCTGTGCGCCCGTGCGGCGGAGCATGCGGGCCGCGACGGCGAGGGTCCAGCCGGTCTCCGTGAAGTCATCGACCAGCAGTACCGGACCAGGAGTCTCCGCGAGGGCCGAGGCCAGGGCGGGAGGCACGGTCAGCGCGCCGTCGAGGGACTTCAGCCGCTGGGCGCTGTTGCTTCGGGACACCGAGGGTGCCTCTCCCGTGTACTCAAGGGAACCCAGCAGCGGAAGCCTGCCGATCTCCGCGATGCGCGCGCCCAGCGAGTTGATCAACTGCGGGCGTGTGCGTGAGGCGACCGTGACCACGCCGACGGGGCGCGGTGAGGCGTCCTGCGCGCCGGAGGCCCAGCCGTCGGGGCCCTTGGCCCAGTCGACCAGGACGCCCACGACCGCTTTCGCCACGTCGTCGGGCACGGGTCCGTCCGGGGCGTGGGGCGCGAGCATCGGCCGCAGCCGGTTGCCCCAGCCGATGTCCGACAGCCGCCCCAACGCCCTTCCGGGTGCGGCCTGTTCGCCGGCCGGGATACGTCCTTTGAGCTCGACGCCGATCGCCGGAAGGCCGGTCGGCCACATGCGGCGTGGCTCGACCTCGACTCCCGCTCGGCCGAGGTCGACGCGCGCGGCGTCCAGCGCGGCCGTGGACGTGTCGGCGGCGAAGCGGGCGCCCGCGCAGTTGTCGCAGCGACCGCAGGGCTTGGCCCCTTCGTCGTCGAGCTGGCGCTGGAGGAACTCCATCCGGCAGCCCGTCGTCGAGGCGTACTCGCGCATCGCCTGCTGCTCGGCCTTGCGCTGCCGGGCGACCCAGTCGTAGCGCTCGGCCTCGTACATCCATGGCTGCCCGGTGGCGATCCAGCCGCCCTTGACCCGCCGGACCGCGCCGTCCACGTCCAGAACCTTGAGCATGGTCTCCAGACGGGAGCGACGCAGTTCCACCAAGGGTTCCAGTGCGGGCAGCGACATGGGCCTGTCCGCACGTGCGAGGACGTCGAGTGTGCGGCGCACCAGGTCCTCCGAGGGGAAGGCGAGCGAGGCGAAGTACTGCCAGATCGCCTCGTCCTCCGGTCCGGGGAGGAGGAGCACCTCGGCGTGCTCGACGCCGCGTCCGGCGCGGCCGACCTGCTGGTAGTAGGCGATGGGGGAGGAGGGCGAACCCAGATGCACCACGAAGCCGAGGTCGGGTTTGTCGAATCCCATACCGAGGGCGGAGGTGGCGACCAGGGCCTTGACCCTGTTGCCGAGCAGGTCGTCCTCGGCCTGCTGACGGTCGGCGTTCTCCGTCTTGCCGGTGTAGGAGGCGACCGTGTGGCCACTATGCCGCAGGAAGGCCGTGACCTCCTCGGCGGCGGCCACGGTGAGCGTGTAGATGATGCCCGAGCCCGGCAGTTCGTCGAGGTGGTCGGCGAGCCAGGCCATCCGGTGTGCGGCGTCCGGCAGTCGCAGCACGTTCAGGCTGAGGCTGTCCCGGTCCAGCGGGCCGCGCAGCACCAGGGCGTCCGAGCTGCCGCCTGTGCCGAGCTGTTCGGCGACGTCGGCCGTCACGCGGGCGTTGGCGGTGGCGGTGGTCGCCAGTACGGGCACCCCGGGCGGCAGATCGGCGAGCATGGTGCGCAGCCGCCGGTAGTCCGGCCGGAAGTCGTGGCCCCAGTCCGAGATGCAGTGTGCCTCGTCCACCACGAGAAGGCCGGTCGCCGCGGCCAGCTTGGGCAGCACCTGGTCGCGGAAGTCCGGGTTGTTGAGGCGCTCCGGGGAGACCAGCAGCACGTCGACGTCGCCGGTGGCGATCTCGTTCTGAATCGTGTCCCACTCCTCGGTGTTGGAGGAGTTGATGGTGCGGGCATGGATGCCGGCCCGGGCGGCGGCCTCGACCTGGTTGCGCATGAGCGCGAGCAACGGCGAGACGATCACGGTCGGGCCGCTGCCTCGGGACCGCAGCAAAGACGTGGCCACGAAGTAGACCGCGGACTTGCCCCACCCGGTGCGCTGCACCACGAGAGCACGGCGTCTGTCGGCGACCAGCGCCTCGATCGCCCGCCACTGGTCCTCGCGCAGTCGCGCCGTGCCGGTGGCGTCTCCGACGAGACGGGCGAGGACCGCGTCGGCGGCTGCCCGGAGATCCGCGTTGCTCGTGTGCTCCATGGGTTCCATACAACAGGACGGCACTGACAGAGCGGGGGCGATGGGGCTGGCGGGCTGCCCGAGCGGCGGGCTGAGGGGCGGGGGAAGGTGCCAGAGCTGCGGGCTGAGCGGCTGGGGCGCTGCCAGATCGGCGGGCTGAGGGGCTTGGGGGCGTTGCCCGAGCGGCGGCGCTGAAGGGCTGGCGGGCTGAGAGGCCGGCGGCGCTGAAGGGCTGTGGGGGCGCTGCCCGACCGATTGGACCGAGGGATGGGTCGGACGGCATTCTGGGTTGTCGTGTCCCTGGTCGGAGTTATCCACAGGGCAAAGCGGACTCCCGCGATCCGCGAGATCGTCAGCGCATGACGAACCACAGCGAAGCGACTGGATCTCCCGAGAACGACGGCACGTGGGCCAAGGAACAGCACCGCGGGCCCAGGGCAACCGACGCGAATGACCAGCGCCCCGCACACGATGTGCGGGACGGACACGACGACAACCGAGGACGCGCCCAACCCACGGACCCACTCGACTGCACGGCATACGAAGGGCACCTGCCCGAGCACCAGGTCACCTTGCGCACCCCCGCCGAACTGGCCGACGCCGTGCCGTATCTCCTCGGATACCGCCCGGAGGACAGCATCGTGCTGGTCGCTCTGCACGACACGGGCGGCCAGGGCCGGTTCGGCGGACGGGCACGGCTCGGCATTCCCGCGAGCGCGGACGACTGGGACTCCGCGGCCGGGCAACTGGCCCACGGACTGGTCGTGGGAAGCGAGCGCAGGGGAGCCCGGCCGGAGCAGATGGTCGCCTTCCTCTGCCAGGAACCCGCCGAGGGCGAGACGGGCCGACAGGTCATGGAGCGGCTGCGACCGCTGGCCCAGACGACGCGCATCGCGTGCGGCAGCCTCGACGTGCCGGTGATCGAGGCCCTGTGCATCTCGGACGGCCGCTTCTGGTCGTACTGCTGCGACAGGGTGGAGTGCTGTCCGCCCGAGGGCCGGCCGATGGGACTGCCCGGTACGTCGGTGTTGGCAGCCGCGGCCGCCTATGCCGGGGTTCAGGTGCGCGGCACGCTGAGCGAACTGCGGGCCAGGCTACGGCCTTGGGAGACCGTCGGCGCCCGGGAGCAGGAAGTTGCCCTGGACACCGCCGGTGCGTCGCTGGTCTCCAAGATTCTCGACGACACGACGCGCGAGGGTGTGGCGGAGGAGACGCTGGAACTGGCCGAGCGACTCATGAGCCGGTTCGCCGCGGCCCCGCCCGTGGCCGGGACGCTCACCGCAGATCTTCGTGACGACGAACTGCTCGGACACGACGAAGCCGCGAGGCTCATTCTGGGATTGCAGGACCGCGCCATGCGCGACCGCGTGGCCGAGTGGATGGAGGGCGACGAGGCCGAACCCGCCCTGCGGCTCTGGCGAGCGCTGGCCCGCCGCTGTGTTGGACCATACAGCGAGCATGCGGCCGCACCACTCACGCTGGCCGGTTGGGTCGCCTGGTCCATGGGCGACGAACTGGAAGCCCGTGAGGCCCTCGCCATGGCGCTCGGCGCCGACAACGACTACCTCTTCGCCCGTCTGCTGCACCAAGCCTGCAACGAAGGGCTGGACCCCGAGTCGATCCGCCACTGCTTGCGGACAGAACGTGTGGGGCGTGGGAGGGCGGACACCGGGCCGCTGGACAAGCCGGAGGACGTCAAGGATCCGATGCCGGGTGAGGTGGCAGAGCCCGCGACGACGGCTGACGCGGCTGATTGTCGCTGGTCTCGGCAGCCTGCGGGTTCGAGTGGCAGTCTTCCTCGTCCCGCGAGGACTGGTGGGCGAGGGCGGGGGACGAGCCGGGGGACGAGCGTTTCGCGTCCGCGTAAGCCTTCCGGTGCGGGTTCGGGTGCCCTGCGGCTGGGCGGCACTGGGCCACGCAACTCGAATGCTGCGGCTCCGCGCACTGCAAAGACGGCTACGCGCTTCCCGGGGAAGGGAGCCGTGCGAGAGAGCGGAGACGGGAGCCGTCCCGGCGGTGTGCGTCCCGGCAATGCGAGCGGGGTGGGGGAGACATGAGCCTTTGCGGGCGGTGGTTTCAGCAGTGGCTTGGGAGGCGCCGTCGAGGTGACGACCGTCGTGGGCAGTGGGTTGGCCGGGGCCGGGGAGGGGACGTCGGCGGCGGGGTGAAGCGGCAGGGCTTGAGCCTCTACGAGCAGCAGAAGCGGGCCGACGACCTGCATTTCGGTGCCTCGGCGGGCCTTGGAACACCCGGTGAACCCGGTGAACCCGGTGAACTCGGTGAACTCGGTGAACCCGGTGAACCCGGTGAACGAGGCGGCGGGTCGGCGTGGTTACCCCGTCACAGCCGTGACCTGGAGGGATCCCTCCCCGTTCACCTGAGTGGCGGAACGCCTGGACCGGCCGTACCGCCGCACCGCTCCTGTCACTCCGGATCCCCCAGTCGGCGCCGCGCTCGCCCGTGGCGCGATCAGCGCAGAGGAAGCCGCCCCATGCCACAGTCGACCCCGATCACCCCGGACGCCGACGATCGCTCGACCGCCGGCGGGCCGGTGCCGTCCCAACGGCAGGACGCGGGGCCCACTCCGGTCGAGGGCGGAGCGGGGCAACGGCCACCCAGGACTCGGGGCGACGCTCTTCCGAGCACCCAGCCGACCGGCCACGGCCCGCCCCGTTCGGCAGGCCACAGTTCGCCTGGGCCGACGAGCAACTGTTCGTCCTGGCCCACTGGCAACGACTGGCCCCCGCTGCCCACCCAAGAACGGTCCCCGTCACCCTCGGAGGACCGGCAACGACCCCCATCGGCGGCAGCCAACCGACCAACGGACCAGCAACAACCGCCGTCGGCCACCGCTACCCGACCACCGGACCAACCCCCACACCCAGCCTGCTGGCCAACGCCAGATCAGGACGCTCGCCTCGACCCGCAGCGGCGACACACCAAGCTCCCCCAGCAGCCCACAAGGCCGACGAGCTCACGTCCGTCACCCTCGTCGCCCGCGCATCAGATCCCACCACCAACTCAACGCACCCCATCACCCACCCCATCAAGCGCATCCACTTCACCAGCTACCCCACCAGCCACAAGCAGAACTTTGGCACCCAACCCACCAGCAACCACAAGCAGAACTCCGGCGCCCATCCCACCAACAACCACAGGCAGGACTCCGGCACCCACCCCACCACCTACCGCAGGCCGATCCCCCGCCCTACCGCCCACCCACAACGCCTTGATCTGCGTCGCCCTCCCAGGCCTCGCAATCTCCACAGACCAAGGCCAGTTGACCGGCCAGGGACTCGACGGGATCTACCGCGCGGGTCGACGCGTACTCTCGCGTTGCCAGATTCGCGTGGCCGGACGTGAACCGCTCGCGGTGCAGGCCAGAATGACCGGCGCCGACTGTGTCCGCTTCGTGGGCACCCTGCGCAGCTCGCCGCAGGCCGGCCCCGATCCGGACGTCGTCGTCGAGCGAACCCGTCACGCGGACGGCACCGAGCGGATCACGCTGCGCAGCGCGGCCGTTCGCCCCCTGCGTCTGCCGGTCGAGGTCGCCCTGGCCACGGACTTGGCCGACCTCGGTGCCATCGCGTGCGGCAACACCGGACCGGAACTCCCCGCCAGCGTTCACGACTCCGGCCTGCGGTGGTCGTCCGCCAGAGGGAACTCGACGGTCACGGCCGACCCACCGCCCACCGACGCACTGGCCTCGGCAGGGCTTCTGCGCTGGGAGTTCGCGCTGTCCCCCGGCGACAGCGCGAGCATCGAACTGCGCGTGCGTCCCGACGGAGCCGGGCCTGTGCGCGCCGCCGGCCGGGCCGCGACCAGTCCGCTAGCTCCCGCGAGGGCGGCCGGCGACGATCCCAGAGTGGAGGCGTTGCTGAGGACGAGCGTCGACGACCTTCAGGCCCTCCTCCTGCGCGACCCCGCCCACCCCTCTGACACCCACCTGGCCGCCGGGGTGCCCTGGCGCTGCGGCCTTGCCCCGGCCGAAGCACTCGCCGCGGCCCGGATGGCGCTGCCGCTGGGCACCCGACTCGCCGCGGGCACACTGCGCACCCTCGCCCGGGCCCAACTCCGGGGCAAGGGAACGCAGTCCGGCATGATCCCCGGACCGAGACGGGACGCGGGCCTGTATCTGCCGCCGGGCTGTACGGGCACGGAGGCCACGCTGCTCTTCCCCGCGCTGCTCGCGGAGGCCCGCCGCTGGGGATTACCCGCGTCCGAGACCGAGGAGCTCCTCCCGGCCGCCGAGCGATGCCTGACCTGGCTGCGGACCACCGTGGGGGACGGCACGTATCTGCCCGACCCGCAGCCCGGCGGCCCCGTCCGCTGCGAGACCCAGGCCCACGCCCACCGTGCCGCGCTGCTCGGCGCCGATCTGCTCGACGCCTGTGGCAGACCGGGCGGTGCCGAGCTGCGGGACTGGGCCGGGGCGCTGCGGACGGCGTTCCGCGCGGAGTTCTGGATCGACGACCTGGGGGGTGGCAGGCCCACGGCCGCCCGGGCCCCGGACGGCCGTCCCGTGCCGTATCTGGGTGCCACCGCCGTCCACCTGCTGGACACCGGTCTGCTGGGCGGAGGAGAACAGGCCCCCGGGCTGCTCGACAAAGTGCAGACCGAGCAACTCGCCCGGCTGCTCGGCGGCCCGGCGATGGACTCGGGATGGGGTCTGTGCGGACTGAGCACGAAGGAGGCGGGACACAACCCGTTCGGTCACCGCAGCGGTGCCGTGCGGGTCCACGAGACGGCGATCGCCGTGTCCGGCCTTGCCACAGCCGACTACGAGAAGGAGGCGAGCGGACTGCTGCGGGGCGTACTGGCCGCCGCAGAGGCGTTCGGCCACCGGCTGCCCGACATGTACGCGGGGGAGCGGCGCACCGAAGGCAGCGCTCCCCTCCCGCACCCGGCGGCCTGCCGTCCCGCGGCCACGGCGGCGGCAGCCGGAGTGCTCGTGTTGACCACGCTCGCCGGGATCCGCCCGGACGCCCCGGCGGGGACGGTCACGCTGCGGCCCATGCGCAGTGCGCCCCTGGGCGAGATCGTTCTGAGGGGACTTCGGGTGGCCGGCGCCCCCTTCTCCGTACGCGTCAGCCGGCTGGGACTCGCCATGGTCGAGGAAGCGGCCGGAGGGCTGCAATTGCGAGCGTGACCTCGTATGACGCGGCGTGGACGAGACGAGGGGAGGACGGTGAGGCTCATACCGGGCCGAATTGGATCAACCGTCGACGGGCTCGGCGAAGGGAGTGTTTATCGTCAGGCAGACGACTATGATCGCCGCATGCCCTACGACCCGTCAGCCTTTCCGCCCTTTGCCGTCACCGTGGACCTGGTCGTGCTGACCGTGCGCCGCCATGCCCTGTGCGCGTTGGCGGTGCGCAGGGGCGAACCCCCCTTTCAGGGGCGCTGGGCACTGCCTGGCGGGTTCGTGAGGGCCGACGAGGATCTGGCGCAGGCCGCCGCGCGAGAATTGGCGGAGGAGACCGGGCTGCGCGCCCATGACCCCGCCGTCCCGGCGCAGGACAACGGTGCCCACCTCGAGCAGCTCGCGACCTACGGTGACCCCAAGCGGGATCCGCGGATGCGGGTGGTCAGCGTCGCCCACCTCGCGCTGGCCCCGGATCTGCCGGCTCCCCGGGCGGGTGGCGACGCCAGCAACGCCCGTTGGGCGCCGGTGGACGAACTGTTGCAGCAGGGCGGCTACGGCCGTGATGGCGAGCCGGTCGCGCCGCTCGCTTTCGATCATGCGCAGATCCTGGCCGACGGTGTGGAGCGGGCCCGTTCCAAGATCGAGTACTCGTCGCTGGCCACGGCGTTCTGCCCGACCGAGTTCACCGTCGGCGAGCTGCGCCGGGTCTATGAGGCGGTGTGGGGTGTGGCGCTCGACCCGCGCAACTTCCACCGCAAGGTGACCGGCACACCGGGCTTCCTCGTCCCCACTGGCGGCACCACCACCCGTCAGGGCGGTCGCCCCGCCCAGCTCTTCCGGGCCGGCGGCGCCACGCTGCTCAACCCTCCGATGCTGCGCCCCGAGGTCTGATCCGAGGGCAGGGGCGCAACGCCGGTCGGGTTGTCGTCCGACCCTTCCCGGGTTCGCGGCCGAAGGGGGAACACGCGTCCGACCGGGCAGATCGAGCCCATGGCCGCCCGCGCAGTGCGCCTTGCCCTACCCGAAAAAACGGACATAGCGCGCTATCTTGCTGCGGGTGATCGAGGCGATCGGACTGACCAGCAACCCTCGCAAGGAGCTTCCCCCCGCGCTCGACGACGTGTCCTTCGAGGCTCGCGCGGGCCGCGTCACCGCGCTGCTCGGAGGGGCGGGGGCGGGCAAGACGACGGCGCTCAGACTCATGCTCGAACTCCAACAGGGCCGTGGCATCACCTTCTTCAGAGGCTGGCCCCTGCATCGCATGGCGCATCCGTCGCGGGAAGTCGGTGTGCTCTTGGGCGACGTTCCCGGGCACCCGGCGCGCACGGTGCGCGGTCATCTGCGCATGCTGTGCGCCGCCGCCGGAGTTCCGGCCCGGCGCGCCGACGAGGTCCTGGAGGTGGTCGGCCTCGTCAGTCTGCGCGACGAACGCCTCGGTACCCTCTCACGCGGCATGGACCGCCGCCTCGGTCTGGCCTGTGCACTGCTGGCCGACCCGCACACGCTCGTGCTCGACGACCCCGCGGACGGGCTGACGACCCGCGAGCGCCGTTGGCTGCACGGTGCCCTGCGCGCACACGCTGCTCAGGGCGGCACGGTCCTGCTGACCACGCCCGACCCCAAGGAAGCCGCGCGTACCGCCGACCACGTCGTCACCCTGGACCGCGGCAGGCTCGTCGCCGACCAGGAGGTCGCCGACTTCGCGCGCACCCGCCTGCGGCCCCGCGTAGCCGTCCGCACCCCCCACGCCTCCCGCTTCGCCACCCTGCTCGCGAAGGAGGCGCGCACCGCACACCGTTCCGTCGAGGTCGTACGAGAGAGCGGCAACCGCCTGTCGGTGTACGGGAGTACTTGCGCCGACGTCGGAGACATCGCGTACCGCCACGGCATCCTCGTACACCAACTCGCCGACGAGATCGGGGACATGGGGCCCGGCATCGAGGCGGACCCACACACGGTCGAGCCGCGGGCCGACCAGGGGCCGCAGCCGGCGTACGGCGAGGTGGCCGCGGACAGGGGTCGCAGGCGGCGAGCCGATGCCGCGTCGAAGGCGGGCAAGGGGCAGGCCGCGGTCGGCGACCCCGCGGCGCCCCAGGCAGCCGGAGAGCGGGACGGGGCCGCGGCGCACGAGACCTCCGCGGAGGAGCCCTCCACGCAGGACGGCGACACGCGCCCGTCCGCCTCCTCTGCCGGGGACCTGCCCGACCTCCCGCCTCCCATCTCCGTCCGCCCCGCCCCCACCCCCCTCCGCCCCCTCCGCTACGAGCTCCGTCGGGCAGCCGGTGTCGGTACGGGGTTCGTCACCGCCGGTGCCGTGCTCGTGGTGTCCGCCATCACGGCCGTGGTGCTCGCCCGGATCGGACACACGTCGCATGCGCGCCTGCTGGTCGCGTGGCCGCAGGAGCTTCCGCTGCCGCCCGCGGCGCTCGGGGCCGGGCTGCTGGGGGCGATCTCGTTCGGCGACGAGTTCCGCCATCCCGCCCTGGCGGCGGATCGCGGCACCGTCCCCCGCCGGCTGGGGCTGCTGGCCGCGAAACTGCTCGTCGCCTCCGTCGCCGCCCTGGCGCTGGCTGTGCTCACCGTGGGCTGTGACATCGAGGTGCTCTATCTCGTCTACGGACGGGAGCTCGCCGAAGTTCCCACCGACTGGCTTTCGCTGAGCGCGAGTTGGATCGGGCTCGTCGTCGGCTGTGCCTGGGCCGGCGTACTCGCCGCGGGGCTCTTCCGGTCCACCACGGCCGGACTCGCGGCGGTGGTCACGGTGCCCATCGTCGTCGTGCCGCTCGTACAGAAGGTCGTGGAAGGACCGTCCGTGCGGACGGCGGCCGGGTTTCCGCTGCGGCTGCGGGAGGTGCTCCTGTCGCAGTGGCCGTTCGGCGGGGAGCGCTACCTGGCGGCCGCCGCGCGTGTCATCGGTCAACCCGTCGGTGGCGCACTGACGTTGTCCCTCACCGCGCTGCTCTGCGCCTATCTCTTCACGACCCTGAGGAGCAGGGTCAGATGACGACCGTTCGTGGCCTTCTCAGTTCTGTCGTGCCCACAACTCCCCCGGGAAAGCCCATTTCTTTCCGATAAGGCGTCAATTGCGACGGGGTGAGCGATCACCCTTTCGTGTGCTTTTCACCAAAGACCTCAAGGGAGTTGGAGACGGCGCCGACAAAGGATCCGTGAGTACCCTTGCGCACACCATGATGACCGCCGCCCGCTCCACCGACTCCGGTCTGGCCGGCCCGGGCGAACTCGACCGCTACCCCTACGCCGAGGCCCCCGTCGCCGACCGCGTCGGCGCCCCCGCCTGGGAGGGCGCCGATCCGGAACTGGGCCGGGTCGGCCGGCGCGCCGCGGGCAGCCGCGGGCGCGGGCTGCACGGCCAACTCGTCCAACAGCTCGGCCAGATGATCGTCTCCGGCGACCTGGGCGCCGACCGCCCGCTGGTGCCCGAGGAGATCGGCCAGCGTTTCGAGGTCTCCCGCACCGTCGTCCGTGAGTCGCTCCGCGTCCTGGAGGCCAAGGGCCTGGTCAGTGCCCGCCCGAACGTCGGCACGCGCGTGCGCCCCGTCAGCGACTGGAACCTCCTCGACCCGGACATCATCGAGTGGCGGGCCTTCGGGCCACAGCGCGACGACCAGCGTCGGGAGCTGAGCGAGCTGCGCTGGACGATCGAGCCGCTGGCGGCCCGTCTCGCCGCCGGGCACGGGCGCGAGGACGTCCAGCAGCGGCTTGCCGACATGGTCGAGATCATGAGCCATGCGATGGGGCAGGGCGACGTCCTCACGTTCTCCCGCGCCGACACCGAGTTCCACACCCTGCTCATCCAGGTCGCCGGCAACCGGATGCTGGAGCACCTTTCGGGGATCGTCTCGGCCGCCCTCCAGGTCTCCGGCGGCCCCGTGACCGGATGTGACCGGCCGAACGAGACGTCGCTGGCGCAGCACAGCAGGATCGTCGACGCCCTCGCCACCGGCGACGGCGCGGCCGCCGAAACGGCCATGCGTCAGTTGCTCACCGTCCATCCCGAGGTGGAGCGCGTGGTGCCCGCACCCCGCGAGCACTGACCGCGCACCAGGGTGGCGCGGCCAGGGACGCCTCCCCCTCCTGTGGCGGTCCCGGTCTGCGCACCCCCTCCCGTCGGACCCGCAGGATCCCCCCGATCCTGCGGGTCCGACGGTGCGACGCGGCGGCGAAATCGCCGTACAGTGCGTTGTCCAAGCCGTGAGTGACCGCTTCTGTCCGGATATGACTGCTTCTGATCGGTTACGGGATGTGACTCGGGCCACGCGGATTGGGCGTAACACTCGGGGAAACAGCGCGATGACCTAAGAGGTGACAGCCGCGGAGGGAATACGGACGCCGTTCAAGGCGCTGTGCATCTTCCCGGCCCCCGCCCGCACCGTCGGCCCAATCCCCAGGCCGGTGGTCGGCTCCTGTCCGCCTGGACGGGGCCGGAAGCCGTTTTCCAACGTTCCGAGAGGTTGTTCGTGTCGGCCAGCACATCCCGTACGCTCCCGCCGGAGATCGCCGAGTCCGTCTCTGTCATGGCTCTTATCGAGCGGGGAAAGGCTGAGGGGCAGATCGCCGGCGACGATGTGCGTCGGGCCTTCGAAGCTGACCAGATTCCGGCCACTCAGTGGAAGAACGTACTGCGCAGCCTCAACCAGATCCTCGAGGAAGAGGGTGTGACGCTGATGGTCAGTGCCGCGGAGCCCAAGCGCACCCG
This sequence comes from Streptomyces ferrugineus, assembly GCF_015160855.1. Classification (NCBI taxonomy): domain Bacteria; kingdom Bacillati; phylum Actinomycetota; class Actinomycetes; order Kitasatosporales; family Streptomycetaceae; genus Streptomyces; species Streptomyces ferrugineus. The sequence goes on along the minus strand of NZ_CP063373.1, from coordinate 7,619,727 downwards.
AAAGAGCGTCGCAGCGAAGAGTCCGGCCAAGCGCACCGCCACCAAGACGGTCGCAGCGAAGACGGTGACCGCCAAGAAGGCCACCGCCACCGCCACGCCCGCGGCGCCCGCCGCCGCACCCGCGGTCGAGGAAGAGGCCCCCGCCAAGAAGGCGGCTGCCAAGAAGACGACCGCCAAGAAGGCGGCCGCGAAGAAGACGACGGCCGCCGCAAAGAAGACGGCTGCCAAGAAGACGACGGCCAAGAAGGACGACGCCGAGGTCCTCGAGGAAGAGGTCATCGAGGAGACCAAGCCCGGCGACGAGCCCGAGGGCACCGAGAGCGCCGGATTCGTGCTCTCCGACGAGGACGAGGACGACGCGCCCGCGCAGCAGGTCGCGGCGGCCGGCGCCACCGCCGACCCGGTCAAGGACTACCTCAAGCAGATCGGCAAGGTCCCCCTGCTCAACGCCGAGCAGGAGGTCGAGCTCGCCAAGCGCATCGAGGCCGGTCTGTTCGCCGAGGACAAGCTGGCCAACGCCGACAAGCTGGCGCCGAAGCTCAAGCGCGAGCTGGAGATCATCGCCGAGGACGGCCGCCGCGCCAAGAACCACCTGTTGGAGGCCAACCTCCGTCTGGTGGTCTCCCTGGCCAAGCGCTACACCGGTCGCGGCATGCTCTTCCTGGACCTCATCCAGGAGGGCAACCTCGGTCTGATCCGCGCGGTCGAGAAGTTCGACTACACCAAGGGCTACAAGTTCTCCACGTACGCCACCTGGTGGATCCGTCAGGCGATCACCCGCGCCATGGCCGACCAGGCTCGCACCATCCGTATCCCGGTGCACATGGTCGAGGTCATCAACAAGCTCGCGCGCGTGCAGCGCCAGATGCTCCAGGACCTGGGCCGCGAGCCCACCCCGGAGGAGCTGGCCAAGGAGCTCGACATGACCCCGGAGAAGGTCATCGAGGTCCAGAAGTACGGCCGTGAGCCCATCTCCCTGCACACCCCGCTGGGCGAGGACGGCGACAGCGAGTTCGGTGACCTCATCGAGGACTCCGAGGCCGTCGTCCCGGCCGACGCGGTCAGCTTCACGCTCCTCCAGGAGCAGTTGCACTCGGTCCTCGACACCCTCTCCGAGCGCGAGGCGGGCGTCGTCTCCATGCGCTTCGGTCTCACCGACGGTCAGCCGAAGACCCTCGACGAGATCGGCAAGGTCTACGGCGTCACGCGCGAGCGCATCCGCCAGATCGAGTCCAAGACCATGTCGAAGCTGCGCCACCCGTCGCGCTCCCAGGTGCTGCGCGACTACCTCGACTGAGTCAGATCGCACCAGGCGCCCCTGACCCGCTCCTTTGCGGGTCGGGGGCGCTTTGTGTGCCGGCCGGTGCCGAGGGCGGGGCGCTCAGTCACGGAGATAGGGCCGGTGCCAGTGGCGTTCGCTGAGGACCTTGGTCCACTCGGCTTCGAGTCGCTCCCGCTTGTCGTCAGGAAGGTCGTCCAGGGTGGGGCGGAGCCCCTCGATGATCTTTGCTACCTCCTGCGAGTCGCGCCGGACAGGCAGGCCGAGGTGGTGGGCGATCGTGCGGACGGTCATGGTGGGTCATCTCGATCCAAGATATTTCCCGGACTGCGCTCCCCGCCCACGTGCGTCCACGCAGGCCGGGCACAGCGCTCACACATCCATACTGCGCGACCGCCGCGACCAGGTTGTAGTCGTACGACGCTCAAAGCGCGGATGCGCGGATGCGCAGGTGCGGGGTGCGCTGAGCTGACTCACTCTGGGTTTCCCATGATCACCCGAGAGTGAGGAGCGTCATGCGTCGTCCCTTTGCCCGGGCCCTGGCCCGGCCGCTGGTTCTGGCGGCCCTGGCGGCCGCCATACCGCTGGTCTCCGCCGCCCCTGCGGCTGCCGACAGCGTCGTCGTCGGCGGGTTCCCGGTCGATGTGTCCGACAGTCCCTGGGCCGTGGCGCTGTCCAGCCGTGACCGGTTCGGAGGTACGCGGGCGGGTCAGTTCTGCGTCGGTGTGGCGGTCGGCCGGTCCACCGTGCTGACCGCGGCCCACTGCCTGAGCGAGGAAGTCCTGGGAACGTCGCCGGACCAGGTGCGCGACCTCAAGGTCATCGCGGGCCGTTCGGACCTGCTGTCCGGTCGGGGCCAGGAGATCCGGGTCCGCAGCACCTGGGTGAACCCGCACTACGACACGGACACCAACGCCGGTGACTTCGCCGTGGTGAACCTCGCCCGGCCGCTGCCCTCGAGCGCGGTCATCGGGATGGCGCGCGCCGGCGATCCCGCCTATGTGCCGGGGACACAGGCCCTGGTCTACGGGTGGGGGGATGCCACGGGCGCGGGCGACTATCCGCGCGGTCTGCGGGCGGCACGCGTGCACGTACTGCCCGACGGCCTGTGCAGGCGGGCGTATCCGGGCGACGGTGACGGCAGGTATCTGGCGGGCAGCATGCTCTGTGCCGGGGAGCGGCTGGGGGGCCGGGACGCCTGTCAGGGGGACAGCGGAGGGCCGCTGGTCGCTCGGGGGAAGCTGATCGGGCTCGTGTCCTGGGGCAACGGGTGTGGGCGCGCGGGCAGTCCCGGCGTGTACACGCGGGTGTCCGAAGTCGCACGGAGCATGGGGTGGCGGGCTGCGGCGCGGGAGCGCTGAGGGCCCGCGGGGCATGAGCGCGGGCGGTCGCCCCTGCCCTTTCAGGGACGACCGCCCGTCAACCGGCCTGTGCCGGAGCTGGCTCGTCGTGGACGCGAGGTGTCAGCGCTCTTCTTCGGACGCGGAGGCCGGAACGGACGTCAGCCGCTCCGTCTCGTCCTGTATCTCAGCGGCGATCTTCTTGAGTTCCGGCTCGAACTTGCGGCCATGGTGGGCGCAGAAGAGCAGTTCTCCGCCGCTGAGCAGGACGACGCGCACGTACGCCTGTGCGCCGCAGCGGTCGCAGCGGTCAGCGGCCGTCAGCGGGCTCGCGGGGGTCAGAACAGTAGTCACGTCGCCTCTTCTCTAGCTCGACGAGCTGTCGTACCAGGGTCAACATCCAACCAGCCCCAAAACGTTCCCGCTCGCGGCTTCTCCCAGAGAGAAATTTTTCTCCGGGGCGGCTGGCTGCTGCCGGGTCTGGCGGCGAATGTGCCGTATTGCGTCTCTGTCGTGCTTACGGTTTCGCGCTGTTGGTCAAGGTCGGTCCTCCCGGCTGGCTTGCCGGTTTGTTCATGAGGACGTGCCCGGAGCCTAAATGGTTCATGCCTGGAAGGGAACGTGATATGTACTTCACCCCATCGAGGGATCGAACAAGCATGCGATCCTGGACTACTCTGTGTTTCGCACGAGGGTGGCGTTACAACGGCTCTACCAGGCCTCGGTACCCTCTTGACGGCGACCGAAGCCGCGCCCTTACCCACCAGGGCGTCATCTGAAATTCAGCGAGGAGCGAACCGCGTGACCGCCGAGACGTCCGTGCCGTCCACAGCGCTGCTGGCAGGAGCAGACCGGGACGGTTCCAACTACACCGCGCGGCACCTGCTCGTCCTCGAGGGGCTCGAGGCCGTGCGCAAGCGCCCGGGCATGTACATCGGCTCGACCGACAGCCGCGGTCTGATGCACTGCCTGTGGGAGATCATCGACAACTCCGTCGACGAGGCCCTCGGCGGCTACTGCGACCACATCGAGGTGATCCTCCACGACGACGGGTCCGTGGAGGTCCGGGACAACGGCCGTGGCATCCCGGTCGACGTCGAGCCCAAGACCGGCATGTCCGGCGTCGAGGTCGTCATGACCAAGCTGCACGCCGGCGGCAAGTTCGGCGGCGGCTCGTACGCCGCATCCGGAGGTCTGCACGGCGTGGGCGCCTCCGTGGTCAACGCCCTGTCCGCGCGGCTGGACGTCGAGGTGGACCGCAGCGGCCACACCCACGCGATCAGCTTCCGCCGCGGCGTTCCCGGCGCCTTCGCCGCCAACGGCCCGACGGCGAAGTTCGAGGCCAAGAGCGGCCTGCGCAAGGCCAAGAAGATCCCCAAGACGCGCACCGGCACGCGCGTGCGCTACTGGGCCGACCGCCAGATCTTCCTCAAGGACGCCAAGCTCTCCCTGGGCGACCTCCACCAGCGCGCCCGCCAGACCGCGTTCCTGGTCCCCGGCCTGACCATCGTCGTCCGCGACGAGTTCGGCCTCGGCGAGGGCGGCAGCAAGGGCGAGGAGTCCTTCCGCTTCGACGGCGGCATCAGCGAGTTCTGCGAGTACCTGGCCACCGACAAGCCCGTCTGCGACGTCCTGCGCTTCAGCGGCCAGGGCACCTTCAGGGAGACGGTCCCGGTCCTGGACGAGCACGGCCAGATGACTCCCACCCAGGTCACGCGCGAGCTGGGTGTCGACGTCGCCCTGCGGTGGGGCACCGGCTACGACACCAACCTGAAGTCGTTCGTGAACATCATCGCCACCCCCAAGGGCGGCACCCATGTCGCCGGCTTCGAGACGGCCGTCACCAGCACTCTGAACGAGGTGCTGCGCACCAAGAAGATGCTGCGCGTCGCCGAGGACGACGTCGTCAAGGACGACGCCCTGGAGGGCCTGACCGCGGTCGTCACCGTCCGGCTGGCGGAGCCGCAGTTCGAGGGCCAGACCAAGGAAGTCCTCGGCACCTCGGCGGCCCGGCGCATCGTGAACGGGGTGATCTCCAAGGAGCTCAAGGCGTTTCTGACGTCCACCAAGCGGGACGCGGCGGCACAGGCGCGCGTGGTGCTCGAGAAGGCCGTCGCGGCCGCCCGTACGCGCATCGCCGCCCGCCAGCACAAGGACGCGCAGCGTCGCAAGACGGCCCTGGAGTCCTCGTCGCTGCCCGCCAAGCTCGCCGACTGCCGCAGCGACGACGTAGACCGCAGCGAGCTGTTCATCGTCGAGGGGGACTCCGCGCTCGGCACCGCCAAGCTCGCCCGGAACTCCGAGTTCCAGGCACTGCTGCCGATCCGCGGCAAGATCCTGAACGTCCAGAAGTCGTCCGTGACCGACATGCTCAAGAACGCCGAGTGCGGCGCGATCATCCAGGTCATAGGAGCGGGGTCCGGCCGGACCTTCGACATCGACGCCGCCCGCTACGGCAAGATCATCATGATGACCGATGCCGACGTCGACGGCTCCCACATCCGCACCCTGCTGCTGACGCTGTTCCAGCGCTACATGCGGCCGATGATCGAGGCGGGCCGGGTGTTCGCCGCGGTGCCCCCGCTGCACCGGATCGAGCTGGTCCAGCCCAAGAAGGGCCAGGACAAGTACGTGTACACGTACTCGGACCGGGAACTGCGCGACAAGCTCATGGAGTTCCAGAGCAAGGGCGTGCGGTACAAGGACACCATCCAGCGGTACAAGGGCCTCGGTGAGATGGACGCCGACCAGCTGGCCGAGACGACCATGGACCCGCGCCACCGGACGCTGCGGCGGATCAGCCTCACCGACCTGGAGGCCGCCGAGCGGGTCTTCGACCTGCTGATGGGCAACGACGTGGCGCCGCGCAAGGAGTTCATCTCCAACTCGGCGGCGACGTTGGACCGGTCTCGTATCGACGCGTAGCCGCTGCGCTGGGCTTGGGCCGGTATTCGGCCTCGGCTTCGCCTTCGGCCATTGTTGGGATCCCACCCGCACCGCCCGTACAACTTTCGTCGTCGGGTGCGGGTGGCCCCTGACGGGGTTCTCGCCGTCGGCGGCTGTCGGTTGTTGTGGGGTTCGTCACCTGATGGGGTGAAGCGCGCGGAGAAGCCGAGTCGGCGGTCTTTCCGTTCTGTCCATGCTTGGGCATGCACTCAGACGATCCCTGGTACGACGCCCTCGCCGCCGGGTGGGGGGAGTTGGACGGTACGGACGCTCCCGAGGCCGCCTCGCCGGTCGCGGGGGACGTCTACCTCCAGGTGCAGCGCAGCGTGGCGTTCCGGGAAGTGCGCGGTCGGTACCGGAGGTTCGTGGTGCCGGCGGTCGTCGTGTTCCTGTCCTGGTACGTGGTCTACGTCGTGGCCGCCACGACCGCACCGGGGCTGATGGCTCGGCCCGTCGTGGGCGCGGTGAACGTCGCGATGCTCGCGGGGCTCGGGCAGTTCCTCACCACCTTCCTGTTCACCTGGGCCTACGCCCGTCACGCCCGGCTGCGCCGGGACCGGGCCGCACTCGAACTGCGCTGGGAAACCCAGGAGCTGACGCGGGTCGCCAAGGGCGGTGCCGCATGACGGATGAGCATCAGAGGCTGGCGTTGCTGCTGTTCAGCGTGTTCGTCGCCATCACGCTGGCGATCACGACCTGGGTGAGCCGCAAACGGCGTGGCACCGCGGAGGAGTTCTACGCGGGCGGTCGGCTCTTCACGCCGATGGAGAATGGTTTTGCCATCGCCGGTGACTACATGTCGGCGGCGTCCTTCCTCGGCATCTCCGGCCTCATCGCCCTCTTCGGGTACGACGGGCTGCTGTACTCGGTGGGCTTCCTCGTGGCCTGGCTGGTGGTGCTGTTCCTGGTGGCCGAACTGGTCCGCAACTGCGGCCGGTTCACGCTCGCCGACGTGGTCGCGGCGCGGATGAGGGAGCGCCCCGTGCGGATCGCGGCGGGAACTTCCTCGGTCACCGTCTCCGTTCTGTATCTGGTGGCGCAGATGGTGGGCGCGGGCACCCTGGTCGCGCTGCTGCTCGGGGGCGAGGGCGAAGCGGTGCGGGCCTGGACCGTCATCGGCGTCGGCGCGCTCATGGTGATCTATGTGTCGTTGGGAGGGATGCGGGCCACCACCTGGATCCAGATCGTCAAGTCGGTCCTGCTGCTCGGCGGCACCGTCGCGTTGACCGTGCTCGTCCTGCTGCGCTTCCACGGCGACGTCGACCAAATGCTGCTCACAGCCGCCGAGCGCAGTGGACACGGAAACGCGTTCCTCGCGCCCGGATTGAAGTACGGCGGTGACTGGCCGGCCCGGCTGGACTTCATCAGCCTCGGCCTCGCCCTGGTGCTGGGCACCGCCGGGCTGCCGCACATCCTCTCCCGCTTCTACACCGTGCCCACCGCCCGAGCGGCACGGCGCTCGGCGGTCTGGGCGATCGGGCTCATCGGCGGCTTCTATCTGATGACCATCGTCCTGGGCTTCGGCGCGGCCGCGATCGTCGGGCCGGAGGCCGTGCGCGGGTCGAACGCGGCCGGGAACACGGCGGTTCCACTGCTCGCCCTCGACCTCGGTGGCGGCGCGGATTCCACCGGAGGAACGGTTCTTTTCGCGGTCGTCGCCGCCATCGCCTTCGCCACGATCCTCGCGGTGGTCGCCGGAATCACGCTCTCCTCCTCGGCCGCCGTGGCCCACGACCTGTACGCCTCACTACGGCGCCGGCACGTCAAGCCCCGCAGCGAGGTGGCCGTGGCGCGCGTCGCCGCCGTGGGCATCGGCGTGGTCGCGATCGGCCTCGGACTGCTGGCCCGGGACCTGAACGTCGCGTTCCTCGTGGGGCTCGCCTTCGCCGTCGCCGCATCCGCCAATCTGCCCGTGCTGCTGTACTCGCTGTTCTGGCGGGACTTCACCACACGCGGGGCCGTATGGGCCGTGTACGGCGGCCTGATCCCGGCCGTGGCGCTCGTCGTGCTGTCACCGGTGGTCTCGGGCAGCCCCGATTCGCTGTTCCCCGGCGTCGACTTCCAGTACTTCTCCCTGCGGAACCCCGGCCTGGTCTCGATCCCGCTCGGCTTCGTCGCGGGCTGGCTCGGCACCGTCACCTCCGCCGAGGCCCCCGACGCGGCCAAGCACGCGGAGACCGAGGTGCGGTCGCTGACGGGTGCGGGGGCCGTCTAGGCGGCGGCCGGCGCCCGCACGGAGCGGGCTCTGCCCTACGGCGCCTTCACCGCCGTACGGCATCCCCGTCGCCGTATGGGCTCAGTACCCGCGCATGACATCCACGGGCGGCTGATATTTGGGCGGCCGGGATCCGTATGAAGAGGAGGGCACGGTTCCTTCCCCCGCCCCCACGGGCCGTGCCTCAGGCGCGGGTCGCCCACACGTAACGGTGTTCCGGGCGGCCCGCGTCCCCGTACTTGAGGGTGAGGCGCGCCCGTCCCGTGCGTTCCAGGAGCTTCAGATAGCGCTGGGCGGTCTGGCGGCTCACCCCCGTCCGTTCGGCGATCTCCTGGGCCGACAGGGGGCCTTCGGCGTTCATCAGGGAGCGGCGTACGAGTTCCGCGGTGGTGGGGGAGTGGCCCTTGGGCAGGTCGGGCTCCGACGGGGTGGACAGGGCACCGAAGATGCGGTCCACCTCGGCCTGCTCCGCCTCGCCGCCGCCGTCGAGGGTGCGGCGCAGTTCGGCGTAAGCCTCCAGCTTGGTGCGCAGACCCGCGAAGGCGAACGGCTTGACCAGATACTGCAGCGCCCCGTGCCGCATCGCCGCCTGCACGGTGGACACGTCCCGCGCCGCCGTCACCATGATCACGTCGGTCTGGTGGCCGCGCCGGCGCATCTCCTGGACGACCGCCAGACCCGTCTCGTCGGGCAGGTAGTGATCCATGAGGACCAGGTCCAGCCGAGGCAGTTCCGCCACGCGGCGCAGCGCCTCGGCCGCGCTGTGCGCCTCGCCGGCCACGTGGAAGCCCGGCACCTTCTCGACGTAGGCGGCGTTGACCCGCGCCACGCGCGTGTCGTCGTCCACGACCAGGACCTCGATCATCGCGACTCCTCCTCGGCGACGGCGTGCGGATCCGACGGCATGGTGAGGGCCGGTTCCAGGGCGGGCTCGGCCAGGGCCTCGGGCAGGACGACCGTGAACTGCGCGCCGCCGCCGGCCGCGTCGCCCACCGTCGCGCTGCCACCCTGCCGCTCGGCGAGCCTGCGCACCAGGGGGAGCCCGATGCCCCGCTCGCGGTGGGCCGGGCGCTGCTTGGTCGACCATCCCTCGGTGAAGATCAACTCGCGCTGCTCCTCGGGGATTCCCGGACCCGTGTCGCGCACCCTGAGGGTCGCGGTACGCCCCTCGGCCCGCAGTTCCACCTCCACGCGCGCGTGCGGCGTGCCCGCGACGGCGTCGAGCGCGTTGTCCACCAGGTTGCCGACGATCGTGACCAGCCCCCTGGGGTCGACCAGCCGGTCCGGGAGGCCCGTGCGGTCGGACAGGCGCAGCGCCACTCCGCGCTCGGCCGCCACGGTCGCCTTGCCGACCAGCAGGGCCGCGAGCAGCGGGTCCTGGATCTTCTCGGCGACCTGCTCGGCGGTGGCCCGATGGTCGCCGACCACCTCGCCGACGAACTCCACCGCGTCGTCGTACATCTCCAGCTCGAGCAGCCCCAGCAGCGTGTGCATACGGTTGGCGTGCTCGTGGTCCTGGGCGCGCAGAGCGTCGATGAGGCCGCGCGTGGAGTCCAGTTCCCGGCCGAGCTGCTCCAGCTCGGTGCGGTCGCGCAGGGTGGCGACGGCGCCCCCGTCGTCGGTGGGCATGCGGTTGGCGACCAGGACGCGCTGACCGCGGACCGTGAGCAGATCGGTGCCGGTCACCCGGCCGGCCAGCACATCGGCCGTACGGCCCGCGCCGAGCGCCTCGTCCAGGGAGCGGCCGACGGCCTCGTCACCGATGCCCAGCAGGCGCCGCGCCTCGTCGTTGAGGAGGCGGATACGGCCCGCGCGGTCCAGGGCGACGACGCCCTCCCGGATGCCGTGCAGCATCGCCTCGCGCTCCGCCAGCAGGGCCGAGATATCGGAGAAGGCCAGGTCACGGGTCTGCCGCTGGACCCGGCGGGAGATGAGCCAGGCGGCCAGTGCGCCGACCGCGAGTGCGCCGCCCGCGTACGCGAACAGGCCGGGGATGGCGTGCAGCAGACGGGCCCGCACGCTGTCGTACGCGATACCGACCGAGACCGCTCCGATGATCTTTCCGTCGCCGTCGCGCAACGGCACCTTGCCGCGCGCGGTGCGGCCCAGGGTGCCGCTGTCGATCTGCATGACCTCGTGGCCGGCCAGGGCCTGGCCCGGGTCGGTCGAGACGAGCCTGCCGATCTCGCTCGGCGTGGGGTGGGACCAGCGCACCCCACGCCGGTCCATGACGACGATGTACTCGGCCTTGGTGGCCTTGCGGATGCGCTCCGCCTCCCGCTGTACCGGGCCGCCGGCCGTCGCGGGCGTGCCCGTCAGGTCCTTGGCGATCTGCGGCTGGACCGCGGTGGTCTGCGCGATCGACAGCGCACGGCGCATCGCCTGGTCGTCCAGCTGGTCGCTGAGCGGCGCGAGGAACAGACCGGTCGCGAGCACCGCGACTCCCGCGGCGATCGCCACCTGCATCAGCAGCACCTGCGCGAACATCCGCCGGGGCAGACCGAGGCGCAGGCGACGGGCGGGGGGAGTGGGGCTCATACCCATGACGGTACGTGGGCGGGCCCGGGCACCCGTAGCGGGGTGTGACGTGTATCTCCTGATCAACGTGGGTGTGGCGGGTCCGTGTGGGCCCGCGAAGGGGGCAGGGCCGACGGCTCCAGGCCGGCTCGCGAGGTGGAGTCGGCGGAACCGCTCAGCCCGCGAGCACCGGTGCCATCGTGATCGTGAACTCGCGCACCGCCACCACGTCCATCCGCGCGGGCGAGCCGAGCACCGAGCCGCAACTCTCGGGGCGGGGCGGCAGAGAGGTCCCCTGGGTCACACTGACGTGCCAACGGCGGCCGTCCACGTGGGCGACGGTCACTTCCCACCGCGGGGCCGCACCGTCCGTCCGTACGACGCTCAGCGCCTCCGCGGCGTCCTCACCCGTCGCCCTGCGCACCGCCAGCTCGGCCGCCTGGCCCGGCCGCTCCCAGGCGGAGTTGCCACGGCAGCCCTCGACGACGATCCGACCCTCCTGGACGCCGTGCAGGACATCCTTGACGGCGGGGGCCTGAGCCCGGCCGTACGCGTAGCCGTACGGCAGCACGAGCAGCGTCGGGGAGAAGCGATGTCCACCCAGATGGGTGACCTCCCAGACGCCGTCCACACCGGATGCGGCGAGCTCGGCCGCGAGCGGGCGGCCCAGGAGCGCGCAGCAGCGGTCCCGCTTGCCGTTGGTGCAGACGAGGGCGAGCGGGTCGCCTGTGTGGGGCCGGCCCTGGAGAACCGAGTCGAAGGTGTGGTGGTCGCCCATGCCGAGGGCGGCGAAGTCCAGGTCGAGCAGTTGCTCGGGGTCGCTGATCGTGGCGGCGTGCAGCCAGACGTTCCCGGGCACCGTGTGGGCCACGTACACCTGGCGCTCGGCGAGCCCGCCGCAGTCGGCGTGCCGACCGGGGCGGCGGATCAGCGCGACGCGTACGCCCGTGCCCCGCGCGGCCGACTCCAGGGCACGGCCCAGCGCGGGATCCAGGTGGCTCTGGGTGAGCGCCTTGGCACCCCACGGACCGGGCTGCTCCAGCAGCAGCCAGGTCGTCGCGGTCGCCGCGGTCCCCGCGATGGGCTCGTCGAGGTCCCGCGAGACGGTTGAGCACGTACTCACAGAGGTGAGCCTAACCTGACTTGAGTCGCGGTGACTTGCCGAGGGGGCTTCCGTCCCGCTGCCGCGGTGTCGGCGCGGCCTGCTCCGGGAGTGCGCGTCCTACTCCGGGAGCGGCTGAGGCGGCTTCGGGCCCGTGTAGTGCCCGCTCGGCCGCATACGCAGCGGGCGCTCGCCGTACTCCTCCAGGGCGTGGGCGATCCAGCCCGCCGTACGGGCCACGGCGAAGATCGTCTCGCCTGCCGTGGCGGGCATGGCGCAGGACGCCGTGAAGACGGCCAGGGCCAGGTCGACGTTGGCGTGCAGCGGAGTGTGGCGGGCGGCCGTGGCGACGATGTCGCGGGCCGCGGCGAGGGCGGGGGCGCAGCGGGGGATCTCCTCCAGGAGCCCGAACAGGACACGCGCGCGTGGGTCCTCGCCGGCATAGAGCCGGTGCCCGAGCCCCGGAATGCGCCGGCCGGCCCGCAGCTCCTCGGCGATCACGGGGCCCGCGTCGCCCCGGTCGAGGACCTCCGCGATCAGCTTGTGGGCGAGGCCGCTGGCCGCGCCGTGCAGCGGGCCCTCGAGCACGGCGAGCCCGGTGGAGACGGCCGCGTAGGCATGTGCGCGGGCCGACGCGGCGACCCGCACGGCGAGGGTCGAGGCGGCCAGGTCGTGGTCGACGAGCAGGGCGAGCGCCGTGTCCAGAACCCGCACCGTCGCCTCGTCGGCGGTACGCCTGCTCAGCCCGCTCCACAGACGCTCGGCGAGTGAGCCCTCGTCGCGGTAGGTGAACCCTGTGGGGGTGAGGGCGGCGACCAGGGTGGGGATGAGGATGCGCGCGGTGCCGAGCACCGACTCCTCGGACAGGTCGAAGCGCAGCGGGTCCGCCGTCGCGGCGGCGATCGCCGCGACCCGCAACCGGTCGGTGGGGTCGGCGTGTGCGGGCAGGGCGGCGACGGCGCGGCGGGCGGCGGCGACGGCGGGCCCGGGGGCGGAGAAGGTGACGCCGGGGCGCAACCGGCCGGTCCACAGCCACTCGGCGACCTCCTCGTAGGAGTGCCGGGCGGCCAGTTCCGTGGCGTCCACACCCCGGAAGCAGTAGCGGTCGGTGTCGATGAACGTCAGGCGGGTGCGCACCGACAGCTCGCCGCCCGATCCCGAAGTGCCCGTGCTCTCCCGCTTGTTGCGCCGGGCGAGGCTCTCGACCTCCTGTGCGTCGAAGGTGCTGCCCCGGCCACCGGGCACGCGGCGGCTGCTGAGGTGACCGCGGCTGACGTACGCGTACACGGTCTCGGGCTTCACACCGAGCAGTTCGGCGGCCTCCTGAGTGGTCAGCCGCCGCCCCGCGGGGCCGGGTTCTTGATCGCGCATGGGGTCACCGTATCCAGGGCGCTGAACATTGATCCTTGTATTGATTCAATCAATATTGACAGAAATAAAGTCAATCATGGACAGTCAAATCAAGTCCAGGGAGGAATTCATGTCCGTCAACAGGCCAGCAGCCGCACTCGTCGACGTGCCGCGTGGACTCGCCGGCGTCGTCGTCACCGACACCGAGGTCGGCGACGTCCGGGGGCTCGAGGGCTTCTACCACTACCGCCAGTACTCGGCCGTCGAACTCGCGCGGACGCGCCCCTTCGAGGACGTCTGGCATCTGCTCGTCCACGGTGAACTGCCGGACGCCGAACGCGCCACCGCCTTCGCCGCCGAGACCGCCGCGCTGCGGCGGCTGCCCGACGAGGTGCGGGCGGCCCTGCCCGCCATCGCGGCGGCCAGCGGACGCTCCGGCCCGCTGGCCGGCCTGCGCACCGCGCTGTCCCTGCTCGGCGCGGCACAGGGCTTCCGCCCGGTGTACGACATCGACGCCGACCGGCGCCGCCGGGACACCCTCGTCGCGGCCGCGGCCGTACCGACGCTGCTCACCGCACTGCACCGACTGGGTGGCGGACTTGATCCCGTTGAGCCGCGTGAGGATCTGTCGTACGCGGCGAACTACCTGTACATGTTGACGGGTTCGGTACCCGACCCGGGGCGGACACGGGCGATCGAGCAATACTTGATCTCGACCATCGACCATGGATTCAATGCGTCAACCTTCACGGCGCGCGTCATCACCTCCACAGGTGCGGACGTCGCGGCCTGCCTCGTCGGTGCCGTGGGCGCGCTGTCGGGGCCGCTGCACGGCGGTGCGCCCAGTCGTGCGCTGGACACGCTGGACGCGATCGGCACCCCCGACCGCATCGACGCCTGGATCCGGGAACGCGTCCTCGCGGGTGAGCGCATCATGGGCTTCGGTCACCCCGTCTACCGCACCGAGGACCCCCGCTCCCGGATGCTCCGCGAGATCGCCGAGAGCTTCGGCGGTTCGCGCGTCGAGTTCGCGGTGGAGGTCGAACGGCGTGTGGAGGCGATCCTCGCCGAGCTGAAGCCCGGCCGTGAACTCCATACGAACGTCGAGTTCTACGCGGGCGTGGTCATGGAACTCTGCGGTCTGCCGCGCGAGATGTTCACACCCACGTTCGCCGCGGCGCGGGTCGTGGGCTGGAGTGCCAACGTCCTGGAACAGGCCCGGGACTCGAAGATCATCCGGCCGGTGGCACGGTATGTGGGACCGGGGGCGCCGGTGGCGGTCCCCGAAGTGGCCTGAGAAATGCCTGAGGTCCGGCACCGGGACGGTGCCGGACCCAAGAGGTGCCCTCGTCAGCGGACTGGCGGACGCCGGGCCTGGGGAAGTCGGCCCGGGCACGACACGACCACCGCCACGGCTCTCGCGACAGCGGTTGCCGGGCGGTCGCTCACCGCACTGGTGAGCAAGGCCATACCGGTGAGCAAGGCCATGGAACCGGCCTGATCCACGGCGTCACCTACGCGTCGGGGATGTCCGCCTTGGCTCGGATCAAGGTCTCGCGAGTGATGACGACGATGCGCTCGTAGTCCGCGCGCGAGGCGTCGGAGGGGAGATCCGGGTCCAGCGAGTCCGTGGCGTCCGTACCGATGACCGCGAAGCTCCCATCGGCCAGTTCGAAGATGTCAGGGCAATTGCCTCCTCCTGTGCTCCCCCGGTGGCTTGGGGGGACGCCGATCCGACGGATGATCTGACTCACTGTTGCTTACCTCTGATTCACGGCTGAAGAACTGGCGCACAATGGCTGCAGGCGGGAGGCTGCCCTGTGGGGTGCACTCGTCATCCGGCGGCGTGAGTGACGCTCTTGTGGAGTCGCTCTACGCGATCGTGCGAGAGTCAACCCCAGTGGCGTCTGGGACAACTGGGGACTTGACCTGTTCGTTATCGCCCGCGGGTGTGATTTCTGCGCGCGCGCCTTGCCATCTTCGACCGGTTCGGCTGGGCCGCGTCCTCGAGGGGGCCCAGCGGCCCAGCAGGTCCCTGCCCGTGCGGACTCCTGTCACTTTCGCCAGAACACGTGGTGCGCCACACCGCTCGGGCTGGGGACGACCTCGAGATGGAACCGGTCGAGCAGTTCATCCGGCGACTCCCAGAGGCGGAGGCCGGACCCGAGCTGCACCGGCGAGACCGCCACGTGCAGGGTGTCGACGAGGTCGGCGTCGAGGAACTGCCGGATGGTGGTGACCCCGCCGCCGAGACGGACGTCCTTGCCCTGTGCCGCCTCCCGCGCCCGTTCGAGGACCGAGACCGGGCTGCCGTCGACAAAGTGGAACGTGGTGTCGGAGAGCGTGATCGACGGGCGCATGTGGTGGGTCATGACGAACACCGGGGTGTGAAACGGGGGCTCGTCACCCCACCAGCCCCGCCAGTCGTGGTCCTGCCAGGGACCGCGCTGGGGCCCGAACTTGTTGCGGCCCATGATCTCGGCGCCGATGTCGCGTGCGAAGTCCCGCGTGAAGTAGTCGTCGAGGCCACGGCTGCCGCCGGGGTCGGTGCGCATCGGCCAGCTCGCCGTGGCGCCGGCCCAGGCGAACAGCCGCTCAGGATGGGGGAGGCCGAAGGGGCTCTCGAGGCTCTGGTGCTCACCGGCACCGATCCCGTCGCTCGAGACGTTGAAGTTCATGACTCTCAGCAGCTGATCCATGGTCTGTCCTCATCGGGTCCTGGTCGCGATCTCGTGTGGCGAGGTGCGCCACGTCATCACGTCGAACGGGATGAGGTCGGATCGACACCGGCCCGCAAGTCTTTTCAGAAGCGGACCTGGTGTGAGAGCGCAGCTGTGTGTTCCGTTCGCTAGTCGATCGTCGGCTCTCCGACCACCCACCATTCCTCGCCGTCCGCGTCGTCGAGCTGACGGAGCAGGTCGTCGACCATACGGCCCAGCTCGGCCTCGTCCGAGTCCTCGGGAAGCGTGGCCCGCTGGCCCTGCGTCGCGAACCAGTACTCCTTGACCACGGGATTCTGCAGCAGCCCCCGGACGCGCCCGAAGAACTCATCGCGGCTCAGATTGCCGATGCGGTAGTAGAACAGCAGATTGGTGTACAGGGCATTGGCGAAGAGGTACTGCCGCCGCTTCTGCGGCGACGCCGGCACTTCGAAGATGTCCAGCACCTCGGCCAGCTCGGGGCTGTCGATCGCCTTGCTCAGCAGCTCCCAGTGCAGATGCTGCTGATTGGCCAGGTTGCTGTGGCGGTGGGTGTGCGCCACCTGTTCCTCCATGTGCTCCAGGCGTATGCGCAGCGAGTCGAGCGTACGGCGCTGCGCGGCCACGCCGGCCAGGGCTCCTGTCATCAACCCCAAGCCCGCGGCCACGGCCGTACCCAGCCCTCGTATCCCATTCCTCCGTGTGGCCATGTCAACCCCCGAATCAGGCGGCCGTCCGCCGGTCGTCGGGGTGCGGGTCGACTTGAGGGGACCGGCGAGCGGTGGGCGGCGCTTGCCGTCTCCCAGAGTGCCGAGCGGCTCTGATCGGCGGGGAGGCGGAGAGGAGGCGCACGGAGGGAAGCGAGGGTCGCACGCCCCGGCGCCTTGCCCAACGTCTGCCCGGCAAGTGCTGCTAACAATCGTTCACTTCACGGTGATTCTTCCCGCTCGTATCCTGGGTCGGCATTCGAAACCTCGGATGTGCGCCGAGCCGCGAGCCGGTGCACCCGTCGGCGTGAGAAAGGTCGCACGTTGAGCCAGCCGAGCCCCGGCCCGCAGCAGATTCCGGTCGTCGTACTCGCCGGATTCCTCGGTTCCGGAAAGACGACTCTGCTCAACCACCTCCTCCACCGCAGCGGAGGCACCCGCATCGGAGCCATCGTCAACGACTTCGGCGCCATCGAGATCGACGCCATGGCCGTCGCCGGCGCGCTCGGCGACTCGACCGTCTCGCTCGGCAACGGCTGCCTGTGTTGCGCGGTCGACGCCAGTGAGCTGGACGTCTACCTGGAGCGGCTCGCCCGGCCCGACACCGGCATCGACGTCATCGTCATCGAGGCCAGCGGGCTCGCCGAACCCCAGGAACTCGTGCGCATGCTGCTCGCCAGTGAGCATCCGGGCATCGTCTACGGCGGTCTCGTCGAGGTCGTCGACGCCGCCGAGTTCGACGGCACGCGCGCCAAGCACCCCGAGATCGACCGGCACCTGGGCCTCGCCGACCTCGTCGTGGTCAACAAGCTCGACCGGGCGGCGGACGGTGAGCGTGTTCTCGGGCTGGTACGCGATCTCGCCGCCCGCGCCGCCGTTGTCCCGGCCACCTACGGCCGTATCGACCCCGAATTCCTGTTCGACTGCCGGCCCGGCGAGGAGCGCATCGGACAGCTCTCCTTCGACGACCTGCACGAGCACACCGGCGACGGCGCCGAGGACCACCACGGTCATCTGCACACCGCCTACGACAGCCTGTCCTTCGTCTCCGACGCGCCCCTCGACCCGCGCCGGTTGATGGCGTTCTTGGACAGCAGGCCGGAGGGGCTCTACCGGATCAAGGGGTACGTGGACTTCGGCCCGCACGACGCCGCGAACCGTTACACCGTGCACGCCGTCGGGCCGTTCCTGCGCTTCTACCCGGAACCGTGGGCCGGCGCCGGCACCCGCCTGACCCAGCTCGTGCTCATCGGCTCCGGCATCGACGCGTCCGCCCTCGGCAAGGAGCTGGAGGGGTGCAAGAGCGACGCCCCACACACCGTCGACGAGCACGGCATGTGGGGCGTTCTGCGCTATGTGCGAGACCCAGACCCCGAGGGATCGCCGGAAGAAGGCGCCTTCGAGGAGGCCTAGACCGGTCCCGCCACCACCGACACCGTCTTCGCCAGCGACACACCCGAGCCGTCACGGCGCGGGTCGATCTCCGGCAGCTCGGCCGGAGAGCCGTTCTTCTGCGCGGCCTTGGCCGGTACGGCGCCCGCCCAGGCCAGGGACAGACAGTCCTCGCCCTTCAGGAACCGCTGGCAGCGCACGCCACCCGTGGCGCGGCCCTTGCGCGGGTACTGGTCGAACGGGGTGAGCTTGGCCGTCGTCTGGACCGAGTCGTCCAGCGTGCCGCGCGAGCCCGCGACCGTGAACACCACCGCGTCGGCCGCCGGGTCGACCGCCGTGAAGGAGATGACCTTCGCGCCCTCGGCGAGCTTGATGCCCGCCACGCCGCCGGCCGCACGGCCCTGCGGGCGGACCTGCGAGGCCTGGTAGCGCAGCAGCTGGGCGTCGTCGGTGATGAAGACCAGGTCCTCCTCACCGGTGCGCAGCTCGACCGCGCCGACGATCCGGTCACCGTCCTTGAGGGTGATGACCTCCAACTCCTCCTTGTTGGACGGATAGTCGGGCACCACACGCTTGACGACGCCCTGTGCCGTGCCGAGCGCCAGGCCGGGCGAGGACTCGTCGAGGGTGGTCAGGCAGACCACGGTCTCGCCGTCCTCCAGGGAGACGAACTCCGACAGCGGCGCGCCGCCCGCGAGGTTCGGTCTCGACGCCGTCTCCGGGAGCTGCGGCAGATCGACGACGTTGATCCGCAGCAGCCGGCCCGCCGAGGTCACCGCGCCCACCTCGCCGCGGGCCGTGGCCGGCACCGCCGAGACGATCACGTCGTGCTTGGAGCGCTTGGCGTCGGCGGCGTCCGCGAAGGGATCGCCGTTCGCCGTACGGGCCAGCAGATCCGTCGAGGACAGCAGCACCCGGCACGGGTCGTCGGCCACCTGGAGCGGCACGGCCGCGACCGGGGTGCCCGCCGTCTCCAGCAGGACCGTACGCCGCTCGGTGCCGAACTTCTTGGCCACCGCGGCCAGTTCCGAGGAGACCAGCTTGCGCAGCTCCGCGTCCGACTCGAGGATCCGGGTCAGCTCCGCGATCTCCTCGTTGAGCCGGTCCTTCTCCGCGTCCAGCTCGATGCGGTCGTACTTGGTGAGCCGGCGCAGCGGGGTGTCGAGGATGTACTGGGTCTGGATCTCGCTCAGCGAGAAGCGCTCCATCAGGCGCTGTTTGGCCTGGGCGGAGTTCTCGCTGGACCGGATCAGCCGGATGACCTCGTCGATGTCCACCAGCGCCGTGAGCAGGCCCTCGACCAGGTGCAGACGGTCGCGCCGCTTGCCGCGGCGGAACTCGCTGCGGCGCCGTACGACCTCGAAGCGGTGGTCGAGGTAGACCTCCAGCAGCTCCTTGAGGCCCAGGGTGAGGGGCTGGCCGTCGACCAGCGCGACGTTGTTGATGCCGAAGGACTCCTCCATCGGCGTCAGCTTGTAGAGCTGCTCCAGGACCGCCTCCGGCACGAAGCCGTTCTTGATCTCGATGACCAGACGCAGGCCGTGCTCGCGGTCGGTGAGGTCCTTGACGTCGGCGATGCCCTGCAGCTTCTTCGAGCCGACCAGGTCCTTGATCTTGGCGATCACCTTCTCCGGGCCGACCGTGAAGGGCAGCTCGGTGACGACCAGGCCCTTGCGGCGGGCGGTCACCGTCTCGATCTCGACCGTGGCGCGGATCTTGAAGGTGCCGCGGCCCGTCTCGTACGCGTCCCGGATGCCCGAGAGGCCGACGATCCGGCCGCCGGTGGGCAGGTCGGGGCCCGGGACGTGCTTCATCAGGGCGGCCAAATCCGCGTTCGGGTGGCGGATCAGATGGCGGGCGGCGGCGATGACCTCGCCGAGGTTGTGCGGCGGCATGTTCGTGGCCATGCCGACGGCGATGCCCGCAGCGCCGTTGACCAGGAGGTTCGGGAAGGCGGCCGGCAGCGCCACCGGCTCCTGCTCCTGGCCGTCGTAGTTGGGGGTGAAGTCGACCGTGTCCTCTTCGATCGACTCGGTCATCAGGCTCGTGGCCTGGGTCTGCCGGCACTCGGTGTACCGCATGGCGGCCGGCGGGTCGTCGTTGCCCAGCGAGCCGAAGTTGCCGTGGCCGTCGACCAGCGGGACGCGCATCGAGAAGGGCTGGGCCATGCGCACCAGGGCGTCGTAGATCGACGCGTCGCCGTGCGGGTGCAACTTACCCATGACCTCGCCGACGACGCGGGCGCACTTCACATAGCTGCGGTCGGGGCGCAGGCCCATCTCGTTCATCTGGTACACGATGCGGCGATGCACCGGCTTGAGGCCGTCGCGGGCGTCCGGCAGGGCCCGGGAGTAGATGACCGAGTACGCGTACTCGAGGAAGGAGCCCTGCATCTCGTCGACGACGTCGATGTCGAGGATCTTCTCCTCGTACGAGTCGTCGGGCGGCGGGGTCTTCGTGCTGCGGCGGGCCATCGCTGCCGGCTCCTTGCTGAGGCGTGGACGGATCTGACGCGGACCATTGTGGACCGAGGCACTGACAACCACCGACCAGGATCCGATGTCGGGCCTTCGGCCGGTGTCCGAGAAGTGTCGCCGACACTCGGCCCCACCGGTGACCGAGGGGTGCGATCGGGCACCAACCGGCCCGGCCGACACGGTGCTTGCCGCCGGGACGGCGTCCCGCCGGTCCAGGTTCCGCCCGTCACCGGAGAACCTCCACTCGGACCGGGCAGCGGCCGGTGAGTGGCCCGCAGGTGTCGTACGGGCCCCGAGGGCACAGGCGGTCGGCCCGGGTGGCATGGTGCTGGCTGCCGGGAGGGCGTCCCTCCGGTCCGGGTTCCGCCCGTCGCCGGAGAACCTTCACCCGGACCGGGCAGTGGCCGGTGAGTGGCCCGCAGGTGCCGTACGCGGGCTCCGACGGCCCGGGCGGTACGGTGCTTGCCGCCGGGACGGCGTCCCGCCGGGCCGGGTCCCGCCCGTCGCCGGAGAACCTCCACTCGGACCGGGCAGCGGCCGGTGAGTGGCCCGCAAGTGCCGTACGCGGGCCCCGAGGGCATGGGCACGCAGACCCGGGAGGCAAGCTCACGCCGCGAGATCGTTCACTCGCCGGAGTGATCGACATCCGCCCGCCGACACCGCGCGGCGCGGGCCCCGGCCGCGACGGGAGGCGGCCGTCGCCGATCCACCGCCCGGGCCGTACGACACAGCGCCGCCCCGCCCTCATCCCCCGCTCTCCACCCGAGGCGTTCTGACCGGGAACTTCGCCGACCCTTCGGACGCTGCATACAGTGGCAGGAACTGAGCGCGAACCCGCTCGGCACAACGCAGTGCACGCGACCGGAAGGACACCTTGCCCATGGGTCACACGGCCACACCGGAGGCACAATCCGGCGGCCTCACCGCGACGGAGCACCGCCTGGCCAACGGCCTGCGCGTGGTGCTCTCCGAGGACCACCTCACGCCGGTCGCCGCGGTCTGTCTCTGGTACGACGTCGGCTCCCGCCACGAGGTCAAGGGCCGTACCGGACTCGCCCACCTCTTCGAGCACCTGATGTTCCAGGGATCGGGGAGCGTGAAGGGCACGGGTCACTTCGAGCTCGTCCAGGGCGCGGGCGGCTCGCCGAACGGCACCACCAGCTTCGAGCGCACCAACTACTTCGAGACCATGCCCGCCCACCAGCTCGAGCTCGCGCTCTGGCTGGAGGCCGACCGCATGGGCAGCCTCTTGGTGGCACTCGACCAGGAGGGCCTGGACAACCAGCGCGACGTCGTCAAGAACGAGCGCCGTCAGCGCTACGACAACGTCCCGTACGGCACCGCCTTCGAGAAGCTGACCGCGCTGCTGTACCCCGACGGACACCCGTACCACCACACGGCGATCGGCTCGATGGCCGACCTGGACGCGGCGAGCCTGGAGGACGCGCGCGCGTTCTTCCGCACCTACTACGCGCCCAACAACGCCGTCCTGTCCATCGTCGGCGACATCGACCCGGACCAGACGCTCGCCTGGGTCGAGAAGTACTTCGGCAGCATCCCCTCCCACGACGGCAAACCGGCACCGCGCGACGGCTCCCTGCCCGACACCATCGGCGAGCAGCTCCGCGAGGTCGTCGAGGAGACCGTCCCCGCGCGCGCGATGATGGCCGCCTACCGCCTCCCCCATGACGGCACACGCGAGTGCGACGCCGCCGACCTGGCGCTGACCGTCCTCGGCGGCGGCGAGTCCTCCCGCCTGTACAACCGGCTCGTCCGGCGCGACCGTACGGCTGTAGCGGCCGGCTTCGGCCTGCTGCGCCTGGCCGGTGCGCCCTCCCTGGGCTGGCTGGACGTGAAGACCTCCGGCGACGTCGAGGTCCCCGTCATCGAGGCCGCCGTCGACGAGGAGCTCGCCCGCTTCGCCGCGGAGGGCCCCACCGCCGAGGAGATGGAGCGCGCTCAGGCCCAGATCGAGCGTGAGTGGCTGGACCGGCTCGGCACGGTCGCGGGCCGCGCCGACGAACTGTGCCGGTACGCCGTCCTGTTCGGCGACCCGCAGCTCGCGTTCACCGCCGTCAAGCGCGTCCTCGACGTCACCGCCGAGGAGGTCCAGGCGGTCGCCGAGGCCCGGCTGCGTCCCGACAACCGCGCGGTGCTCGTGTACGAGCCGGTCGCCGGCGAGGCCGAGGAACCGGAAGCCGCCGCCACCGACGGCACCACCGACGAGAACGAGGAGTCGGCGCAGTGACCGAGCTCGCCAGCATGGAGTTCCACCCGCAGCCCCAGGCCGGCGCGCCCCGGCCCTGGGCGTTCCCGGCACCCGAGCGCGGCAAGCTCGACAACGGCCTGACGGTCCTGCGCTGCCACCGCCCCGGCCAGCAGGTCGTCGCCGTGGAGGTGCTCCTGGACACGCCCCTGGACGCCGAGCCCAAGGGCCTCGACGGCATCGCCACGATCATGGCGCGCGCCCTGTCCGAGGGCACCGACAAGCACACCGCCGAGGAGTTCGCCGCCGAACTGGAGCGCTGCGGCGCCACCCTCGACGCCTACGCCGACCACCCCGGCGTCCGCGTCAGCCTCGAGGTGCCCGTCTCCCGCCTGCCCAAGGCGCTCGGCCTGCTCGCCGACGCACTCAGGGCACCCGCGTTCGCCGACGCCGAGGTCGAGCGCCTGGTACGCAACCGGCTCGACGAGATCCCGCACGAGCTGGCCAACCCCTCGCGTCGGGCCGCCAAGGAGCTCTCCAAGGAGCTGTTCCCGCCGACCTCGCGCATGTCCCGCCCGCGCCAGGGCACCGAGGACACGGTCGCCGGCATCGACTCCGCGGGCGTACGCGCCTTCTACGAGCGGCATGTACGGCCCGCCACGTCCACCGTCGTGGTCGTCGGCGACCTCACCGGCGTCGACCTCGACGCCCTGCTCGGCGACACCCTGGGCGCCTGGACCGGCTCCCCGGGCGAGCCGCGCCCTGTCCCGCCGGTGACCGCCGACGACACCGGTCGCGTCGTCATCGTCGACCGCCCCGGCGCCGTCCAGACGCAGCTGCTGATGGGCCGGATCGGACCCGACCGGCACGACCGCGTGTGGCCCGCGCAGGTGCTCGGCACCTACTGCCTCGGCGGCACCCTCACCTCCCGTCTGGACAAGGTGCTGCGCGAGGAGAAGGGCTACACCTACGGGGTGCGCGCCTTCGGCCAGGTCCTGCGCTCCGCCCCGGACGGCACGGGCGCGGCCATGCTCGCCATCAGCGGCTCCGTCGACACCCCGAACACCGGCCCGGCCCTGGACGACCTGTGGAAGGTCCTGCGCGGTGTCGCCACCGAGGGGCTCACCGACGCCGAGCGGGACTTCGCGGTGCAGAACCTCGTCGGGGTGGCGCCGCTGAAGTACGAGACGGCCGCGTCCGTGGCGAACACGCTGGCGGACCAGGTCGAGCAGCACCTGCCCGACGACTACCAGGCGACGCTGTACCAGCAGCTCGCCGCCACCGGCACCGTCGAGGCCACGGCGGCCGCCGTGAGCGCCTTCCCGGTGGACCGGATGGTGACGATCCTGGTCGGCGACGCGGCCGAGATCCGGGAGCCCGTCGAGGCCCTCGGCATCGGCGAAGTCACCGTGGTGGCAGCCGAGTAGAGGACGAGCCCGCCGCCGGACGGCGGCACGCGCGCGTAGGGGCCCTGGTGACGCGAGAGTCACCAGGGCCCCTTTATGCCCGAATTGAGGAGAGGTTGCCTGTCTGGCCTGTGGGATGCGCTACAAAAACCCTGATCCGTTTGGGGATTGAAAGGCGCCCCGCTTAGCGTCTTCCGGGCTGTCCGTCAGGCAGTGCGCCGCACCCGCGGCACCGGACAGCCATCGCCGAGTCCCCGTACGGCGCGAGCCAGGGGAGCCGGGGACCCACCCGAAGTCCCTGGGGTGAATCGGACGCCCGCGCAGCCGCGAGGGGGTCCGTAGGAGACCTTCCTGCTCCGAACCCGTCAGCTAACCCGGTAGGCGAGAAGGAAGGAAAGGACCAGCCACTACATGGCGTTCACCTGCGCCACCGGGAAGAGTCGCCCCACCGGGAAGCATCGCCGGCCCAGCCGGTTCGAGCGCTCCACCGCCCGCGCGGCCGGCGTCGCCGCGATCACCGCCACCGGTGTCATGGGCACCCTGGCGGCCCCGGCGCTCGCCGCCGAGCCCGCCGCGGAGCAGACCGGCCTCATCCCCGTCATCACCGTCGACAACTCGATCGCCGACCAGCTCGACGCCCAGGCCGCCGCCCAGGAGCGGGCCGCCAAGGAGGCCGCCGCCGCGAAGCAGGCCGCACAGGAGGCCGCGCGCCTCAAGGCGGCCGAGCAGGCCAAGCAGGAGCGCGAGGCCAAGGAGCGCGCCGCCCGCGAGGCCGAGCGCAAGCGTCTGCTGTCCTACGTCGCCCCGATCTCCGGCTCGTACATCTCCACGGGCTACAAGTCCGGCGGCGCCGTCTGGTCCTCCGGCAGCCACACGGGCGTCGACTTCCACGCCGCCAGCGGCACCGCCGTCCAGGCGGTCGGCTCCGGCACCGTCGTGGAGGCCGGCTGGGGCGGGTCGTACGGCAACAACATCGTGATCAAGATGAACGACGGCACGTACACCCAGTACGGCCACCTGTCGTCCATAGGCGTCTCGGTGGGCCAGACCGTCACCCCCGGCCAGCAGATCGGACTGTCCGGCGCCACCGGCAACGTCACCGGACCGCACCTGCACTTCGAGGCCCGCACCACGTCGGAGTACGGCTCCGACATCGACCCGGTCGCCTACCTGCGCTCGCACGGCGTGAACGTCTGACGCCCGCACCGCGCCCGCGCGAAGCCCCGGCTCACCGAGCCGGGGCTTTCGTCCTTTCCGGGCGATCTCCTGACCAAAAAATATCCATGGATTCCGGTCCGCCGTCGGAAATTCCGGCCGGTTGCCATAGAGTCACTGGGAACACGTCATTCGTCGACGTTTCACGGGGATTAAGGCGGAGGTCGCTCATGCGTATTCCGGCGCATTCGGTGTGCACGGCGATTCGGGACGACATCGTCGCCGGTGTCTACGAGCGCGGCAGCCGGCTCACCGAGGAACTGCTCGCGCGCCGCTACGGCGTCTCCCGCGTCCCCGTGCGGGAGGCCCTGCGCACCCTGGAGGCGGAGGGCTTCGTGGTGACCCGGCGGCACGCGGGCGCGTGCGTCGCCGAACCCACCGAGCAGGAGGCCGCCGACCTGCTGGAGATGCGCACCCTCCTGGAGCCGCTCGGCGCCGCCCGGGCCGCCCAGCGGCGCACCGAGGCCCATCTGAAGGTCCTGCGCGGCCTGGTCAGGCTGGGGCAGGAGCGGGCCAGGCGGGGAAACAGCGACGACCTGCGCTCCCTGGGCGGCTGGTTCCACGAGACGCTGGCCCAGGCCTCCGGCAGCCCCGCCATGACCTCGATGCTGACCCAGCTGCGGCACAAGATCGCCTGGATGTACTCCGTGGAGGCGCCGGTCAACCCCGTGGAGTCCTGGACCGAGCACGGCGCGATCGTGGACGCGGTGGCGCGCGGCGACGGCGAGCGCGCCCGCGCGATGACGGCGCTGCACACCGAGCGCGCGCTGTCCGCGCACCGGCTGCGGTTCGGCTCCGGCGGTGAGCGCACGGAGCGTGTGAGGAATTCGCAACATGCCGTAAACATGCCGAGCCTGCGGCATTAACACAGGCGCCGTATACAAAGAGGAGTTATTCGGCGACGGTGAATTTCCGCTGCCCTTTTTCGGATCAGCTGCCACTGTGCCGTGAATTCCGGCGAGGTCCGAACGAAAACAGCGAAGCCGCGCCCGCCGGAAAGACGGACGCGGCTTCACCGCTTGCTTGCGGAGTCCCGCTCAGGTCGTTCAGACCGTCTCGGGCAGCTCCTCGAGGCCCTCGGAGACCAGCTTCGCCAGACGGTCGAGAGCGACGTCCGCACCCTCGGCGTCGGAGGCGAGGACGATCTCCTCGCCGCCCTGGGCGCCCAGGCCCAGGACGGCGAGCATGGAGGCCGCGTTGACGGGGTTGCCGTCGGCCTTGGCGATCGTCACCGGGACGCCTGTGGCCGTGGCGGCTCGGACGAAGATGGAGGCGGGGCGGGCGTGGAGGCCCTCGGCCCAGCCGACGTTGACGCGGCGCTCAGCCATGTGATGCTGCCCTTCGGTGTTCAGGGTTGTCTAGACCAGTTTCCCACACTCGTGAAGCATGCCGGAACGGGACGAACGTCCCCTCCCAAGTGACCGTCGGGTCGCGGCCTCGACCCGACGTGACGTCCTGAACAGACTGCCCCGCGCCGTTGTCGTACGCGAGCCGTACTCTGGGCCCCATGCAGAGCGCCTCGGACCGGCACGAGTACCCCGCCCACTGGGAAGCCGACGTGGTGCTGCGCGACGGCGGCACCGCACGCATCCGCCCCATCACCGTTGATGACGCCGAGCGCCTGGTCAGCTTCTACGAGCAGGTGTCGGACGAGTCGAAGTACTACCGCTTCTTCGCGCCCTACCCGCGACTGTCCGCCAAGGACGTCCACCGCTTCACGCACCACGACTTTGTGGACCGGGTGGGACTCGCGGCCACGGTGGGCGGCGAGTTCATCGCAACCGTACGCTACGACCGGATCGGCGCCGACGGAATGCCCGCGTCGGCACCCGCCGACGAGGCCGAGGTCGCCTTCCTCGTCCAGGACGCCCACCAGGGCCGCGGCGTCGCCTCCGCCCTCCTCGAGCACATCGCCGCCGTCGCGCGCGAGCGCGACATCCGCCGGTTCGCCGCCGAGGTGCTGCCCGCCAACACCAAGATGATCAAGGTGTTCACCGACGCCGGGTACACCCAGAAGCGCAGCTTCGAGGACGGCGTCGTACGCCTGGAGTTCGACCTGGAGCCCACCGACCGCTCGCTCGCCGTGCAGTACGCGCGCGAGCAGCGGGCCGAGGCGCGGTCCGTGCGCCGGCTGCTGGTGCCCGGCTCCGTCGCCGTCATCGGCGTGGGCCGCACGCCCGGCGGGGTGGGCCGCTCAGTCCTCGGCAACATCAGGCAGGCCGGGTTCACGGGGCGGCTGTACGCCGTGAACAAGGCGTTCCCGGAGGACCTCAAGGATCTCGACGGAGTGCCCGCGCACCGCTCGGTGCGCGAGATCGACGAGCAGGTCGACCTCGCGGTGGTCGCCGTGCCGGCCGCGTACGTCCCCGACGTGGTCGCCGAATGCGGCGAGCACGGCGTGCAGGGCCTGGTCGTGCTCTCCGCCGGGTACGCCGAGAGCGGGCCCGAGGGCCGCGGGCGCCAGCGCGAACTCGTCCGGCACGCACGCGCGTACGGCATGCGCATCATCGGCCCGAACGCCTTCGGCGTCATCAACACCGCCGCCGACGTACGGCTGAACGCCTCCCTCGCCCCCGAGATGCCCCGCCCGGGCCGCATCGGGCTGTTCGCGCAGTCCGGCGCCATCGGGATCGCCCTGCTGTCCCGGCTGCACCGGCGCGGCGGCGGAGTGACCGGTGTCACAGGAGTGTCGACCTTCGTGTCGTCCGGCAACCGGGCCGACGTCTCCGGCAACGACGTCCTGCAGTACTGGTATGACGACCCGGACACCGACGTCGTGCTGATGTACCTGGAGTCCATCGGCAACCCGCGCAAGTTCACCCGCCTCGCCCGGCGTACGGCGGCCGCCAAGCCCCTGGTCGTGGTGCAGGGCGCGCGGCACGGGGGAGCGGCACCGCAGGGCCACACCGTACGGGTCACCCGGCTGCCGCACGCCACCGTGTCCGAGCTGCTGCGGCAGGCCGGCGTGATCCGCGTCGACACGATCACCGAGCTGGTGGACGCGGGCCTGCTGCTCGCGCGCCAGCCGCTGCCGGCCGGCCCCCGGGTGGCGATCCTCGGGAACTCCGAGTCCCTGGGACTGCTGACCTACGACGCCTGCCTGTCGGAGGGCCTGCGGCCGCTGCCGCCGCTGGACCTGACGACGGCCGCGTCGGCGGCGGACTTCCACGACGCGCTCGCGCGCGCGCTCGCCGACGAGACCTGCGACGCGGTCGTCGTCACCGCGATCCCGGCGATCGGCGACATGTCGACCGGCGACGCCGAACTGGCCCAGGCCCTGCGCTCGGCGGCCGAGCGGATGCCGGGCAAGCCGGTGCTGGTGGTGCACGTGGAGCTCGGCGGGCTGGCGGAGGCCCTGTCGGCCGCGGCCAGCACCGCACCCAAGGCGCGTCCCGAGGCGCCCGCCAGCGCGACCCGCGCCCACCCCTTCCGCCCCCTGGACTTCCCGGCCGAGACAGCGCCCGAGCCGGCGGACACCTCCGACGACGCCCCGCGTCTCATCCCCGCCTACCCCGCCGCAGAGCGCGCCGTCCGCGCCCTCGCCGAGGCCGTCAAGTACGCCCAGTGGCGACGTGAGGCGGCCGAGCCCGGCAAGGTGCCCGAGTACGAGGACATCGACGAGAAGGGCGCCGCCCGCCTGATCGACGGGCTGCTCGCGCGCGGGCAGGGCCTCACCCTCGGCACGGACGAGACCTGCGACCTGCTCGGCAAGTACGGCGTCCAGGTACACCGCGCCCTGCACGCCCCCAGCCCCGATGCGGCCGCCGACGCCGCCCGCACCCTCGGCTACCCCGTCGCCCTCAAGGCCACCGCCCCGCACCTGCGGCACCGCGCCGACCTCGGCGGCGTACGGCTCGATCTCGCGGACGAGGAGCAACTGCGGCGGGCGTACACCGAACTGACCGAGCTGTTCGGCAGGCCGGAGGAGCTCAGGCCGGTCGTGCAGAGCATGGCGCCGCGCGGCGTGGACACCGTCGTACGGGCCGTGATCGACCCCGCGGCCGGCGCCGTGCTGTCCTTCGGGCTCGCCGGAGCCGCCTCCCAGTTGCTCGGTGACACCGCGCACCGGCTGATCCCGGTCACCGACCGCGACGCGACCTCGATCGTCCGCTCGATCCGGACGGCACCGCTCCTGTTCGGCTGGCGCGGCTCCACCCCCGTCGACACCCCTGCCCTGGAGGAACTGCTGCTGAGGGTGTCGCGGCTGGTCGACGACCATCCCGAGGTCGTCGCGGTCACCCTGGAGCCGGTCGTCGTCGCCACGCACGGCCTGAGCGTGCTCGGCGCCTCCGTACGCCTCGCACCGCCGCCCGCCCGCGACGACCTCGGGCCGCGGACTCTGCCTACGTACTGAGACCGCCGTGACCGGTCCCTCGCAGTCAGTGCGCCCCCGTAGGATGGGCGTCATGGCCAAGACCAGTACGACGACCCAGGGGCTGCGAGCGGCGATCGAGCGCAGCGGCTACTACCCGGCCCTCGTGGCCGAGGCGGTGGAGGCCGCTGTGGGCGGCGAGCCCATCCGGTCGTACCTGGTCCACCAGGAGACGACGTTCGACCAGAACGAGGTGCGGCGGCATGTGACCGTCCTGGTCCTCACCGGCAACCGCTTCATCGTCAGCCACACCGACGAGCAGGCCGCCGACAGCACCTCCCCGACGCCGTACGCCACGACGTCCACCGAGTCGGTCAAGCTCGGCCGGATCTCCTCGGTCGTGGTCAGCCGCGTGGTCGCCAACCCGGAGCAGTACGCGCCGGGCACCCTGCCCCGCGAGGTCGTCCTCACCATCGGCTGGGGCGCCGTCTCCCGTATCGATCTGGAGCCCGCCGCCTGCGGCGACCCCAACTGCGAGGCCGACCACGGCTACACGGGCAACTCCACGGCGGACGACCTCAGCCTGCGGGTCAGCGAGGCCGGTGACGGCCCCGAGACCGTGCGCCAGGCGCTCGTCTTCGCGCAGTCGCTCTCCGAGGCGACCGCGGACGTCGCCCGCTGATGACGCAGTCCACCGCCTGGGACCCCCACCCGGAACCCCTCGCCGTCACCTCCGCGCCGCCCCCCGAGTACGGCAGCGGCTCGCTCGCCGATCTGCTGCCCACGCTGGCCGCGGGCATGGCCGTACCCGGCATGACCGCCACCATCACCGAGCTGACCGCGGCCGACCGCAACTGCGTGTTCCTGATCGACGGACTCGGCTGGGAGCAGCTCAGGGCACACCCCGAGGAAGCGCCGTTCATGGCCTCGCTGCTGGCCAGCTCGCGCGGCGGCACCGGCCGCCCGATCACCGCGGGCTACCCCGCGACCACCGCGACCTCCCTCGCCTCCGTCGGCACCGGCCTGCCGCCCGGGGCGCACGGCCTGCCCGGCTACACCGCGCGCAACCCCGAGACCGGCGAGCTGATGAACCAGCTGCGCTGGCGCCCATGGACCCCGCCGCGCGCCTGGCAGCCGTACCCCACCGTCTTCGAGCTGGCGCAGCGGGCGGGTGTGCACGCCGCCCAGGTGTCGTCGCCCACCTTCGAGAACACCCCGCTGACCAAGATCGCGCTCAGTGGCGGAACGTTCCTCGGGCGGCTGACCGGCGAGGAGCGCATGGACCTCGCGGCCGAGCAACTGGCCGAGGGCGACCGCTCCCTGGTCTACACGTACTACGCCGAACTCGACGGCTCGGGACACCGCTACGGCGTCGACTCCGACACCTGGCGCGGCCAGCTCATGTACGTCGACCGGCTCGTCCAGCGCCTCGCCGAGCAGCTCCCGCCGCGCAGCGCGCTCTACGTCACCGCCGACCACGGCATGATCGACGTGCCCTTCGACGAGCAGCACCGCATCGACTTCGACGAGGACTGGGAACTGCGCGCCGGTGTCGCCCTGCTGGGCGGCGAGGGCCGGGCGCGGCACGTCTACGCGGTGCCCGGCGCCGCCGGCGACGTCCTGACCTGCTGGCGCGAGGTGCTCGGCGAGCAGTTCTGGGTGGCCTCGCGCGACGAGGCGATCGCCGCGGGCTGGTTCGGGCCGCAGATCGACGAGCGGGTGTACGAACGGATCGGCGACGTGGTCGCGGCCGCGCGGGACGACGTCCTGATCATCGCCTCCGAGCGGGAGCCGAAGGAGTCGGCGATGGTCGGCAACCACGGTTCCATGACCCCCGCCGAGCAGCTCGTACCCCTGCTCGAAGTACGCTCCTGACGACCTTCCTCAGTCCCCTTCGTCGCCGAAAGGTGCTCAACTCGACATGCCCGAGCTGGTGTTCTTCTCAGGCACGATGGACTGCGGGAAGTCAACCTTGGCGCTACAGATCGAACATAATCGAACCGCGCGTGGTCTCCAGGGCCTGATCTTCACGCGTGATGACCGTGCGGGTGAGGGCAAGTTGTCGTCGCGTCTGGGGCTGGTGACCGACGCGGTGGAGGCTGGGCCGGGGCTGGATCTGTACGGGTACGTGGTGGAGGAGTTGTCTCGGGGTGGCCGGGTCGACTACGTGATCGTGGACGAGGCCCAGTTCCTGCTGTCCGGGCAGATCGACCAACTGGCCCGGATCGTGGATGACTTGGAGCTGGACGTCTTCGCGTTCGGCATCACCACCGACTTCCGGACGAGGCTTTTTCCTGGCTCCCAGCGTCTGATCGAACTTGCCGATCGCCTGGAGACCCTGCAGGTCGAGGCGATGTGCTGGTGCGGTGCGCGGGCCACGCACAATGCCCGCACCGTGGGTGGGGAGATGGTCGTCGAGGGGGAGCAGGTCGTCGTGGGCGACGTGGCTCAGTCGGCGGCGGAAGTCGGGTACGAGGTGCTCTGCCGACGTCATCACCGCCGGCGGATGACGAGCGCCACGGCGCGGGCGGCGGCGCTGTCGCCGGACGTGCTGCCGGTCACCGCCACCTGACCTCTGGGCGCGTCCCGAGCGAGGGTTGCAGCGCAACGGCGGGAGCGGCCCGGGCGCTCGAGGACCATGGCTCTGGGGTGGGCACTCAGCGGCAACCGAGGACGAGCTCAGCCCGTACCGGCGGCCCGAGCCCGAGTCACCGAAGCGCGCGGGCCGCGCGGGCGCACCCTCGGAAAGGACCCGGCCTGACCTCTGGCCGGTGAGAAGTGCGTCGACTCACTTGTTGGCCGCGCCGGCCATGGGGGAGCGGGAGGCTCTGGGCCGTGGGTTCGGGAGGGGCGCGTCGTGACTATGTCCGCACATCTTCGGAAGGCTGTCCGATGACCAATACAGCCTCAGTCGAGTCACGTACGCCTAGAGGGCTGGAGGAGATCCGCCTCTGGGGCGATGCGGTGTCCACCCCCGGGCAGGGAGGCTGCACGCCAGGATCAGCGAGTACAGGAAGGCCGCATGGACGCGATCAAGGAGCCCGACTGGGCCGTCGTGGGAATCCTGGGGGCCGCCCGCGGCGCCCAGGGGGCCGACAAGGGCGGAGCCATCGGCACCGAGCATCTACTGGCTGGCATTACCACTGCCAAGGGTGCTGCGCGCGAGGCACTCGCAGACGAAGGGGCGACCAAGACCGCGCTGTTGGCGGTGCTGCGAGACCGGATGGACCGGGACGGTGCGTGGAGCGGTGCCGACGACGTCGAGGCAAGCGTTGCCGCGAAGGACGTGCTGGGGGACGACGGCGACCGGGACAGCTGCTTCACGGGCGCCGCGGCCAGGGCGCTGACCGCGGCGATGGAGCAGGCGCGGCGGGAGGGCGCGGCGAAGTTCGGCGCGGCTCATCTGCTGCGGAGCTTGCTGGAGGAGGACAACCGCGCGGTGGAACTCCTGGGCGCGTGCGGCGTCTCACCACAGGCCGTACGCGTCCGCCTCGACGGCGGCACCGGGGGCAGCCGGGAGGACGGCCTTTCCCCCCTGCTGCACGCCACCCGCGACGTTCTTCTCGGCCGTAGCCACTATCGCCGGATGCCCTTCTGGCAGCGGTGGCTGCTCAAGCTCGGCGGGGTCAACTGGGCGTCCACACCGGCCTGGTGGGTCCGCATGGAGACGTATGAACAGGCACGTCGTCTCGGCCACGGCGCGGTGGGCACCGAGCATGTCCTGCTGGCGATCCTGGCCACCCACGAGGTCGCGCTCCAGTACCCGCATCTCGCAGCGGAGAGCGCCCCCGCGCCCGGCACCCGGTACGCGGGCGGTGAGCGGCTGGCCGGCCTGGGCATCGACTACGCCTCGGTTCACGGCGCTCTGACCGGCGACCGCGTCCGTCTGACGGCCGACGCCCGAGCCGTGGAGCAGTACATCGATGAGGCCGCGGGCCCGAGCGCGGTGGGGTCGGCCGATTCAAGCAGCGGAACGGTGGCCGATCCGGGCACGGGTCCCCTGGTCGAGATCCTGCTGAGGGAGCAGACACGCGCCAAGCAGCTGATCGACGCGCTGACCACCGCAACCGGCGACTGACAGGCCATTCGGTCTCGGCTTCGTCAACATGCCTGCCGCCCAAGCGCTCAGGGGCGTTGAGGGCTCCGTCGTCCTCCTTCCGCGGCCCCGGCAGACCCGTCGGGCGCGGGGCCGATCCCGTCAGGAGGAGGGCTGCGGTCGGCTACTGTGCGCGAATGTCAAACGCGCGTACGCATGGCGGCTATCGGACGGGCGGCCTATGGGCCGCGGCGGGAATCTCGTTCGGTGCCGTGGTGGTCGGCTCGGCGCTCGCCCTGTTCGGCATGCTCGAGTTCGACGAGCGGTGCATGCAGGGGTTGACGCAGGGGCCCGGCCGGCTCCTGCGGGTGCGGGATCAGGCGTTTCCACCTGCCACCATCTGCGAGTTCCAGCACGGAGAGGTCTCCTCCATCGGAGGCCAGGGAGTACTTGAAGTGCTGCTGTGGGGCAGCCTGCTGGTCATGGTCATCTGCCTGTTCACCGCCCTGATCGCGGAGTGTTTCGATCCGCGACTCGGTAGCGATCTGGTTGTGCCGATGACCAGGGCCGAGAAACTCCGCCGCACGGGGGCCGCGTTCTTTGTGACCGGCTCCGTGTTCCTCATGTTCTACACACTGGCCGGATGGAAGCTGTTCGCGGGACCGTCGTCGGCCTGCTCGACGGGAGCGGACTGGACGACCAACGCGCCCAGGACGCTGGAGTACAGCTTCTTCCCGCCCCAGGCGACCTGCCAGTACACCAGCGGCTTGACGCGGCAGATGAATCCCGACTGGATGGCATCACTGGCTGTGGAGTTGGCCGTTCCCGCGCTGATGGCCGGAGTCGGCTTTGCCCTCGCCTGGCGGCGCTGGGGCGTGGAACGGCGGTCGGTGCGCCAAGACGCCGTCCCGGCGATCTCCGGCACCGCTGATCGAAGCGACCCGTCCTAGCCACGACTTGAGTCATATCCCCACCGAACTCGGCCGTCACTGCCCATGCACCCCGTTGGCCGACATTGTGAACGTGACCGTCCACAAGATCGCGGTCCCGGTGAAGGCGTACAAGGTGCGCAGGGGGGACGGCCGTCCTGGGAGGGCTCCCGGGCAAGGCGCGTGAGTATGAGGCCGACGGCCGCAAGGGATTGTGAGAAGTGAGGGTATGGGCATGCCTGCACGAGTGAAGCGCGTCGCGGCGGTGGTGGTCGTGGGCGTACTGGCCGTCGGCGGTTGTTCGTCGGACAAGGACACGGATACATCCGAGGCCAAGCCGTCACCCAGCGCCTCAAAGCCCTCAAGGCCCTCAGAGCCCTCGAAGCCCGCCGAGCCGGCTGAGTCCGCTGAGCCCGCGTCCCCGAGCCCCTCCCCGACCGGCCCGCTGCCCGAGGCCAAGGACGGCAAGGACACCGGAGCCTGCAAGGACGGGAACTGCGAAATCGTCGTCACCGAGCCGGTGGACGTCGTGATCGGCGACGGGTATCTGCACGTCACCGTCAAGTACTCCACAGTCACCCTCATGCGCTTCGATTCCTCGGGATTCCTGGGCTATGTGAGCTTCGGCGACGGCGGGGAAGCCGCGTTCTCGACAGCGGGCGGCAAGAAGACGACCGTCGATGCCACCGTGGTCAACAAGGATGGCGCCGTACTGAAGTTCAGTACGAAGTAGCTCCGTAGGGGAGAAAGAGGCCGAAGCTTCCGAGCGGGCCGGGAGACAGCTCCGAGGCCTGAAGCGGCAAACGCTTCCCATCCAACCGATCGCGGATCAGGCCCAGCGCGTCCACGCACGTCACGGACGTGGACCAGCTGTCGGTGGCGCCGACGCGGCGGTGGCGGACCAACTCGCGCGCGTGGAACTCGCCGACCGGGTCGAGGTGCTCCAGGTCGAGGTTCTGAGCCACGGCCCCGCCCCGCCCCGGGCCGCCGTCAGCACGCATCCTGGATCAGGGAGAACCGGGCCCCCTCCGGGTCCGCCACCGTCGCCACCCGGCCGTGGGCGCTGTCGTGGGCCGGTCGCAGCACATGGCCGCCGAGGTCGACGACGTGGGCCACCGCCTCGTCCGTGTCGGCGACTTCGAAGTACGTCATCCAGTGCGGACCCCGGTCGCGCGGCAGTGCGTTGCCGATGCCGTGGACGCCGGCGACGGGGCGGCCGTCGATGTTCAGGGTGACG
This sequence comes from Streptomyces ferrugineus, assembly GCF_015160855.1. Lineage (NCBI taxonomy): Bacteria > Bacillati > Actinomycetota > Actinomycetes > Kitasatosporales > Streptomycetaceae > Streptomyces > Streptomyces ferrugineus. The sequence continues at coordinate 7,584,362 of NZ_CP063373.1, read as the reverse complement.
TAGTCGAGGTCGGCGGAGACCACCGCCTCCTCCTCGTAGCCGAACACCGTCTCGTAGAACTTGGCGACGTTCACGGACTCGAAGGTCAGCAGCTCGTTCCAGGCCGGGGTGCCCGGCACGCCCGTGATGGCCGTGCCGAGGTGTCTCGCCGCCTGCCAGAGGCCGAAGACGGCGCCGGAGGGGTCGGAGCAGATCGCCAGCCGACCGGCCTCGGCGGCGTCCAGCGGGCCGACCCCGACGGTGCCTCCGCACAGTCGTACCGTCTCGGCGGTCAGGTCCACGTCGTTCGAGGCGAGGTAGGGCGTCCAGGCGATCGGGAGGTGGCGGTCGGGCGGCAGCTGGCCGATGCCGGCCACCTCACGGCCGTCGAGCAGGGCCCGCACGTAAGGGCCGAGCTGCTGGGGGCCGGGCTGGAACTCCCAGCCGAACAGCGCTCCGTAGAACTCCTGGGTCGCGGCCGGCCCGTGCACCATCAGGCTCACCCAGCAGGGCGTGCCGGGCGCGTGCCGAGCGTGCGTCGCGCCGTTCTGGCCGGCCGACCCCCGTGCCTCGGTCATCGTCACTCTCTCCTCGGCCCCTCGCGGTGGCCGCGTAGCTTCCGCAGTCCGGACCCCCGTGCCGATGCTCGCACCACCCGTGGCCACGCGCGCTTCGGGCGCGCCGCCGCACGACGGCCGGTGACCGGAGGATGCCCGGTGTGCGATTCACCGCCCGTTTCCGTGCGATTGCCGACGGATGTCGATCGGCTGTACAGCATGTGCCCGATCCCGTACGCCTCGTGATCGGGCCTGTACGGCGGGAGAGTATCCGGAGCCGACCGCCGCGGCCACCCCGTGCGCGAGGATGGGGGTCATGAACGCCATCATCTCCGCATCCGAACTCGCCGCCGCGCGGGCGGGCGCCAACTCTCCGGTCCTGCTCGACGTCCGCTGGCAGCTGAGCGCCCCCGGCGGGCCCCCGTTCGACGGCCGGGCCGCGTACGAGGCCGGGCACATCCCCGGCGCGGCCTACGTCGATCTGGACCGCGAACTGGCCTCCGCGCCCGGTGCGCACGGCCGCCACCCGCTGCCCGACGTGGCCGAATTCGGTACGGCGATGCGGCGCGCGGGGGTGTCGTCCGGGACGCCGGTGGTCGTGTACGACGGCGGGCAGGGCTGGGCGGCGGCCCGCGCGTGGTGGCTGCTGCGCTGGACGGGGCACCCCGACGTACGCGTCCTGGATGGCGGTCTGGCGGCCTGGCAGGGCCCGCTGGAGACCTCGGTACCGGCTCCGGCGGAGGGCGACTTCGAGCCGGCGCCGGGCGCGGTGGGCCTGCTCGACGCCGACGGTGCCGCGGCGCTCGCCCGGTCGGGCGTACTGCTGGACGCGCGAGCGGGGGAGCGGTACCGCGGCGAGGTCGAGCCCATCGATCCGGTCGCCGGCCACATCCCCGGCGCGCTGTCCGCCCCCACCAACGACAACGTGGCCGAGGACGGCCGCTTCCTGCCCGCCGAGGAACTCGCCGCCCGCTTCAAGTCCCTGGGTGCCGCCGAGGACACCCGGGTCGGCGTGTACTGCGGCTCGGGTGTCTCCGCCGCCCACGAGGTGCTGGCCCTGGCGGTGGCCGGCATTCCGGCGGACCTGTACGTCGGCTCGTGGTCGGAGTGGTCGTCGGACCCGTCCCGGCCGGTGGCCGTGGGGCCGGATCCGCAGTAGGGCGTACGGGGTTGGGGGACCAGGCCCAAGCCCAGGCCCGGGCCCAGGCCAGCGGACGTGCGGGCGTCCCTTTCGCCCCGCAGCACGAGGGCCGCGCTGCAACCAGCGCGGCCCTCGTCCTCGTACGGCCGTGTCCGCAGCCGTACGGCCGACTACTCCTGCTTCTTCCGGCGGGTGCCGAACACGATCTCGTCCCAGCTGGGGACGGCGGCGCGGCGGCCCGGACGGACGCCGTCCGCCTCGGCCTGTCGGTCGGTGGCGCCGATGAGGCGGTCACGGTGGCTGGTGACCGAGCGGGGCATGAGGACGTCCGCGTAGGCGGAGCCGGCCGAGGCGGCGGGCGCGGGAGGCTCCTCCGCGGCCGGTTCGGCGGGCGGCGGCTCCTCCTCCTCTGGCTCCGAGGGGCGCTCCGGGACCACCAGGTCGCCGCGGAAGCTCGGCACCGCCTCCAGCAGACTGGTCAGCGAGTCCCGCTCCTCCGAGGTCTCCTCGGCCGGTTCGGAGGCCTGCGCGGGCAGGCTCGGCCGCTCGCGGTCGAGGGCGCGGTCCATCGAACGCTCGCGCGGAAGCCGGGCGATGCGCGGCACGAACGGGAAGCTGGGCTCCGGCGCGGCGAGGTCCTCGGACTCGCCGATCAGCGAGCGCGCCTCCTCGTCGACTGCCTGGACGAGCCGCCGGGGCGGGTCGTACGTCCAGCTCGCCGAGTGCGGTTCGCCCGCCACCATGTAGACCAGCAGCACCTCCCAGGTGCCGTCGTCGCGGCGCCAGGAGTCCCACTGCACGGTGTCCTTGTCGGCGCCGCGCAGCAGGAGTCGCTCCTGCACGGCCTCGCCGAGCTGGGGACCCGCCGCGTTCTCGCCGGGCCGGCGGACGGGGGTCTTGCGGGCCCGCTCGGCCATGAACGCGCGCTCGGCGAGGACGGGGCCCTCGAAGCGGCGTACGCGGTCGACGGGGATGCCGGCGAGCTGGGCGACCTCTTCCGCGGTCGCACCAGCGCGTATACGCGCCTGGATGTCACGGGGGCGGAGATGGCTCTCCACCTCGATCTCGATCTGGCCGAGTCGGGGCCGGTCGCCGCGCACGGCTGCGCGCAGGCGTTCGTCGATGGGAAGGGTGTACTCCGTTGCGTCGGCAGCCTTGAGCACCAGCCGTGTGCCGTCATTCGAGACGGCCACGACACGCAGTTCGGGCATGGGGACCTCCCGGGTGGTGCCTGCCGACGTCACGTGCGTCGCTGCTTCCGCTAGTCGAGTGTGGCCTGCCCGGGTGCAGCCTGCCACAACCTTGCCGAGTTGCCCGGCGTGTCGGGCGCGGGCCCTGGATCGCCGTTATGGCACGGTTACCTATTCGCAACGCTAAGTGACCAACTCCGTCACCCTGTGCAACTAGCCCCCTCCCGGCGGTCCTTGAAGGCCACGGATGCCCAGGCGGGAGACCGGACCCAGGGCTCGCCACAGTACTCCATTTGGGCCACGTGCGTGGATTGGCACGCCGTCCAACTTCCGGCAAGGGGCCTGACTCGGCCTTCTCCCGGGCGGTTTGGGTCCTGGAAACGTGGCGTACTTCACGCAAACGTCAGAAACGGACCCCGTGCCGGGAGTTGGTTCGAGCCGGTCGGAGGCTACGCCCCCAACACCCTGCGCAGGTAGTCGTTCTGGAACAGGCGGTCTGGGTCGAGACGGTCGCGCAGCGCGGTGAACTCGCCGAAGCGCGGATAGACGTGCGCGAAGTACTCGGCGTCGCGCGTGTGCACCTTGCCCCAGTGTGGGCGCCCCTCGTGCGCCGTGAAAATGCGCTCGGCGGCGGTGAAGTAGCGCTGGTACGGAGTGCCCTTGGCCATGTGAACGGCGATGTAGGCGCTGTCGCGGCCCGAGGCGGTGGACAGCGTGATGTCGTCGGCGGGAGCGGTGCGCACCTCGATGGGGAAGCTGACCCGCAGGCCGGAGCGGTCGACCATGGTCTTCAGCTCGCGCAGCACGTCGACGACGGCCTCGCGCGCGACGGCGTACTCCATCTCCACGAAGCGCACCCGACGCGGTGATGTGAAGACCTTGTAGGGGATGTCGGTGTAGGTCCGCGCGGACAGGGCCCTGCTGGAGATCCGGGCGATGGTGGGGATCGTGGCCGGCGCCGCGCGGCCGACCCACTGGGCCACCTGGAAGACGCCGTTGGAGAGCAACTCGTCCTCGACCCAGCCCGCGAGCCGCCCCACCGGCTTCTCCGGGCCCGCGCTGCGGTTGTTGCGCTTGGTGTTGGTGCTGCCGGTGTGCGGGAACCAGTAGAACTCGAAGTGCTCGTTCTCGGCCCACAGTTCGTCGAACTCCGCCAGGACCCGAGCGAACGGCATCGGCTCCTCGCGCGCGGTGAGCAGGAAGACGGGCTCCACGGCGAAGGTGACCGCGGTGACGACGCCCAGGGCCCCGAGGCCGATGCGGGCGGCCGCGAAGACCTCCGGGTTCTCCTTCTCGGAGCAGGCGAGCACCGAGCCGTCGGCGGTGACCAGCTCCAGTCCCTTGATCTGGGCGGCGATCGAGCCCGAGTCGCGGCCGGTGCCGTGGGTGCCGGTGCTGGCGGCGCCGGAGACCGTCTGCTCCATGATGTCGCCCATGTTCGTGAGCGACAGGCCCTCGCGCGCCAGGGCCAGGTTGAGCCGCTTGAGCGGGGTGCCGGCCTCGACCGTGACGGTCATGGCGTCACGGTCGATGTCGCGGATGCCGGTCAACAGTTGAGGGCGGATCAACACACCGTCGGTGGCGGCTATGGACGTGAAGGAGTGCCCGCTGCCGACCGCCTTCACCTTCAGGCCGTCCTCGGCGGCCCGGCCTATCGCCGCCGACAGCTCCTCGACGGAGGCCGGCGTGACCTCCCGCGCGGGGCGCGCGGCGACATTGCCGCCCCAGTTACGCCACGTGCCGTTCCTGCCGCTCGCTGTGCTGCTCAACGGTGCCTCCCCGACGCGGAGCCGGCCTGCTGAGCCGGCGGTACCCCAGGAAACCGACCGCGACCGCGACGGCCCCGGACACCGCCGGAACCCCGTACCCGGCGTCCGCGCCGGCCGCGTCGATCACCCAGCCGGCCATGGAGGAGCCGAGCGCGACCCCGACCGCGAGTCCGGTGCTCACCCAGGTCATGCCCTCGGTCAGTTGCGCGCGTGGTACGTGCTCTTCGATCAGGGACATGGTGGTGATCATCGTGGGAGCGACGGCCATGCCCGAAACGAACAGCGCCACGGCCAGAAACGGCAAGTTTCCGACCAGTAGGAGGGGGATCATACTCACGGCCATCGCGCATACGCCCAGCAGCCAACGGCGTTCGGGCGCCCCGCTGAAGCGCAACAGCCCGAACACCGCCCCCGCCGCGCAGGAGCCCGCCGCGTACAGGGCGAGGACCACGCTCGCGGCGCCCTTGTGACCCTGCTCGTCGGCGAAGGCCACGGTGACCACGTCGACGGCGCCGAAGATCGCTCCGGTCGCCACGAACGTGGCCACCAGGACCTGGAGTCCGGCGGAGCGCAGGGCCGAGCCGCCGCCGTGCTGCTCACGCGGATGCGGCGCGGGCTCGGTGGCCCGCTGCGCGGTCAGCCAGAAGACACCGACCGCCAGGAAGCAGCCGGCGAGCAGCGGCCCGGCCTCCGGGAACCAGGCCGTGGACAGGCCGATGGAGATGATCGGCCCGAAGATGAAGCACACCTCGTCGATCACGGACTCGAAGGAGTACGCGGTGTGCAGCCGGGGCGTCCCCCGGTACAGCGCGGCCCAGCGGGCCCGGATCATCGCCCCGACGCTCGGCACGCACCCGATGCCGACGCAGGCCACGAACAGCACCCAGTCCGGCCACCGGTAGTGCGCGGCGAACAGCAGCAGGGCCCCCGCCGTGAGCGAGATCAGCGTCGCCGGCCGCAGCACCCGCCGCTGCCCGTACCGGTCGACCAGCCGCGAGACCTGGGGCCCCGCCACCGCGGCGGACAGCGCGATGGTGGCCGACAGGGCACCGGCGAGGCCGTACCTCCCGGTGAGCTGGGAGACCATGGTCACCACGCCGATGCCCATCATCGACAGCGGCATCCGGCCGAGGAAGCCGGCGGCGGAGAAGGCCTTGGCGCCGGGGGCGGCGAACAGGGCGCGGTAGGGGCTGGGCACGGGGGACTCCGGTCGGGCGGAAGCAGCGGGGCCGGTAAGGGCGCGGGGCGTTGCCGTAAGGCGTGTGAAGGGCCGATACAGCTTACGAGTTAGGTGACCCTAACGCACCCGCCCGGACGCACCGGAACCCGGTGCCCGGACGCACCGGAACCCGGTACCCGGACGCACCGGGAACCCGGGTGGTCACCCCACCGTTTCCCGGCTGTCAGTACCGGATGACAGGATCGACCCATGCCAGACGCGCGCGATGCCCACCCCTACGACGCCCTGCTCCTGCTCTCCTTCGGCGGCCCCGAGGGCCCGGACGACGTGATCCCGTTCCTGGAGAACGTCACCCGCGGGCGGGGCATCCCCACCGAGCGCCTGAAGGAAGTCGGCGAGCACTACTTCCTGTTCGGCGGCGTCAGCCCCATCAACGACCAGAACCGCGCCCTGCTCGACGCCCTGCGCAAGGACTTCGCCGACCACGGCCTGGATCTGCCGATCTACTGGGGCAACCGCAACTGGGCGCCGTACCTGACGGACACGCTGCGCGAGATGGTCGCCGACGGCCACCGCCGCATCCTCGTCCTCGCCACCAGCGCCTACGCCTCCTACTCGGGCTGCCGCCAGTACCGCGAGAACCTCGCCGACTCGCTGGCCGCCCTGGAGGCCGAGGGCCTTCAGCTGCTGAAGATCGACAAGCTGCGGCACTACTTCAACCACCCCGGCTTCCTGGAACCCATGATCGACGGGGTGCTCCAGTCCCTCGCCGACCTGCCCGAGGACGTCCGGGGCGGCGCCCACATCGCGTTCTCGACCCACTCGATCCCGAACGCCTCCGCCGACACCTCCGGCCCCGTCGAGGGCCATGGCGACGGCGGCGCGTACGTCGCCCAGCACCTGGACGTCGCCCGGCTGATCGCCGACGCCGTCCGCGAGCGCACCGGCGTGGACCACCCCTGGCAGCTCGTCTACCAGTCCCGCTCCGGCGCCCCGCACATCCCGTGGCTGGAGCCCGACATCTGCGACCACCTTCAGGAGCGGCACGAGGCCGGCGCCCCGGCGGTCGTGATCGCCCCCATCGGCTTCGTCTCCGACCACATGGAGGTCCTCTACGACCTCGACACGGAGGCCAAGGCCAAGGCGGAGGAGCTGGGTCTGCCGATGCGGCGCTCGGCCACCGTCGGGGACGACCCGCGCTTCGCCGCCGCGATCCGCGAGCTCGTCCTGGAGCGCGCCGCCGTGGAGCGCGCGCAGGAGGTCACGCCGTGCGCCCTCGGCGCGCTCGGCGCGAGCCACGACCTCTGCCCGGTGGGCTGCTGTCCCGCCCGCGCGCCCAGGCCCGCCGCGGCGGGCGCCGACAGCCCCTACGCATGAGGAGCCCCGTGACCGACGCCCCGCACACGGAACTGCTCACCCTGGCCCGCGAGGCGGCCCGTCGCGCGGGCGAGCTCCTGCGCGACGGCCGCCCGGCCGACCTGGCCGTCGCGGCGACCAAGTCGAGCCCGATCGACGTGGTCACCGAGATGGACATCGCGGCGGAGAAGCTGATCACGAACCTGATCTCCGAGCACCGCCCCGAGGACGGCTTCCTCGGCGAGGAGGGCGCCGCCACCGAGGGCACGAGCGGCGTCCGCTGGGTGATCGACCCCCTGGACGGCACGGTCAACTACCTCTACGGGCTGCCGACCTGGTCCGTCTCCATCGCCGCCGAGCAGGACGGCGAGACGGTGGTGGGGGTGGTGGCGGTCCCCATGCGCGGCGAGACGTTCCACGCGGTCCGCGGCGCGGGCGCCCGGGCGACCGGGTCCTGGGACGGCGAGCGCAGGCTCACCTGCCGCCCGACGGCCCCGCTCGAGCAGTCCCTGGTCTCGACCGGGTTCAACTACGTCACCGAGGTCCGCACCCACCAGGCCGACGTCGCCCGGCGGCTGATCCCGCTCCTGCGCGACATCCGGCGCGGCGGCTCGGCCGCGATCGACCTGTGCGACCTGGCCGCGGGGCGCCTGGACGGCTACTACGAGCGAGGGCTCAACGCCTGGGACTTCGCCGCGGGGGACCTGATCGCCCGGGAGGCGGGCGCGCTGACCGGTGGGCGGCCCGGGCAGCGGCCGTCACGTGACCTGACGGTGGCGGCGACACCGGGCGTCTTCGAGCCCCTCCAGCAGCTCCTGGAGGACTTCGGCGCCTGGCACGACTGACGGGGGCACGACTGACGCGGACGGCAGCGGGCCCCCGGCGCTGGATTCGCCGGGGGCCCGCTGTCGTTGCTGCAAGCCGGTCAGACGCTGGTCGCGCCGACTTCCACACCATGCTCGGCGGCGAGACGGCGCAGGTCGTCGAGCTCGCCCTGCTCCACCTCGACGAGGAAGTCGTCGCCCTCGTCACGAGCCCGCGTAAGGTCGGACTCGGTCGCCTTTATGCGCTGCAGAAGTCCTGCGGTGAATGCGTCCATGCTGCGCCCCCTCGTCCTGGGTCGTGGGTCGGTGGCACGGGGGTGTGCCGTTCGGAAGGGGCGATCACGTCTCCAGTAGGTGCCCAGCGCTGCCCGTGCCGGGCGGCGACGGTGCCGGACACCCACACCCGCTCTGCGGAAAGCGGATCGCCTCGTACCGCATGGTGGTGCGGTACAAGCAGAGCGTGATCGCGGGGTGTACATGCCGTCCTCCCCCCGCTCCTTCCGACGGAAACCTCAACCCCACGAGAAAATCTCGCATTCCCGGGCTTCACACCCGTCCTTCAGGGCCCCCTCACCCGTCTTACCGCCGACTTATGGCCGAAAAGGGCAGGATGGAGGCCAAGACACCCAACAGAGACCCCTGCCCGCGCGCGACTCGAGCGCTACGCGGGTGGACAGATGGAAGGACAAGCGACGTGCGCGTACTCGTCGTCGAGGACGAGCAACTGCTCGCCGATGCGGTGGCCACCGGACTGCGCCGGGAGGCCATGGCCGTCGACGTCGTGTACGACGGTGCGGCCGCCCTGGAGCGCATCGGCGTCAACGACTACGACGTGGTCGTCCTCGACCGCGACCTCCCGCTGGTGCACGGCGACGACGTCTGCCGCAAGATCGTCGAGCTCGGCATGCCCACGCGCGTGCTGATGCTCACGGCCTCCGGCGACGTCAGCGACCGGGTCGAGGGACTGGAGATCGGCGCCGACGACTACCTCCCCAAGCCCTTCGCCTTCAGCGAGCTGACGGCCCGCGTGCGTGCCCTGGGCCGCCGTACCAGCGTGCCGCTGCCGCCCGTCCTGGAGCGCGCCGGCATCAAGCTCGACCCCAACCGCCGCGAGGTCTTCCGGGACGGCAAGGAGGTGCAGCTCGCGCCGAAGGAGTTCGCCGTCCTGGAGGTGCTGATGCGCAGCGAGGGCGCGGTCGTCTCCGCCGAGCAGCTCCTGGAGAAGGCCTGGGACGAGAACACCGACCCGTTCACCAACGTGGTGCGGGTGACCGTCATGACGCTGCGCCGCAAGCTGGGCGAACCGCCGGTGATCGTCACCGTGCCCGGCTCCGGCTACCGGATCTGATCGACCATGGCCGCAACCCCCGCGCCTCCCCAGGCGCCCCCCAAGCCCACGTGGGACCCCCGGAGAGCGGAGCCGCCCTTCCCGTGGCTGCGCCCGACCATCCGCATAAGGCTCACGCTGCTGTACGGCGGCATGTTCCTGATCGCCGGGATCCTGCTGCTGTCGATCATCTATCTGCTGGCCGCGCAGGCGATCAACACGGGCAACGAGCCCCTGTTCAAGATCGTGAGCTTCAGGGAACTCCAGGTCAGCAGCGACAACTGCCCCGGGATCAAGCCGGGCCTCACGATCTCCGAGTTCAATGAGGCGATCAGCGCCTGCATCGACAGCCAGCGCCGGGTCGCGCTGGATGATCTCCTCAGCCGCTCCCTGCTCGCCCTGCTCGGCCTCGCGATCATCGCCTTCGCCTTCGGCTACGCCATGGCCGGCCGGGTGCTGTCGCCGCTGGGCCGGATCACCCGCACCGCACGCGCGGTGGCGGGCTCGGACCTGTCCCGCCGGATCGAGCTGGACGGCCCGGACGACGAGCTGAAGGAACTGGCCGACACCTTCGACGAGATGCTGGAGCGGCTGCAGCGCGCCTTCACCGCCCAGCAGCGCTTCGTCGGCAACGCCTCGCACGAGTTGCGAACACCGCTGGCGATCAACCGCACCCTCCTCGAGGTGCACCTCTCCGACCCGACGGCGCCGGTGGAGCTCCAGCAGCTGGGCAAGACGCTGCTGGCCACCAACGAGCGCAGCGAGCAGCTCGTGGAGGGCCTGCTGCTGCTCGCCCGCAGCGACAACCAGATCGTCGAGCGCAAACCGGTCGACCTCGCCGAGGTCGCCGAGCAGGCCGTCGACCAGGTGCACGCCGAGGCGGAGGCCAAGGGCGTGGTGATCCGCGGCGAGCAGAAGCCCGCGGTGGTCCAGGGCAACGGCGTCCTGCTGGAGCGCATCGCCCTGAACCTGGTGCAGAACGCCGTCCGGTACAACGTTCCGGAGGACGGTTGGGTCGAGGTCATCACCGATGTCCAGCACGGCCAGGCGGTCCTGGTCGTCTCGAACACCGGGCCGGTGGTGCCGGCGTACGAGATCGACAACCTCTTCGAGCCGTTCAGACGGCTGCGTACGGAGCGAACCGGCAGCGACAAGGGCGTCGGCCTCGGGCTGTCCATCGTGCGGTCCGTGGTGCGGGCGCACGGCGGGCACATCTCGGCGGAGCCGCGCGAGGGAGGTGGGCTCGTGATGCGAGTCACCTTCCCGGTCTGAGATCATGTGCGCCGACACCCGCCGCCGCACGGGGATGTTCGCTTTGAGCGGAATTTTCTCCACGCGCCGTGCGTGTTCCCGTGTGTGATCGATCACAGGGGCGAATTTCCGGCCATCTACTCTCCGTGATCATGAGGCCGGTCGGAAAGCCGGGAAAATCCGGGTTTTCGAGGGTCTTGATCACGGGAAGTACACGGTGAGACGCCTTTGAACTGCGGCATTAGGACCGTGTACGGTCCCGTTCGCCATCCAAGCCGATCACTCTTGAGGAGTTCGCTTGGGTGTCGATTGAGTAACAGACCTTGATGTGAGGCAAAATCTCCGCCTCGGGTCGGGCACAAGTCCGGCCTCTCACGCGTTACGTGCGCTGGAGACACCGCAGACACCCAGAGGGGGAGAGCGACATGGCAACGGATTACGACACCCCACGCAAGACCGACGACGACGTCGACTCGGACAGCCTTGAAGAACTGAAGGCCCGGCGGAACGACAAGTCGACGTCCGCTGTGGACGTCGACGAGTTCGAGGCCGCCGAGGGCCTGGAACTGCCCGGCGCCGACCTCTCCAATGAGGAGCTGGCCGTCCGGGTGCTGCCGAAGCAGCAGGACGAGTTCACCTGCATGAGCTGCTTCCTGGTGCACCACCGCAGCCAGCTGGCCCGGGAGAAGAACGGTCAGCCGATCTGCCGCGACTGCGACTGAGGTCGGGTCGGGCATGACTGGCTCGACCCCTCCTCGGAAGCGCCGCTTCCGCCGCGGGCGGACAGCGGACCAGGGGCCGTCCGACGGCCCGTACGGCGCGCGTGACGACGAGCGGGGCTCATCCGGTGAGGGAGCCTCGCTCGAACCGATGTCCGGAGCTGACCTCCCGGCGTCGGCCGAGGTTCCCGCGCCCGTGGCCAGGCGCAGGGTCGCGGTGATCCGGCACAGGGCCAGAGAAGGCGTCCGTAAGGGCGGCAGCGCCGCCAGGGCGGGTCTCGGGTACCTGGCCGACCGGATCATCGAGAACGCCCCGCGTATCCCCGTACGCGACCTCGCGACCCTTCGCCGACAGTTCCCGGGCCTCGGGCCCGAACAGCTCGCGGACAAACTCGTCGCGGGCGCGGCGAACGCGAGTTCCACGGTGGGCGCCGGAGTGGGCGCCGCGGCGATGCTGCCGGTGCCGCCCGCGATGCCGACCGAACTGGCCGCCGAGATCACCGGCGTGGCGGCGATCGAGATGAAGCTGATCGCCGAACTGCACGAGGTCTACGGCGTACGCCCGCCCGGCAATCTGCGTGCCCGCAGCACCGCGTATCTGTCCTCGTGGACCGAGGAGCGCGGCATCGACCCCCTGAAGCCCGTGACGGTCAACGCCGCTCTCGGCGGGCAGATGAAGCGTGAGCTGCGTCAGCAGATCATGAAGCGCATGGTGCGCAACCTGCCGAACCTGATGCCCTTCCTGGTGGGCGCCGCCGTGGGCGCGGCCATGAACCGGCGGGACACCAAGAGACTCGCCGCGCGGATCCGCGCCGACCTGCGCAGGATCCAGGTGCCGTGGGAGGAGTTGGCGCAGCTTCCGCCGCTGGAGCGCCCGGCCGAGCCGCTGCCGATGGACGACGCCGCGCGCAGCCACTGGCGCAAGGAGCTCGGGGGCGGCTGAGTCGCCCGGCACGGGCCGGTGACGGCCCGATCTTGTGTGCTAGGCCGAGGCCTTGGCGGCCCTGATCGCCTCCGCCAGGCGCTCCGGCTCACGGGTCGACAGATACAGGTACGGCGTCGGGTCCTCGGGGTCCGTGACCTCCACGCGCAGGGCCGTGGGGATGTAGGCGCGCAGCAGCAGGAAGGCCCGGGTGTCGGCCTTGTGGGTGCGCCAGGCGCGGGCCTCCTCCGGGTCCAGGACATGCGCCTCGCCCAGCGCCCGCACCGGGACCTTCGCGTCGCCCGCGATCAGCGAGTCGCCCACCACGCGAATGCGGACGGAGCCGTACGAACTGGCCATGACGGCCGCCGCCGCGGTGCCGCCGGCCAGGCCCGCGAGCATGGGCAGCGTGCCGAACGGCAGGAGGATCAGGGCCAGGGAGAGCCCGACCAGGAACGAGATCAGCCACCAGGAGCGGGGGGCCGTGAGGCGTTCTTCGAACGGGGCGGCGGAGAGCTGCATGGAGCCAAGCTTGGCACGGTGTCCGGACTGCCCCGACGCGCGGGTAAGGTCTGCGGCTGTGAGAGGTACTTCAGCAGCTCTTCAGCCTCCGGCCGACGCCGTGAAACCGGTGCGGCATCCGGATGCTCCCGCGCCCGGTGAGGTGCTAGGGGCGCACTACGGCGAGTGTTTCGGCTGTGGCGGCGAGCAGCCCCACGGGCTGCACCTGGAGGCGCGGGCGGGGGACGGTGTGAGCATCACCGCCGAGTTCACCGTGCAGCCCGCCCACCAGGGCGCGCCCGGGCTGGCGCACGGGGGTGTGCTCGCGACCGCCCTCGACGAGACCCTCGGCTCGCTCAACTGGCTGCTGCGCACCATCGCGGTGACCGGGCGGCTGGAGACCGACTTCGTGCGGCCGGTTCCGGTGGGCACGGTCCTGCACCTCGAGGCGGAGGTGACGGCGGTGGCGGGGCGCAAGATCTTCTCCCGGGCCACCGGGCGGATCGGCGGCCCCGAGGGGCCCGTCGCGGTCCGTGCCGACGCCCTCTTCATCGAGGTCAAGGTCGACCACTTCATCGACAACGGCCGCCCGCAGGAGATCCGGGCCGCCATGAGCGACCCGGACCAGGTGCGGCGTGCCCGAGCCTTCGAGGTGAACCCGTGAGCCGTGATCCCCTGAACGTGCTGATCCGGCGTGTCGATCCGGACGTACCGCTTCCGACGTACGCGCAACCCGGCGACGCGGGAGCCGATCTGCGCACCACTCGGGGCCACGAACTGAAGCCGGGGGAGCGGGCCGTCCTGCCCACCGGGGTGTCGATCGCCCTCCCGGAGGGGTACGCGGCCTTCGTGCACCCGCGTTCCGGTCTCGCCGCCCGTCTCGGTGTCGCCCTCGTGAATGCCCCGGGGACGGTTGATGCCGGGTACCGTGGGGAGATCAAGGTGATCGTGGTGAATCTCGACCCGCGTGAGAGCGTGCGGTTCGAGCGCTTCGACCGGATTGCCCAACTGGTCGTCCAGCAGGTCGAGAGGGTTCGCTTCCAGGAGGTCGCGGAGCTTCCCGATTCGGCACGGGCCGAGGGGGGCTTCGGGTCCACCGGCGGGCATGCCGCGGTGGACGGCACAAGCGATACAGACGGTCAGGCCGCCGACGGCGGCCGGGCGGGTGGGAATCGATACGCTTCGGTCGTATCCGACCGGGAAGGACAGTGACGTGTTCGGACGTCGCAAGAAGAAGGGTGCCGCCGAGGACGCGGCCGGCGAGCCCGAGCAGGTCGTCGACATCGACTCTGAGGCGGACGACGACGGCACGCATGAGCGCGTACGGCTGGAGCCGGAACCGCGGCCCGACGGCCCGTGGGACAGCTCCGAGGTCCGTGAGCCCGGCGAGGGCCGGGTGGACCTGGGAGGCATGCTCGTGCCCGGCGTCGACGGCATGGAGCTGCGCGTGGAGGTCGCGGGCGACGCGATCGTCGCGGCGACCGTCGTGCTGCGCGACAGCGCCATCCAGCTCCAGGCCTTCGCCGCGCCCAAGCGCGAGGGCATCTGGAGCGAGGTACGCGAGGAGATCGGCTCCGGGATCACCCAGCAGGGCGGCATCATCGACGAGGTCGAGGGCCCGCTCGGCTGGGAGCTGAGGGCCCAGGTGCCGGTGCAACTCCCGGACGGCACGGGCGGTTTCCAGGTCGTGCGGTTCGTCGGAGTGGACGGGCCCCGCTGGTTCCTGCGCGGTGTGATCTCGGGCCAGGGCGCCGTGCAGCCGCAGGCGGCCGGTCTGCTCGAGCAGATCTTCCGGGACACGGTCGTGGTCCGTGGCGAGGGGCCGATGGCCCCGCGCGACCCGATCGTCCTGAAGCTGCCGAACGACGCCCAGATGGTTCCGGAGGGCGTCCAGCAGGAGGAGGCCGGATCGCGCTTCTCCGGCGGCATGGGCCAGCTCCAGCGCGGACCGGAGATCACTGAGGTGCGCTGAGCACCGCGGAGACACCAGGGCCGTACCCCTCAGGGGTGCGGCCCTTTCTCGTGCGTGGACTCTTGACGGCGTATTGGTCTGTACCTACCGTCTCCGGCCAACGCGTCTGTTCATAAAGGCGCTTCACGTTCACATACGAGAACGGAAGGCCCCCCACACATGCGCAGAACCGCACTCCTCGCAGCCACGGCCGCCCTCGTCGCCGGTGTCGTCGCCTGGCCCGCCGGCGCCGCGCCCGGCACCTTCACCCACCCCGGAGTCACCGTCTCCAAGGGGCAGTTGGACTTCACCCGCGCCAAGGTCAACGCCGGCGCCCAGCCCTGGAAAGGCGCCTTCGACCAGATGATGGGGAGCAAGTACGCCGATCTGAACCGCACCCCCAAGCCCCGTGCGGTCGTCGAGTGCGGCTCCTACTCGAACCCCAACTACGGCTGCACCGACGAGCGCGAGGATGCGATGGCCGCCTACACCCAGGCCCTGGCCTGGTACATCACCCGCGACGAGCGGCACGCGAAGAAGGCCATCGCGCTGATGGACGCCTGGTCCGCGGTGATCAGGGACCACACCAACAGCAACGCGCCCCTCCAGACGGGCTGGGCCGGCTCCTCCTGGCCCAAGGCCGCCGAGATCATCAAGTACACGTACAGCGGGAGCTGGGCCAACTCCGGCCGGTTCGCCACCATGCTGCGCACCGTCTATCTGTCCGAGATCATCAACGGCTCGAACTCCAACGGCAACTGGGAGCTGTCGATGATGGAGGCCGCCGTCGGCATCTCGGTCTTGCTGGAGGACAAGGCGTCGTACGACAAGGCCATGGCAAAGTTCCGCACCCGCGCCGCCGCCTACGTCTATCTGTCCTCCGACGGCGACCTGCCCAGGACGGTGCCGAGCCAGAACCTCGACACCCGCGAGAAGATCGTCAACTACTGGCAGGGACAGGGCACCTTCGTCACCGGCCTCACCCAGGAGACCTGCCGCGACTTCACCCACACCGGCTACGGCATCTCCGCGATCTCGCACGTCGCCGAGACCAGCCGCATCCAGGGCCAGGACCTGTACGGCACCGACATCGGCGAGCGGCTGCGGCACGCGCTCGGGTTCCAGGCGAAGTACCAGCTCGGCACGGCCGCCCCGAGCTGGCTGTGCGGCGGCTCGCTCAAGCTCGGCCTCGGCCCGGTCACCGAGGTCAGCCACAACGCCCTGCGCAACCGCCTCGGCATCCCGATGACCAACACCCGGGCACTGACCGAGCGGGGCCGCCCGGCCGGCAGCAACAACCTCTTCGTGGCCTGGGAGACCCTCACGCACGGCGACAACCCCGGCTGACGAGCCCGCACGACATGACGGCGGGGAGCGTCAGAGTCGCGTCAAAGACGCCCCCGCCACCCCGCCCGGCCCCATTTGTCGCGAATATTGGCCGTAGGGTCGACGCTGAGTAGGCAGCAGTGACCGGAACACAATGGGGACCATGGGACGCGGCAGGCTTCGGATCCATCTCGGTGCGGCACCGGGCGTCGGCAAGACGTACGCGATGCTGTCCGAGGCGCACCGGCGGATCGAGCGGGGCACCGACTGCGTCGTCGCGTTCGTGGAGCACCACGACCGGCCGCGCACCGAGGTGATGCTGCACGGCCTGGAGCAGATACGGCGCAGACGGCTGGAGTACCGCGGAAGCGCCTTCACCGAGATGGACGTCGACGCCGTCCTGGCACGGCGCCCACAGGTCGCCCTCGTCGACGAACTCGCCCACACCAACGTCCCCGGCTCCCGCAACGCCAAGCGCTGGCAGGACGTGGAGGAACTGCTGGCGGCCGGGATCGACGTCATCTCGACCGTCAACATCCAGCATCTGGAGTCGCTGGGCGATGTCGTGGAGTCCATCACCGGCGTACGGCAGCAGGAGACCGTGCCGGACGAGGTGGTGCGGCGCGCCGATCAGGTCGAGCTTGTCGACATGTCGCCGCAGGCGCTGCGCCGCCGCATGGCGCACGGCAACATCTACCAGCCGGACAAGGTCGACGCGGCCCTGTCGAACTACTTCCGCCCCGGGAACCTGACCGCCCTGCGCGAGCTGGCGCTGCTGTGGGTGGCGGACCGGGTCGGCGAGTACCTCCAGCAGTACCGCAGCGATCACCGGGTCTCGAAGATCTGGGGCTCACGGGAGCGGATCGTGGTCGGGCTGACCGGCGGTCCCGAGGGGCGCACGCTGATCCGCCGGGCCGCGCGGCTCGCGGAGAAGGGCGCCGGCGGCGAGGTGCTCGCCGTCTACATCGCCCGCAGCGACGGGCTGACGTCCGCCTCGCCGAAGGAACTCGCCGTCCAGCGCACGCTCGTCGAGGACCTCGGCGGCACCTTCCACCACGTCGTCGGCGACGACATCCCGGCCGCGCTGCTGGCCTTCGCGCGCGGGGCGAACGCCACCCAGATAGTGCTCGGCTCCTCGCGCCGCCGGAGCTGGCAGTACGTCTTCGGACCCGGCGTCGGCGCCACGGTGGCCCGCGAGTCCGGCCCCGACCTCGACGTGCACATCGTCACCCACGAGGAGGCCGCCAAGGGGCGTGGACTGCCCGTGGCCCGCGGAGCGCGCCTCGGCCGGCCCCGGATCCTCGCGGGCTGGCTCGTCGGCGTCGGCGGACCGACGCTGCTCACGCTGCTGCTGACCCACGTCGACGCCGACCTCGGGCTGGCGAACGACATGCTGCTGTTCCTGACCCTGACCGTGGCGGCGGCCCTGCTCGGCGGGCTCCTCCCCGCGCTGGCCTCGGCGGCGGTCGGCTCGATGCTGCTGAACTGGTTCTTCACCCCGCCGCTGCACCGCGTCACGATCGCCGACCCCAAGAACCTGCTCGCGCTCGTCATCTTCGTCTTCGTGGCGGTGGCCGTCGCCTCCGTGGTCGACCTCGCCGCCCGCCGCACCCACCAGGCGGCCCGGCTGCGCGCCGAGTCCGAGATCCTGTCCTTCCTCGCCGGGAACGTGCTGCGCGGCGAGACCGGCCTGGAGGAACTGCTGGAGCGGGTCCGTGAGACCTTCGGCATGGAGTCGGCGGCCCTGCTGGAGCGGGCGGGCGACATCGACCCGTGGACCTGCGCGGGCAGCGTGGGCGGGGGAGCGGCACCGGCACGGCCCGAGGACGCGGACGTCGACGTACCGGTCGGCGACCACATGGCACTCGCCCTGACCGGCCGGGTGCTGCCCGCCGAGGACCGCCGGGTGCTCGCCGCCTTCGCCGCCCAGGCCGCCGTCGTCCTGGACCGCCAGCGCCTCCAGCGCGAGGCCGACCAGGCCAAGGAACTGGCCGAGGGCAACCGCATCCGCACGGCGCTGCTCGCCGCCGTCAGCCATGACCTGCGTACTCCGCTCGCGAGCATCAAGGCGTCCGTCTCCTCGCTGCGCTCCGATGACGTGGCGTGGTCCGAGGAGGACGAGGCCGAACTGCTGGAGGGCATCGAGGAGGGCGCGGACCGGCTGGACCACCTGGTCGGGAACCTGCTGGACATGTCCCGCCTCCAGACCGGCACGGTCACCCCGCTGATCAGGGAGATCGACCTCGACGAGGTGGTGCCGATGGCGCTGGGCGGGGTGCCCGAGGACAGCGTGGAACTGGACATTCCGGAGACGCTGCCCATGGTCGCCGTGGACCCCGGGCTGCTGGAGCGGTCGGTGGCCAACCTGGTCGAGAACGCCGTCAAGTACAGCCCGGACGACAGCCGGGTCCTGGTGTCCGCCAGCGCCATCGCCGAGCGGGTGGAGGTCCGGGTGGTCGACCGCGGGCCCGGCGTCCCGGACGAGGCCAAGGAGCGCATCTTCGCGCCCTTCCAGCGCTACGGCGACGCCCCGCGCGGCGCGGGAGTCGGGCTCGGCCTGGCCGTCGCCCGCGGCTTCGCCGAGGCCATGGGCGGCACCCTCAACGCCGAGGACACCCCCGGCGGAGGCCTCACCATGGTGCTCACCCTGCGGGCGGCACAATCGCGCGCGGAGCCTGTAGAAGAAGGGGGCGTGCCGGTGAGGCGCCCCGTGGAAGCAGAAAGGCAGACCCTATGACCCGGGTTCTGGTGATCGACGACGAGCCGCAGATCGTGCGCGCCCTCGTGATCAACCTCAAGGCCCGCAAGTACGAGGTCGACGCGGCCCACGACGGGGCCACCGCCCTCGAACTCGCCGCCACCCGCCACCCCGACGTGGTCGTCCTCGACCTCGGTCTGCCCGACATGGACGGCGTCGAGGTGATCCGGGGGCTGCGCGGCTGGACCCGGGTGCCGATCCTGGTGCTGTCCGCCCGGCACTCCTCCGACGAGAAGGTCGAGGCGCTGGACGCCGGCGCCGACGACTACGTCACCAAGCCCTTCGGCATGGACGAGCTGCTGGCCCGGCTGCGGGCCGCCGTCCGCCGCGCCGAACCCAACGGGGGCGGCGAGGACGACGTGATGGTGGAGACCGAGTCGTTCACCGTCGACCTCGCCGCGAAGAAGGTCAACCGGGGCGGGAAGGACGTACGGCTCACGCCCACCGAATGGCATCTGCTGGAGGTGCTGGTCCGCAACACGGGGCGCCTGGTCAGCCAGAAGCAGCTGCTGCAGGAGGTGTGGGGGCCCTCGTACGGGACGGAGACCAACTATCTGCGGGTCTACATGGCCCAACTGCGCAGAAAACTGGAGGCGGACCCGTCCCACCCCAGGCACTTCGTCACGGAGCCCGGGATGGGCTATCGGTTCGACAAGTGAGGCCCGGTACGCTTCAAGCATGAGTGCTGTTCCTCGTTCCGAAAAGTCGGTGGGCCGGTTCCGGCGCATGCTCGACCGGCTCTCCTCGTCGCAGGAGGACCTGGAGTCCGAGGAGCTGCGGGAGGACGCCGAGACCGCCGGTTGCACCAAGATCGGCGACTGTCATGACCGGCAGGTCGTGACGGTTACTGGTACCTTGCGCACGGTCACCCTGCGGCCGCGTGCGGGCGTTCCGGCCCTGGAGGCCGAGCTGTTCGACGGCTCCGCCGCCCTGGACGTGGTGTGGCTCGGCAGACGCTCCATAGTCGGCATAGAGCCGGGGCGCCGGCTGATCGCATCGGGCCGGATCTCCATGAGCCGGGGCCGCCGGGTGCTGTTCAACCCGAAATACGAACTGAGACCCCTTGGACGGGAGTAGCCGGTGACGTCGCTCGACAAGCCGACCGAAGACACCACCGCAGACGCCGAGCAGGACTCCCGGGCGGTGACCGAGGCCGCGCTGTTCGAAGCCTTCGGCGGCGTGCGCGGCATGATCGAGACGGTCCTGCCCGGCCTGCTGTTCGTCACCATCTACACGATCAACAAGGACCTGCACCAGTCGGCGATCGCCGCGCTGGCGGTGTCCCTGCTGCTCGTCGTGGTGCGCCTGGTGATGCGGGACACCATCAAGCACGCCTTCAGCGGTGTCTTCGGTGTCGCCTTCGGTGTCGTGTTCGCGATGATGACCGGCAACGCGAAGGACTTCTATCTGCCGGGCATGCTCTACACGCTGGGGCTGGGCCTCGCGTACATCATCACGACCCTGAGCGGTGTGCCGCTGATCGGCCTCATCCTCGGCCCGGTGTTCAAGGAGAACCTCTCCTGGCGCACCCGCAACCCCGGCCGCAAGAAGGCGTATGCGAAGGCCAGTTACGCCTGGGGCCTGATCCTGCTCGCCAAGTGCGCGATCCTGTTCCCGCTGTACTGGTGGGCCGACACCACCCAGCTCGGATGGGTGCTCGTAGCGCTGAAGATCCCGCCGTTCCTGCTGGCCGTGTGGCTGACCTGGGTGTTCCTCGCCAAGGCTCCGGCGCCGATCGACGTGTTCGCGGAGATGGAGGCGGCCGAGAAGGCCGAGGAGGAGCGCAAGGCGGCGCTGGCCGCGGAGGACGGGGAGACCGCGGGCGGGCGACACCGCCGAGAGGCGTAGAGCTGCGTACGACGGCGGAGGGCGCCCTGCGAGTCGCAGGTCCGCCGTCGTACCCCCCGGGGGGGCTCAGCTCGCGGTGTCCTCGCGGCGGACCGACAGCAGGTCCTCCAACTGCTCCTCGCGGGCCTGCGCGGCCACGAAGAGGAGTTCGTCGCCCGCCTCCAGGGAATCCTCGCGGGACGGCGTCAGAACACGGGTGCCGCGGATGATGGTGACCAGGGACGTGTCCTGGGGCCACTCGACGTCGCCGACCTGGGTGCCGGCCAGGGCCGACTCCTCCGGCAGGGTCAGCTCCACCAGGTTCGCGTCGCCGTGGCTGAAGCGGAGCAGGCGGACCAGGTCGCCGACGCTCACCGCCTCCTCGACCAGGGCCGACATCAGCCGCGGGGTGGAGACGGCCACGTCCACACCCCAGGCCTCGTTGAACAGCCACTCGTTCTTGGGGTTGTTCACGCGGGCGACGACGCGCGGGACGCCGTACTCCGTCTTCGCCAGCAGGGACACGACCAGGTTCACCTTGTCGTCGCCCGTCGCGGCGATCACCACGTTGCAGCGCTGCAGCGCCGCCTCGTCCAGGGACGTGATCTCGCAGGCGTCGGCCAGCAGCCACTCCGCCTGCGGGACCCGCTCGACCGAGATGGCGGTCGGCGCCTTGTCGATCAGGAGGACCTCGTGGCCGTTCTCCAGCAGTTCGCCCGCGATGGAGCGGCCCACCGCACCGGCACCGGCAATGGCGACCCTCATCAGTGACCGCCCTCCTCTTCGGGACCCTTGGCGAAGGACGCCTCGACCTTGTCGACCTCGTCGGAGCGCATCATCACGTGCACCAGGTCGCCCTCCTGCAGGACCGTCTGCGAGCTGGGCAGGATCGCCTCGCCGAGCCGGGTGAGGAACGCGACGCGCACGCCGGTCTCCTCCTGCAACTTGCTGATCTTGTGGCCCACCCAGGCGGTGGACGCGTGCACCTCGGCGAGCTGGACACCGCCGGTGGGGTCCCGCCACAGCGGCTCGGCGCCCGAGGGCAGCAGCCGGCGCAGCATCTGGTCCGCCGTCCAGCGGACCGTGGCCACGGTCGGGATGCCCAGGCGCTGGTAGACCTCGGCGCGGCGGGGGTCGTAGATACGCGCCGCCACGTTCTCCACGCCGAACATCTCGCGGGCCACGCGCGCGGAGATGATGTTGGAGTTGTCACCGCTGGAGACGGCGGCGAACGCGCCCGCCTCCTCGATGCCCGCCTCGCGCAGGGTGTCCTGGTCGAAGCCGACACCGGTGACCCGGCGGCCGCCGAACCCGGGGCCCAGCCGGCGGAACGCGGTGGGGTCCTGGTCGATCACGGCGACCGTGTGCCCTTGTTGCTCCAGGGTCTGGGCCAGAGCGGAGCCCACCCTTCCGCAACCCATGATGACGATGTGCACGGCGCTTACCCCGCACTCCTCGTGAGGCGTCTGACTTGCGTGAACGTGGTGCTCATAACCTTCTCTCGGTTCGCCGGGCAACAGGCGCGGGCCGGTCGCGGACCGCTGGGCAACATCATGCCGGGGAATCCGGCCGATGATCCCTCGCGGTCCGGACGATCGCCGCTCGCCTGCGCCACGGTCCACCGTAACGCCAGGGTCCGACAGCCCGACCAGGGCCTCCAGGAGCGCTGCCGGACGCCGGTCAGCGGCGGTTGAAGCTGCGCACGCTGGCCAGCGCGAGGGCGGCGAGTCCGGCGATCGCGACGAGAGCACCGACGAGCTGAGCGGTCGCGTGCGACATGAGGTCTCCCGGATGTGATGAGCGTACGGACGCAGGTCATGGAGGCACGCAGCGGCCTGCCGGACCCGCGCCCGGCGCGAACGGGGCACGGAATTCACCCCCGCGCCGCGCACGATTTCACCCGGATGTGCTCCGCCCCAGGCAGGGGGCATACGATTCTCTGTTGTGTCCAAACTGACCGACGTGCCCAAGCGGATTCTGATCGGGCGCGCGCTGCGCAGCGACCGGCTCGCGGAAACGCTCCTGCCGAAGCGCATCGCACTGCCCGTCTTCGCCTCCGACCCGCTGTCCTCCGTGGCGTACGCGCCCGGCGAGGTCCTGCTGGTCCTGTCCATCGCGGGCGTGTCGGCCTACCACTTCGCCCCGTGGATCGCGGTCGCGGTCGTCGTCCTGATGTTCACCGTGGTGGCGTCGTACCGGCAGAACGTGCACGCCTATCCGAGCGGCGGCGGCGACTACGAGGTCGCCACCACCAACCTCGGACCGAAGGCCGGGCTCACCGTCGCCAGCGCCCTGCTGGTCGACTACGTCCTGACGGTGGCCGTCTCGATCTCGTCGGGTGTGGAGAACCTGGGCTCGGCGATTCCGTTCATCGTCGAGAACAAGGTGCTGTGCGCCGTCGGCATCATCGTGCTGCTGACGCTGATGAACCTGCGCGGCGTCAAGGAGTCCGGCAAGCTCTTCGCGATCCCGACCTACGTCTTCGTCTCCAGCGTCTTCCTGCTGATCGCCTGGGGCGCGTTCCGCGGACTGGTGCTGGGCGACAGCATGAAGGCACCCACCTCCGATCTGCACATCGAACCCGAGCACCAGGGCATCGCCGGCTTCGCCCTCGTCTTCCTGCTGCTGCGCACCTTCTCCTCCGGCTGTGCCGCGCTCACCGGCGTCGAGGCGATCAGCAACGGTGTGCCCGCCTTCCGCAAGCCGAAGTCGAAGAACGCGGCGACGACGCTCGCCCTCATGGGCGTGTTCGCGGTGTCCATGTTCTGCGGCATCATCGGGCTGGCCCTCGCCACCGACGTCCACATGGCCGAGAACCCGGCCAAGGACCTGCTCCGCGACGGCGTCCCGGTCGGCGCCGACTACGTCCAGAACCCGGTGATCTCCCAGGTGGCCGCCGCCGTGTTCGGCGACGGAACCTTCTTCTTCGTCCTGCTGGCCGCCGCCACCGCGCTGGTCCTCTTCCTCGCCGCCAACACCGCCTACAACGGCTTCCCGGTGCTCGGCTCGATCCTCGCCCAGGACCGCTATCTGCCGCGCCAGCTGCACACCCGCGGCGACCGGCTCGCCTTCTCCAACGGCATCGTGCTGCTGGCGGGCGCCGCCATCCTCCTGGTGTGGATCTACGGCGCCGACTCGACGCGGCTGATCCAGCTCTACATCGTCGGCGTGTTCGTGTCCTTCACGCTCAGCCAGACCGGCATGGTCCGCCACTGGAACCGCCACCTGGCCACGGAGCGGGACCCGGCCACCCGCCGCCGCATGATCCGCTCCCGGGCGATCAACGCCTTCGGCGCCTTCTTCACCGGCCTGGTGCTGGTCGTCGTACTGATCACCAAGTTCGAGCACGGCGCCTGGGTGTCCCTGGTCGGCATGGTGATCTTCTACGCCGTCATGACCGCGGTCCGGAAGCACTACGACCGCGTCTCCGAGGAGATCGCCGCGCCCGAGGGCCCCAGCGACGACACCCTGCGCCCCTCCCGGGTGCACTCCGTCGTCCTGGTCTCCAAGATCCACCGCCCCACCCTGCGCGCCCTCGCCTACGCCAAGCTGATGCGCTCGGACACCCTGGAGGCGCTCAGCGTCAACGTCGACCCGGCGGAGACGAAGGCGCTGCGCGCGGAGTGGGAGCGGCGCGGCATCGACGTACCGCTGAAGGTGCTCGACTCGCCGTACCGCGAGATCACACGGCCGGTCATCGAGTACGTGAAGAGCCTGCGCAAGGAGTCCCCGCGCGACGCCGTGTCGGTCATCATCCCCGAGTACGTCGTGGGCCACTGGTACGAGCAACTGCTGCACAACCAGAGCGCGCTCCGCCTGAAGGGCCGGCTCCTCTTCACGCCGGGCATCATGGTGACCTCGGTGCCGTACCAGCTCCAGTCCTCCGAGGTGGCGCGCAAGCGGGCCCGCAAGCAGCAGGAGTGGAACGCGCCGGGTTCGGTGCGGCGCGGGCCGGCCCAGGAGCGGCCCAAGGAGACGGACGCCCAGCGCTGACGCGGGCGGGGAGCGGGTGGACGGGGAGCGGGTAACGGGGAGCGGGTAGGCGGGGAGCACGTAGACTGGTGGGCTGTTGTCGGGCCCCCGGAGATGGCTGGTCGCGGGCCGTACCCCTTCTCGATCTGGAGTCACCCCACCATGCAGGCAGAACCGAAGAAATCTCAGGTGGGGTCGCTGGTGGGGGAGGAGTACGAGGTCGAGATCGGCCCCGTCGCCCACGGCGGGCACTGCATCGCCCGCACCGACGCCGGCCAGGTGCTGTTCGTCCGGCACACGCTGCCCGGCGAGCGGGTCGTGGCCCGCGTGACCGAGGGCGAGGAGGGCGACCGCTTCCTGCGCGCCGACGCGGTGGAGATCCGGTCCGCCTCCAAGGACCGCATCGAAGCCCCCTGCCCCTTCGCCGGCCCCGGCCGCTGCGGCGGCTGCGACTGGCAGCACGCCAAGCCCGGGGCGCAGCGCCGGATGAAGGGCGAGGTCATCGCCGAACAGCTCCAGCGGCTCGCGGGACTGACCCCGGAGGACGTCGGCTGGGACGGCACGGTCATGCCGGCCGAGGGCGACAAGCTGCCCGCCGGACAGGTGCCGCAGTGGCGCACGCGCGTGCAGTACGCGGTCGACGCCGACGGCCATGCGGGGCTGCGCCGGCACCGCTCCCACGAGGTGGAACCGATCGACCACTGCATGATCGCCGCCGAGGGTGTCAGCGAGCTGGGCATCGAGAAGCGCGACTGGACCGGCATGGCGTCGGTGGAGGCGATCGCGGCGACGGGTTCGCAGGACCGCCAGGTGATCCTCACGCCCCGGCCGGGCGCCCGCCTGCCGATCGTCGAGCTGGACAAGCCGGTGTCGGTGATGCGCATCGGCGAGAAGGACGGCGGCACCCATCGCGTCCACGGCCGCCCCTTCGTCCGCGAACGCGCCGACGGCCGTACCTACCGGGTGGGCAACGGCGGCTTCTGGCAGGTCCATCCGAAGGCCGCGGACACCCTGGTGACGGCCGTCATGCAGGGCCTGTTGCCCCGCAAGGGCGAGATGGCGCTCGACCTGTACTGCGGCGTGGGCTTGTTCGCGGGCGCCCTCGCCGACCGGCTCGGCGAGAAGGGCGCGGTCCTCGGCATCGAGTCCGGCAAGCGCGCCGTGGAGGACGCCCGGCACAATCTCGCCGACTTCGACCGGGTACGGATCGAGCAGGGCAAGGTCGAGACGGTGCTGCCGCGTACCGGGATCACCGAGGTCGACCTCGTGGTGCTGGATCCGCCGCGGGCCGGCGCGGGGCGGAAGACGGTGGAGCATCTGGCGTCGCTCGGGGCCCGGCGGATCGCGTATGTGGCATGCGATCCGGCGGCGTTGGCCCGGGACTTGGGGTACTTCCGGGATGGGGGGTATCGGGTGCGGACGCTCAGGGCGTTCGATCTGTTTCCGATGACTCATCATGTGGAGTGCGTGGCGATCCTTGAGCCGGTCGCGAAGGGCTCCTGACCTGCGGTTTTGCCTGTGCGCGTTATGTGCGGTGTGGGCGTTACGGGCGATATCTTGACGCTGAAATGACGCTCGTGACGCTCATTTGACGCTCGTTCTGATGGGGCGTCAGGTCGCATATGCCGCTGGTGAGAAGACACGCTGAGTGTGGGAGTCCGGCAGGCAGTCGAGGCGTGCGTGACGCTCGGCGACGCTGCCGGGCACGCGGGCGCAGCGAACGGAAGGGCCTGTGCTTCGTCCACCGCGGTCGTTAAATGCGAACGCGGTGGACGAAGGTAGGCAGCTGGTCAGGCGAGTGTGGTGACGACGTCGACAGGGCTGACCAGGGTGTCGCGGATCGGCGAGCGGTTCTCGACGAGGGCGACGAGTTCCTCGATCTGCTCGCGAGGGGTGTCCGGGGCGTCGACGTGGAGGCGTACGCGTATCTGCTGCAGGCCCGGACGGACTGTGGCGTCGATGTCGAGGAAGCCTCGCAGGTCGATGTCGGCTTCGAGTTCGAGGCGGAAGCCCTTGAGCGCGATGCCCTGAGCTGCTGCGAGGGCGGAGAGGGTGACCGTGTAGCAGCCGGCGAGGGCGTGCAGTACGTACTCGGCAGGTGAGACGGCGGTGTCGGTGCCCAGGAGTACGGTGGGTTCGTCGCTGCTCATTGTGTACTTGGCGATGCGTGTCTCGTCCTGCTCGCCGCCCTGGGCGAGGGCGCCGGTCCGGGCGGTGAGGCGGCAGCCGCCCTGCCAGGTGCCGTCGACGGAGAAGGTGGCCCGGCCGAGGCGGGGGTCGGCCTCGACGGCGGCGGTGGTGTCCTTGAGGGCCTGGACGTCGATGTCATTGATCACGGTCATGGGTGCTGAGTCCTTCGCTGAGGTGGGGTGCGGGTGCTGAGGAGTGGCGTGTCAGGTTGTCGACTCGGGGCGGTCCGGGTGGGACCAGTGGGTGTGGAAGGTGCCGGGGTGGCCGGTGCGCAGGGTGTCGTAGTGGGTGAAGGCCGCTGAGAAGGCGGGGACAGGGATGCTGCGGCGGGCGGCGGGCGGCGGGCGGCGGGCGGCGGCGCGACCGCCGGGCCTCCGAGGAGGCACCGGGGTGCGGGGGCGGCTGTGTGCGGGGGTGCAGGTCAATAGCGGCCCGGCGAAGGGGGGAAGCGTCGGCTCCAGGGCTGGGGCTGATTGCTTCAGATCGCCAGCGCGACCAGGAAGCGGGAGACCATGTTGTAGGCGGCGACCGTGGCCACCGCTTCGACCGTCTTGGTCTCGCCGAACGACTCCTTGAGTTCCTCGATGAGTTCGGGGTCGACCTCGACCTGCCTGGTGGACTGGTCGGTGAGCGCGATCAGGGCGCGCTCCTTCGCGTCGAAGATGCCGTCCGCTGCGTCGGGCTTCTTGAGGGCGAGGCACTTGTCCTCGGTGCCGCCTGCCTGCAGGTAGGCCGGGTGGTGCACGTTCCATTCGAAATCGGCGCGGTTGAGCACGGCCACGCGCAGCATGATCAGTTCGCGGTACTCCAGTTCCAGGCTGAAGTCGGCGCGGACCCGGCCGAGGAGTTCGTTCCAGCCGGTGGCGAGCGGGAAGCTCCGCAGCAGGACCCGGTCGATGCCGATCAGTTCACCGTTGGGCCGGCGGCCCTGCATGGCGGCGAGCAACTGGGCGGGCGGGGAGGGGAAACTGTCGTCTTGCCACGGGGTGACTCGTACGCCACTCATGCCGCACTGCGCAGGTAGGGCGCCAGCTCGGCTTCCAGGGCAGCCTGGGGCAGGGCGCCGACGAGGGTCTTCACGGGCCTGCCGCCCTGGAAGACCTTCATCGTGGGGATCGAGGTGATCCCGTACTGGCGGGCCGTGACCGGGTTCTGGTCGACGTCGAGCTTGACGACCTTCAGGGTGTCGGCGTGGTCGGCCGCGAGCTTGTCGAGGATCGGGGAGACGGCGCGGCACGGCGGGCACCAGGTGGCCCAGAAGTCGACCAGGACGGGCTTGTCGCTGAGCAGGACGTCGTCGGCGAAGGAGGCGTCCGTGACGGGGCGGGCTGCTGACATGGCGTTATGTCTCTCTTTCTGCGGTTCTTCGCTGGGGCAGGCGGGCTTGTGGTCAGGCCGCGGCGAGGTCGCCGGTCCGGTCCGAGGTCGTGCGCCGCAGGAGTTCGTCGGGGAGCGTGGTGAGGAAGTGCTCGGCGTCGAGGGCGGCGACCGTGCCGGATGCGGCGGCGGTGACGGCCTGGCGGTAGGTGGGGTCGATGACGTCGCCGGCGGCGAACACGCCGGGCAGGTTCGTACGGGAGCTGCGGCCGTCGACGGCGATCGTCCCGTCCGCGGTGAGGTCGAGCTGGCCGTGGACGAGGTGGACGCGGGGGTCGGCGCCGATGGCGACGAACAGGCCCTCGACGGGCAGTTCGCTCGCCTCGCCGGTGGTGGTGTCGGTGAGGGTGACGCCGGTGACGCTGTCGGCGCTGTGGATCGCGGTGACTTCCGCGTTCCACAGGAACTCGATCTTGTCGTTGGCGCGGGCGCGGTCCTGCATCGCCTGGGAGGCGCGCAGGCTGTCGCGGCGGTGGATGACATACACCTTGCTGGCGAAGCGGGTGAGGAAGGTCGCCTCCTCCAGGGCGGAGTCGCCGCCGCCCACGACCGCGACGGTACGGTCGCGGAAGAAGAAGCCGTCGCAGGTCGCGCACCAGGACACGCCGCGTCCGGAGAGCCGGTCCTCGTCGGCCAGGCCGAGCTTGCGGTAGGCGGAGCCGGTCGCGAAGACGACGGCCAGGGCCTGGTGCCGCTCGCCGGAGCTGAGGGTGACGGTCTTGATGTCGCCGGTCAGATCGACGGATGTGACGTCGTCGAAGAGGACCTCCGTGCCGAACTTCTCGGCCTGCCGCTGCATCTTGTCCATCAGGTCGGGGCCCATGACGCCCTCGGGGAAGCCCGGGAAGTTCTCGACCTCGGTGGTGTTCATCAGGTCGCCGCCCGCCTCGACGGAGGAGGCGATCAGGAGTGGGCGCAGGTTGGCGCGCGCGGCGTAGAGGGCCGCGGTGTATCCGGCGGGGCCGGATCCGATGACGATGAGCTGCCGCACGACACGGTCCTTTCTCCGGTCGGTCCACTGGCTTCCGCGGACCTTCTGTGGGGCTTCAACGCGACCGCCCGCGCGATGTATTCCAATGGGATTCAACTTGTATCCCAGACGCCTGTCCGGGAGGATAGATCCCATGTCGATCAGTAGTCAGAGCGCTTCGGAGCAGGCGTACGCGGCCATCCGCGACAGCATCCTCAGCGGGGAACGCGCGCCCGGCGCGATGCTCGGTGAAGTCGGGCTCGCCGCCGAGCTGGGGGTGAGCCGCACGCCGGTCAGGGCCGCGCTGGTCCGGCTTCAGGACGAGGGCTGGATCACCGTCTACCCGAAGCGCGGTGCCCTGGTGCGCGGGCTGAGCGAGAAGGACGCCCGCGAGCTGGCCGACACCCGGTTCGTCCTCGAGTCGGCTGCGGTACAGCGCGCCACACCGCAGTGTCGTACGGAACTCGCGGATCGGCTGGCGAGCGAGCTCGATCTGCAGAGGAGCGCGCTGGGCGCCGACGATCTGAGCCGGTTCATCGAGCTGACGCTCGCTTTCCACCGGTCCTTCGTCGAGGTTGGCGGCAACCAGGTCATGCTCGAACTGAGCGACCGGCTCGCCGACCGGCAGCGCTTCCTGCTCTTCGCGCTCGGCGACAGCCTCCTGGCCCGCTGCCAGACGATCATCGACGAGCACGAAGCCCTCGTCGCGCGGCTGCGCGACGAGGAGACCGAGGGCTTCGTGGAGGCGCTGCGTTCACACGTCACGGGCACCGTCGACTCCGGTCTGCGCGGGCTGCACCGCTGACGCCGACGGCCTTTGGTGCGGACCCGGATGGGTCAGTTGCGTCCGGCCATGACGCCGCCGTCGACGTCCCAGACCGCGCCGGTGACCCAGTCGGTGTGGTCGGAGAGCAGGAACACCACGGTGGCGGCGACGTCGTCGGGGGTGCCGGTGCGGCCCAGCGGGTGGAAGGCGTTGAAGCCGTCGAGCGCGCTGTCCATCTCGGCCTTGGGGATGAACTCCTCGTAGATCGGGGTGCGCACGACCGCCGGGGCGACGGCGTTGACGCGGATGCCGTACGGCGCGAGCTCCATGCCCAGGTGCTGGGTCAGCGAGTGCAGGCCGGCCTTGGCCATCGAGTACGCGGAGGAGGGCGTGGCGGCGACGGCCTGGTGGGCCCACATGGAGCCGACGTTGACGATGGCACCCTTGGCGCCGCGCTCGACCATGCTGGAGGCGACGGTCTGGGTGATGAGGAAGAAGGCCCGGTTGATGGCCTGGTACCGGTCGTAGTCCTCGGGCGTGTGCTCAAGGAACGGCTTCGGCGCGAACACGCCGGCCGCGTTGACCAGGAGCGTCGCGTCCGCGTGGTCGCGGGCCAGCTCGGCGCGCAGGCGCTCGACGGCCGCGGGGTCGTTCAGGTCGGCGGCCAGACCGGTCGCCTTCTCGTCGGCGAGTTCGGCCACGGCCTTCGCCGCGCTGGACTCGGAGCGGCCGGTGACGACGACGCTGCCGCCCGCGTCCAGGATGTTCCGGGCGATGGACAGGCCCATGCCGCTGGTGCCGCCGATGATGACGGCCTTCTTGCCGGTGAGGTCGATGGTGGTGCGGGACATGCCGTACTCCTGGTCAGAAGAAGGGGGAGGTGCGAGGGACGGGCGGGCCACCGTGCGGGAGACGCGCCCGTTCGGGGCGGTCAGGCGACGTCGTAGACGCGGACCTCGGGGTCGGCGGCCAGCAGCGGGGCCAGGCCGCCGACGACGTCCTGTTGGAACAGGGCGCTGTCGAGGTAGGCGCGGGCCTCGCCCACGGTCGTGAAGCCGTGCAGCACCTGCACGTCCTCATCCCGTACGAGGAGTTCCTTGGACTCGGCGCCCGGGACGGTGTCGAGGAACGGCTGCTTGTACTTCTCGTACACACCGGCCGCAGCGACTCGATTCTCTTTCGCCACCTTGAGCGTGATTTCCAGATAGGCCATGACGCACCCTTTCCCGTTGAATTTCTCGCAGGTATTTCCGCGAGCGGTTTCGGATGCGTCAAAGGTAGGTCGGCGCGTCGGTGTCCGGTAGAGGATCTTCTGTGATGCGGCTATAACTGCATCGCATTACTCGCTACTGAGCCGCCGCGGCAGGGCCTGTCGCCTCGTCCGAGGAGGGGCCGCCGCCCGGTTCACCGCTGGGTACCCGGCAGCCGGCCGAGTCGGCGAGGAAGTCGACGAACTCCTCCAGGTCGGCACCGAGCGGGTTGTCACGCCCCCAGACCGCCTCGTACGACATCTCCACCGGAGCGCCGCCGCGCACCAGCGGGCGGCAGCTGGCGTGGTCCGCCGTCACCTTGGACCTCGGCAGCAGTGCGGCACCGACACCGAGGCGGGCCCACTCGTCCAGGACCCGGTAGCTGGCGGCCTCGCCCGGATAGGTGCGCAGCGCAAGGTCGTTGTCCCGGAACAGCTGGGTGGTGAAGGTGGTCAGGCCGCAGGTGTCGGGGACGAGGATGAAGTCGGCGCCCGCGGCGTCGGTCAGCTCCACCGGGCCGTCGGTGCCGGGGGCGACGTCCGGGTCGATGACGACGACCGGCTCGGTGAAGATCGTGCGGTGCCGGAAGGCGGGCATGGCCTCCACTTCGGGCACCAGGAGGACGTCCAGCTCGCCGTGCTGCAGGGCGGTGCGCAGCAGGTCCAGGTCGGCCTCGCGCAGCACCAGGTCACGCGGGCGGGTCAGGGTGCGGGCGGCGCTGAAGGCGCAGGCCACCAGATCCGCCCCGATCAGGGGTGAGACGCCCATGCGGATCGCGCCCTCGGCGGGGCTGGTGAGCCGCCGCGCCTCGGCCGTGACCGAGTCCAGCGCCTCAAGGGCTCGGTCGATCATCGGGAGCACGCGGGCGCCGTGGGCAGTGGGCTTCACGCCGCGCGGCGAGCGGTCGAACAGCTTGACGCCGAGCTCCTCCTCCAGGCGGGCCACCCCGTTCGACAACGCGGGCTGCGTCACCCCGTAGTCGCGCGCCGCGGCGCTGAACGACTTGGTCCGGGACACGGCCTGCGCGTACCGCAGCCCTTCGATGTTCATCCTCAACCCCTCTCAGCCACAACCTCAGGCTATAGCTGTATTCATGATCATCGTCTACCGGATGTCCGGCATTGGCTCTACCGTGGGCAAGCATGCTCCGTCGGATGGGCGGAGCGGCAGGAAATAATCCGGCTGCGTCCTTTCTCGACTGTTTCACAGTACCGGGGAATTCCGCGTACGGAATCCGCCCCTTCTTTCCCGTCAGGAGTGATGACCGTGTCCCAGGACCACCGCCCCGCGCACCGGGCCGCCCAGGTGACCGAATCCGGCGGGCCGGTGCACGTCGCCCCCGTCCAGCCGCGCGAGCCGGGGCCGGGCGAGGTGCGCCTGGACGTGAAGGCGTCCGGTATCTGCGGGGCCGACGCCGGGATGGCCGCGAATCCGAAGCCCGCGTACGGGTTTCCGATCGTGCCCGGGCACGAGGTCGCCGGAGTCGTCACCCAGGTCGGTGCGGGCGTCGCGGGCTGGGAGGTCGGGGAGCGAGCCGGGGTCGGCTGGTTCGGCGGCTCGTGCGGGCACTGCACGGCCTGCCGCTCGGGCGACGTGGTCCACTGCGCCAACAGGCAGATCCCCGGCCTCAGTTACGCGGGCGGCTGGGCCACCACCGTCACCGTCCCCGCCACCGCACTCATCCGGATTCCCGACGGGCTCTCGTACGAGGAGGCCGCGCCGTTCGGCTGCGCGGGGGTGACCACCTTCAACGCGCTGCGGCACGGCGGCGCCGAACCCGGAGACCGGGTCGCCGTCCTCGGCATCGGCGGCCTTGGGCACCTCGCCGTGCAGTTCGCCGCCGCCATGGGATACGAGACGGTCGCCATCGGACGCGGCGAGGACAAGCGGCACACCGCCCTCGACCTCGGCGCCCACCACTACATCGACGGCCAGGCAGAGGACGCCGGCGAGGCGCTGCGCGCCATGGGCGGGGCCCGGCTGATCCTGTCCACGGCCTCCAGCAGCAAGCCCCTGGCCGGGCTCATCGACGGACTCACCCCGCACGGCCGGCTCACCGTCGTCGGCTTCGACGGCACACCTCTCCAACTCCCGCTGGACAAGCTGGTGATGCACGCCCGGCATGTCACCGGACATGTCACCGGCAGTCCCGTCGACACCGAGCAGGCCATGCGCTTCGCGCTGGCCAGCGGCGTGCGCCCGCGGGTGCAGACCGCGCCGCTGGAGCAGGCCGCCGAGGCACTCAAGACCCAGCAGGCCGGACAGGCCCGCTTCCGCATGGTCCTCACCACGGGCGACTGACCACCCCGCTCCCCCCACCCCGAGCAGTACCGGGCCGACCCCACCGGCCCTGACAAGAAAGGCGTCCGCGCATGTCGCACAGCACCCATCGCTCCGTCGTCGTGATCGGCGCGGGCGCGTCCGGCCTCACCGCGGCGAGCATCCTCACCCAGGCCGGGCACGACGTCGTGGTCCTGGAGGCACGGGACCGGATCGGAGGCCGCCTGCTGAGCGCCCCGGCCGCCGAGGGCTCCCTTGATCTCGGAGCCACCTGGTTCTGGGACGACGAACGGCACGTCCGCGCGCTCCTCGCTGACGCGGGGCTCGGCAGCTTCGTTCAGCACACCACCGGCGACGCCGTCTACCAGGACGCGGGCGGCGTGCAGCGGCTCGCGGGGAACCCGATCGACGCCCGTTCCCATCGTTTCGCCACCGGCGCGGCGGCCCTGACCGACACTCTGGCCGCCTCGCTGCCCTCCGGCACGCTCCGGCTCAACACCCCGGTCACCGCGATCCGGGCCGGTGAGACGGAGGGCTCCGGCCTGACCGTGCACACCCCCGACTCCGTCATCGAGGCCGAGCACGTCGTCCTCGCCGTACCGCCCGCGCTCGCCCTGGCCCGTATCGACTTCGACGGCCAACTGCCCGCCGATCTCGTACGCGTCGCCGAGCAGACCCCGGTGTGGATGGGCGCCGTAGTGAAGGTCGTGGCCGAGTACGCCGACGCGTTCTGGCGCCGCGACGGCCTGGCCGGTGCCGCCTTCAGCCGCAGCGGACCGCTGCAGGAGATCCACGACATGTCCGGCCCCGACGGATGGCCCGCCGCGCTGTTCGGCTTCGCCCACGCGAGCACCGCCCGAGGCGCCGGCCCCGACTTCCCTACGGCCGTCACGGGGCAGCTGACGCAGCTCTTCGGCCCGCAGGCAGCCCGGCCCCTCGCCCTGCATGTCCAGGACTGGAGCGCCGAGCAGTGGACCTCCCCCGCGCAGGTGGCACAGCTGACCGACTACTCCTTCTTCAGCCACCGCCTCTACCAGCGACCGGCCCTGGACGGCCGCCTCCACTGGGCCTCCACCGAGACCGCCCGCGGCTACGCCGGCCACATCGAAGGCGCCCTGCAAGGTGGCGAACGCGCCGCCCACGCCATCCTCCACGCCCTGCCCGACCCGAATCCGGAGCCCGCGGCGGCGAACTCCACCGCCGTCTGAAACGTCCTGCGAACCGATCTCAGAGGTGACCCGATGCACGAGGTGACAGCCCTCCTGCGCGAGTACGACCGTGCCCGCGCCTACACCGACGCCCTGTGGAAGGACCTCACCCCCGACGAGGTCACCTGGCGCCCGCACGAGGACTCCAGCGCGATCGGCTGGCACCTCGGCCACCAGGCCCACGTCGCCCACTTCATGGTCCGTAACCTCACCGCCGCCGAGCCCAGCCCCGACCCCGAACTGGACGGGCTCATGGACTCCGCGAACCCGGAGAAGTTCCGCGGCGCCCTGCCCACCGTCGAACGCCTCGCCACGTTCCGCGACACCGTCGCCGAACGCATCCACACCCGCATGAACGCCATCGCAGGCGGCCACGTGGGCGCCCCGGACCAACTCACCATCGTGGCGCGCCATCTCCTGATCGCACTGATTAACCACGAGTACCAGCACGACCAGTGGATCGGCGAAGTTCGTGCGAACGACCTCGGCCACGACCTCCCCACCGACCCGGACACCGACCAGGTCACCCGCCTCGACGGATACCTCGTCCTCAACCCGCTCGCCTGACCCGACACCACGCCCGGCGGTAACGCCCCCGCACACACGACAAGAAGGACCGCATGCGTATCGAAGTGTGGGCGGACACGGTCTGCCCCTGGGCCTACATCGGCAAGCGGCGCCTGGAGCGGGCCCTGGCCGATCCGGCGCTGGCCGGGCTCGACACCCAGGTGGTGTGGCGGCCGTACCGGATCGACCCGACCGCTCCCGCACAGGCCGTTCCGGCGGAGGACACCGCGGCGCCGGGGCACCCGGTGCAGATCGCCGCCGAGGAAGAAGGGCTCGGCCCGGGGTGGGGAGCCGCATGGCGGGCAAGCAGCCACGACGCGCACCGCCTCGCCGCCCTTGCCTACGAGCACGGCGGAAGCAGCCTGCAGTGCGACGTCGTCGAGCGGGTGATGAAGGCGCACTTCCTTGAGGGCGCCGACATCAGCGACCAGCAGCTGCTCCAGGCCATCGCCGACACGGCCGGACTTCCCAGCAACCCCGCGCCGCTGGAACTCGACGCGGCCGAGCACGCGGTGCGTGAACTCCTGCTCATCGGGAAAGCCCGCGGTATCGCAACCTCGCCCACCCTGGTGGTCGGCGACCGGGCGCTCGCCGGCGCCCAGCCACCCGAGGCGATCATCGACTTCCTCACCGCCGCCGCGGACGTACACACCCGGGAGACGCCGGAAGAGGTCCTGCGGCTGCGCTGGGCGGAATCCCTGCTGCGGCAACGCGACCCGCTGGGCGCCCTCACCTTCCTCCGCCCTCTGCTCGACCGGCACGGCGACGATCCGAACGTCCGTGGACTCGCCGCCCGCGCCTACTTCCACTCGGCTCAGCTCTCCCGAGCCCACGACGTACTGCGGCAGCTGGTGGCGGACACACCCGACGACTCGTACGCACGGCTCATGCTGGGCCGAACTCTCCAACGCCTCGGCAGAGAGCAAGAGGCGGCCGTCCATCTGAAGACCGCCGCGGCCATGACACCTGAATTCGGCTGACGGCCGCACGATCCGCGCAAGGGCATCCTGCCCCCGCCCCCGCCACCTGGGCGTGCACCCGAAGCCGCACATCCGCCGTCGTCCCGTACTGAAAGAGACCCTGTGACGCACACCGAGTCCGACACACCCGCCGCCGCCCCGCCTGGCCACATATCCCCGCAGCCAGAGGCCCAACGGCGCATCCTGCGCGTCCTGTTCCTCTCCCAGATCCTCAGCGGCGCCGGGCTCGCCGCCGGCATCACCGTCGGCGGTCTGCTCGCCGAGCAGATGCTCGGCTCGACCGGTCTCGCGGGCCTGCCCAGCGCACTGTTCACCGCGGGCTCCGCGCTGGCGGCCGTGCTCGTCGGGCGCATATCCCAGGCGCGCGGGCGCCGCCCCGGCCTTGCCGCCGGTTACCTGGCGGGCGCGGTGGGTGCGGCCGGGGTCATCGCCGCCACCGTCGTCGACAGCCCGGTCCTGCTCTTCGCGGCCCTCTTCGTCTACGGTTCCGGCACCGCGACCAACCTCCAGGCCCGCTACGCCGGAGCCGACCTCGCAGCCCCCGCCTGCCGGGCCCGAGCCGTCTCCTCGGTCCTGGTCGCCACCACCCTCGGCGGCGTCCTCGGCCCAAACCTTGCCGCCCCGACCGGAGACCTGGCCACCGCCCTCGGCATCCCCGCCCTGGCCGGACCCTTCCTCCTGGCCGGCGCCGCCTACGCGCTCGCCGCCCTCGTCCTCGCACTCCGACTGCGCCCCGACCCGCTGCTGCTCGCCCGCCAACTCGACGCCGCCCAGGCGGCCACCGCCCCGAGCCCCACCACCCCGGAGGAGACCGGTAAACGGAGACCTGGCGTGGTCCTCGGCGCCCTCGTCATGATCCTCACCCAGCTGGTGATGGTCGCGATCATGACGATGACCCCGGTCCACATGGCCGCCCACGGTCACGGCACAGCGGCCTCAGGACTCGTCATCGGCATCCATGTCGGCGCCATGTACCTGCCGTCCCCGCTCACCGGCCGCCTCGTCGACCGCTACGGACGCCTGCCGGTCGCCGCCGCCTCCGGCCTCACGCTCCTCGCCGCCGGCATCCTGGCCGCCACCGCACCCGCCGGCTCGGTCGCCCTGCTCGCCCTGGCCCTCGCCCTGCTCGGCATCGGCTGGAACCTCGGCCTGGTCTCCGGCACCGCGATCATCACTGACTCCGTTCCGCTCGCCACCCGCGCCAAGACCCAGGGCCTGGTCGACGTCTCCATCGCCATCGCGGGCGCCACCGGCGGCCTCGCCTCCGGCCTGGTCGTCGCCGCCACCGGCTACGCCTTCCTCTCCCTCACCGGCGGCATCCTCGCCCTGGCGATCCTGCCCGCCATCGCAGCCACCGCCGCCGCGAAGCCCCGGTGATCACCCGTGGTGCACGACGTATGCGCCGTCTGCCGACGTACTGAAGTCCGCTGAGCTACAGCGCCTCATGACCTGTGCTGCTTGGGCGCATGGCGCGCAGCCGCCTTGGTCTGCGTACGGTTCCGATAGCGGTGCGGTGGTGCCGTCGGTGAACCAGCACCCCGGCGTGGTTGCTGGACTCATCCAGTGGTCTGTGGTGCCTTGCCGGTGAAGTCATTCCAAGTGGCACAGAACTTGGTGTGACCAGACGCGTCCGATGAGGTCCGCCGCTCAGCTAGCGCACACGTCTGCGACATGAGGCGCAGGCGTGTGCGGAGCCAGGGCCGTAGCGCTGGATCGGGGTGCCGCAACCTGCGCACGGGCCGATATGCCAGACGGCGCAGCCGTGGCGTTGCGCGGCAGCGATCCGCTGCTCTGGGCTGCTGGTGAGACGTTGGGGCTGGTGAGGGACCCGGAAGATCCGCCGGGGTACTTCTGTGAAGCTGTGCAGGCCGGATGCGTCAGCGTGGTCGCGGCGTGGACGTCGGTCGTCGAAGACGCGGGTGTCCTCGCCGTAGCGGCAGGTGGAATCGAGCGTCTCTTCAGTGAACGTCAGACTTGCTTCCGCAGGGACTTCCGGTTCGGGCAGTGCTTCGTCTTCGCCGATGATGTCGCGCCACCGGTCCCGGTCCGCCGCGGGAGCCCACAGGCGAGTCGAGACCCGCGGGTTGAGCTGGCCGGGGATCTTCATGGGAACGTACTGGCCTTCGGCGCTGGCCGTGACGAGGTCGTCGACGCGGGTGTGCGGTTTGGGAGGCAAGCACAGAGCAGGCAGATCCCACTGCACGTGCAAGCCTCCGCATGAGCCGCCGTTGAGGGGGCAGGGCCGCTGGGCTGCCGGAATGCAGGCCCAGTCCTGAAGATGCCGGATCCCGCCCCGCACGAGCATGGCGCGCTCGGAGGCAATCTCGCGCCAGGTCCAGTCATCCACCCGCACCCATGGCGCACGGTCGATCAGTGCGGCCCGGTCGTCGTTGGTCACCCACAGCGGCATGATCCCTCGGTCTACAGACGCGGCCGAGCGCCGCCGCACGGTCGATGCCGTGATCGGCGAGTACTGCGCCTCCCAGCCGATGCGCTCAGCGCCACCGGTGACCAGAACGTCGCTGCGTACTTTGCCGTCCGTGCTACGCGCCTCGATTTCGGCCGTCAGACCGTGGCGTTGTGCGGCGCGGACGATACGCGCCTTGAGAGCTTTGTGCTTGTCGCTCTCCACGGCGGTTGGCTTGGTGCGCACTGGCAAGTGCGCGGCGACAAGGGTGGTGGTTCCGTCGATGGTGCGTCGACGGATGGTCATCCACGGTGATCGGTCTCTTTCCTCGGCCCGGCAGATGCCGGTGTCGTGATGCTGCAAGCACTGCAGCAGCTCACGATCGCGCTTCTCGATCGGCATGGTGATCTCGTCCAACAGGCCAGGGCGGTCAGGGTGTCCGAGATCCGCATGCGTCAGTTCGATCTTTATGCGATAGCCGGTGTGCCATACGCCGTTCGCCATACTCATCAGGCTACGAAGAGCCACTGACAGCGCGCCAGTGGGCATCGAACCCACCCTTCCTGTCGAGAAGGGCAGGGAGTTTCACCAGGTATGCGTCGCCAAGATCTTGCACTGGGATTTCGAGATCAGGCAGTGTGTGTGAATTCTTCAGTGGCACTGCGAGTGGCGTGTGTCGTCCTTCTGGCAACGGTTGATCCGTTCCGATCCGGAGCGGAATCCTGGAAGTGTGCACTGAATGTTCTGACCTCCACCCGCGAATAGCCAGGCCCCGCAGACGAGTTCCCGACGGTACGAAAATCGTCATCCAGGCACGGCGTGAGGAGTGGGGGCGACATTCGCAGTGAAATTCCTCGCCCTCGCCAGAAATGTTCCATGCGGCTAAGGGGGCTGGTTTGCCCATCGCTTCTCGCTTCTTCGGCCACCGCTTCGGCCAGGTGCTCAACGCGCTTGGGTTCGCCGACAGGGCAGGCGCTTAGAAGGCACCTGCCCTGGCCGTCCGTTCTGGGGGTGAATTTGCCCCATTTTAGCGATTTTTGGCAGTGAACTCTGCTCCCAGAAGCAGTTCGCCGACGGCAGACGTATTCGGTCGGCAACGGACTGGATTAGTTCGGCTGCTTCAAGTGAACCTAGGTGTAGGCGGGCTAGCCGCGGGTGTGAAATCGTCATGATGCGACAGAAAATCCCGCACGGGCCGATGGGCGGGCCCCTGCCTTTGTAGCACGGGATCCCCGGTTACCGAAACCGGGGATCGTGTGGACCATTGTCCTTGTCAAGCGGTCCTCGTGCGACGAATCCCCTATTTTCCTGAGGAGTTCACTACTGTGCTGATCGATGCATTGGACGAGGAATGGATACTTTCCGAGAGGCAAGTCCTCTCGCTGCTGGATTGGATACGTCAGCAGACGGGCGGAAGTCGCTCGGTGCACCCCTTCCTCGCCGCCGTGGCCGAGGGGGCACTTCGTCCGAGTGAAGCCCGGGCTCTGCGTGTTCGCGATGTTGTCCTTCGTTCAGGTGGTTCTGGTGAGCTGACAGTTCGCCATCGAGGACGGGCTCGAGTGGTGCCGCTGCGACCGCAGTTCGCCGCTTTCCTGCGCGAGTGGATCGACGTGGCCGGTCTCCAGAAGGGCGATCTGCTGTTCCCCGGCACGCGCGGTGCGCGACTCTCGATAGCCGCGTACGAGCGGCTGTGGGAACAGGCGCAGGAGGCCGTACTGCCGCACGACGAGCTGCTGAGCTGGCGGTTGGGGGAGCCCGTCGACATCCTCCGGGACTCCACTCTGGTGCGCTGGCTGCGGCTGGGCCTCGACGTCGCCACCGTGGCCGAGCTCGCCGGCGTGGACCCCGCCTGGTTGGTGCTCCGCTACCCGTACTGCTTCCGCCTCGAAGCAGACGAGACCGACACGCGGCGCCCCTCCCAGGTAACTCTCCTTCCGGAGCCGACTACGCGGTGAACCAGCCCCGGCGCACCGACCGATCAGCGGAGCGCCGCCACCCGCGATTGCCTTCCCGCACGCTCTCCGGTCTGCCATCGACTGTGCTCATACCCGGCTCCTGTTCACAGGAGTCCCGCCGCTTCCTGACGTGCCGCGCCCCGTCCCTGACAGAGGGCATGTCGGCCTTCCCCGCGAACCGGCCTCGCGGCTGCCTGCTCGCCGCGCCCCTTTCCCCCTCCCTGCCAAGGAGTCACCCTTGCCCGCGCGCCTGTTGTCCGTTCCCGCCGTCGCCGCTGCCCTGGACGTCGACCGCCGCACCGTCTACCGCTTCATCGCCGCAGGCGACCTGCCAGTCGTCGATCTCCGCACCGGCACGAGCCGCTCGCGTATCCGCGTTCCCGCCGCCGGACTCGACGCCTTCATCTCCAGCCGCGCTGTCGCCGCACCGAGACTGCGCCGCTGACCCCGGCCCGGCGAAGGACCTTCCGTACTGACATGAGGAGTTGGGCTGTACCTACGCAAGTTGAAGACTGGCAACTGGCAGGCGACGGTTCGCAACCGGCTCGGTGACCGGTTCAGCGAATCGTTTCCCCTCAAGACGCAGGCACGCGCCTGGGGACTCGAGATGGAGACCCAGTTCGCCCGCGGGGGCCTGCGCGACCCGCGGGTCGGCGAAACGTCCTTCCGCGACTGGCACGACCGGTGGTGGAACGCCCGCGTCGTCGAGCCCCACACCCTTCAGGGCGACGCGTCGAGCATCAAGAACCACGTCATGCCCTACTGGGCCGACTGGGAGATGCGGGCCATCACCCGCATGGATGTGCAGAGTTGGATCCGCTCCCTAATCGAGAAGGGGGTGGGGGCCGCGGCCATCAAGCGGTCCTACAACCTGACGTCCTCCATCATGCGCGCGGCCGTCGACGACGACGTGATCGCGGTGAGCCCCTGCCGCAGCATCGACCTGCCCCAGATCGCTGTCAAACCACCGCAGTGGTTCACGCTCGACCAGGCGCAGAGCATCCTGGACGAACTCCCCACCGTGTGGCGGACGATGTGCCTGCTCGGCTTCTACACCGGGCTGCGGTGGGGCGAGCTGTCTGGCCTTCACAGGCATCGCATCGACCAGCGCCGCTCACGTCTGTTCGTCGTGGAGGTCAATACCAAGAGCGGCATCAAGGAGTACCCGAAGAGCTCCAAGAGCCGCCGAGAGGTGCCGCTCCCGCCTCACGTCCTAGAGGCGGTCGAACGCCATATCCACCGGCTCGACCGGGACGCCGTGGTGTTCACCACCCTCACCAAGGGCCGGGCCGGCCGCCTCCTCAACGACGGCAACTGGCGACGGCAGACCTGGTGGCCGACTGTCGACAGCTCCTACTACTTCGACGATGACGGCGAGCAGCAGCTCGTCCCGCACTACCCGCCGCACTCCATGCGCCACACCTGCGCCTCGTGGCTGGTCCAGAAGGGCGTCTCGCTTTACGAGGTCCAGCACCTCCTCGGCCACGAGAGCTTCCAGACCACCCAGCGCTACGCCCACCTTCAGCCCGACGCGCACAAGGCTGTGCTCGGCGCCTGGGAGCGTATGGAGGCTCCGCTCAGCATCGCTGCATAAACGTTCCTTCGCCCTGTCCTTCGTGGACAGGGCGAAGGCGTTTGTGTGAGGGGCGACCGCAGTTCAGGGGAGCTCGTCGGCCGACTCAACCTCAGGGAGCGTCCAGCGGCCGTCGGCGTCGAACGGCCACGGGTAGGCGTAGGTGTCGACCTTCGACAGCTCCCGCAGAACCTCCCGCTTGGCCGGGGGATCCGGCGGCGTCTTCAGCTGGTGCTGCAGCGGGTCGAGTTGAGTCGCATACGCTTCAGCCCACTCCAGCCACTCGGCCTCCTCGGCCGGAACCGGTGTGCCGTCGGCGCGGGCACGGGCGGCCCGGCAGAATGCGCGGATCTCGGCGGCCTGCCGCCAGCTCTCGACCTGCTCGATGAGGGTCTTCGAGCGGTGCTGCTCGATCTGCTGCTCTCGAGCCTGGGCGAGGGCCGCGTACCAACGCCGCCGCCGCTCGGCTTCGGCACGTTCCTGCTCCTGTTCCCGTCGTTCTGCCTCCGCAGCGAGGCGCTCTAGGTCCTGCAGCAGAAGACCCAGGCGGGACTCCAAGGTCCAGCGTGCTCCGTCGCTGTAGGAGTACGAGTGCTGGTACCAGCTCTTTGCGGGGGCGCCGATGGCGAGACGGCCGTTGAACTCCTCGTCATACTTGGGCACTCGGGTCCACGGGTTGCGTTCTTGCTGGCGGAGTTCCTGTGGGGTCGGCTCGTGCGGGACTTTGGTCGTCCGCTCCGTGAGGACGAGGGGGAAGGCGTGGCCCCGGATGGTGATCGCCAGCGTGTGCAAAGCCTCACCGTCCTGCAGGTCGGTTTGCGTCTCGACTGCGTGACCGCGGCTCTCGGCTTCCGTCAGGAGTGCGTGCGCGACTCGTAGGGCACGGTCGGCGAGTGGCCGCGACACGTGCAACGGGATGATCTCTGCCCGGCCTCGAGTGTCGACCGGACCCTGCGAACGGCCCAAGGCTTTCCGCGTCGCACGGACAAGAGGGTGAGGGCGATCCAGCACCTCCGGTACGTCGACGGTCGGTACCGGTGGCGGCTGGGCGGCCTTCTCGGCCTCCTCGTCGACCAGTGTGAAGACGCAGTCACCGCGCTGGCGGCCGTTCCACCGCACCTTGTGGCCGTCCGGCACGTGTCCGTGGTGGAGTGCGTCGTAGTAGGCGGCCCGCCATCGCCCCCGAGTTTTCGGCGCGGGATCAGGGACCGTGATCTTTCTCCCTGAGGCCGACTTCAGACGGGAGACCAGTTCGGCCCCGCCGGCTGGGGCGAGCGCGGCTTGAGCGCCATCGCCCTGCAGCCGCTCCTTCTCTGCGCGCACCTGCCGGGGATGCCTGCCGTGCTTGAGGAAGTAGCGGCCGTCCGCCGTCACCACCGCGACCTGTCCGCTGCCACGCCACGTCCGCTTGACCAGCCCGCGCTGCTCCAGCGCCCAAGCCGTCTGCGAACGAGCCGGCGGGATCCGCATAGCCTCGGAAGCCGCCGCGATCTCGCGGAGCAAGTCGGCCTGAGGCGCGGACACGGCGTACTTCATGGTGTTGACTCCACTGGACGGTGTGGCGGGTGGCCACCGTAGAGTGAGCGGGCCCGCGGCTGAAGGTCCTGGGTCGCTCGTACGAGTGCCTCATGCCGATCTCGGCCACCGCCAACGGCAGCCGGTGTAATGGACAGCAGCTTCGGTGGAGTGTTCAGCCGAGGTCCAGATCATCGGCCTCTCCAGATCGCGTAGCCGCCCATGAGAGCGAGCCCGTAGGGGCGACCCAGGTCGAGCGTGTCGATGAGGAGCCGGCGGTGGTACTCGGGTAGATCCGGTCACTCCCGATGAGTCACGCGGCAGCCCAGCCGGTGTACAGGCGCAACTGAGGGAAAGTCCCCTCCCAGGCTTTGCGGACGTCGCGGCCGACCATCTTCCGGAGCCGGGGCCAGTGGGAGGTCAGGAGGTTGCCATCCAGGAATTGGATGTAGTCGTCGCGCAGGCCCGTGGTCAGGACGATGCGGTACATGCCCAGGAGCAGCTTGTCGTCGTCCAGATCGAAGGTGCGCAGTCCGGACCAGGCGAGGTGCAACGGCAGATCCACGGGACCGTGGGTGGGTCCGGTCAGTACGGTCAGGCTCGACGGAAGCTGGTCGGCGGAGGGGCTCCAACGGGAAGGCGTAGGCGCGTCGCTCTCTACGGCGTGCTGGTGCCCGAGGCCGAATGAATCCATCGGGCAACGGTAGTGGGCCATGCGGGGCGAGGCGCAGGTGCAGTAGAGCAGTGTTGACCCGTCTGCCATGACGTCCGTGGCGCCCGCGAGGTCGACGGCGAGGCGAGGAAACCCTCGCTTGGCCTGAAGGCTTTCCCGGTCAACGGCAGCCGGTTTAGCAGGGCCCCGGCGAGGTGGTTCAGCCGTGGTCCGGATCATCGGCCTCTTCGAGGAGACGAGCCGCGAGGTCGT
Organism: Streptomyces ferrugineus; assembly: GCF_015160855.1. Taxonomy (NCBI): domain Bacteria; kingdom Bacillati; phylum Actinomycetota; class Actinomycetes; order Kitasatosporales; family Streptomycetaceae; genus Streptomyces; species Streptomyces ferrugineus. The sequence goes on along the minus strand of NZ_CP063373.1, from coordinate 7,539,849 downwards.
CGGCCTACTCCACCGCCCAGGAGCGGAGAGCGGTGATCGTGGCGGAGTCGAGCCCGTAGGCGGTGAAGGCTTCGTCGTCAGTCCACTCGGCGCCCGTGAGGTTGGCCTGCAGGTCCTCTCGCTCGAAACGGCCGCGGGCGTGACGGCGACCGAACTCCTCGAGTTCGGCATTGCTCCATCGACGGGAGGCCGCGAACACGTCGATCAGGTCGCGGGGCGCTCCGCGGTCGGCCAGGGCGCGGACTTTGGTGCCGATCACATCCTCTTCTGCGAGGACGGGTCCGTAGGGGCTCTGGGTGACCGGCCGCCAGAAGATCTCTTTGAGGATGTCGACCTCGCACTCCTGGCCGGTCGCCGGATCGGTCACCGTGAAGCGGGCGGACAGTGGGGCAGTCTCAAGTGCCTGTACCTGCCAGCCCCTGGATTCCAGACCGCTGCGGAGCGTGGCCGCGATCTCGGCCATAGGCGCCGGGTTCTCAGTGGCGACATCGAGGTCCTGGCTCGGCCGGCTCACCAGGTGGTGCGCCCGGACGGCGTATCCGCCGGTCAGGACGAGTGGATACGGAGAACCCAGCGAGATCACGTCCGCCAGGAGCCGAGTGTGCAGCTCCGGCATGTCCGTCATGCGGCGGCTCGGGCGCGGGAGGCGAGCTGGGGAAAGGCGTCCTCCCACACGGTGCGTACCGTGCGGCCGACGAGTGTGCGCAGTACCGGCCACAGTTGGAGGAGCAGGTCGTGGTTGAGGTAGCGGGGCAGGTCCTCGCGCAGGCCCTCGTGCAGGATGGTGCGGTACAGGCCCATGCGCTGGCGCGGGTTGCTCATGTCGTACGAGGTCATCCCGGACCAGGCGATGTGCAGCGGCAGCTCGACGATTCCTTGGGCGGGGCCGTGCAGGTCGTCCAGGGACTCCGGCAGGCGCAGCCGGAACTTTTCCCGGTACAACGCGAGGTCCTCGGCGACCGGGACCGAGAGGTCGCCGGACTCGGGTGCGGCGTGCTGCGGGCTGGAGGGCATACGTCCATTATGGCGGTCCGGGGAAGCGGCGCGGGTGACGATGGGCGAGCCGCGACGCGGGTGTGGCACGAGGCGGAGATCACTGGCCGCACTTCCACGAAGGCGGGTGCGTGGCGCCTCGCCGATGACCTGCCCCGCTGAAGCCGACGGCGTGTGTCTGGGGGCGTCGTCTTCGTCGGCCGTGACGCTCGTTTGACGCTCATGGCCCCTGTGAGACCGCTGATCGGGCCATACAACCCGGATTGACCAGCGGTTTTGCCATGTGCTGTCCAGGTCGACACCTTTCCGATGACGCATCATGTGGAGTGTGTGGCGATTTTGGAGCCGGTGAAGTAACAGGCGTTGACCTGGGGATCTGCAGTCCGGGCATGTCGCTCGACCTGTTTCCCGCCATCCAACAGGCCGAGCGGGTGGTGTGCTTGCCTGAGGCGGCGTGACCTGCCGGCGCATGCCTCAAGTAGTCGAGCCTCGGGGGCGTCGACCGCTGGGCACTCGCATGGCCAGCCGACAAGTTTTCCCATTCACGGCGGTGCCGGAGTTTCGGTTGCAGAACTTGCCGGGGCCGGTGATGCGGCGGAGAGCGGGCGCGGCCTCGCACCGGGCCCAGCAGAGGAAGTGGTCGTTCGCCTGGAGGGGGACTGAAACTACGCGTTTCTCGCCCGAGTGGGTCGGCGCATAGTTGCAGTGCCTGCTGTGCGTGGTTCGCGGGCGGTCGCCGGCGCTCTCAGCGTGACCGGCGACGGCCTGACCGAGGAGGAGGCCGTCGCCTACGACGCGCCCCGCGTCCCGGGCGCGAAGGGGCGGGCTCGGCCTCAGCCTCGGCTGACAGCGGATCGCCGTCGACCGGTGTTCACCCCCGAGGCCGGCAGGACCGGCTTCTCCGCCTCGATCGCAGCCGAAGCGGCCAACACGACGCCGTACAACCACCGCGACGGCTTCGCGGCCTTCGGCCTCTGTGATCCGGTCAACGGCTGGGTCTACGACCTGGGCACGAGCGGCGAGAGCGCGTTCGCAATCACCGAACGCCTGCCGTACCCCGGGGCGACCGCACCCATCCGCACACCCGGCCGTCCCGATGGTCACGGTGTGGAGAACAGGCCGGGCCCTGGAGGTGAGGAGTTGTCGGCGCGGGTGCCGCCCGTGACCCGTAGGAACTCCAGCTTTTCCGCGTCGGTGGATCCTGCTGCCACCGTGTAGACGACGAGTCGGATGTCGCAGCCCGGGACGGTGAGCACGTCGCAGTCGCACCTCACCTCGCCGACCTGGGGGTGTACGACGGTCTTGCGGGCCGAGACGTGCGGGCCGACCGTGCCCTCGTCCCACAGTCGGGCGAACTGCGCGCTGGTGGAGCGCAGTTCCTCGACGAGGTCGGTCAGGCCGCGGTCGCGGGGGTAGTCGATGAGGGCTGTGCGCAGGTCGGCGACGAGGGCGGGTTTCAGGGCGTCGTCGTCGGGCAGGACGGGCCAGGCCGCGAGCCGGCTGGGCCCTGTGGCGAAGACCGCCCGTGCCAGGTTGCGCTCGGCGTGTGTCCGTGCGCCGGGGTCGCCCATCAGTACCGACCATGCGGGGGTCCAGGACAGCAGGGTCCAGTCGGCGCTGAACACGCCCGCGGGGAACTCCCCGAGGCGGGCCAGCATCCGTTGGACCCCGGCCGGGACATGGGTGGAGACCGTTCCCTCCTGGGGAGGCAGGAGGCCGGCTAGCCGGTAGGCGTGATCGCGCTCCATGGGCTGCAGTTGCAGTGCCCTGGTCAGGCTCGCGACGACCTGTGCCGAAGGGCTTTTGGCGCGGCCCTGTTCCAGGCGGACCACGTAGTCGACCGACAGTCCGGCGAGTTCGGCCAGTTCCTCGCGGCGCAGCCCCACCGCGCGTCGTCCGGGCCGTGAGGTCAGTCCGACGTCGGCGGGGGAGAGGCGGTCGCGCCGGCGGTGCAGTGCCGTGCCCAGGGTCTCGTCCACACCGTCATTGTGTCCGCCGGGCCGTCGTCGTGCCTGGTACTGGCTGTCCTACCGTCGCCCAGGGCACTGGTTGTCCTCTCGTCACGGGTCGAGGCCGCTCGGCCAGAGCGGCCGCAAGAAGCGCTTCTACCAGTACACCGCCATCGACGACTGCACCCGCCTGAGGCCTTCCACTGGCACCTGCTCGACAAGGGCATAGCGCACGTTCGCATCAAGCCTCGACCCCGCGGCTGAACGGCAAGGTCGAACGATCGCACCGCATCGACTCGGAGGAGTGGGAGGACTACTACAACTACCATCACCCCCACGGCGCCCTGGCCAGCCAGACCCCCTACGAACGCCTACGGCAGAAAGCCCAAGACCCGCTGTCATAGGCGTCCGTCAGCCGCACAAAGAGCCAGGGCCCCGCCACGGCGTCGACCTCCAGCTCTCCGGTCACACCCACGGCGGCCAGCTCGAAGCAGGCGTAGCCCTGGCACAGCCCCTCTTCCACGTAGTGTTGGCACGCGGATCATCAGGACACGACGGGGGGCTCGTGGGTGGGGAGTTGGGGGCGGCGGAAGACGATTTCAGGGCTACTGCCCCCGTCGCCGCGCGCGTGGCTCGGGGTGGTCGCGGGCCTCGCCACGCTGGTTGTCGTCGGGCTCGGGGTGCGGTACGCGGGGCGCGGCGAGCCCGGCAGGGTGGACGGGTGGATCCAGGCGGCGGTGGGCGGTGTGGGGTCGCCGTGGCGGGACGTCGCTCTGGCCACGGACTTCCTGGGGGAGCCCGTCGGAGCGGCGATGCTGGTCGTGGCCGCCGTGACGGGCTGTCTGCTGCTTCGGCGTCCTCGTGCGGCGGTGCTCGTGGTCGCCGGTGCCGGCCTGACCGTGGGGACGACGACGCTGCTCAAGCCCCTGGTGGGACGCACCATCCATGGCGAGGGCAACCTGTCCTATCCGAGCGGGCACACCGCCTTCCTCACCGCGCTCGCCTTCGTGGTGGCGCTGCTCGCGGCGGGACGGTTCGGCCTCGGCAGGACGGGCGGCGCCGCACTCGTGCTCGCCGCTGCGCTGGTTGCCGGCGCCGCCATGGGCTGGGCGCAGGTCGCCCTCGGGGCGCACTACCCGACCGACGTCATCGGCGGCTGGTGCACCGCGCTGGCGGTGGTACCGGCGACCGCGTGGGTGGTGGACCGGTTGGCCGACGCCGGTCGGTGGGAGCGTCCCTGACGCACGGCACGGCACGGCACGGCACGTCATGTCATGCCAAGTGTCATGCCAAGCGGCGGAACACCGGCTTCACCGGTCGTCCCGCCAGCCAGGGCGTGGGATCGGCGGCGTCCAGTGCCTTCCGGTACACCGCGCATGCCTGGGCCACCACCTCGACGGTGCGGTCGATGTCGGCCTCGCTGAGCGCGCTGCTCACCACGAACGACGGGGCCAGTACCCCGCCCGCGAGGAGCCGGCGCAGGAACAGGGTGCGGTACGGCTGCGACGGCCGGCCGTTCTCGTCGAGGGTGGCGAAGACCAGGTTGCTGGCCCGGCCCCGGACGACGACATAGTCGCCGACGCCCATGCCGGCCGCGGCCTCGCGGACACCGTCGGCCAACCGCTCGCCGAGTGCGTGCAGTCGGGCGGTCGTGCCCTCCTCGACGTACGTGGTGAGCACGGCCATCGCGGCTGCCAGGGAGTGTGTCTCCGCACCGTGCGTGGTGGACAGCAGGAACACCCGGTCGTGGGAGTGGCGCAGCCCGCCCCGCTCCATCAGCTCGCGGCGCCCGGCCAGCGCGGAGACGGCGAAGCCGTTGCCCAGTGCCTTGCCGAACGTGGAGAGGTCGGGGACGACGCCGTACAGGCCCTGAGCGCCCGCCTCGGACCAGCGCAGGCCGGTGATCATCTCGTCGAAGATCAGTACGCAGCCGTGCCGGTCGGCCAGTTCGCGCAGGCCGGCCAGGTAGCCGGGCGGCGGCTCGGTGTGGCCGGCGGGTTCGAGGATCAGGCAGGCGATCTCGTCCCGGTGCCGGGTGAGCAGCTCCTCCGTGGCGGTCAGGTCCCCGTACGGAAACGCCACGGTGAGGTCCGTGGTCGCCGCCGGGATGCCGGCGGACATCGGCGTGGTGCCGATGAACCAGTCGTCGACGGAGAAGAACGGGTGGTCGGCGCAGATGGCGACCCGCGGGCGCCCGGTGACCGCGCGGGCGAGGCGGACCGCGGCGGTGGTGACGTCGGAGCCGTTCTTCGCGAACTTCACCATCTCGGCGGTCGGCACCGTGGCCAGGAAGCGTTCCGCGGCCTCGACCTCCAGGATGGACGGCCTCACGAAGTTGCTGCCGCGGTCGAGTTCGCGCCGTACCGCCTCGGTCACGCGCGGGTGGGCGTGGCCGAGGCTGACCGAGCGCAGGCCGGAGCCGTACTCGATGTAGCGGTTGCCGTCGATGTCCCACACATGGGCACCGCGGCCGTGGCTGATGACCGGGGCCAGGTTCTCGGGGTACTGGTCGTCGCCCTTGGCGTAGGTGTGAGCGCCTCCGGGGATCAGGGTGTGCAGTTGCTCGTTCGCCGCTTGTGACTTGGGGAGGAGGAGCTCTTCCACGCCGACTTCATCCTTCCTGGTGTTTCAGGACCTCGGCGAGGCGCGGCGCCTCCCGGTCCCGCTGGGACATCGAGGTGACCGGCAGCGGCCAGGGGATCGCCAACTCCGGATCGTCGAAGGCGATCGTCACGTCCTCGGCCGGGTCGTGCGGGCGGTCGATCCGGTACGAGGTGTCGGCGGTCTCGGTCAGCGCCTGGAAGCCGTGCGCGCATCCCGCCGGGATGTACACCGTCGCCTGTGTCTCGCCGGACAGTTCGAAGGAGGTCCAGTTCCGGTACGTCGGTGAGGCCGGCCTCAGATCCACCACCACGTCGAAGATCTTTCCGTACGAGCACCGCACCAGCTTGGCCTCGCCCGTGCCGGAGCGCAGGTGCAGCCCGCGCAGTACGCCCCGGACCGAGCGGGACACGCTGTCCTGGACGAAGGCGCACGGGTCGAGGCCCACCGAGCGGACCACGTCGGCGTCGAAGGTGCGGCAGAAGAAGCCGCGTTCGTCGGCGTACGGGGTCGGCTCGAAGAGATACGCCCCGGCGATCTGAGGGACTTCGGTCGCCTTCATGAGGCCTCCGTCGCCGGGAACAGGGACGCGGTCAAGGCGGTGAGCTGGTGTTCCACGCGCCGGACAGCGGCCAGGTTCCGCTCGGCGAGGACCCGCCGCAGCTCCGCCGATCGCTTCTCCAGCGCCCGGAACTGCTCGAGCAGCTGGTCGACGTCGACCTCGCGGGCCGGGTGGCAGTACGCGCCGAGGCCCATCTCCGCCATCAGCACGTCGCTCTTCGCCGAATAGCTGAGCGCGAGCGTCGGCGTGCCGACCTTCACCGCGCAGACCAGGTTGTGGTAGCGGGTCGCCACCACGGCGTCGGCAGCCGCCGCCTCCTTCATGAGGTCGGCGAGCGAGGTCGCCTCGGCGGCGGTGACGAGCGGCGAGCCCACCGCGTCGAGGATCGCGGCGGCCACCGGCGCATCGAGCTCGTCGCCGATGAGCAGCCGGACCGGCCTGCCGTCCTCGACCAGCGCGCGGACGAACTGGGTCGTCCCGTCGAGGTAGCGTCGGTGGATCTCCTCGGCCCGGGCGCGCTCGTCGTTGCCGCCGTGGAAGTCCATCACGCCGACGCAGACCGGGCCCGGCGGGTCCGCGGGCGCGCTCGCGCGCGGGGTCGGCAGGGCGAACGTGAGGTCCGGACAGACCTCGTCGCGCGCGGTGTCCACGCCCATCGCCCGGATCGCGTCGCGGGACATGGCGCCCCGGAACGACCTGTACGTGGCCAGCCGCGCCGACCAGCGCACCAGGGCTCGGGTCGCCCGGTGGCTGATCGCGGAGGCGCCGACGCTGACCAGCGCGACCCGGGTGCGAAACACCCGGCCGCTCGCGCAGAGCAGGAACAGCGAGTACGGGAAGCCCCACGGGCGCAGCGGCAGCGTGGCCTCCAGGACGCCCATGCCCGGCACGATCACCACGTCGTGCCGGCGCACCCAGGCTGCGGTGCGGACGGCGTCGACGAGTTTGCCCAGACCCTTCCCGGCGATCGCGCCCACGCTCGACGCGGTCCGGTACTCGCCGCTGTACCAGTTCAGCCGCGTCGCGGGGATGCCGTACCGGGCCGATACGACCTCGGGTCCGCCGCACAGCGCGTCCACGACCGCCTCCGGGTGCTCGGCGCGGAGGTACCCGAGCACGGCCTCGAGCGAGCCGTCGTTGCCGAGGTTGCCGGAGCCGAGCAGGCCGAACAGCCCGACGCGTACCGGAGTCCTCACGCCTGCCTCCCTTCACGGCCGGCGACGAGGGCGTCGACGGAGACGGTGAGTCGACCCGGGTCGACCGGGGCGCGGTCCTCGACCCGCTCGCCGGCGCCCGGCCGGACCCGGCTGGCCATCCATGAGGCCAGGTGGCGGTAGCACGCGCGCCGGTCGGTCGGGGACAACGGCGCCCGCCGGATCACCGAGACGAAACCCCAGACGTACTCGGCGAGCAACCGGGGCGTCGGGTGCAGCGGGCCTGCCCGGCGCGGGTCCAGGTTGACGCACCGGGAGCGCTTGGACGGGTTCGCCCGCTCGGCGCGGGTGGGGTGGTCGCGGCGGAAGTACAGCAGCTCCGGCACCTGGTGGAAGGGGCCTTGCAGGACGATCTGGGCGACGAACGTGCGGTCCGCGTGGTGGTAGCTGTCGTGCGGCCTGACCTTGCGCAGCATGTCGGCCCGCAGCACGCCGTAGAAGTCGTCGCCGCCGGGCTCGAACAGGAAGCTGCGGAAGCGCTCCGGCGCGTGCGGGGAGGCGGTGGCGAGCGTGTAGTCGTACGGGACTTTCACCTTGCCGTCGCCGTCGATGACCGCCTGGTCGGCGTGGGCGAGGACTACGTCCGGCCGCTCGTCCAGCGCCTCGACGCAGCGCCGCAGCAGGTCCCGGGCGTACAGGTCGTCGTGCGAGGCCCACTTGAACAGCTCGCCGCGGCACTCGGTGAACACGTAGTTGTGGTTGGGCGCGGCACCGATGTTCCGGGCCAGCCGGATGTACCGGATGCGGGGGTCCTGGGCTGCGTACTTGCGGCAGATCTCCTGGGTCCCGTCGGTCGAGGCGTTGTCGGAGATGACCAGCTCGAAGTCCTCGTAGGTCTGGCCGAGCAGGGCGTCGAGCGACTCGGCGAGGTACTCCTCGCCGTTGTAGACGGGCAGGCCGATGCTCAGCCTGGGTTGCGCGGTCATGAAGTCCTCACTTCGGGAACGGAGTTGTGGTGGCGCTCGCGCAGGGCGGCCCGCAGATGCAGCCACCACACGGCGGAGCCGCAGGCGTTCGCGGCGGCGACGCCCCAGGCCGAGCCGACCGCGCCGGCCGCGGCCGCCCCGGCGAGGCCGCCGCCGACGTAGCAGGCGGAGGCGAACAGCTGGCAGCGCAGGCTGCGCTCGGCCGCGGCGAGCGCGCGCAGCCCTGCCGCCGCGCCGACGCCGAAGCTGACGGCACAGACGCCGAGCGAGATCGGCACGATGAGCTGGGCGGCGGAGTCCCAGACCTGGCCGAGCAGGTGCTCGCCGGCCCAGTCCGGCACCAGGAGCAGCGCGCCGCCCCACAGCAGCGCGGCGGCGGCCAGCGCGCCGGAGAGCAGACCGCAGAACCTGCCCAGCTTGTGCGGGGCCTGCCGCAGCACCCGTGCCGCCTCCGGTACGGTGACGAGCGAAAGGCCCATCAGCACGGCGAGGAACGGGCCGAGCAGGAGTTCGGCGCCCCGGACCGCACCCACCGCGCCGACCCCGGCGATCGCGCCGAGCCCGTACGCCCGCAGCTGGCTCGCCCCGCTGAGGCTGACGTTCTCGACCAGGTACCGGTAGCCGAGGTCGCGCTGCTCGCGCAGCCACGCCCGCGCCAGGGCCGGCCTGGGCCGGATACCGGACTGGAAGCAGCCGTACCCCGCGGCCACCGCGGCGGACCCGCCCCAGGCGAGCACGAAGCCCGCCACGCTGCCTGCCTTGGCCGCCATCACCAAGGCAGGGACGAGCGCGACGCCCCACACGACGTCGTTGACGAACGCCTTCCGCCCGGCGCCCGCGGCGAAGAACGCAAATCGCCAGGCGTCCTGCAGGAGCAGCCCCGGCAGCACGATGGCGAGGCCGACGAACGCTCCCCCCAACCGGCCTCCGAGACTCAGCCCGACCGCCACGGACACCACGCCGATGACGGCACCGACGCCCAGCGCGGTACCCGACGCCCGGGCCGTCGCCGCACGCCAGGACGCGTCCGGCACGCCGCTGAAGCGCACCACGAGCGGATCGGAGGCGAGCCCGCGGGAGACGTTCAGCACCACGCCGTAGGTCACCCAGACCAGGGTGAACGCGCCGAACGCGGCCAGCCCCAGCGAGCGTGCCACGTACATCCCCACCAGGAAGTTGCCGATGCTGGAGGCCGCCTGGTCGGCCAGTCCCCAGGACAGCCTGCCGACGACGGCCCGCCTGGCCCTCGCTGCCGTCGGCCTGGTCTTCTCCTCCTCGGTGGTCATCGGCGTCACGCCTTGACGAGCCCGGCGCCGTGCAGGGCGTCGGCCGCGGCGGCGACGGCGCTGAACGGCAGCCCGGAGCGCTCGGCGACTTCCAGCAGACTGTGCTCGCCGTCGGAGAGGTTGAGCACCCAGAGCATGGCCAGCTGCGCCTGCTTGGTGTCGCTGCGGCCGCCGAGCGCGTCGTACAGCCCACGTCGGCCCAGCTGTGGTTCGCCGTAGGGGCTGAGGTTGAGGTACCGCCGGTTGCGGTCGAGGACGGCGAACGCCTCGCGGCAGACCGCGAGGGTGTCCGCCATCGCCTCCGGGGAGACGAAGTCCAGGTTGTCCGCCGAGGTGTGGTACTCGGGGTAACCCGCGTACGGGGTCCGGCTGAGCGAGCCCACGCCGAGATCGAACCCGGGGGAGCAGAACTGCCGCTCGTCGTAGCCGTACGGAGTGAACTCGGCGATGCGGTGCGGGCGTTCGGAGGCGGTCAGCACATGCCGCAGCACCCGGTCGATCTCCGCGTCGCCGCGCCTGCTCTGCTTGTACGTCAGCGAGCCCCGGTCGCCCGCACAGGCCAGCACCAGCCCGTGCTTGACCCGCTCCACCCGCTCCTTGTTGCGGGCCAGCCAGGTGATCGCCCCGATGGTGCCGGGCGCGAAGAGGAACCGGTAGGTGTAGTACGGCGTCTGCTCCGCCAGCGCCCTGGCCAGGAACGTCGCCACCGCGATGCCGGCCAGGTTGTCGTTGGCCAGCGAAGGGTGGCAGACGTGGCTGGAGACGATCACCTCGTCGGGGACCTGACCGGGGATCACATGCTCGGCGTAGGTGAGGTGGCCGTCCGCGAGGGTGGAGTCGACGCACACCTCGTAGTCGCCGTCCGGCAGCGCGTCCAGGGTCTCCTGGGCCAGGCAGAACCCCCATTCCGGCTGGTAGTAGCTGGTGCGGTACGGCACCCAGGACGGGCGGTCCGGCAGGGTGTGCAGGTGCGCGCGCAGCTCGGACAGGGGCATGGTTCGCGACACCGGCACGCTGTAGCCGAGCACGTGCAGGCTGGACGCGGCGAAGTCGACGACCCGGTGGCCGGCGGCGTCGGCGATGTACGCGTCCCGGATGTTCCACTCCTGCGGCACCGTCCAGTCCAGCACCTGGGTCCCGGTCGGCACCTCGTGCACCTGGAGCGGGATGTACTCGCCCACGATGTCGAGGGTGGCGCGCACGCCGTCGCCCGTGATCGACCGGCAGAGCGGGTACATCCGCTCCACCAGCGCGTACATCTCCTCGCCGGAGCAGGCCGCGGTCACCGGCGCCGCCGCAGGGTGTCGTCGACGGTGCCGGCGTCGGACGCCGCGCGCAGCACGGCGAGGCGGGTGAAGCGCCGGTCGAAGTCCTCCCGGGTCAGCCCGTGTTCGCGGTAGGCGTCGGCGAGTTCGAGCGCGCCCTGCTTCACCGTCCACTCGCAGTCGAAGCCGGGCACCGCGGCGCGGAACCGGGAGAAGTCCACCCGGTACGACCGCGGATCGGCACCGGTCTCGCCGGTGATCACCACCTTCGCGCCGGACACCGCCTCGGCGACCTGCCCGGCGATCTCGGCGACGGTGACGTTGTTGATCTCGCTGCCGATGTTGAACGCCCGGTCGTGCACCGCGTCGCGCGGCGCGGTCAGCGCGGCCGTGAAGGCCCGCGCGATGTCGGCGGCGTGCACCAGCGGCCGCCAGGGGGTGCCGTCGGAGAGCACGAGGACCTCGCCGGACAGCAGCGCGTGGCCCACCAGGTTGTTCAGCACGATGTCGGCGCGCAGCCGGGGCGAGTGGCCGAAGGCGGTGGCGTTGCGCATGAACACCGGGGTGAAGTCGCCGTCGGCCAGCGCGTGCAGATCGTCCTCGACCCGCACCTTGGACTCCGCGTACGGCGTCACCGGGCGCAGCGGGGCGTCCTCGGCCACCAGGTCGTCGCCGCCGGCGGCGCCGTAGACCGAGCAGGTGGAGGCGTACAGGAAGCGCCGCACTCCGGCGTCGCGGGCCAGCCGGGCCAGCCGTACGGACGCGTGGTGGTTGATGTCGTAGGTGAGCTCCGGCGCCAGCGATCCCAGCGGGTCGTTGGACAGCGCGGCCAGGTGGATCACGGCGTCCACGCCGGCCACGTGTTCGGCCGTGACGTCGCGCAGGTCCACCCGGTGCCCCGGCGGGTCCGCGGGCGGCGGGCCGAGGACGCAGTCGGCGAACAGGCCGGCGTCGAGGCCGACGACCTCGTGTCCGGCGGCGGCGAGGACCGGGGCCATCACGGTGCCCAGATAGCCCTGGTGTCCGGTCAGTAGTACGCGCAAGGTTCAACCCCCCAGGTTGAGCGTGAGTTTGGTGGCGGCGAACGCCTCGGCGTAGCGCTCGTGGCATTCGATGCCGCGGATCCGTGCGAGGCCGAGGAAGGCCTCCCGGTCGTACCAGGGCCGGTGCCGCTGCGAGGGGTAGTGCTCCTGCAGCAGCCGCACCTTCTGTTCGGCGATCTCCGGTGACAGCGGCTGGTACGCCGCCGGCCGGCCGAGATCGCCGTCCCACTTGACGATCTCGTAGCCGAGCACGAGGTGGTCGCGGAATCCGGTGGTCATCAGCTTCGCCAGGCCGCGGTGGTCCTGGTGCGCGTCATCGGTGCGCGGGGCCAGCACGAGATCCGGCTCGGTCCGCATCCGCAGTTCCTCGACCGCGGACTTGGCCTCGTCCCAGTGCGCGGGCATCCGGCCGTCCGGCAGCTTGAGCACGGTCAGCCGCAGGTCGGCGCCCGGGCAGAAGGCGGCGAGCGCGGCCTGCTCCTCCCGCTCCCGCTCGCTGCCGCCGCCGGAGAGCACCAGCGCGTCGACGCGGATGCCCGGCCGTGCCAGGCACAGCGTCAGCAGCGTGCCGCCCGCGCCGATGGCGATGTCGTCGCAGTGCGCGCCCACCGCGACGATCCGCTCCAGGGGCCCGGCCCCGAGCCGGATCACGCCCGTACCCCCGTGATGTCGTCCCGCTCCCACACGGCCCACGGGCGCTCGCCCCGGGCGTAGGCGGCGTCCAGCGCGGCCCGCTCCTTCACGGTGTCGGTCGGCTTCCAGAAGCCGCGGTGCCGGTGCGCCACCAGGCGGCCGCGCTTGGCCAGTTGGGCGCATCCGTCGGCGACCAGGTCCCCGCCCTGAGGTATGTGGTCGAAGACCTCCTGGCGCAGCACGAAGTAGCCGCCGTTCTCCCACAGCGGCAGTTCGCTCACCGCGGTGATGCCGCCCACCAGGCCGTCCTCGCCCAGGTCCACGCAGTGGAACGAGGACTGCGGCGGCACCACCATCATCGAGGCGCCGGCGTCGCGCCGGGCGAACCGGTCGATCATCTCCGGCAGCGGGGCGTCGGTGAGCACGTCGGCGTAGTTGGCGAGGAACATCTCGTCGCCGTCCAGGTGGTGCCGCACCCGGCGCAGCCGTTCCCCGATGGGTGACTCGACGCCGGTCTGAGCGAACGTGATCGTCCAGTCCGAGATGTCGGTGGACAGCAACTCGGTCTGCCCGTTGCGCAGCACGAAGTCGTTGGACGTCGTCTCCTCGTAGTTGAGGAAGAAGTCCTTGATGTGGTGGGCCCCGTACCCGAGGCACAGGATGAACTCCCGGTGCCCGTAGTGCGCGTAGTAGCGCATGACGTGCCAGATCAGCGGCCGGGGGCCGACCATCGCCATCGGCTTGGGCACGTCGTCGGCGGTTCCGTTGCGCATCCGCATCCCGTAACCGCCGCAGAACAGAACGACCTTCATGCTGTGCCCTTTCCAGATGCGACCTCGACAACGCTCAGTTCCGGGATGGGGAAGACCAGCCGGCCGCCCCAGTCGTGGATGAAGGACAGTTGCTCGACCAGTTCGTCCCGGAGGTTCCACGGGAGGACGAGGACGTAGTCCGGTCGGTCGGCGGCTATCTGCTCGGGCGGCAGGATCGGGATGCGGGTGCCCGGGGTGAACCTGCCGTGCTTGTAGGGGTTGCGGTCGACCGTGTACGGGAGCAGGTCGGGGCGGATGCCGCAGTGGTTGAGCAGGGTGTTGCCCTTGCCGGGGGCGCCGTAGCCGACGACCGTCTCGCCGCGCTCGGCCGCCTCGATGAGGAACTTCAGCAGGTCCCGGCGCACCTTGGCCACCCGGGCGGAGAACTCGGTGTACCCGGACAGCTCCTGCAGCCCGGCGGCCTTCTCCCGGGCCAGCACGTCGGCCACCCGCCGGGTCGGCTCACCGGCCGCCTCGGCCGGCCGGGCCCACAGCCGGATGGAGCCGCCGTGCGTCGGCAGCAACTCGACGTCCACGAGCGCGAGTCCGCCGCTCGCGAGAGCTCGGATCGCGGACGCCACCGTGTAGTACTGGAAGTGCTCGTGGTAGATCGTGTCGTACTGGTTCCGCTCGATCAGGGTCAGCAGGTGCTGCACCTCGACGGAGACCCAGCCGTCGTCGGCGACCAGGGCGCGCAGCCCCTGGGTGAAGCCGACCACGTCGGGGATGTGCGCGTACACGTTGTTGGCCACGACCAGGTCCGCCGGGCCGTGTTCGGCGCGGACGCCCGAGCCGGTGTCCGGGGTCAGGAACTCCGTGAGCGTGGGCACCCCCGCGTCCCGTGCCGCGGCGCCCACGTTCACCGACGGCTCGATGCCCAGACAGCGGATCCCCCGGTCCACCACGTGCTTCAGCAGGTACCCGTCGTTGCTCGCGACCTCGACCACGAAGGCGTCGGGGCCGAGGCCCACCCGCTGCACGGCGCCGGCGACGAAGGTGCGCGCGTGCTCCACCCAGGAGGTCGAGTAGGAGGAGAAGTACGCGTACTGCGTGAACGTCTCCTCCGGCGTGATCAGCGGCGGGAGCTGCGCGAGCCAGCAGTCCGTGCAGACCCGCAGGTGCAGCGGGTACGCCGGCTCCGGCTGGTCCAGTCGGTCCGCGGCGAGAAAGCTCTCACACGGTGGCGTCGCCCCGAGGTCGACGACGCTCGCCAGCGCCGCCGAGCCGCAGAGTCGGCATCGTGTCATCTAGTGCCCCCCATTGATTCCGTCCCCCATCGATTGCGTCCGCCCCGCGATCGCGGTGCGGTACTCCTCCACCAGGCGCTCCAGGCCGACGGCCGGGCTGAAACCCCGCTCGTAACGGCGCCGGGCCGCCTGGCCCATCTCCCGGTTGCGGCCCGGCTCGGCCGCGATCCGGCGTATGCGGGACGCGAGCGAGGCGGAGTCGCCCGGCCGGTGCAGCAGCCCGGTCGTCCCGTCCTCGACGAGTTCCACGAAGGCGCCGTGCCCGGCCGCGACGGTCGGGACCCCGGCCGCCATCGCCTCCACGACCACCAGCCCGAACGCCTCCAGCCACGTCGAGGGAGCCACCACGGCGACCGACCGCGCGAGGGCCTTGCGGCTCTCCGCCGGGTCCAGCAGACCGACGCAGCGCACGTCGTCCCGGCCCGCCGCCCAGGCGGTCACCTCTCGCTCCAGCGGCCCGGCGCCGGCGATCACGAGCGGCACGCCCACCCCGCCGTCCGCGGCGAGCTCGTCCCACGCGGCCATGAGCAGCCGTACGCCCTTGGCCTCCGCGAGCCGGCCGAGGTAGAGCAGATGCTCGCCGGCGCCCGTCCTGCGGTCGTCCGGGTCGGGCACGAAGTTGTGCTTGACCGCCAGCCGCTCGGCCGGCATGCCGGACCGCACCAGGACGTCGCGCTGCGCCGCGGAGATGCAGAGGAAC
This sequence comes from Streptomyces ferrugineus, assembly GCF_015160855.1. Taxonomy (NCBI): domain Bacteria; kingdom Bacillati; phylum Actinomycetota; class Actinomycetes; order Kitasatosporales; family Streptomycetaceae; genus Streptomyces; species Streptomyces ferrugineus. Next base: position 7,524,618 of record NZ_CP063373.1, on the reverse strand, counting down.
CGCTCCACGCCGGACCACCACCGCCGCCGGTTGACCGACAGGCTGACCGCGAGCGGCACCGTCGCCAGGCGGGAGTTCCGGTAGCAGCCGTGCCGGACGGCGGGCAGCGGCGCCGCCGCCCCGACGCACTCGGTGCACGGCCGGCCGTCCCGCCGCAGGGTGCCGGGCGGGCAGACCTGGGTGTAGTTGTGCAGCGTGGCGACGGCGGGTACGCCGGCGTCGGCGCAGGCGGCCAGGACCGCGGGCGACAGGAGCGGGAAGACGTTGTGGACGTGCACCACGTCCGGCCGCTCGGCCCGGAGCCGGGCCGCGAGCTCCTTGCGGACCCCCGGGTGCCACGGCACGAGCAGCGGCACCGCGACCTTGCCGGGCAGGGACCGGGCGGCGATGTCGTCGCTGCGCCGCTCGAACACCTCGACCCGGTGGCCGGCCGCGCGCAGCAGTTCCACCTCCTGGTCGACGACCCTGTTCTCCCCGCTCGGCTGCGCCGAGGCGTAGCGGTTGTGCACCACGAGGACATGCATGCTTCAGGTCACCTCCGATCCTGGGCCCAGCGCGGGACACGTCGTTGAGGGGTCACGGGCGTCGGAAGGGGCGTGGCCGCGGCCGGCGCCGCCAGCAGTGAGGCGGCCACGGCCAGATGCAGCAGATACGGCGAGGCGTCGCCCAGCCCGGCCTCGGTGTACGACGCGATGGCGCAGTAGCCGATCAGGAAGATCGCGCAGGCCCTCGGCAGCGACGGCGGGCGCAGCAGCGCGACACCGCCCAGCACGATGACGAACGCCGCCACGATGACGGTGCCGGTCAGACCCTGTTCGTGGTAGACGGCCAGCCAGCTGTTGTCGATCGGCAGCCCGCCGAACGACTTGTCGCCCAGCCCCATCCCGAACAACTGCTCCGAGGTCGTCCGGGGCGCGGCCAGCAGGGCGTCCCAGACCTTGGCCCGGCCGGTGAGGCTGGTGAAGTTCTCCTGGCTCTGTCCGCGCAGGAACCACCCCCGCAGCGCGGAGCCGAACCCCACCGCGGCCACGGCGGCGCACACCACCGTCCAGGCGAAGAACCGGCGGGCGGCGGCGCTGGTCAGGACGAGCGAGCCGATCGCCAGCGTCAACCCGATGAGCAGGCCGAGCGTGGCCGTCCGGGTATGGGTCAGCGCGAGCAGGACGAGCGACGGCACGACGACCACCGCCGCGCTGCCCCGGTCGGTCCGGCGGCCCAGTACGAGCAGGACGGCGAGCCCGGTGATCACCGCGGCGTACTGTCCGATCTGCGGCGGGGTGAGCGGCCACAGCGCGCCGACCAGGCGTCCGCCGTACAGCTCGGGCAGGGCCGCGCCCGGCGAGATGACCAGGCCGGCGGCCACCGACCCGAGCACCGCGAAGTACATCCGGATGTGGTGCCGTACGAAGGTCAGGCCGCCGTCCCACCAGCGGCTGAGCAGCCACAGGGTGCCGACGAAGAGCGCCAGCCGGGCGCAGCGGAACAGCGCGCCGAACCCGGACTCCAGGTTCGCGCTGGAGATCACGCTCGGCACCAGCAGCAGGGTGAGCAGGAGCAGGAAGGCGCTGGCCCGGATGCGCAGCCGGAGATTGACGGCGAGCGCCAGCGTGAACGCGGCGACCAGCGCGCCCATGGTGACCATCTGGATGAGGGAGCGGGGCAGCGGGACGATGGTCTTCGCCCCGGCGGAGCCGAGGGTGTTGAGGACCAGCAGCCCCCAGACCGTTCCGACGATCTTCGGTGTGTGCTCCCCGCCCATCTCAACCACCGTCCCGTGCGCGGAAGGTGCTGCCCGCGTCCTGCCGGTACGGCGCGGACTGCCACTGCCCGAAGTCGAGCACCCGGCTCGGGTCGTGGGCCACGAACTTCCATGGCCCGACGTAGACGTTGTCGTGCCAGCGGTTGTGCTGCTCGCGGGTGATCGCCTCGGCCACCCGCTCGCCCTGGTAGGGCGACCAGTCCGGATAGGTGCCGTAGTTGGACAGCACCGCCATGCGGTCGCACTTCACCGTGCAGTCGACGACGGACTTGTCCAGCACGAAGCGGTTGTCGTGGATGTCCACCCGCTGGGTCTTCCACCGGCAGTCGGCGTAGAGCGGTGCGGTGGCGATCGCCGGCCGCACGCAGCGGTCGGTGTTCTCCACCAGCAACGTGCAGTCACCGGACGAGGTGTTGGCCGGGCTGTTGCAGAACCGGTCGGCGTTCTCCCACAGGGTGATCCCGGACCAGTTGTCCTCCAGCACGTTCCGGTAGACCTCGATCTTGTCGGTGCGGGCCTTGATCCGGGGTTCGCCGCCGGACTCGGACAGATAGACCGTCGCGAACGGGAAGTTGTCGCCGCGGTCGGCCCGCTCGCGGCCCTCGACCCAGTTGTTGCGCCGGATCGTGTTGTCCCGGATGACCGCGTTGTAGCTGGTCTCGTAGATCAGGGCGGCACCGTCGTTGGCCTCGAGCACGTTGTCCTCGATGCGGAAGTCGTTGTTGTTGGTGTCCGCCCACAACCCGGTCCCGCGGTTGTCGTGCACCCAGTTGCCGCGCACGTCGGCGCCGTCGACGGCCCAGAACTTGATGCCTCCGGTGCAGCCGCAGCCCTCCCGCCGCCGCTCCCAGTCGTCGGTGTTGTTGCCCACGATCTCGTTGCCCTCGACCACCAGGCCGGTGATACGGCCGCCGGCCTTGTAGGCGTTCATGCCGTACTGGCCGTTGTCGCGCAGGCAACTGGCGCGGACCTGCTGGCGGGCGCCGGCCATCAGGCCGGCACCGGAGTTGTCCCGGATCGTGGCGTGCTCGATCACCCACCCGTCGGCCGAGTCATGGTTGACCACGCCCTCGTCCGGCGGCGCGACGAAGCGCCGCACGGTCAGATGGCGGATGGTGACGTGGCCGGCACTGCCGCCGAACGCGTACTGGTTCTTCTTCCCGCCGTCGAGCACCGCGCCCGGCGCGCCGAGGTAGCGGTTCCCCTCCTTGGGGACGACCTGGGCGTAGCGGTCCGGCTTGAGCCTGTGCGTGCCCGGTCGAAGCCAGAACGTGGTGTTCGGGGGGTTGCTCCTGGTCTTCGCGGCCAGATCACCGACCACCGCGGGATCGACGGTCACCGCGCCCGCCGGCGCCTTCGCCGGCCCGGCCGCCGGCTTGGCGCACACCCGGGCCACGGGCGTGGACGACGGCGCGGCGCTCGGCTTCGCCCCGGCGTCCGGCGTGCTCGTGTCCTCGCAGCCGGTCGTCGTCAGCAGGGCCAGCGCCAGCGGTGCCGCCGCCCACGCCCAGTGCCGTTTCCGGATCCCCACACGCCCCCCTAGCCGCGGAACCTGAGGACGGTGACGAAGCCCTCCGCGCCGTCGGTGAAGCCGGTGCCGACCAGCGTCGTGGCGGGTTCCTTGCGCCCGAACCCGGCGGAGTACCAGCCCAGCGGCGGTTCGGTCTCGCCGCGATGCGCCCGCCAGGACAGCTCACCGGGCAGGTCGAGCACCGCGGAGCGGTCCTCACCGTCCCGGGTCCAGGTGAGCCGTGCGCGATGGCCCGTCAGATCGGCGGTGATCGCCGGGCCGAGGTGGAACGCCAGCCGCACGGCCCGGCGCGGGCTGTGTCGGCCGCGGACCTCGTCGACCACCCGCAGCTCCCGGCTCGCGGCCGTCAGCTCCACCCGGCGACGATGTACCCAGGGCCGGTAGCCGTCGTGCTCGGCGCACCAGCGGGAGGTGTCCGCGACCAGGACGCGGCTTCTGGCATGCCGGGTCCACAGGAACGGGCCACCGGAGACGGACTGGTCGTCGCCGTCCAGCTGCAGGGTGTTGTGGCCCAGGGTCGACCGGAAGTACCGCCGCCACTCGGGCTGCCCGTGGTAGCAGTACGTCCCCGGGTCGGCGAGCACATCGACCCCGTCGTGCCGGACCTCCACGGACAGCGCGTCCGCGTGGGCGTGCGCGGCGATGGACAGGAAGCCGTGCGGGCCGCCGTCGCAGCGGCACCAGATCTCCCCCGGACCGCGCAGGATCGTCAGCCCCGCGTCGGCGAAGTGGGCCGGCCGGCTCTCCGGGCGGGTCACGGACAGTTCAACGGGCTTGATCAGCGCGGCCAGCAGCGGGGTGCGCGCATCGGTGCCGGTCACCTCCGGCCACCAGGCGAGCCGGCCGAACACGGCGTCCCCGGTGGCCAGCAGCGAGCCCCAGCGGTCGGCGCCCGCGCCGTCCACGACCAGACCGTGCCCGTCGTCCGCGTCCCCCTGGCGCGGCGGCCGCAACCGGCTGTCCACGACGGCCGCGAGCGCGTCGGTCATCCGCAGCAGCACCAGCCGGACCGACGCGGGGACCGGCACACCGGCGGCATCCGCCTCGGCCACCGCCGCCAGGCCGAGCTCCAGCACCAGTCCGTGATACTCGGTGGCCAGCTCGCGGTTGAGGCCGGAGCGGAAGGTGTTGCCGCGCAGATGCCGCTCCAGCGACCGCAGGGCGTCGGCCCGCCAACGCGCCGAGGACGGGAACCATCCGAACGCGCAGGCCGCCGCCAACTGCCCGGCGGCCTCGGCGATGACGTGGTTGTTCGCGGACGACCCCCGGCTGGGGAAGGCGGCCAGCCAGCGCTGGTGGTGCCAGATCTGGTTGTGCGCCACCGGGTTGTCCTCGAACAGCCCGGCCGCGCCCGGCCAGCCGTCGAGCAGCCGGCGGATCCACACCCAGGACAGCAGCCGGATGCCCAGCTCGATGCCGCTGATCCAGTGCACCCCGCGCAGCGGTGGGTTGGCCGCCCACCACGACCGCAGGTGCTCGGCCACGCGCTCGGCGTACCGCTCGTTCCCGGTGACCGCGTAGGCGGCGGCGAGCACGGTGAGGTACTGATGCCGGGACGGCTCCCAGATCTGCTTGATGTCCCCGACCACGTCCTCGTTCCGGTACGGCACGTCGAAGGCGTAGCCGCCCGGAGCCCGGCGCCCGGTCTTCGGGTCGTACCACCAGTCCGGGTCGGCCAGGTCGTCGCGGACCACCCCGAAGTACTCGGCGTGCCCGTCCACCAGCCGGTCCGCCTCGGCGACGAGACGTTTCGCGGCGTCCGGCGGCACCGCGGCGATCGTCCCCGCGGGCAGTACCGCGGTGAACCGGGCGCCGGTCACGCTCGGGCAGTCCGGCCGCGCCGACCGCCACCGCCGTCTGCGCACCGCGTCGCCCACCCGGCCGCCGACCTCCCGCGGCCCCATCCGGGACAGCCGCCGCAGGTACCAGCCCGCGCTCATGGTCATCGTGCGCCCGCCAACGTCACCGGCGCCCCGCCCGCCAGGCCGGTCTGCACGGCCAGGGTGGCCGCCGTGGTGGCGACCAGCGACCGCAGCGGCACCGGCATCGGCCCGCCGGTCCGCACGGCCTTGACGAACGCGGCCAGCTCGGCGTTCTGGCCCTTGTCCCGGGCCTTGGGCAACCGCGAACTGACCCACCGCTTACGGTCGTACACCGACGCTCGGACGAAGTCGTCGAGCCGCAGCACCTTGCCGTCCGCGACCATGTCCAGCGTCTCCTTGGGGAAGCCGGGCGCGCCCGTGGTGACGTAGCTGATGGTGGCGGTGGACCCGTCCGGGTAGCGCAGTACGACCTGGAGGTCCTCGTGTCCGGAGGTGCCGACCGCGTACACCGAGACCGGGTCGGCCCCCAGCAGCCAGCTCGCCGTGTCGATGAAGTGCCCGCCCTCGCCGGCGAACCGCGAGCCCTCGGTGCCCTGTTGGAGGTACCAGCTGCCGTGCTGCAGCCGGCCCGCGTTGACCAGGTAGCGCAGGCTCGCCGGACCGGTCCGGGCGCCGAACCGCTGCCTGGCCTCCCGCAGCAGCGGCGCGAACCGGCGGTTGAAGCCCACCTGGAGCCGGTCGTTGCCGGACTCCTCCACCGCCGCGAGCACACCGGCCAGCTCGTCCTCGGTGAGCGCCAACGGCTTCTCCACGAACACCGCCTTGCCGGCCAGCAGCGCCCTGCGGGTCAGTTCGGCGTGCGAGCTGTGGCGGGTGACCACGAAGACCGCGTCGATGGACTTGTCGCCGAGCACGGCGTCCAGATCGGTGGTCGCCTCGGCGAAGCCGAACTTCCGCTGCGCGTTGGCCGCGGACAGCGCCGTCGTGGTGACGGCTGTCGCCAACTCGACGCCGTCGCGCTGCGCCAGGTGCGGCAGCAGCATCGACGTCGCGTAGTTCCCCGCGCCGACGAACGCGAGCCGCACCGGAGTCCCGGCGGCCCGGACCGGACCCGGCCGCACGCTCACCGCCAGCACGGCCACTGCCGGGGCCTGCGCCTCCCCCGTCTGCCGGGGGTAGCGGAACAGCACGGCCACGGCCTTGAGATCGCCGTCCTTCAGGCTCTGGTACGTCTCGACGGCGTCGTCGAAGTCGGCTATGTGGGAGACCAGGGGCTCCACGTCGACGCGGCCCCGGGCGACGAGGTCGAGGAAGCACGCCAGATTGCGGCGCTCGGTCCAGCGCACGTAGCCGATCGGGTAGTCCCGCCCCTGGAGCTCGTACTCCGGGTCGTAGCGCCCGGGGCCGTAACTGCGGGAGAACCGGACGTCGAGTTCCTTCTCGTAGTACGCGTTCCACGGCAGGTCCAGTCGGCACTTGCCGATGTCGACGACCCGGCCGCGGTCCCGGCTCAGCCGGGCGGCCAGCTCCACGGGCTGGTTGCTGCCGCCGCCGGCGGCCAGGTACACCTGGTCCACGCCGTGGCCGCCGGTGAGTTCGGCGACGGCGTTCTCCACGGCGGCGGAGGAGGGATCGCCGCAGGCCGCCGCGCCCAGGCGCTCGGCGAGCTCGCAGCGCACCGGGTCGGGGTCGGCCCCGATGACCTGGACGCCCGAAGCGGCCAGCAGTTGCACCACCAGCTGCCCGATCAGCCCGAGGCCGATGACCAGTGCCACTTCGCCCAGCTGTGACTCGCCCTGGCGGACGCCCTGCAGCGCGATCGACCCGACGGTGCCGAAGGCGGCGTGCCGCGGCGCGAGTCCGTCCGGCACCGGCGTGTAGAGGTTCTTCGGCACCCAGTTCAGCTCGGCGTGCAGCGCGTGCTCGTTGCCGGCGCAGGCCACGAGGTCGCCGACCTTCACGTCGTCGATGCCGGCGCCGACCTGCTCGACCACCCCGCACAGCGAGTAGCCCAGCGGCGTGTAGGAGTCCAGCTTGCCCATCACCTTGCGGTAGGTGGCGGGCACCCCGTTGGTGGCGACGCTCTGCATGACCTTGGCCACCTGGTCCGGCCGGGAGCGGGCCTTGCCCACCATCGACATGCCGGCCTCGGAGACCTTCATCAGCTCGGTCCCGGTGGAGATCAGCGAGTAGGCGGTGCGGACCAGCACACCGCCCGGCTTGCACCCCGGCACCGGCACGTCGAGCAGCGCCAGCTCGCCGCTCTTGTAGTTCTGCACAACCTGTTTCACCAAGGTCTCCTTGTTTCTACGCCGTCAGGCCGCCTGCCTCTGGCCGGAGCCAGAGGTCGCGTCGCGATACCAGTACTCGAGGGTCAGCACGTGCCACAGATGCTTGGAGAAGTCCCGCTGTCCGGAGGCGTCCTCGGCGACGAGCCGCTGAAGCGCGTCGCGGCGCAGGAACCCGGAGCGGACGAGCTCGCCGTCGTTGATCACCTCGCGCACCAGCGGTGCCAGATCCCGGCTCATCCAGGCCCGCAGCGGGGCGCTGAACAGGCCCTTGGGGCGGTAGACGATCTCCCGGGGCAGGATCGAGGTGGCCGCCTCCTTGAGGACGGCCTTGCCCTGCCGTCCGACGATCTTGCGGTCGCCGGGTACGGCGAACGCCGCCTTGACCACCTCGACGTCCACGTACGGCACCCGCACCTCGGTCGACGCGGCCATGCTGGAGCGGTCCGTGTACGTGAGGTTCAGGCCCGGCAGGAACATCCGGGCGTCGCCCAGGCACATGCGGTTGACGAAGTCGTCGAGGTCGTTGTCCCGGTAGACGTCCGCGTGTTCGGTCAGCACGTCCTCGACCGTCCCGGCCAGGTCCGGATCGATCAGGGCGAGCAGCTCGTCCTGGTCGTACATGGTGTAGCTGCGCCGGAACGCGGTCTCCTCCGGCAGATCGGCGAAGGAGAGGAACCGCTTCGCGAAGCGCACCGACCGGTACCCCCGGCGGGACGTGGCGACCGGCAGCCGGTCCACGGCCGCGGACACACCGCGCCGCAGGGGGCGCGGGACGCGCTGGTAGCGCAGCGCGAGCAGGTTGGCCAGGTGCTTGCGGTACCCGGCGAACAGCTCGTCGGCGCCCATCCCGGAGAGCATCACCTTGACCCCGGCCTCCCGGGCGGCCGAGCAGATCAGGAAGGTGTTGATCGCGGCGGGGTCGCCGATCGGCTCGTCCAGGTGGTACGTCATCCGCGGCAGCAGGTCGAGCACGTTCGGGGCGATCTCGATCTCGTGCAGGTCGACGCCGAACCGCTCGGCCACCTGCCGGGCGTAGCGCAGGTCGTCCGGCATCGCCTCGAACTTGGCGTCCTCGGCGCGGAATCCGATCGTGTAGGCGGAGATCCCGGGCCGGTGGCGGGCCGCCAGCGCGGTCAGGTAGCTGGAGTCGAGGCCGCCGGAGAGGAAGGTCGCCACGGGTACGTCGGAGAGCAGGTGGCGCCGGGTCGACTCCTCGACGATGGCGGCCAGGTCCGGCCGCTCGCCGCCGCGGGCCCGCTCCCGGCCCTCGGCGGCGACGTCCTTCAGGTGCCAGAACCGGCCGCGCTCCACCCGGCCGTCGGGCCGGCACCTGAGCCAGCTGCCCGGCGGCAGCTTCTCCGCCTCGCGGAACGCACAGCGCGAGTCCGGCACCCAGTAGTACAGCAGCGAGGCCACCAGCGCCGCGTGGTCCACCTCCAGCGATCCGCCGGTCACGGCGGCGAGCGCCTTGAGCTCGGAGGCGAACACCAGGCCCTCGCCGCGCCGGAGCAGGAACAGCGGTTTGATGCCGAGCTGGTCGCGGGCGAGCACCAGCTCACCGGTCCGCTCGTCGAAGACCGCCAACGCGAACATGCCGCGCAGCCGGGGCAGGCAGTCCGTGCCCCAGCGCCGCCAGGCCTCCAGGAGCACCTCGGTGTCGGAAGTGCCGCGGAAGCGCACCCCGGCGGCCGCCAGTTCGGCGCGCAGCTCGGGCGCGTTGTACAGCTCGCCGTTGTAGGAGAGGGCGAGGCCGTCCGAGACCATCGGCTGGGCGCCGGTCTCGGACAGGTCGATGATGGCCAGCCGGCGGTGCCCGAGCTGCACTTCGCCGTCACCGGCCCGGTGGCCGTACCGGCCCGCCCCGTCCGGGCCGCGGTGGACGAGGGTCTCGGTGAGCCGGTCGGTCACGACCTTCCCGTCCGGCCATCGGTACGTGCCTGCGATGCCACACATGTACTACCGCGCCTCCTGGTCGCTGTCCGGGCCCCGTCCCGCCCACATCGGCTGCCGCTCCGTGCGCGGGCGGCCCTGCCCCGCTGTCTGAACGGCGTGGGAGGTACCCCCACCGTTCTGCCGGGCCAGCCGCTCGTTGTGGCCGCGCAGCGCGGTGTGCAGCCCGTCCCACAGCGTGCCGTCGGTCCGGTCACGCGGATCGGGGTCGATGAGCACCACACCGATCACCGGGATGTTCAGGTCCGCGAGCTGCCGTGCCACGGTGTGCAGCCACGCGGCGCTGCCGTGCCCGGCACGCACGACGAGCACGGTCTGGGTGCCGAGGTACTGCAGGTCGGTCCAGGCCGCGCCGGGCGCGACCGAGCCGACGCCGAGCCGGCGCTCCTGATGCGGCAGGGCCGCGGCACGCTCGCCGCCGACCACGGCCGGGTCTCCCGGCTTCCGGCGGCGTGCGAGCTGTGGGCCGGGCAGACCGTCGATGATCACCACGGGCCCGTCCGCCGCCAGTGCTCTGCCGAGGTCGAGGGCGATCACGCTCGCACTGCGCGCACAGCCCAGTTCCAGCAGCGACACCGGTTCCGCGGAGCCGCGCACGGTGCGGGCCAGCATCACCGTGAGCCGTTCGCGTGCCGCCCGGGTCCGTCGGCGCCGCCACAGCACGGCCGTCCTGCGGGGCAGTTCCGCGATGACCGAGGCGCCGAGGTTCGCCGCGATCTCCCGGCGCAGCACGGGACGGTCCGCCACGACCGCGCCGACCGCGGCCACGGCGAGCCCGAGGACCAGCCCGAGGACCAGCCCGATACCGGCGTTGGTGGCAGCGGTCCTGGGCAGGGAGTGCTCCACCGCGCGCGGAGCGTCCACGATCTGTGTGCGGGCGATGAGCTGGGGCGTACCGGTGCGCGCCTCCGCGGCGCGCTGGCCGAAGTCGGAGATCCGCGAGGTGAGTTCGGCCCGGCGGGCGAAGAGCGACTCCATGTTCGCCGACGCCTCCGGCCCGCTCTCCGGCGGTCCCTCCCCGATCTCCTCGTTGACCTCGGCGAGTTCGTCCCGCATCCGCTCACGCTGGTCGAGCAGGGTCTTGGCCTCGGCGTCCGCGGCCTCCTGTATCCGCTTCACATGGTCCGCGACGAACGCGTCGGCCAGTGCCTTGGCGCGCGCCACCGCCTCCGCCTCGCTGTCACCGGAGACGTCGATCTGGAGCAGGTTGTTGGTCAGCCCGGTGCCCCCGTAGTCCTTCATGAAGTCCTCCGGCTTCTCCGGGGACTTGAGGGACTGCAGGGCCCGACCGGCGATCCGCGTGGTGTGCAGCAGCGCGACGTCGGTGCGGATCAGCGTTCCGGGGTCGTTCGGCTGGTCGTCCTGGTGCGCGACCAGCACCTTGGTCACCGCGGTCGGCGGCGGTGGCATGAGGACCGCGACGGCCGCGCTGGCGAGGAGCCCCAGCAGCGCCACCGAGCACCAGAGGCGGCGCCGTCTGCGCACCGCCACCACCAGCGCGTGCAGATCGAGGAGCGGAGCGGCGGCCGACGACTCCGAAGTCGTATGCGTCACCTTGAACCTCCCGTCGGGTCGTCGCCCACCGCGAGCGCCGGCACGGCGGCGGTCTGCCGAGGACGGCCGGCGGGCCGCTCGGGACGGGCCCGGACCGTGGCGGCGAGGACTACGCCGACGACCTCGTGCCCCGCGTCCGCACACGCCTCGGCGATGCCGGCGAGCTCCCCGGCGGTCCGGCTGCCCGCGCTGAGCACGACCAGGGCACCGGACTCGTCGTCGCGGTCCGGCACCAGCGGCCGGGACACCGAGACCCCCACCACCCGCAGCAGCGGATCGCTCCCGGCCTCGGCGACGAGCTGCCCGGCGGCCCGGCGGGCGATCTCGTCGCCGTCCGGGACGACCACCAGCAGCCGCCGGTGTTCCCGGAGCCGGGCGCACACCCGCCGGTAGCGGATCTGCCGGCCGGCCTCGTCGCCGGATGCCCGCGGGGTCGGTATGTCCCACCGGACGTCGAGGCCCAGCAGCCGGCGGATCCGGGCCCGCGGGCCGCGGCCTTCCGGCCGGTGCGCGGGGCGTTCACCGGGTACGTCGACGGTCCCCAGCAGCACCGAGCCCAGCGCCGCGGCGATCTCCGGCTCGGTGCGCGGCCGGCGACTCATCCGTGCGGAGGTGAGATGGCCGACGACCGCGAGCAGGAAGAACAGCAGCGCTCCGGCGACGATGAGCTGCACCCGCGTCGGCGGTGCCTCGCCGGTCGGCCGGGCCGCCGGGCCCATGACGACCATGTTGGCCTTGGCGGCGGCCGAGTCGGCCTGGTCCAGCTTGTTGATGGCCTCCTGCAGCGTGGTGCGCAGCTTCGCGAGTTCGGTGCGGGTCTGCACGCTCTCCACGGTCTGCCCCGGATCGGCCGCATCGGCCAGCTCGGTGATGCGGCGGCTGGTCTGCACCACCAACTGCCGCAGCTCCTCGGGCCGCGCCGCCGCTTCGGGGTCGGTGTCGTCGCCCGCGACCCGTGCGGCGAATGCCACGAACTCCTGGGCCACCTCGTCGGAGAGCCGCTGGGCGCGCTTCGGGGTCTCGGCCGTGCCCGAGATCTTGATGATGTTCCCGTCGGCGGCCTCGGCGCTCACCCGATCCCGCAGCTCGCCGCCGCCGACCCCGGACCAGTCGAGCGTGGCGGCCACCCGGTCGACCACGACCGAACTGGTCGCGATCTCCGCCTGGGTCAGCAGCTCGCGCTCCTCCCACGCGCCCGGCAGCAGTACCGATGCCGACGTCGTGTAGCGCGGTGGAAAGAGCACGGAGGCGCCGTAGCCGACGAGCGCGCCCACCAGGGCGAGGACGGTGAGAAGCCGCCGGCGCCGCCGGACGATCCTGCCGATCGTGACCAGGCGTATCGTGTCGTCGCTCAATGGTGCGGCCTCCTCCTTGCCTGGTCCGGGCCGTCCGCCGACACCGGGGCTTGGTCACGGCAGGCGGCGGCGTAGGCGGCGAGCAGCGACGCCTGCGAGTTCCGCCAGGACAGCGGCCCGCCGATCCGCTCCTGGCCGGTCCTGCCCATCCGGGCCCGCTGCTGCGGATCGTCCAGCAGCACCGTGATGAGCTTGGCGAACTCGGCCTCGTCGTTGGCGGGCGCGTAGACGGCGGCGTCACAGGCGGAGACGCGCGCCTCCTTCAGGTCGAAGGAGACGATGGGCCGGCCCATCACCATGTACTCGAGGACCTTGTTCATGGTCGACACGTCGTTGAGCGGATTGCGCGGGTCGGGGGAGAGGCACACGTCCGCGGTGGACAGGTAGCGCACCAGGTCGGCGTCCGGGATGCGCCCGGTGAACTGCACCTGCTCCGAGAGCCCGAGCCGCCGGGACAGCTCCACCATCGCCTCGAAGGTGTCGCCGCCACCGACGAACACCGCGTGCCAGTCGCTCCGGCCGAGTTCGTCGCGCAGCTTCGCCAGGGCCCGCAAGGCGTAGTCGACGCCGTCCTGCGGGCCCATGACGCCGAGGTAGCACAGCAGATGGGGCTTGCCGCGCTTCAACTCCGGCTCGGGCGGCACGGGATGGAACCGGTCGACGTCGGGCGCGCTGCGCACCACGAAGACGTCCTCCGGCCGCCGGCCGCCACGGTGCACCGCGACGTCCCGGTAGCTCTCGTTCGTGGCGAGCACGACGTCCGCGGTCCGGTAGGTCAGCCGTTCCAGCGCGCACACGCCGCGGTAGAGCAGGTCCTTTCCGCGGCCGAACCGGGAGAGGTACAGCTCGGGCACCAGGTCGTGCTGGTCGAAGACGAACCGCGCGCCGCGCCGCTTCAGCCACAGGGCCGGCAGGAACAGCAGGTCGGGCGGGTTGCAGGCGTGGACCACGTCGACCGGGCCGACCTTCCGGGCCAGCCGGGCCGTGTGCCACAACGCCGATCCGTACTCCCGCAGATAGCCGGCCGGCCCTCCGGTGGCCGCGCGCAACGGGTAGCGGTGGATCCGCACCCCGTCGATCACGGCCTCCGGCTCCGTGTCCCGCTTGCTCCCCCGGGGGCAGATGACGTGCACCTCCCAGCCCGCGTCGCGCAGCGTCGTGCACTCCTGCCACACCCGCCGGTCGAACGGCACCGACAGGTTCTCCACCAGGATCAGCGCGCGCCGGTCCGGCCGGTCGCCGCCGGCTCTGTCATCAAAAGACGTGTCACCAAGCAAGGCCCATGTATCCCGGTTCGGCCCGGCGCGCTTCGGCGTCGGGAAGGCGGACGAGGTCGACGATCACCGGGCCGTCGCCGTGGGGCAGCGCCGAGAGCACGTCCGGATCCCTGGTCCCGACCAGGCACACCTCGGCGTGTTCGAGCACTTCGTCGACGGAGTCGGCCAGTAACTGAGCGAGGTGCGGCAGCCGGGTCTCGATGTACTCGCGGTTCGCGCCGATCAGCCGGGACAGGCTCACGTTGGCGTCGTGGATCCGCAGGTCGTAGCCCTTGCCGTGCAGCCTCTCCGCGAGCTCGACGAGCGGGCTCTCGCGGAGGTCGTCGGTGCCGGGTTTGAAGGACAGCCCGAACAGCCCCACCCGGCGCTTGCCGGTGCGCTCGACCAGCTCCACCGCGCGCTGCAGATGGTCGGAGTTGGAGGGCAGCACATGGGAGAGGATGGGCACCGAGACGTCGGCCCGTCGCGCCGCGTGGACCAGGCTGCGCAGGTCCTTGGGGAGGCAGGAGCCACCGAAGGCGAAGCCGGGCCGCAGATAGGCGGGGCTGATGTTCAGCTTGCGGTCGGCCAGGAACACGTCCATCACCTGGTGCGAGTCCACCCCGAGCGCCTGGCACACCGCGCCCAGCTCGTTCGCGAAGCCGATCTTGAGGCCGTGGAACGCGTTGTCGGCGTACTTGATCGCCTCGGCCGTCGGGACCGGCACCCGGAACACCTCGCCGGGCAGTCCGTCGTACAGCGCCGCCACCGCGTCGCCGCTCGCCGGGTCGAGTTCGCCGATGACGGTCTTGGGCGGGTCGAAGAAGTCCCGCACGCTCGTGCCCTCGCGCAGGAACTCCGGGTTGACCGCGACCCCGAAGTCCACCCCGGCCGTGCCGCCGACGTACTTCTGCAGGATCGGCACCAGCAGGTTCAGGCAGGTGCCGGGGAGCATGGTGCTGCGGAACACGACGGTGTGCCGGCCCCCCTGCTCGGCCCGCTCGGCCAGCGCGGCGCCGATCTGCTCGGTGACCCGCTCCAAGTACGTGGTGCACAGGCTGCCGTTGGGCTCCGACGGCGTGCCCACGCAGACCAGCGACACCTCGCTTCCCATGATCGCCTCACGGACGTCGCGGGTGGCGCGCAACGCCCCGGCCCGCACGGCCTCGGCGACGAGCTCGCCGATCCGCTCCTCGACCACCGGGGCCTTGCCCTCGTTGACCAGGTCGACCTTCACCTGGTTGACGTCCACGCCGATGACCTCGTGACCTTGGCTCGCCAGGCACGCGGCCGACACACAGCCCACATAGCCGAGCCCCAGGACGCTTATTCGCATGACCCCGTTCCTCCCGCGCATCAGTAGGCCCCCTGTCCGTGGATCACCGCACGCAGCGTCTTCCACAAGATCACTGTGTCGAGGGCGAGCGACCAGTCCTCCACGTACCGCAGGTCCAGCCGGACCGCCTCCTCCCACGGCAGGTCGCTGCGTCCGCTGATCTGCCACAGGCCGGTGAGCCCGGGCTTGACCAGCAGCCGCCGCCGGATGTCCGGGCCGTACGCGGCGGACTCCTCCGGCAGCGGCGGCCGCGGACCGACGAGCGACATCGATCCGGTGAGTACGTTGAACAGCTGCGGGAGTTCGTCGATCGAGTACCGGCGCAGCACCGCTCCCACCCGGGTCACCCGCGGGTCCCGGTGGAGCTTGAACAGCAGGCCCGCGCCCTCGTTGCGGTCGGCCAGCCCGGCACGTGCGCCGTGGGCCCCGGCGACCATGGTGCGGAACTTGAAGATGGTGAACTCGCGGCCGTCCTTGCCGACTCTGCGCTGCCGGTAGAGCGCCCCACCCCGGCTGTCCGCCAGCACGAGCAGCGCGACGAGCACCATCAGCGGCGCGAACAGGACCAGCAGGATCGCCGCACCCAGCCGGTCGACGACCTCCTTGACCGCCCGGCGGCCCCCGGTGAAGGCCGGCATGCTGACCCGCAGCAGCGGGATCCCGAGCACCGCGTCGACATGCAGCCGCGGGCCCGCCACCTCCATCAGCACGGGCGCCACGACCATCTCGGCGTCGCTGCCCTCGAGGTTCCAGGCCAGCCGCTGCAGCCGGTCCGGTGACCAGTGCGGGTCCGGTGTGACCGCGACGACGCGGTAGCCGTCGCGGCGGACGTGACCCGCGACGTCCGCCAGCCGTCCGACGACCGGCACTCCGTCCAGTTGGTCACCGTCGAGCCCCAGCCCGTCCGCCGTGCACACCGCGTCCACCCGCCAGCCGAGGTGCGGGAACCGACGGGTCCGGCTGATCAGGTCGCGCAGGGTGGCCGGGCTCCCGGCGGCGAGCACCGGTCTCAGGCACCGCCCTTCCTTCCGCTGTCTGTGCAGCCAGAGGCGCAGCAGATAGCGCGCGGTCATGGTGGTGAGCGCGATCGCCGGGATCGCGACGAAGATCCAGAGCTTGATGTTGCGCGAGGTGAGGGCGATCCCGCCGAGCGCCAGCACGACGACCGCTGTGAACAGTGAGCGTCCGAGCCTGCGGAATTCCTCGGCGCCCTGGCCGAGCACGGCCGGAGCCCACGAACGGCTCACCGCGAGCGTTCCCAGCACCAGCAGTTCGGTGCCGAACGCCAGAATTCCCCACTTCTCGTGCCAGTTGGCCGCGTCCCGGGCCCCGAAGAAGCCACCGATCGCCGCCACCACGAAGGCGGTGGCCACGGTGTCGCTGATGATCACGGCACGGCGGTATCGCTGCTCCCAGTCGATCGCGGGCCGGCCGATCGTCCCGTTCGCCAGACGCCCGCGCGCCGACCGAAACGGATCGACTAACTCCCCCTGCTGCACAGGACCCCCCAGGTCACCAGTGGTTCGACGTGTTCGCCGCACACTGTTTTCGCCGAGAGACGCCCCCCGCCCCCCGCGTAGCGCCGTTCCTCCCCTCGGGAGGCCCCCGCCTCCCGCGCATGCCAATCCGGCTGCGAACCCCCACGTCCGGCGCCCGGGACCATAGATCATTTTGGTCGCTTCGGGTCCGAACCGCTGAAGCACGGTCAATCTAGACCATCAGGTCGGGGTGTGTAGAGGGGATGTGTGTGATTTGTGTTCAAGCTTTGAGACTTGATTCACCGATCGATGACCTCCTCCAGCTGGCCGAAACGATCGGGGCGCGAGAGCCGTGTCGAGCCCCGTGCGTCGGAGAAGACCGACGCGGCCCTGATCACACCGGGCCGGACGGGCGTTAGAGATGCGTCAAGGGCGGCACGGCCGCCGTAAGAGGGCTGTCAACGGCGGCCGAATCCGGTCACAGAGGCGCTTTCCTCGATTCGTCCGATTCTCATTCGAACCTCACTAGGAGATCGCGATGGCCGACGTGGCCTTCGTCCTCACCACGGTCGCGGTGTTCGTGCTCGTGGCGCTCATCGCCCGGGGGGTGGGCAAGCTGTGACCGCCGAGAACATCGTCGGCCTCGTGGTGGCCGTCGCCCTGCTGGGCTATCTCGTCCTCGCCCTCGTGTTCCCGGAGAGGTTCTGAGATCAGGCATGGGTCCCGTACTTGCTGACGTGCTCCTGGTGACCGCGCTGATCGGCGCGCTCGCCCTGGTGCACCGTCCCTTCGGCGACTACATGGCCGCCGTGTACAGCTCGAAGAAACACCTGCGCCTCGAGAGGTGGATCTACCGGTCCGTCGGTGCCGATCCGGACGCGCAGATGCGCTGGCCGGCGTATCTGCGCGGCGTGCTGTTCTTCTCCGCGGTGGGCGTGTTGTTCCTGTATCTGCTCCAGCGGGTGCAGGACACGCTGCCGCTGTCGCTGGGCTTCAAGGCGATCACGCCGGACCAGGCGTTCAACACGGCCGCCTCCTTCGTGTCCAACACGAACTGGCAGTCGTACTCGGGTGAGTCGGCGATGAGCCACGTCACCCAGACGATGGGCCTGGCGGTGCAGAACTTCGTCTCCGCGGCGGTCGGCATCGCGGTCGCGGTGGCGCTGGTGCGCGGCTTCGCCCGGTCCCGGACCGGTGAGCTGGGCAACTTCTGGGCGGACCTGGTGCGTGGCGTCGTCCGCATCCTGATCCCGATCTCCGTGGTCGCGGCGCTGGTCCTGATCGCCTGCGGTGCGATCCAGAACTTCGGCGACATCCACACCGTCACCACGCTGACCGGCGACAAGCAGGCCATCAGCCCCGGTGCGGTGGCCTCCCAGGAGGCCATCAAGGACCTCGGCACCAACGGAGGCGGCTTCTTCAACGCCAACTCCTCGCACCCGTTCGAGAACCCCAACGGCTTCACCAACCTGCTGGAGATCTTCCTGCTGCTGGTGATCCCGTTCTCACTGCCGCGCACCTTCGGCAAGCTGGTCGGCAACGTCAAGCAGGGGTACGCCGTCCTCGCCGCGATGGCCGTCATCTGGTTCCTCGGCGTCGTCGCGGTGACCATCACCGAGTACGCCCACCCGGGCACCGCCTCCCAGCTCGCGGGCGGCGCGATGGAGGGCAAGGAGCAGCGTTTCGGCGAGGGCCCGTCCTCGCTGTTCGCGGTGTCCACGACCATGACCTCGACCGGGTCGGTGAACTCCTTCCACGACTCCTTCAGCGGACTGTCGGGCGGGGTGCTGCTGCTCGGCATGATGCTCGGCGAGATCGCGCCCGGCGGGGTGGGCTCCGGTCTGTACGGCATGCTGATCATGGCGATCATCGCGGTGTTCATCGCCGGTCTGATGGTGGGCCGTACGCCCGAGTACCTGGGCAAGAAGATCGGCACCCGCGAGATCAAGCTGGCCGCCTGCTACATCCTGATCACCCCGGCGCTGGTGCTGATCGGCACCGCGCTGGCGATGGCGCTGGGCAAGGGCGAGTCGTCCATGACGAACGTCGGGGCGCACGGCTTCTCCGAGGTGCTGTACGCCTACACCTCGGCCAGCAACAACAACGGGTCCGCCTTCGCCGGGTTCGGCGCGAACACGGAGTACCACAACACGATGCTCGGCCTGTGCATGCTGCTGGGCCGCTTCCTGCCGATGGTGTTCGTCCTCGCGCTGGCCGGCTCGCTCGCCGAGCAGCGGCCGGTCCCGGCCACGGCAGGCACCCTGCGCACCGAGAAGCCGCTGTTCACCGGCCTTCTCGTGGGGGCGATCCTGATCATCACCGGCCTGACGTTCTTCCCGGCGCTAGCGCTCGGCCCGCTCGCGGAAGGGCTCGCGGCATGACCACCAACACGCAGAACGCCGACAGCCAGAACACCGACACGCAGAGTACCGACGCAGAGAAGCAGGACACGATGTCCACTCCCACCCTCGCGCCGCACCAGGACGCGCCCACCGGGCACAAGCCCGACGGGCGGGTCGGCGGGGGACTGTTCGAACCTGAGCAGCTCGTCAAGTCGCTGCCGGACGCCTTCCGCAAGCTCGACCCGCGGGTGCTGGTCAAGTCGCCCGTGATGTTCGTCGTGTTGATCGGCTCCGTGCTGACCACCGTCTTCTCCTTCACGGACCCGGGCGACTGGTTCGGCTGGACCATCAGCGCCTGGCTCTGGCTGACGGTGATCTTCGCCAACCTCGCGGAGGCCGTCGCCGAGGGCCGCGGCAAGGCCCAGGCCGACACGCTGCGCAAGGCCAAGACCGACACGGTCGCGCGCCGACTGCTCAAGGACGGCTCCGAGGAGCGGGTTCCGGGTACCGACCTGAAGATCGGTGACCTCGTCGTCTGCGAGGCCGGCGACGTCATCCCCGGCGACGGTGACGTCGTCGAGGGCGTGGCGAGCGTCGACGAGTCGGCGATCACCGGTGAGTCGGCTCCGGTCATCCGGGAGTCCGGCGGTGACCGGTCCGCGGTGACCGGCGGTACGAAGGTGCTGTCCGACCGGATCGTCGTCAAGATCACGACGAAGCCCGGTGAGACCTTCATCGACCGGATGATCAATCTGGTCGAGGGCGCGGCACGGCAGAAGACGCCGAACGAGATCGCGCTGAACATCCTGCTGGCCTCGCTGACGATCGTCTTCCTGCTGGCTGTGGCGACCCTGCCGCCGTTCGCGGACTACGCGGGCTCCCATCTGACGATGGTCGTGCTGGTGGCGTTGCTGGTCTGTCTGATCCCGACGACGATCGGCGCGCTGCTGTCCGCCATCGGTATCGCGGGTATGGACCGGCTGGTGCAGCGCAACGTACTCGCCATGTCCGGCAGGGCGGTCGAGGCCGCCGGTGACGTCTCCACGCTGCTGCTCGACAAGACCGGCACCATCACGCTGGGCAACCGCCAGGCCGCCGAGTTCGTGCCGGTGCGTGGCACGACGGAGGCCGAGGTGGCCGATGCCGCCCAGCTGTCGTCGCTGGCCGACGAGACGCCCGAGGGCCGCTCCGTCGTCGTACTGGCGAAGGAGAAGTACGGCCTGCGCGAGCGGCACCAGGGCGAGTTGGCGCACGCCGAGTGGATCGAGTTCACCGCGCAGACCCGTATGTCGGGCGTGGACGTCGACGGGCGCAAGGTCCGCAAGGGCGCCACCGCCTCCGTCATCGCCTGGGTGCGCGAGCAGGGCGGCACCGTCGCCGAGGACGCCGACACCATCGCGGGCCGCATCTCCGAGGCGGGCGGTACCCCGCTGCTGGTCGCCGCGAGGGATGACAAGGGCGCCCGCGTCCTGGGCGTCATCCACCTCAAGGACGTAGTCAAGGACGGCATGCGCGAGCGGTTCGAGGAACTGCGCCGCATGGGCATCAAGACCGTCATGATCACCGGTGACAACCCGCTGACCGCCAAGGCGATCGCCGAGGAGGCGGGCGTGGACGACTTCCTCGCGGAGGCCACTCCCGAGGACAAGATGGCGCTCATCAAGCGGGAGCAGGCCGGCGGCAAGCTGGTCGCGATGACCGGCGACGGCACCAACGACGCCCCCGCGCTCGCCCAGGCGGACGTCGGCGTGGCGATGAACACCGGTACGTCGGCCGCCAAGGAGGCCGGCAACATGGTCGACCTCGACTCCAACCCGACCAAGCTGATCGAGATCGTCGAGATCGGCAAGCAACTGCTGATCACCCGGGGCGCGTTGACCACGTTCTCCATCGCCAACGACGTCGCGAAGTACTTCGCGATCATCCCGGCGCTGTTCGCGGCGGTCTACCCGGGCCTGGACAAGCTCAACATCATGGCGCTGTCCTCACCGGACTCCGCCATCCTGTCGGCGGTCATCTTCAACGCCCTGATCATCATCGCGCTCGTGCCGCTCGCCCTGAAGGGCGTGCAGTACCGGCCGGTCAGCGCGGATCGCATGCTGCGCCGGAACCTCGGGATCTACGGCCTCGGCGGGCTGATCGCCCCGTTCATCGGCATCAAGATCATCGACCTGCTCATCTCGCTCATCCCCGGGCTGTAATTTCTCAAAGGCGTGGTGAAGCACATGAACACCTCTGTAGTGAACACCGGCCGCATGGCCTGGGCCGCCCTGCGCATGCTGCTCGTCCTCACCGTCGTGACCGGCATCGTCTACCCGCTCGTCGTCACCGGCGTCGGCCAACTGGCCTTCCACGACAAGGCGGGCGGCTCGATCGTGAAGGTCGACGGCAAGGAGGTCGGCTCCCGGCTGATCGGCCAGAGCTGGAACCTGCCCGGCACCGACAGGCCCGACCCGAAGTGGTTCCAGGGGCGCCCCTCCAACAGCGGCTACGACCCCCTGTCCACCGGCTCCAGCCAGCTCGGCGCCAGCGACCCGACGCTCGTCAAGGACGTCAGGGCGGCCAAGAAGCAGGTCGCCGCCTTCAACGGCGTACCCGAGTCCGAGGTGCCGAAGGACGCCGTCACCGGCTCGGCCTCCGCCGTCGACCCGGACATCTCCCCGGCGTACGCCGGCATCCAGGTCAGGCGGGTCGCCGAGCACAACGGGCTGACCGTCGCCCAAGTGCAGAAGCTGGTCGACGCGCATACGGACGGCCGGACCCTCGGCTTCATGGGCGAGCCGCACGTCAACGTCCTCGAACTCAACATCGCGCTCAGGGAACTCGCGGCGAAGAGCTGACGGGGCTGTCCGCACGGCGCACGACAGGACACGACAGGAAGGGGCGCACCGATGACCCGGGTGCTGGTCGTGGAGGACGACCCCCAGCTCGTACGCGCGCTCGTCATCAACATGCAGGCCCGCCACTACGGCGTCGACGCGGCCCCGGACGGCACGACCGCCCTGCGGCTGGCGGCCGCCCGCCGGCCCGACGTGGTCGTCGTCGACCTGGGCCTGCCGGACATGGACGGCGTCGACGTCATCAAGGCCCTGCGCGGCCGGACCCGGGTGCCGATACTCGTGCTCTCCGCCCGGCGGGCGTCCGACGAGAAGGTCACGGCGCTGGACGCGGGCGCCGACGACTACGTCACCAAGCCGTTCAGCATGGACGAACTGCTCGCCCGCCTGCGCGCCGCGGTCCGCCGCGCCGAGAGCGGGCCGGTCGCCCTGGAGACGACGCTGGTGAAGACGGACGCGTTCACCGTCGACCTGGTCGCGAAGAAGGTCAACCGCGGCGGGCACGACATCCGGCTGACCCCGACCGAATGGGAGTTACTGGAGATCCTGGTCACGCACCCCGGGCGCCTCGTCACACAGAAACAGCTCCTGCGCGAGGTCTGGGGAGCGTCCCAGAGCAACAAGACGAACTATCTGCGGGTGTACATGGCCCAGCTGCGCCGCAAACTCGAAGCGGATCCCTCGCACCCGCGCTATCTCATCACCGAACCTGGGATGGGATACCGCTTCGAGGGGTGAGCCCGCCCGCACACGACCGACCGCACAGAGACGAGAACCGAGAACCACATGGGACGCGGCAGGCTAAGGATCTACCTCGGCGCGGCGCCGGGCGTCGGGAAGACCTACGCGATGCTCTCCGAGGCCCACCGGCGCGTGGAGCGCGGCACCGACTGCGTGGTCGGTTTCGTGGAGCACCACGACCGGCCGCGCACCGAGGTGATGCTGCACGGCCTGGAACTCGTCCCGCGCCGCGAGATCGAGTACCGCGGCACGACGTTCACGGAGATGGACGTCGACGCGGTCCTCGCGCGCCGCCCCCGGGTGGCCCTGGTCGACGAGCTCGCGCACACCAACGTGCCCGGCTCCCGCAACGCCAAGCGCTGGCAGGACGTGGAGGAGCTGCTGGCGGCCGGCATCGACGTGATATCCACGGTGAACATCCAGCACCTGGAGTCGCTCGGCGACGTCGTCGAGACGATCACCGGGATCCGGCAGCAGGAGACCGTTCCCGACGAGGTGGTCCGCCGCGCCGACCAGATCGAGCTTGTCGACATGTCGCCGCAGGCCCTGCGCCGCCGCATGGCGCACGGCAACATCTACCAGCCGGACAAGGTCGACGCGGCCCTGTCGAACTACTTCCGCCCCGGCAACCTGACCGCCCTGCGCGAGCTGGCCCTGCTGTGGGTGGCGGACCGGGTCGACGAGTACCTCCAGCAGTACCGGGGGGAGCACGACATCCGCTCCACCTGGCAGGCCCGCGAGCGGATCGTGGTCGGCCTGACCGGCGGCCCGGAGGGGCGCACGCTCATACGGAGGGCGGCACGGCTCGCCGAGAAGGGCGCCGGAGGCGAGGTCATCGCCGTCTACATCGCCCGCAGCGACGGACTGGCCTCCGCCTCACCGAAGGAGCTCGCCGTCCAGCGCACCCTGGTCGAGGACCTCGGCGGCACCTTCCACCACGTCATCGGCGACGACGTCCCGACCGCGCTGCTGGACTTCTCGCGCGGCGTCAACGCCACCCAGATCGTCCTGGGCGTCTCCCGGCGCAAGAGCTGGCAGTACGTCTTCGGACCCGGCGTCGGCGCCACCGTCGCCCGCGAGTCCGGACCCGACCTGGACGTCCACCTGATCACCCACGACGAGGCGGGCAAGGGCCGCGGGCTGCCCCTCGCCCGGGGTACCCGGCTGGGCCGCTCGCGGATCATCTGGGGCTGGCTGGTCGGCGTGGCCGGCCCGCTGCTGCTCACCCTCGCTCTCACCCGAGCCGACGTGGGCCCGGACCTGACGAACAACGTGCTGCTGTTCCTGATGCTGACGGTCGCCGCGGCGCTGCTCGGCGGTCTGCGGCCGGCGCTCGCCTCGGCGACCGTCGGATCGGCGCTGCTGAACTACTTCTTCACCCCGCCGGTCCACACCTGGATCATCGCGGAACCGGAGGACGTCGTCGCCATCGCGGTGTTCTTCGCGGTCGCCGTCTCCGTCGCCTCCGTCGTGGACCTGGCCGCCCGCCGCACCCACCAGGCGGCCCGGCTGCGCGCCGAGTCGGAGATCCTCTCCCTGCTGGCCGGCAGTGTGCTGCGCGGGGAGACCAGCCTGGACGCGTTGCTGGAGCGCGTCCGGGAGACCTTCGCCATGGAGTCGGCGGCCCTGCTGGAGCGGGAGACCGACGTCGACCCGTGGACCTGCGCGGGCCGGGTCGGAGACCCCGGCGCCATCGAGCGGCCCGAGGACGCCGACGTCGACATGCCGGTCGGCGACCACATGGCGCTCGCCCTGTCCGGCCGCGTCCTGCCGGCCGAGGACCGGCGGGTGCTGGCCGCCTTCGCCGCCCAGGCCGCCGTCGTACTGGACCGCCAGCGGCTGCAGCTGCAGGCCGACCGGGCCAAGGAGCTGGCCGAGGGCAACCGCATCCGCACCGCGCTGCTCGCCGCCGTCAGCCACGACCTGCGCACCCCGCTCGCGGCCATCAAGGCGTCCGTCTCCTCGCTGCGCTCCGACGACGTGGCCTGGTCGGAGGAGGACCAGGCGGAGCTGCTGGAGAGCATCGAGGAGGGCGCCGACCGGCTCGGCGGGCTGGTGGACAACCTGCTGGA
Source organism: Streptomyces ferrugineus (assembly GCF_015160855.1). Classification (NCBI taxonomy): domain Bacteria; kingdom Bacillati; phylum Actinomycetota; class Actinomycetes; order Kitasatosporales; family Streptomycetaceae; genus Streptomyces; species Streptomyces ferrugineus. Next base: position 7,500,293 of record NZ_CP063373.1, on the reverse strand, counting down.
CATGTCCCGGCTGCAGACCGGCACCGTCACGCCGCTGATCCGGGAGATCGACCTCGACGAGGTGGTCCCGATGGCCCTCGTGGGGGTGCCCGAGGACAGCGTCCACCTCGACATCCCCGAGACGCTGCCCATGGTCGCCGTCGACAAGGGGCTGCTGGAGCGCGCGGTCGCCAACGTCGTGGAGAACGCCGTCAAGTACAGCCCCGACGGCCCGTCCGCGTCACCCGTCCACGTATCCGCCAGCGCCCTCGGCGACCGCGTCGAACTGCGGGTCGCGGACCGCGGACCCGGCGTGCCCGACGACGCCAAGGAGCGCATCTTCGAGCCGTTCCAGCGCTACGGCGACGCCCCGCGCGGCGCCGGTGTCGGCCTCGGCCTCGCGGTCGCCCGCGGCTTCGCCGAGGCCATGGGCGGCACCCTCGACGCCGAGGACACCCCCGGCGGCGGCCTCACCATGGTCCTCACGCTCCGCACGGCCCCGGGCCGGCCGCGGGCGCAGCCCGAACTGCCGACCACGACGATGACGTAGAGCTACGCCCCCGTGCGTGAGGCGGATGCTTTCTTCGGTTACACGTTCGGTTAGGGTGTGCCGCCGGGATCTTGGCGCAGACCTGTCGGATCCTTGACGATGTCCTGGCGGGATACGACAGGTGGAGGAGCCGAGGCGTGACCGGACGTGCGGCAGCGGCGCGACCGACGAAGGCGACGCGCCCTTCCAGAGCTGCGCGGGGATGGCAGTCGCTCTTCACGGCGCACCCCGCGCGCACAGTCGTGACGGGCTTCAGCGCGGTGATCCTGCTCGGCACCGTCCTGCTGATGCTCCCCGCCGCCAGCGAGGACGGCTCCTCGGCCGACTTCGTGACGGCGCTGTTCACGTCGACGTCGGCGGTGTGTGTCACCGGCCTGGTGGTCGTGGACACCGGCACGTACTGGAGCGGCTTCGGCGAGGGCGTCGTCCTCGCCCTGTTCCAGGTCGGCGGCTTCGGGATCATGACCATGGCCTCGCTGCTGGGCCTGCTGATCTCCGGCAAGCTCGGGCTGCGGATGCAGCTCACCGCGCAGGCCGAGACCAAGAGCCTGGGCATCGGCGATGTCCGCAAGGTGCTGCTCGGCGTGGCCGGCTGCACCCTGATGGTCGAGCTGGCCGTCGGCGCCGTACTCGCGCTGCGGCTGCGCTTCGGCTACGGCGAGTCCATCTGGGATGCCTCCTACCTGGGGTTCTTCCATGCGGTGTCGGCGTTCAACAACGCCGGGTTCGGTCTGCACGCCGACAGCCTCACCCGGTACGCCCAGGACCCGTGGGTGACCCTGCCGGTCGCCGTCGCGGTGATCCTCGGCGGCATCGGCTTCCCCGTGCTGCTCGAGCTGCTGCGCCACCGCCGCCGCAGGCAGCTCACCGGCCGGCGCCGCTGGTCGCTGCACTTCCGCCTCACGGTGCTCACCACCGCCATCCTGCTCGCCCTCGGCACCGTGCTGACCTGTGCCCTGGAGTGGGGCAACGACGGCACCCTCGGCCCCTTCGACTGGCACAAGAAGATCCTCGCCGGGTTCTTCCACTCCGCCATGTCCCGCACCGCCGGGTTCAACAGCGTCGACATCGGCGCGATGACGGATGCGACGCTGCTGATGACGTGCATGCTGATGTTCGTGGGCGGCGGCAGTGCGGGCACCGCGGGCGGCATCAAGGTCTCCACCTTCGCCGTGCTGGGCGCGGCCATGCTGGCCGAGGTGCGCGGCGAGCCGCACTCCGGCGTGATGGGCCGCAAGCTCGCCCCGCACGTCCTGCGCCAGGCCCTGACCGTGGCCCTCGCCGGCGTCGGGTTCGTGATGACCGCGACCCTCGCGCTCCTCGTGGTGGTCGACAAGCCCTTCGAGCAGGTGCTCTTCGAGGCGGTGTCCGCCTTCGGCACCGTGGGCCTGTCCACCGGCATCACCGCTGACCTGCCGACCGTCGGACGCCTGATCGTCATCGTGCTCATGTTCGTCGGCCGACTCGGACCGGTCACCCTCGTCTCCGCGCTGGCCCTGCGCGAGCGCACCCGCCGCTACCAGCTACCCGAGGAGCGACCCGTCATTGGCTAACTACCTGCACAACCTGCGCCGCCGCCGCGCCAAGCAGCTCGCCACCCAGTACGCCAACCCCCACGGCGACCAGCGCGTCGCCGTCATCGGCCTGGGCCGCTTCGGCAGTTCGCTCGCCAACGAGCTGATGCGCCGCGGCTGGGACGTCCTCGGCGTCGACTCCGATCCCCAGATCGTGCAGCGCCTGAGCGACGACCTCACCCACACCGCCGCCGCCGACTGCACCGACCCCGAGGTACTGCGCCAGCTCGGCGTGCACGAGTTCACCAGCGCCGTCGTCGGCATCGGCACCGACATAGAGGCATCCATCCTCATCTCGACCAACCTGCTGGAGGCCGAGGTCCCCAACATCTGGGCCAAGGCCATCAGCCGCCAGCACGGCCAGATCCTGGAGCGCCTCGGCGTGCACCACGTGGTGCTGCCGGAGCACGAGATGGGGGAGCGCGTCGCGCACCTGGTGACCGGCCGGATGCTGGACTTCATCGAGTTCGACGACGACTACGCCCTGGTGAAGACCGTCGCGCCGGAAGTGGCCACCGGGGTGGCGCTGGGCGAGAGCGGGGTCCGATCCAAGTACGGGGTGACGGTCGTCGGCATCAAGCGGCCGGGCGAGGGCTTCACATACGCCACCGCCGAGACCGTCATCGCCAAGGGCGACGTCATCATCGTCACCGGCAAGACCCAGGCCGTGGAGTCCTTCACCGAACGCGACTGACTCACGAAAGGGACCTGGGCCTGCGCAGCAGCCACTGCCGGAACGTCCGACGTGGGGGTCGCACCACCACACGGCCGTGGGCCTTCTGACCGACCAGCTCCACTCGCAGAGTGACCGGCGCATCAGGGGCCGTCGCGGCCTGCCGGTGCGTGACCTTGCTGTGGACCAGCCGCAGTCCATCGGTGTCGACCACGATGCCGGGCCGTGTGATCAGCGTCAGGGTCTTCCCCGCCATGTCGACGTCGATCCGCAGGGTGTCCTGGGTGATCACGGCCTCGGTGAAGTCGAGGGTCACCTCGCACCAGTACACCGCGAGTTCCAGCTTCCGCGGCACCACCCAGCGCCCCGCCCGCTCGACCGCGCCGCTGTGCACCTGCTCGATCCGGACCACGTCCTTGACGTCGGTCACCGCCGCGCCGGCCGTGGCCGATACGGGCGGCAGATCAGCGGTGAGCACGCTCAGTTCGCCCAGAGTCCGTGCCGACAGGGCGGCTTCCAGACGCTCGTCCAACTCGTCCGCGGTCAGCAGGCCGTCCCCCGCCGCGATCCGCAGCACATCCACGACCCGGTCCCGGTCCGCATGAGAGGCTCGCAGCCCGGGCGACGAGCCGGGGTCGGAGCGCTTCCCGGTGGGTGAAATCTCTCCCGACATGCTTCCGTCCTGCTCCTGTCGAACGTCTCCGCGCGACGCGGGCAGCGGCGCGAGTAGAAGACTAACGCTATATCGCGACATACGTCCTGGCCGGGCCCGGCCAGGCAGCAACAACAACCGCCTCCCGCGCCCGCTCGCGAGGACACTACAACGTCCCCTACCCCAGGGGAGGTTGGCGATATGCTCGTCCGCGCACGTAGCTCTCTGGGGGTGTTGTGACCAAAGCGAACTCGATGACCGTCACGCTTGAGGGAGCACCTGACAGCGACCCGGCCGAACTCGACGAACTCACCTTCCAGTTGAGGGGCGAGCTGCTCGAGCTGGATGTTGACCGCGTGGATCCGGTGCGTATCGACGACACTCCCGTGGGTTCCAAGCCCGGCGACGCGGTCGCCCTCGGGGTGCTCGCCGTGACGCTGTCGCCCATCGCGTTGCGAGGGGTGGTCCGGCTACTGGAAACGTGGATGACGAACCGTCCCGTTCGGAAGGTACGGGTTGTGTTCGGCGACGACAGCATCGACCTGGAAGACGCTTCGGCGGAGGACCAGCGGCGGCTCGTGGACGCCTTCATCGTGGCTCATCAGCCCGTCCCGCCCGCGGAGCCGGGGGGCGGAACGGGCTCCTCCGGTGCCTGAAACGGCCTGCTCCGCCGAGCAGGGACACATGGCCGGCGGTCGTGCCCGGTAGCCGCGACGCCCTGCTCGTCGCCACGGGTGAGTACGAGAATCCCGCGCTGAGACGGCTCCGCTCACCCGCCCGGGACGCCGCCGGGCTCGCGGAAGTGCTTCAGGATCCCCAGATCGGTGCGTTCGACGTCACCCAGGTGATCGACCGACCCCACCACGAAGTGAACCGCCGCCTGGAGACCTTCTTCCTGGACCGAAGCCGGGACGACGTACTGCTCCTTCACCTTTCGTGCCACGGCGTCAAGGACGACAACGGGCTGCTCCACTTCGCCGCACGGGACACCGACCGCAGGCTCCTGGCCTCGACCGCGGTGTCCGCGGCGTTCGTCCATGACCAGATGCGCCGCTGCCGTGCGAAGTCGATCGTCGTGCTCCTCGACTGCTGCTACAGCGGTGCGTTTCTGCCCGGCGCCAAGGGCGACACGGCAGTGCATGTGACAGAAGAACTGGCAGGCCACGGCCGGGCCATTCTCACGGCGACGAACCGCACCGAGTACGCGTGGGAAGGCGACCACCTCACGGAGATGGCACCCGAACCCTCGAGGTTCACCGGTGCCGTCATCGACGGCCTTCGGACCGGAGACGCGGACCGGGACCAGGACGGCGTCGTCAGCGTCCATGAGCTGTACGACTACGTCTACGAACGAGTCCTCGCCGCCGGTGTGAAACAGCGACCGCAGCTCTGGAGCGCGCTCGAATACCGGGTGACCATTGCCCGGGCCGTCAAAGCGGCCCGGGAGACGGGGAACACGCGGCCGACGCCCCTCGACGACGGCGCGGTGCTCGCCGCGCTCAACGACGTGTTCTCCGGGTTCAAGATCGACGCAGCCGTCACCGGCTTCACGCGCGGGCCGACGGTGACACGCTACGAGGTCGAGCTCGGCCCCGCCGTAAGGGCCGAGCGGATCATCGCGTTGACGAGGAACATCGCGTACGCGGTCGCCAGCCCGGACGTGCGGGTCACCTTGCCGATTCCCGGCGGTACGGCGGTCGGTATCGAAGTCCCGAACACCGAACGGGAGTTGGTCGCCCTCGGTGACGTGCTCCGTGTGGCCGAGGCGGTCGGCGACGAGCATCCGATGCTGGTCGCGCTCGGCAAGGACGTCGAGGGCGGCTACGTGCTGGCCAACCTGACGAAGCTGCCGCATCTGCTCGTCGCGGGTGCCACGGGGTCGGGCAAGACATCACTGATCCACTGCCTGATCACATCGATCATGATGCGGGCGACCCCGGAGGACGTCCGCATGATGCTCGTCGACCCCCAGCGCGTCGCGTTGACGGCGTACAAGGACATCCCGCACCTCATCACGCCGGTCATCACCGACGGAAACCGGGTCGTCGAAGCGCTCCAGTGGATCGTGCGCGAAATGGATCTTCGCTACGACGATCTGGCGACGTACGGCTACCGGCACATCGACGACTTCAACCGGGCTGCGCGCGAGGGGAGCGTCAGCGCCCCCGAGGGCGATCGGCAGCGGGTGCGGCCGCACCCGTACCTTCTGGTCGTCGTCCACGAACTCGCCGACCTGATGACGGCCCCGCCGCGCAAGGTCGAGGACGCGATCGTGCCCATCGCGCGGCTCGCACACACGGTCGGCATCCATCTGGTGCTCGCCACGCAAGAGCCCGCGACCGGTGTCGTCACCGATCTGATCAGGGCGAAGCTGTCCTCGCGGCTCGCGTTCGGCACCTCCTCGCTCGTCGACTCGCAGATCATCCTCGACCGGCCGGGTGCCGAGAAGCTCATGGGCCGCGGCGACGGGCTCTTCCTGCCGACGGACGCGAACGAGCCCGTCCGGCTGCAGGGCGCCTTCGTGACCCAGGAGGAGATCGCCGCCGTGGTCGCCCAATGGACCGGGCGACTCGCCCTCCAGGAGTGGGACCTCGGACCACTTGTGTTCAAGGGGTACACCGCGACCGTGACGCTCCATGCCGATCGTGCCGAGATCAAGCGCAAGCTCATGGGGAAGGCCGGCGGCGCCAGGGACTGTGTGATCCCCCTCGCCGATGTCGTCACGGTTCGGTCCAAGGAGCCCAGCCGTCTCGTCAACGGATATGTACAGCTCGCCACCGCGCAGGACCAGGAGCCGCTCCGTTTCGCGAGCGGCCAGGCGCAGAAGTCCATGGCGAACAACTCTCGTACCGTCATGTTTTCGTGGAACCAGCGGGAGACATACGCCGCGTACTTGGCGGCGGTCACCACCCGTGTCCGGACGCGACGGGGCGACCGCTTCGGGTGAGACGTGCGTCGGGCCGGGGAACGGATCCCGCCACCTCGTATGACGGTGGGGAACATGCCGCTTGCGGAGTAATGGGCTGGTTGGACCGTCTGGCTGCGCCACCCTGTGCGGGTTGGTCACGGTCCTGTCGGGAGGCTGGGGGTGCACAGATCGCGTGCGGACGACGAATGGCACGGGCGGATGACCCCCGGCGGGACCGCCGGTGCCGCCGCGGCCGCCGAGATCGTCGGATGTCCATGACGGCGGGCGGCGAGGGAGGGGGACCGGGACGGCCGCCGGACTCCGGAGCCACGCCGCGGCCGGGCGTCGAGCTGGAGCAGATCGCCGCGCAGTTGCGGGAGCTTGCCACCGCCAAGGACCGGCTGCAGGGACTGCTGGACGCGGTGCTGGCGATCAGTCAGGAGACGGATCTGCCCGCGGTGCTGCACCGCATCGTCACCACCGCCATGGACCTGGTCGGCGCACGCTACGGGGCGCTGGGGGTGCTGGACGAATCCGGTGGGCAGCTCGCGCAGTTCATCACGGCGGGCCTGTCGGAGTCCGAGCGCGGTGACCTGGCCGGCATCGACTTCCCCCGGGGCCGCGGAGTCCTGGGGCATCTGATCCACCACCCCGAGCCCTTGCGCGTCGACGACATCCCCTCCCACCCCGCCTCCACCGGGTTCCCGCCCGGACACCCCCGTATGCGCACCCTGCTGGGCGTCGCCATCAGCGTGCGCGGCACCATCTACGGAGACCTCTACCTGTCCGAACGCCGTGACGGCCGGCCCTTCGACCGCGACGACGAGGACATCGTCGTCGCCCTGGCCGGCGCCGCCGGCATCGCGATCGAGAACGTCCGCCTGTTCGAGCAGATCCGCGACAGTGCCGAACACTTCCAGCGGCTTCTGTTGCCCACCCTGCCTGATCTGCACCCCTTCACCGCCGCGGCCATCTACCGCCCGGCTCTCGCTCCCGGGCACCTCGGCGGCGACTGGTACGACGCCCTCTGGCTGCCCGACAACGCCTGCGCCGTCGTGATCGGCGACGTCGTCGGCCACGACACGCGCGCGGCCGCCGCCATGGCCCAGACCCGCAGCATGCTGCGCGCCCTGCTGTTCGACCGCTTCACGCCGCCCAGCGGCGTCCTCACCCAGCTCGACCGCACTCTGCACGCCATCACCGATCTCCCGGTCACCACCTCCTGCCTCGCCCGCATCGAGCCCGCGGAGGACGGCTGGAGGCTGCACTGGAGCACGGCCGGCCACCTTCCCCCGCTGCTGATCGGCCCCGACCGGCACGTGGCGTATCTCCACGCCGAGCCCGGCCTGCCGCTCGGCGTCGACCTTGGCCAGGACCGTCCCGACCACACCCGTCCCATGCCCGCCGGGGCCACCGTGCTCTTCTTCACCGACGGGCTCGTCGAACACCCCGACCACCCCATCGACCACGGCCTCGCCCGGCTCGCCGAACTCGCCGCGAGCCACGTCGACCTGCCGCCGGACGACTTCGTGCGGTTCCTCGCCGACCACCACCCCGGCGACGGCCACGACGACATGGCCCTGCTGGCCCTGCGCACCCCGCACGACTGAGGCTCGGCCGCCCCGACCGGGAGTGCCCCGGTTGCCTTCATCGCGGGTTCATTGCAACGTGACGTTGCATTCGACCGCAGGGTCATTGCATCAATTTAGCGCCATCTAGCTGGGTAAATGCTGTTCCATTGATTGACGTAGATGTGAATGCAACATAGCTTTCGTGACACGTCAAACGCGTACTATCGCGAGATGAGGAATCGTCATGGCCGAATCCCCGCACACCGTCACGACGCTGCCGACGACGCGTCAGCCCGGCTGCCCCTTCGACCCGCCGGCCGAGTTACTGGACGCCCGCCGGCACGGCCCCATCAGCCGCTACACCCACCCCGGTGGGAGACCCGGCTGGCTGATCACCGGATACGACCTGGTCAGGTCGGTCCTGGCCGACCCGCGGTTCAGCTCACGCAAGGAGCTGATGAACGTGGTCGACTTCGAGCTTCCCCCGGCGTCGCCCGGCGAGTTCCTGCTCACGGACGAACCGCAGCACAGCCGCTACCGGAAGCCGCTGGTCGGCAGGTTCACGGTGCGGCGGATGCGGCTGCTCACCGAGCGGGTCGAGCAGGTCACCGCCGCCTGCCTGGACGCCATGGAGGAGGCCGGGCCGTCGGCGGATCTGGTGGCCTCGTTCGCCAGGCCCATTCCCGCCGTCATCATCTGTGAGCTGCTGGGCGTGCCGTACGAGGAACGGGACTCCTTCCAGCGGCAGACCGAAGCGCTGATGAGCGGGGAGCCGACCGAGGAGGAGCTGATCGCGGCCTACACCGCGGTCCAGGAGTACGTCGCGCGGCTGGTGGCCGCCAAGCGCGCGCACCCCACCGACGACGTGCTCAGCGAGCTCACCGACAGCGATCTGACCGACGAGGAACTGCAGGGCGTCGGCCTCACCCTGCTGGCGGCCGGACTCGACACCACCGCGAACATGCTGTCCCTCGGCACCTTCGCGCTGCTGCGGAACCCGGCCCAACTGGCCGCGCTGCGCGCCGATCCCGCGCTCGCCGACCGGGCCGTGGAGGAGCTGCTGCGGTATCTGACGGTCGCCAAGTCGTTCATGAGGACGGCGCTGGAGGACGTCGAGCTGGGCGGCCAGACCATCGAGGCCGGCACGACGGTCGTCCTGTCGTACCACACCGCCAACCGCGACCCCGAGCGCTTCGCCGACCCCCAGGTGCTCGACATCGGCAGGCAGAGCGTCGGGCACCTGGCCTTCGGACACGGCATCCACCAGTGCCTGGGCCAGCAGCTCGCCCGCGTCGAGCTGCGGGTCGCGCTTCCCGCGTTGTTCGACCGCTTTCCCGCGCTGCGTCTGGCCGTACCGCCCGAGGAGGTCGAGCTGCGCCCGGAGTTCGCGGACATCTTCGGGGTCAAGAGCCTCCCGGTCACCTGGGACGAGGAGGAGTCGTGACATCGATGCGGCTGCGCGTCGACCGTGAGCGCTGCATCGGCGCCGGGATGTGCGCACTGACCGCCCCCGAGGTCTTCGACCAGGATGCCGACGACGGTCGGGTGCTCCTGCTGGACGCCGAGCCGTCCGCCGTCCATCGCGCGGCCGCTCGGATGGCCGTCGGTGTCTGCCCCTCCGGAGCGATCACCTTCAACGAGCCGCAGTCTGGCGGCCCTTGACGGGCAGTCCCTTTCGGCCACCGCCCCACCCGGCATCCCGCCAGGTCACCGACGGCACGCGGACTCCGCCACAAGGTCCGGCTACAGTACGGACATCGAGGCCACGAACGAGCGGCCGAACGCCGGTCGGCCGGTCGGCGGAGTCGGCCAACCGCCGGTGCGGGAGGGGGCGTTCGTCCATCACCGCGTGTCGGGAGCGGCGGCAACCTGGAGTCGGCCGGTAACTCGCGTTCGGGCCCGTGTCCATCGACAGCTCGAACCCCGGCGGGCCGCCCGTGCCCGCCACCGATGAGGAGGCCGTCCCTTGGAACCCGTCACGATGATCACCGGCGGCTCGACCGGTATCGGTGCCGCCACCGCCCGCGCCCTGATCAAGCAGGGGCACCGCGTGGCCGTCACCGGTCGCGACGCCGACCGGCTGGCCGCCTTCGCCGCTTCCGTCGGGGCGGGGGAGCGGCTGCTGACGCTCACCGGTGACACCAGCGACGAGAGCCATGTCGCCGCCGCGGTGCGTGACATCGTGGGCAGGTGGGGCCGGCTGGACACGGTCATCGCCAACGCCGGGTTCTCGCTGCCCGGCACCCTGGAGGACCACGAGCCCGAGGCGATGCGCGCCATGGTGCTCACCAACGTCCTCGGCCCGGCCCTGTTGGTGCGGGAGACGCTGCCGCACCTCAGGCAGTCCAAGGGCCGGATCGTGATCGTCGGTTCGGTCGCCGGGGTCCGGAACACGCCCGGCAACCTGTACTCGGTCACCAAGTGGGCCGCGCACGCACTGGCCGAGAACACCCGGCTCCTGGTCGGCAAGGACGGAGTGGGCGTCACCGTCGTCGCCCCCGGGGTCGTGGACACCCCGTTCTGGGACAGGCGCGGCGGAGTGCCCGAGGCGGCACCGGCGATGACCGCCGAGCAGATCGCGGACGTGATCGTTTTCGCGATCAACCAGCCCGAAGGCGTGGACATCAACCAGCTCACCCTGCGGCCGTCCGGCCAGGCCGGCTGACCTCGGACGTTCGTGGGCGATGAACGCGACGTCGTCGCCCACCCTTGGCCGCCTGGTCGAAACGCGTGCTGTGTCGACCAGAAGCGCTCCGGAGCGCCTCACGGAGGGCTGGTCGGCCCTTTCAGCGCTGGCGGAGCACCTCCACACCGTCGCCCTCGAGGTCGTCGCAGTACGCCGTGCGTCCGGTCATGGCCATCACCAGCGCCAGGGTCGGGCCGGACACCAGCGGCCCGGAACCGGTCCTGAAAGGGCCGTCGTCGGCGACCAGTTCCAGGCCGCCGACGCGCCCCTTGGCGACGACCACGAGGTCCGAGCCCCGGTAGTACTCGGCGACCCGTGTGACGACCTCGATCGGAAGGTCACGGCGGATGCCCAGCGGACGCCGGATGTCCTCCCCGTGCACGATCGTCTCGCCCAGCATGGCGATCGTGGGCAGGGGAGGCTTGGTCTCGCTCGGCACGATCCGCCGGAACCGCGCAAGGGTCTCCTGCGGAGTCGCCCCCAACTGCTCGGCCAGGCGCATGGCCACCTGCTTGTCGAAGTCGAACCGGCAGCGGATCACACCCGCCAGCCAGCGCGGGCCATTGAGACTCGCGGCCGCGGTGAGATGCGCCAGCACCTCACGCACCGTCAGTCCCGCGCAGAGGGACGGCGTAGCCCATCGCTCGTCCGCCAGCCCTTCGAGATCGGCCGCCAGAGCCGCACGCTCGGCATGAATCAAGGGCCAGACCCCGGTCCGGTGGCCGCGGTCCGCTGTCAGTTCCGGATCAGTCATGCGAGGCAGACTCCCGCTCCGGCGCAAAGTCATCGCCGAGGAACGCGTGCCCGCCGGCGGCGACCGCGCGGGCGGCCACGGACACGGCGCCGCAACTCCGGTACCGCCGGGCGACGCTCCGTGATTTGGACGTGCGCTTCCAGTGCGCTGCATCAGCGCTGTACGGGCGCTAACCGCCCCTTCGCAACAGTGGCACCACCCGCCCCACCAGGGGGAACACCAGAAGGGAAGCGTGCCATGGGCAGTGTCTCGCAACCGCAGCGCCGAGCCGTACTCACCGGAGGGCTCGTGGCGACCGCGGCCGTGATCACGGGCTGTTCGACGAAGACGGACAACGGCGCGGCTTCGAAGGCGTCGCCGGTCGCGGCGGCGAGCCCCTCGGCGTCCGCGGCCGCACCCCCCGAGACGCCCTCCGCGGTGCTCAAGCGCCTGCTGGAGGGCAACGAGCGCTGGGTGAAGGGCTCCCTCCAGCGCCCCAACCAGGGTGTCGACCGGCGCGAGGCCGTCGACGAGGAGCAGGACCCCTACGGCGTCGTCGTCTCGTGCATCGACTCCCGGGTCCCGCCGGAGATGGTCTTCGACACCGGCATCGGCGACCTGTTCGCGATACGCACCGGCGGCCAGGTGGTCGCCCCGGTGGTCACCGGTTCCATCGAGTACGGGCCGGTGACCTCCGGAACCCCGCTCATCGTCGTGCTCGGGCACCAGCGCTGCGGCGCGGTCAAGGCGTCGTACAAGGCCCTGAAGGAGCGCAAGCCGCTGCCGGGCGACCTGCAGTCGATCGCCGAGGCCGTCCGCCCGGCGTACGAGGCCATAGCCAAGGCGAAGCACGATGACCCGGTCGACGCCATGGTCCGCACCCACGCCAGGCAGACGGCGGCCGGCCTGCGCCGCGACCCCGCCCTCGCGCCCCTGGTGAAGAAGGGTGCCCTGGCCGTCGTCAGCGCCTACTACTCGCTGGACACGGGCCGGGTGGAGGTCCTCGACGGGGCGCCCGCGGCCTGATGGCGGTGAGGCGGTGGTGGACGGGAGGGCCGGGGGCAGGGCGAGGCACAGCGGTCGGCGGTCGCGGACCGGGTCGCCGCAGCGCTGCGCGCCGGGGGCCCGGCCACCGGTCGGGGTCGCGGGAAGCCGGGCAGCGACCTCGGCGGGCCTCCGGTACGCGCCCCGCCTGCCGCCCGCGCCGTGCGGCGGTTCAGCCGCGCGGGCCCCGGACCATCCGCACCAGCCCCGCGGCCGCCCCGCCCGCCGCCAGCCCCGCCGAGGCCAGCGCGAGAGCCCGTGCCGTACGCCCCGGGGGTGTCGGTCGCGCCCCCGGAGCAACTCCGTACGCACTCGCCGCCACCTCGGACGTGGGCAGCGCCGAGGCCAGTAGTTCGGCCAGATGGACTCCCTCGTGGCCGCCGCTGTCGAACTCGTGGATCTGGGTGCGGCAGCTGAAGCCGTCCGCGAGGACCACGCCGGCGGGGTCCTCCTGCCGGAGCCGGGGCAGCAGGACGCGTTCCGCGCAGGCCCGGCTGACCTCCAAGTGGCCCCGCTCGAAACCGAAGTTGCCGGCGAGGCCGCAGCAGCCGGACGACAGCCGCTCGACGTCGACCCCGGCGGCGCGCAGCAGTTCCTCGTCGGACTCCCAGCCCAGTACGGCGTGCTGGTGGCAGTGCACCTGGGCCAGGGCGCGGGCGCTGCGGTCGGGCACCTGCGGCGGCTCGTAGCCGGGGCTGTGCCCGGTGAGCAACTCGGCCAGGGTCACCGTCTGCTCCGCCAGCCTGCGCACATCCCGGTCGTCCGGGAACAACTCCTCGGCGTCCGATCGGAATACGGTGGTGCAGCTCGGTTCCAGACCGACCACCAGGCCGCCGTCGTGCAGGTGACCGGCGAGGCGGCGCACGGTCCGGGTCAGGACGCGTTCGGCGACGCCGAGTTGGCCGGTGGAGATCCAGGTCAGCCCGCAGCACAGCGGCTCGCGGGGCATCGTCACGCGCCAGCCCGCGTGCTCCAGCAGCTGCACCGCCGCCTGGCCCACGTGCGGCTGGAAGAAGTTGGTGAAGGTGTCCGGCCACAGCAGCACCGTGCCGCGCGCGCCGCTGCCGGAGCCGGACCGGCCGGCGAACCAGCTCTGCAACGACTGCCGTGCGAACAGCGGCACTTCCCGGTCCTCGACCCCGGCCACCGCGAGCGCCGCCCGCGACAGCGGCGGGGTGTGGGTGAGGGCGTTGACCACCGGAGAGAGCCCGGCGCGGCCCACGGCCTGGGCGACGGCCGGCAGCCAGCCCATCGACAGATCGGAGCGGGGCCTCAGCCAGGGCCGGCCCGCGTAGTGGTGGGAGAGGAACTCCGCCTTGTAGGTCGCCATGTCGACATCGGCCGGACAGTCGCTCTTGCAGCCCTTGCAGGCCAGGCACAGATCGAGCGCGTCCTTGACCGCCCGCGAACGCCAGCCGTCGCGGATCGCGCTGTCGCCGTGCCCGTCGAGCATCTCGAACAGCAGCCGGGCCCGGCCCCGCGTGGAGTGCTCCTCCTCCAGCGTGACCTGGTAGGACGGGCACATCACCCCGTCGTCCTCGGTGTCCAGGCGCCGGCATTTGCCCACGCCCACACACCGGTTGGCGGCCCGGGCGAAGGACCCGTCGTCGTGCGGGAAGCGGAAGTGCAGGTCGCGCGGGGCGTACGGGGCCCAGTCGGCGCCGATGCGCAGGTTCTCGTCGAGCCGGTACGGCGCCACCACCTTGCCGGGGTTCATCCGGTCGCCCGGGTCGAACACGGCCTTGAGCCGGCCGAAGGCCGCCACCAGCTCCTGGCCGAACATCCGCGGCAGCAGCTCGCCCCGGCTCTGCCCGTCCCCGTGCTCGCCGGAGAAGGACCCGCCGAACTCGACCACGAGATCGGCCGCCCGCTCCATGAACCGCCGGTAGCCGGCCACCCCCTGCGCGCTGTACAGGTCGAAGGGGATCCGCGTGTGCACGCACCCCTGCCCGAAGTGGCCGTAGAGGCTCGGCCCGGCGTCGCTCTGGTACCCGAACTCCTCGAACAGACCGCGCAGCCGCCGCAGATACTCGCCCAGCCGCTCCGGCGCCACCGCCGAGTCCTCCCAGCCCTCCCAGGTGTCGGGATGGCCGGGGACGTGCGCGGTGGCGCCGAGACCGGCCTCGCGGACCTGCCAGAGCTGTTCCTCGTGGGCGGGATCGTCCAGGAAGGCGACCTCGGCGTCGTGCTCGGACTCGTGCAGCCCGTCCAGCATCCGGTGCGCCCACTCGTCGGCCTCCTCGACGGTCTCGCCGCCGAACTGCACCATCAAGTAGGCGTTGCCCTCGGGCAGTTGGTCGATGGCCCTGCGGTTGAGGTGCTTGAGCCGTTCGTCGTGGACGAGATGGCGGTCGACGCCCTCCAGCGCGACCGGCTCGTACGGCAGGATCGCCGGTACGGCGTCCGCGGCGGCCGCGACGTCCTCGAACCCCAGCACCACCAGCGTGCGTTCCTTGACCACCGGCACCAGCTCCAGCTCCGCCCGCAGGACCGTGACCAGCGTCGACTCGCTGCCGACCAGCAGCCCGGCGACGTCGAAGCCGTGCTCGGGCAGCAGCGAGTCGAGGTTGTAGCCGGAGACTCGGCGGGGGATGGCCGGGAAGCGGCGGCGGATCTCGTCGGCGTGGCCGTCGCGCAGGGCACGCAGCCGCCGGTACACGGACGCCCGCAGATCGCCGTGCCGCTCGATCTCGGCGTACTCCTCGTCGCCGGTCTCCCCGCACCAGAAGCGGGTGCCGTCGTAGAGCAGCACCTCCAGGCGGGCGATGTTGTCGACGACCTTGCCGGTCGCCTGCGCGGTGGCGCCGCAGGAGTTGTTGCCGATCATGCCGCCGATCGTGCAGTTGGCGTGGGTGGCGGGCTCGGGGCCGAAGCACAGCCCGGTCGGGGCGAGCCGCCGGTTGAGCTCGTCGAGCACGATGCCCGGCTGGACGACGCAGGTGTGCGCCTCGGTATCGACCGACTCCAGCTCCGTGCAGTACTTCGACCAGTCGATGACGACGGCCGTGTTGGTGCACTGCCCGGCCAGCGAGGTCCCGCCGCCCCGCGACAGCACCGGCGCGTCGTGCTCCCGGGCGACGGCCACAGCCTCCGCGGCGGCCTCGGGGGTGTGCGGTACGACCACGCCGATCGGGGTCTGCCGGAAGTTCGAGGCGTCGGTGGAGTACGCGGCCCGGCTCCCGGCGTCGAACCGGACCTCCCCGTCGACGCGCTCACGCAGCGCGGCCTCCAGCGCGGCCGGATCGGACGGGCGTGCCGCTTCCTGCCGTACGACGGGAGCGGGCAGATCCGAGATGCCCATGAACGCCTCCTGGATGTCGGTGCGGGCACCGCCCCGGGTACCCGCGACCGCACCGGCGACTACTCGGGCGTCGCCTCTGCAGCGAAGTCGGGCATCAGCGCGCACATCGCCTGGCGCTGGGTGGGCCCCATGAACCGGGCCAGGGCCTCCTTGACCGTCTCGGCGAGGAGGCCGGAGGCCTCCTTGAGCAGGCCCCGTGCCTTCTCGGTGAGGGCGACCTCGACGCCGCGCTTGTCACCGCAGACCGACTTGCGGGTGACCAGGCCGGCGTGCTGGAGGCAGGCGATCTGGTAGGTCAGGCGGGTCTTGGGGCGGCCCAGGAGTTCGGCGATCCGTGTCATGCGCAGTGCCTCGCCGGGGTCCGCGGCGAGCAGGCACAGGACCAGGAACTCGTCGTGCGAGACGTCCAGCCGCTCCTTGACGACGGTGCGCAGCTCCTGCTCGACGGCTCCGGTCGCGGCCAGCATCAGCATCCAGGCGTGCAGCTCGGCGGGCAGCAGTCCGTCGCCGGAGGCGGAGGGGCAGTCGGAGAGGTCGGCCATGAATTCGAGTGTATCTGTTGTTCAAATTTGGAGTATCGGCTAGCGTGATGTCGTCCAAATTTGGATTACAGATCCGATGCCCATCCGATGCCCAGGAGTGAAAGATCATGACCGTCGCCGTCGAAACCGGAACCTGGCAGCTCGACACCGCCGCCTCCACCGTCGCCGTCCGGCACAAGACGTTCTGGGGCCTGGTCACCGTCAAGGGCGCCTTCACCGCCGTCACCGGCGACGGTGAGGTGCGGCCCGACGGCTCCGCCGTCGGCACGATCACCGTGGACCCCGCCTCCCTGGACACCCGCAACGCCAAGCGCGACGAGCACCTGCGCTCCGCCGACTTCTTCGACGCCGCCAACCACCCCGAGATCACCTTCGCGGTCCGCAGCGCCGAGCTGCGCGCCGGCGACGAGGTGCACGTCGTCGGTCAGCTCACCGTCCGGGGCATCAGCCGCCCCCAGTCCGTCACCGCCCGCCTGGTCGGCGCGGACGACCGGGCGCTCACCCTGGACGCCGAGTTCACCGTGGACCGCGAGCAGTTCGCCATGGGCTGGAACCAGCTCGGCATGATGCGCGGCCTCACCACGGTCGCCGCCAGCCTCCGCTTCACCCGCACCGCAGCCTGACCCCGGCCGGCGTTCTCCTGCGGATCAGTACACGTCCCGCACGTACCGCTTCGCCGCCGCGAGCTGCTTCACGTACGCCGACGCCTCGGCCTCGTCCAGCCCGCCGTGCGTGACCGCGATGTCCCTGAGCGCCCGGTCCACGTCCTTGGCCATGCGCGAGGCGTCCCCGCAGACGTAGAAGTGGGCGCCGTCCCGCAGCCAGCGCCACAGCTCCGGGCCGTGCTCGCGCATCCGGTCCTGGACGTACACCTTGTTGCGCTGGTCGCGGGAGAAGGCGGTGTCGAGGCGGTCGAGCACGCCCTCGTCGAGCAGCGCCGTCAGCTCCTCCTCGTAGTAGAAGTCGCTGGCCCGGTGCTGCTCGCCGAAGAACAGCCAGTTGGGCGCCCCGTGCCCGAGCGCGCGCCGCTCCTGGAGGAAGCCGACGAAGGGCGCGACCCCCGTGCCCGGGCCGACCATCACCATCGGCGTCGAGGCGTCGGCGGGCGGCCGGAAGCCGGGGGAGCGCTGCACGAAGACCGGCACCTCGGCGTCCGGCTCGGCGTCGGCGAGGAAGGGCGAGCAGACCCCGCCGCGCGGCCGGCCGTGCAGGTTCTCGTACCGCACCACGGAGACCGTCAGCGAGACGCTGTGCGGGTCGACCAGCGGGCTGGACGATATGGAGTACAGACGCGGCTGGAGCTTCTTCAGCACCCCCGCCCACTCCTTCGCCCCCGCCCGCACCGGGTGCTCGGCGAGCACGTCCACGGCCTGCCGCCCCCAACTCCACTGCGCAAGACCGTCCTTGTTGTCGGGCCGCAGCAGCCGGCGCAACTCCCGGTCGTCCCGGACGCGTTCGGCGACGAAGCGCAGCAGGTCCGGGGTGATCCGCGTGATGTCGAGGTGGCGGTGCAGGGCCTCGGCGAAGGAGGTCTCCCCGACGTCGTCGATCGCCACGGCCGTCGACCCGTCGACCCCGGTGACCGCCAGCCACTCCGCCACCAGCGCGGCCGAGTTGACCGGCCGGATACCGAGCGCGTCGCCCGCCTCGTACGTCAGCGAGGTCCCGCTCGTGTCGAAGGTGAACCGCCGCACCTCCTTGCCCGCCCCCGGCCGGCTCAGCAGCCGGTTGCCGACGAGGCGGGCGGTGGCCGCGGCGGGCCTGGCCCGGTCCTTCGGCTCCTCGGCAGTCGGCGCCGGCGCACCGCCCAGCGCGGTGAGCACCTGGTCGAGCCACGCCCCGGCGGACGGCTCGTAGTCCGGTTCGCAGTCCGTGCGGGGCGCCAGCCGCACCGCGCCCAGCTCGTCCAGCCGCGCGTCGAGCCGGCGCCCGTGCCCGCAGAAGTCGTCGTACGACGAGTCGCCGAAGGCGAGCACGGCGTACCGCACCCCGTCCAGCCGGGGCGCCCCCTGATCGGACAGTGAGTCCCACAGGCCCGACCCGTTGTCGGGTGCGTCGCCGTCGCCGAACGTGCTGGTGATGAAGAGCAGGTCGGCCGTGCGGGCGAGGGCGCCGACATCGGCCTCGTCCATGCCGACCAGCGAGGCCCGGTGCCCGGCCGCGCCCAGCCGCTCGGCGGTGGCGGAGGCGAAGTCCTCGGCGTTGCCGGTCTGCGAGGCCCACAGCACGACCACCTCACGGCCCGGCCGCTGAGCCGGCTGCGCCGCCCGCGAGTACATGCCGGCGAGGACGCCGTTGACCCACGTCGCGTGCTCGGGGCTGAAGGGCGCGTCCGGCGGCAGGACGGGGATGCCGGGCGCGCCGGTCTCGATACCGGCGAGGAAGCCGGTGAGGTAGAGGCGTTCCTGAGCGGTCAGGACGGGCGGCGGGGCGGGGTCGAGCCCGAAGGGGTCGCCGCCCGGGGTGACGGACGCCGGGGTGACGGACGCCGGGGTGACGGAGGCCGGAGTGACGGACGCCGGCACGATCACCTCGCCGGCCGGCGCCGGCTCGTGCACCTTCGCCAGCGACACGGCGCACACCTTGAACTCCGGCTGGAAGGAGATCGGGTCCACCGCGTCGCTCGTCACCGCGTTGACGCTCAGATACTCCCCGAACAGATCGTTCCAGTGGAACGGCGCGAAGGCGCCCCCCGGCCGCACCCGCTCGGTCACCACGGCCGGCAACACCGCCCGCCCCCGCCGCGAGGCGACCTCCACCCGGTCCCCGTCGGCGATCCCCAGCTCACGCGCGTCCCGCGGATGCACCTCCACGAACGGCCCTGGGTTCAGCTTGTTGAGCTTGGCCACCTTCGCGGTCTTGGTCAGCGTGTGCCACTGGTGCTGCACCCGCCCGGTGTTCAGCACGAAGGGATAGTCGTCGTCCGGCATCTCGGCGGCCGGCATGTGCGGCCGGGCGTGGAAGACGGCCCGACCGCTCGCGGTCGGGAACCGCAGCCCGCCGTCCGCGTCGACGTACCGGATCGGATTGCGCTCGGGCCCGTCCACCTCGGCGGCCGGCCACTGCACGGGCGTGTCCCGCAGCCGCTCGTAGCTCACCCCGCGCAGATCCCAGCCGGTCACCGGGTTCCAGGCCCGCCGTATCTCCTCGAAGACGTCCTCGGCACTGTCGTACGAGAACCCCTTCTCGTACCCCATCGCACAGGCGACGGCCGCGATGATCCGCCAGTCCGCCATCGCCTCGCCCGGCGGGTCGGCCACCGCCCGGGTCAGCGTGAGATTGCGCTCGCTGTTGACGAAGACGCCCTCGCCCTCGGTCCACATGGCGCCGGGCAGCACGACATCGGCGTACGCGTTGGTCTCGGTCTCGCCGAAGACGTCCTGGGTGACGACGAACTCGGCGGCCTCCAGGCCCTCGATGACGGTACGGCGGTTGGCGACGGAGGCGACGGGGTTGGTGCAGATGATCCAGCAGGCCCTGATCTCGCCGTCGGCCATCTTCCGGAACATCTCGACGGTTCCCTTGCCGACCCCGTCGGCGCGCACCGTCCCCGGCGGCAGCTCCCACAGCTCCTCGACGAAGGCCCGCTCGGCGTCGACGAGGACGGACCGCTGCCCCGGCAGCCCCGGGCCCATGTAGCCCATCTCGCGCCCGCCCATGGCATTGGGCTGCCCGGTGAGGGAGAAGGGACCGGAGCCCGGGCGGCAGATGGCGCCGGTGGCCAGATGCAGGTTGACCAGGGCGTTCGTGTTCCAGGTGCCGTGCGTGGACTGGTTGAGCCCCATCGTCCAGCAGCTCGTCCACTCGCCCGCCTCGCCGATCAGCCGGGCCGCGGTGCGCAGGTCGTCCTCGGCGAGCCCGGTGATCTCGGCGACGGCCTCCGGCGGATAGTCGGCGAGGAACTCGGGCATCGCCTCCCAGCCCTCGGTGTGGGCGGTGATGAAGTCGGGGTCGGTGTGGCCGTTCTCGACGAGCAGACGCAGCAGCCCGTTGAGGAGGGCGAGGTCGGTGCCCGGCCTGATCTGCAGGAACAGATCGGCCTTGGCGGCGGTGGCGGTGCGCCGCGGATCGACGACGATCAGTTTCGCCCCGGCCTTGACCCGCTCCATCATCCGCAGGAAGAGGATGGGATGGCAGTCGGCCATGTTCGAGCCGATGACCAGGAAGACATCGGCCTTGTCGAAGTCCTCGTACGACCCGGGCGGCCCGTCCGCCCCGAGCGACAGCTTGTATCCGGCTCCCGCGCTGGCCATGCACAGCCGGGAGTTCGACTCGATCTGGTTCGTCCGCACGAACCCCTTGGCCAGCTTGTTCGCCAGATACTGCGCCTCCAGGCTCAGCTGCCCGGAGACATAGAAGGCGACCGCGTCCGGCCCGTGCTCGTCGATGATCGCGCGCAGCCGGCGGGCCGTCTCGGCGATCGCGTCGGCGGTGGGGGCGGGCACCGGCTCCTCGCCCCGGTCGCCCCTGACCAGCGCGGTGGTCAGCCGCCCCGGCGCGGCGAGCATCTCGGCGGTCGTCGCGCCCTTCGTGCACAGCCGGCCCGCGTTCGCCGGGTGCGCCTTGTCGCCGGAGGCCTTCAGCACCGTACGCCGCCCGTCCGGCCCCGTCCCGACGTCCAGCAGGATTCCGCAGCCGACTCCGCAGTACGTGCAGACCGACCGGACCTGAGTCGTGGAGGTGGTCGAGGTCACGCGCTGCCCTTCTCCGGCGGTCGGGGTGGTGTCTGGAGCGTACGAATTGCCCGTTACGTCGATGTCACATCCCTTGATCATGAGGAGTTACGTAGGACACACAGCCGCCCGAAGAGCGATGTGAGGGGGGTGTCGGGCGGTCGCGCACCGTGTCGCTGTTGGGCCGAACGGGTGACTTGGCGTAAGAATTGGCCGGTGCAGGCATTGAAGGCGAGTCAAGGCGGGGGGAGCCGGTGAACAGCCACGACGTCACCGATGAACAATGGGAAGGGCTCGCCCAGGTCGTGCCGCTGCGCGGTCGCGACGCCTGGCCGTCGTCGGTGGATCACCGTGCGATGCCGGAAGCGGAGACAGAGCCCCGCCGTCGCTTCGTCGTGCTGCGGGTCAATGTGTTCGGGGACGCCCGCGAGGTCGCCGAGACACTGATGGCCGGGATTCCCGTGCTGCTGGACCTGACCGGCGCGGAGAACGAGGTCGCCAAGCGGGTCCTGGACTTCAGCACCGGCGTCGTCTTCGGACTGGGCAGCGGGATGCACCGGGTGGACCGGAACGTGTTCCTGCTGACGCCGCCCGGGACCGAGGTGAGCGGACTGATGGAGGGCGCCGGAGTTCCCGGCACGTGAGGCTCTCGCCCGATCGTAGGAAGGGCTCCGGGGTGGAACGGTTCGCCCGCCGGTAGGGGGCCTACGGTCCGGACATGGGCGTGTCGTGTGTGTCTGCTGCCGTGTCCCCTCCACCTCAGGAGCCCCGAACCTGCCGGCCCCGGCTCACCGAACTGCGGCTGTCCGCGTTCGCCGGGCACCGGCGGGCCGCGCTCGCGCTGGGGGCGTTCACGCTCTTCGCCGGGCCCAGCGGGTGCGGGAAGACCAGCGCGTTGCGGGCGTACGAGGCGCTGGCGCGGCTCGGCGGGGGCGCCGGGGTCGGGGAGGTGTTCCCGGACCCGGCGGCCTGCGTTCCGGAGCGGGCGCGGCCCGACGCCCAGCGGCGGCGCGGCTTCCGGATCGGCTGCACGGCCGACGGCCCCGAGGGCCCCGTCCGTCTCGATGTCGCCGTGCAGGCCGAGCCCGGACTGCGGATCGTCGGGGAGCGGCTCAGCGCCGGAGGCCTCGTGCTCCTGGAGACGGCCCTGCGCGACCCGAGCCGCCCCTTTGTGCAGGCCGCCTGGCACACGGCCGGGCAGGCGCCGGTGACCCGGGCGCCGCTGCCCGACGACCGGCTCGGCACCGCGCTGCTGCCGTTGCGGGTGGCCGGCAAGACGGACGGACAGCGGCGGGTGCTGGCCGCCGCCGAGCAGATGGTGGTGGCGCTGCGGTCGGTCTTCGCCTGTGATCCGCGGCCCGAGCGGATGCGCGAGGCGGTGCCGGTCGGGTCCGGGCGGCTGCTCGCGGGGTGCGACAACCTGGCCGAGGTGCTGTGGCGGACCCGCGCCGAGTGCGGACAGCGGCATACGCGGCTCGTGGCCGCGGCGCGGGCGGGGTGCGCGGGGGCGGTGGCCGATGTCGTCGGCGAGGTGCTGGGGGACGGGACGGTACGGGGCGTGCTCGACCGGGGGGACGGGGTGCGCACGGAACTCGGCCGGCTCGGGGACGGCGAGCTGCGGTATCTCGCGCTGTCGCTGGTGCTGCTGACCGGGCCCGGGGTGCTGGAGGTCGACCCGGCGGGCGAGGTGCCCGAGGCCATGCAGACGCTGACCGTGCTGGCGGACGGGCTCGACCGGGGGCTGGACCCGGTGCAGCGCGGGGAGTTGGCCGCGCTGGCGGCGCGGATGTGCGAGCGGGGGCACATCCGGGTGGTCGGGGCCGTGAGTGACGCGTCAGGTGTGGCGGGGGTGCCCGGGCTGACGGTGGTACACCTGGAGCCGTGACCGAACCTCTTGATGTCGCCAAGCTGCAGCGCCGGCTGGCCGAGTTCGCCGCCGCACGCAACTGGCAGCCGTATCACACGCCGAAGAACCTCGTCGCGGCGCTGAGCGTCGAGGCGTCCGAACTCGTCGAGATCTTCCAGTGGTTGACGCCGGAGGAGTCGGCGCGGGTCATGGCCGACAAGGACACCGCGGCGCGGGTGACGGACGAGGTCGCGGACGTGCTGGCGTACCTGTTGCAGCTGTGCGAGGTGCTCGGCATCGACGCGCTGGCCGCGCTGGACGCGAAGATCGACCGGAACGAGCGGAGGTTCCCGGCGCCGTAGGAAGGCGTAGGAAGGCGCGGGGGGCGCGCGGGAACCGGCGGGGGACGGGCGGGGACGGCGCCGGGGAGGCGCCAGGGAGGGACGCCGTCCGCTTTCACTCTCCGTATCAATTCAGCTGACCGCAACCGAAAAGTTGTCCACAGATTTCGGTCTTCCTCTGGCTTTTCGTCTCAGAGCCCTTCACGCTGGGTAGTGAACAAGGGAGTTCGGGCGGACGCGTGGGCAGCGCGTCGGGACAGACGGGGACTGCGGATGGACGCGGTGCGGCTCATCGTGACTAGCAGGCGTGCGCTGGCGGGCAGCGGGGGCGCGCCGGAAACCATGACCGAGGTGTGGCAGGCGCAGGCCCTGGCTCAGGCGATCGGCAGCAGACTGGCGGTCTTCGGACCACCCGAACTGCGCGGCGAGGCGCTGGGGTTGACGGAGCTCGCGGGACGCGGCTGCGGCGTCCTGGACACACCGGACCTCGGGGCCGGGGAGTTACGCGCGGCCCAGCTCACGGAGCTGGGCGATGCGCGCCAGGCACTGATGCATCTGGGGAGCCTGCTGGGGGAGGCCGGGATCGCGCTCGTCGGCATCGCCAGCGCCGCGGACGACGAGACGACGTACTGGCAGTGCATGGAGGCCATCGACGCGGCGGACGAGTCCCGGGACCGGGTGCGGGAGATGCTGCGCAGGCTGGCGGACCGGGACGAGGTGCTGGCGGAGCGCGAAGCGGGATAGCCGCCGGTCAGGGAAATTCAGCCCGTCCGGCGTTTGAGGACGAGGCCCGTTCAGGGCCGAAGCGGGGGTCTGGGGGCCGCAGGCCCCCAGCCGTGACGCCGGGGACGTGTCAGCCGGCCTCCCCCTCCTGCTGAGCGCGAGCGCCCCGCGCCGTCCCTCCGGTCGACTGCAGGTCCGCGTCCAGGGCCGACAGGTCCGCGTTGAGCGCCGCCATCAGCTCCTCCATCTGCTGGAGCAGCCCCTTCGGCCGGCCGGTGCCGGCGCTCTGCTGTGGCATGGATTCCTCGGACATGACGGCCTCCTCGGGCCTCCGGCCCCCCCAGTGGCAGTGGGCCGACACGATGACGCTCCGGCGTCTGACAGGCCGGGGCGGAAGCCGGGCGGTCCGGCTCCGACCGAGCCAACGATCACCGTCGGGGGCGGTCACTGGCCCGGGGTGACGACGGCCGTGACGTTGACGGAATTCACCCGACCGGGGCCGTCGGGGCCGAGGGGACCGGTGCGGTCGACCGGCGTCGCGGCAGGCAGGATGGAGGCATGGATCTTCGCATCTTCACCGAGCCCCAGCAGGGGGCCACCTACGAGACCTTGCTCCGAGTGGCGAAGGCCACCGAGGACCTTGGATTCGATGCATTCTTCCGATCCGACCACTATCTGAAGATGGGTTCCGGGGACGGCCTTCCCGGCCCCACCGATGCCTGGATCACGCTCGCCGGCCTCGCCCGGGAGACTCGGCGGATCCGCCTCGGCACCCTGATGACCGCCGGCACGTTCCGGCTGCCCGGCGTCCTCGCCATCCAGGTCGCCCAGGTCGACCAGATGTCCGGCGGCCGGGTCGAACTCGGCCTGGGCGCGGGCTGGTTCGAGGAGGAGCACAAGGCGTACGGCATCCCGTTCCCGAAGGAGAAGTTCGCACGTCTGGAGGAGCAGCTCGCCATCGTCACCGGGCTGTGGGCGACCGAGGCCGGCCAGACCTTCGACTTCCACGGGACCCACTACGACCTGACCGGTTCGCCCGCCCTGCCCAAGCCCGCCCAGGACAGGATCCCGGTGCTCATCGGCGGCCACGGAGCCACCCGTACGCCGCGGCTGGCCGGCAAGTACGCCGACGAGTTCAACATGCCGTTCGCCTCGGTCGAGGACAGCCAGCGGCAGTTCGGCCGGGTGCGGGCCGCGGCCGAGGAGATCGGCCGCAAGGGGGACGACCTCGTCTACTCCAACGCCCTGGTCGTGTGCGTGGGCAAGGACGACCAGGAGGTCGCCCGCCGCGCCGCCGCCATCGGACGCGAGGTCGAGGAGCTGAAGGTCAACGGGCTCGCCGGCTCGCCGGCCGAGGTCGTCGAGAAGATCGGCCGGTACCGGGAGATCGGCTCGCAGCGGATCTACCTCCAGGTCCTGGACCTGGACGACCTGGACCACCTGGACCTGATCAGCTCCCAGGTCCAGTCGCAGCTGTCGTAAGCACGTCACATCGGCAGGAGTCCGGCCGGCGGATCGGGGCACGGCCCGCGATCCGCCGGCCGGCTCGTCAGGGCTTGCGGGCGACCGCCGCGTACAGCGGTGTCTCCTCGCCGTCGTGCGGTTCACCGGGCTCCGGGTGCCAGAGCGCGGCGAGCGTCAGGCCGGGGTCCAGCAGGTCGAGACTGGCGAAGAAGCCGGCGAACTCCTCGCGCGAGCGCACCTGCGCGGGAGTGCCGCCCCTGCGGTACACCTCGACGACGCGTTCCCAGGTCTCCGGATCGAAGTCCCCCGTCGCATGCGACAGCGTCAAGTAGCTGCCGGGCGCCAGGGGTTCGAGCAGCTCGCGCACGATCCGGCCGGGTTCGTCCTCGTCCGGTACCAGATGCAGGAGCGCCACCAGGGACAGCGCGACCGGCTGCGCGAAGTCGAGGGTCCGCCGTGCCGCCGCGAGGATCTCGCCCGGTTCCCGCACATCGCCGTGGACATAGGCCGTCCTGCCCTCCCGGGTGCTGTGCAGCAGGGCCTCGGCGTGGCGCAGGACGATCGGGTCGTTGTCGGCGTACACGACACGGGCGTCGGGAGTGATCCCCTGCACGATCTGGTGGAGGTTCGGCTCGGTCGGGATGCCGGTGCCGATGTCGAGGAACTGACGGACACCGCGCTCGGCCAGCAGCCGGGAGGCGCGGTGCATGAACCGGCGGTTGGTCCGGGCCATCTCCCGCACGGCCGGGAACAGGGAGATCACCTGCTCTGCCGCCTCCGCGTCGACCGGGTAGTTGTCCTTCCCGCCGAGGAAGTAGTCGTACATGCGGGCCGAGTGGGGCCTGCTGGTGTCGAGAGGGGTCGCGCGTAATCCGGCGTCTGTCACGTGAGGCCTCCGCTGGTGGACATGCGTGGGCGCTCAGCCGTACCGCGTTCGAACGCCCGGACGGTCCGGAGGCTAGCGAAAATTCCCGAGTGCTGCCGATGCCCGCTCTGTACGGTGTGCGTATCCGCAGTTCAGACCACTACTCCAAGGCCACCCACCGTGTTCCTGACCATCACCACCACCGGCACTCCGGAACGTCCGGCCACCGATCTCGGCTTCCTGCTGCACAAGCACCCGGAAAAGGCGCAGGCGTTCTCCACCTCCTACGGCACGGCCCACGTCCTCTACCCGGAGGCGGAGGCCGAGCGCTGCACGGCGGCGCTGCTCCTGGAGGTCGACGCGGTGGCGCTGGTCCGGCGCGGCAAGGGCAAGGGCCGCGGCGGGGCGCCCGACGCGGCACTCGCGCAGTACGTGAA
Source organism: Streptomyces ferrugineus (assembly GCF_015160855.1). Taxonomy (NCBI): domain Bacteria; kingdom Bacillati; phylum Actinomycetota; class Actinomycetes; order Kitasatosporales; family Streptomycetaceae; genus Streptomyces; species Streptomyces ferrugineus. The sequence continues at coordinate 7,473,731 of NZ_CP063373.1, read as the reverse complement.
CGACCGGCCGTACGCCGCCTCCTCGCTGCTGGCGGTCGCCCTCAGCGCCGTGTTCTCCAGCGCGATGCGCGGCGTGTGCCATGCCCGCCCCGAGCGCGCCGCCGAGGCGCTGCCCCTGTGCATCGAGGTGCCCGCACTGCCCGCCAGGGGCGGCCCGGAGCTGGTACGGCGGCTGTTCGAGCCGCTCGGCTGGGCGGTGACCGTCGAGCCGGTGCCGCTGGACCTGCGGTTCCCCGAGTGGGGTGACTCGCGCTACGTCCGGCTCGTGCTGGAGTCGGAGGCCCTCACCCTCGCCGAGGCCCTGCGCCACCTCTACGTCCTGCTCCCCGTCCTCGACGACGCCAAGCACTACTGGGTCGCCTCCGACGAGGTCGACAAACTGCTGCGCGTCGGAGCGGGCTGGCTGCCGGACCACCCGGAGCAGAAGCTGATCACCAGCCGGTATCTGTCGCGGCGCTGGTCGCTGACCCGGGAGGCGATGGAGCGGCTGGAGCTGGTGCGGCTCGCGGAAGCCGACGACAGCGAGGTCGAGGACATCGACAACGCCGTCGAGGCCGAGAGCGAGACCGAGGAGAAGCCGACCCCGCTCGCCGTGCAGCGCCGGGACGCGATCGTCGCCGCGCTCAAGGCGTCCGGTGCCACCCGTGTGCTCGACCTCGGCTGCGGGCAGGGCCAGTTGGTGCAGGCGCTGCTCAAGGACCCGGCGTTCACCGAGATCGCGGGCGTCGACGTGTCGATGCGGGCGCTCACCATCGCCGGCCGGCGGCTGAAGCTGGACCGGATGGGGGAGCGGCAGGCCTCGCGCGTGAAGCTCTTCCAGGGCTCCCTCGCCTACACCGACAGCCGCCTCAAGGGCTACGACGCCGCCGTGCTCAGCGAGGTCGTCGAGCATGTCGACCTGCCCCGGCTGCCCGCCCTGGAGTACGCCGTCTTCGGCTCGGCGCGCCCGAAGACCGTCCTCGTGACGACCCCCAACGTCGAGTACAACGTCCGCTGGGAGTCCCTCCCGGCCGGGCACGTCCGGCACGGTGACCACCGGTTCGAGTGGACGCGCGAGGAGTTCCGCGCGTGGGCGCGGGCGGTGGCCGAACGGCACGGGTACGGGGTGGAGTTCGTACCGGTGGGGCCCGATGACCCGGAGGTCGGTCCGCCCACCCAGATGGCCATCTTTGTAATGAGCACAGCCGGCATGCCGAGCAACGTGAACGGCGAGAAGGAGGCGAAGGCCGCATGACCCAGGCACCGAACGGGCGCGTCCTGCCCGTCACCGACCTCTCCCTCGTCGTCCTCGTCGGCGCCTCCGGCTCCGGCAAGTCCACCTTCGCCCGCCGGCACTTCAAGCCCACCGAGGTGATCTCCTCCGACTTCTGCCGCGGACTCGTCTCCGACGACGAGAACGACCAGAGCGCGACCCGGGACGCCTTCGACGTCCTGCACTACATCGCGGGCAAGCGACTGGCCGCCGGCCGCCGTACGGTCGTCGACGCCACCAGCGTGCAGCAGGAGTCCCGGCGGCAGCTCGTCGAACTGGCCAAGCGGCACGACGTGCTGCCGATAGCCATCGTGCTCGACGTCCCGGAGGAGGTGTGCGCCGAGCGCAACGCGGCCCGCACCGACCGGGCCGACATGCCGCGCCGGGTCATCCAGCGGCACATCCGCGAACTGCGCCGCTCGGTCCGGCGCCTGGAGCGCGAGGGCTTCCGCAAGGTGCACGTCCTGCGGGGTGTGGAGGAGGTCGAGAACGCCACCGTCGTCACCGAGAAGCGCTTCAACGACCTGACCCACCTCACCGGGCCGTTCGACATCGTCGGCGACATCCACGGCTGCGCCGCCGAACTGGAGTCGCTGCTGGGCAAGCTCGGCTATGTCGACGGCGTGCACCCGGACGGCCGTACCGCCGTCTTCGTCGGCGACCTCGTCGACCGCGGCCCGGACAGCCCGGGCGTGCTGCGGCGCGTGATGTCGATGGTGAAGTCGGGCCACGCGCTGTGCGTGCCGGGCAACCACGAGAACAAGTACGGGCGTCACCTCAAGGGCCGCAAGGTCCAGCACACGCACGGGCTCGCCGAGACCATCGAGCAGATGGAGACCGAGAGCGAGGAGTTCCGCGCGGAGGTACGGGAGTTCATCGACGGGCTGGTCAGCCACTACGTCCTCGACGGCGGCAGGCTGGTGGTCTGCCACGCCGGTCTGCCGGAGAAGTACCACGGCCGTACCTCGGGGCGGGTGCGCTCGCACGCGCTGTACGGCGACACCACCGGGGAGACCGACGAGTTCGGGCTGCCGGTGCGCTACCCGTGGGCGGAGGACTACCGGGGCCGGGCGGCCGTGGTGTACGGCCACACTCCGGTTCCGGAGGCCACCTGGCTGAACAACACCATCTGCCTGGACACCGGCGCCGTCTTCGGCGGCAAGCTGACCGCGCTGCGCTGGCCGGAGCGGGAGCTGGTCGACGTACCGGCCGAGCAGGTCTGGTACGAGCCGGCCAAGCCGCTGCGTTCCGAGGCGCCGGGCGGGCACGACGGGCGGCCGCTGGACCTGGCGGACGTGCACGGGCGCAGGGTCGTGGAGACCCGGCACCAGGGCCGCGTCTCGATCCGGGAGGAGAACGCGGCCGCGGCCCTGGAGGTCATGAGCCGCTTCGCCGTCGACCCGCGTCTGCTGCCGTACCTCCCGCCGACGATGGCGCCGACGGCCACGAGTCACGTCGATGGCTATCTGGAGCACCCGGCCGAGGCCTTCGCGCAGTACGCCGAGGACGGCGTCGAGCGGGTCGCGTGCGAGGAGAAGCACATGGGCTCGCGGGCGGTGGCGCTGGTGTGCCGGGACGCGGAGGCGGCGCGGAAGCGGTTCGGGGTGGACGGCCCGACCGGATCGCTCTACACCCGCACCGGGCGCCCGTTCTTCGACGACGAGTCGGTGACGGAGACGATCCTGGAGCGGGTCCGCGCGGCGGCGACCGAGGCCGGTCTGTGGACGGAGCTGGAGACCGACTGGCTGCTGCTCGACGCCGAGCTGATGCCGTGGTCGCTGAAGGCGGCGGGCCTGCTGCGCTCGCAGTACGCGGCGGTCGGCGCCGCCTCCGGGGCGGCGTTCCCGGGTGCGCTGGCCGCGCTGGAGGGCGCGGCGGCGCGTGGTGTCGACGTGTCGGACCTGCTGGCGCGCCAGCGCGAACGGGCGTCGGACGCGGCCGCGTTCACGGAGGCGTACCGGCGCTACTGCTGGACGACGGACGGCCTGGACGGCGTACGCCTGGCCCCGTTCCAGATCCTGGCGGTCCAGGGCCGCAGCCTCGCCGCGCTCCCGCACGACGAGCAGCTCGCGCTCCTCGACCGGCTGGTGGAGCACGACGGCAGCGGACTGCTGCAGACCACCCGACGGCTGTACGTCGACACCGGGGACCCGGAGTCGGTCCGGGCCGGCGTCGACTGGTGGCTGGAGATGACGGGCCGCGGCGGCGAGGGCATGGTCGTCAAGCCGCTGGGCGCGGTGGTGCGCACCGGCGAGGGCCGTCTGGTGCAGCCCGGCATCAAGTGCCGGGGCCGCGAGTACCTGCGGATCATCTACGGTCCGGAGTACACGCGCCCGGACAACCTGGCCCGCCTCCGGCAGCGGTTCCTCAACCACAAGCGGTCGCTCGCCGTCCGCGAGTACGCGCTGGGTCTGGAGGCCCTGGACCGGCTGGCGGAGGGCGAGCCGCTGTGGCGGGTGCACGAGGCGGTGTTCGGGGTGCTGGCGCTGGAGTCGGAGCCGGTGGACCCGCGGCTGTGACGGTCAGCCGACGAGCCGCAGCCGCTCCCGGCACACGCCGACCCGGACCGTCTGCCCCCAGGTCAGCTCGACCGCGTCCGTCTCCATGCCGTCCCCGAAGGCGACGAGCCGCTCGGACTCGACGGTGAGGTGGAGGCGGGTCGCGGCGGTGGGTTCCCCGGCCAACAGTGACGTACCGGTCGCCGGGGACGGCCAGGCCTCGCGGACGTACCACAGCAGCCGGGCCTCGGTCGGGGCGGGGAACCGCAGCCGCCCGCCCCGCTCCTGCCATACCGACCGGATCCAGCCGGTCGCCCCCGTCCCGGTGCCGATGAGCACCCCGGACGAGGCCTGGGCCTCGACGACACCCCCGTCGTCCTCCAGGCCCAGGCGGTATCTGGCCGTCTGGTGTCCGACGGCGCCCAGGTAGATCTCGTTGAGTGCCACGAGCCGCTGTGTGTCGTCGGCGACGGCCTCGACCATGGTGAGTTCGTCGAAGCGGCCGTTTCCGGATTGCATGGACGCGAACAATCTGGCCGCGTCCACCGGGCGGTGGCGCACCAGCACGCCCGGGTTGCGGCCGGGGTCTAGGTGACCGTCGCCTGTACGGCCACGTCCTGGAAGTCGGACGTACGGGCGTGGAAGGTCATCGCCGGCTCGCGGTCGTCGACCGGCACTTCGGAGATCGCCGCGGTCAGCGCACGGAACCAGAAGCTGAGCCCCGGGCCGTCGTGCAGCAGCCTGCCGCCGCGCAGATGGCGCAGGCCCAGGCGCCGGGTGATGTCGGCCATGGAACCCCCTCGTTCTCGTCATAAGGACGATAATCGAGGGTGGCGGTTTTCGTCAAGAGGACGAAAAGAAGAGGGTGGCAAGTGGGGGGTGAATGCGGTTCCCGATGGTCAGGATGGAGGCATGGCATTCCATGTCGACTCCGAGGCCGGGCGGCTGCGCCGCGTCATACTGCACCGGCCGGATCTCGAGCTCAAAAGGCTCACCCCCAGCAACAAGGACGCCCTGCTCTTCGACGACGTGCTGTGGGTGCGCCGGGCGCGCGTCGAGCACGACGGGTTCGCGGACGTGCTGCGCGACCGCGGGGTCACCGTCCACCTGTTCGGCGACCTGCTCACCGAGGCCCTGGAGATCCCGGCGGCCCGCACGCTCGTCCTCGACCGGGTCTTCGACGAGAAGGAGTACGGGGTGCTCGCCACCGACCACCTCCGTGCCGCCTTCGAGGGCCTGCCCTCCCCCGAACTGGCCGAGGCTCTGGTCGGCGGCATGACCAAGCGGGAGTTCCTGGATTCGCACCCCGAGCCGACCTCCGTGCGCTTCCATGTCATGGAGCTGGACGACTTCCTCCTCGCCCCCCTGCCCAATCACCTCTTCACCCGTGACACCTCCGCCTGGATCTACGACGGCGTCTCCGTCAACGCCATGCGCTGGCCCGCCCGGCAGCGGGAGACCGTGCACTTCGAGGCGATCTACCGGCACCACCCGCTGTTCCGTGACGAAACGTTCCACGTCTGGTCCGAGGGCCAGGCCGACTACCCCTCCACCATCGAGGGCGGCGACGTCCTGGTGATCGGCAACGGCGCCGTGCTCATCGGCATGAGCGAGCGGACGACCCCCCAGGCCGTCGAGATGCTCGCCCACAAGCTGTTCGCCGCCGGGTCGGCGCAGACCATCGTGGCCCTCGACATGCCCAAGCGGCGTGCGCTGATGCACCTCGACACCGTGATGACGATGGTCGACGGCGATGTCTTCACCCAGTACGCCGGGCTCGGCATGCTCCGCTCGTACACCATCGAGCCGGGCGGCGGCGACAAGGAGCTGAAGGTCACCGACCATCCGCCGGAGCACATGCACCGGGCGATCGCCGCCGCGCTCGGGCTCAGCGAGATCCGCGTCCTGACCGCGACGCAGGACGTCCACTCGGCCGAGCGCGAGCAGTGGGACGACGGCTGCAATGTGCTCGCCGTCGAGCCGGGTGTCGTGGTCGCCTATGAGCGGAACTCCACCACCAACACGCATCTGCGCAAGCAGGGCATCGAGGTGATCGAGATTCCGGGCAGTGAGCTGGGGCGGGGGAGAGGTGGGCCGCGGTGCATGAGCTGTCCCGTCGAGCGGGCACCCGTATATTAATTCTGAATGTCGTATAGACTTCCAGAGTCCCTTGTACTCGTACCTCTGGAGCGCCCCCCATGGCGACTGTCCCGACCGCCCTCGCCGGCCGCCACTTCCTCAAGGAGCTCGACTTCACCGAGCAGGAGTTCCTCGGGCTGATCGAGCTGGCCGCGGAGCTGAAGGCCGCGAAGAAGGCCGGGGCCGAGAGGCAGTACCTGCGGGGCAGGAACATCGCGCTGATCTTCGAGAAGACCTCGACGCGCACACGCTGCGCGTTCGAGGTCGCGGCCGCCGACCAGGGGGCCTCGACGACGTACCTCGACCCGTCCGGCTCGCAGATCGGGCACAAGGAGTCCGTGAAGGACACCGCGCGTGTGCTCGGGCGGATGTACGACGGGATCGAGTACCGCGGGGACAGTCAGGCGAAGGTGGAGGAGCTGGCGGCGTACGCGGGCGTGCCGGTCTACAACGGGCTCACCGATGACTGGCACCCGACCCAGATGCTGGCCGACGTGCTGACGATGACCGAGCACTGCGCCAAGCCCCTCAAGGAGATCGGCTTCGCGTACCTCGGTGACGCCCGCTTCAACATGGGGAACTCGTATCTGATCACCGGTGCGCTGCTCGGCATGGATGTGCGCATCGTCGCGCCCAAGGAGTACTGGCCCGGCGACGACGTCGTGGCCCGGGCCCGCAAGCTGGCGCAGGCCAGCGGCGCGGTCATCGCGCTGACCGAGGACGTCGCCGACGGTGTCCGCGGCGCCGACTTCGTCGCGACCGATGTGTGGGTGTCCATGGGGGAGCCGAAGGAGGTGTGGGACGAGCGGATCGCCGCGCTCGGCCCCTACGCGGTGACCATGGACGTCCTGCGGGCCACCGGCAACCCGGACGTGAAGTTCCTGCACTGCCTGCCGGCGTTCCACGACCTCGGTACGAAGGTCGGTCTGGAGATCTTCGAGAGCCATGGGCTGGAGTCGCTGGAGGTGACCGACGAGGTCTTCGAGTCGGAGCACTCGGTGGTCTTCGACGAGGCGGAGAACCGGATGCACACGATCAAGGCGGTTCTGGTGGCGACGCTGGGCTGAGCCGCTGGCTACAGCGGGCGGCGCTGGGCCGGCACGACCGGCAGCCTGAACCACACCGCCTTGCCGGAGGCCGTCGGGCGATGGCCGCAGGACGAGCTGAGGGTGCGGATCAGGAGCAGCCCTCGGCCGTGTTCCTGCCACGGGTCGGGGGCGCCTTGGGCGGGGTGGGTCAGATCGCCGGGCGGGGCCGGGTCCGGGTCGTGCACCTCGACCTGGCAGATCGACGGCAGCAGCTCCACCACCAGCTCTATCGGGCCGCTGCCCGCGGTGTGCTCCACGGCGTTGGCGACCAGCTCCGCGGTGAGCAGCTCCGCCGTGTCGCTGTCGGCGGCGAACTCCAGCTCGGCCAGCGCCGTACGGATCACCGCGCGTGCCACGGGCACGGCCGCGGTGGTGTGCGGCAGCGCGATGCGCCATGAGGCAGAGGCGGGGGAGCGATCGTGCAAGGCGGGTCCGTTCATGAGCAGGCTGTCCTGCTTTCAACCTTATGAATGGTACGGCGACACCTCGCGGGAACGCTCGGCGGGCGCCGTTCGGGACCTGTGGCCCCGACTGATGGGCGGCTTACCCAGGTGAACGGACGGCCTCGCACGGCTGATCCCGCCGTTACGCGGGCGTCGACGAGCCGTGACGTATGTGACCGGACGGGGTCACACCCGATCGGCTTATCGCGCAGTCGTGACGACAGTCAAAGTTGAGTGATAGCTTCGAGGGGTAGAGCTCGGAGGGTAGAGCTCAGTGAGGCAGTGCCCGCGCCGTCCGCCCGAGGAGGCCGCACGTCATGAGTCCCTTCACCGGCTCCGCCGCCCGCACCTCCGACTGGAAGCATCTGCGGGTCGAGCACACGGACGGAGTCGCCACCGTCACCCTCGCCCGCCCCGAGAAACTCAACGCGCTCACCTTCGGCGCCTACGCCGACCTGCGCGATCTGCTCGCCGAGCTGTCCCGGGAGCGGGCGGTACGAGCCCTGGTGCTGGCCGGCGAGGGCCGCGGTTTCTGCTCCGGCGGCGACGTCGACGAGATCATCGGCGCGACCCTGTCCATGGACACCGCCCAGCTCCTCGACTTCAACCGGATGACGGGACAGGTCGTGCGGGCGGTACGGGAGTGCCCGTTCCCGGTGATCGCGGCCGTGCACGGGGTGGCGGCGGGAGCGGGGGCCGTACTGGCGCTCGCGGCCGACTTCCGGATCGCCGACCCCACCGCACGCTTCGCCTTCCTCTTCACCCGGGTCGGCCTGTCCGGCGGCGACATGGGTGCGGCATACCTACTGCCGAGGGTGGTGGGGCTGGGCCATGCGACCCGTCTGCTGATGCTGGGGGAGCCGGTCCGAGCGCCGGAGGCCGAGCGCATCGGTCTGATCAGCGAACTGACGGACGAGGGCCAGGTCGACGAGGCCGCCCGGACCCTGGCCCGCCGCCTGGCCGACGGCCCGGCACTGGCGTACGCCCAGACGAAGGCCCTGCTCACGGCGGAGCTGGACATGCCGCTGGCGACGGCGGTGGAGATGGACGCGTCGACGCAGGCGCTCTTGATGAACGGCGAGGACTACGCGGAGTTCCACGCGGCGTTCAAGGAGAAGCGCCCTCCCCAGTGGAGGGGGCGGTGATCATGCCAACCAAAGGGGCGCGGGGCGGTATTGAATATGCGGCTACCGCGGCGCGGGCGCGACCAGCCACAGTGGGCCCGCAGCCGCCGACGAAACCCAGCCACCCCCTACGCGTCGCGATCATCGGCGGCGGCCCCGGCGGCCTCTACGCCGCCGCCCTGCTCAAACGCCTCGACCCGGCCCGCGAGATCACCGTCTGGGAACGCAACGCCCCCGACGACACCTTCGGCTTCGGAGTGGTCCTCTCCGACGAGACCCTGGGCGGCATCGAACACGCCGACCCCGTCGTCTACGAGGCCCTCCAGTCGCACTTCACCCGCTGGGACGACATCGACATCGTCCACCGAGACACCCGCCACACCTCCGGAGGACACGGCTTCGCCGCCCTCGGCAGAAAACGCCTCCTGGAAATCCTGCACACCCGCTGCCGCGACCTCGGCGTGGAGCTCCGCTTCCGCACGGAGGCCCCGTACCCGGCCTGGCTGGCCGAGACATACGACCTCGTCATCGCCGCGGACGGTGTGCACAGCACCACCCGCGAGGCCTACGCCCATGTGTTCCGCCCCCATGTGGCCGAACACCACTGCCGCTACATCTGGCTCGCCGCGGACTTCGCCTTCGCATCCTTCCGCTTCGAGATCGCCGAGACCGAGCACGGCGTGATGCAACTGCACGGCTACCCCTACGCCGCCGACGCCTCCACCGTCATCGTCGAGATGAGCGAGGAGGTGTGGAACGCGGCCGGATTCGACGAAGTCACCCCGCAGGAGTCCGTCCAGCGCTGCGCCAAGATCTTCGCGGAAGCGCTCGGCGGGCGGCCCCTGAAGTCCAACAAGTCGGCCTGGACCACCTTCCGCACCGTCGTCAACGAACGCTGGTCGAACGGCAACATCGTGCTGCTCGGCGACGCCGCCCACACCGCCCACTTCTCCATCGGCTCCGGCACCAAGCTCGCCGTCGAGGACGCCCTCGCGCTCGCCGCCTGCCTGGAGGAACAGCCCTCCCTGGAGCGGGCGTTGGCGGCGTACGAGGAGGAGCGCAAGCCCGTCGTCGCCTCCACGCAGCGCGCCGCCCGGGCCAGCCTGGAGTGGTTCGAGAACCTCGACCGCTACCTCGACCAGCCGCCGCGCCAGTTCGCCTTCAACCTGCTCACCCGCAGCCGTCGCGTCACCCACGACAATCTGCGCCTGCGCGACGCCCGCTTCACCGAGGCCGTGGAGCGCGACTTCGGCTGCCCGCCCGGCACGCCCCCGATGTTCACCCCGTTCCGGCTGCGCGGCCTGACCCTGCGCAACCGGGTCGTGGTGTCCCCGATGGACATGTACTCGGCCACCGACGGCGTCCCCGGCGACTTCCACCTGGTCCACCTCGGCTCCCGCGCCCTCGGCGGCGCCGGCCTGGTGATGACCGAGATGGTGTGCGTCAGCCCCGAGGGACGGATCACCCCCGGCTGCACCGGCCTCTACACCGGCGGACAGGGCGATGCCTGGAAGCGGATCGTCCGGTTCGTGCACGAGCAGGCGCCCGGCACCGCGATCGGCGTACAGCTCGGGCACAGCGGCCGCAAGGGCTCGACCAGGCTGATGTGGGAGGGCATCGACGAGCCGCTGGAGGACGGCAACTGGCCGCTCGTGGCCCCGTCCCCCATCCCGTACAAGCCGTACAGCCAGACCCCGCGCGAACTGACCCGCTCCCAGCTCACCGACATCCGCGAGCAGTTCACCGCGGCCGCCCGGCGGGCCGCCCGAGCCGGCTTCGACCTCCTCGAACTGCACTGCGCGCACGGCTATCTGCTCTCCGGCTTCCTCTCCCCGCTCACCAACCGGCGCACCGACGCCTACGGCGGCACCCTGGAGAAACGACTCCGCTTCCCGCTCGAGGTCTTCGACGCCGTACGGAGGGTATGGCCGGAGGAGCGGCCCATGACCGTCCGTATCTCCGCCACCGACTGGGCCGAGGGCGGCACCACCGGCGAGGACGCCGTCGAGATCGCCCGTGCCTTCGCCGCGCACGGCGCCGACGCGATCGACGTGTCGACCGGTCAGGTCGTGGCCGACGAGCGGCCCGAGTTCGGACGGTCGTACCAGACCCCGTACGCGGACCGGATCCGTCACGCCACCGGCCTGCCGGTGATCGCGGTCGGCGCGATCTCGTCCTGGGACGACGTCAACTCCCTGATCCTGGCGGGCCGCACGGACCTGTGCGCCCTGGCCCGCCCCCACCTGTACGACCCGTACTGGACGCTGCACGCGGCGGCCGAGCAGGGCTACGACGGTCCGGGTGTCGTCTGGCCGGCCCCGTACCGTGCCGGCAGCCGGCGGCCGCAGACGGGGCGTACGGACGCGCCGAAGCCGAGGCTCACGCTGGGGAGTTGAGGACCGCCATGCCGGCGGTGAGCGTCGTGCCGTCGGCCGGGTCGATCAGGAGGAACGCGCCGGTGCGGCGGGAGAGCGCGTAGTCGTCCAGAGCGAGCGGCTCGGCGGTGCGCAGGGTGGCACGGCCCAGGTCGTTCGCGAGCAGCTCGGAGGCGCCGCACAGGTTCCGTACGACGGCCTTGACCGTCCTGGTCGTGTGCCGGACCAGAACCCGGTCGCCGACCCGCAGCGGGCGGTCGGCCAGGTGACAGACGGCCGCGATGACGTCCCGGGTGAGCGCGGGGACGCGTCGACACCGGCGGTGATCATGTCGCCGCGCGAGACGTCCCGCTGGTCGGCGAGGCGCACGCTGATCGACTGCGGGGCGACCGCTTCCTCGGCGGCCTCACCCAGCACGTCGATGCCGGCGATCTCCGTGGCCCCGCCGGACGGATGGACCGTGACCCGGTCGCCCACGCGCAGCGAGCCGGACGCCAACTGGCCCGCGTAGTGCCGGGCCTCGCCGTGCCGGATGACGTACTGGACGGGGAAGCGGGCGGGCCCGTCGGCGGCGTCCACACCGACCGGCACGCTCTGCAGGAACTCCAGCAGCGCCGGGCCCGGGTACCAGTCCATGTGGGCCGAGCGCTCCACGACGTTGTCGCCATCGCGGACCTGCTGCGCGTCCCGCTCGCCGCACACCTCGACCGGCGTGGCCACATGCACCTCGATGTACGGTGTCCCGGACGCCTCGTGCCGCTTGCGGACGGCCTCGCGGCTGTCGGCGTACGGGGCGATGACCGGGACGACGGACAGCACGCCGTTGCGCGCGAGCACCTCCGAGACCAGGCCGATGCGCTGCACATTGGTGTCGCGGTCCGCCCGCGAGAAGCCCTCTTGCCCGCGCTCGGCAGCCCCGTCAGCCAGACCGTGGCCCCCTGGGTTCTTGACGTGGTGGTCATGCGCAGCAGTCCTCATTCCTCACCTGCGGACGACCCGATGGACGCTAGGTAGGAAACTTGAGAAGAGGCGCAGAGGAACCTGAGGGTTCCGTTAGTGGCGCATGATGTGCCCGAGGTCACAGCCCGGCGTAGGTTGCTCCCGCGTCCCGCAGACGCTCGTGCAGCCCCCGGAAGACGGCGGCCGAGCGCGCCCCCGGCCAGTCCTCGGGCAGCAGCCGGGCGGGCAGCCCGGGGTCGGTGTACGGCAGATGGCGCCAGGAGTCCAGGGCGAGGAGGTAGTCGCGGTACGCCTCCTCGGGCGGGGTGTCCGCCCGTCGCTCCCAGTCGCGCAGCACGCGCGCGTGGCGGTCGAGGAACGCGTCGTGCTCCTTGGCGATCGCGGCCAGGTCCCACCAGCGGGCGACGGCCTCGGCGGTCGGCGTGAAGCCGAGGTGCTCGCCGCGGAAGAAGTCGACGTACTCCTCCAGACGCAGCCGCTGGAGGGTGTGCCGGGCCTCCTCGTAGAGCCGCGCGGGCGCGATCCACACGCCCGGGGCCGCCGTCCCGAAGCCGAGCCCGGCCAGCCGGGAACGCAGCACATGGCGCTTCTGCCGCTCCGACTCCGGCACCGAGAACACCGCGAGCACCCAGCCCTCGTCGCCGGGCGGCGCGGTGGCGTAGATGCGCCGGTCGCCGTCGTCGAGCAACTGGCGGGCGTCCGGCGACAGTTCGTACCCGGCCGCGCCCTGTGCCGTGCGGGCCGGCAGCAGCAGCCCGCGCCGCTTGAGCCGGGACACCGACGACCGTACGGAAGGGGCGTCCACGCCGACCGCGGCCAGCAGTCTGATCAGCTCGGCCACCGGCACCGGGCCGGGCATGTGGCGGCCGTAGGCGCCGTAGAGCGTGACGATGAGAGACCGTGGTGCATGCTGGTCGGACACGTTGATCATCTTAGGTCGTACGGATCACTGCCGGTCACCCCGTGGGGGATCGCCGTCGCGCAGCCGGAACCGCTGGAGCTTGCCGGTCGCGGTGCGCGGCAGCGCGTCCAGGAAGACGACCTCGCGCGGGCACTTGTACGGCGCCAGCTCGGCCTTGACGAACGCCCGCAGCGCCTCCGCGTCCCGTCGCGCACCGTCCCTGAGCACCGCGTATGCCACCACGACCTGGCCGCGTGCCTCGTCGGGCCGCCCCACCACCGCCGTCTCCAGCACGTCCGGGTGGCGCAGCAGCGCCTCCTCGACCTCGGGGCCCGCGATGTTGTAACCGGCCGAGATGATCATGTCGTCCGCGCGGGCGACGTAGCGGAAGTAGCCGTCACTCTCCCGGACGTAGGTGTCGCCGGTGATGTTCCAGCCGTGGCGCACGTACTCGCGCTGGCGCGGGTCGGCGAGATAGCGGCAGCCGACGGGTCCGCGTACGGCCAGCAGCCCGGGCTCCCCGTCGGGCAGGTCCCGGCCGTCGCCGTCGACCACGCGCGCGTGCCAGCCCGGTACCGGCATCCCGGTCGTCCCGGGCCGGATGTGCTCGTCGGCCGCCGAGATGAAGATGTGCAGCAGCTCGGTGGCGCCGATGCCGTTGATGATGCGCAGCCCGGTCCGCTCGTGCCAGGTCTGCCAGGTGGCGGCGGGCAGGTTCTCGCCCGCGGAGACACAGCGCCGCAGGGAGGAGATGTCGTGCGAGTCGAGCTCGTCGAGCATCGCGCGGTACGCCGTCGGGGCGGTGAACAGCACGGACACCCGGTGCTCGGCGATCGCGGGCAGCAGCTGCTTGGGGCCGGCCTGTTCGAGGAGGAGGGAGCTGGCGCCGGCCCGCATCGGGAAGATGACGAGCCCGCCGAGGCCGAAGGTGAAGCCGAGTGGGGGACTGCCGGCGAAGACATCGCCCACATGTGGTTGCAGCACATGTTCCGAGAAGGTGTCGGCAATGGCGAGCACATCCCGGTGGAAGTGCATACAGCCCTTGGGGCGGCCGGTGGTCCCGGAGGTGAAGGCGATGAGGGCGACGTCGTCGGCCGCCGTGTCCGCGGCGGGGTACGGGGTGTCGGGCGCCGGGAGGCGCAGCAGGTCGTCCGGCGCGTCGCCGCCGTACGTCGCGATGCGCAGGCCGGGTATCTCGGCCTTGGCGAGGTCGTCGACCGCGCGGACGTCGCACAGCGCGTGCCGCACCTGAGCCATCTCGCACATGGTCCGCAGCTCGTGCGGCCGCTGCTGGGCCAGCACCGTGACGGCGACGGCGCCCGCCTTGAGCACCGCCAGCCAGCAGGCCGCCAGCCACGGTGTGGTCGGGCCGCGCAGCAGCACCCGGTTGCCCGGGACGACGCCGAGCTGGTGGGTGAGCACATGTGCCAGCCGGTCCACGCGGGCGCGCAGTGTGCCGTACGTCCATGTGTCGCCGGACGGGGTGTGGAACACGGGCCGCTCGGCGTCGGGGCCGGTGAGCAGTTCGGCGGCGGCGTTGAGCCGTTCGGGGTAACCCAGGCCCGGCAGGTCGAAACGGAGCTCGGGCCACTCGTCGGGCGGTGGCAGATGCTCGCGAGCGAAGGTGTCGACGTGGGCGGAGCGGTGCAGACCGGCCATGGTGGTTCGCCCCCTTGCCTTGTGGGCTGCCTTACGGGCGTCGTGCTTGTGGGCGTCGTGGTGGGCTCGCACGGGGAGCGTATCGTGTTGGTGACGACAGTCAATGGGGCGCGATATCGTCGGAAGGACCCGTCGGGAAGGTCCATCGAGTGGGTCCGTCGCGGACGGCCCGCAGGGAGGTCGGCAATGCCCGCATTCTCACTCGATCCGCCACAGGCCGCCTGGTGTGCGGAACTGCGCACCCTGGCCGCCGAACGGCTGCGCCCGCTCGCCGAGAAGGGCGAACCCGGGCACGTCAACCGCCCCCTCGTCGCCGAACTCGGCCGACTGGGCCTGCTGGAGCGGCTGTTCACCTCCGGAGCGCTCGATCTGTGCCTGATGCGGGAGTCCCTCGCCCACGCCTGCACGGAGGCCGAGACCGCCCTCGCCCTCCAGGGCCTGGGCGCCCACCCGGTGCACGCCCACGGCACCGCGGCCCAGCGGGAACGCTGGCTGCCCGACGTGGCCGAGGGCGGCGCGGTCGCGGCCTTCGCGCTGAGCGAGCCGGGGGCCGGGTCGGACGCGGCGGCGCTGGAGCTGCGCGCGGAGCCGGAGGCCCCGGGTGCCGGCGGCCCCGCCCGCTGGCGCCTCACCGGCGAGAAGTGCTGGATCTCCAACGCCCCCGAGGCCGACTTCTACACCGTCTTCGCCCGCACCACCCCCGGCGCCGGCGCCCGCGGCGTCACCGCCTTCCTGGTCCCCGCCGACCGTCCCGGCCTCACCGGCGCGGGCCTCGACATGCTGTCCCCGCACCCCATCGGCGCCCTCACCTTCGACGCCGTCCCCGTCACCGCCGACGACGTGCTCGGCGAGCCGGACCGGGGCTTCCGGGTCGCGATGGGCACCCTCAACCTCTTCCGGCCCAGCGTCGGCGCCTTCGCCGTCGGCATGGCACAGGCGGCCCTGGACGCGACCCTCGCGCACACGGACCGACGGGACGCCTTCGGCGGCAAGTTGAAGGACCTTCAGGCGGTCGCCCACCAGGTCGCCGAGATGGCCCTGCGGACGGAGGCGGCCCGTCTGATGGTGTACGCAGCGGCCACGGCGTACGACGAAGGCGCCCCCGACGTCCCGAAACGCGCCGCGATGGCGAAACTGCTCGCCACCGAGACCGCGCAGTACGTCGTGGACAAGGCCGTCCAGCTGCACGGCGCCCGCGCCCTGCGCCGCGGCCATCTGCTCGAACACCTCTACCGCGAGGTGCGCGCCCCGCGCATCTACGAGGGCGCCAGCGAGGTGCAACGCGGCATCATCGCCAAGGAGTTGTACGCGACCGTGGAGGCCGCTCAGTGAGCACCGAGCGCGTCAACCCGCCCGATCTCTCCCCGCCCGCCGGCTTCTCCCACGCGGTCGTCGCCACCGGCTCACGGGTCGTCTTCCTGGCCGGTCAGACCGCCCTCGACACGGACGGCAAGGTGACCGGCGACACCCTCCCCGAGCAGTTCGAACGGGCGCTGACCAATCTGCTGGCCGCGCTCACCGCGGCCGGCGGCACCCCCGCCGACCTCGCCCGGGTCACCGTCTACGCGACCGACGTCGCGGCGTATCGCACCCGGGCCGCAGAACTCGGCCGCATCTGGCGGGAGTTGGCGGGCCGCGACTACCCGGCGATGGCGGTCGTCGAGGTGGTGCGGCTCTGGGACGAAGCGGCGATGGTGGAACTCGACGGGTTCGCGGTGCTGCCGTAGCACCCGCTCATTCGACGGGCTCCCTCATTCGACGGTTCGCTCGTTCGACGGTTCGCTCGTTCGACGGGTTCGCTCACGCGGCCATCGCCAGGCGCGCGGCCGGCACCCGGTGCGGGGCGATCACGCGGCCGTCGGGCAGCAGCTCGCCGCTGTCGTCGAACACGATGGCGCCGTCGCACAGCAGGCTCCAGCCCTGCTCGGGGTGTGCGGACACCACATGTGCGCCGCGGTCGTCGGAGGCAGGGCACGAAGGCTGGTGGGAACACATGGCGCACCTCCACATAGGGCGGACGAGCTGTGTGGGTCGTCCATATGGGTAGACCATCCTCCCCTCGCGGACTCATCGGAACGGCCTCCTGGGAACCGTGACAACACGCGGACAACTCTCTGACCGATCCACGAAGGTCGGGGCGGACTCGCCACCGAAGGGGTGACGGTCACGTCCCCGGGCGCACCCGCCGGGTACCAGTGGAAGGCCCCACTCCGCTCACCCGGGAGGTCATCCCATGCCCCTGCGCCCCGCTCTCGCCACCGCTGCCGGCGCCGCCCTGATCCTGCTGGTCGCCGCGCCCTCGGCGCCCGCCGACTCCGACGCCAAGGCCGAGCCCAAGGAGACCGTGACCGTCGACGGCTCGGCCGTCATGGCCGCGGACGGCACCGTCACCGTCTCCGGCACCTACAAGTGCGTCGACAGTACGGGGCCCACGTTCGTGAGCGCCTCCGTCGGCCAGCGGGCCTCCACCAACCGGTACGCCATCGGCGGCACCGTCGCCGTGTGCGACGGCAAGGAGCACCGCTGGGAGAACGAGAGCAGGCCCTCCCCGTCCACCCTCAAGCACGGCAAGGCGGACGTCGAGGCCACCATCGTGGAACTCCGCTCCGCGGACATCCTGGGCGGCCTGCCCCTGCCGCACTTCCACGCCGTACTGAAGAAGAACGTCACCCTGTCGAAGGCGTGACACGGGTGCCCGTACGGGGACCGGCGTCAGGACGACCCGGTCTCCGCACGGGCCGCCAGGTCCGGCGCGATGCCGGTGATCATGTCCTCCTGCCCGCCGACGATCCGCCGGCGCCCCACCTCGTCGAGGATGCCGCGGGTGCCGGCCCAGGGCGGGCCGCCGCCGTCTCGGCATGGCGCGGGAAGCCGGAGTACACGCCCGCGTAGCCGAGGCTGAGGGTCTCGTACCGGATCGTCGGCCGCGTCCATCAGGGGAACAGGTCGCAGACGTGGTCCAGCCCATGAGGTCGGCGACCGCGACGCAGGCTTTGAAGTCGACCGTCCGCAGCACGTCGACGACCGTGCACGCGGGGTCCGGCAGGTCGCGCCCGAGGACGAGCGCCACCTCGGCCTTCGCCTTGGGCCGCAGCAGCCGACCGGCGGGCACCGCACCGCCGTCCGGTACGGCCATGACCGCGAACAGCGCGCCGAAGTCGGGGCGGTCGACGTCGGCTTGACCTGCGCGAGGGCGGATGAGGGCGGAGCGCTTCGGCGCCGGTGCGTCCCCTCCGCCTTCGGTGCGAACCGGAACCGAAGTGCCACGTCCGACCCCGCCGACGGTGGCTTTGCGCCGCGCCGCGAGGGCACGGTCCCCGGCATGCGGCGCGGGCGATCGTGGAGCCCCGATGGGGGCGCCGGCACGAGGACGGACTGCGGCCCGGTTCCCCTCGCTTCGAGCCTGTTCGTTTCCGTGCGGGACTGGAACGCGCCGTGCGGGACCCCCCGGCGGCAAGTCCGGGTACGACTTTCGTCGGACGCCAGTGCGACGAACGGATGCTGTGGGACTGACCATCGGCCCCTACCGTTGGCGTGTGAATCTGACGACGATGGCCCGTGACGTCCGAGAACACCTGGTCGCGGCGGGGATGTGGTCCCGGCGGCGGATCGTCGGCGAGGCGGTTCTGGCCCCCGTACTGGCCCTGCTGGCGACGCTGAGCGTGCTCGGCGACGGCGTGTTCGCAATGGCCGCCGTGGCGGTGGTCGCCCTCGCACTGTCCCTGCTGCGGCGGGCGTTCCCGGCGAGCGTGCTCGTTCTCACCGGCGCGATCACCGGTGTGTTCAGCGGATTCTGGGCCCTGTTGATGGTCGCGGGCTGGTCGGCTGGCCCGAGGATCAAGGCGCCGCGGCGGGCCCTCGCGGCGTTCGCGGTCTCCTACGTCCTCTACGCAGGGCTGTCCGCGCTGCAGGAGCGCTCAGGCCTCTACGCGGCGCAGACACTGGTGTTCACCACCCTCGCCTTCCTGGCGACGACCGTCGTGCCCGGCCTCGCCGCCCGCTACCGCACCCAGCGCCGCACGCTCATGCACGCGCTGCACGAGCACAACGCCCAACTGCTGCGCGAACGCGAGATGATCGCGTCCCACACACGGCTGCGCGAGCGGCAGCGGATAGCCCAGGACATGCACGACAGCCTCGGCCACCAACTGGCGCTGATCGCCGTGCACACGGGCGCCCTCGAGGTGGACCGGACGCTGACGGACGGCCAGCGCGAGGCGGTCGGGGTACTGCGGCAGGCCTCGGTGGCCGCGATGCACGAACTGCGCGAGGCCGTGGGCATCCTGCGCGACGGCACCCACGCACCGGAGCAGGAGAGCGAATCGGCGGCCGCCACCCGGGGCGTGGCGGGGATCGACGGCCTGGTGGAGGCGTCACGGGGCGCGGGGGCTGACGTGAAGCTGCGACGCGAGGGCGAGGTGCGGTCACTCGCCCCCGCCGCCGACCACGCTGCGTACCGGATCGTGCAGGAGGCGCTGACCAACGCGCTGAAGCACGCGCAGGGCGCGTCGATCACCGTGGAACTTCGGTACGAGCCGGACTCGCTGGTGGTCGAGGTCGCCAACAGCCCGGCTCCCGCCCCGGCCGGCGGCGGGCAGCGGGTCGTGGTGAGCGGCGGGCAGGGGCTGACCGGGTTGCAGGAACGCGCCCGGCTGGTCGGCGGGATGGTGCACGCCGGACCGGTGGTCGGGGGCGGGTTCCGGGTGGCGGGCGTCCTGCCGTACGGCCCCCAGCGCTCGGCCTCGCCGGACGGTTCGCCGGAGCCCTCGCCGACAACCTTCGTAGCTGCGGGGAACGACTTCCGGGGGCAGAGGGACGGGGCGCCGTCCGGCGACGGTGGTGAGGTCATCGACTGGTCCGGATCGCCGGACAGACAGAAGGAGCTCGACCTCGCCATGGGCAAGAAGAAAAAGGGCGTCGCGATCGGATGCACCGTCGCTGTGGTGGTCGTCGTCGGCCTCGTGGCACTGGCCGCCGTGGCTTTCGTCGCGTTGGTGAACGAGAGCGACAAGGCCATGATCGAGCCGTCCGTCTACAAGTCGGTGAAGGTCGGCGACGCCGAGACGGACGTACGCGACAAGCTCCCGGACGGCAAGTCGTTCCTCACCGAGGGGCTGGACACCGAGGGGCCCGCACAGCCGAAGGGTTCCAGCTGTCTGGTCCTGATGTCGACGGAGATACCGGACAGCCTGGACGACGAGCCGGTCTTCCGGTTCTGCTTCAAGGACGGAAAGCTGATCGAGAAGCGGTCATACACGGTCAAGTCGTAGTCGTAGGGTGTGCTTTGGGCCGTGAGTATGGTTGTCGCGTCCTACGCGTCCATCGAAAGCCTGCGGGAGAGCTGTGATCAGGGTCCTCGTCGCGGATGACGAACCGCTCATCCGGGCGGGCATCAGGATGATCCTCACCTCCGCCGACGACATCGACGTCGTGGCGGAGGCCGGCAACGGGCGCGAGGCCGTCGACCTGGTCCGCGCCCACGCCGTCGACGTCGCCCTGCTCGACATCCAGATGCCAGTACTGGACGGCCTGTCCGCCCTCGCCGAACTGCGCCGGGCCGCGCCCACCGTGCGCCCGCTCATCCTGACGACCTTCGGCGAACGCGAGAACGTGCTGCGCGCCCTCAGCCACGGCGGGGCGGGCTTCCTGCTCAAGGACTCGGCACCGGGCGAGCTGATCCAGGCGGTACGGGCGGCCGCGGCCGGCGACGCGTATCTGTCCCCGGCCGCCACCCGGCACGTCGTCGACTCCCTCGCCTCGGGCCGGGCCGCGGCCCGCACCGAAGCGGCACGACGCCGGCTGCAGTCCCTCAGCGCCCGCGAACTCGAGGTCCTCGCCCTCCTCGGCGAGGGCCTGTCCAACGCCGACGCCGGCGAACGGATCCACGTCAGCGAGGCCACGGTCAAGACGTACGTCAGCCGCATCCTGACCAAGCTGGAGTGCGAGAACCGGGTCCAGGCGGCGCTGCTGGCGCGGGACGCCGGGCTCGGGGCGGCACCGTGAGCGCCCGGTACGACCGCTGGAACCGCCCGGAATCGCCGGCAACTTCCTGGGCGGCGCGATCGTGTCCCGCCGTCCCCGCGCCACCTTCGGCCTCGCCGCCGCCCTGATCGCGGGCGCCACCCTGCTGCTGCCGGTGCTCGGCCGCTGGGAGACCGGCGCGGTGGCCCTGCTGATCGTCTGGGGTGTCGCATACGGCGCCGTCCCCGTCTCGTCGCAGACGTGGTTCGCCAAGGCGTCCCCCGCGTCACCCGAGGCGGCCTCGGTGCTGTTCACCGCATCCTTCCAGGCGACGATCTCCACCGGCGCGCCGGCCGGAGGAGTGGTCGTGGACCACTCCTCCCCGTCCACCGTCATGGTGCTCGGCGGCACCACGGCCACGTTCATGGCCGTGGCCGTGTGGGCGCACTTCGCCCGACGCCTGACCTGGCCGGACCGCACCTGAACCCTGCCGAGGCGTCACGTGTCAGATGTCCCGAAAGATCTCGATCTGCGCCCCGATCGAGTTCAGCCGCTCGGCGAGATCCTCGTAACCCCGGTTGATGACATACACGTTCCGCAGCACGGACGTGCCCTCCGCCGCCATCATCGCCAGCAGCACGACCACCGCGGGCCGCAGGGCGGGCGGGCACATCATCTCGGCCGCGCGCCAGCGGGTCGGGCCCTCGACCAGGACGCGGTGCGGGTCCAGCAACTGCAGTCGTCCGCCCAGGCGGTTGAGGTCCGTGAGATAGATCGCGCGGTTGTCGTACACCCAGTCGTGGATGAGGGTCTTGCCCGAGGCGACGGCCGCGATGGCCGCGAAGAACGGGACGTTGTCGATGTTCAGGCCCGGGAACGGCATCGGGTGGATCTTGTCGATCGGCGCCTCCAGCTTGGAGGGCCGGACCGTGAGGTCCACCAGTCGCGTACGGCCGTTGTCGGCGAAGTACTCGGGTGTGCGGTCGTGGTCGAGGCCCATCTCCTCCAGGACCGCCAGCTCGATCTCCAGGAACTCGATCGGCACCCGGCACACCGTCAGCTCCGACTCGGTGACCACGGCGGCGGCCAGCAGGCTCATCGCCTCGACCGGGTCCTCGGACGGCGAGTAGTCGACGTCGGCGTCGATGGTCGGTACGCCGTGCACGGTGAGCGTGGTGGTGCCGATGCCCTCGACCCGGACGCCGAGCGCCTCCAGGAAGAAACACAGGTCCTGGACCATGTAGTTGGAGGAGGCGTTGCGGATGACGGTGACGCCGTCGTGCCGCGCGGCGGCCAGCAGCGCGTTCTCGGTCACGGTGTCGCCGCGCTCGGTCAGCACGATCGGGCGGTCGGGGCGTACGGCACGGTCGACCATGGCGTGGTACTGCCCCTCGGTCGCCGCGACGTCCAGGCCGAAGCGGCGCAGGGCGATCATGTGCGGCTCGATGGTCCGCGTGCCGAGGTCGCAGCCGCCGGCGTAGGGCAGCTTGAAGTGGTCCATGCGGTGCAGCAGCGGTCCGAGGAACATGATGATCGAGCGGGTGCGCACGGCGGCCTCCGCGTCGATCGCCGCCATGTCCAGCTCGGCGGGCGGCACGATCTCCAGGTCGACCCCGCCGTTGATCCAACGGGTGCGTACGCCGATGGAGTTGAGCACCTCCAGGAGGCGGTACACCTCTTCGATGCGGGCGACGCGGCGCAGCACCGTGCGCCCCTTGTTGAGCAGCGAGGCGCACAGCAGGGCCACACAGGCGTTCTTGCTGGTCTTGACGTCGATCGAACCGGACAGTCGACGTCCGCCGACGACCCTCAGATGCATCGGACCGGCGTACCCCAGCGACACGATCTCGCTGTCCAGGGCTTCACCGATTCGGGCGATCATCTCAAGGCTGATGTTCTGGTTGCCGCGCTCGATGCGATTGACTGCGCTCTGAGAGGTGCCGAGCGCCTCGGCGAGCTGCGTCTGTGTCCAGCCCCGGTGTTGCCGGGCGTCACGGATGAGCCTGCCGATGCGTACGAGGTAGTCGTCTGCCATGAGGTTGAGGTTATCTCAGATATGAGATGGCACATTCCGAGGGGGCCATTCGGGTGACACCTCGTCAATGCCGCCTGGCGGTACGGGTGCGACGTCATCCGGAAGATCCGGGCAAATGCGTTGATGTCGTATGACGTCCTGTGGCGTCCTATGGTGCTGTCGTACTTCTCGGCTACCCCGGCCGGTGGAACTGATGGCATGTCGGACACACCGGAAGGGCCGGTTCGACGCTCTCGGCGTCGAACCGGCCCTTCCGGTGTGTCCGTCCGTCCCTCGTGGTCGGTCAGTCCGTGCCGGACTCCATCGCGGCACGGTCCAGCGCGGCGTCCTCGGCGGAGACCTCGCCGCGGGAGGCGATGGCCTCGGCGCCGCCCTCCGGCAGTTCCGGCATGGTGCCGATCAGACCGGTCGCGGCCGCCTGGGAGGCGCCGACGGTGGGGCTGCCGGTGCCGATCAGGCCGAGGCCGACGTACTGCTCCAGCTTGGCGCGCGAGTCGGCGATGTCGAGGTTGCGCATGGTGAGCTGGCCGATGCGGTCGACGGGGCCGAAGGCCGAGTCCTCGGTGCGCTCCATGGAGAGCTTGTCCGGGTGGTAGCTGAATGCCGGGCCCGTGGTGTCGAGGATCGAGTAGTCCTCGCCGCGCCGCAGGCGGAGGGTGACCTCGCCGGTGACGGCGGCGCCCACCCAGCGCTGCAGCGACTCGCGGATCATCAGCGCCTGCGGGTCCAGCCAGCGGCCCTCGTACATCAGCCGGCCCAGGCGCCGCCCCTCGGTGTGGTACTGGGCGAGGGTGTCCTCGTTGTGGATCGCGTTCACCAGGCGCTCGTACGCCGCGTGCAGCAGCGCCATGCCCGGCGCCTCGTAGATGCCGCGGCTCTTGGCCTCGATGATCCGGTTCTCGATCTGGTCCGACATGCCGAGGCCGTGCCGGCCGCCGATGGCGTTGGCCTCCATCACCAGGTCGACGGGGGAGCCGAACTCCTTGCCGTTGATGGTGACCGGCCGACCCTGCTCGAAGCCGATCGTCACGTCCTCGGTGGCGATCTCCACGGACGGGTCCCAGAACCGGACGCCCATGATCGGCTCGACGGTCTCGACGCCGGTGTCCAGGTGCTCCAGGGTCTTGGCCTCGTGGGTGGCGCCCCAGATGTTGGCGTCGGTGGAGTACGCCTTCTCCGTCGAGTCCCGGTAGGGCAGGCCGTGGGCGACCAGCCACTCCGACATCTCCTTGCGGCCGCCGAGCTCGGTCACGAAGTGCGCGTCCAGCCAGGGCTTGTAGATCCGCAGGTTGGGGTTGGCGAGCAGGCCGTAGCGGTAGAACCGCTCGATGTCGTTGCCCTTGAAGGTCGAGCCGTCGCCCCAGATCTGGACGTTGTCCTCCAGCATCGCCCGCACCAGCAGCGTGCCGGTGACGGCACGGCCCAGCGGCGTGGTGTTGAAGTACGCCCGACCGCCGGAGCGGATGTGGAACGCGCCGCACGTCAGCGCGGCCAGGCCCTCCTCGACCAGGGCGGCACGGCAGTCGACCAGGCGGGCGACTTCGGCGCCGTAGGTCTTGGCGCGGCCGGGCACCGAGGCGATGTCGGGCTCGTCGTACTGGCCGATGTCGGCGGTGTAGGTGCACGGGACGGCGCCCTTGTCGCGCATCCAGGCGACCGCGACCGAGGTGTCGAGGCCGCCGGAGAAGGCGATGCCGACGCGCTCGCCGGTGGGGAGGGAGGTGAGGACCTTGGACATAGGAAGAGTATGCATGATGACGCATGATCATGCAAAGGGGGCGTGTCGAAGCCCCGGGCATGACCATCCCGGCCCCATGTACTAGAGTTATCTCGACATCGAGATATCTGCCGAGGCGCACCGTAGTCGCACGCCGTTATCGGGTCTGACAGTAAGGCATACCTAACTTAGCCTTACCTTAGCGGATCGGCCAAGCAGGCGTGGCGGCAGGATGCGGTGGTAAGCGCACCAAAATGAAGGAGACTGTCGTGTCGGCGAACAGCTTCGACGCCCGCAGCACGCTGCAGGTGGGCGACGAGTCTTACGAGATCTTCCGGCTGGACAAGGTGGAGGGCTCGGCCCGTCTTCCGTACAGCCTCAAGGTTCTCCTGGAGAACCTGCTCCGTACCGAGGACGGCGCGAACATCACCGCCGACCACATCCGCGCCCTCGGCAGCTGGGACTCGCAGGCCCAGCCGTCGCAGGAGATCCAGTTCACGCCGGCCCGCGTGATCATGCAGGACTTCACCGGCGTGCCCTGCGTCGTCGACCTCGCCACCATGCGTGAGGCCGTGAAGGAGCTCGGCGGCGACCCGGCGAAGGTCAACCCGCTCTCCCCGGCCGAGCTGGTCATCGACCACTCCGTCATCGCCGACAAGTTCGGCACCAACGAGGCCTTCGCGCAGAACGTCGAGCTGGAGTACGGCCGCAACAAGGAGCGCTACCAGTTCCTGCGCTGGGGCCAGACCGCCTTCGACGACTTCAAGGTCGTCCCGCCCGGCACCGGCATCGTCCACCAGGTGAACATCGAGCACCTGGCCCGCACGGTCATGGTCCGGGGTGGCCAGGCGTACCCCGACACCCTCGTCGGCACCGACTCGCACACCACCATGGTCAACGGCCTCGGTGTGCTGGGCTGGGGCGTCGGCGGCATCGAGGCCGAGGCCGCGATGCTCGGCCAGCCGGTCTCGATGCTCATCCCGCGCGTCGTCGGCTTCAAGCTCACCGGCGAGCTCACCCCGGGCACCACCGCCACCGACCTGGTGCTGACCATCACCGAGATGCTCCGCAAGCACGGTGTCGTCGGCAAGTTCGTCGAGTTCTACGGCGAGGGCGTGGCCGCCACGAGCCTCGCGAACCGCGCCACCATCGGCAACATGTCGCCGGAGTTCGGCTCCACCGCCGCGATCTTCCCGATCGACGACGAGACCCTGAACTACCTGCGCCTGACCGGCCGCAGCAACCAGCAGGTCGCACTCGTCGAGGCGTACGCCAAGACGCAGGGCCTCTGGCTGGACCCGACGGCCGAGCCGGACTTCTCCGAGAAGCTGGAGCTCGACCTGTCGACGGTCGTCCCGTCGATCGCCGGCCCGAAGCGCCCGCAGGACCGCATCGTCCTCGCCGACGCCGCCGAGCAGTTCAAGCTGGACGTCCGCAACTACGTCGACGTCGTCGACGAGGCCGGCCAGGAGTCCTTCCCGGCCTCCGACGCCCCGGCCGTCGCCCCGAACGGCACCCCGTCCAACCCGGTCACCGTGACCGCCCCCGACGGCTCGACGTACGAGATCGACCACGGAGCGGTGACGGTCGCCGCCATCACCTCCTGCACCAACACCTCCAACCCGTACGTCATGGTCGCCGCCGCGCTCGTCGCGAAGAAGGCCGTGGAGAAGGGCCTGACCCGCAAGCCCTGGGTCAAGACCACCCTCGCCCCGGGTTCGAAGGTCGTCACCGACTACTTCGACAAGGCCGGTCTGACGCCGTACCTGGACAAGGTCGGCTTCAACCTGGTCGGTTACGGCTGCACCACCTGCATCGGCAACTCCGGCCCGCTGCCGGAGGAGGTCTCCAAGGCCGTCAACGACCACGACCTCGCGGTCACCTCGGTCCTCTCCGGCAACCGGAACTTCGAGGGCCGTATCAACCCCGACGTCAAGATGAACTACCTGGCCTCCCCGCCGCTGGTCGTCGCGTACTCCATCGCGGGCTCCATGAAGGTGGACATCACCAAGGACGCGCTGGGCACCGACCAGGACGGCAACCCGGTCTTCCTGAAGGACATCTGGCCCTCCGAGGCCGAGGTCAACGACGTCGTGGCGAACGCCATCGGCGAGGACATGTTCTCCAAGTCCTACTCCGACGTCTTCGCGGGCGACGCCCAGTGGCAGGCCCTGCCCATCCCGACCGGCAACACCTTCGAGTGGGACGCCGAGTCGACGTACGTCCGCAAGCCCCCGTACTTCGAGGGCATGGAGATGGAGCCGGCCCCCGTCTCCGACATCTCCGGCGCCCGCGTCCTCGCCAAGCTGGGCGACTCGGTCACCACCGACCACATCTCCCCGGCCGGTGCCATCAAGGCCGACACCCCGGCCGGCAAGTACCTCACCGAGCACGGTGTGGAGCGTCGTGACTTCAACTCCTACGGCTCGCGCCGAGGCAACCACGAGGTCATGATCCGCGGTACGTTCGCCAACATCCGCCTGCGCAACCAGATCGCGCCGGGCACCGAGGGCGGCTACACCCGCGACTTCACGCAGGAGGGCGGCCCGGTCTCCTTCATCTACGACGCCTCGCAGAACTACCAGGCCGCCGGCACCCCGCTGGTGATCCTGGGCGGCAAGGAGTACGGCTCCGGCTCGTCCCGTGACTGGGCGGCCAAGGGCACGGCCCTGCTCGGCGTCAAGGCCGTCATCACCGAGTCGTACGAGCGCATCCACCGCTCGAACCTCATCGGCATGGGCGTCCTGCCGCTGCAGTTCCCGGCGGGCCAGTCGGCCGACTCGCTCGGTCTGACCGGCGAGGAGACCTTCTCCATCGCCGGCATCACCGAGCTGAACGAGGGCACCACCCCGAGCACGGTGAAGGTCACCACCGACACCGGCGTCGAGTTCGACGCGGTCGTCCGCATCGACACCCCCGGTGAGGCCGACTACTACCGCAACGGCGGCATCATGCAGTACGTGCTGCGCAGCCTGATCCGCAAGTAGGCGGTACGGCACGGCAGTCGAGGGCCGCATCCCCGGTGACGGGGGTGCGGCCCTCCGCCATGCCTCGGTGAGAAGAACCCCAGGTCATCACCCATCCCCAGATGGAACACAGGATTCCCTCAGCGGACGCGGACAGGATCGGGACATGACCGCCACCGCTGGGTTCCACAACGACGAGGGCCGGGTGCCGACGACCTCCACCGCGCATGGCCCCGGCCACGCCACCGGCCCGGTGGAGAACGGCAGATGAGCGCCCGACGGCGCCTTCGCCCCCTGCGCACCCGCCTGCTCGTCCTCATCGGGCTCGCCCTCGTCGCCGTGTGCGCCGCGATGGCGCTCACCACGGCCCTCGTCCAACGCTCCTATCTGCTGGGCGACCTGGACGACCGTGTCGACTCCGCCGCCACCCGCGGCCTGGGCGGCGCTCGGCTGCACCCCGAGCGGACGGCCGACCTGAGCTTCCTCACGGCGAGCGGACACCCGACCGGGATGCTCGCCGCCCGGCTCGACGACGACGGTGACATCCTCGCCGCCGAGGTGGTGCGCCAGGACGCCGCACCGCGCGCCCTCACCGACGCCCAGCGCACCGCCCTGGCGGACGTCGCCGCCGACGGCGCCATGCACACCACCAGCGTCCCCGGCCTCGGCACCTACCGGGTCACCGTCGCCGAGAGCGACGGGACGCGCGTGCTGGCCGGGCTCCCGATGGACGACGTACAGCGCATGATCAGCGGCATGGTCGTGGCCGAAGCGGCCGTCGCCGGGGCCGGTCTCGCCGTGGCGGGCGGCCTCTGCGCGGTCGTCGTACGACGCCAGCTGCGCCCCCTCGGCCGGATCGCCGCCACCGCCGCCGAGGTCTCCCGCGCACCGCTCGACCGCGGCGAGGTCACCGGCCTCACCCGGGTCCCGGCCCGGGACACCGACCCCGCCAGCGAGGCCGGCCAGGTCGGCGCCGCGCTCAACCGCATGATCGACCACGTCGAGTCCTCCCTCACCGCGCGTCGGCACACCGAGGAGCGGATGCGCCGCTTCCTCGCCGACGCCGGCCACGAACTGCGCACCCCGCTCGCCTCCATCGCGGGCTACGCCGAACTCATGAACCGGGGCACGGACCCGATCGAGCCGCTGCTCGCCTGGCGCCGCGTCTCCGCAGAGTCGGCACGGATGACGGGCCTGGTCGAGGACCTGTTGCTGCTGGCCCGACTGGACGAGGGCAGACCCCTGCACTCCGCGGAGGTCGACCTCGCGGCAGTGGTCGCGGAGGCGGTCCGGTACGCGCGGGCCGCCGGGAGCGGACACGTCTGGCGGCTCGAACTGCGCCTGGACCACGCCCCGTCGGTCCTCGGCGACGAGGCCCGGCTGCGCCAGGTGGTGGCCAACCTGCTGGCCAACGCGCGTGCGCACACGCCCACGGGCACGAGGGTCGTCGCGGTCGTGGAGGCCGGGGACGACCGGTGTGTCGTACGCGTCCGCGACGACGGCCCCGGCATCCCGCCCGCCCTGATCCCGACGGTCTTCGACCGCTTCACCCGCGCCGACACCTCCCGCGCCCGAAGCGGCCCGCACCACGGCGGATCCGGGCTGGGCCTCGCCGTCGCGCATGCGATCGTGTCGGCCCACGGTGGGCTGATCGAGGTCGAGAGCGTGCCGGGCCGTACGGAGTTCACCGTACGACTGCCTCTCGCGGTGACGTTGCCGGCCGCGCCGTCCCCGCGCGCGGCGACGGTGGGGCAGCGCGTCTGAGGGCCGGGGCCCCGCACCTCAGCGGGCGAGCGCGGCGGCCTCCTCCTTCGGCGCGGTGCGCAGGGTGCGCAGCGGCGAAAAGAAGGTGGGGACGGCACTGAGCGTCATGCCGACCGCACCGATCCACAGGGTGGCCGCCGCGCCGAACGCCGAGCCGAGCGCGCCACCCGACAGACCGCCCAGCGGAATCACGCCCCAGGAGACGAAGCGGGCCGTCGCACTCACCCGACCCAGGAGCCGGTCCGGGGCGAGGGCCTGCTGAAAGCTCGACTGGGCCACCACGCGCACGACACCCCCCAGCGAGAGCCCCGCGATCCCGACGACCGCCACGCACACACTCCACCCCGGCCGGGCCGACGCCATCAAGGCCGTCGGGGGACAAGTGACGAGCGGCGCCAGCCAGATGACCGGCCCCTGCCCGACCCACCTCGAAACCCGGGCCGCCACCAGCGCCCCGACGAGGGCACCACACCCCATCCCTGACAGAACGACGCCGATACCGAAGGAGCCGAGGCCGATCTCCCGCTCCAGGAAGACCAGCAGCATGGCCTGGTACATGACCAGAAAGAGATTGAACGTCGCGTCCCCCAGCGTGATCGCGCGCAGGCCGGCATGCCGGAGCACGAACTTCAGACCTTCCCCGATGTCCCGGCCCAGTCGAGGCTGCCGGCTCGGCTCCGGCTTCCGCTCGCGGGTGCGGATGCCGGTCGCCAGCACTCCCGACAGGGCCATCCCGACCGAACTCACCAGCACCGTCACGGGCGCCCCGACCCAGCCGACCAGCGGACCCGCCAGCCCGGGCCCGCTGATACTGGTCACCGAGCGAATCGCCGAGAGCTTCGAGTTCCCCTCCATGAGCTGGTCGCGCCCCACCAGATGCGGCAGAAAGCTGACGTGGGCGACGTCGAAGAAGAC
This sequence comes from Streptomyces ferrugineus, assembly GCF_015160855.1. Taxonomy (NCBI): domain Bacteria; kingdom Bacillati; phylum Actinomycetota; class Actinomycetes; order Kitasatosporales; family Streptomycetaceae; genus Streptomyces; species Streptomyces ferrugineus. Next base: position 7,443,934 of record NZ_CP063373.1, on the reverse strand, counting down.
CGTCAGCACCCCATGGACCAGTGCGACCGTGTACAGCCACCAGATGCTCAGCAGATCCGCCCACCACGCCAAGGGAAGGGTGAGCAGGACCAGTGCCCTCGCCAGATCGGTGCTGACCAGCACCGATCGCTTCCGCATCCGGTCCACCCAGGCGCCGGCCGGCAACCCGACCAGGAGCGAGCCCGCGGTCGTCATCGTCGTCAGCAGTCCGACCTGGAACTCGTCGGCCCGCAAAGCCGTGATGGCGATCAGCGGCAGCGCCAGGAACACGACGCGGTCGCCCAGTTGACCGAACGCGGTGGCGGCGAAGAGCCGGCGGAAATCCGGATCCCGTAACACTCCTGGCCGGGGACGTGTCGATATACGAGTCACTTGCCGTGCCGCTCCACCGCGAACTCGTAGGCCACTTCCCGCCGCACGTCCGGAATGACGATGTCGGCGGTCTCCACCGGACGCCGGTCGGTGTCGTAAATGGTGCGCTCGATCCGGAGCACCAGATCCCCGACGCCGATCCCCAGGAGATTCGCCTGCTCCCGGGTGGCGCGAGCCGGGCGCGGCAGCTCGATCACCGTTTCGATGTCCACGCCGATGGAGCGCATCCGCTCGACCACTCCCTTTCCCGCGAGCGGACCCTCTTCGGGCAGCATGATCGGTGTTCCGTCCGTGACGGCCATCGGTTCCCAGGAATCGGAGAGCTGGACCGGCTGCCCATCGGCGAGGAACTCGTAGTGGGTGTTGACGCAGAGGTCGCCGGGACCGATCGCGAGCCGCTCGGCGATCGCCGCGGGGGCCGGGACCCGGACCTCGCTGTGCGCATCCCAGGCCCCTGCCCTGCCTCGCTCCTTCATGGCGGCGAGCGACGGAGCGCCGTGCCGAGAGCGGACCATCAGCAGGCGTTCACGCGGTACCCGGACGTAAGTCCCCGAGCCCGCGCGCCCTTCGAGGAGGCCCTCGGTGATCAAGCGGTCCACGGCCCGCTGCGTCACATTGCGCCCCACCCCGTACTCCTCGGCGAGCCGCGCCCGCGACGGCAGCCGCTCCCCGATCCGCCACTCACCCGCGAGGATCCGCGCGTGCAGCGCGTCGGCCACTTCCAGGTAGGGCGCCGGTCGGGGCATGCACGACTCTCCGATCGCTCCGCTGCACGGCGGTTCTTGACCGCCGACGGAGTTGGGAAGCTACCGCACCGCGGGGAAGCTACTGGAGCAGCCATACGCTCGGCGTTCGCCGCGACCCACACTTTCCTCCCGCGCCAGGCGTTTACAACCACGCCCCACGGCGCTACCTTCCGCAACAGACGGGGTGGGAGCGCTCCCATCGGTGGTGGACCGGAACCCGCCGCCCCGGCCCGCTCCCGCCCCGCACCCACGAGCGCCACCCGTACGCACCAGTGCACGCACACTCACACACGCAGCCGCACGGCCCGTACCTCAAGGAACGGACTCGACTGTCATGATCCTGACAAGCACTCCCGGCGCCCCCACGCCCCCACCCCGCCGATTAACGCTCCCCACCCGCGCCAGGGCCCTCTTCCTCGTCCTGATCTCCCTGGTCGCCACCATCCCGGCCGTCGCCCTCGTCATGAGCACCGGCGGCCGCGCGGAGGCCCACGGCACCCCCATGAAGCCGGGCAGCCGCACCTTCCTGTGCTGGCAGGACGGCCTCACCGACACCGGTGAGATCAAGCCCGTCAACCCGGCCTGCAGGGCGGCCCAACAGGTCAGCGGCACAACGCCGTTCTACAACTGGTTCTCCGTGCTGCGCTCCGACGGCGCCGGCCGCACCCGCGGCTTCGTGCCCGACGGCGAGCTGTGCAGCGGCGGCAACACCAACTTCACGGGCTTCAACACGCCCAGCGGCGACTGGCCGCTCACCCATCTCACCTCGGGCGCGACCGTCGACTTCTCCTACAACGCCTGGGCCGCGCACCCGGGTTGGTTCCACGTCTACATCACCAAGGACGGCTTCGACCCGACCCGCACCCTCACCTGGGACGACATGGAGGAGCAGCCCTTCCTCTCGGTCGACCACCCGCCCCTCAACGGCTCCCCGGGCACGGTCGAGGCCAACTACTCCTGGTCCGGCAAGCTCCCCGACGACAAGTCCGGCCGCCACATCATCTACATGGTCTGGCAGCGCTCGGACAGCGCCGAGACCTTCTACTCCTGCTCCGACGTCGTCTTCGACGGCGGCAACGGCGAGGTGACCGGCGTCAAGGAGCCCGGCAACCCGACCGACCCGGTGCCCGGCGAGTGCTCCGCCACCCGCCGTACGACCGGCACCTGGTCCGGCGGCTACCAGTCCGAGGTGACGGTCACCAACACCGGCGACGTCCCGATGCTGGGCTGGATGGTCGACTGGACCCTCCCGGCCGGCCAGAAGGTCGACAGCCTCTGGAGCGGCAACGCGACGTACAACGGCCAGGACGTGATGGTCCACAACGCCGACTGGAACGGCTCCCTGAGTCCGGGCCAGAGCGCCAGTTTCGGGTACGTCGTCACCGGCTCCGGCGGTGACAGTGCGACGACGCTGCCCTGCCGCGTGGGCTGAGCGGCAGCTCCCGGCAGCCCCGGTGGCCGGCTGGTCCCGGTCACCGGGTGCGGCAGGCGCCGAAGGGCGGCCGACGTGGGCCCCGTTCGTCGGTGGGTATGCCTGGCAGGAATTTGAAGGCACGTGGCAGCCCTGCCCCTCCTGTCCGGCCGCGTCGGCCGTCAGGCTTGAGTCATGAACAATACCTTCGACGCTACTGTCCAGACGGTCATCGCCCTCGCCGTGCTCTCGCTGGCCGTCCTCCCCGCGATCCTCGGGGGCATCCGCGACCGCCGTATCGACGTGCAGCTCAGAGACGCGGAGGAGCATCGGGACCGCCGCACCGGCGTCCTGGTCGTCTTCGACCTCGCCTACGGGCCGCACGAGGAGCGGGTGTTCCGCGCGAACGCGGGACGGACCAGCCGCTGAGCGCGATGCCGGCCGACCGTGGACCGTGGTGCCCCACCCGGCGGTTCGCCTCCGCTCCGGGCGGACCCGGTGGCGTTGGGCTGACGCCCACCGGGTCCGCGAGCCGGACGGGCTCGAGGGGGGAAAGAAGCTCGTCCGGGCGGCGATTGGCTTGTGCGGCCAGTACGAGGCCCGCAGTCCGACAACGATGTCGAAGTGGCCTGTGCATGACTCTACCGCCTCAACGGACAACGACGTCAAGCCAGTTGGTCCACTGAGCGACGTCACACCCCCTGCGCACCGGGACGTGTTTCACGCCGGCCACGGACTGAGCCCCAGCACCTCTGTCAGCCAGTCCAGTTGGCGGCGCACATGTACCGCGTCGCCGCCTTCGTGGCCGTTGAACGGATAGGGGTGGATCTCCTTGCGCGGCCCGGCGCCCGACAGCTCCGCATAGCGGTTGAAGGCGCCGTACGCCCCGCTCGGCGGGCACACCGTGTCGCGCAGGCCGACTCCGAAGTGGGCCGGGGCGTGGGCGCGCCGGGCGAAGGAGATCCCCTCCATGTAGGAGAGCGTGTCGTACGCGGCCCGCTCTGCGCCCCGGTGCACCGAGAGGTACGCGGTGATCTCGCCGTAGGGCGCGGCGTCGGTGAGGTCGAGTGCGCGCCGGATGCCGCACAGGAACGGGGCGGTGACCAGCACCGCCGCGAGGTCGGGCACGAGTCCCGCGACGGCCAGCGCGAGTCCGCCGCCCTGGCTGTTGCCGACGGCCGCGATCCGGGAGGCGTCCACGCCGGGCAGCGTGCGCACCGCCTCCACCGCTCGTACCGCGTCGGTGATGAGGCGGCGGTAGTGGTAGTCCCGGGGGGAGAGCAGGCCGCGTACGGCCGGGCCCGGGCCGCCCGGTGCCGTGGTGTGCGGGTCCGGGGTCGCGCCGCCGTTGCCGTATTGGTCGCCCTGGCCCCTGTTGTCCATCAGCAGATGGGCGTACCCGGCGTTCACCCAGGTCAGCCGCTCGTGCGGGAGGCCGCGGCCCCGGCCGTAGCCGGCGTACTCGACGACGGCGGGACGTGCCTCGCGCAGTCCGGCCGGTCTGCTGAACCAGGCCCGCACCGGGTCTCCGCCGAAGCCCCGGAAGGTCACGTCCCAGGTGTCCGTCAGGCGCAGGCCGGTCTCCACCGGGCGTGCCGACACCAACACCTCGGGCCGGGCCGCCTCCTTGAGGGTGCCGTGCCAGAACTCGTCGAAGTCCGCGGGCTCCTGGAGGTCCGGACGGAAGTGCTCCAGGGCGTCCGGCGGCAGATCGAATGCGGGCAACGGTGACCTCCGATTGTTGCGCCTCGCTACCAGAATGTTTCGTGGTCTTTTGGCTCGTCGCGGTTGCTTCCTTCCCAACTGACCTTCCCTGTCAGTCCCATTGACAGCCATTACACCCGGCCCTAACCTCGCCGCAAAGTTGCCGGTACGACTCCGAAACTTTCGGTGCCACCGGGAGGCCACTGCATGAGCACGTCCACCACGTCGGCTCCACCGCCCGGCACACGGCAGCCGCCGTCGGGGAAGGCTCCACCCCGCCGCGGCCGGCGGCCGGCGCGCACCGGCTGGCGGCGGGCGCTGCGCCGGGACTGGCAGCTCTACTCGCTGGCCGTGCTGCCGCTGCTGTTCTTCCTGGTCTTCCGCTATCTGCCGATGCTCGGCAACGTGATCGCGTTCCGGCGCTTCGAACCGGGCGGCTCGATCTTCGGCGAGCAGTGGGTGGGCCTGCGCTACGTCGAGATGTTCCTCAGCGACCCCACCTTCTGGCAGGTCTTCCGCAACACCCTGTGGCTCGGCGGGCTCACACTCGTCTTCTGCTTCCCGATCCCGATCGTGCTGGCGCTGCTGCTGAACGAGGTGCGCCGGCGGGCGCTGAAACGGTTCGTGCAGTCGGTGTCGTATCTGCCGCACTTCCTGTCGATCGTGATCGTCGCGGGCATCACCCTGCAGATGCTCGCCACGGACGGCGCGATCAACCACGTTCTGGGCTGGTTCGGGCACGACCCGATCCGGTTCATCCAGGAACCCGAGTGGTTCCGTACCGTCTATGTCGGCTCGGAGATCTGGCAGACCGCCGGCTGGGGCACGATCCTGTACCTCGCCGCGCTCACCACCATCGACGAGGACCTGTACGAGGCCGCCCGCATCGACGGCGCCAACCGCTGGCAGCAGATCTGGCACGTCACCCTGCCCGGCATCCGGCCCACCATGATCACGCTGCTGATCCTCAACATCGGCACCTTCATGGCCGTCGGCTTCGAGAAGGTCCTGCTGCTGTACAACCCGCTGACCTATCCGACCGCCGACGTGATCTCGACGTACCTCTACCGCGCGGGTGTCGAGTCCAACAGCTTCAGCTACGCCGCCGCCATCGGGCTGTTCGAGGCGATCATCGGCCTGGTCCTGATCACCTCCGCCAACCACCTCTCGCGCCGCACGGTGGGGACGAGCCTGTGGTGAAGCCGAGCCGCTCCTACCGCGTCTTCCAGGGCGTCAACGGCGTCGTCCTCACCCTGGTCGTGATCGTCACCCTGTACCCGTTCGCCAACATCATCGCCCGGTCGTTCAGTTCGGAGCGGCAGATCCGGGCCGGGGAAGTGACGCTGTGGCCCAAGGGGTTCAACCTCACCACGTACAAGATCGTGTTCCAGGACTCGATGTTCTGGCGGAACTACGGCAATACCGTGCTGTACACGGCGGTCGCCACCACCGTGGCCATGGTCCTGACCACCTGTTATGCCTACGTCCTGTCGAAGAAGCACCTCAAGGGACGCGGCGTACTGGTCGGCGTCGCCGTCTTCACCATGTTCTTCACCGGCGGCCTGATCCCCAACTACGTCCTGGTCACCAGCCTCGGCCTGAAGAACAGCGTCTGGGCCATAGCGCTCCCCAACGCGATCAGTGTGTTCAACCTGCTGGTGATGAAGGCGTTCTTCGAGAGCCTGCCGACCGAACTGGAGGAAGCCGCGCAGATCGACGGCCTCAGTACGTACGGCATTCTGCTGCGGATCGTGCTGCCCCTGTCGAAGGCGGTCGTCGCGACGATGGTGCTGTTCTACTCGGTGTCCTTCTGGAACTCCTGGTTCAGCGCCTTCCTGTACATGGACAAGTCCGAGCTCATGCCGGTCACCGTCTATCTGCGCAACCTCATCTCGGGCGCCACCACGGGCGGCAACGCGGGTGCCGCCGACGCACAGCTCAGCCAGGTGGGGGCGAACATCCAGGCGGTGACGATCGTGCTGACCTCGCTGCCCATCCTCTGTGTCTATCCGTTCGTCCAGCGCTACTTCGTCTCGGGCGTGATGCTCGGCGCGGTCAAGGGCTAACAAGGGAGAAACCGTGAAGAACGCAGGACAGCTGTCGCGGCGTCAGATCCTCGCCGCCGCCGGCTTCATCGGCCTCGCCACCCTCACCGGCTGCGGCAGCGGCGACGACGGCGGGGACTCCAAGGACCTGTCGAAGAAGCGGAACGGCGCCATGAAGGAGTACCGCGTCGGCCAGCAGTTCAAGGCGGCCGAGCCGCTGTCCCTGTCGGTCCTGCACAACGACAACCCGGTCTACCCGATGAAGAACGGCTGGCTGTTCTGGAAGGAGCTCACCAAGCGCACCGGCGTCACCTTCGAGCCGGTCGGCGTCCCCCTGGTCGACTACGAGAAGAAGCGCAGCGTCCTGATCGGCTCGGGCGACGCCCCGTTCCTGATCCCCAAGACGTACCACCCCTCGGAGGTCGCGTTCGTGTCGTCGGGCGCGATCCTCCCGGTCAGCGACTACGTGCACCTGATGCCCAACTTCCGGGACAAGGTCAAGCGCTGGAGACTGGAGCCGGAGATCGACTCCATCCGGCAGTCCGACGGCAGGTTCTATCTGCTGCCCGGCCTGCACGAGAAGCCCAGGTCCGGCTACTCGCTGGCGCTGCGCACGGACGTCCTCGACCGGCTCGGACTGAGCCTGCCCACCACCTGGGACGAGGTGTACGAGGTCTTCAAGGCGATCAAGGCGGAGTACCCGGACCGCTACCCGTTCTCCGACCGCTGGAGCAAGAACACGCCCTACCCGGCCGCCGCCCTCTTCAGCTACCTCGGCCAGGCGTACGGGGTCCGGGCCGGATGGACGTACAACACCGTCGACTGGGACGCCAACGCGCGGAAGTTCGTCTTCACCGGAACCAGGGACGCCTACCGGCAGATGATCGAGTTCGTGCGGAAGCTGGTCGCCGAGAAGCTGGTGGACCCGGAGAGCTTCACCCAGACCGACGACGAGGCAGTGCAGAAGCTGCTCGGCGAGAAGTCCTTCGCGATCAGCGCCAACCCGCAGGAACTGGTGCAGAACTACCGCTTCAACCTCGAGAAGCAGGTCAAGGGCGCGAAGATCGAGATGACTCCGGTGCCGCTGGGACCCGCCGGTCCCGTGGTGCTGGGCGGCGTCCGGCTGGAGAACGGCGTCATGATCTCCAGCAAGGCGCTCAAGAGCGACAGCTTCGTCGCGACGATGCAGTTCGTGGACTGGCTGTGGTACTCGGACGAGGGCCAGCGGTTCGCGCGGTGGGGCGTCGAGGGCGTCACCTACACCCGCTCCGCTGGCCAGTACCAGCCGAAGCCCGGCATCAGCCTCATGGGGTCCGACCCGGACGCCCCGAAGGACATGCAGAAGGACTACGGCTTCTACAACGGCGTCTTCGCCTACGGCGGCAGCTGGGAACTCGTCTCCTCCATGTTCAGCCCCGACGAGAAGAAGTTCCAGGACGTCATGTCCCGGCGCGAACAGACGCCCATCGCCCCGGCCCACCCGCTGCAGTCCTTCGAGCAGGAACAGGCATCCCTGTGGGAGACGCCGCTCAGGGACCACGTCACCCAGAACACCCTCAAGTTCGTCCTCGGCAAGCGCCCGATGTCCGAGTGGGACGCCTACGTCACCGAACTCAAGTCCAAGAACATGGACCGGCTCGTCGACCTGCACAACAAGGCGTACGAACGCTTCGAGAAGGAGAACGGGTGAGCGGCGGCGTCCGCACGGCCGACTTCGGCACCGGAGTCCTCTCCCGCGCCGCCGCCCTGATCCACACCCTGGTCACCGTCGAGGCCCTGCTGCTCCTGGCCGCCGCGCCCGGACTCGCCGGCCTGCTCCTGCTCGGCCCCGACCCGGCCAACCTGCCCCTGGCCGCCGTATGCCTGCTGCCGCTCGGCCCGGCCCTGTCCGCCGCCCTCTACGCCCTGCACCACCGCACCGCCGATCTCACCGATCTGCACCCGGCCCGCGCCTACGCCCGCGGCTGGCGGCTCAACGCCCTCCCCGCGCTGAAGCTCTGGGCGCCGCTGCTCGCCTGGCTGACGGTCATCGCGTTCACCTTGACCCACTTCTCCGCCACCGGCCTGCCCGGCTGGTGGGCGGTGCTGCTCGGCGCGATCGGGGCCGGCTCCCTGCTGTGGGGCGCGCACGCGCTGGTCCTCACCTCCCTGTTCGCCTTCCGCGCCCGCGACACCGCCCGTCTCGCCGGGTACTTCCTCTTCCGGCACGCCCGCGCCACCCTCGGCGCCGCCTCCCTGCTGGTGCTGGTGGCCGCGTCGACCGCCCTGCTGACCGAGGCCCTGCCCGCCCTGCTGGCCGCCCCGCTGCTGCTGTCCCTGCTGCACAGCAGCCGCCCGGTGATCGCCGAGACCGAGGAGGACTTCACGGCATGAGCGCGCCGCGCACCCCGAGGATCCCGTACGGCGGCGACTACAACCCCGAGCAGTGGCCGGAGCAGGTCTGGGACGACGACCACCGTCTGTTCACGCGGGCCGGCATCGACACCCTCACGGTCGGCGTCTTCTCCTGGTCCCTCACCCAACCCGCGCCCGACACCTACGACTTCACGGTCCTCGACCGCATCCTGGACCGTGCGGCCGCCGAGAACCGCCGGGTCTGCCTGGCCACCGGCACCGCGGCCCTCCCGCCCTGGCTGGCCAGGAGGCACCCCGAGGTCAACCGAACGGACTTCGAGGGCCGCCGCCACCGCTACGGCCAGCGCCACAACTTCTGCCCCAGCTCACCGGCGTACCGTGACCACGCCACGGCGCTCGCGGCCCGCCTCGCCGAACGCTACGCGGCCCACCCGGCGCTGCTCGCCTGGCACGTCAACAACGAGTACGGCGGGGCGTGCTACTGCGACCTGTGCGCCGGGGCCTTCCGGGAGTGGCTGAAGGACAGGTACGGCACCCTCGACGCCCTCAACGACGCCTGGTGGACCACCTTCTGGTCCCACCGCTACACCGACTTCGGCGAGATCGAGCCCCCGAACGCCCTCACCGAGCACTGGCGGGGCCCCGACCACACCGCGTTCCAGGGCATCACCCTCGACTACCTCCGGTTCACCACCGACGCGCTGCTCGGCTGCTTCCTCGCCGAGAAGGAGGTGATCCGCGCCCATGACCAGGACACGCCCGTCACCACCAACTTCATGGGCATGTTTCGCCCCCTCGACTACCACCGCTGGGCGCCGCACCTCGACTTCGCCTCCTGGGACAGCTACCCGCCCCTCGACGCCCCGCCCACCTGGCCCGCCCTCGCCCACGACCTGATGCGCGGCCTCAAGGACGGCGCCCCCTTCTGGCTGATGGAGCAGACCCCGTCCACGACGGCCTGCCGTGACGTCAACCCGCTGCGCCGCCCCGGGGAACTCCGCCTGGCCACCTTCCAGGCCATCGCCCACGGCGCGGACGCCGCCCTCTACTTCCAGCTGCGCGCCTCGCGCGGCGCCTGCGAGAAGTACCACGGCGCGGTCATCGGCCACGCGGGCCGTGACGACACCCGCGTGTTCCGTGAAGTGGCGGGGCTGGGGCGGGAGTTGGAGGCGCTCGGCGACGTGACGCTCGGCGCTCGTACCCCCGCGCGCACCGCGCTCCTCTTCGACTGGGACAGCTGGTGGGCCCTGGAGACCTCCGACGGGCCCTCCCGGCTGGTGAAGTACCAGGAGATGGTCCACGCCTACTACCGGGCCGCCCGCGAGGCCGGCGTGGACGTGGACGTCGTGCCGGTCACGGCCGACCTCACGGGGTACGACGTGGTCCTCGCGCCGGTCCTGCACATGGTCAAGGGCGACCTGGCCACCCGCCTGGAGGCCGTCGCCGCACGCGGCGGCACCGTTCTGACGACCTTCCTCTCGGGGCGCGTCGACGAACACGACCGCGCCTTCCTCACCGACGTCCCCGGCCCGCTCGCCCCTCTCATGGGCGTCCGCGTGGACGAATGGGACGCGCGGCCTGCCGACGTCGTGCAGCCGGTCCAGTTGGGAGAGCTGACCTGCGAGGCCCGCCTGGTCTTCGAGATCGTCCTGCCGCGCGGCGCCGAGCCGGTCGGCACGTACGGCGCCGACTTCTACGCCGGCACCCCGGCCGTGACCCACAACCGCCTCGGTGCGAGCGGGGGCGAGGGCTGGTACGTCGCCACCGCCCTGGACCAGCCCGGCGTCGACCGGGTCGTCCGCCGGATCCTGGCCCGCCACGACCTGCTCGGCCCGTACTCCGACCAGCCGACCGTCGAGACGGCGACGCGCGTCGCCCCCGACGGCACCCGCCTGCTCTTCCTCCTCAACCACGCCCCCGAACCGGCCCGTCTGACCGCCCACACCGCCGCCACCGACCTGCTGACCGGCAAGCGGGTCGAGAAAGGCGGGCCACTGACTCTCGACCCACTCGGCACAGCGATCCTGCGGGTTCAGTAGATGCGGCGCCCATGTGCGTCGCCCACACCTGACTTGCGCAGGAAGTAGCTGTTGATCTGATCGCGCCACTCGCGGGCACTGCGGAGCTGCTCCTCGTACCGCTCCGCGACCCGCGCGTGGCGCGCCGGGTCCATCAGCCCCGCCAGCGAGGCCCACACCTCGCGGGCCCGCTCCACCTCCGCCACGCCTTCGAAGTGTGTGTCGTATATGTGCTGGATCACCGTCTTCCCGCTCCGGAGCACATGGTTGTACGACACATGGTGGAAGAACAGCAGCACCTCGTCCGGGCAGGTGTCCGGTGACTCGTACACCTCGGCCCACTGCTCGGCGTACTGCCCCGCGTACCCGGTGCCGGTCGCCACGCTGCGGTCGACGCCGACGCCGTCGCGGTCGGCGAAGTGGTAGGTGCCCCAGGGGCTGTACTCGTACCCGTCCACGCTCGGCCCGTAGTGGTGGCCGGGCTGCACCATCCAGCCCACCCCGAGCGGCGCCGTGTACTTCTCGTACGTCCGCCACGAACCGTCGAGCACCGCGTGCAGCTCCGCCGCCGGACGCGGTCCGAAGGTGAGGGCGATCCACTCGTCCAGGATCCGGCCCGGATCCGCGCCGGGCTCCCAGGCCAGCCGCCCGAAGGTGTACAGGTTCGCCTGGGCCAGCGGATGGCCGGTCCAGAACGGATCGTCACCGACGTTGGACACGGCCACCAGCCCACCGCGCGCCAACTCCCCGACCGCGGCCGACTCCTCCGGCCGGAACCGCAGCACCTCACTCCACATGGGCCCGAGCCAGCACACATGCCGCTGCTGCCCGGTGTACTCCTGGGTGGCCTGCAGCTCCACGGCGAGCCGAGTGCGCGGCATCGCACCGATCAGCGGCGAGAGAGGCTCCCGCACCTGGAAGTCCATCGGCCCGTGCTTCACCTGGAGCACAGCGTTGGCGGCGAACTGCCCGTCCAGCGGCACGAAATGGTCGTACGCGGCCCGCGCCCGGTCCGTCGTCCGGTCCCGCCAGTCCTGTCGGTGGTCGTAGACGAAGGCCCGCCAGTGCACCGTGCCGCCGTACGGCCCCAGTGCGGCGGCCAGCATGTTCGCCCCGTCCGCGTGGCTGCGGCCGTACGCGAAGGGCCCCGGCTGCCCCTCCGAGTCGGCCTTCACCACATACCCGCCGAAGTCCGGGATCGCCCCGTACACTCGCGCGGTCGTCCGCGCCCACCACCCGCGCACACCCGCATCCAGCGGATCCGCCGTGGACAGCCCGCCGAGCACCATCGGCGCCGCGAAGGTGACCGACAGATGGGTGCGGATGCCATAGGGCCGCAGCACAGCCGCGATCGCGGCGACCTCGCCGATCCGGTCCGTCAGCAGACGGGCCTCGGTCTCGTGCACATTGACGTTGTTGACGGCCACGGCGTTGATCCCGCACGCCGCCAGCAGCCGCCCGTACGCCCGCACCCGCCCCAGCAGCTCGCCGCGCGCCCGTCCGTCCTCCCAGAACAGCGAGCCGCCGGCGTATCCGCGCTCCACCTGGCCCATGACCGGATGCACGGCCACGTTGTCCCAGTGGTCGAGCATGCGCAGCGCCACGTCGGGCCGGTGCTCCTCGCGGTCGTGCGAGCCCTGGAACGCCGTGTCACCGAGCCGTACGACGTGGAAGAGGCCGTACAGCAGCCCGGGCCCGCCGGACGCGGTGACGGTCGTACGGCCGTCACCGCGCTCGAAGGCGAACGCCTCGCCGTCACCCGGGCCGGTCAGCTCCAGCACCAGGTCGTACGGTTCGGGGGAGCCCTCGCGCGAGACGCTCCCCCCGAACCGCGCGCAGGCATCCGCCACTTCCCCGTGCACGGTGTCCACCAGCGGACCCGAGCCGCGGATCAGGGTCCGCCGGGTGCCGATCGGCCGGAACGCCCCGTCCGGCAGCCAGGCCGGATCGACACCCTGCATGAGACCCCCAACTCCGTTGCTCAGGCGAGCAGTTCGACTTCCGACAGCACCGCCTCGCCGTCGAGCACCAGGCGGTACTTCGCGTACGTACCCGGCGACCCCACGGAGAACGCCCGTGTCTGGCGGTCCCATGCGAAGGACTGCCCGGAGCGTCCGTCGAGGGTGCGCCACGTGGTGCCGTCCTTCGACCCCTGGAGCTTCCAGCCGGCCGGCGCCTTCGTCCGGTCGGACGGCGACGTCAGGGTGTACTGCACGGCCCTGGTGCCCTCGGACACCGGCAGGTCCACCGATGTGACGCTCGCCTGGGTCGCCGAGGTGTCGTCGAACAGCGCCCCGTCAGCTCCGTCACCCTTCAGCGCGTCCGCCCGAGGCGTCGGCACCTTGTCGTCCTTGGTGATGGACACGGGCGCCGCGTTCTTGCCGGTGCCCCAGGACGAGGGCCGCGGGCCCATGTCGAACTCCAGGACGCCGCCCTTCGCGATCAGCGAGTGCGGCAGCGAGGTCGACTTCCACGGCACCCCGTTGACCCTCAGGCCCTGGACGTACACGTTGCGGGCGCTGTTCCTCGGCGCCTTCACCACCAGCTTGCGGCCGTTCTCCAGCTGGACCGTCGCCTTATTGAACAGGGGTGAGCCGATGGCGTACTCGCCACTGCCCATCACCAGCGGATAGAAGCCCAGCGCGGAGAACAGGAACCAGGCCGACTGCTCGCCGTTGTCCTCGTCGCCGTGGTAGCCCTGTCCGATCTCGCTGCCGACGTACAGCCGCGACAGCACCTCGCGCACGTTTTTCTGCGCCTTCCAGGGCTGCCCGGCCGCGTCGTACATGTAGATCGCGTGGTGGGCGACCTGGTTGGAGTGGCCGTACATGCCCATCCGGACGTCCCGTGCCTCCGTCATCTCGTGGATGACACCGTTGTAGGAGCCCTTGAACTCCGGCGAGGCCGTCTCCGGGGTGGCGAAGTACTCGTCCAGCTTGTCGGCCAGACCGTCCCGGCCGCCGTAGAGGTTGGCCAGGCCCCGGCTGTCCTGGGGTGCCGTGAAGGCGTACCCCCAGCCGTTGGTCTCCGTGTAGTCGTAGCCCCACACGCGCGGGTCGTACTTCGAGGACTCGACGCGCCAGTCGCCCTTCTGGTCCCGGCCCTGGAAGAAACCGGCCTTCCCGTCGAACAGGTTCACATAGTCCCGGGCGCGGTCGAGGAAGTACTCCGACTCCTCCTTGTAGCGCTTGTCGCCAGTCTTCTTGTACAGGGCCCGGCCCATCTTCGCGATGCCGTAGTCGTTGAGGTAGCCCTCCAGCGCCCACGACAGGCCCTCGTGCGTCTCGGTGCTGGTGTAGCCGAGGAACGGCGAGGTCGCCATGCCCTTGCGGCCGACGCCGGACGACGGGGGCACGACGGTCGCGTTCTTCACGGCCGCGTCGTACGCCGACTTCGCGTCGAAGTCGACGCCCTTGACGTAGGCGTCCGCGAAGGCGACGTCCGAGGAGGTGCCGGTCATCAGGTCGGCGTAGCCGGGGGAGGACCAGCGGGAGGTCCAGCCGCCGTCCTTGTACTGCTGCACGAAGCCGTCGACCATCTCGCCCGCCTGGCCCGGGGTGAGGAGCGAGTACGCGGGCCAGGTGGTCCGGTAGGTGTCCCAGAAGCCGTTGTTGACGTACACCTTGCCGTCCACGATCTTCGCCCCGGTGTGCGTCGGGGTGTCGGGGTTCGGCATCGGCGAGAACGGCGACGCGTACCGGTACTTCCCGCCGACCTTCTCGAAGCCGGAGTTGGGGTACAGGTACAGCCGGTACAGGCTGGAGTACAGCGTGGTCAGCTGGTCCGGCGTCGCGCCCTGAACCTCGACCTTGCCGAGCAGCCGGTCCCACTGGTGCTGGGCGCGTGACTTCACGCGCTCGAAGGAGGCGCCGTCGACCTCCTGGCGCAGGTTGTCCTTCGCCTGGTCGACGCTGATGAGCGAGGTGGCCAGGCGCAGGGTGACCGTCCGGTCGGCTCCGGCGTCGAAGCGCAGATAGCCCTTCACCCCACTGGACGAGCCCTCGGTCACCGGCTTGTCGAACTCGCCGTACACGAACAGCCGGGTCGCGCCCGTCGACAGCCCGGACTTCACGTCCGAGTAGCCGGTGACGATCCCGTTCTCCTCGTCGAGGGTGAGCCCCGCCTGGTCCGTCACGTTGTCGAAGACGACGCTCGCGTCGTCACCCGGGTAGGTGAAGCGCAGCACCGCCGCGTGGTCGGTCGGCGCCATCTCCGCCTTCAGCCCGTTCTCGAACCGCACCCCGTAGTAGTACGGCCGCGCCGTCTCGTTCTCGTGCCGGAAGGCCAGCTCGCGGGCCTCCCGCCCGGTGTCCGGGGTGCCGGCGGCGGCCGACGGCATCATCTGGAAGGTCTGCCGGTCACCCATCCAGGGGCTGGGCTCATGGCTGGCGCTGAACGCCTGGACCGTCGGCAGGTTGTCGTCGTTGTTGGCGCGGGCGTAGTCGTACAGCCAGGTCAGCGAGCCCGCGTTCGTCACCGGCGTCCAGAAGTTGAAGCCGTGCGGCACGGCGGTCGCCGGGAAGTTGTTGCCGCGTGAGAAGCCGCCGCTGGAGAGGGTGCCGCGGGTGGTGAGCGCGTAGTCGGACGGGTGGGCCTTCGGCTTCTCGGGGGCCACCGCCTTCAGCGCGATGTCGTCCAGCCAGCCGCGGAACTTCGCCGGGCCCTTGGGGGAGTCGTACGCCACCAGGATCCGGTCGACCGTCCTGCCGGCCGCGACCGATCCGATGCGCGAGGCGACGTTGTTCCACTGGTTGACGTAGAGCACCTTGGCCGCGCCCTGCCCGCGCGGCGACAGCGGGAAGCCGTGCTGGTCGGTGGCGCCGAGGTCGCTGAGGTGGGTGCCGTCGGTGAAGGCGAGGTCGACGGAGACGTTCGTGGCGTCGTAGTCGCGGTCGCCGTCGGCCATCGACGGGAAGACGCGGTAGGACAGCCGGGTGTCGCGGCCGACGGCCACGTTCACGTCGTAGACCTTGTTGTACGAGTACGCCCGTCCGTCCGCCGTGTGCCGGCCGGCGTAGCGCAGCGCCCGCTTGCCGGTGAAGCCGGCGCCCGCCTTGGCGGTCGGCGAGCCGCTCGGGCCGCGGTCGACCAGGGAGAGCATGTCCTGTGGGACCGGGCCGTCGCTGCCGCCCGTGGAGAACTGGACGTCGGCGAGCTGGAGGATGTCGGCGGCGCCGTGGTTCTCGGTGATCTCCAGCCGGAAGTGCTGGTACTCGGCCGGTTCCGCGAGGTCGTACGTCCTGGTCTGGAACCGTTCGGCGAAGCTCTCACCCGATCGGGTGTCGACCGTCTTCCAGTCCTTGCCGTCCGTGGAGCCCTGAAGGATCCAGTCCTGGGGGTCGCGTTCGGCGTAGTCATTGGCCGAGGTGAGGGCGTACTTGGCGATTTTCACCGGCTTGTCCAGGTCGAACTCCACCCACCCGGTGGGGGCGAAGACCAGCCATTTGCTGCTGGGCTCCCCGTCGACGAGGTTCTCCTTCACCTCGCCGCCGCCGGTGTTCTCCCCGCTCGCCCGTACGTCCGTGACGTGGTCGGTCACATTGCCCGGGATGCCGGTGCTGTAGCCGCCGTCGACGCCCGAGGCGCGTTTGGTGCCGTCCGGGGCGGTGTCGACGGTGTTGAGCCAGTCGGGTGCCGGATCGTCCGCCTCGAAGGAGGAGGCGAACTCCCGGTCGGCTGTCGCGGGCGCCTCGGGCAGGGCCACCGCCGCCCCCTGCGAACCCACGGTCAAAGCAAAGGCGGCCGCCGACACGACCGCCGTACCCCATCTGTGCCGAGCTCTCTGCTGCTTCAACGGGTACCCTCCCTGCGCACGGGACAACGTTGTCAACTTCGCTGCGCAAGGACCAGTTGTGGCTCAAGTGCCAAGTATTGTCAAGGGTGTTGGCTGTGGCATTCGGGGCTTATGTCGCGGATTTTTGGGGCAAGCCGCGCACAGGCCACTCATATTTCCGGGAGGTCTCAACTCGGAAAAGACCACCGGCCAACCTTGCGTTCGATCTTGCTCCGCTGACGGGAAGTGGACTATACCTGTCGGCACTTCACATGATTCCGCACTTCCTGCACGACCCCAGCTTGACCCGATCGCGGTGCCGGGGAGGATCCGGTTCACCGCCTGAGTCCTGGAGAAGGCGAGGACTTGAGCATGGGATCCACTTCCGCCCAGAACCCCGAGACCAACGGCTCCGCGCGCGTCGGACGCCGCGATCTGATCAAGCGGTCCGCCGCGCTCGGCCTGATCTCCGTCCCCACCATGAGCTTCCTGTCCGCCTGTGCCAGCGGCGGTGGGAGCGACAACGGGGACAAGGCCAAGGAAGGCAAGAAGACCGCGAAGAACCCGCTCGGCGTCAATGACACCGCGCAGATGGAGTTCGTGCTGTTCGACGGCGGCTTCGGCAAGGAGTACGCCGAGGACGCCGTGAAGATCTACGAGAAGAACTTCCCCGAGGTGAAGGTGAAGTTCTCGGCCACCCAGAAGATCCAGTCCACCCTGCAGCCCCGCTTCAACCAGGGCAACCCGCCGGACCTCATCGACAACTCCGGCGCCGAGCAGATGGACATGGGCGTCCTGGTCGGCAAGGACCAGCTCGCCGACCTCACGCCCCTGCTGGACGCCCCGTCGTACGACGACCCGAACAAGAAGGTCCGCGACACGCTGCGCCCCGGCATCGTGGAGATGGGCCAGTTCGACGGCGAGAAGGTCTGGATCATGTACTACGCCTACACGGTGTACGGCGTGTGGTACTCGCAGAAGGCCCTGGACTCGCTCGACGAGCAGTACCCCGAGACCTGGGACCAGATGCTCGCGGTCTGCGAGAAGGCCAAGAAGAAGGGCATGGCGGGCTGGACGTACGCGGGCAAGTACCCCTACTACCTCCCCTTCTCGCTCTACCCGATGATCGGCAAGGTCGGCGGCGTCGAGGTTCTGGACGCCATCGACAACCTGGAGCCGAACGCCTGGAAGCACCCGGCGGTCAAGGCCTGCTTCGACGCCTACTACGAGCTCTACAAGAAGGGCTACGTCCTCAAGGGCACCCCGGGCCTGGACCACATCCAGTCGC
Organism: Streptomyces ferrugineus; assembly: GCF_015160855.1. Taxonomy (NCBI): domain Bacteria; kingdom Bacillati; phylum Actinomycetota; class Actinomycetes; order Kitasatosporales; family Streptomycetaceae; genus Streptomyces; species Streptomyces ferrugineus. The sequence goes on along the minus strand of NZ_CP063373.1, from coordinate 7,426,222 downwards.
AGACCGCGTGGGCCCAGGGCAAGGCGCTGTTCATCCCGAACGGCTCCTGGGTGGAGAACGAGTCGGCCAACGTCATCCCGAAGGACTTCGGCCTCGCCGTCTCCGCGCCGACCGGCATCGACTCCTCCGACAAGCTGCCCTTCGGCACGATCTGGGCCTCCGGCGGTGAGCCCTTCATCGTCCCGGCCAAGGCGAGGAACACCGCCGGCGGCATGGAGCAGCTGCGCATCATGCTGAGCGAGGCGAGCTCCAAGAACTTCACCAGCAAGGTCAAGTCGCTGACCGCGTACAACGGCGGCACGGACGGCATCACCCTGACCCCGGGTCTGCAGTCCGGCGTCGCGGCGCTGGAGAAGGCGGGCCAGAACGTGGTGAACCCGCGGCTCCAGGACTGGTACGTGCAGCTGCAGAAGGAGAAGATCGGTGTCTCCGGTCTCGGCGAGATGATGGCCGGACGCCTCACCCCGGCCGAGGCCATCAAGAAGATCCAGGCCTTCGCCGACGAGGCGGCGAAGGACACGTCGATCAAGCACTACAAGCACCAGTAGGTCCCGTGAGGATCCGTCACCAGCGGCTGCACCCGCGCGCAGATCGGGGTCGATAGCAATGCAGCACGGCAAGTACCGGTTCATCGTGGGGTTCCTCGCGGTGCCCCTGGGCCTGTACGGGCTCTTCGTCGTCTGGCCGTTCATCCAGTCCATCTACTACTCGTTCACGGACTGGACCGGGCTCAGCCCCGAATTCAAGATGGTCGGCTTCGACAACTACGAGAGAATGCTCGACGACGACATCTTCTGGAAGTCGTTGCAGCACAGCCTGCTGTTCGCGTTGTTGCTGCCGCTGGTGACCCTCAGTTTCGCGCTGTTCCTCGCCTTCATGATCAATGTGGGCGGGCGGCGCCGGAAGGGCGGCCCGGCGATCAGCGGTGTCCGCGGGTCCTCGTTCTACAAGATCGTCTACTTCTTCCCGCAGGTGCTGTCGATCGCGATCGTCGCGCTGCTGTTCGCCTTCGCGTACAACCCGGACAGCGGCGCGATCAACTCGATCCTGCGCGGCGTGGGGCTCGACAGCATCCAGCCGCTGTGGCTGGGCGACCCGAACCTCGCCCTGTGGGCCGTGATGGCGGTGATCGTCTGGTCCACGGTCGGCTTCTTCGTGGTCCTGTTCTCGGCCGGTATGGCCTCCATTCCGGCCGATCTGTACGAGGCCGCGCTGCTCGACGGCGCCGGCCGTGCCACCACCTTCTTCCGGGTCACCCTGCCGCTGCTGTGGGACACCGTGCAGTCCGGCTGGGTCTATATGGGCATCCTCGCCCTCGGCGCCGAGTCGTTCGCGGTCGTACACATCATGACGACCGGACCCGGCGGCCCCGACTACTCGACCACGGTCATGGTCCTGTACGTGTACCAGAAGGCGTTCCGAGACGGGCAGGCCGCCTACGCCACCACGATCGGCGTGGCCCTGCTCATCGTGACGCTGGCCTTCGCCGCCGTCGTGATGCGGCTGGGGCGGCGCGAGCGGCTGGAGTTCTGACAGATGAAGACGACCGAGACCACCGCTCCCGTACCGGCCGAGTCCGGTACGCCCGTCACCAAGATCGACGTATCGGCCAAGAAGCCGGGCGGGAAGAAGAAGGAGGGCACCACCCTCAACGTCTTCTCCCACGGCATTCTGATCATCTGGGCGTTCATGGTCGTCATGCCGCTGCTGTGGGCGGTGATGACGTCCTTCAAGGACGACGCGTCCATCTTCGGCTCGCCCTGGTCGCTGCCGGACAAACTGCACTTCTCGAACTGGGCCCGGGCGTGGACCGAGGCCAACATGAGCGACTACTTCCTCAACACCGTCCTGGTGGTGGGGGGTTCGCTCATCGGCACCCTGGTGCTCGGCTCGATGGCGGCCTATGTGCTCGCCCGCTTCGACTTCCCGGGCAACCGCTTCATCTACTACCTGTTCATCGGCGGCATGAGCTTCCCGATCATGCTCGCGCTGGTCCCGCTGTTCTACGTCGTGAACAACATGGGGCTGCTGAACACGATCCACGGGCTGATCCTGGTCTACATCGCGTACTCGCTGCCGTTCACGGTGTTCTTCCTCACGGCGTTCTTCCGCACCCTGCCGACCTCGGTGGCCGAGGCGGCCTTCGTGGACGGCGCCTCGCACAGCCGTACGTTCTTCCAGATCATGCTCCCGATGGCCAAGCCGGGCCTGGTCAGCGTCGGCATCTTCAACTTCCTGGGCCAGTGGAACCAGTACATGCTGCCCACGGTCCTCAACACCGACCCCGAGAAGCGGGTGCTCACCCAGGGCCTGGTGCAACTGGCCGTCAGCCAGGGCTACAAGGGGGACTGGTCCGGGCTCTTCGCCGGCCTGGTGATGGCCATGCTGCCGGTGCTGGCGGCCTACATCGTCTTCCAGCGCCAGGTGGTGGCGGGGCTGACCGCGGGGGCGCTGAAATAGACCGAGGCGGCGTCCTGAACCCAAGCGGCGGGTAGCGCTCCGGAACCGATCGAGTGCACGCCGTTCCCGGCCCCGGGAGCGGCGTGTACATGTGTGTGCACAAACCCGGATCCGGTTCAACCTCTTGACGGGAGGCAACCCGAACGGCTCAGCTTAGAGTTCACTAGTTGGACACGAACGGGGCCTCACCGAAGCGGCCCCGCGCGCAGGAGGTCGTCGTGGAGACTCCGGGGTCGCAGTCGTCGCTGCACCGAGCCAACCTGGAGCGGGTCGTGCGGGCCGTACGGCTGGCCGGATCCCTCACCCAGGCGGAGATCGCGAGGACCACCGGTCTGTCCGCGGCGACGGTCTCCAATATCGTCCGTGAACTCAAGGACGGCGGAACGGTCGAGGTCACGCCCACATCGGCGGGCGGCCGCCGGGCCCGCAGCGTCTCGCTCAGCGGGGACGCCGGCATCGTCATAGGGGTCGACTTCGGCCATACCCATCTACGTGTCGCGGTCGGGAACCTGGCCCATCAGGTGCTGGCCGAGGAGTCCGAGCCGCTGGACGTGGACGCCTCCTCGACCCAGGGGTTCGACCGCGCGGAACAGCTGGTCAACCGGCTGATCGCGGCCACCGGCGTCGACCGCTCCAAGATCGCCGGGGTCGGCCTCGGCGTGCCCGGCCCGATCGACGTCGAGTCCGGCACCCTCGGCTCCACCGCCATCCTGCCGGGCTGGACCGGCACCAAGCCCGCCGAGGAGCTGCGCGGCCGGCTCGGCGTGCCCGTGCACGTGGACAACGACGCCAACCTGGGCGCCCTGGGCGAGCTGGTCTGGGGCAGCGGGCGGGGCGTGCGGGACCTGGCGTACATCAAGGTCGCCAGCGGTGTCGGCGCCGGTCTGGTGATCAACGGCAAGATCTACCGGGGCCCCGGCGGCACGGCAGGTGAAATCGGGCATATCACCCTTGATGAATCCGGCCCGGTCTGCCGCTGCGGAAACCGGGGCTGCCTGGAGACCTTCGCGGCCGCGCGCTATGTGCTCCCGCTGCTCCAGTCCAGCCATGGCACCGATCTGACCATGGAGGGCGTCGTACGGCTGGCCAGGGACGGAGACCCGGGCTGCCGTCGGGTGATCGCCGACGTGGGCCGTCACATCGGCAGCGGAGTCGCCAATCTCTGCAACCTCCTGAACCCCAGCCGCGTGGTGCTGGGCGGTGATCTCGCCGAGGCCGGCGAACTGGTCCTCGGGCCCATCCGGGAGTCCGTCGGCCGCTACGCCATCCCCAGCGCCGCGCGCCAACTGTCCGTTCTCCCCGGGGCACTTGGCGGCCGCGCCGAGGTGCTCGGAGCCCTTGCGCTCGCACTCAGCGAGATGGGGGATTCGGCGCTTTTGGACGGAAGTGTCGCCAGCCCTCTTTCGGTCGCCGCGCCTGCCTTCACTTAGAGAACGTATGGCACCGTTGCCAACCCGTTAAGGATTTACTTCTTGACGTCGCACGTGCGGCCGAGTTGACTTCCAGCCACCTCGGCCGCAACGACGCGGCCTCGTCAGGGAGGTTTCTGAAGTGAACACGCGCATGCGTCGTGCCGCCGTTGCCGTTGCCGCTGGTGCGATGGCCATCTCGCTGGCTGCCTGTGGCAGCGCCGAGGAAGCGGGCGGCGACAACGACTCGACCGCCTCCGCGGCCAAGGGTGACGACATCAAGGTCGGTCTCCTGCTCCCGGAGAACCAGACGGCTCGCTACGAGAAGTTCGACCGGCCGCTCATCGAGAAGAAGATCGGTGAGCTGACGAACGGCAAGGGCGAGGTCGTCTACGCCAACGCCAAGCAGGACGCCAGTCAGCAGGCCCAGCAGGTCGAGTCGATGATCACCAACAAGGTCGACGTGATCATCCTGGACGCGGTGGACTCCGCGGCCATCAAGTCCTCGGTGCAGAAGGCCAAGGACGCGGGCATCCCGGTCGTCGCCTACGACCGCCTCGCGCAGGGCCCGATCGACGCCTACACCTCGTTCGACAACGTGACGGTCGGCAAGACCCAGGGCGAGGCCCTCCTCAAGGCCCTTGGCGACAAGGCCAAGGACGGCCAGATCGTCATGATGAACGGCTCCTCCACCGACCCGAACGCCGCCCAGTTCAAGGAGGGCGCGCACTCCGTCCTCGACGGCAAGGTGAACGTCGGCAAGGAGTACGACACCAAGGAGTGGAAGCCGGAGAACGCCAACGCCAACATGGAGGGCGCGATCTCCGCGATCGGCAAGGACAAGATCATCGGCGTCTACTCCGCCAATGACGGCATGGCCGGTGGCATCATCACCGCCCTCAAGGCCGCCGGGATCGCGGACGTTCCGGTGACCGGTCAGGACGCCGAACTCGCCGGTGTGCAGCGCATCGTCACCGGGGAGCAGTACATGAGCGTCTACAAGCCGTACGCCCCCGAGGCCGACGCCGCCGCCGAGATGGCCGTCGCGCTCGCCCAGGGCAAGTCGCTCGACTCCATCGCCAAGGACAAGGTCGACAGCCCGACGAACCAGGGCATCCCGTCGGTCCTGGTCGACGTCACCTCGCTGACCAAGGACAACATCAAGGACACCGTCATCAAGGACGGCGTCTACACGGTGAACGAGATCTGCACCGCCAAGTACAAGGCGGCCTGCGAGAAGATCGGCCTCGAGTAAACAGCCGCAAGTGCCTGGCCGGACCAGGGGATTCGCCCCCGAAGTCCGGCCCGGGACTCAGCGCTCAAGGCTCCGTCCGGCCCCCGCGCACACCAGCCCCGCAAGCTCGCCGCGGGGCGCCGGACGGAACGTTCCCGCGGGTAGCTCCCGCCCACCCGCCCAGCAATCTTTCTGCACAACCTCCCGCCGGGTCAGGCGGCGAAGGAGATGGTTCACGTGTCCGCTACGCCCGTGCTGGCGTTGCGCGGGGTCTCCAAGCGCTTCGGTGCCGTTCAGGCGCTCACCGACGTAGAGCTTGAGGTCCACGCCGGTGAGGTGGTCGCCCTGGTCGGCGACAACGGCGCCGGAAAGTCCACGCTGGTCAAGACAATCGCCGGCGTACACCCCATCGATGAGGGCGTCATCGAGTGGGACGGCAAGGCCGTAACGATCAACAGGCCGCACGACGCCCAGAACCTGGGCATCGCGACCGTCTACCAGGACCTCGCGCTGTGCGACAACATCGACGTCGTCGGCAACCTCTACCTGGGCCGGGAGGTCCGCAAGCGCGGAGTCCTGGACGAGGTCGAGATGGAGCGCCGCTCCCGCGAGCTGCTGGACACGCTGTCGATCCGCATCCCCAGCGTCCGTATCCCGATCGCGTCGCTCTCCGGCGGTCAGCGCCAGACCGTGGCCATCGCCCGCTCCATGCTGGGCGAGCCCAAGCTGGTCATCCTCGACGAGCCCACCGCCGCCCTCGGAGTCGAGCAGACCGCCCAGGTCCTCGACCTGGTGGAGCGGCTGCGCGAGCGCGGCCACGCCGTGATCCTCATCAGCCACAACATGGCCGATGTCAAGGCGGTGGCCGACAAGGTCGCCGTCCTGCGCCTCGGGCGCAACAACGGCGTCTTCGAGGTCAAGTCGACCTCGCAGGAAGAGATCATCTCCGCCATCACCGGCGCCACGGACAACGCCGTGACCCGTCGTGCGGCGCGCAGCAATGGGGAGGGCCAGAAGTGAGCATCGAAAAGACCACGGCGACTTCGGGGGCTCCCGAAGACCACGTCGTGGAGAACCCCGAGGCGGCGCCCGGCGCCGACGTCGCCGTCGACCCCCGGCTGCTGGTGCGCGAACAGGGCCTCGCGGGCTACGTCACCGAGTTCAAGCGGAAGCTGAAGGCGGGTGACCTGGGTTCCGTCCCGGTCGTCATCGGTCTGGCGATCATCTGGATCATCTTCCAGAGCCTGAACTCCAACTTCCTCACCGCGGGCAACCTGTCCGACATCTCCGTCGCCATGGTCGGCACGGGCATGATCGCCGTCGGCATCGTGTTCGTGCTGCTGCTCGGCGAGATCGATCTGTCGGTCGGCTCGGTCTCCGGCGTCGCGGGCGCCACCTTCGCGGTGCTGAGCGTCACCCACGGCATGACCGAGTGGCTCGCCTTCGTGCTGGCCATCCTCACCGGCACGGCCGCCGGCGCGATCCACGGCTTCTTCTTCGCGAGGGTCGGCGTCCCCGCCTTCGCCGTGACGCTGGCCGGTCTGCTGTTCTGGCAGGGCTTCATGCTCCAGATCCTGGGCAGCAACGGCACCATCAACCTCGACTCCGACGGTCTGGTCGCCAACCTCACCAGCTACTACTTCACCGACGTGGCCGCCGCCTACGGCCTGGCGATCGTCGCGACCGCCGGGTACTTCCTCGCCGCCTTCCTCGAGAACCGCCGCCGCGAAGCCGCCGGTGTGCCGTCCCGTCCACTGAGCGAGATCATCGTGCGGACCGGGCTGCTCGCCGTCCTGACGTTCGCCGTGGCCATCGTCTACAACCAGTACAAGGGTCTGCCGCTGGCCGTGGTGCTCTTCCTCGCGGTCCTGCTGATCACGGACTTCGTGCTGCGCCGCACCGCCTACGGCCGTAAGGTCTTCGCGCTCGGCGGCAGCGTCGAGGCCTCCCGCCGTGCCGGTATCAACGTGGAGCTGATCCGGATCTCGGTCTTCGCGATCGCCGGCACCTTCGCCGCGATCGGCGGCCTCTTCGTCGCCTCGAAGATCGCCTCCGCCAACCAGGGCGCGGGGACCGGTGAGTTCCTGATGAACGTCATCGCCGCGGCCGTGATCGGCGGAACCTCGCTCTTCGGCGGCCGGGGCCGCACGTGGAACGCCCTGCTCGGTGTCCTCGTGATCGTCTCGATCCAGTACGGCCTGGCCCTGGAGGGCATCGCCTCCCCCGTCCAGTACATGATCACCGGCGGTGTTCTGCTGACGACCGTCGTCATCGACGCGGTCACCCGGCGGACGCAGCGGACCGCCGGTCGCGCGTAACGCGTCACACAGAGCTGTTGCCCGGTACCCATGGCGGTACCGGGCAACAGCTGTGTCGTAGGAACGCCACATCTTGGGTACAGCCGATCGCGTGACGCATCACGCACCGCCCGGGCATCGGCCGCGCACGCGGAACATTAGACTCGACAAGCCCGGTAACAGCTCGATCAGCTCTACTGCAAGGAGGCACGGGTGCCGCTGCTGACCCGCATCACGGGACCGCGCGATCTGGACCGGCTCAGCCCTGAGCAGCTGGACCAGCTGGCAGAGGAGATCCGCACCTTCCTCGTCGACGCGGTGTCCAAGACCGGCGGCCACCTCGGCCCCAACCTCGGTGTGGTGGAGCTGACCATCGCCCTGCACCGGGTCTTCGACTCGCCGAAGGACAAGGTGCTGTGGGACACCGGTCACCAGTCCTACGTGCACAAGCTGCTCACCGGCCGGCAGGACTTCTCGCGGCTGAAGATGAAGGGCGGCCTGTCCGGCTACCCCTCGCAGGCCGAGTCCGAGCACGACGTCATCGAGAACTCGCACGCCTCGACCGTCCTCGGCTGGGCCGACGGCCTCGCCAAGGCGAACCAGCTGCGCAAACGCGACGACCATGTCGTGGCGGTCATCGGTGACGGCGCCCTGACCGGCGGCATGGCCTGGGAGGCGCTCAACAACATCGCCGAGGCCAAGGACCGCCCGCTGGTCATCGTCGTCAACGACAACGAGCGGTCGTACTCACCCACCATCGGCGGCCTCGCCAACCACCTCGCGACGCTGCGCACGACCGACGGCTACGAGCGCTTCCTCACCCGCACCAAGGAGATCCTCGACCGCACACCGGTCGTCGGAAAGCCGCTCTACGAGACCCTGCACGGGGCCAAGAAGGGCCTCAAGGACTTCATCGCGCCGCAGGGCATGTTCGAGGACCTCGGGCTGAAGTACGTCGGCCCGATCGACGGACACGACATCGAGGCCCTGGAGTCGGCGCTCGCGCGCGCCAAGCGCTTCGGCGGCCCGGTCATCGTGCACTGCCTCACCGAGAAGGGCCGCGGCTACCAGCCCGCCCTCCAGGACGAGGCCGACCGCTTCCACGGCATCGGCCCCATCCACCCCGACACGGGCCTGCCGATCAAGGCCTCGGGCGCCGACTGGACCTCCGTCTTCGGCGACGAGATGGTGCGGCTCGGCAAGGAGCGCGAGGACGTCGTGGCGATCACCGCGGCCATGCTGCAGCCGGTCGGCCTGAAGAAGTTCGCCGACGCCTTCCCGGACCGGATCTACGACGTCGGCATCGCCGAGCAGCACGGTGCCGTGTCCGCGGCGGGCCTCGCCCACGGCGGAGTGCACCCCGTCTTCGCCGTCTACGCCACCTTCCTCAACCGCGCCTTCGACCAGGTCCTCATGGACGTCGCCCTGCACAAGTGCGGGGTCACCTTCGTGCTCGACCGCGCCGGCGTCACCGGCACCGACGGCGCCTCGCACAACGGCATGTGGGACATGTCGATCCTCCAGGTCGTCCCCGGCCTCAGGCTCGCCGCCCCGCGCGACGCCGACCAGGTGCGCGCGCAGCTCCGCGAGGCCGTCGAGGTCAAGGACGCGCCCACCGTCGTCCGCTTCTCCAAGGGCGCCGTCGGCCCCGCCGTACCGGCCGTGGGACGCGTCGGCGGCATGGACGTACTGCGCGAGCCGGGCACCGACACCCCGGACGTGCTGCTGGTCTCCGTGGGCGCCCTGGCGCCGATGTGCCTGGAGATCGCCGGCCTGCTCGACAAGCAGGGCATCTCCACCACCGTCGTCGACCCGCGCTGGGTCAAGCCCGTCGACGAGGCCATGGCCCCGCTCGCCGAGCGCCACCGCGTGGTCGTCACCGTCGAGGACAACTCCCGTGTCGGCGGCGTCGGTTCCGCCATCGCCCAGGCGCTGCGCGACGCGGGCGTCGACGTCCCGCTGCGGGACTTCGGCATCCCGCCGCGCTTCCTCGACCACGCCTCGCGCGCCGAGGTCATGGCCGAGATCGGCCTCACCGCCCCCGACATCGCCCGCCAGGTCACCGGCCTCGTCTCCAAGCTGGACGGCCTCCCCCACTCTCGGCTTCGCTCGAGCGGGGGGACCCCCATCGGCGGTACGGCGGCCGAGGTCGACTCGGTGGAGCCCGCGCGCGACTGAGCGAACCCGGGAAGCACGGGCCGGTTTCACCATCGCCAAGGGTGGTGAAACCGGCCCATCCGTGTGTATCCGCCCGCGTCGGGGCATGCGTACCACGCCCCCCTCTCGATCATGTCGAGGACGACAAGCGTGGGAGGTACGACCGTGAGCAGCACACTCTTCCGCACGAAGAGAGTCGAGCAGTCCATCCTCGATACCGAGGAGCCGGAGCACGCGCTCAAGAAGTCCTTGTCCGCGCTGGATCTGACCGTCTTCGGCGTCGGTGTCATCATCGGCACCGGAATCTTCGTGCTCACCGGCACCGTCGCCAAGAACAACGCCGGACCCGCGGTGGCCCTGGCGTTCGTCACGGCCGGTGTCGCCTGCGCGCTGGCCGCCCTCTGCTATGCCGAGTTCGCGTCCACCGTCCCGGTCGCCGGGTCCGCGTACACCTTCTCCTACGCCTCGCTCGGCGAACTGCCCGCCTGGATCATCGGCTGGGACCTGGTCCTGGAGTTCGCGCTGGGCACGGCGGTGGTGGCCGTCGGCTGGTCGGGCTACATCCAGTCGCTCATGGACAACGCGGGCTGGGAGATGCCCGCGGGCCTCGGCAGCAGAGAGGGGACCGGCGAATTCGGCTTCGACATCCTCGCCGCCGCGCTCGTCCTCGTCCTCACCTGCATCCTCGTGGTCGGCATGAAGCTGTCGGCGCGGATCACGTCCCTGGTCGTCGCCATCAAGGTGATCGTCGTGTTGACCGTGATCGTCGCGGGCGCCTTCTTCATCGACGGCGACAACTACGACCCGTTCGTCCCCGAGACGCAGACGGTGGAGGCCGGCAGCAGCCTCCAGGCCCCGCTGATCCAGCTGATGTTCGGCTGGGCCCCGTCCAACTACGGCGTGATGGGCATCTTCACCGCCGCCTCGGTCGTGTTCTTCGCCTTCATCGGCTTCGACGTGGTGGCCACCGCCGCCGAGGAGACCAGGAACCCGCAGCGCGACATGCCCCGCGGCATCCTCGGCTCGCTCCTGATCTGCACCACGCTGTACGTCGCCGTGTCGATCGTCGTCACGGGCATGCAGCACTACACCGACCTGTCCGTCGACGCCCCGCTCGCCGACGCCTTCAAGGCGACCGGGCATCCCTGGTTCGCGGGCTTCATCAGCTTCGGCGCCGCGGTCGGCCTGACGACGGTCTGCATGATCCTGCTCCTCGGCCAGACCCGCGTCTTCTTCGCGATGAGCCGCGACGGACTGCTGCCCCGCTTCTTCTCCCGCGTCCACCCGAGGTTCAGGACCCCGCACCGGCCGACCATCCTGCTCGGTGTGGTCATCGCGGTCCTCGCCGGCTTCACCCCGCTCACCGAACTCGCCGCCCTGGTGAACATCGGCACCCTGTTCGCCTTCGTGGTCGTGGCCATCGGCGTGATCATCCTGCGCAGGACCCGCCCCGACCTGCACCGGGCCTTCCGCACCCCGTGGGTGCCGGTCATCCCGGTCCTGTCGGTGTGCGCCTCGCTGTGGCTGATGATCAACCTGCCCACCGAGACCTGGGTCCGCTTCGCCATCTGGATGGCGGCGGGCTTCCTCGTGTACTTCTTCTACAGCCGCTTCCACAGCCGTCTCGCGCGGCATGAGGAGACGACGGTGGGCGAGGTCATGAGGCGGCCGCGACGGGGCGAGCGGTAGTGCTCGCCGGGTGCCTGGGGGTGTTTTGAGTTTCCGGCTGTGACAACAGCCGCTGCCACGGCGGGCGCGGGCACCGCACGGCGCGGGCTTCCTCGTGTATCTCTTCTACAGCCGCTTCCACAGCCGTCTCGCGCGGCATGAGGAGACGACGGTGGGCGAGGTCATGAGGCGGCCGCGACGGGGCGAGCGGTAGTGCTCGCCGGGTGCCTGGGGGTGTTTTGAGTTTCGCGCACGGCACCCGCGGTGCCCGGCACGCAGCGGCTGTGACTACAGCCGCTGCCGCGGCGGGCGCGGGGACCGCAGGGGCTTTCAACACCCCTGGCACACAGCCTCACGGCCGTACCGTGCGCGGCCCCGCCACCTGTGCGCCCAGCTCCGTGACCCGCCCGCGCAGTTCCCGATCCGCCGTCACCACCAGACAGGGCCGACCACCGGCCCGCGCGACGAGCTCGACCATGTGGTCGTCGCCGCTGCCGGCGGCGGACTCCACCCGCACCCCCGGCACCGTCTCGACACCCCGGGCGGCGCCCTCCACCACGAGCACGATCTCCACCGGCCCGGCACGCCCCGGCACCCCGTCCGTCGCCAGCCGGTCCCGCAGCCGCTCGGCGGCCCCCCGCCGGTCGCGCCACCACCCGTCGGGCACCGACCCGACGACGTTCGCGGCGTCGACGATCACGAGCAGGGGGACGTCATCGTTCATGGGGCAAGGGTCGCACGGCGTTCAGGGAGCGAGAGTCCTGCGGTGCACCCGGTTCACTCCCCGGACTTCCCCTCCTCGAAGCTGGCGAAGTACGCCGCCGCCATGTCCTCGTCCCCGTGCCCCTGCGCGGCCGCCCGCTCGAAGCGCTCAGCGCTCGCCTCGGCCACGTCCAGACGGGCGCCGTGCCGCCGTCCCGCCGCCACGATGAGCCGCGCGTCCTTCGCGGCCGTGGTCACCGCGAACGCGGCCGGCGACAGCCCGCCGTTCAGCACCAGCCCGGTCTTGGCCCGCAGATACCCCATGTCGAGCGGGCCGCCGTCGATCACCTCGAAGAACCGCCCCGGATCGACGTCGAGGGCCTTGGACAGCGCCAGCACCTCCCCGGCCGCGTTGGTCACCGCGAGCACCCAGCTGTTGGCGACCAGCTTCAGCCGGGTCGCGGTGCCCGCCCCGCCGTCCTCGCCGGTCCACACCGTACGGGCGCCGACGGCGTCGAACACGGGAGTCACCGTCCCGCGCCCTTCGACCGGCCCCGCCGCCAGCACGGTGAGCTGACCGGCCTCGGCGGGCTGGCGGGTGCCGAGCACCGGGGCGTCGTAGAAGACCAGGCCGTGGTCGCGGGCGAAGGCGGCCAGGTCGGCGATGAAGTCGACGCCGGCCGTCGTCGACTGCATCCACACGGCACCGGAGCGCAGCCCGGGCGCCGCCTCACGCATGACGTCCAGCGTCGCGGGGCCGTCGTACAGCATGGTCAGGACGACGTCGGCGCCCTCGACCGCCTCGGCGGGGGTCGCGACGACGGACGCCCCGTCGGCGGCCAGGGGCTCGGCCTTGGCCCGGGTGCGGTTCCAGACGCGGACGGTGTGTCCGGACCTGACCAGGTTGCGGGCCATCGCGGCGCCCATGATGCCGGTGCCCAGGACGCTCACGGTGAGCTTGTCGGACATGAGGTCGACTCCCTGTTCTCGTGCGGACGTTGCTGCTGTGATCCAGCTTGCCCGGGGCCGGGGCGCCCGGGGGAAGCGCCCCCGAATAGAGTGAACCGGTGAACGGCGACTGGCTCATCCGCGGCCGCGACGGCCGCCTCAGCGTCTATCTGCCGACCGACGACGCCGTGCTGTGCCGGGCGGAGCTCGGACCCGGCGGCCCCTGGGAACCCCCGCGCCGGGTCGGCGGCGACCAGAAGCTGCACCCCGGCCCCGCCATCGGCCAGGGCACCGACGCCTACGCCCATCTGGCCGCCTGGCGCCCCACCAGGGCGGGCGAGGCTGGCCTGGTCCACTCCACGCACTTCCGGCCGCGCCTGGCCGCCCTGGACTGGATCCCCATCGGCCACCCGAACCAGGCCGGCGACCGCACCGGCACACCCGCCGTCACGGTCGACGCGCAGGGGCGGGCCCATGTCTTCGTCCGCAACAGGGGCGGCGGCGTGAGCATGCGCGGCCAGAAGGAGGTCGGCGGCTGGGGCCCGTGGCGCGACCTCAAGGGGCGCGACGTACAGGAGGACCTGGCCGCGGTGACCGGGGAGTCCGGGCTGGTCGAGCTGTACGCGGCCGTCCCCGGGGCCATCCTGTACTGGCGGCAGGAGAAGCCGGGTGCCGTCCCGGTCCTTCAGGAGGCGATGCAGACCCCGGTCCGGCCGGGCACCCTGCGGGCCCTTGCCACCTCCGCCGACCACACCACCCTCTTCTACGCCGACGACTCCGGCGACCTGTGCGCCTGGCGCCCCGGCACCAAGCCCGTCACCCTGCTGACGTCCGCCGGCCCCGGCCCGGTGTCCGCGGTCCGCTGCGAACTCGACGGCCACGACTGCACGTTGCTCGCCCAGCGCTCGGCGTCCGGACGGATCGCCTTCGCCGCCTATCCCACCGAGGACGAGTCGGCCGGCGCCTGGTGGACCGAGTCGGGGCCCCGGCTGCCCGCCGACGCGACCGTGGCGCTGGCCAGGGACGAGCAGGACCGGGTGGTCGCGGCCGCCCTGTCCCCCTCGGCCGGACAGCTGCTGCTGACGCGCCGCAAGGACGAGCCGGGGCTGGCGCTGTCGGCGTGGGAAGCGGTCTGACGCGCCGCGCACCGCCGGGGAACTGGTGAGCGAACCGCATATGATGTACCGGGTTCAGGGGTTCCCGCGTTCGTGACGCGGCGGGCTTGAGGAAGGTGCACCAGGCCATGCGGAGAAGGTCGGCGGGCCCCGTGGGCACTTCAGGTCCGGACGGGCGCGGCACGGCGGATCAGGGACGCGTCGCGTCGGGGGCGGCCCACGGTGACTGGCTCACCCTCGGCAAGGACCGTCGGCTCACGCTCTACGCGCCCACCGAAGGCGGCCTGCTGCGCTGGACGGAGACCGCCGTCGGCGGCCCCGGGTGGAGCGGACCGCACTTCGTGCCCGTGGCCGGACTCACCCATCTGACGGTGGCCCGGGGCGCGGACTCCTACGTCCACTTCCTCGGCCGCCGGGAGCGGACCGCCGCCGACGGCACGCCCGGGGTGGACGTCGTCCACGCCATCCAGTACCAGACGGGACTCGCCGTCACCGACTGGCGCTCGCTCGGCAACCCGCACCAGGACCGGGAGCAGGCCGGGAAACTCGGCCCGCCGGTCGGCGCGATCGCCTCCGACGGCACCGTGCACGTCTTCGTGCGCGGCGCGCACGGCGGCCTGATGCTGCGCCGGGAGGCCCCGAACGGCAAGTGGCGCGCCTGGGAGGACCTGCACGGCGCCGGCCTCGACGCGCTGCCCGCACCGGTCGCCCTCGCCGGCGGCCGGATCGAGATCTGCGCCGCCGCCGAGACCGGCGTACTGATCTGGCGTCAGACCGCGCCGGGCGGCGACTTCAGCGGGCCGCGGGGCTTCTCCCTGCGCCCCGCGCCGGGCACCGTCGCCGCCGTGGAGACCGGACCGGACCGGCCCACGTTCTTCTGGACGGACACCGAGAGCGGCGGTGCCGCGGCCTGGCGGGCCGGGGGCTCGCCGACCGCGCTGGGCGCCTCCCCGGCCGTACGGCCGTACGCGGTGCTGCGCACGTCGCTGGACGGCTACGACTGCGTCGCCCTCGCCTACCGGGACCGCGACGGCTCGGCCGTGCTCGGTATGGGCGGCACCGAGAACGAGTCGGCCGGGTTCTGGTGGTACGGGCTGTCCGAGCCCTGCCAGGGCGCCCCGGCGCTGGCCCGGGACGGCCGCGACCGGGTGGTGATGGCACTGATCGGTCCCGACGGGGTTCCGAAGGTGGCCCGTCAGGAGGACGGCGCCGGGCTGTCCCTCGGCGGGTGGCAGCGCCTGTAGCCCGGCGCCGTGGTCGTTAACCGCCCGTCGCGGGCGACTTCTTCGCGGACTCGGGGATCGCGGAGTCCGAGCGGATCGCCTTCCAGAGCTGGGTCGCCTGCGGCTCGGCGGCCACCACCCGGTTGGGATCCACCTTGTCGTACGCCACCGGCAGCATGATCGTCTCCATGGTGGACGGGTCGACCCCGTTCAGGCTGCGGCCGAAGTCCGCAAGCTTGGTGAGCGAGGCGAGGTCGGAGTCGGTGGTGAGGGCGGTGGTGAGCTCGTCGGCGATCTTGTAGGTCTTGGTGGGGCTGCCCAGCAGGTCCTGCTTCTTGATCTCGGTGAGCAGGGCCACCATGAACTGCTGCTGGAGGCCGATGCGCCCGAGGTCGCTGCCGTCCCCGACGCCGTGCCGGGTGCGCACGAACTGCAGGGACTGGGTGCCGTCGAGCCGGTGGGTGCCGGCGGCGAGGTTCAGGCCGCTGGAGGAGTCGTGGATGTCCTGCTCGACGGTGACGGTCACGCCGCCGATCGCGTCGACCAGCCCCTGGAATCCGGCGAAGTCGATCTCCACATAGTGGTCCATGCGCACCCCGGACATCTGCTCCACGGTCTTGACCACACAGGCCGGGCCGATCTGCGAGTAGATGGAGTTGAACATCACACGCTCGGCCGACTTCGCCTCGGTGCCGTCCGCCTTCGTACACGCGGGCCGGGTGACCAGGGTGTCGCGCGGGATGCTGACGGCGACGGCACGGGTGCGGCCCTCGGGGATGTGCATCACCAGCGCGGTGTCGGAGCGCGCGCCGGCGACGCGGCCGGTGTCCAGCGCGGCGTTGGCGCCGGCGCGTGAGTCCGAGCCGAGGACCAGGATGTTCTGTCCGGAGGTGGGCAGTTTCTCGGGCCGGTTGTCGCCGATGGCCTGGTCGAGGTCGACGCCCTTGATGTTGCCGTCGAGGCTGCTGTAGAGCCAGTAGCCGGTACCGCCCGCGGCCAGCAGCAGGACCAGGAGCGTCAGCAGCACGATGCGTCCCCAACGTCTCTTGCCGCGCGGGGACTTGCGCCTTCCATCGCTCGGGGCGGCCCGGCGGGCACGGCGGGACTCGGTGGTGGCGCTGTGCGTCATCGTGTCCGGTTTCCTCTCCTCACGGACCCCGCGTCGGCGGGGGTGCGGGGGTCCGGGTGGGGGGTGCCGGCCCACTGATGCCGTTGATGAACTGCGAGAACTATAAGCAACGACACACAGTCGCCTTGAGGGCGGGGGACTTTAGCATGTCTCGGCGATGAACAACACAGTAAGCGCTCTTGACCAGCCATAAGAGTCGCATAAGATGTGGCGAACCTGTGACCAACGGTGGGGGGAGCTGTTGGTCGGGGCGAGGGGAGCCGGTGATGCCGCTGCGGCAAGGGGGCCGCTTGGCACTCCGTGTTCAGGGGTGGGGCGTCCGGTGTGGAGTGACTGTCCGCACGGGGCGAAATGTTTTGGTAGGAGTGCCAGTTGGCGGAGCATCCACGTCTCAGCGTTGTCGTGCCTTTTCAGGATGTGGAGGGCTATCTCGCCGAATGCCTGGAGTCGATAGCGCGCCAGTCGTTCCGTGACTTCGAGGTGATCCTCGTCGACGACGGCTCCACCGACGGCTCGACCCGGATCGCGGCCGAGTTCTGCGCCGCGGACCCGCGCTTCCGCCTGGTCCGCCAGCACGCGCACGGCCCGGGACACGCCCGCAACCACGGACTGCGGGCCGCCGACCCGAGAGCGGAGTTCCTCGCCTTCGTCGACGGCGACGACGTCATCCCCGAGTACGCCTACGAACTGCTGATCCGCACGCTGCGGGAGTCCGACGCGGACTTCGTCTCGGGCAACGTGCAGATGATGAACTCCACCAAGAAGTGGCAGTCCCCCCTGCACAAGGCGCTGATGCAGAAGAACCGGCGCGGTACCCACATCACCAGGTTCGAGGGGCTGATCTACGACCGCACGGTCTGGAACAAACTGTTCCGGCGCTCCTTCTGGGACCACCACCGCATCCGGTTCCCCGAGGGCGTCATGTACGAGGACTCCTGGGTCAACATGTACGCCCACTTCAGCGCCGCCAAGGTCGACGTCATCACCGACGTCGTCTACTTCTGGCGGCGCCGGGAGGGCGGGGCCGCGCCCTCGATCACCCAGCGCCACACCGAGCTGTCGAACCTGCGGGACCGGGTCTCCGCCGTGCAGTCGGTCAGCCGCTTCCTCGCCGGGCAGGGCACGCGCGCGTACGAGGACAGCAAGCGCAAGTACGACCTCGCCTGTCTGAAGTCCGACCTCATGCTGCACCTGAAGGTGCTGCCGGACGCCGACGACGAGTACCGCGAGTCCTTCATGCGGTGGGCCAAGGAGTTCCTCGACGAGGCCGACCCCACCATCATCGACGAACTGCCCGCCGTCGACCGGATCAAGTGGCTGCTGGTCCGTGCGGGGCGGCCGGCCGAACTCCTCGAGGTCGTCGAGTTCGAGCGCCGCGGCGGCCCGATGCCCGTCCAGCGCCGCTTCCGCCGCTATCTGAACTACCCCTACCTCGGTGACCGCGAGGTGGGCCTCGACAAGAAGGCGTACCGGCTCGACAAGGAACTCTCCCTGCACGGCTCGCTGACCGACGCGAACTGGAGCGCCGACTCCGACCTGCTGACCCTCAGCGGCACGGCGTACGTCCGCTTCATCAATGTGCACAAGAAGCACATGTCGGTGAAGGCGATCGCGCTGCGGAACAAGAAGCAGGGGCGGATGCTGGTCACTCCCGCGAAGACGACGTATGCGCCGCAGGCCACCGAGCACTCTCAACAGAATCGTTACTGCTATGACTGGGCCGGCTTCGAGGCCCGTATCGACACCACCCGCCTCAAGCGCAAGGGCCAGTGGGTCGAGGGCACCTGGGACGTGGCCGCCGGCGTCCTCAGCCGCGGGCTCTTCCGCTATCGCGGCATCTCCCGCGGCGGCGCGGGCAACGGCGCCAACCCGCCGTACCGGTACGTCGACAAGAACACCCGCGTCCTTCCGGTGTTCCTCCAGGGCAAGCTCAAACTGCGCGTGGAGATCGTGCGCTGCCGGATCACCGGGCACCGCATCGTCGGGGACCAGCTCGAACTGCGCGGTGTGCACCTCGGCCCGAAGGTGCCCGAGTGGGGCAAGTTCCGGGTCACCAGCATGAGCGGCGCCGGACGGCACGACGCCCGGGTGTACTTCACCCCCGGCGGCGAGGGCTGGTGCACGTTCGCGGCCCGCATCCCGCTGCGTGTCCTGGTGCCGGGCCACCGCGCCGGCGCCGAGGCGGGCGCGGAGGTCCCGCAGTCCTGGAACATGGGCGGCAACGGCTGGAAGACCACCTTCCACGTGGAGGGCCGCAAGACGCCCCTCTACCCGGTCATGGCGGAGGAGACCCCGGACGGGCACCACCGCATGCCCGACTCCCTCCAGACCCCTCAGGGCGACCGCGAGGTCGTGGTCCACCGCAACGGCTCCGGCTACCTCGTGCTGTTCGAACGCGCCACCCTGCCCATGGCGACGCGTGTGGCATGGCGGCCGGACGGCGCCCTGGAGATCCACGGCCGCTACCTGGCCGCGGACCGGCTGACCGCCGAGGAGTACCGGGACGCACACCTGGTCGTGCGCTCCCGCGCACACGGCGCGGAACGCGGCGTCCCGCTCGAATGGGACGGCGACGAGTTCCGCTGCGTCCTGCTCCCCGCCGCCATGCGGACGCTGGCCGGGGACATCCCGCTGGCGGCCGGCCGCTGGGACTTCTTCCTGCGCCGCCAGGACCACTCGGCGGTCGCGCGCGAGGACCGCCTCGAAGACCTGACGGTGAAGATCGAGCAGGACCTCATCCCCGCGTTCCCACAGGACTACGAGGAGAACGAGCGCCGCTACGAACTGCAGGCCGAGGCCTGGGACCGGCTCTCCCTGCTGGTGCACTCGGCCATGCCCGACGACGCCCGCGGCCCCTACCGCCAGAAGCTGCTGCGCACCAGGGGCTACCCGGCCGCCCGCCGCCGGCCGGTGCGCCCGGCCGTCCTCTTCGACGCCTTCAAGGGCACCCAGTACTCCGACAGCCCGCGCGCCCTGCACGAGGAACTCGTGCGGCGCGGCGTCGACATCGAGCACCTGTGGGTCGTACGCGACGACCAGGTCCAGGTGCCGCCGACGGCGACACCCGTGCGCATGTGGTCCCCCGAGTGGTACGAGGCGCTGGCCACCAGCCGCTACGTCGTCGCCAACAACCACCTGCCCGACTGGTTCCAGAAGCGGGACGGGCAGGTCGTCGTCCAGACCTGGCACGGCACCCCGCTGAAGAAGATCGGCCACGACATCGAGGCCATCCACTTCGCCGACAAGCGCTACCTGGAACGGGTCGACAAGGAGGTGCGCAACTGGGACATGCTGGTCTCGCCCAACAGCTTCTCCACCCCGATCCTCAAGCGGGCCTTCGGCTTCCCCGGCGAGATGGTCGAGTGCGGCTACCCGCGCAACGACGTCCTGCGCCGCCCGGACATGGCCCACCGCGAGCAGGAGATCCGCCGGCGCATCGGCCTGTCGGAGGGCAAGCGGGTCGTGCTGTACGCGCCCACGTGGCGCGACGACCAGTTCTACGCCCCCGGCAAGTACAAGCTGGACTTCCGCATCGACCTGGCGGACGCCCGGGCCCGCCTCGGCGCCGACCACGTGCTGCTGGTGCGCCGCCACCCCAACGTGGTGGACCCGGTGCCGGGCGCCGGCGACGGCTTCGTCTTCGACGTCTCCGACTACCCGGACATGGCCGACCTGTCCCTGATCACCGACGTGATGATCACGGACTACTCGTCCCTGATGTTCGACTACGTCAACACCGGGCGCCCGATCCTGTTCTTCACCTACGACCTGGACCACTACCGCGACACACTGCGCGGCTTCTACTTCGACTTCGAGCACAGCGCACCCGGCCCCCTGGTGTACACCTCGCAGGACCTGGTGACGGCCATCGCCGACATCGACCGCATCCAGGACACCTACGCCGAGCGCTACCGCCGCTTCCAGCGCGACTTCTGCGACCTGGACGACGGGTACGCGTCCGCGCGGCTCGCCGACCGGATGCTCGTCGCGGGCGGCGACCTCGCGCCCGAGGACGCCATGGCCCCGCCCGTCGGCAGCGCCGACCCCCGGCACTCGGCGCGCTCGCTCACCCCGATCCGGTGGAACGCCCAGCACTGGTTCGCCCGGCCCGGCGCCGACCCGCTGGACGCGCTGCCGGCCCAGCCCGCCCTGGACGGCCGTACGACATACGAGGCGACTGCCGAGGACGGAACGTATGGAACGTACGGGACGGCGGCCGAGGGCCGGACACACCAGGACGTGATCGCGTGACGCCGACGCCGACGCCTCCGGCCGGGGACCCCCGCCCGCCCCGGCCCGGACCGGCCCGCCCACCGGGCCACGACGCCCGATGACCCCCGCCTCAGCCGGTGCGCACCCGGATCAGCAGGGCCCGGTGGTCCGAGGCGCCGGTGTCGCGCACCTGGCAGCGGGACTTGGGCAGCCCGGTGAACAGATAGTCCAGCTTGTGGCCGGAGGCATGCGTCGCCCGGCCCGTACGGGCGGCGGCCGTCGCCTGGTCGCACTCCCGGTGGGTGCGGTAGGGGGCGGCGGGCCACACCCCCGCGTCGGGATTGCGCTCATGGGGCGGACCGACGTTCAGGTCACCGCCGTAGACCGTGCGCCGCGCGGGCACCGCGGCCACCAGCGCCCTGAGCTGGTCGTCGCGGAACTCCCAGCCGGAGTGCGCCCGGTCGCTGCCCGGCGGACTCAGATGCGCGCCGCACACCCGTACGTCGACTGCCGCGACCGTCGCGCACAGGACGCCGCGCCGCACCCCGACGGTGGGCTGCTGCGTGGGCACCGACCGCACGTCCGACAGCGGCTCGGCCGACAGGATGCCGTGACCGGCCGCGCCCTGCCCGCGCCCGGCGCAGCGCACGGTCGCGATGCGTCCGCCGCCGTCGCGCCAGGTGTAGGCCCGGAACGCGGTGTGCCAGGACCGGCCGAGGTCCTCGCGCACCGCCTCCATATCGCCGGCGCACGCTTCCTGTACGAGCATCACCCGAGCCCCGCCGGTGGTGGCGAGCCACTTCAGCGCGCGCTGCTTCGCGTCGCGGTCGCCGGTGTGCTCGCAGTGCCACTGCCGCACCCCGCACATGTTCCACGTCGCCACCGTCAGCGCCCGGACCGAGGGGGTGGAGCGGGCCGGCCCGGCGGCACACTGCGTCAGCGCCACGGCCGCGGCCAGCGCCAGCAGCGCGAGCGCGGCGGCCGCGGCCCGCACCGGCCGGGAGGTTGTCGGAAGCATCACGACATGATGTCCGATGCGCTGTTCGGACACAAAAATCTGAGAGTGGAGTCCGTACATGTCCAAAGCACCCTCGAACGGGCGGCAAGTGCTCAAGGGGATCGAAGCCTCGGGGGCGTTTCCGGTCGAGTACCGGTTCGCCCATGCCAAGAACGGCAACCGGCACCTGGTCGTCGTCTTCGCCAACTTCTCGGCGCCCGACGACTACGGCTGGTCGAACGGTGTCTTCGACAATGTCCGGGCCAACATCCTCTGGATCCGTGACCGGTTCGACGGGATGAACAGCTACTACTGGTGCAAGGAGATGGACTTCTCGCTGGAGGGGTCCGTCGCCACGCTCATCTTCAACGTGATGGAGGCACTGGCGCTCACCCGGGACGACGTGACCCTGTGGGGTGGCTCCAAGGGCGGCAGCGCGGCCCTCCACTTCGGACTGCGGTACGGCTTCCGGAACATCGTCTCCATCGTCCCCCAGTTCCGGGTCGGGACGTATGTGCGGGACGCCCAGCCGAAGGTGGCGGCGTTCATGCTGGGCGAGGGCGTGCCGGAGGAGAACGTGCGCGTCCTCGACGCGCTCCTTCCTGACCTGGTCGGGTCCGAGGTCAACAGGGAGGCCAACATCTACCTGGTCTCCTCGCCCCAGGACGAGCAGTACGCGACCCAGGTGGAGCCGTTCCTGGGCCTCTTCGAGCGGTACGAGAACTTCAACTTCATCCAGAGCGAGTCGCCGCTCATCACCGACCACGCACAGGTCACCAGGCGCAACGTCCCCGCCCTGATGGGCATCCTCAACCTGCTGGTCGACGGCATGGCGCCGCGACTGGGCTTCGTGCGCAACGGCTTTGAGGAGCCCGACCGCGACAAGTCGGCGATCAACGCCTATCTGTCCGCCACGTCCCTGGTGAGGGACGCGGAGACCTTCCCGCCGCCGGTGGTGACGACTCCGGCTTCCCACGCCGAGATACCCGTGTCCGGAGCGCGGCTCACCGGCGTCTCCAGGGGAGCCGTACGGGTGAGCCTGTGGGAGAACGGCAAGTTTCTGGGCTCCCCGCCCGTCGCCGCCGACGGCACCTGGTCCTGGGATCCGAAACGGCCCTGGACCAGGGGCAAGCACCTCCTCAGGCTCTTCGCGGTGAACGCGGACGGCTTCCACTCGGAGCGGACCGAGGTGTCCTTCACGGCCGTCGACAGCCCGGCCGGGGCGACCCCGCCGCCGCGGGGCGTGGCGGTGCCCGGCATGGTCCAGGGAGCCGTGGTCTCCACGGTCGGACAGGGAGCGGCCGCGCCGGCGGTGCTGGAACCCGTCGCCCACGAGCAGGTGATGGACTCCCGAGTGGTCTTCGCCGGGTCCGCACCGGGCGCCTCGCAGGTCGGCTTCCGGGAGAACGGTGTGCTGCTGGGCGGCGCCGTGGTCGCCGCGAACGGCGGCTGGTCGTGGGACTCGGGCTGGGCCTGGAGCGCGGGCGCCCACCTCGTCGACGTCTTCACCGTGGACGCCTTCGGGGCCGAGTCCGCCGTGACGCAGGTGCCCTTCACCGTCATGACCGCCTCCGCCGTGAGCGGCACGAGCGCCTATTACGGCGGTACTTACTGACCGACGACAGAGGGCCTCCGCCGCGGCGGAGGCCCTCTTCACACCCGTACGCCCGTTACGCGGGAACCGACGCCACGCCCGGGGCCAGGAACTTCTTGCCGTTCACGCGCTCCGAGACGCCCTCGCGGTCCAGGTACGGCGTGATGCCGCCCAGGTGGAAGGGCCAGCCGGCGCCCGTGATCAGGCAGAGGTCGATGTCCTGGGCCTCGGCGACGACGCCCTCGTCGAGCATGAGCCCGATCTCCTGCGCCACCGCGTCCAGGACCCGGTCGCGGACCTGCTCCTCGGTGAGGACCACGTCGCCCTGCTTCAGCAGCGCGGCGACCTCCGGGTCCAGCTCCGGCTTGCCGGAGTCGTAGACGTAGAAGCCGCGCTTGCCCGCCTTGACGACGGCCGCGAGGTTCGGGGAGACCTTGAAGCGGTCCGGGAAGGCCCGGTTGAGGGTCTCCGAGACGTGCAGGCCGATCGCCGGGCCGACCAGCTCAAGCAGCACCAGCGGGGACATCGGCAGGCCCAGCGGCTCGACGGCCTTCTCGGCGACCTCGACCGGGGTGCCCTCGTCGATGACGTTCTGGATCTCGCCCATGAAGCGGGTGAGGATGCGGTTCACGACGAACGCCGGGGCGTCCTTGGTGAGGACCGCGGTCTTCTTCAGCTTCTTGGCCACCGCGAAAGCGGTCGCCAGCGAGGCGTCGTCCGTCTGCTCGCCGCGGACGATCTCCAGCAGCGGCAGCACCGCGACCGGGTTGAAGAAGTGGAAGCCGACGACCCGCTCGGGGTGCTTCAGCTTCGACGCCATCTCGGAGACCGACAGCGAAGAGGTGTTGGTGGCGAAGATCGCGTGCGCCGGGGCGACCGCCTCGACCTCCGCGAACACCTGCTGCTTGACGCCGATCTCCTCGAAGACGGCCTCGATGACGAAGTCGGCGTCCGCGAAGCCCTCGGCCTTGTCCAGCACACCGGTGACCAGGGCCTTGAGGCGGTTGGCCTTGTCCTGGTTGATACGGCCCTTGCCGAGCAGCTTGTCGATCTCGGCGTGGACGTAGCCCACACCCTTGTCGACGCGCTCCTGGTCGATGTCGGTCAGCACGACCGGCACCTCCAGGCGGCGCAGGAAGAGCAGCGCCAGCTGCGAGGCCATCAGGCCCGCGCCGACCACGCCCACCTTGGTGACCGGACGCGCCAGGTTCTTGTCCGGGGCACCGGCCGGGCGCTTGCCGCGCTTCTGCACCAGGTTGAAGGCGTAGATGCCGGCCCGCAGCTCGCCGCCCATGATCAGGTCGGCGAGGGCCTTGTCCTCGGCGTCGTAACCCTGCTGCAGGTCACCGTTCTTGGCGGCGGCGACGATGTCCAGCGCACGGTAGGCGGCGGGGGCCGCGCCGTGCACCTTGCCGTCGGCGATGAAGCGGCCCTTGGCGACGGCCTGGTCCCAGGCCTCACCACGGTCGATCACCGGACGCTCGACCTCGATGTCGCCCTTGAGGACGCCCGCCGTCCAGATCAGCGACTGCTCGAGGAAGTCGGCGCCCTCGAAGATGGCGTCGGCGATGCCCAGGTCGTAGACCTGCTGGCCCTTGAGCTGCTTGTTCTGGTTGAGGCTGTTCTCGATGATCACCGAGACGGCCTTGTCGGCGCCGATCAGGTTCGGCAGCAGCGTGCAGCCGCCCCAGCCTGGGACCAGGCCCAGGAACACCTCGGGGAGGGAGAAGGCCGGGAGCGCCTTGGAGACGGTCCGGTACTTGCAGTGCAGACCGACCTCGACGCCGCCGCCCATCGCGGCGCCGTTGTAGTACGCGAAGGTCGGCACCGCGAGGGCCGCGAGGCGCTTGAAGACCTCGTGGCCGCCCTTGCCGATGGCCAGCGCGTCCTCGTGCTCCTTCAGCAGCTCGACGCCCTTGAGGTCGGCGCCGACGGCGAAGATGAACGGCTTGCCGGTGATGCCGACGCCGACGATGTCGCCCGCCGCGGCCTCCGCCTCGACCTGGTCGATCGCGGTGTTGAGGTTCGCCAGCGAGGCCGGGCCGAAGGTGGTCGGCTTGGTGTGGTCGAAGCCGTTGTCCAGCGTGATCAGGGCGAAGCGCCCGGCGCCGGACGGCAGGTCGAGGTGGCGTACGTGCGCGGACGTCACGACCTCGTCGGGGAACAGCTCGGCCGCACCCTTCAAAAGCTCAGCGGTGGTGCTCACTTGCTGCCTCCGGCGTTCTCGAAGTGCGGGTTCTCCCAGATGACCGTCGCGCCCATGCCGAAGCCGACGCACATGGTGGTCAGGCCGTAGCGGACGTTCGGCTGCTCCTCGAACTGGCGGGCCAGCTGCGTCATCAGACGCACGCCGGAGGAGGCCAGCGGGTGGCCGAACGCGATGGCGCCGCCGTACTGGTTGACGCGCTCGTCGTCGTCCGCGATGCCGTAGTGGTCGAGGAAGGCCAGGACCTGGACGGCGAAGGCCTCGTTGATCTCGAAGAGGTTGATGTCCTCGATGGACAGGCCCGCCTTGGCGAGGGCCTTCTCCGTGGCCGGGATCGGGCCGTAGCCCATGACCTCCGGCTCCACGCCCGCGAAGGCGTAGGAGACCAGGCGCATCTTCACCGGGAGGTCGTGCTCGCGGGCGAA
Organism: Streptomyces ferrugineus; assembly: GCF_015160855.1. Lineage (NCBI taxonomy): Bacteria > Bacillati > Actinomycetota > Actinomycetes > Kitasatosporales > Streptomycetaceae > Streptomyces > Streptomyces ferrugineus. The sequence goes on along the minus strand of NZ_CP063373.1, from coordinate 7,400,446 downwards.
GTCCTCGGAGGCGATGATCGAGGCGGTGGCACCGTCGTTCAGACCGGCCGCGTTGCCGGCCGTGACCCGGCCGTGGACGCGGAACGGGGTCTTCAGGCCGGCCAGGTTCTCCAGGGTGGTCCCCGGGCGCATCGGCTCGTCGGCCGTGACCAGGCCCCAGCCGGTCTCGCCGGCCTCCGGGTTGGTGCGGCGTACCGAGATCGGCACCAGGTCGGCCTGGATCTTGCCGTTGGCGTACGCCTTGGCGGCCTTCTCCTGCGAGCGCACGGCGTACTCGTCGGCGCGCTGCTTGGTGATCTGCGGGTACCGGTCGTGCAGGTTCTCCGCGGTCATGCCCATGAACAGGGCGGACTCGTCGACCAGCTTCTCGCTGACGAAGCGCGGGTTCGGGTCCACGCCCTCGCCCATCGGGTGCCGGCCCATGTGCTCGACACCACCGGCGATGACGGCGTCGTAGGCGCCGAAGGCGATCGAACCGGCGGTGGTCGTCACGGCGGTCAGGGCGCCGGCGCACATGCGGTCGATGGAGTAGCCGGGCACCGACTGGGGGAGTCCGGCGAGGATGCCCGCCGTACGGCCGATGGTCAGGCCCTGGTCGCCAATCTGCGTGGTCGCGGCGATGGCGACCTCGTCGATCTGCTTCGGGTCGAGACCGGGGTTGCGGCGCAGCAGCTCCCGGATGGCCTTCACGACAAGGTCGTCGGCACGGGTCTCGTGGTAGATGCCCTTCGGGCCCGCCTTGCCGAACGGGGTGCGGACGCCGTCGACGAAGACGACGTCCCTGAGGGTACGAGGCACGATGGCTCTCCTCCAGAGGTGCGGGACGCTGAGCGCTTGCTCATGGCCATGCTACTTATGAGTAACGTAGCTGCACAGTCCCGGGGGCCCAAGCGGCGAAGGTCACACCTTCGGCGGAGCCGTCGAGCCTCTCGGGGTCAGTACCGGAGTGGGCACGGGATGCGACCCGGGCCCGTCTCCCGTGATCACCCCGAACAGGGTCCGGGCCACCTCCGCCCCGAACCCGTGCACGTCATGGCTCATCGCGGACAGGGTCGGATGGGTCAGCCGGCACAGCTGCGAGTCGTCCCACGCCAGCAGCGACACCTCTTCGGGCACCCGCAGCCCCATCTCGGCCGCCACCGACAGCCCGGCCACCGCCATGATGTCGTTGTCGTAGACGATGGCCGTCGGCCGGTCCGCGGGCGCCGCCGTCAGCAGCGACCTCGTGGCCCGCGCCCCCGCGTCCCCGGAGAAGTCGGTCGCGACCTGCAGCGCCCCGGCCAGCTCCAGCGCCCGCGCCGCCTCGTCGAAGGCGGCCGTACGGATGGCGGTGTGACCCAGCGCCGCCGCCCCGCCCACCCGCGCGATTCGCCGATGCCCCAGTGCCGCCAGGTACCGCACCGCCTCCGTCACGGCGGTGGCGTCATCGGTCCACACCGACGTCAGCCCGCCGGTCAGCGACGGATGCCCGACCGCCACCACCGGCATCCCGAGCCGTCGCGCCACCGCCACCCGCGGATCGTCCGCGCGGAAGTCGACCAGGATCGACCCGCCGATCTGCCGCCCCCGCCACCACGACTCCTGGAGCCCGGCCTCCTCCTCCACGGTCCGCACGAGCCGCAGCAGCAGCGAGCACGAGTGCTCGGTCAGCACGCTCTCCACGCCCGAGACGAACTCCATGTAGAAGGGTTCGAGGCCCAGCATCCGCGCCGGCCGGCAGACCGCGAGACCCACCACGTCCACCCGCGATCCGGCCAGCGTCCGCGCCGTGAGGTTGGGCGCCCAGCCCAGCTCCCGCGCGGCCCGGAAGATCCGGTCCCGGGTCGCCTCGGACAGCCCCGGCTTGTGGTTGAAGGCGAGGGACACGGCACCCTTGGACACCCCGGCGCGCGCGGCGACATCCTTGATGGTGACGCGAGGACCTGAGAGTCCTGTCATCGGGCGGGCTCCATGCAGTACAGGGCGGACCTGGCGGCGGCTGCGTCAGGAGTCTCCCAGCCGGACACGCCGATGGTCACCTCCTCGCCGGGCAGCAGGGTCACCAGCCCCCGGTCGGCGCGGGCGTCCGGATGCAGCCGGTCGGCCTGGAGCAGCAGATCCCGTACGAGGGTCCGGGCCGTCACCGAGATCCCGCCCGGCACCAGCACGACCTCGAACTCCGGCCGGGGATACGGCACTTCCCGGTCCGGCGCCGGAAAGTGCACCGCCCGCAGCCCGTCCGCGTCGGCGACGAGGAACTCCTTGGGACCCACGGGCTCCAGCTCCTTCGGCACGGCGACCCGGTCCACCGCCCGCCGCCCGGCGGCGAAGTCCACGCTCGCCTCCTCGACGACGGCGCCCTCGACCGACATCCGCCGCAGCCGCACGGCACCCGCCCACGCCTCGGCCGCCTGGTTGACGACAGCCAACTCCCGCCCCTGGAGCGTCAGCAGCCGGTCCGCGTACAGCCGTCGCAGCTCGTGGTACAGCGGCTTCTCCCGTCCGTCCCCGTCGATCGCCGCCCAGGACGTCACCGGCCAGCAGTCGTTGAGCTGCCATACGACCGTGCCCGCGCACACCGGCCAGTGCGACCGCCAGTGCTCGATCCCGGCCGCGACCGCCCGCGCCTGATTGACCTGGGTGAGGTAGTGCCAACGGTCGAAGTCCCCTTCGGGGAAGGCGAAATGGCGCTCCAGGCCTCGCCTCAGCTTCCCGTTCCCGTCCTCGGCCTTCTGGTGGTGCAGCATGCCGGGGGAGTCCGCCGCGAGCTCCTCACCCGGCAGCGCCCGGCGCAGCGTGGCGTACGCGGGCGGCGCCTGCCAGCCGAACTCGGCCACGAAACGCGGCACGTCCGCGCGGTACTCGGCGTAGTCCTCCCGGTTCCACACCTCCCAGGAGTGGTGCGTGCCGTGCGCCGGATCGTTCGGATGCCGGTCCCACGACCCGGACCAGGGGCTCCCCGCGGTGTACGGCCGCGTCGGATCCAGCTCGGCCACCACCCGCGGCAGCACGCCCAGGTAGTACCCCTCGCCCCAGGAGTCCCCGGCCAGCCGCGGCTCCCAGCCCCAGTCCCGGAACCCCCACAGGTTCTCGTTGTTGCCGTTCCACAGCACCAGCGAGGGATGCGGCATCAGCCGTACGACGTTCTCCCGGGCCTCGGCCTCCACCTCCCCGCGCAGCGGCTGCTCCTCCGGGTAGGCCGCGCACGCGAACGGGAAGTCCTGCCAGACCAGCAGCCCCAGCTCGTCGCAGGCGTCGTAGAAGTCCTCGCTCTCGTAGATCCCGCCGCCCCAGATCCGCACGAGGTCGACTCCGGCGGCGGCCGCCTGCCGCAGCCGCGTCCGGTACCGCTCGCGTGTCACCCGGGACGGGAACACGTCGTCCGGGATCCAGTTGACGCCCCGGGCGAAGAGCCGCTCGCCGTTGACGACGAGGGTGAAACCGGTGCCGTCGGCGTCGGCCCGGCGGTCCAGTGCCACGGTCCTGAAGCCGATCCGCCGCCGCCAGACGTCCAGCGCGTCCTCCCCGTGCAGCAGCGTCAACTCGACGTCGTACAGCGGCTGTTCCCCGTAGCCGCGCGGCCACCACAGCCGCACGTCCGGCACCTCGAGCCGTACGGCCCCACTCGTCCCGTCGATCTCCGCCCGCGCCCGCACCCCGTCGACCGTCGCCTCGACGGTGAGCGGGGCCTCGACCCGGGTGCGCTCGACGTCGATCGCCAACTCGACGCGTCCGGTGCCCTGTTCGACGGTCACCAGGGGCCGTACCCGGGCGATCCGGGCCGTCGACCAGTGCTCGAGGCGCACCGGCCGCCAGATCCCGGCCGTCACCAGCGTAGGACCCCAGTCCCAGCCGAAGGAGCAGGCCATCTTGCGGAGGTACTGGTAGGGCTCGGCATAGGCGGCGGGCCGCTCGCCCAGCCTGCCGCGCACGGCCTCCGCCTCGGCGTACGCGGAGGCGAAGCGCACCGACAGCCGCCCGCTCAGGCCGGTCACGTCGAAGCGGTACGAGCGGTGCATGTTCCGTACCCGGCCGAGCGGCCGCCCGTCCAGCGAGATCTCGGCGACGGTGTCGAGCCCGTCGAAGACCAGGTCCGTCTGCTCGTACGCCGTGTGGGCGGACGCGGCGTCCAGATCGGTCTCGTACGTCCAGTCCCGCCGCCCCACCCACGCCACCTCGGTCTCGCCCAGCCCGACAAAGGGGTCCGGGATCACCCCCGCCGCCAGCAGATCGGTGTGCACACAGCCGGGCACGGCGGCCGGCAGCGCGGCCGACTCGTGCCGCAGGATCCATCCGTCGGTGAGCGGTGTCGCCTGAAGCATGCGCGCACTCCTAAACCGATTCATCCCGGTCCCGGGAACCAGCTTGGCATCGTTGGCGAGATACGGACTTTACCGGTTAAGAAAACGTTGTCAGAGTTCGGAACCAGCCAACCCGATCGTGCTCGTCCGTCCCGAGAACGGAGCTGACGCACATGAACCGCCGTACAGTCCTCGCCATGGTCACGGGTGCCCTGCTGCTCTCGGCGTGCACCGGCACCGGAGGAAGCTCGAAGGGCGCGGAGGCCAAGGCCGCCGACGACCCGTCAAAGGTGAGCGGCACCATCACGGTTCTCACCCACCGGACCGACCTCGTGCAGGACGGGACGATGAAGAAGTACGCCGCCGAGTTCAACAAGGCGTACCCCAAGGTGAAGGTCGAGTTCGACGGCATCACCGACTACGAGGGCGAAGTCAAGATCCGTATGAACACGGAGAACTACGGCGACGTCCTCATGATCCCGGCCGTGATCGAGAAGAAGGACTACCCCAGGTTCTTCGCCTCGCTGGGCTCTCAGGCCGAGCGCGGCGAGAAGTACCGCTTCACCGACTACACCACCGTCGACGGCAAGGTCTACGGCCAGAGCCCGCTCGGCGCGGTCCCCGGCTTCATCTACAACAAGAAGGTGTGGCAGCGGGCCGGGATCACCGACTGGCCCACGACACCGGACGAGTTCCTCGACGACCTGAAGGCGATCAAGGCCAAGACCGACGCCATTCCGTACTACACCAACTTCAAGGACATGTGGCCGCTGCGGCAGTGGACGGAGGTCAACGGCTCGGTGAGCTGTGACGAGCAGGCCACCACCCGGCTCGCCGAGGGCGATCCGTGGGCCGAGGGCGCCGATCTGCGCACCGCCGACACGCTGCTGTACGACATCGTGAAGTCGGGTCTCATCGAGAAGGACCCGACGACCACCAACTGGGAGGCGTCCAAGCCCCGGATCGCCAAGGGCGAGATCGCCACGATGTGGCTCGGCTCCTGGGCGGTCATCCAGATGCGGGGCGCGGCGAAGCAGGCCGGCGCCGACCCGGTCGACATCGGGTTCATGCCCTTCCCCGCCCAGAAGAACGGCACGTTCTGCGCGGTGACGCTGCCCGACTACAACCAGGCCGTCAACATCCACTCCGAGCACAAGGAGGCGGCCCGCGCCTGGATCGACTGGTTCACCGACAAGTCCGGCTACGCTGCCGACAACCTCGCCCTGTCCCCGCTCAAGGCCGATCCGCTGCCGGCGATCCTGAAGCCGTACGAGGAGGCGGGGGTCAAGCTCCTCGACCTCGACGACAGCAAGGGCGCCCGGGTCAAGTCCATCGACAACCAGTCCGAGGTCGGCATCAACAAGCCCGACTACCGCCAGGACCTGGTCGACCTGGCCCGCGGCGCCACGAAGGGCAGCCTGGACGACTTCCTGGACCGCCTCGCGAAGAAGTGGACCGAGACGCAAGCGTCCCTGGGGTCCTGATGACGGACACCACCGAGAAGGCGGCCGTCGAGCCGGCCCCGGGGCCGGCCGCCCCGAAACCGGCCCCCGCCCCGCGCACGGCACGCCTGTGGCGCGGGGCCACCCCGTGGCTCTTCCTGCTCGCGCCGCTCACCCTGCTGATCGTCTTCACCTACGCGCCGATCGCCAACATGGTCGCGTACAGCTTCACCGACTGGGACGGCGTCAGCCCCGAGCTGCACTACACGGGCGCCGAGAACTACGCCGAACTGTTCACCCGCTCCGACCTGTTCGAGGTCTTCTGGGTCAGCGGCTACTACCTGGCGGCGTCCGTCGTCCAGATAGTCGCCGCGCTCTACTTCGCGACGATCCTCAGCTTCAACGTCCGGTTCCGGAACTTCTTCAAGGGCGTGCTGTTCTTCCCCTACCTGATCAACGGGGTCGCCATCGGCATGGTCTTCCTCTACTTCTTCCAGGACGGCGGCACCCTCGACTCGGTGCTGAGCCTGCTCGGCGTGCAGACGGACCGGGCCTGGCTCGGCACACCCGAGTCGGCGAACACCTCACTGGCCGCCGTCTCCGTATGGCGCTACCTGGGCCTGAACTTCGTCCTCTTCCTGGGCGCGATCCAGTCGATCCCGGGGGAGCTGTACGAGGCGGCCGAACTGGACGGAGCCAACCGCTGGCACCAGTTCCGCCACATCATCGCGCCCGGCATCAAGCCGGTCCTGTCCCTGACCGTGATCCTGTCGATCTCCGGCTCACTGTCGGTCTTCGAGATCCCGTACATCATGACGGGCGGGGCGACCGGCACCGAGACCTTCGTCATCCAGACCGTGAAGCTGGCCTTCCAGTTCAACAAGACGGGGCTCGCCTCGGCGGCCGCGGTCGTGCTGCTGCTGATCGTCCTGGCGGTGACCTGGGTGCAGCGGCGCCTCGTCCCCGACGAAAAGGTGGACCTCGTATGACCCGCCGCACGGTGGCCCGCACGCTGGTGTACCTGTCCCTGATCGCCGCGACGGCGGTGGCCCTGCTCCCGCTGGCAGCCGTGGTCCTGACGTCGCTCAGGTCCGAGCGGGAGATGGCCGACGGCAGCGGTGCCCTCGCCCTCCCGGACGACCTGCTGAACTTCCACAACTACGCGACCGCGTTCCAGGACGGCCGCATGTTGTCGGCGTTCGGCAACACGGCGATCATCCTGCTCTTCGCCATCGGCGGCACGGTCCTGATCGGCTCGATGACGGCCTACGCCATCGACCGCTTCACCTTCCGCTTCAGGAAGCTGGTCGTGGCCCTGTTCCTGACGGCCGCCCTGGTCCCCGGTGTCACGACCCAGGTCGCGACCTTCCAGATCGTCAACAGCTTCGGCATGTTCGACAGCCTGTGGGCGCCGATCGTCCTCTACATGGGCACGGACATCGTCTCGATCTACATCTTCCTGCAGTTCGTGCGCTCGATCCCGACCTCACTGGACGAGGCCGCCCGCCTGGACGGAGCGGGCGCCTTCACGATCTACCGCCGGATCATCTTCCCCCTGCTGAAGCCGGCGATCGCCACAGTGGTGATCGTCAAGGGCATCACCACCTACAACGACTTCTACATTCCGTTTCTCTACATGCCGTCGGAAGATCTTGGCGTGATATCGACGTCGCTGTTCCGCTTCAAGGGCCCGTTCGGCGCCCACTGGGAGACGATCTCGGCAGGAGCGGTCCTGGTGATCCTGCCGACCCTGATCGTCTTCCTGCTCCTGCAGCGCTTCATCTACAACGGCTTCACGAAGGGGGCGACGAGGTAGGCGCCGCCCTTCGGGGCCCGGCGACTAGGCGGACAGCGCGGCGACCAGAACCGGCGTGACCTGCTCGACCTGCCACTCCCGAGCGCCGTAACCGGCCAGCGCCGCCGCGACCGACTCCGCGCTCACCACCGTCGGCGGCTCCCAGCAGACCCGCCGCACGGTGTCCGGAGTGATCAGGTTCTCCTGGGGCATGTTGAGCTGCTCGGCCAGCGCGGAGACGGCCGCCCGGGCCGCGGAGAGCCGAGCCGCCGCCACCGGGTCCTTGTCGGCCCAGGCCCGCGGCGGCGGAGGCCCGGTCACGGGCTGTCCGGGGGCCGGCATCTGCGATTCGGTCAGAGCCTTCGCACGATCGACGGCGGCCTGCCACTGCTCTAGCTGCCGCCGCCCCATCCGATGCCCGAACCCGTTGAGGGCGGCGAGGGCGTGCACATTCCCCGGAACGGAAAGCGCGGCCTCCACGATGGCCGCGTCCGACAGCACCTTGCCCGGCGAGACGTCCCGTTTCTGGGCGATACGATCCCGCGTCTGCCACAGCTCCCGCACCACGGCGAGCTGCCGGCGGCGCCGCACCTTGTGCATCCCCGACGTGCGCCGCCAGGGGTCCTTGCGCGGCTCGGCGGGCGGCGCGGTGGCGATCGCGTCGAACTCCTGCCGCGCCCACTCCAGCTTCCCCTGCCGGTCCAGCTCCTTCTCCAGCGCGTCGCGCAGATCCACGAGCAGCTCGACGTCCAGCGCCGCGTACCGCAGCCACGGCTCGGGCAGCGGACGGGTCGACCAGTCGACGGCCGAGTGGCCCTTCTCCAGCACGAACCCGAGCACGCTCTCGACCATCGCGCCGAGGCCGACTCTGGGGAACCCGGCGAGCCGGCCGGCCAGCTCGGTGTCGAACAGCCGGGTCGGTACCATGCCTATCTCACGCAGACAGGGCAGATCCTGGGTGGCCGCGTGCAGCACCCACTCCACACCGGACAGCGCCTCGCCGAGGCCGGACAGATCGGGGCAGGCCACGGGGTCGATCAGCGCGGACCCCGCGCCCGCGCGGCGCAGCTGCACCAGATAGGCGCGCTGGCCGTAGCGGTAGCCGGACGCGCGTTCGGCGTCGACGGCGACCGGGCCCGAGCCCGCGGCGAAGGCGGCGATCACCTCGGCGAGCGCGGCCTCGTCGGCGATCACGGGCGGAATGCCCTCGCGGGGCTCCAGCAAAGGGATCGGCGCCTCCGTAACAGAAGATCCGTCGTCTTCCGGAGGGGCGCCTCCGGTGGTTCGCAGTGAACAGTCTGCTGCGGCTTCTTGGGCGTCGGTCACGTGTCAAGGGTATCTGCAAGGGTGAGCGTCTGACCTGCGCGTTCTGGACACGTTGCCGCTGACCTGCGGAAACACGGCTCGTCGTCTCTTGTGGCCCACCGGCGCTTCTCGGCCACGCGCAGGGCGGCGCCCGCCGACGGAACGTTCCGTCGGCGGGCGCCCAGGGGGTGAGTCGGTCAGTGGCGGGCACGGGGACGGGACCGGTGGCCGATCCCGTTCACGTCCAGCGGATTCAGCGGATTCAGCGGATTCAGTGGGTTCAGTGGGTTCAGTGGGTTCAACAGTGGATTCAGTGGATGATGCCGGTCCGCAGGGCCACGGCGACCATGCCGGCGCGGTCACCGGTGCCGAGCTTGCGGGCGATCCGGGCGAGGTGGCTCTTGACGGTCAGGGCGGACAGGCCCATCGAGACGCCGATCGCCTTGTTCGACTGGCCCTCCGCCACCAGCCGCAGCACCTCGACCTCACGGCCGGACAGTTCGCGGTAGCCGCCCGGGTGGCTCGGGGCACCCGGGTGGCGACGGTGCATTCGGGCGGCGGCGGCGCCGATGGGGGCGGCACCGGGCCGGGTGGGGAGCCCGACGTTGGTGCGGGTGCCGGTGACGACGTAGCCCTTCACACCGCCGGCGAGGGCGTTGCGCACGGCGCCGATGTCGTCGGCGGCGGACAGGGCCAGGCCGTTGGGCCAGCCCGCGGCGCGGGTCTCCGACAGCAGGGTGAGGCCGGAGCCGTCGGGCAGATGGACGTCGGCGACACAGATGTCGCGGGGGTTGCCGATGCGGGGACGAGCCTCCGCGATGGACGAGGCCTCGATGACGTCGCGCACACCGAGAGCCCAGAGGTGCCGGGTGACGGTGGAGCGGACGCGGGGATCGGCCACGACCACCATGGCGGTCGGCTTGTTCGGGCGGTAGGCGACCAGGCTTGCGGGCTGCTCGAGGAGAACGGACACCAGGCCTCCTGGGGTGCGGGGACGACTTCAAGGTCACAGTCGTCTTCGGCACCAAACCCATGGCCCTTTAGGGAAAGATCACGATTTAGTGAGTAACAATTAGGGCAATTCAGACACACGGTCGATCACTCGGCGAGTGAATGACTTCGATCATGGACCGTTCCTGACCGAAAGTGGCCGTATCGACAAAGTGATGGTCAAGCGGGTGGCGGTCCGGTGCCGATGGTGATCAACGGGACTGCGGATCGCGGCGCTGCGGCAGTGTCACCACCGACGCATCGCCCGGACCCGCCGGCGGCAGGCCCGCGACCTGGGCCAGCAGATCACACCACGACGCCAGATGGGCCGCGGTGTCCGGGACGCCGCCCAGGCCCTCTCGCGGGGTCCAGGAGGCGCGGATCTCGATCTGCGAGGCCGCCGGGCGCTCGGACAGGCCGCCGAAGTAGTGCGAACTCGCGCGCGTGACGGTGCCGCTCGGCTCGCCGTACGACAGCCCGCGCGCCTGGAACGCGCCGGTCAGCCACGACCAGCACACCTCGGGCAGCAGCGGGTCGGCGGCCATCTCCGGCTCCAGCTCGGCGCGCACGAGGGTCACCAGCCGGAAGGTGCCCCGCCAGGCGTCGTGTCCCGCCGGGTCGTGCAGCAGCACCAGGCGGCCGTCGGCCAGGTCCTGGCCGCCGTCGACGACCGTCGCCTCCAGCGCGTACGCGTACGGCGCCAGCCGCTGGGGCGCCTTGGTCTGCTCGACCTCGATCTGCGGCCGCAGCCGGCTGCCGCGCAGAGCCTCGACCGCGGCCCGGAAGGCCGCGGGAGTTGTGTTGTGCGAATGACGGTCCGCCTCCCCGGTCTCCTTCGCGTCATCCGTTCCGCCAGTGCCGTCCGACAGTCTTCCCTGAGCCGCAGCCATGCCGGGAAGATTAAGGGGAACGGGGGCTTCGTGCAGGGAGAGACACCCGGACAACACGGCAACCCCGGCACGGGGCCGGATTCGGCCGTGCGAGACTTGCCCCCGTGAGTGCCAACCAGACGCCGCCGTCCGCCACGTACGATTCCGCCTTCCTCAAGGCGTGCAGGCGCGAGCCCGTGCCGCACACGCCGGTGTGGTTCATGCGGCAGGCCGGGCGCTCACTGCCGGAGTACCGCAAGGTGCGCGAGGGCGTCCCGATGCTCGAGTCCTGCATGCGGCCCGAGCTGGTCACCGAGATCACCCTGCAGCCCGTGCGCAGGCACAACGTGGACGCGGCGATCTACTTCAGCGACATCGTCGTCCCGCTCAAGGCCATCGGCGTCGACCTCGACATCAAGCCCGGCGTCGGCCCGGTCGTCGAGCGCCCGATCCGCACCCGCGCCGACCTGGACCGGCTGCGCGACCTGACCCCCGAGGACGTCTCGTACGTCACCGAGGCCATCGGCCTGCTCACCCGCGAACTCGGCGCCACTCCTCTCATCGGCTTCGCCGGCGCGCCTTTCACTCTCGCGAGTTACCTCGTCGAGGGCGGTCCGTCGCGCACGTACGAGAACGCCAAGGCGATGATGTACGGCGACCCCGAGCTGTGGGCCGATCTCCTCGACCGCCTCGCCGACATCACCGCGGCCTTCCTCAAGGTGCAGATCGAGGCCGGCGCCTCCGCGGTCCAGCTCTTCGACTCCTGGGTCGGCGCGCTCGCCCCCGCCGACTACCGCCGCTCGGTGATGCCCGCCTCGGCGAAGGTCTTCGAGGCGGTCGCCGGGTACGGCGTCCCGCGCATCCACTTCGGCGTCGGCACCGGCGAGTTGCTCAAGCTCATGGGTGAGGCCGGCGCGGACGTCGTCGGCGTCGACTGGCGCGTCCCGCTGGACGAGGCCGCCCGCCGCGTCGGCCCCGGCAAGGCGCTCCAGGGCAACCTCGACCCGACGGTCCTGTTCGCCACCCCCGAGGCGATCGAGACCAAGACCCGCGAGGTCCTCGACGCCGCGGCCGGTCTCGAGGGCCATGTCTTCAACCTCGGCCACGGCGTGATGCCGGCCACCGACCCGGACACGCTGACCCGGCTCGTCGAGTACGTCCACACGCGGACGGCCCGGTAGCGGCCCTCACCACGTGTGGGGCCGCGCCCGCCTGCCGAACAGCAGGCCGCGCGGCTCCGGAGGCGGCGGTGTCCCCGGCTTGAGCGGCCAGGCGAGCGCCATGCCGGCCAGGAAGCCCACGATGTGCGCCGCGTACGCCACCGTGCCCGCGTCGGAGACGCCCTCGCCGTTCGAGTACACCGCCTGCAGCACAAACCAGAAGCCGAGCACCAGCCAGGCGGGCAGCCTGAGTGGCAGGAAGACCAGGAACGGCACCAGGACCCACACCCTGGCCTTCGGATACAGCACGAGATACGCGCCCAGCACGCCCGCGATGGCGCCGGACGCGCCAATCAGCGGGTCGGCCGAGTCGTCGTTGAGGAACGCGAAGCCGTAGGACGCCGCGTAGCCGCAGACGACGTAGAAGAGCAAGTACCGCACGTGGCCCATGCGGTCCTCGATGTTGTTGCCGAAGATCAGCAGGAACAGCATGTTGCCCAACAGGTGCAGCCAGCCGCCGTGCAGGAACAACGCGGTGAACACCGACAGCGCGGGGGACTTGTCGTAGTCCGGCGGTCCGATCACACAGCCGGGGCCGCGCGGGCCCACGGCGACGTCGCCGGTGGGGACCACACCCGGCAGCTGACCGTGGACCAACTCCCGCGGCACCGCCGCGTAGTGGTCCAGGAACGCGTGCAGTTGGCACGTCTGGGCCAGGCTGCTCTCACCGGCCACCGAGCCGGCTATGCCGGGCGTGGACAGGAAGACGAACACGTTCGCGGCGATGAGCGCGTATGTCACCCAGGGGGTGCGACGCACCGGGTTCACGTCATGGACGGGGATGACCACGACTGGTATCTGCCCGGGATCCGTGCGGCGAATCGGTGAACGTGGCCGCGGTCACGTGCGTATGACTCGGCAACCGCCCGCGGCACGGGGAAGGCGGGTCGCGGGGACTACGTGAGGAACAGGCGATGAACGACCGAGTTAATCCTCCGATCCACGCGTTGCCCGACGGGGAGGCCGAGATCGCGGTGGTGGTGCGGCTGCCGTGGGAGGACGTGGCCCGGCTGGGTCAGGAGGCGGGGCGGCTGGCGACGCAGATGCAGCGGCCGGTGACGCTCGATGAGGCGGTGAGCCACCGGTTGCGTTCCCCGCGGGCCGCGGCGTCTCATGCCAAGCCGACGGGGGAGCAGCCTGCGGCTGCCGCCATGCCGCCGAGTGGGAGTGCGTCTGTTTCTTCGTTGCCTTCTCGGCCGCCGGCTGAGCAGGCCAGGCAGGCGATCGAGAGGATCAACGGAAGCGCGTGACCGCCGTAGGGGTGTGGGGTTTTCGGCGGCTGCTGGTTCGTTGTGGCATGTCGCGCAGTTCCCCGCGCCCCTAAAGCGTGTTGCAGAACGCTGTGATCAGGGCATTTCCCTTGCATGGGTGGGGTGTTGAGGGCTGAGCCGGTCTGGGTGGAGACGTTCACCGGTCTGCGGGCTGAGCAGTTCGGGCGGCTGCTAAGGGCGGTTCGGGAACGTGGTGGTGAGGGGTGCGGGTGGGGTCGTCCGTGGCGGCTTCCGCTGGCCGAGCGGGTGCTGCTGGTGGCTGTCTACTACCGCACGAACCTCACGATGCGGCAGCTCGCCCCGCTGTTCGGCATCTCCCCGGCGACCGTGTGCCGGGTGATCCAGCGGCTGGGGCCGCTGCTCGCGCTCGAGCCGGTACGTGCCCCGCAGGAGGCAGTCGAGCGGTTGTGGATCGTGGACGGCACCCTCATCCCGGTCCGTGACCGAGGTGTGGGTGCCTCCTCGCGTAACTACCGTTTCTCAGCAAACGTGCAGGTCATCGTGGACGCAGACACCCGGCTCGTGGTGGCCGCGGCCCGTCCGCTGCCGGGCACCACCGCGGACGCGCACGCCTGGCGGCGCTCCGGACTGGCCGAGCACTGCGAAGGCGTGACGGTGCTCGGCGACGGCGCTTATCTCAACACCGGCCTGATCGTCCCGCACCGCAAACGCCCCGGACGGCCGCTACTCAAGGGCGAAGAGGAGGACAACGCGGAGCACCGCAAGGTCCGCGCCCGTGTGGAGCATGTGATCGGACGGATGAAGAATTACAAGATCCTGCGTGACTGCCGGCAGCGCGGCGACGGCCTCCATCACGCCGTTCAGGCCGTCGCCCGCATGCACAACCTCGCCCTCACCGCGTGACCAGACGCGACAAACGCCCAGTTCAGCCTGCCTGATCACAGCGTTCTGCAACACGCTTTAGGTTCTGTCTCTTTGGTCAGCGTCGGGTCCAGATGAGGATGCCCGCGAGGTGGAGTGCGGCCTGGTAGGCGATCGCGAGTTTGTCGGTTCGTGTGGCCAGGCCGCGCCACTGCTTGAGGCGGTTGATGCACCGCTCGACGGTGTTCCGCTGCTTGTACGCCTCGCTGTCGAAGCCGGGCGGGCGGCCACCGAGTCGGCCTCGCCGCAGGCGGTGGCCAACTTGGTCGGACGGCTGCGGGATGACCGCACGGATGCCCCGGCGCCGCAGGTGGCTGCGGATGGCACGTGAGGAATACGCGCGGTCGGCAAGAACGGCCAGGGGCCGGGTCCGGGGCCTGCCCGGGCCAGTGCGGGGCACGCGGATGCGGGACATCACCGTCTCGAAGGCGGGTGCATCACCTGCCTGGCCTGCGGTGACGGTGAAGGCGAGGGGCCGGGCGTGGCCGTCTGCGGCCAGGTGAACCTTGGTGCTCAGCCCGCCGCGGGAACGTCCGAGCGCGTGATCGGCGGGCTCGCCGCAGTGAGCCGCCCCTTTTTGAGTGCTCCGGCAGCATGCTGGTGGGCCCGGACGACCGTGGAGTCCACCGACACCGTCCAGTCGATGTCGTCGTCGGCGTCCGCCGCCGCCAGGACGGCAGCAAGGATCATTTCCCAGGTGCCGTCGACGGCCCATCTGATCAGCCTCTTGTGAGCGGTTTGGAATGAGCCGAGCTCGTCGGGCAGGTCCCGCCAGGGCGAGTTGGTGCGGTACTTCCACGCGATGGCCTCGAGCGTTCGGCGGTGGTCGGCCCATCGCCGTCCGCGGACCGGATCGGCCGGCATCAGCGGCTCGATCCGGTCCCACATCGCATCAGTGATCACTAACCGGACGGACACATCCGATCAACCGACCAACCCATCAAAGAGACACGCGCTAGGTGGGCTGTCCTACCGCCTTTACAGCCTTACGGGCCGCTACCAGCACCGGATCCCACACCGGTGAGAACGGGGGCGCGTATCCCAGGTCCAGGTACGTCATCTGTTCCACCGTCATCCCTGCTGTCAGGGCGACCGCCGCGATGTCGACCCGCTTGCCCGCGCCCTCCCTGCCGACGATCTGGACGCCCAGGAGGCGGCCCGTGCGGCGTTCCGCGAGGACTTTGACCGTCATGGGGGAGGCGCTGGGGTAGTAGCCCGCGCGGCTCGTCGATTCGATCGTGGCCGTGACGTACCGCAGGCCCGCCCTGCGGGCGTCCTTCTCGCGCAGACCCGTGCGGGCGATCTCCAGGTCGCAGACCTTGCTGACGGCCGTCCCGACGACGCCGGGGAAGGTGGCGTAGCCGCCGGCCGCGTTCGTGCCGATGACCTGGCCGTGCTTGTTGGCGTGGGTGCCGAGGGCGATGTGGCGTTCCCGGCCGGAGACCAGGTCGAGGACCTCCACGCAGTCGCCGCCCGCCCAGATGTTCTCGTGGCCGCGCACCCGCATCGCGAGGTCGGTCAGCAGGCCGCCGTGCTCGCCCAGGGGGAGGCCGGCCGCTCGTGCCAGCGTGGTCTCCGGGCGCACTCCGATGCCCAGGACGACCACGTCCGCGGGGTACTCGGCGTCCTCGGTGGCCACCGCGCGGACCCGGCCGTCCTCGCCCGTGAGGATCTTGGTGACCTCGGCGTCGTTGACCATGGTGATGCCCAGGCCCTCCATGGCCTCGTGCACCATGCGGCCCATGTCCGCGTCGAGCGTGGACATGGGCTCGCTGCCGCGGTTGACGACCGTCACCTCGTAGCCGCGGTTGATGAGCGCCTCGGCCATCTCCACGCCGATGTACCCGGCGCCGACGACGACCGCGCGACGGCCACGCGTGCGGGTCAGCGTGTCGATCAGGGCCTGTCCGTCGTCGAGGGTCTGGACGCCGTGGACGCCGGGGGCGTCGGCGCCCGGCATGTCGGGGCGGATCGGGCGGGCGCCGGTCGCGATCACGAGTTTGTCGTACGACGTCCAGGACTCGGCGCCGGAATCGACGTCACGCGCGCGTACCCGGCCGCCGGCGACGTCGATCTCCATGACCTCCGTCCGCATCCGCAGGTCGATGTCCCGGGCGCGGTGCTCCTCGGCCGTACGGGCGATCAACTGGTCGCGGTCGGGGACGTCGCCACCCACCCAGTACGGGATGCCGCACGCCGAGAAGGAGGTGAAGTGGCCGCGTTCGAACGCCACGATCTCCAGTTCCCCGGCGCTCTTCAGGCGCCGGGCCTGGGACGCCGCGGACATCCCCGCGGCGTCGGCCCCGATCACGACCAGTCGTTCCGGCTCGCCCGGCACATCCCTCGCAGCGCTCATGTTCATGCGAACACGCTACGGGCGCCGGGCATTTCAGTCCTGCTCGCCGCCCTCGTCGTCGCCCGCGCGCGTGGGGCGCGGTGCGGGGCGGGCCGTCGGCAGCGGGCCGAGCGCGGTGGCCACGGACGCGGTCGCCGGGCGGCGCGGCAGCCGGGGGCGCAGCACCTTCAGCCACAGCAGCACCAGCAGCGCCGCCACCGCGGCGAAGGGCAGCACGGCGCCGAACGCCACGGCGAGCCAGCGCAGCATCGTCACGAACGCGTTCCAGCCACCCGCGAGCGCGTCCAGGAAGCCCGGGTCGTCGTCGTCCTTCGCGGCCTTCTTCACCGGCGTCTCGGAGAGCGAGAGGGTGATGGTGGCCAGGCTGGTGCGGTCCTTCAGGGACTCCTGCTGGGCCAGCAGCGCCTCCAGGTCGGCCTGGCGGCTGCTCAGCTCGCCCTCCAGGGTCACCACGTCGCTGAGCTTCGTCGCCCGGTCCATCAGCTCGCGGATCCGGGCCACGCTGGCCCGCTGCGTCTTGATGCGGCTCTCCACGTCGACGACCTGGTCGGTGACGTCCTGAGCCTTCGCGCTGCGCTCGATCAACTTGCCCGCGCCCTCCAGCTCCGCGAGGACCTCGGCGTACCGCTCGACGGGCACGCGCAGCACGATCCGGGTGCGCTCGTGGCCCTCGCCGTCGCGTGTCGTGGTCTCGTCGCCGACGTAGCCGCCCGCGTTCTCGGTGGTGGTGCGGGCCTCGTCGAGGGCCTTCGGTACGTCCTTGACCTGCACGGTCAGCGAGGCGGTGCGGATGATGTGACTGGCGGTGACCTTGGCGGGCGCGGCCTTGTCGGCGCCTGAGCCGCTGCCGGAGCTGCCGGATCCGCTGTCGGAGTTGCCGTCGGAGGCACCCTCCCTCGCGCCGGCCTGGGTGTCCGCCTGGGCCTCGCCCTTGGCGGCGCTGGCGTCGCCCCCGTCGTCGTTCGCACCGCTGCAGCCGGTGAGCGCGAGGGCGGTGGCCAGCAGAAGGCCCGCCAGGGCCTGAACGGGCCGTACGGATCGTCGTGTGCGCATGCGGGCGTACCCCCGAGGGTCGTCGTGACGACTGATGCTTCTTCGACGCCGCGGTCCGGCGGAACGTTGGCGGGAAACGGTCCCGATGCGGTCACGGTCGGGACTCGGCGCGGGCACAGGGGTCCCGGTCGGGTGGGGCCGTACGGCCCTGGTGGGGGTGTCAGTGGGGTCTGAGAGAGTGGGATCATGCGCGAGCACAGCGAGGACACACGCCCGGGAGACGGCCCGACGAGGCATGGTCATGTCGTCGTGATCGGCGGTGGGATCGCCGGACTGGCGGCCGCCCACCGGGTGCTGGCCGGCGGCAGACGCGTGACCGTCCTGGAGGCGTCGGACCGGGTCGGCGGCAAGCTGCTGCCCGGCGAGATCGCGGGCGTGCGCGTGGACCTCGGCGCCGAGTCGATGCTGGCCCGCCGCCCCGAGGCCGTCGCCCTCGCCCGCGAGGTCGGCCTCGACGAGCGTCTCCAGCCGCCCGCCACCGCGACCGCCTCGATCTGGACCCGGGGGGCCCTGCGCCCCATGCCCAAGGGCCATGTCATGGGCGTCCCCGGCACCGCGTCCGCCCTGGCCGGCGTCCTGTCCGACGAGGGCCTGGCCCGCATCGAGCGCGACGCCGACCTGCCCCGCACCGAGGTCGGGGACGACGTGGCGGTGGGGGAGTACGTGGCGGCGCGCCTGGGCCGCGAGGTCGTCGACCGGCTGGTCGAGCCCCTGCTGGGCGGCGTCTACGCGGGCGACGCGTACCGCATCTCGATGCGCTCGGCGGTCCCGCAGCTCTACCAGGCCGCGCGGACGCACGACTCGCTCACCGAGGCGGTCCGTGAGATCCAGGCCAAGGCGGCGGCCAACCAGCAGACCGGGCCGGTGTTCATGGGCATCGAGGGCGGCGTCGGCCAACTCCCGCTCGCCGTCACGGAGTCGGTGCGCGCGCGGGGCGGCGAGATCGTGACCGGGGCGCCGGTGACGGAGCTGCGTCGCGAGGCGTCCGGCGGCTGGCGCGTGGCCGCCGGCGACCGGGTGCTGCACGCCGACGCGGTCGTCGTCGCCGTACCCGCCCCGGCCGCCGCCGGCCTGCTGCGCGCCGAGGCCCCCGAGGCCGCCGCCGAGCTGGACGGCGTCGAATACGCCTCGATGGCCCTGATCACCCTCGCCTACCGCCGCGCCGGCACCGGCCTCCCGGCGGGCAGCGGCTTCCTCGTGCCGCCGGTCGACGGGCGCACCATCAAGGCGTCGACGTTCGCCTCCCAGAAGTGGGGCTGGATCGCCGACGAGAACCCGGACGTGGTCGTCCTGCGCACCTCCGTCGGGCGGTACGGCGAGACGGAGATCCTGGACCGCGACGACGCCCATCTCGTCGACGTCTCCCGCCGGGACCTCGAGGCGGCGACCGGCCTCGACGCCACCCCCCTGGAGACCCGCGTCACCCGCTGGACCGACGGCCTGCCCCAGTACCCGGTCGGCCACCACGCGCGCGTGGCCCGCGTCCGCGAGCACATCGCCAAGGTGCCGGGCCTCGCGGTGTGCGGCGCGCCGTACGACGGCGTCGGCATCCCGGCGTGCATCGCGAGCGCCTACGCCGCCGTCGACCAGCTGGACGGCGACCTGAGCGGTGTGGAGGAGCTCACCGCCGACCCGGTGCAGAGTCTGCACGGAGGAGCAGGAGAATAGGGACATGAGTGACGACGCCCCCACCACCGAGGCCGGCCGGATCCCGAACAAGGGCAAGCTGGCCAAGGACCTGAACGAGGTCATCCGCTACACCCTCTGGTCCGTCTTCAAGCTGAAGGACGTGCTCCCCGAGGACCGCGCGGGCTACGCCGACGAGGTCCAGGAGCTGTTCGACCAGCTCGCCGCCAAGGACGTGACGATCCGCGGCACGTACGACGTGTCCGGGCTGCGCGCCGACGCCGATCTCATGATCTGGTGGCACGCCGAGACCAGCGACCAGCTCCAGGAGGCGTACAACCTCTTCCGCCGCACCAAGCTGGGCCGCGCCCTGACGCCGGTCTGGTCGAACATGGCGCTGCACCGCCCCGCCGAGTTCAACCGCTCGCACATCCCGGCGTTCCTCGCCGACGAGACGCCGCGGAACTACGTCAGCGTGTACCCCTTCGTGCGCTCCTACGACTGGTACCTGCTGCCCGACGAGGACCGCCGCCGCATGCTCGCCGACCACGGCAAGATGGCCCGCGGCTACCCCGACGTCCGCGCCAACACGGTCGCCTCCTTCTCGCTGGGCGACTACGAGTGGCTGCTCGCCTTCGAGGCCGACGAGCTGTACCGCATCGTCGACCTCATGCGTCATCTGCGGGCCTCGGAGGCCCGGATGCACGTCCGCGAGGAGGTCCCGTTCTTCACGGGCCGCCGCAAGTCCGTGGCGGAACTGGTCGCCGGGCTCGCCTAGGCCGGGACGCGGCTGAGCCCCGCACCCCTGCGAGGGGTGCGGGGCTCAGCCGCGTCGGCGCGATCCGCTACGGACGGGCCGCAGCCTGATGACGGGCCTTCTGCGAAGTGCTCGGCTTCGGCTCCGGGTGCCCCTCGCACGACGCGTACCGCGTCGGGAGGCGGCCCTCCAGCAGATACGCGTCGACATGGCCGTTGACACAGCGGTTCGGCCCGTACGCGATGCCGTGCGTCCCGGCGTCCCGCTCGGTCACCAGCACCGAACCGGCGAGCCGCCGGTGCATCTCCAGCGCCCCGTCGTACGGCGTCGCGGCATCCCGCTCGGCGGCCAGGATCAGCGTCGGCGGCAGCTCACCCGGCTCGGTCCGCACATCGAGGGGCTGCTGCCGGGGCATCTGCCAGAAGGCGCACGGCAGGTTCATCCACGCGTTGTCCCATGTCTCGAACGGCGCCACGCGCGCGAGCCGGGTGTTGTCCCGGTCCCAGACCGCCCAGTCCGTCGGCCAGGGCGCGTCATTGCACTCCACGGCCGTGTAGACCGCGTTGGTGTTCTCCTCCTCGGCCGCCGCCTCCGTCACCGGCGCGGCCAGCTCGACCAGCGGCTTGGAGTCGCCCTTCAGATACGCCGACAGCGCCTGCGCCCGCGAGGGCCAGTAGTCGTCGTAGTAGCCGGCCTGCAAGAACGCCTCCTGCAACTGCCCCGGCCCGATCTTCCCGCCGGCCGGCTTCACGGCCAGCCGCGCCCGCACCTTCTCGTAGTTGCGCAGCACCTCGCCGGCGGTGCTGCCGAGCCCGTACACGTCGTCGTGCTCGGCGACCCACTCCCGGAAGTCCGTCCAGCGCCCCTCGAACGCGGCGGACTGGGCGAGGTTGTTGTAGTACCAGATCTGCCGGGGGTCCGGGTTGACCGCCGAGTCGAACACCATCCGCCGCACGTGCGAGGGGAACATGTGCGCGTACAGCGCGCCGAAGTAGGTGCCGTACGACGCGCCCATGAACGTCAGCTTCGACTGGCCGAGGGCGGCGCGCAGGACGTCCAGATCACGGGCGTTGTTGAGGGAGTTGTAGTGCTGCAGCGCGCTCCCGGTCCGCTCGGCGCAGCCCCGGGCGTAGGCCTTGGCCCGGGCGACGCGCTCCGCCTTGTATGCCTCCGAGGGGTGCATCGGTGCCTGCGTGGGCCCCTTGAAGTAGTGCTTGGGGTCCTCGCAGGACAGCGGCGCGGACGGCCCCACGCCGCGCGGGGCGTAGCCCACCAGGTCGTAGGCGGCGGCCAGTCGCTTCCACGCCGGGAGGACCCCGATCAGGGGGAACTGCAGGCCGGAGGCGCCCGGTCCGCCCGGGTTGTAGACCAGGGCACCCTGTCCCGGCACCCGGTGCTTGCTGTTGTGCGGGTCCTTGTGCGTGGCTCGGGCCCGGCTGACCAGCAGCTTGATCTGCCTGCCCTCGGGGTGTGCGTAGTCCAGCGGGACGGACACCGTGCCGCACTGCACATGGCCCGGCAGGCCCTGGTCCTCGGGGCAGTCGCCGAAGGCGATACCGGCCGCCTTGGCGCGCGCGACGGCGACCGTCGTGCCGTACCGCTCGTCCGCGCCCGGCGCGGCCCCGGCGTCGCCGGCCGGGGCCAGGGAGAGGGCGGACAGGAGCATGGCCCCCGCGGCGGAGTAGAGGGCGGCAGCTCTCATCACGTTTCCCTTCGGTGCACGGCAGCAACAAAAGGGATATTTCGTTCGTCTGTTGACGAAGGCAAGCACCGCCTCGCCGATGTCGCCGCATTGCCCCCTATGCGTCATCAACTCCGGGGCCCGTCGGCCCCGGAGCCGTCAGTCGTGCCAGTGCGACGCCTCGTGCTCGCGATGCGCGAAGGCCGCGCGCAGGTCCGGCTCGCCGATCGCGCGCACACCGCGTACCGCGACGAAGGTGAGGTATGTACGGTCGTCGCCGTCCCCGGAACGCCTCACCAGGGCGCTCAACAGCCGCTGCCCGGCCGGGGAGGCCCACCGCGCGTACGGGTGGATCTCGACGCGGGCGATGGCCAGGCAACTCAGGGTGAGCACGAAGGGCAGCGCGAACCACAGCGCGATCAGGTGCGCCGGCATCTCCGACTGGGCGGGCGCCAGCAGCGCGATCACCCCCAGCGCGGCCACGACCGCCGCGGCGAGCCGCACCTGACGGATCGCGGCGCCTATTCCGTCGCGCGCCTCGGCGGGCACGGCGAGGCCCGCGCTGACCAGGCGGTCGGCGAGGCTGCCCACCGCGTCGGCGGCGGCCGCGGCGTCCCGCACCGGCTCGATCCGGGACTGGCCCTGCGGCCCGATGGCCCCTATCACCGAGCGCTCCATCTCGTCCCGTCCGCGCGGGTCGACGACCGTCGCCCAGCCGGTGTGCGCGAGCAGCAGCCGCTGCTGGCGCGCCATGGAGACGAGGGTCAGATCGGCGACCCGCCGGGGGCCGCCGGACAGGAACGCGGCCTCGTACAGCGTCAGATCGTGGTCCCGGGCCGTGGTCGCCTCGTTCCTGTCCATGGCCGCGGTGTGTACGGCGGCCAGGCACAGCCGTGTGCACGCTGTGCCGGCGACGGCCCAGGCCAGCAGCAGAAGAAGCACCCAGAACATGGCACCATTTTGCGGCTAAACCGCCGCCGCTCTCGCGGAGTTGGTTGCTCGCCGTGGGGGTTTCTCAATTATTGGTTGCGGTCTTGGGGTGCTTTTTCAGTACTTGCCGGAATTGTTGCGCGCGGGCTGGTCACGGCCGGCGGCAGGCTGTAGGTCGGCGACGGGGACGGGGTCACCGGGACGGCCGGGGCGGGGTCGGTGGTCGGACCCGGCGGGGCCGGGGCGGGGGTGAGCGGAGGGGTGCTGTCGGCGACCATGTCCCGGGCCAGGGCGTCGAAGTCGACGTAACCGGTGGCCTCCAGGACCGTGATGTGGTCCAGCACGGCGGTGTTGGCGTCGTCGGCGAGCTTGCGCACCAGGGAGTTGCGGGTACTGGCCCGGACCTGGGCGACGACGGAGAACACCTTGCCGTGCGCCAGCCGCAGGATGTTGGCGAACTCCCGGTCGTACGCGACGCCCTGGGCCGCGTCCAGGGTCGCCAGCCATGCCCGCTGCTGCTCGGTGGGCTCGTTGGGCAGCGCGAGGCTCAGCCTGGCGGCGACGTCGCGCACCCGCTCGTCCAGGAACATGTGCCCCTCGACCAGATGCTCCCCCGCGGTTCGTACGGCCGGGGTCGTGCCCTTGCTCCTGGCCTGCTCGCCGGCGGGCAGCTCCCACAGCCCGGCCAGCCGGACCTTGGTGAGGAAGTCGCGGTCGAGGGCGGACAGCGGCCCGTACCCGGTCGAGACGGTCTCGGCGTTCAGTGCGTCCAGACCCGTCCCGGACCGGTCGGCGTACGACCAGATCGGGAAGATCATCGCCAGCAGCGTCGCCGCCAGGCCGGTGATGATGATCCCGGTGCCGCTGAAGATGCCTCGGCCCTTGACGGGGGGTCGCGGTCGCATGGTGCCTCCTGTTGCGGCACCGCACGTTAGTGCGCTTCGAGGGTCGGGTTGGCATATTACTTCGGCGCTTACGCCAACTGCCGTACAGGAGCGAATGGTTGCAAGCGGGGCGAATGCGGGCGAATGGGAAGTGACAGCGGGTGATCTGCGGCGACATATGAGGACGAAACGTCGCCAAGACCCGTGATGCGGGCCGGGGTGTTAACCCCGGCACACTCACTGCCGGGCGGCGCCCGCTCAGCGTCGCAGCAGAACCCGACGGGTGGCCCGGGCCAGCCGTACCCCCGGCCGCCGCGACCTGGGCTTCGGCCCCGACCGCTCCAGCCACCACTCCCGCAACTCCGCCCGCACCCGCGCGTCTTCGCAGCGCCCCTCGGCCAGCAGATACCCGGCGAAGTCCAGCGCGTCCCGCCGATAGCCGTCGGCCATCGGATGCCCGTGCGTGTACGCGAGGAAGGCCCGCCGGTATCCGTCCCCGAGGATCACCGGCAACTCCGGCGCCACCTTCGCCACGACATCCGCCCGCTTCCCGGCGAGCGCCCGCGCCTGCACCCCGAGCCGCACCCGGTCGAACCCCTCGGGCACGGGCGTCCCGGCGACGAGCGCGGAGAGCAGGGCGGCCTGCGCGAGGGCGAGCCGCTGACGGGCGGGGGCGAGGGCGTCCTGGACCGGCTTCGTCCCCTCGGTGAGGGCGTCTTGGGCCGGCGGCGCCCCTTCCGCGAGGGCGTCCTGGGCCGGCGCCGGCTTCTCCCGCTCCTCCGACGCGGCCCCCTCCGTCGGCACGGCCCCCTCCGTCGGCGTGGCCCGCTCGGCGCCGCCCTTCTCCAAGGCCGCCCGAATCGCCCCCAACTCCCGCTCCAGCTCGGCCGGTTCGGGGAAGTTCTCGTCGCGCTCCAGCAGGACCCCCGGCGGGGACACCCGGGAGGCGAGGTCGGTCAGGATGTCGAGGACCGGCTGGGGGACGGGGTGGGCGTGGCTGTCGTGCCAGACGCCGTCGCGTTCGAAGCCGCCCGCGACATGGACGTACGCGATGGCCTCCAGCGGCAGCTCGGCGAGCGCCTTGGCCGGGTCCTCGCCCCGGTTGACGTGGTTGGTGTGCAGGTTGGCGACATCGATCAGCAGCCGTACGCCGGTCCGGTCGGCCAGTTCGTACAGGAACTGTCCCTCGGTCATCTCCTCGCCCGGCCAGGAGATGAGCGCCGCGATGTTCTCCACGGCCAGCGGCACCGGCAGCGCGTCCTGTGCGACACGGACGTTCTCGCACAGCACGTCGAGGGCGTCCCGGGTACGCGGCACCGGCAGCAGATGCCCCGCCTCCAGCCGCGGGGACGCCGTCATCGGCCCGCCCGCCCGTACGAACGCGATGTGCTCGGTCACCAGCGGCGCCCCCAGCGCCTCGACCCGCTCGGCGAGCACGGCCAGCCGACCGGCGTCGGGCCGCTCCGCGCCGCCCAGGCCCAGCGAGACACCGTGCGGGATCACGGTCACCCCGCGCTCCCGCAGCCGTACCAGGGACGGCGGAAGATGCCCGGGGCAGACGTTCTCGGCGACGGTCTCGACCCAGTCGATGCCCGGCATGCGCTCCACGGCGTCCGCGATCTCCGGACGCCATCCGATTCCCGTGCCCAGTCGCTCCATCGTCCCCTCCTCGGCCTCTTCCGTACCCGCCCGCCCCGTCTCCTCGGACCCGCCGGACGTGACGGGGGTATGGCCCCGCCGGGCCGGCCCGAACCCCTCGGGGGCCGCCTTCAGAGCAACATTTGAGGTTGGGACCCGCGCCCGGGCATCGTGGCCAATCGGCACCAGGAGGTACGCGCGGGACGGCGGGAGCGTTCAGGCCGCAAAGAGGTCGTGGATATGGCTCAGCCGCGAGGTGGCGTCCATACGTCCAGCACACGCAGGCCGTCGTCCGAGACGATCGGCCCGGGGTCTCGGCGTCGACGACGGCGTCGTCCGGGATCACGATCCCGTACTCGCCCACCACGGTAAGCCGGGGCCGTGCCTACCGCAGCGCCGGATGGTCCGCGACGACGGTGCACGAGCCGGGCGCGATCTCCGTGAACCCCGCGTCCCGCACCAACGGCAGCCCGGCGCTCGTCAGTTCACGCCAGCGCCTCGGCTCCGCGGTCCGCACGGACAGTGGAAACCCCGCGTCGCGCCACGCTGCCCGCTCCTCGTCCGACAGCTCCCACCAGGCGAGCTGTGCCGCGTGGCCCGTCTGCGCCATGGCCTTGCCGGCCGACATGTCGAGTTCGGGGTTGAGCCACAGCACCGGCGCCGACGCATCGGCGTCCACGGGCGGCTCGGGGTCGTCGAGGTCGGTGCCGGACACCTGGAGCTTGGCCAGTTCCCTGGGCCACCCGTCCAACGGCACGGGCGGGAAGACCCGCACCTCGGCCGACTTCCCGGTGACGGTGATCCCCGGCAGCCCCTCGGCCCGCCGCCACTCGGCCCCGCGGGCCCGCCGCACCACCTTGCGGATCCGGGCGTCCTGCCAGTCGCGCATGGCCTGCGCCCACTCGCCGTCGCCGGCGGAGCGTTCGTCGCCGAGGATCACCAGCACGGCGCGGGCGGAGGTCTCCAGGGCGTCGGTGCGGGCGGGGGGAGCGCCCCGCTCGATACGCACGACGAGCGGGAGCACGAACTGCGGCGCGGCGTCGCGTGCGCCCGGCTCGGACCGAAAGGGGCTGTCAATCGAAGGATCGCTGTTCACACCGTCCAGTCTGCCAACTCGGGGGATAGGAGAAGATGCCCCCTATGCAACGCGATCTTCGTCTGGACAACGTGGGCCGCCGCTTCGGCCTGCGCGGCCCATGGGTCTTACGCGGCATCCACCTCACCGTGCCCCCCGGCACCCTCATTCGCATAGAAGGCCCCAACGGCACCGGCAAATCCACCCTCCTGCGCCTCCTCGCCCGCATAGACGCCCCCACGGAGGGCCGCGTCAGCGGAGCGCCGCGCACCGCGTACGTCCCCGAACGCTTCCCCACCGCCCTTCCCTTCACCGCCCTCGGCTACCTGACCCACCTCGGCACGGTCCACGGCCTCTCCCGCCCGGCGGCCACCCGTGCCGCCCTGGAGTGGCTCGACCGCTTCGGCGCCGCCCCCTACGCCCGTACCCCCATGGCCGAGCTGTCGAAGGGCAGCAGCCAGAAGGTCGCCGTCGTCCAGGCGCTCCTCGCCGAACCGGAGCTGCTGGTGCTGGACGAGGCGTGGACGGGCCTCGACGCCGACGCCCGCGCGGAGCTGGAGCGGGCCGTCGTCGAACGCACCGCGGGCGGCACCGCCGTGGTCTTCGTGGACCACGACCCGCGCCGTCTGGCGGGGGCGCCCGACGCTACGTACACCGTGCGGAACGCGGGACTGGACCTGCGTACCGACCAACCGCCTCAGGAGCCCGCCGGCCCGCGCGTGAGCGTCGTCGTCCAGGGGCCCAGTGGCGGGCAGCTCCCCGCCGACGCGACCCGCGCGGTCGTCTCGGCCGAGGAACCCACGCCGGGCACCCACCGCCTCACCGTGCCCGCGTCCCATTCGGACCTCCTCCTGCGCGCCCTGCTGACCGCCCGGCCGCCCTGGCACGTGGTGAGCGTGCACCAGGAGCCCGCCGGCCCCGACACCGAGAGCCGCCGATGACCGCCCTGCTCGGATACCAGGCCGACCTGCTCGTCCGCTCACAGCGCTGGCTGCCGCCGTTCATCCTGTACGTCGCGTTCCTCGGGATCGGCGTCCAGAGCGGCCAGCCGATCCTCGACTCGCTCGGCTACACGGCCGCGGCCCTGCTGCCCGTCGCCGCGTGGCTGGTGCGGATCTGCGTCACCAACGAGCCGCCGGCCGCCCGCAGTTGTGTCTCCGCGGCGGTCGGCCCCGGGCGGGCGCACCTCGCCGCGCTACTGGTGGCGCTGGCCACCGCGGCGGCCCTGGGCACGGTCGCGACCGTCGTCGTGGCACTGATCAGCGACCCGGCGAGCGCGGACCACCAGACGCGCGTACCGCGGCTTCCGGCGGGCGCGGCCGGGCTGCTCGCCACGCTGGCCTGCGCCCTGCTCGGCACCGCCGTCGGAGCCCTCACCACCTGGCCGCTGCTGCGCTCGACCGGCCGCGCGATCCCGGCGATGCTGCTCGCGGCCCTGCTGTCCGTGGTGGTGACCGGCTCCCCGGCCCAGGCGGCGGTCAGCGGCCTGGTCACCGGCTCCCGCTCGGGCACGGTCCCGCTGCCCGTGCTGCCCCTGGCGGCCGCGGCCCTGCTCACGGCGGCGGCGATCGCCGTGGCGTGCGCGCTCACCTCGCGCAGATCACCCTGAACAGGCGGTGCGCTGCGCCTCCTGCCACTCGCACACCGGGCACAGCGTGATCCCCTTGTACGACTCCGGGTACTCCGTCGGCTCCCGGCACAGCACGCTCCCCCACTCTCGAATTCGCTCGAGCGGGGGGACCCCCATCGCGTACGGCGGACCGTCCGCCCGGGGCGGCTTCGCCGTGTCGGCGATGGTGCAGTAGTCCTCGCTCATGCCTCCAGCGTAGGACGCTCACCGCCGCCCGCTCGCGGCCCCGATCAGCTCGGACACCTTCACGAACCGGAAGCCCTTGCGGCGCAGCTGCGGCACGACGCTGCGGACCACCCGCTCGGTCGTCGGAGCGGCACTGCGCGTGGAGTGCAGCACGACCACGGACCCCGGCCGCACCCCGTCCAGCACCTCCCGGGCGACCGCGCCGGCGTCCGTCGCGAAGGCGTCCCCGCTCACCACGTCCCACTGCACGGCCGTGATCCCGAGCGGGGTCAGCGCCCGCAGCGCCCGCCGGTCGTAGCACCCGCCCGGAAACCGGAAGTACGGCACCGCGTCCCGCACCCCCACCTTCCGGAACGCGGCGTACGCCCGCTCCACGTCCGCCCGCATCCGCTCCTCGCCGATGGTCGGCAGGCCGTAGCAGTCGTCGGTGAAGGCGTAGTGGCTGTACGAGTGGTTGGCGACCTCGAAGAGCGGGTCCCGCCCGATGGACCGGGCCTGGATCGGATACTCCTCGGCCCACCGGCCCGTCATGAACACGGTCGCCGGCACCTTCAACTCCCGCAGCGCCGCGATGAGCCCCGGGTTGTCGAACCGCTCTCCCCGAGCCGCCCGCGGCCCCTGATCGGCGGTCATGTCGGCGTCGAAGGTCAGCGCGACGGCCTTGGCCCCGCTCCGGGGGCCGTGCCCGAAGACGGGCGTCGTGCCGGCGGGACCCGGGGCGAGCGTCGGAGCCCTGGGAGAGGGGGAGGCGGCCGTGGCACTGGGCGCCGGGAGGGGAGCGCGGGTCGCCTCGGGCGCCGTGCAGGAGGCGAGCGCGCTGAGGGTCGCGGCCAGGGCGCAGACGGTGGTGACGCGTCGTACAAGAGTGATCACTATATGAAGATATGGTGATCAAAAGGGCATTTCGGTACACCGGTGGGTGTGCCGTGTCCTTGTCACCCGCCCGGCGGTTCGGGGGTTCTCAGTCCTTGCGGGTGCAGTAGCCCGTGGGCGCCGAGACCGGTGGGCGGCACTGGAGGATGGACTCGGTCGGGTCCGTGCTCAGGTAGCGGCCGAGGCAGGAGTTCGCCGTGGTGCGGTCGTGCTTGGCGCAGAAGGTGAGGGCCGCGCGGCCGTTGCGGAAGGGGCCGGGGGCGTAGAAGACCCAGTAGCCGCCGCGCAGGGACGCGTAGTTGTCGCTGAGCAGGAACTTGGCCCCGGGGATGGTCCGGCGGATGGTGGCCAGCCTGCGGTCGCGGTTGGCGGTGCCGGCGGAGACCGGTTCGGAGTGGAGCTGGGCGATCCAGCGGCCGGGCGGGGTGCGGCCCGGGGTGCGTGTGGGGGTCGCGCTGGTAGGGGCCGGGGGCTTGGTGAGGGGGGCGGCCCTGTTGTTGTCGCCGCCGGTGTCACCGGCCCGCAGGGTGAGGACCAGGGCCGTGGCCGTGGCGATCGCCAGCACCGCGGTCGCGGCCACCACGAGGGGAGTGCGGCGTTTGCGGCCGCGCACCTGCTGCGGGGTCGTGGGGCGCGGAGTGTCCAGCTGGGTGGGGGTCGGCGGCGGCACCGGGTGCGGCGCGGCCGCCGTCGTCGTCGGCTGGGCGGCCCAGTGCGGAGTCGCCCCCGTCTCCACCCGCGCCAGCATCGCGTCCAGCCGGGCGGCGTCCGGGCGGGCCGCCGGGTCCCGCACCAGCAGGGCCTGCAGCACCTGCGTCAGCGGGCCCGAGCGGGACGGCGGTGGGAGCGGGTCGTCGAGTACGGCGGCCAGGGTGGCCAGCGTCGTCGGGCGGCGCAGCGGGCTGACGCCCTCCACACAGAGGTACAGGACCACGCCCAGCGACCAGAGGTCGGCGGCCGGACTGTCGTCACCGTGCCCGCGGATCCGCTCCGGGGCCATGTACTCCGGCGAACCGACCAACTCGCCCGTCGCCGTGAGGCCCGTCGTGCCCTGGAGGGCGGCGATGCCGAAGTCCGTGAGGACGGCGCTGCCGTCGGGGCGCAGCAGGATGTTGGCGGGCTTGACGTCCCGGTGCTGGATGCCCGCCGCGTGCGCGGCCATCAGCGCGGCGAGCACCTGGCGGCCGAGCCGGGCCGCCGCCACGGGTGTCAACGGGCCGTCGTCCAGCCGCTGTTGGAGGGAGACCCCCGGCACCAGCTCCATCACGATCCACGGATGCGGCTCGGCGTCCACGATCTGGTGGACCGTCACCACATGGGGATGGCTGAGCCGGGCCAGCGCCCGCGCCTCCCGCATCACCCGCTCGCGCACCACCCCGACCGTGTCCGCGTCGGACCGGACCGCCTTGAGCGCGACCTCCCGGTGCAGCACCGTGTCGCGAGCCCGCCACACGGTGCCCATCCCTCCGCTGCCGAGCCGCTCCACCAGCTCGAAACGGCCGTCGACCACATCCCCCGCTGCGTTCATGCCGCACAGGTTAGAGGACGTGATGGAACGCCCGCCTCCGGCCGCGGCCCGTGCCGCCGCCGGCTAGCGGCGCCAGGGTCCCGTCACCGCGAACGTCGTCCCCGGCGTGTAGCAGTTGACGTACATCGTCCTTCCGTCGGGCGAGAAGGCGACCCCGGCGAACTCGCCCCACTCGGGCTCCTCCGGCGTGCCCAGGTTCTGGGCGTTGCGGGCCATCGCGTACACCTCGCCGCGCCGCGTGACGCCATAGACGTGCTGGGCGCCGTTGCCGTCCTCGCAGACCATGAGGCCGCCGCTGGGGGCGAGACAGATGTTGTCGGGGGACTCGCCGGGCAGCCGGACGTTCGTGTCGGGGCCGAAGACGATCACCAGGGTGAGGCGGCGCGCGGCGGGGTCGTAGCGCCAGATCTGGCCGTAGTGGTCCCCGGCCGAGCCCTCCGCGCTGCGGGCGAAGGAGGACACGAAGTAGACGCTGCGGCCGCCCCAGTAGCAGCCCTCCAGCTTCTGCGCGTGGGTGATGCCCTTCCGGCCGAAGTCCTGGAGGCGGATGGGGGTCCGGGCGGCCAGCGGGTCCGGTACGTCCACCCACTCGATGTCGCCGAAGGCCGCGCCCGGCTCCTGGATCGACGACAGATCGGGCACGCCCGGCACCCGCATCGCCTGCAGGCGGCCGCCCGCGCGCAGGGTGCCCAGGCCGCCGCGCGGGCGGTGCGGCAGGAAGCGGTAGAACAGGCCGAAGGGCTTGTCGAAGGCGTCCTCGGTCTCGTACACGATGCCGCGCCGCGGGTCGACCGCGATCGCCTCGTGCTGGAAGCGGCCCATCGCGGTCAGCGGGACCGCGCCCGAGCGGTGCGGGTCGGCGGGATCGACCTCGAAGATGAAGCCGTGGTCCTTGGTGTAGCCGTTGGTGCCCGCCTTGTCCTCGGTCTCCTCGCAGGTCAGCCAGGTGCCCCACGGGGTGGGCCCACCCGCGCAGTTGACCGCCGTACCGGCGATGGCGACACGCTCGGACAGGACGTGGTTGCGGGCGTCGAGCGTGAGGGCCGTACAGCCGCCCTTGCCGGCCGGGTCGTAGGTGAGCCCCTTGACGGTCGGCACGGGAATCCGGGCGTCGGCGCGGTTCTCGTGGTTGCGGACCAGGTGGACGCGGCCGTGTCTGCCGGGCAGCGCCGTCATGCCGTCGTGGTTGGAGGGGACCCGGCCCTCGCCGGAGCGCAGCCCGTCGCCCTCGCGTGAGAGGACCCGGTAACGGAAACCTTTCGGCAGATCGAGCAGGCCCTTCGGGTCGCGGACCAGCGGGCCGTAGCCGGAGTGGCCCAGGTTCTGTGCGGCGGCGGTGCCGGCGAACAGCTCGGTGAGATTTCCGGCGAAGGCGATCGAGACACCCAACGCGCCCGTGCGGGCGAGAAGCTGACGGCGCGTCGTGGGGTCGGCTGACGTGTTCTCGGACATGGGGCAGCCTTCCTGCTGGCGGACAGGAACTGTGACCCCGCCGTGTCTATCACCTGGTGCGGGCCTCGGGAACCACGCGCGTAGCACGTGTCACTGCCCGGTGGCGTCCTCGATGATGTCCTCGATGGTCCGCTCGACCTCCCGCTCGGCCCGGGGCTCGACGGCCGGGTGAGCGTCCTCGCCGGCGGCGCCCTCCAGGGCGTGACCCGGGGCCGGCTCAGGGGCGCGCTTCACATGTCGCTCGTGGTCCTCGCCCCGCTCCAGGAACCGCAGCAGCTCCACCGGAATCGGCAGCACCAGGGTGGAGTTCTTCTCCGCCGCCACGGCCATCACCGTCTGCAGCAGCCGGAGCTGGAGTGCGGAGGGCGCGTCGGCCATCTGGTGGGCGGCCTCGGCCAGCTTCTTGGAGGCCTGGAGCTCGGCGTCCGCGTTGATGATCCGGGCCCGCCGCTCGCGGTCGGCCTCGGCCTGCCGGGCCATGGAGCGCTTCATCGTGTCCGGCAGCGACACGTCCTTGATCTCGACGCGGTCCACCTGCACGCCCCAGCCGACGGCCGGGCTGTCGATCATCAGCTCCAGGCCCTGGTTGAGCTTCTCGCGGTTGGACAGCAGATCGTCCAGATCGCTCTTGCCGATGATCGAGCGCAGCGACGTCTGCGCCATCTGCGAGACCGCGTACTTGTAGTCCTCGACCTTGATGAGCGCGCTCGCCGCGTCGACGACCTTGAAGTAGACGACCGCGTCCACGCGCACGGTCACGTTGTCGCGGGTGATGCCCTCCTGGGCCGGCACCGGCATCGTGACGATCTGCATGTTGACCTTGTGCATCCGGTCCACGATCGGAACGATCAACGTGAATCCCGGTGGCCGTACCTCACCCACCAGCCGTCCGAGCCGGAGCACGACCCCGCGCTCGTACTGTTTGACGACCCGGGCCGCGGCCGCGACGTACACCAGGCCCGCCGCACCCACTCCGACGGCTGCGCCCAGCAGCTCCTCGAGCATGACGACCTCCTCCGCCGACGGCTGTTGAGGTCTGCTCCTGCAACGATATGCCCGGCGTCTGGTCCGGGGCCATGCCCGGCCCCGGACCAGGGGTCATGCGCCGGTCAGGACGCCGTGACCCGCACCGGTTCGGTGCCGGCCGAACTGTGCCGCTCGGCCCAGTTCTCCAGGGCCGTACGGCAGGCGTGGTCGAGGTGGTGCAGCCCGGACAGGTTCAGCTCCACCGGGCGGTCCTGGGGCAGGGCCTCCAGACTGTCGAGGATCTTCGGCAGCCTCAGGAAGGTCGCGTTGCCCGACAGGTACGCCTGGATCGGTCCGGCGCCCTTGTCTATGACCTCCAGCTTCACGTGCGAGGCCTCCCAGGCGGTCTTGGCGACTGACAGGGCCAGACCGATCAGCACGCCCTCGAACATGTTCACCGCGACGATCGAGACGGCGGTGACGACGAGGATCAGCGCCTCGCCCCGGTGGCCCCGCCACAGCGAGACGATCCCTCGGAAGGGGATCAGCTTGCAGCCGGCGTGGACCAGGATGCCGGCCAGCGCGGGGATCGGGATCAGCGCCAGCGTGGCGGGCAGCAGCGCCGCGAACAGCAGCAGCCACACGCCGTGCAGGACACGGGACGCCTTGGTCTTCGCGCCCGCCTGGACGTTGGCGGAGCTGCGCACGATGACCGCGGTCATCGGCAGCGCGCCGAGCACACCGCAGACGGTGTTGCCGGCGCCCTGCGCCATCAGCTCCTTGTCGTACTCGGTGCGCGGCCCGTCGTGCAGCCGGTCCACGGCCGCGGCGCTGAACAGCGACTCGGCCGACGCGATGAGCGTGAAGGCGACGATGGTGGCGAGCACACCCACGTTCGCGAGTTCGCCGAAGGCGCTCAGGGACGGCGGCTGGACGGCGCCCAGCAGGCCCTTGACCTCGACGGTGGCGACCGGCAGCGAGAACATCGCGGCCACGAGCGTCGCGAGGCCCACGGCTGCCAGCGGACCGGGAACGGTGCGCACCTGGCGCGGCATCTGCTTCCACAGCACCAGGACGGCGATCGTGCCGGCGCCCAGTGCGACGGAGGCCAGCGCCTCGGTGTTCCCGGCGGCCTGCGCGAGCGCCCCCGGCAGCCCGGCTATCTTCGCCAGGCCGGAAGCGGGCGCCTTGGCGTCCGCCATCGAGTAGAGCTGCCCGGCGATGAGCACCAGGCCGATACCGGCCAGCATGCCCTCGACGACGGAGACCGAGATGGCCCGGAACCAGCGCCCCAGCTTCAGGGCGCCCATGAGCAGCTGGAGCAGGCCGGTGGCGAGCACCAGCACGCCGAGGACCGGCAGCCCGAACTCCCGTACGGCCTCGAAGACCAGCACGGTCAGACCGGCGGCGGGCCCGGAGACCTGAAGGCTGCTGCCGCGCATCAGGCCGGTGACGACGCCGCCGACGATGCCGGTGACGAGGCCGAGCTCGGCCGGCACTCCGGAGGCGACGGCCACGCCGACGCACAGCGGCAGCGCGACGAGGAAGACGACCAGCGAGGCGGCGAAGTCCTGCCGCAGATGAGGGAACTTGGTCATCATGCCGATCACAGCGCCTCGAACGCGTCGGTCTCGGCGCTGTGGACGTGCACCGCGCCCTTGTGCACCTCGTAGTACCAGGCGTGCAGGGTCAGTTGACGCTCCTTCAGTTTCTTGTCGATGAACGGGTACGAGCGCAGCCGCAGCAGCTGCGTCAGCACATGGGACTGGACGCCCTCGGCGACCTCCGGGTCCTCTACGGCACCCGTCGGACGCGGGTCGGCCTGCGCGAGCCAGCCGCGCACGGCCGGTACGGCGTCGAGGTCGTCGCCGCGCACCAGCGCGCCGACGGCCCCGCAGTGCGAGTGGCCGCAGACCACGATGTCGCTGACGCCGAGGACCTCCACGGCGTACTCGATGGTGGCCGCCTCGCTGGTGGGGTGCTCGGAGGCGTACGGCGGGACGATGTTGCCCGCGGTGCGCAGCTCGAAGAGCTCGCCGGGGCGCGCGCCCGTGATCAGGGCCGGAACGACCCGGGAGTCGGAGCAGGTGATGAACAGGACCTGCGGGGACTGCCCTTCGGCCAGTTTGGCGAACTCCTCAGGGCGCTGTCCGAACATACGGGCGTTGTCGATGAGGGGCTGCATGTGTGGTGACTCCTCCTGGCGCGCCGCTGTGGCGCGTCGGGGTTTACATGACAGGTGGGGGGACTGCTCTGCTTCTCAGCAGCGGAAGACCTGAAGCGCGGCCGGGGTGTGCGACGCCGAGGGTCTCGACGTGCGGTGCTGCCCGGCCCCGGGTATCTCCGGCCGGTGTGCGGACGCGGGGTCCCGGGTGAGCGACGGTCTGTCGGGCGCCGTGGGCCCGCAGTCGGCGAAGCGTGAACGGTCCCGGCCGGGCAGCGGATCGGTCGGGCCCCCATCGCCCGACGGTGTGCACTGGCGGGACATGAGAATTTCGTCGCGCAGCGCCTTCCCGGAGAGCTTGTTTCCGGGCTGGGCCTTGGCCTCTGCCTGACTGACCGTATGCGCGTGTGCGAAGGACGCTCGGGGAGCGAAGAACTGGAGGGCGAGCAGGACGGCGGCGAGGAGTGACATCACGGTCCGGGCCGTCGTACCTCGGAACATGCGCCTCCCTCCAGGCAGTCCACTCCTCATGCGCGAGCCAACGCTTGGTCAACCGTTGGTCAAGAAACACATTAGCCCGGCAAAGTTGTTTGCAGGGTTAACTTAACGTTTCCACCTGAAGAGAGCCTGAAATGCAGGCATGGCATGGCTTGAACTCCCCCTTGACCAGGGGGAGTTCAGCGGTTAGAGGGCGTCAGGCGGTGACGAGGCCCTTGGCGTCGCGCGCCAGGGCGGTGAGGCGGGAGATCGCGCGGAAGTACTTCTTGCGGTAGCCGCCCTTCAGCATCTCCTCGCTGAAGAGCCGGTCGAAGGGCAGCCCGGAGGCCAGGACCGGGACCTCACGGTCGTACAGCCGGTCGGCGAGCACCACGAGCCGCAGGGCGGTGGACTGGTCGGGAATCGGCTGTACGTCGGTGAGGCACACGGCCTTCAGGTCATCGGTCAGCGCGCCGTACCGGCTGGGGTGGACGCGGGCGAGGTGCTCCAGCAGCCGCGGGAAGTCGTCGAGCGAGGCGCCCTCGGTGGCGTACGCCGCCTTCGTCACCTGTTCGGCGGAGTAGGGCGCCGGAGCCTCGGGCAGGCCGCGGTGGCGGTAGTCCTCGCCGTCGATGCGCAGCGGGCGGAAGTGGGCCGCGAGGCCCTGGATCTCGCGCAGGAAGTCGGCCGCCGCGAAGCGGCCCTCGCCGAGCTTGCCGGGCAGCGTGTTGGAGGTGGCGGCGAGCGCGACGCCCGCGTCGACCAGCTTGCCGAGCAGGGTGGAGACGAGGACGGTGTCGCCCGGGTCGTCCAGCTCGAACTCGTCGATGCACAGCAGCCGGTGACCGGAGAGCGTCCGCACCGTCTGCTGGAAGCCCAGGGCGCCGACGAGGTTGGTCAGCTCCACGAAGGTGCCGAACGCCTTCAGGGACGGCTCGGCCGGGGTGGCGTGCCACAGGGAGGCGAGCAGATGGGTCTTGCCGACGCCGTAGCCGCCGTCGAGGTAGACGCCGCGGGGTCCGGCCGGGGCCTTGGGCGCCCTTGCCCTGCCGAACCCGAACAGGCCTCGCCGGTTCTTGCCGGCGCCGCTCTCGTGCGCCCCGCCGAGCCCGCCCGCGAAGCCCTCCAGGACGCGGACCGCCTCGGTCTGGCTGGGCTGGTTCGGGTCCGGGATGTAGGTGCTGAAGCGGACCGAGTCGAAGCGCGGCGGCGGCACCATCTCGGCGACCAGCCGGTCCGCCGGGACGTGCGGCTCACGGGCGCACAGGGACAGCGGGCTCGCTTCGGCTATCGCGCTCGGCTTGGACGCGGCTGTGGAGGACGACACGGGTCACCATGGTAAGCGCCGTGCCACACTCCATGACATGCGACGCCTGTTCCCTGTGACCGACGAAACAGCAGCGAGGGCCTCCGGCGGTACGGCCGGGGCGGACGGGGGTGGAGCTGCCGGAGGTGGGCTTGCGGCCGGTGGGCTCGACGGGGCGCCGGGTGGCCGGTCGGGCGGCTTGGCCGGTACTGGTGCCGGGTCGGCCGAGGGGGGTGGCGAGGAGGTTTCGGAGGGCGTCGCCTCGGGGCCTGGGGCTCGGGGTGGGGCCGTCGGCGTTCCCGGTGGGGATCTCGTCGACCGGGAGTGGAGCCTCGACGAGCTTGCCGCCGCCTATGCGTACCCCGAGCCCGAGCCCGGGACCGGCGGCCCGCAGCCCTGGTTGCGGGCGAACATGGTGTCCACCCTGGACGGGGCCGCCCAGCACGACGGGCGTTCGCAGCCCATCTCCACCGCGGCCGACATGCGGATCTTCGGAACGCTGCGGGCGCTGGCGGACGTCGTGGTCGTCGGCGCCGAAACGGTACGGCAGGAGGGGTACCGCCCGGCACGCGCGCGTGCCGAGTTCGCCGAGGCGCGCGAGGCCGCCGGGCAGGGACCCGCGCCCGCCATCGCGGTGGTCAGCGCGAGCCTGGACCTGGACTACGGCCTGCCACTGTTCACCTCGCCCTCCGTGCCCACCCTCGTCCTGACCGGCGCCGCCGCGGCCCCGGACCGGATCGCGGCCGCGGAGAAGGCCGGCGCCCAGGTCGTGATCGCCGGTGACGGCGTCGGTGTGGACCCCGTCCGTGCCGTCCAGGCCCTCGCCGAGCTCGGGCACACCCGGCTGCTGACCGAGGGCGGGCCGCGGCTGCTCGGCCAGCTGGTGGCCGCCGGAGTGCTCGACGAACTCTGTCTGACGATCTCCCCGATGCTCACCGCCGGAGACGCCCAGCGCATCGCCGGCGGGCCCTCGGTGGCGGTCCCGAAACGGTTCGAGCTGGTGTCCCTGCTGGAGGAGGAGGGCTTTCTGTTCGGCCGGTACCGGCGGACGTGACCTTGGTTCGGACATGGGTTCTCTGTGTGCCGTAGTCCTTAAAACGGCGGAATCCACCGTTCCGTTTAGCTTCCGCCGGGCACACTGAAAGTCGCAGTCCCGTGCAGTCACGGGGCAGGATGGTTTCCGCAGAAGGGGCGCCCGGTGTTCACCAGCGTTTTGATGATTGAGAAGGCCCTGACGTCCGCCGACGTGGAGTTCGTCACCACCTTGCACGGGGACGAGCAGGTCGCCTTCCAGGTGCTGCTCCAGCCACGCGGCGAGCAGGCCGACAGACTGTTGCGCGCCATCGACGACATCGCCCTCGGCGAGCTCGACGAGGCGGTGCGGGAGGGCGAGACCCCGGAGGGCGAGGAGGCGCTGAGCACGGGGGAGCGGGCGCTGGAGGTGTCGCTGACCGCCCTGCGTACGGCCGGGGCGGAGGCGGAGGGGCGGCTGCTGGAGGACCATCCGCTGGACGCGCTGAAGGCCGTGGTGGACGAGGTCGGCGCGGACGAGGTCATCGTGCTGACCGATCCCCACTACGTGGAGGAGTTCTTCCACCGGGACTGGGCGTCGCGGGCCCGGCACAAGGTGGGGGTGCCGGTGCTGAAGCTGTTCTCGCACAGCAAGGCGTAGCTGACCAGCGGTGTCAAAGAAGGTACCGGAAAGTACTAGGGTCGGCGTCGAACGTCCGCCGCACCAGCACGCACAGGGAGACACGCATGGCACCCGGCATTCCCACCGCCATGGACCGACCGCACTTCATCGGCATCGGCGGGGCCGGGATGTCGGGGATCGCGAAGATTCTCGCGCAGCGTGGGGCCAAGGTGGCCGGCAGTGACGCCAAGGAGTCCGGGACCGCCGAGGCGCTGCGGGCCCTCGGCGTGACCGTGCACATCGGGCACGCGGCGGAGCACCTCGCCGACGACGCCAGCTGTGTCGTGGTGTCGTCGGCGATCCGGCAGGACAACCCCGAGCTGGCCCGCGCCGCCGAGCGGGGCGTCCCGGTGGTGCACCGCGCCGACGCGCTGGCCTCGCTGATGGCGGGGCTGCGCCCGATCGCCGTCGCCGGCACGCACGGCAAGACGACCACGACGTCGATGCTGGCGGTCTCCCTGTCCGAGCTGGGCCTCGAGCCCTCGTACGCCATCGGCGGCGACCTCGACGCCCCCGGCTCGAACGCCCTGCACGGCGACGGCGACATCTTCGTCGCCGAGGCGGATGAATCGGACCGCAGCTTCCACAAGTACGCGCCCGAGGTCGCCATCGTCCTGAACGTCGAACTCGACCACCACGCCAACTACGCGTCGATGGACGAGATCTACGAGTCCTTCGTGACCTTCGCCGATCGCGTCGTCGACGGCGGGACCCTGGTGATCTCGGCCGACCAGGACGGGGCGCGGGAGCTGACCCGGCGCGTGGCCGGGACCGTGCGGACGGTGACGTACGGCGAGGCGGAGGACGCCGACGTACGTGTGCTGTCGGTGCT
This sequence comes from Streptomyces ferrugineus, assembly GCF_015160855.1. NCBI lineage: Bacteria > Bacillati > Actinomycetota > Actinomycetes > Kitasatosporales > Streptomycetaceae > Streptomyces > Streptomyces ferrugineus. The sequence continues at coordinate 7,361,285 of NZ_CP063373.1, read as the reverse complement.
GGCGCAGGGGCTGAAGAGCCAGGTCACCGTCCTGCTGGACGGCCAGGAGCGCACCTTCGGGGTCTCGGTCCCGGGCCGCCACTACGCCCTCAACGCGGTGGCCGCCCTCGCGGCGGGCGCGGCCCTGGGCGTCCCGGCCGACGAGCTGGCCCCGGCGCTCGCGGCGTACACCGGCGTCAAGCGGCGGCTGCAGCTCAAGGGCGAGGTCGCGGGCGTCCAGGTCATCGACTCCTACGCCCACCACCCGACCGAGATGGTGGCCGACCTGGAGGCCATGCGCGCCGCCGCCGGGGACGCCCGGATCCTGGTCGCCTACCAGCCCCACCTGTTCTCCCGCACCCAGGAACTGGGCAAGGAGATGGGCGAGGCCCTCGCCCTCGCGGACTCCTCGCTGGTCCTGGACATCTACCCGGCCCGCGAGGACCCGATCCCCGGCGTCACCAGCGAGCTGATCATCGACGCGGCCCGGGCGGCCGGCGCCCAGGTGACGGCGGCGCACGACAAGTCCGCGGTCCCCGCGCACATCGCGGGAATGGCCAAGCCCGGTGATCTCGTTCTCACCATGGGCGCGGGCGATGTCACCGACCTCGGCCCGCTCATCCTGGACCGCCTGTCGAAGTGAGGGACAAGCATTCATGTCGTACGACGTCGAAAAGCCGGACGAGCAGTGGCGCGCGGAGCTGACCCCGGCCGAGTACGCCGTGCTGCGCGAGGCCGCCACGGAGCCCGCCTTCACCGGTGAGTACACCAACACCAAGACGACGGGCGTCTACTCCTGCCGCGCCTGCGGCGCCGAACTGTTCACGTCCACCACGAAGTTCGAGTCGCACTGCGGCTGGCCGTCCTTCTTCGACCCGAAGGACACCGACGCGGTGGAGCTGATCGAGGACCGCTCGCACGGGATGGTGCGGACCGAGGTGCGGTGCGCCCGGTGCGGGTCCCACCTCGGGCATGTCTTCGAGGGCGAGGGGTACCCCACCCCGACCGACCAGCGGTACTGCATCAACAGCATCGCCCTGCGGCTGACGCCGGACGAGGGCTGACGCGGGGGCCGGTCGCGCTGGCGGGTGGGGCGCGGGTGTTCCTAGACTCGTAGTCGGGCGGTTCGTCCGCTACGGGAAGGCGGTGGCGCCTCATGCCGTACGTCGCCGTGAGCGCGATCAGCCATCCCGGACTGCTGCGCGAGCGCAACGAGGACAGCCTGGTCATCGGGCCGTGGACGCTGTGCGCCACCGTGACCGAGAGCCCGCAGACCCTGGTCTTCCCGCTCGGCACACCCCTCGTCGTCGCCGTGGCCGACGGGCTCGGCGGGCATCCCGGCGGCGATGTGGCCAGCGCCCTGGTCGCCCGCCGGATGGCGACCCTAGGTCCGGCCATGAGCAGCGAGGCCGCCGTCCGTGAGGTGCTGAACGCCTGCAACCGGGCCGTGTACCAGGCGGCCGGCGGCGACGAGGCCGGTGAGCTCAGCGCGATGGGCACGACGATCGCCGGAGTCGTCGTCCAGCCCGACGCGCTGCTGGTGTTCAACGTCGGCGACAGCCAGGTCCTCGCCGCCTCCGCCGAGGGACTGCGCCAGCTCAGCGTCGACGACAGCCCACCCCACCCGCCGGGCCGCGCCACCACCCTCGTCACCCAGTGCCTGGGCGGCTCGCCCACCTACCGCGCGGTCAGTCCTCATGTCACGACCGAGCCGCTCACGCCGGGCGAGCGCTACGTCGTCTGCTCGGACGGCCTGACGGACCCGCTGACCACGGACGTGCTCGACGGGATCCTCGGCGAGCACGACGACGGCCGGGCGGCCTTCGAACTGTGGCGGGCCGCGATCGAGGCGGGCGGGCCCGACAACATCACGGTGGCGGTGGTGCGGCTCGGGGAGGAGTAGCGGGAGCGCTCCTCCTGGCGGCGCCGGTCACTCTGGCGGCGCCGGTCACAGGATCCTGCGCTGGACCATGATCGAGAGCACCAGCGCGCCGGGCAGCAGGGGGACCCAGACCGTCAGGACGCGGTAGCCGATGACGGTGGCCGCGGCCAGGCCCATCGGGGCGCCGAAGGTGACCATCGTGAACACCAGGGCCGCGTCGACCGGGCCGATGCCGCCGGGCGCGGGGACGGCGCCCACGGCGGTGCTGGCGAGGAGGAGTGCCAGCGTCACCTGCGTCCAGGACAGCGGCAGGCCGAGCGCGAAGCCGACCGAGGCGATCACGCCCGCCTGGAGCAGCGGGGTGGCGGCGGCCCCGCCCCACAGGGCGAGGACCCGGCTGGGCCGGGTGTGCAGGATCCGGGCGTCGGTCAGGGCGGCGCGCACGAAGCGGAGGAGGGGGCGGCGCAGCGGCCGTACGGTCGTCACGAGTACGGCCGTCGCCCCGAGAGCCGTCACCACTCCCGCGGCCACCAGGAGCAGCGTCCGCCGGTCCGGGACCAGCTCGCCCAGGTGCAGCAGCTCGGGGAAGGCGATGAGGAAGCCGAGCAGCACCGCCGTCTTCGCGATCGGCTTGACCAGCGAGTACAGGGCGAGCGAGGCGGTGCCCCGGGCCAGCGGGATGCCCTGGCCCTGCAGGAAGCGCAGGGTGACGGCGTGGGCGCCGATGCTCGCCGGCAGCACGTGGTTGGCGGCGCCGGCCGCGAACTGCGACGCGAGCAGCAGGCCCGGCGGAAGCCGGTCCGGTAGCGCCCCCTGGCGCACCAGCGCGGCGACGACCCAGCCCATGCAGGTGAAGAACAGGCCGGACAGCAGCCACCAGGGGTCGGCGGAGCCGAGCCGCGCCGCGCCGTCGCGCACGGTGTGCCAGTCGGCCACCGCCCACGCGCCGATCAGCAGGAGCGGAAGCAGGGTCAGCGCGTGACGGGCGAGGCGGGCCGGGGAGAAGGGGGAGCGGGTGGGAGCGGCGGGGGCGGGGCAGGTGGACAGTGGTCCGGGGACATCGCTGAGCGGGAGCGAGGACACGGCGCGGTCGTCCTTCCGCGTCGCACCGCGCGGACGCGGGGCGCACTGCTAGAGGGCGAGGACAGGAGGGGGACGACGGAAACGTGCCCGGTCGGCATGACGAGGTGGTGTCCGGGAGCCGAAGGCACGTCGGCGGGCGAGCGACGCGACCGGGCCGAGACGGCTGGCATCGCGCCCTCTGAATCAGCCATCCACCGGGAGGTTGACTTTCGGCTGATCGAGCCAGAGCATTGCCGGGGTGAGCCACTTCGAGCACACGTCCCCCCGGTCGGCCGCACTCCCGCTCGACCTGGACGAAGCCGCCCACCGCTGCCTCGTCGCCGGCTTCGACGGTGCCACGAGCGTGCCGGACACGCTCAAGGAGCTCGTCGACCGCGGCCTCGGCGGGGTCATCCTCTTCACGCGCAACATACGCGACGCGGCCCAGGTGCGCCGTCTCACGGACGAGCTGCGCGCGATACGCCCCGACCTCCTCGTCGCCGTCGACAACGAGGGCGGCGGCATCGGGCACCTGGTCGCCGCCGGCGCCCCGGAGGTCCCCGGCTCCTACTCCCTCGGCGTCGTCGACGACCCGAACCTCACCGCCCGCTGCGCCGACGCGCTGGCCGCCCACCTCGCCGGCCTCGGCATCACCGCCTCCTACGCCCCCGTCGCCGACCTCCAGCACCGGCCGGACAACCCGATCGTGCGCACCCGCTCCTTCGGCGCCGACCCCGCGCTCGCCGCCCGCCATCTGCGCGCCTGGATCACGGCGACCGAGGCCCGCTCCATCGCGTCCTGCGCCAAGCACTTCCCGGGCCACGGCGGAACCGTCACCGACAGTCACCACGGCATCGCGATCGACCCACGGCCGTACGACGAACTCCTCGTCGATCTCGAACCCTTCCGCGCCGCCATCGCCGCGGGTGTGCCGATGCTGATGAGTGCTCATGTGGTGTATCCGGCGCTGGACCCCAACCGTCCCGCCACACTCAGCCGCCGCATCCTGCGGGATCTGCTGCGCCACGACCTCGGCTTCGACGGTGTCCTGGTCAGCGACGCGCTGGAGATGAAGGCCATCGCCGAGCAGTACGGCGAGGCGGCCGGGGCGCGCATCGCGCTCGCCGCCGGCGCGGATCAGGTGATCGTCGCCGTGGGGGACCTGAGCGTCACCGTCGACTGCCGGGACGCCGTGCTCGACGCGCTGCGGAGCGGGGTGCTGCCGCAGGAGCGGATCGAGGAGGCGGCCGGGCGGGTGCGGCGGCTGGCCGAACGGTATGCGACGCCCCCCACCGCGGACGCCGCCGACCGGGACACCGCCGACCGGGACACCGGCGCCGGGCTCGAAGCCGCTCGCCGCGCCGTACGCGGCCGGGGCGTGCCGTCCGCCGTGCGCGGGGCGCATGTCGTCGACCTGTTCCCACCGCCGCACCCCGCGCTCAACTGGGGCGGCGAGGACCTGCTCACCGAGGTGCGGGCGGTCGACCCCACGGCGACGGGTACGGCGGTGACGGGGGAGTGCGCGGACCCGGACGCCCTCGTCGAGGGGATCGTGCGGCGCTGCGGGGCCGCCCCGCTGGTCGTGGCCACCTGCGACGCCGGGCTGCACCCCTGGCAGGTGCTGCTGCGGGACGCCCTGCTGGGGCGGCGGCCGGACGCGGTGCGGGTGGACACGGGGCTGCCGGAGGGCGGCGCGCTGTGCTCGTACGGGCGGGGGCGGGTCAATCTGCGGGCGGTGGCCGAGGTGCTGGCCGGCGTCTGAGCCGGGCGGCGCTCAGGCCGGCCGTACGACCTCCTCGATCCCGCGCGCCGCCAAGTGCTCCGCGTCCTGCGCCCGGTCGGCCAGGACCACCGCCGGTCGGCTCCCTTCCGTCCGCAGCCGCGTCCACGCCTCGAAGTAGGCGCCGCCGGGACCCGACACCGACCGGGTGCCCGGCGTGCAGTCCAGGAGCAGGGCGGTGTCGCGGGGCTCGGGCGAGCGGGGCCGTGCGCGCAGGTCGGCGACGGTCTCGGCCAGCGCCTCGGCGATCGGCTTCGCGCGGCCCGTCGAGTCGAACAGGCCCAGCGTGTACTCCAGCTCCGGGAAGTCGGCCAGCGACCGGTCCACGTCGTGCGAGCACCACCAGGTCACGCCCCACAGCCCCGCGCACTCGGCCGCGTTGCGTACGGTGGCGCGCGCGAAGTCGGGGGCGTCGGCGGCCGGGATGTGCGGTTCGGGGGCGCCGGTCTCCTGGACCCAGACCGGGCGTGCCGGGTCGGTGGCGTACGCCTTGGCCAGCTCGACGCCGTACTCCGCCAGGTGCCGGACCTGTGGTGAACGGGGGCCGTAGCGACGGGCGCAGTCGGCGGAGAACACCCAGGGGTGAACGGTCGTCAGATCGCCCTTGCGGGCCGAGGCCTCGGGGGTGAAGGGGTGGTCGTCGCCGTACCAGGCGGCGTCGTAGGCGGAGTGGGTGACCAGGCCGCCGGCGGTGCCGAGTCCGTCGCGGGCCGCGGCCAGCAGGGTGTCGAGGTAGTGGTCGACCTCGTCGGCCGTCACCGGGTTGTGCTCGACCAGGTTGTTGAGCTCGTTGCCGAGCTGGAGGCCGAGGAGGTGGGGGCGGCCGGCCAGGGCGCGGCCGAGGGTGCGCAGGAGGGCGGCCTGGGCCTCGATGGCCTCCGGGTCGGTGAACACGTTGCGGTGGTGCCAGCCGCGGGTCCACTCCGGGTAGAAGTCGAAGCTCGACAGATGGCCCTGCACGCCGTCCACCATGACGTCGAGTCCTGCCTCGCCGGCCAGGTCGACGAGGTGCGCGAGCCGGTCGACGGCGGCGGTGCGGATCAGGGTGCGGTTGGGCTGGAGCAGCGGCCAGAGGTGGAAGACGCGGACGTGGTCGAAGCCGAGGGCGGCGATCGCGTCGAGGTCGCCGCGCGCGCGTGCCGGGTCGAAGTCGTGCCAGGAGTGGAACCAGCCGTGGCGGGGCGTGTAGTTGACGCCGAAGCGGAGCGTACGGATGGGATCCTCCTCGGGCTCGGCTCTTGTTCGTCGCGAATGTATCAACCACCATGGACGACAATGAATAGTGATTTGAACCAAACCTCGCCCGGTCGGGCTCCGGCGTACGTCGTCGGCCTCGACGCCGGCGGCACCCGCACGCGCGCCGTCCTGGCGCCCGTGATCGAGGGAGCCCCCGAGGGCGAGGGCGTCTCCGGGCCCGGCAACGCGCTGACCGTCCCCGGACCGCAGCTCGTCGAGCATCTCGCCGAGGCCCTCGCGCGAGCCGTGCCGGACGAGCTGCGCCGCCATGTGGTGGCCGTGGCGGGCGGGTTCGCGGGCGCCTCGCGCACGGCACCGGACGAGCCGGGCCGCGTCAAGGCGCACGCCGCCCTCACCGTCGCGCTGGGCCGGCTGGGCATCAGCGCCGGATCGGTCGAGATCCACAGCGACATCGAGGCCGCGTTCGCCTCCGCGCCCGGCCACCCCGCCGACGGGCTGGCCCTGGTGGCCGGCACCGGCGCGGTGGCGGTGCGCATCGCCGGACGCGAGTGCGCCGAGACCGCCGGCGGGGACGGCTGGCTGCTCGGCGACGACGGCAGCGGCTTCTGGATCGGTCGGGAGGCGGCACGGGTGGCGCTGCGCATGGCGGACGGACGGGGCGGGCCCACGGCGCTGGGGGAGGCGGTGGGGCGGACCCTGGGAGTGCCGGAGGACGTCCGGCCGCCGGGTGCCCCGGGCCCGTACGACACGGCCTCCTGGACCCGGGCCCGGCGCGAGGCCTACCGCATGCGCCTGCTCCCCGCCGTCATGGACCGCCCACCGGTCCGACTGGCGCGGCTCGCACCGCTGGTCGCCGAGGCCGCCCGGCACAACGACCCCGTCGCCGAGGGGATCCTCGCCACGGCCGCCGACCACCTCACCGACACCGTCCGCGCTCTCGCCCCCCGCCCCGGCGAGCGGATCGTCGCCACCGGCGGGCTGCTCGGCCCCGACGGGCCGCTCACCGACCTCCTCACCGCCCGGCTCCGGCCGCTCGGACTCGCCCTCGACCGGGTGGCGGACGGCTGCCTGGGCGCCGTCGCCCTCGCCCGTCTGGGACACGGCGGATGAGCGGCGTCGCAGCGCGGCGGCACACCCCGCTCTACCGCGACCCCACCGCCCCCGTCGACGCCCGCGTCGGCGACCTCCTCGCCCGGATGACCCCGCGCGAGAAGGTGGGCCAGCTCAACCAGCGCATGTACGGCTGGGACGCCTACCGCCGCACCCCCGACGGCGGCTTCGAACTCACCGATGCCCTGTACGCCGAGACCGACCGCTTCGAGGGGCTCGGCGCCCTCTACGGGCTTCAGCGCGCCGACGCCTGGTCCGGTGTCGACCACACGAGCGGTCCCGGCGCCGAGGACGCCGCGGCCCTCGCCGACCTCGTGCAGCGGCATGTCGTCGAGCGCAGCCGGCTCGGTGTCCCCGCGCTGTTCGTCGAGGAGGTGCCGCACGGGCTGATGGCCCTCGACGGCACCGTCCTCCCGGTCAACCTGGCCGTCGGCGCCACCTGGGACCCAGAGCTCTACGAGCGCGCCGCCGCCCACGCCGCCGCCGAACTGCGGGCGAGGGGCGGTCATGTCGCCCTGGTCCCGGCCCTCGACATCGCCCGCGACCCGCGCTGGGGCCGCACCGAGGAGTGCTTCGGCGAGGACCCGTATCTGGCGGCCCGCTTCACGGAGGCCGCCGTCCGCGGCATGCAGGGCGAGCCCGGCGAGTACTTCGCCGCCGACAAGGCCCCCGTCGTCCTCAAGCACTTCGCCGGACAGGGCGCCACCGTCGGCGGCCGCAACTCCGCCGAGTCCGAACTGGGGCTCCGCGAACTGCACGAGATCCACCTCCCCGCCGCCCACGCCGGGATCCGGGCCGGCGCCGCAGCCGTCATGGCCGCGTACAACGAGGTCGACGGCATGCCCTGTGCCGGAAACAGGGCCCTGCTCACCGGGCTCCTCCGGGAGCGGTGGGGCTTCGACGGGCTGGTCATGGCGGACGGGCTCGCCGTGGACCGGCTGGCCCGCATCACCGGCGACAAGGTGTCCGCGGGCGCGCTCGCGCTCGACGCCGGTGTCGATCTGAGCCTCTGGGACGAGGGCTTCACCCATCTGGAAGAGGCGGTCGAGCGGGGGCTGGTGAGCGAGCGGACCCTCGATGCCGCCGTCGCACGCGTACTGCGGCTCAAGTTCCGGCTCGGGCTCTTCGACCGGCTGCACGGCACGCCCCCACCGCCGGCCGACGGCAGCGAGGTCAGCCGCGCCCTCGCCCGCGCGGCCGTCACACTGCTGCGCAACGACGGCGTCCTCCCGGCCCCGGCCGCCGTCTCCCGTATCGCCGTCCTGGGACCCCAGGCGGCCACCACCGCCCACCAGTCGGGCGACTACACGGCCCCACAGCGCCCCGGCACGGGCACCGGCCTCCTCGACGCCCTGCACACCCTCGCCCCGCCCGGCGTCGACATCCGGTACGCCCGCGGCTGCGCCCTGACCGGCGACGATCTCTCCGGCATCCCCGAGGCCGTCGCCGCGGCCGCCGCGTCCGACCTGGCCGTGCTCGTGCTGGGCGGCAGCAGCGCCCGTACGCCCGAGACGGAGTTCGACGCCAACGGGGCCGCGCGGAGGGCCGTGTCACATCTGACCTGCGGCGAGGGCGCCGACCTGGCCGGGCTGGGGCTGGGCCGCGCCCAGTACGCGCTGCTGGACGCCGTGGTCGCGACGGGCACGCCGACGGCGGTGGTGCTGATCCAGGGCCGCCCGCATGTGGTGCCCGACACGGCGGGCGCCCTGCTCACCGCCTGGTACCCCGGCCCGTGGGGCGGCGAGGCGATCGCCGAGGTGCTGCTAGGGATCGCCGAACCCGTCGGACGCCTCCCGCTCTCCGTCCCGCGCTCCGCCGCCCAGCTCCCCGTCCACTACAACCACAAGGACACCGAGTACGGCGGCTATGTCGACGAGAGCGCCGAGCCGTCGTACGCCTTCGGACAGGGCCTGTCGTACACGGGCTTCGCCTACGGCCCACCGCGGCTGTCCGGGAGCACCGTCGAGGCCGACGTCACCAACACCGGCCGTCGTCAGGGCCGTTGCGTCGCCCAGCTCTATCTGCGCCGGCTGCGGACCCCCGTGTGGCCGCGCACGCTGGAGCTGTGCGGGTTCCGGGCCGTGGACCTGGCGCCGGGCGAGACCCGCACGGTCACCTTCCCGGCCGGCGCCGTCCCGCCCGGCACCGCGGTCGAGTTCCGCGTCGCCGAGTCGGCGCGGGCGGCGCTGACCGCCGTACCGACTCAGATCTTCACGGCCCCCGACGAGACCCCCTTGTAGAACCACCGCTGCGTGATCACGAACAGCACCAGCACCGGAATCACCGAGATCACCGACCCCGCCATCACCAGCCGCTGGTCGTACCCGAAGGACGACGTCTGCAGCCGGGCCAGACCCAGCGTCAGCGTGAACTGCTCCTCCGAGCGCAGCACGATCAGCGGCCAGAGGAAGTCGTCCCAGGCGCTGATGAAGGTGTTGATGGTGACGACCAGGATCGCGCCGTAGGCGGAGGGCAGGTAGAGGTGCCGGAATCTCTTCCACTCGCCGGCCCCGTCCAGCATCGCCGCGTCCTCGATCTCGCGCGGGACGGCGAGGAACGCGGCCCGCATGATCAGGACGTTGATCGCGGCGACGAACCCGGGCAGCCAGACGCCGACGAGATGGTCGACCAGGCCCATGTCCCGGATGCTCAGGAACAGCGACACCATGATCGACTCGAACGGGAACATCATGGACGCCATCAGCAGCACCCAGACCAGCCCCCGGCCCTTCCAGGCGGGCTTGGAGAGCATGTAGCCGGCCATGGTGGAGAAGACGAGCTGGCTGGTGATGGAGAGGGCCGCGACGAACAGGCTGTTCCTGATGTACGTCCCCACGGGGACCTGGGCGAAGACCTCGCGGTAGGCCCGCAGCGTGGGGTGGTGTGGGATCAGGGAGGCGCCCGAGCCGAAGACGTCCTCGGTGGGGCCCTTGAGGGAGGACAGCACCTGCCAGAGGAGGGGGCCGACCGTGATGAACAGGACGAATATCAACAGCAGGTAGCGCAGGGCGAGTTCGCGAGGGCGGCCGTAGTCGCGCCAGCGGGGCATCATGCCTCGTCCTCCTTGGTCAGGCGCTGCGCGAGCAGCGTGAGGCCCAGGGTCAGGGCGAACAGGGCGACGCTGACCGCCGCGCCGTAGCCGGCGTTGCCGGTGAGCGGGTCGAGGCCGACGTCCCGGATGTAGAAGGGGAGCGTGCGGTCGGCACCGCCGGGGCCGCCGGTGGCGCCGCCGAGCATGTAGATCTCGGTGAACACGCGCAGCGAGCCGATGCCGGTGAGGGTGCCGACCAGCATCATCGAGGTGCGGACGCCGGGGACCGTGACATGCCAGAAACGGCGCACCGCGCCCGCGCCGTCCACCGCCGCCGCCTCGTGCAGTTCCCTGGGCACGTTCCCGAGCGCGGCCAGGTAGAAGATCATGTACCAGCCGAGGCCCTTCCACAGCGTCAGGCCCATCGCCGACAGCAGGATCAGCCACGAGTCGGACAGGAAGGGGATGGCGTCGCGGATGATGTGCGCCTTCTGCAGCCAGGTGTTGACCAGGCCCTGGTCGCTCAGCAGCCACTGCCAGCTCAGGCCCACGACCACGGAGGAGGCGAGGACCGGGGTGTAGAACGCGGAGCGGAAGAAGCCGATGCCCGGGAGGTTCTTCTCCACCAGGACCGCGAGCAGCAGCGGCAGCAGCACCATCAGCGGGACGACGATCAGGGCGTACAGCAGGCTGTTGCGGGTGGCCAGCCAGAAGTCCGCATCCCCCAGCATCCGGGTGTAGTTGTCCAGACCCACCACGTCGTACGCGCCGCCGAGCGGCTTGGCGTCGGTGAAGGACACCAGGATCGTGTTGAGGAACGGGAACACCCCGAAGACGGTGGTGCCGACGATCGCCGGGAGCATCCACAGCCAGGGCAGCCACCAGCGGCGATACAGCGCCGCGCCCCCCGCGTCCGGCGCCGGGCCGGGCGTGACGGCGCGCAGGGTGCGGCGCAGCAGCCCCGGCGGAGGCGGTGTGGGGGAAGCGCCGGGGCGCGGGGCGCCCGCCCCCGGGGGAGCGGGGACGGGCGCCTTGTCCGATGCGGTGTGCTGAGCCATCGTCAGCCGGCCTGCTCGATCAGCTTGTTGGCCTTGGCCTGGGCTTCGTCCAGCGCGTCCTGGGCGCTCTTCTTGCCCTGCATGGCCAGCTGGATCTGGGCGACGATCGCGTTCAGCTCGCCCGGCGTGAGGGCGATCTCGTCGGCGGTCGCGGTCTTGCGGTCACTGGCGACGATCTTGCGGGCCTCGGCGAACGGATCGGTGCCCTTGACCGACTGGAAGAACGGGTCGTCCAGCGAGGCGGTGGTGGAGGGGAAGATGACGACGTTCGGGTCCTTCGCCCACGCCAGCTGGTTCTCGGCGTTGGTCAGGAACCGCGCGAAGGCCAGCGCGGTCACCGCGTTCTTGCTGGTGGACGCCACGCCGATGTACTGCGGGGCGCCGACGGTGTGGCCGAGGGCGTCCAGCGTGAAGGGGGCCACGCCCGTCTTCTCGTAGACGGTCGGGTTGTTCTGCTGGATGAAGCGCAGGAAGTTGGGGTTGGTCGGGCCGTAGGCCAGCTTGCCCTGTCCGTAGACGTTGGCCGGGTCCTGGGTGGAGGACAGGGAGTCCTTCGGCATCGCCCCCGCCTTGTAGAGCCTCGTCATGCCCTCGACCCACTGCACGGTCTTCGGGTCGTCGGCGAAGGTGAACTTCTTGCCGTCCTCGGACAGCACCTTGATGTCCATCTGCTGCCAGTCGGCGGGGATGCGGTGTTGGGGGTTGGCGAGAAAGGCGAAGTACTTGCCGTCGGAGGCCTTGGCTATCTTCTCGGCGTCGTCGAACAGCCCCAGGACGGTCGTCGGAGGTTTGGCCGGATCCAGGCCCGCCTCCTTCAACAGGTCGGTGTTGAAGGTCTGCACGATGCCGCCGGAGTACCACGGCAGCACGCTGTGCACCTTGGTGCCGTCGGCCTCGGCGTAGGTGCTCGACTTCCACATGGCGGCGGTGAACGGCTTGCCCGCGTCCGGCGCCTTCTGGTCGAGGTTGAGGAGATAGCCGTTCTTGGTCAGCGCGATCGCCGTGTTGACGTTGATGTTGACCACGTCCGGCAGCGTGCAGCCCTGTGCGTCGGCGACCAGGCGCTGGGTGAAGGTGGCGTCGCCCGGGTCGTCGATCCACTTCACCTGCGTGCCCGGGTGCTCCTTCTCGAAGGCGGCGATGACACCGTTGAAGTAGTCGCCGAAGTCCTTCTTCAAGTTGGTCGTCTGGAAGGTGATGTCGCCCTTGACGTCGCCGGAGAGAGCGCCGGACCCGACGTTCGCCTTGTCGACCTTGCATCCGCCGGCCGTGGCCTCCCCCTCGTCGGAGCCGCCGGAGAGGCCGCAGCCGGCGGCCGTGAGCGCCAGGGCGAGGAAACATGCCAGGGATCCGGGGAGTCTGCTTGCGCGCATGGGTGCCCTCCTGGAACCAGCCAGGGCTGGTTCAATTAACCAAGTTTGGCTCCGATTGATGAAAAGGTGGACCAGAATTCATCGGAGGTCAATGGGTTGCCGTGTTGCTTTTGCGTTCCGTTCAGTGCCGGTGCTCGTGGTCCTGGTGGGACGGGTCGCCCGGGTGCTCGTGTCCCGGGGCGTACTCCACACCGGTCCGCGCGTGGTCCAGCCAGCCGAAGAACGCGACGCGGCCGGCCGCCTGGCGCAGTTCGCGTTCGATGCCGTCGCGGGTGTGTCCGTACGGCAGGAAGTCCGTCGGCACGGCTGCCGGGGCGTAGGGATCGACGCCGCGCCTGAGCGCGTCCGGGGTGAGGTAGCGGTCGCGGTTGCGGTCGTAGTAGTCGCGTACGGCTTCCTCGGGGATGCGCTGCTCGGTCTCCAGCGCGGCGAGGAGTGCGCGGGCGGCGGGGGAGTGGGCGAGGGCCGTGGCGATGATGCTGCCGAGGTCGGCGACGTCCGCCTCCGGCACGGTGGCGGGCGGCTGCATCTCCGGTGGGGGTGGCAGGCCGCGCTTCGCGCAGGTGCGGCGGGCCAGTTCGTCTATCAGGACTACCTGGGTTGCCCATCGGCGTCGTTGTCGTTCGGCTGCGGGTCTGTTGTGGCTGGTCGCGCAGTTCCCCGCGCCCCTGGGGGACGTTGCCGAACCGCCTCTCAAGAAGGCGTCCACGCGTTCCTTGGGGACTTCCTCACCGTGCACGCGAGCCGCATAGTCCCCCGTCATCGCGTCACCACCAGCTCGACCGCCGCCGTGTACGCCACGCAGCCGTGCCAACCGGCCTTCGCCATCAACCAGTACGACCCCGGAGCCACCGCCCCGCCGTCCACCTCGATCACGTACTCGGCCCGCTCCCCGCCGGCCACGGTGAAGCCCTGGCAGCCCGGCGTCACACCCGCCCACGTCCCCCACGACGACACCGCCCACAGGGTGCCGCTGATCGGCCCCCGGGTCCGGTTGCGCAGGGTCACGGGGACTTGGACCCGTTCACCCCGGCGAACACTGACCCGCTCGACCCCCAGCTCCGTCACCAGAGTCGGGCCCCGGTGCCCGTCCGCCACGTCCAGCGCCACGACGTCCTCGTACGTCTGCCCGCCGTACGACAGCCGGGCCGCGAGCCAGTGCCGCCCGGGCCCGGGGTCGGGCGGTGGGGCCACCGTGACCTCGGCGACCGTGAACCCGCCGGGCGCCAGGGCGTACGGCAGTTCGGCCGGGGTGACGGACCAGCCGGGCGGGACGTGCAGCGTCACCGTGCCCGACACCGGCGCGTCGGTCAGCTCCGAGGCGACCCGGACCGTCGCCGTGACGGGGCCGTCGGAGGCGGTGAGCGTGGTCGGCGAGACGTACACCGTGACCGGCATGTTGCCGCGTGGGGCGGGGCCGGAGTTGTGGAGCCAGTAGCGGGTCGGGACGGGCTGGGCGGGCTCGTGGGCGGCGACTCCGGGGCCGGGCGCGGTTCCCGCGTCGGCGGTGGCGAGCAGCGTGGCCACCTCGAACCCGGTCAGGTCGGCCGCGAGCGCCCCCTGGCCGTCGGCCGTCAGCGGCTCTCCCCGCCGCTCCAGCACGTCCGCCCGCGCACCCTCCGTCCACTCCCGAGGCCCGCTCACCCGCGCCCGCACCGGCCGCCCGTTCACCTCGTGCATCCGTACCACGACCCCACGCCCGGGATCGGCCGGCGCCACGCTGCCCCGCGCCAGCGGCGACCCGGCCGGCTTGAGCGCGTCGAGCAGCACCTCCCCGGCCGGCTCGAGCCCCAACAGCACGGCCTTCCTGGGCAGTACGGCGTCCTCGGCGGCCGTCCGCCTCAGCCGGGCCGTCAGCGGATGGTTGAAGGCGTGCCCGGCCTGCGGCAGCCGCAGCTCCCGCCAGTCGCCCGCGCCCGCGACCACCGCGTACTCGAACGTGTGGGACCAGCGCTGGAGTTGGAAGGCGGAGCCGTCGGGCGTCGTGCGCCGGGGCGGGTCGACCCAGATGCCGGAGGGCCAGCCGGTGCAGGAGCGCATCAGGGACATGTACAGGTCGCCCGACGACGTCACCACGCACCCGGGCGTGCCCCGGTTGAGCACCGCGAAGCTGCGCCCGTCCCAGGCGTCCCCGGGCGGCAGCGCCTCTCCGCCGCCCGCCGCCGTGGCCCGTACGACCGCGTCGTCCAGGTCGGCGATCAGCGCGTCCACGGCCTTGGCGTCGTCCTCGGGCCGGGCGCCCGCCACCACGAGCAGCGGCAGCCGCTCCAGGTCGCGCAGGTCGGCGCCGGGCACCCACTCCTCGCGCAGCGAGGCGCGCGGCGCCACCCAGACGGCCGCCACCCCCTGCTCGGCGAGCTGCCGGCGCAGCTCCCGCCCGGCCGCCGGGTCCCAGCCGAGGGCTTCGGCGACCAGTGTGTTGCGCTCGGGCGCGCCGACCGCGATGCGGATGTCGGGCAGGTTGGAGTCGACCTCCAGGTCGCCGTAGCGCGGGCCCCCGGCGATCGTCGAGGTGGCCGTCACGCCGACGCGCACCAGGGCCGCCGCGAGCGCGGCGCCCAGCTCACCGGCGTCGTCCCAGGAGGCGTACACCAACTCGGCGACTCCGATGGACCGTTCGCCGAGCGGACGGCCGGAGCCGTCGGTCACCTCGACCCGGGCAGTGGAGCCGAGCCCGAACCAGGTGTTGGCCGGGTTGTCCAGCGTCCACGGGAACCGCTCGCTGTCCACCTCCACGAACCCGAACCCGCGCCCGATCACCGCGTCGGCGACCTCGTGCACCGGCAGCCCGCCGCGCACGTCGGAGGGCCAGCGGACCCGGATGAGCCGGTCGGCGCCGTCGTAGCCGTCGAGGGTGGTGGTGAGGTCGAGGCGGTCGACGCCCTTCCAGAGCGTGAGGCGCTGGGTGCAGCGGAAGAGACCGAGGTCGGCGCGGACGGTGATCCGGGATCCGGCGGGCGAGTGCTCGACATCGATGTCCGCCGTGACGTCCCGGCTGCGGGCGGTCGTGGTGCCGGTCGGCGTGAGGTGCCAGGGGCCCTCGCCGAAGCGCGGGTGCCTCGGATACTCCTCCTGGACGACGAGTTCGTTGCCGATGTCGCCGGGGCGCAGCAGTTCCCGGCCGCCCTCGGCCAGGGCGCGCAGACCGCTGACGGCGCCGCCGCGTGCGGGGTCGACCGTCACTTCGTAGAACTCGTTGCGGATGGTGACGCCCTCGCCGGGCGTCCACGCCGGGACGGTCCCCTCGGCGAGCGGGAGTGCCTTGAGGCCCATGCCGGGCACCTCCGGTACGACGACGTGGAGTCGGCCGTCCTCCCGTACGGCGGGCAGGGGCAGGCCGGTGTCGTCGAGCGGGACGAGGCCCGGGTCGTCGAGTGACAGCACGTCGCGCCGCTCCCAGGTCGCCGCGTTGAAGACCACCAAGTCCGGGGTGGCGCCCGGCAGTTGGGCGACCCTTCGGGCGATGGCGTCGGTCGCGTCGGCGTGGACCGTCTCGGCCAGGTCGTGCAGTTCCCGCCAGCCGGTGAGCAGATCGATGTAGACCTGGTCGGACTCCGAGCCGGTGATGGCGTCGTGATGGGCGCCGTAGACGAGCTGCCGCCACGCCTTGTCGAGCGCCGCGTCCGGATACGGGTGCCCGGCCACCAGCGAGGCGAGCGTCGCCCAGGCCTCCGCGTCGGCGAGCAGCGTCTCGCCGTGCCGCTGGGCCTGCTTGGTGTCGATGTAGGAGACGTCCTTGCCGGTGTAGATGGGGTTCATGTCGCGGGTCTGCGGTGACGCCTTTCGGCCCTCCGCGGCCAACTCCGCGCGGACGGCGGCGAAGAAGTCCTTCGGGGTGCCGCTGATGAAGCGCGGCCAGACGTAACGGGCGTTCCAGTCCCGGTGGATGTCCATCACCCAGCGGCACGGCGGCGCGTAGTCACCGCCGACCGGGAGCAGCACGTTGCGGGTGAGCGCGACCTGCTTCAGCCCCCGGAACAGCTTGAACGCGGCGGCCTCCGCCTCGGGGAGCGTGGCCGCGTTGTCGATCGCCCAGCCGGCGCCGTAGTGGTTGACCATGTACGCGGTCAGCAGCCCGCGCCCGGACGGGGCGATCCAGTCGAACTCCGCCGGGAACTGCATCCGCTTCGGGTCGCGGGGCTCCTCGCCGAACACCGAGAGCGTCGGCCCCCACTGGTGGAAGGGCCCGCGCGCCCATGAGCTGGAGCTGACCCCCGCGTCCGCCATCAGCCCGGGGAACTGCGGATCGTGCCCGAACGCGTCGAGCTGCCAGGCCGTCTGAGGCGACGCCCCGATGATGCCGCGCTGGAAGCCGTCGCCGTACAGGGCGTTGCGTACGGTCGCCTCGGCGCCGGTGAGGTTGGTGTTCGGCTCGTTGTAGGTGCCGCCCATGATCTCGACGCGGCCGGTGCGGATGAGCTGGCGCAGGAAGGCGCGCTCCTCCGGGAAGGCGTCCCAGTAGGGCTTGAGGTAGTCGACCTCGGCGAGCACGAAGGTGTACGCCGGGTCGCGCCGGGCCAGATCGCAGTGGGCGCGGACGAGGCTCATGCCGGACTGGCCGCGCGAGTCGAAGGTGCGGGCCGCGAGGCCGGTGGTGGCGGGGTCGTCGGCGACGTCCCAGGTCTCGGTGTAGGCGCCCTGGGTGTTCCACCAGACCGGGTCGTAGTGGAAGTGACTGACCATGAACATGGTCCAGCCGGGTTCGGCGGCGGTGAACTCGGCGGCGTGCTCCGCGGTGAGAGCCGGATCGTCGGCGTCCTGCACCATGACCCTGACCTGCGTACGGTCGCCCGGCGCGTGGTCGGCCGTCACCGGTATCTCGGCGCGTACGGCGCCGTCGTCCCCCGTCATCGCCTCGGCGCTGCCGCGGACACCCGGCCCCTCCGCCGTGAGATGGACGGCCCGGCCGGGGGCATGGCGGATCTCGACGGCCAGCACCTGCTGTGGGGCGTGCGCGGTGCCGGCGAAGAGCTCGGTCGACTCGACAGAGATGACGCGCATGGGGCTCCTACGAGACTACGAGTGCTCGGGGAGCCCATCCTGGCAGCGGCGGATGGTTCAAACAACCATGCGTGTCATTTCTCGGTGGTTCATCCATGCAGACCGGAAGGCTCAGCGGCCGCGCCGGGATTTCACCGAGTGCTGCGGCATGATGTGGTCGGTCAGCGCCAGCGAGGCGCTCGCGCGCTGGTAGGAGAGCTGGGCGACCCGGACGTAGAGGCAGTCGACCAGCACCAGGACCGAGTGCCGGCCGCCGATGCCGGTGAGGAAGTTGGTCTCCGAGGCGGTCGAGATCAGCCGGATGTCGGCGGCCCTGGCCAGCGGCGAGCGCGGGTCGGAGGTGATCGCCACCGTCGTGGCCCCGCGCTCCTTGGCCAGCTCCAGCGGCTCCACGGTCTCCCGGGTCGCCCCGGAGTGCGAGATGCCGAGGGCCACGTCCGCCGGGGTGAGCAGCGCGGCGGAGGTGGCGGCCGCGTGCACCTCGGTCCAGCCGCGCACCGCACAGCCGATGCGGAACAGCCGCGTCTCGGTCTCCTGCGCCACGGCCCCGCTGCCCCCGACGCCGTAGACGTCGATACGGCGGGCCCGCGCCGCCGCCTGCGCGGCCCGCTCGATCGCGTCGAGGTCGATCCGGTCGATGGTCTGCTGCACCGCGCGCAGATCCGTGTTGCCCACGACCTGCACGACCCGCTCCAGCGAGTCGTCGGGGGAGATGTCCGGGCCGATCTCGGCGGTGCCCCAGTCGGAGGCCTGGCCGCGGCCGCGCTCCTGGGCCAGCTCGATCAGCAGATGCTGATAGGAGTCGAGGCCGATGGCGCGGCAGAAGCGGGTCACCGTCGCCTGGGAGGTGCCGGTGCGGCGGCCCAGCTCGGCGGCCGAACAGTGGGTGACGGCGGCCGGATCCTCCAGGATCAGCTCGCCGACCTTCCGCAGGGAGCCGGCCAGCCGGGGCAGCTCGGTGCGGATCAGTGTGGTGACGTCCGTCGGGGGCATGGAAAGAAGGTATCAGCCACCCTATATCGCACGACTTGAATACCAGGACCGGTCGGAGCGGGCCTGCGGACGGCTCGTTGCCCGTGCCGCTCGGTCTGTGATTTATTGATTCACCGATGAAGTCATGCAGGGTGGTTCAATCCATCATTGGTTCACATCCATCAGTGGGGAGTGACGCGTGTCCGACGAGTCCGTGAGCGCCCGGCGCTTCGCGCACGAAAGCATGGCCGTCCTCGACCGCCTGACCGAGTCCGCCCGCGACGACGTGGCCCGGGCCGCCGGACTCATCGCCGACTGCGTACGCACCGACGGCGTGATCCAGGCCTTCGGCACCGGCCACTCCCAGGCCATCGTCCTCGAACTGGCCGGGCGGGCCGGCGGCCTTGTGCCGACCAACCGGCTGAGCATCGCCGACCTCGTCCTGTACGGCGGCGAGCCCCCGAGCGTCCTGGACGACCCGCTCCTGGAGCGCCGGGCCGGGGTCGCCGCCCGGCTCTACGACCTGGCCGCCCCGCGCCCCCAGGACCTCTTCGTCGTGATCTCCAACTCCGGCGTCAACAACGTCATCGTGGAGATGGCGCTGCACGCCAAGGAGCACGGCCACCGCGTCCTCGCCATCACCTCCCTCTCCCACACCCGCGCCGTCCCCGCCGGGCACCCGAGCGGCCGCAAGCTCGCCGACCTCGCGGACGTCGTCCTCGACAACGCCGCCCCGCGCGGCGACGCGCTGCTGGAGCTGCCCGGCGGCGGCGCGGTGTGCGCGCTGTCCACGCTGACCGGCGTGCTGCTGGTCCAGATGGCCGTGGCGGAGGCCTCCGCCCTGCTGCTCGCCGCCGGGGAGCGCCCGCCGGTGTACGTCTCGGCCAATGTGCCGGGCGGCTTCGAGGGCAATCTGGAGCTGGAGAAGCGGTACGCCGGACGGATCCGGCGCACCGCGAGCTGATCACTCCACCGGTACCGGTGTCAGCGCGACGGCCAGCGGATAGGCGCCGGTGCCGAGCGGCTCCTTCACGGCGCCCGTCGCCGTGTCGACCGGCACCAGGGCGTTCCCGTCCGCGGTCGTCACGTAGGCCGTGCCGCCGTTCCAGTCCAGACCGACGTCGAAGGCGGACCGCCCGACCGTGACCCTGGCGCCGGGGGCGCCGGTCACCGTGTCGACGGGCGTGACGTGGTCCCCGTTGCTGGGGCTGATCCACAGGGTCCGGCCGTCCGGCGACAGGCCGAGCCCGTAGGCCTGGCCGGTGACCAGGAGCGTCGGCTCGGTGTCGTTCGTCGCCGTGTCGATCGGCGTCACCGTCGAGCCGCCGGAGTTGGACACGTACACCGTCCTGCCGTCCGGCGCGGCGACCACGTTGAACGGGCGCGGGCCGACGGGGATGGGCTTCCCCGCGTCAGCGGTGGCGAGGTCGACGGGGCTCACCGTGTCGTCGTGGATGTTGGCCACGTACAGGGTCCCGCCGTCGGGCGTGATCGCCATGTTCTCGGGGCCCGAGCCGACCGCGACGGGTGCTCCCGCCTTCAGCGTGCCGGTGTCGATCGGCTGCACCGTGCCGTCCGTGTAGTTGGCGACCCAGAGCGTACGGCCGTCCGGGGTGAGGGCGAGCCCGGCGGGGACCTTGCCCACGGGGACCGTGGCGGTGACGGTGCCCTTCGCCACGTCGATCACGCTGATCGTGTCCGAGCCCTGGTTGGCGGCGTACGCGGTCCGGCCGTCCGCGCCGACGACGACCTCGCCGGGGTTGTCGCCGACCGCGATGTTCCTGCTCGTCCCGCTGGAGAGGTCGAGGGAGGTCACCGACGCACCACTGAAGTCGGCGGTCAGCGCGCGGGGCGTGCCGGTGCCGTCGCTGACCTGGACGGGGAGCGCGCGGTCGAGGAGTCCCTCCCCCGACACGACGACGGAGTGGACGCCTTCGGTGACGCCGGTGAGGGTGACGGTGACCGACGCCGGGGTGGTCACCGTGCCCTCGGCGGGCGTGGCGGTGACGCCGTCGGGTACATGGAGCCGCCAGTCGACGGTCTTGGTCTGTGCGTCGGACAGGTCGAGGGTGACCGTGGCGGAGGCCCCGGGCTTCAGCGACAGCGAGCCGGGCGAGAAGACGGCGTCGACGCCCGGGTCTGGTGCGGTCTCCAGCATCGTCGTGTAGAGGAACTGGTCCATCACACCCGGGGAGACCTGCTGGGGAACGGCGTCCAACTCCTTGCGCTCCGCGCGCAGCCGGGCCCAGTGGGTCGCGACCGCGTCCGTGTCACCGCGCCTGTCGGCCAGCAGCAGCTCCACGGCCGTCCTGCCCGCCGTGCCGTAACGGCCGAGTTTGTCGAGCCAGGCGGAGGTCTCCGCCAGGAACCCGGGGTTGTCGAGGCGGGCACGCAACCGGTCCGGGGTGGCGGCCATGTCGGCGAAGTAGGACGTGAGCCGGGCTGCCGCTCGGTCGAGCCCGCTGTCCTCCTCGTACGCCTTGCGGAAGGCCGCGATGAGCTCGGTGAGGGTCGGGGACTCGGTCGGATCCAGCAGGGAGGAGTAGTTGTTCTCGGCGAGGATCCGCAGCCATTCTGCCGCGCCGGGCCCCGCGAGATCCCGTACGGAGGCGAGGAAGGCCGCCCGGGGATCGTAGGCGTCCGGGTTCCAGAGGTAGGCGGCCGAGGTGAACAGGGCGATCCTGCTCGCCTCGCCCTGGACCATCGGGTTGGCGGTGACCCCGGTGACCTCCTCGGCCACGCCGGGCTCTCGGCCTGTGTAGGGGCCGAGCAGGAGGCGGCTGGTGACGTAGTCGTTGACCGGGTAGTTGTCCCAGACGAGGATCGGATGGCCGTACACCTCGCGGGCCTGTCTCACCTGCTCGGCGGTGATCGTCGGCGCGATCACGCCGACGCCGGTCCACTCGACGACCACGGACGGATCGAGCTTCTCCCGCAGCGCCTTCTTGTACGGGGAGTCGGCGAGGTCGGAGTACTCGGTGGGGACCATCTCCAGGGGCTTCAGGCCGGTGTGCCCGGCGGTGAACTCCCGCCACACGGTGTTGAGCAGACGGGCCTGTGCGGCGCCCGCCGCACCCCCGCCCGTCCCGAACTCCCGCTCGTCGGCGGGGCAGTTCCACTTGGTGTAGCTGATGTCGTCGAGCGGGATCGCGAAGGACCGCACCCCGATGTCGTACAGCGAGTCGAACTTGGCGGTGAGCGCCTTGACGTCGGCGTCCGAGGAGTAGCAGACGGAGAGCCCGGGGGAGAGGGCGTAGGTGAAGCGGACGTGGTTGGCGCGGGCCCGGTCGACCAGTTCCCGCAGCCTGGTCAGGTCGGCGGGCGGGTACGGGTCGCGCCAGCGTGCGCGCAGGTAGGCGTCGTCCTTGGGCGAGTAGACGTAGACGTTCTGTTTCGTGCGGCCGTAGAAGTCGAGCTGCGCGAGGCGCTCGGCGTGCGACCAGGGGGTGCCGTAGAAGCCCTCGATGACTCCGCGCAGGGCGGCCGTGGGCCAGTCTCGGACGGTCATGACGGGCAGGCGGCTGCCGGTGACGAGCTGGCGCAGGGTCTGGACCGCGTAGAAGGTGCCGGCGGTGTCGACGCCGGAGAGGGCGACCAGGGCGCGGCCGTGGGGCCGGCCGGTGGCCAGGGTGTAGCCGCCGGAGGGCAGGCCGGCCGGGGACTTGGCGCCGAGCCGCTTCAGCGCAGGCCCGGTGGCGGTGTTCTCGCCGGGACCGCCGACGTACACGGTCAGACGGGCGGCGGGCGGCCGTTCACCCGCCTTGACGGTGACGATGTGCTCGGCGCCGGCCTCGCGCAGCACCTTGTCGAGCAGGCGTCGGGCGGAGGGGTCGGTGCCCGGGCCGACGACCTCGACGACGCGGTCCGGGACGGTGAGCCGGCCCGGGCCCTGACGCACGCTCTTCGGCGTCGGCCACACCTGCTCCGCCCGGGTGCCGGGCTCGGGCACGGCGGCGGCCGCGGGTGGTGCGGCGAGGCCGAGGGTCAGTAACAGGGCGGCGGTGGCGGACCGGGCCGGGCGCCGTGGACGTCTGTCACGCGCGGATGGAACCACAAGTCCTCCTGGCACGAGTTCTCCTGGGGGGAAGGCCGAGGGGTGAATGTATCCACCGGGTGATGCTAGAGATGCTGAATGCTTCATTCAATGGGGCGTGAACGTACGCGCCGACGGCATCGGGCGCACACTGGAAGAGAGCTGTCGGTGCTCAAGGGGGTGTCGGCATGGCTGCGTCCCAGTGCGCGAAGGTGCGGCTGTGGCGGTGGCGGCGCAATCCGCTCAGGCGGCGAAGCGACGTCGTCGAGGCCTGGGTCGTGCTGTGCGGCTGGCTGCTCGCGCTGGTGGGCGCCGTGTTCGCCGGTCTGACGGCGGCGGACGCGGTGGTGCGCTCGGCGGAGCAGCAACGGGCCCAGAGCCACCAGGTCACGGCCGTACTGGTGAAGGACGCCGAGGATTCGGGGCCCGCGCGGGTGACCACCGACCATCTGGTGTGGGCCACCGTGCGCTGGACCGACCCGGACGGCTCGGTCCGCACGGACGAGGCGCGGGTGCCGCCCAAGACGAAGGCGGGCGGCAAGGTCGAGGTGTGGGCGGACCGCAACGGCATACTCCCCAAGGCTCCGCTGTCCGAGGCCGAGATCCTGATGCACTCGGTCGCCGGCGGCATCCTGGCCGGCGCGGCCACCGCGAGCCTGGCGCTGGGGTTCGCCTGGGTGGTACGGCTGGCGATGGAACGGCGGCGCCTGGATCAGTGGGCCGCGGAGTGGGAGCGGCTGGACACGCCCTGGGGCTGGAAGACGGGGTGACACGGCACCTGCCGCCCGGCCGGGTCGAGCTGTGGCGGCGGGCGGCGGATGCCGGGTCGCGGACTCCCGGGGGTCAGCCGGCCGACGGACTCGGAGCCGGGGCGGGGGACGCGGTGTTGAGGTCCTGCAGTTCCTTCGGGATGGGCAGCGTCAGGACCGGGGTGCCCGGCTGCGGCGGGGGCGGGGTGAGCTGCTCCTTGGGGAGCTTCGGCGGCGTGGTCTGCTGGAAGTTGTTCGCGTCGAAGTTCACCAGGCCGGTCTTCTCCAGGACCGTGATGTGGTCGAGCACCGTGTCGTTCGCCAGGTCGGCGAGCTGACGGACCAGGGTGTTCTGCGTGGTGGCCCGGATCTTCGCGATGGTCGGGAAGATCTGCCCGTGCGTCACGCGCATGATCGCGACACCGGTGGCGTCGAACTCCTTGCCCGTCTTGGAGTTCACGGTCGCGACGAACTGCTGCTGCTGCGGGCTGGCCTGGTTGGGCAGGGTGATCTGCAGCTCGGGAGCGATCTTGCGGCAGGCCTCGTCGAGTCGGCCGTGCCCGACGACCAGGTGCTCGCCGGCCTCCTTCATGGCCGCGGTGGTGCCCTTCTGCATCGCGGCCATGCCGAGCGGGTGCTCCCACAGACCCGCCGCGCGGACCTTGACGACGAAGTCCCGGTCGGCCTCGGTCAGCGGGCCGTAGGGGGTGTTGGCGATGATGCGGTCCTGGTTGCCGGAGGCGTTCTCCATTCCCAGCATGGCGGGGTAGGCGAGGGCGGACAGAGTGAGGACGAGGGCGCCTCCCACGAAGACGGTGCCTACCATGCGGCGCGAGACGGGCATCGTGACTCCTGACATGAACGGCTCGGTGCACCCTGAGGTACGGATGGAACGCGCGAAACAATCATCGCCGCGGGGAAAAACTTGCGGCCGGCTGTGCGCCGTTCATCACGGACCTTGGTCGATCAGCGCAGACGGCGTTCGAAGAACGCCATGGTGGTGTCCATCGAGTCCGGCCACCGCGGCCCGAAGGTGTGTCCCTCGCCCCGGTACGTCCGCAGCTCCACGTCCTTGCCCGCCGCCTCGAACGCGGCGACGGTCGCCCGCGTCCAGGCCAGTGGGCAGGTGTCGTCGGCGGTGCCGTGGTGGATCAGCAGGGGCTCGGTGACCCGGTCGACATAGGTGAGGGGCGAGACCTGCCGCCAGAACTCGGGGTTCTCCTCGGGCGTGCCGTGCGCGGCCTCGATCTCCGCGACGAGCGGGTCGCCCTCGGGCCGCTGGAACTGGTCGATGTTCTCCTGCGGGCGCGAGCTGACCGGCGCGAAGACGACGGCGGCGTCGACCAGTCCAGGCGCCACGACCAGCGCGTTGTACACCACCCCACCGCCCATCGACCGCCCCAGCAGCCCGATCCGCCCGTCGTCGACGTCCGGCCGGCCGGCGGAGCGCAGGGCGTGTACGGCGTTGATGACGTCCTCGGTGTAGCCGAGCCGCAGATTGACGTCGTTGTCGGGGTCGTCGTCGGAGCCCGCGTGGTTGCGGTAGTCGGTGTGCAGGACGACATAGCCGTTGCGGGCGAGGAGGTCCTGCTCCCGGGGCATGCCACGGCCGGTGGTGTAGACGTCCGGGTCGATGTAGCCGTGCGCCAGGACCAGCGCCGGGAACGGGCCCTCGCCCCGGGGGACGTTCATGATCCCCGAGATCGTCAGGCCGTTGGACCGGTAGGTGACGGCGTACTGGGTGTAGGCGTCGGTACGGACGCGTACGGCACCGAGACGGAGGTCGGAACCGCGGTGCTCGCGCCGCATCAGGGCCGGGAGCGAGACCGGGTCGGCGGGGGTGGGGGTCGGCGGGGTGCTCTCGGCCCGGGCCGACGCCGACGCCGACGGGGAGTGCGTGGGGGCCGTGTTGTCGCCGTTGTCGCCGTTGCCGCTGGTGCAGCCGAGGGCGGCCACCAGTGCCAGGCCGGCGGCGAGACGAGGGAGGCCACGCGGTGACCGCATGGCGTCGAGTATCGCGCGAAACGGTGCGGTTGGCGCTGTGCGTCGGCGGGAGGGCGGTGGCGGCCAAGGCAAGTAATTGTGATGCACGTCACGAGAGGGCTACGGTGGTAGCGCTTGGCGAAGCCCCCGGGCCGCGGGTCGAGTGGCGGTGCGCGACCGGGTCGGCTTCGGGTGAGGGAAGTGATCCCGTTGTCCGTCGCCTGGGACGACATCGGCGGTCTCGTCGATGCCCACGAACGATTCCTCGCCGGCTCACTGGTCGAGTCGGACGTCCGGGACTCGGTGCTCGACTCCTGGAAGCGATGCCGCTCCGTCGGTCTCGAGCCGCACCGGCTGCTGGTCTCCTACACCGAGGACGTGACCCTGGGCGAGCAGTTCCTGCGCGCCGCCCACCCGGTGCTGCACGACCTGTCCGCGTCCCTGACCGAGGTGAGCATGACGATCGCGGTCTGCGACGGGCAGGGCCGCATGGTGGAGCGCATCGGCGGTGGCCGCCGGCTCTGCGAGCGCCTCGACGAGGTGCGGTTCGCCCCCGGGTTCGACGCCTCGGAGCCGGTAGTGGGCACCAACGGCGTCGGCACCGCCCTCGCCGAACGCGGCCCCGTCTACATCGTGGGCCGCGAGCACTTCGCCGACTGCCTCCAGCCCTTCGCCTGCGCGGGCGCGCCCGTCCGGAACCCGCTCAGCGGGCGCATCGAGGCCGTCCTCGACCTCACCTGCCTGCGCGACCAGGGCGATCCGGCCATGGTGCGGATGGTCCGCGAAGCCGCCCGGGACATCGAGGCCCGGCTGCTGGAGCAGGCCAGCCGGCGCGAGCGCGCACTGCTCGCCGCGTACCGGCGGGCCGGCGACCAGGCGCACGGCTGGCCGAAGCAGCCCGGGGAACCGCGGTCCGACCGTGCCGAAGCCGCCCTCAGCCGGATCGACATGGCCGTGCTCCGCGAGAAGGCGGAGGAACTCATCGCCTCACCGCACCACACCCTCGACGAGATCACCCTGCCCAGCGGCCGGACGGCCACCCTGCTGCGCCACCAGGTCAAGGGCGCGGCGGGGGAGACCGGGGTCGCCGTCGAGGCGCGTGTGGTCGGAGGACCGCGGCTGCGGCATGTCGGACTGGCGCCCTCCGCGGCGGCGGTGGCGGTGGCGCAGGGCCGGGGAGCGCCGGGCGCGGGGGAGCCGGCCGGATCGGCCGCACAGGGGCCGGTGGGATCGGCGATGTCGCGCACCACGGTGGCGAATCCCCTGACCGCCCACACCGTGACCACCACGCAGACCCCGAGCGTCGCGGTGACCTCGCCCGCCGCACCCCCACCACGCCCCGCGCCCACCGAGACCTTCCCGGACGGCGAATCCCCCGCCACCGACGGCTGGCTGCTGCTCGTCGGTGAGCCCGGTGTCGGCCGGCTGGCCGTCCTCGCGCGGCGGCGGCTGGAGTTGCTGCACGACGCGAGCGTGCGGATCGGCACCACCCTCGACGTCACCCGCACCGCGGAGGAGCTCGCCGAGGTGACCGTCCCCCGGTTCGCCGACTTCGTCGCCGTCGACCTGCCCGACTCGGTGCTGCGCGGCGAGGAACCGGAGGCGCTCGGCGGCCGGACCGGGCTGCGCCGGGTGGCCATCCGCGCCGTACGCAGGCAGCCGCACAATCTCTACGACGTGGGCGACCTCGTCGAGTACGTCCCGTCCACGCCGCAGGCCCGCGCCCTGGAGACCAGGCAGTCCGTCATGGAGCCGGTGCTGACCGAGGCGGCCGGGTGGATCGCGCAGGATCCGGAGCGGCTGGGCCGGGTGCTCGCCGCAGGCATCCACTCGCTGATCGCCGTACCGCTGCGGGCCCGCGGCACGACCCTCGGCGTGGTCAGCTTCTACCGCTCGGTGCAGCCCGCCTCCTTCGAGGACGACGACCTGTCCCTGGCCCAGGAACTGGTCGGCCGCGCGGCGATCTGCATCGACAACGCCCGCCGCTACACCCGCGAGCACAACACCGCCCTCGCCCTGCAGCGCAGCCTGCTGCCGCGGGGCCGCCCCGAGCAGAGCGCCGTCGAGGTCGCCTACCGCTATCTGCCCGCGCAGGCCGGCGTAGGCGGCGACTGGTTCGACGTCATCCCGCTGTCCGGCGCCCGCGTCGCGCTGGTGGTGGGCGACGTGGTCGGGCACGGTCTGCACGCCGCCGCCACGATGGGCCGGCTGCGCACCGCCGTCCACAACTTCTGCTCCCTGGACCTGTCGCCCGAAGACCTCCTCACCCACCTCGACGACCTGGTCGGCCGGCTCGACCGGGGTGAGGGCTGGGCCTCGGAGAACAGCCCCGACTCCGGCATCGTCGGAGCCACTTGTCTGTACGCCGTCTACGATCCGGTGTCCCGGCGCTGCACCCTCACCCGCGCCGGGCACCCCCTCCCCGCGGTCGTCGCCCCCGACGGCACCGTGGAGTTCGTCGACCTGCCCTCCGGCCAGCCCCTCGGCCTGGGCGGCATGCCCTTCGAGACGGTCGAGCTGGAGCTGGCCGAGGGCAGCCAACTGGTGCTCTACACCGACGGTCTGGTCGAGGACCGGCACCGCGACATCGACGCGGGCCTGGAGCAGCTCCGCGCCGTGCTGTCCCGCGTCGACCTGCCGCCCGAGGAGACCTGCGAGGCCGTCCTCGACGCCTTGCTCCCGGCCCGCCCCGGCGACGACGTGGCGCTGCTCGTGGCCCGCACCCACGCCCTGGACGACGACCGCGTGGCCCAGTGGGACCTGCCCAGCGACCCGGCGGTCGTCTCCCGCGCACGCGTGGCGGTCACCGGCCAACTCGCCGCCTGGGACCTCGACGACCTGGCCTTCGCCACCGAGCTGATCGTCAGCGAGCTGGTCACCAACGCCATCCGCCACGCGACCGGCCCCGTCCAGCTCCGTCTGCTCCGCGACCGCGCCCTGATCTGCGAGGTCTCCGACGGCGCCGGCACCTCACCCCGCCTGCGCCGTGCCCGCAGCACGGACGAGGGCGGCCGCGGCCTGTTCCTCGTCGCCCAGCTCACCGAGCGCTGGGGCACGCGCTACACACCCCACGGCAAGATCATCTGGACGGAGCAGCCGTTGCCGTAGCCGGAAGTCCGGGCCGACCCTGGGGGATTCCGGCAGCACTTCTCGAAGTGGAGAGACGTGGTCGAACAGGGGCGGGAATCCGATGGTGCACCGACCTCCGGGCGTTGTCGCCGAGGAGACGGGAAGGCCTCGGCGAGTGGCCCGGAGGTCGGCGGCTGTGGGGCTCGCCGTCGGCTACGAGCTGGTCGGCAGGCGTCGGTGGCGCGGGCGGGCGGTCGCCCGGGCGAGCAGGACGTGGATCTGGCGGACCGCCTCGCCCGGATGGGTGGCCGAGGTGTCGAAGGGCAGCCGGGTGTCGTGGTGGGAGTCCGGTGTCTCCGACCGGAGCACCAGACCGTGCCGGTCGAGCCGCAGCGGCCGTACGACGGTCGCGCCGAGCTGCTCCCGGGCCGGCAGCAGCCGGGCGAGCGGGGCCACGGTGTCGGCGTGGGTCGCGTCCAGCCGGGCCAGCATCTCCGCCTCGTGGGTGGCCTGGGGGTCGGGGGAGGCGAGGGCCAGTTCGTCGAGGCCGACGACGGCCGTGCCGTCGCCCTCCGCGAGGACGGCCCGGGCCGGGTTGAACACCAGGGTCTTCGGGCCGAGGGCGCTGAGCCAGCCGCCCAGCGTCAGCCGGGCGCGCACCCGTTCGCGTACGGCGACGGGAGCGATGTCGGTGAACTCCGCCAGGGCGGCCAGATCACCGTGCGGCGCCACCGCGAGCTCGGCGGCCAGATGGCCGTCCGGCGGGTTGTGCAGCAGCAGCCGGGCGGCGGCGTCGACGGTGTGCAGGCCGATCAGCTCGACGCGATGGCCCTGCGTGGTGACGGTGAGCGAACCGGCTGCCGCCAGCACCGAGCGGGCACGCTCGGCGGGCGTCGGCTCAGGGCAGGAGGCAGCACACATGGGAACCTTTCGAGCACGTCGGTTCGACTTAGGTAAGCCTAACCTTACATCCTCCTTCCGTGTTCACCAGCCCGTCAGCAGAAGGTGATTGACGAGCAGCGCGAGCCCGGCCTGCCCCGCGAGCCAGGCGCGCGGCCCGGTCAGGAACGCACAGGCCGGCAGCAGCCACAGCGCGAACGGCAGCCAGATCCGCTCGGTCTCCGCCTTGCTCATCCCGGACAGATCGGCGACGAGGAGCGCGACGAGCGCGCCGAGCACCAGAATCGCCAGGCGGACCGGGGCCCGCTCGGTGCGCCGGACCAGCGCCGCACCCGCCCGCCGCAGCCCCGCCACCGCCGCCGGGCCCACGATCACGACCGTGCAGGCGAAGTTGGCCCACACCCAGTAGCCGTACGGCCGCTCACCGCCGACGCCCTGGTGGTAGCGGGTGACCAGCAGGCGGTACGCCTCCCACCAGTCGAAGCCCAGGACGGTGAACACGACGGGCACGACCAGGAATCCGGCCGACGCGAAGAGCAGCGGGCGGGCGCGTCGCGAGCCCAGCAGCAGGACGGCGGCCGCGATCACGGCGAGGAGGGTCAGGCCGTACGAGAGGTAGACCGCCCAGCCGAACAGCAGGCCCGAGGCCAGGCCCGTCCACCCCGGACGGCGCCCCGTCACCGACAGCGCGAGGAGCGCGACCGCCCACGCGGCGACGGCCGCGAAGTAGCCGTCGGCCGAGGTGCCCACCCACACCGCCCCGGGGGCGAGGACCAGGAAGGGCGCGGCACGGCGGGCCAGCCGCTCCTCGGACAGGGCGCGCACGGCGACCAGCACCGCGACCGCCGCCGTCGTACCGACGGTGATGCACCAGGCTCCCGCCCAGCCGCCACCGCCCAGGCCGATCCGGTCGAGGAGGACGAAGGTGAGCGTGGCGCCCGGGGGATGCCCGGCCACATGCGCGGGCCAGTTGTCCGGTGCTTCGAGGAGGATGTGGCCGGAGAAGTCCCGGAGGGTGGCGGGGATGTCGTGGAAGCGGTCGATGACCCGCAGGTACTCGTGCGGCGTCGTCAGCTGGACCGCGATGCCCCGGTGCCAGCCGTCGACCAGGGCGAGCGACCAGGTCCAGGCCATGCCGGTGATCCAGGTGACGGCGAGCAGGGAGCGCCACGGCAGCCGGGCGGCGAGCGAGGGGCCGTGCAC
This sequence comes from Streptomyces ferrugineus, assembly GCF_015160855.1. Classification (NCBI taxonomy): domain Bacteria; kingdom Bacillati; phylum Actinomycetota; class Actinomycetes; order Kitasatosporales; family Streptomycetaceae; genus Streptomyces; species Streptomyces ferrugineus. Next base: position 7,330,903 of record NZ_CP063373.1, on the reverse strand, counting down.
CACCACGGCCACCGCCACGGTGAGCGCGGCCGGTGTGCCGGGCCCCAGATGCGGCGCCCACTCGGCCAGCAACGGGGCGAAGTCGACATGGAGCGTCCCGTGCCGGTTCTGGATGACGGTGCCGACGACCGCGGCGACCGCGAAGAGCAGCGCGGCGGCCGCGGCCGTGTACAGGTCGCGGCGGAGTTCTCGGTCACGGGTGTCGGGGAGATCGCGATACACGCCAGAACGTTAGGGCGAACGGCTTCCCCCGTACGGCTGACAGGCGCGGACGTCAGAGATTCGTCATGGTTCACGGCGGCACTAGCGGCCCTGCCCCGGCCTACGGTCGCCCCATGGCAAGGTCTCCCTTCTCTCCCTCCTTCTGGCGCAGCCCGCTGCGCGGCCCCTGGCTGACCTCGGTCCTGGGCGTCGTGCTGCTCGGCGGGATCACCGTGCTGTTCGTGACGGGGCTGGTGTCCTACGCCGCCTACAACCCCAACCTGGCGCCGGTGAACGACAAGACCCCGGACAAGGGCGTCCTCGGCTTCTACCTCTTCTCCTGGCCGACCGACCCGCACTGGCTGTACCGGCTCAACCAGGGCGTCCACGTCACGCTCGGCATCACCCTGATCCCGGTCCTGCTGGCCAAGCTGTGGTCGGTCGTGCCGAGGCTCTTCACCCTGCCGCCGGCCCGCTCGCTCGCGCACGCCCTGGAGCGGATCTCGCTGCTGCTCCTGGTCGGCGGCGCGCTGTTCGAGTTCGTGACGGGCGTGCTCAACATCCAGCTCGACTACATCTTCCCCGGCTCCTTCTACACCCTGCACTTCTACGGGGCGTGGGTGTTCTTCGCCGCGTTCGTCGCGCATGTGGCGCTGAAGACACCCATGGCCTGGCGCAATCTGCGCCGGCTGCGCGAGGAGAAGGAGGAGGAGAACGACCTGGTCGCCGCGGACCCCGCCGAGCCGACCGTCTCCCGCCGCGGCGCCCTGTGGTTCGTCGGCGGCGGCTCACTGCTGCTGTTCCTCACCACCGTCGGGCAGAACTTCGACGGCGCCCTGCGCCGGACCGCCCTCCTCGCCCCGCACGGCGGCGCCGAACCGGGCAGCGGGCCCGGCGCCTTCCAGATCAACAAGACGGCCGAGTACGCCGGGATCCGCGACGCCGAGACGAACGAGGAGGCGTGGCGGCTGGTGGTCGTGGGCCGGGACGGGCGGACCGTCCGCCTCAGCCGCACCGACCTGCTCGAACTGCCGCTGCACAGCGCGGCGCTGCCCATCGCCTGCGTGGAGGGCTGGTCGACGTCCGACCAGTGGTGGCGCGGCGTACGGCTCCGCGACCTCGCGGCTCTGGTCGGCCACGCCGGCGATCCGCCGGACGTGCTGGTCGAGTCCCTGCAGCGGCGCGGCGCCTTCCGCCGGGCGGCCCTGCGCGCCAACCAGGTCGCCGACTCCCGCTCCCTGCTCGCCCTGTTCGTCAACGGCGAGGACCTGACCCCCGACCACGGCTACCCGGCGCGGATCATCGTGCCGGCCGCGCCCGGTGTGCTGAACACCAAGTGGGTGGCGCGGATGACCTTCGGAGACCTGTGATGCGACGACCCAAGCCCATCCCCGTCGGCAGTCCCCTCCAGATCCTCCTGCTCGCCTGCTCGTTCGCGCTCGCCGGATACGCGGGAGTGCGGCTGCTGGAGGGCGACTGGTTCGAGGTCACGCTGTGGTTCGTGGGAGCGGCCGTCGTGCACGACCTCGTGCTGGTGCCGCTGTACGGGGCGGCGGACCGTGCGCTGCTACGGGGCTTCGAGGCGGTCGACAGCCGCCGCTGGATGCCGTACGTCCGCGTCCCGGCCGCGTTGTCGTTGCTGCTCCTGCTGGTCTGGTTCCCCCTGATCACCGGGCGTGTGGCGGACCGCTACGCCTCCGGCACCGGCCTGAACGCGGACGGTTTCGCGGCCCGCTGGCTGCTGATCACGGCCGTGCTCTTCGGGGGGTCGGCCGTGGTGTTCGTGGTGCGCCGGCGCCGCGAGGCGAAGCGGGCGGCCGGCGCACACTGACGCCTACGCGGCCGACCCGGCGCCGGGCGGTCGCGGAAAGCCCTCCGTCCGCAGGACCCTGCGCTCGGCGTCCACCGCGAACACCTCGCAGCCCTTCCTCGCGGCGGCCCACTCGACGCCCTCCGCGCCCATCGCGAACGCGGCGGTCGCCACCGTGTCCGCGACGGTCAGGGAGGACGCCACCACACTCAATGACAGCAGCCCGGTCGCCGGACGCCCCGTGCGGCCGTCGACGATGTGGTCGCCGCGCTCGTAGCGCGCGGACGTCGCGATCGCCCCGTCGGTGAGCTCGGCCACCGTGCACACCTTCTCGGCGTGCTCGGGGTGCCGTACCCCCACCCGCCACGGCCCGCCGGAGGCGACCACGTCACCCCCGGCGTTGAGGACGAAGCGCCGCGCACCCGCCGCTCTCAGCAGCTCGGCCGCCCGCTGCACGGACCAGCCCTTCACCACCGCGCACGGATCCAGCCCGCGCCCGGGCAGCCGTACGTCGAAGGCGCCGCCCGTGGCGACCCGGTACTCCTCGCACAGCCCCAGCACCTCGTCGAGGTCCGCGCTGACGTCCCCGCGCGCGATCTCACCCCGGTCCAGGCGGCAGACCTCGCTGTCCGCCTTGAACGGGCTGAACCGGGCGTCGACCTCACGCAGCCACGCGAACACGGCGTCCGCCACGTCCTCGCCCACGTGCTCGTCATCGACCCGGAGCGAGACCGGGAACCCCATCACATGCTCGACGCGGTGCACGTCAGGCGGCCTTCGCGTCGATGGCGGCCTGGAGGGATTCCCGGTAGCCGTCGCTGGTGATGGTGGCGCCGGAGACGGTGTCGATGTCGGCGCTCTGGGCTTCGAGGGTTTCGGCGATGAGCTTGGGCACCGCCGCTGTCGTCTGGGGGTGGTTGGGCTGCTGGAGCATCTTCACGGCCGAGATCTTGGTGCCCTGGAAGGTCACCTGGACCTGCACGGGGCCCTTCTCGGTCTGCACGGTCGAGCCCTTCACGACCGTGTTCCCGGAGTCGGACGCCGCCGAGGACGACGCCGAGGGCGTCGAGGCCGGAGCGGCGGTCTCCGTGGTGGTCGTGCCGAGGGACGGCTCGTAGAGCCAGACCGGGACCAGGCCCGCGACGCTCAGGACCAGGACGGGTATTGCTCGCTTCACGATGTCTTCCTTGTCCCTCTCAGCCCGCCAGGCTGAAACGCTCGAAGTGGACCTGCTCCTTGGGCACGCCCAGCTCGCGCAGGCTGCCGATCACCGCGTTCATCATGGGCGGCGGGCCGCACAGGAAGACGTCCCGGCCGGTGATGTCCGGAACCAGCCGCGCCAGCTCGGCGGGGGCCAGCTTGTCCGGCGTGACCGGGCCGGTCACCAGGTGCAGCTCGGCGCCCTTGGCGTGGGCCAGCTCCACCAGCTCGCCGTACAGGACCGCGTCCCGGTCCGAGGCGACCCGGTAGATCACGACCGCGTGGCCGTGCAGCTCCTCCAGCAGCGCCCGGATGGGCGTGACGCCGACGCCGCCCGCGATGAGCACGGCCTCCGGCCGGGTGCGGTGCATCGCCGTGAAGGCGCCGTAGGGGCCCTCGGCGAAGACGCGCGTGCCGACCTTCATGTGCCGGAGGGCCGCCGAGCCGTCGCCGGCCGCCTTCGCGGTGAGGCGCAGCTGGTTGCCGTCGGGGGCCGCCGACAGGGAGAAGGGGTTGGCCTGCCACCAGCGGTCCTTCGTCAGGAACCGCCACAGGAAGAACTGACCGGCCCGAGCGGGCAGCTTGTCCAGGTCACGGCCGGTGACGTAGATCGAGACGACGTTGTCGGACTCGGGGACCACGGCCGAGACACGGAACTGGTGGCGCCAGTTCCGCCACAGCGGCAGCACCAGCCGGCCGACGAACACCGCGCCCAGCGCGACGCCCCACACCGCGTACCAGTACGCCGTGGCGGCGGACGACGAGGTGAAGGACGTACCGACCGCGACCTGGTGCGTGAACGCCAGCACCACCGCGACGTAGGTGTACAGGTGGATGAAGTGCCACGTCTCGTACGCGAGCCTGCGCCGCGCGAAGCGCGCCGAGACCACGCCGATCACGATGATGATCCCCAGCGCGACGACCGCGCGCAGCACGCCCTCGACCGTCTCGGCGAGGTCGATCAGCTGGTTCACCGGGTCGAGGAAGGACGACTCGGCGTAGCCGAAGGTGATGAACACGGCGTGCGCGAGCAGGGCCCACAGCACGCTGAAGCCGGTCCAGCGGTGCCAGGAGGTCAGCCGGTCCATGCCGATCCGGCGGTCCAGCCACGGCAGCCGGGCCACCAGCAGCAACTGGAAGGCCATGAGCAGCGCGCCGAACAGGCCGGTGAGGCGGCCCACCACGATGAGCGCGTTCGAGGCGAAGCCGGCGGCGAAGAAGAAGTAGAGCACCGCGGCCACGTTCGCGGCCAGCACGGCGTACAGGCCCGTGCGGGCCACCACCCTGGGGCGTATCGCCGCGGGGGGCGCAGGGGGTGATTGGACGGTCGTCGTCACGGCGACAGCTCCTTGATCTCGTCTGGGATACCGAGCTTGTCCCGCGGGAGCTGTCGAAAAGCTGTCGTAGATCTTTCAAGTATCTATCGATGTGGTCGCGGCCCCCCACCCGCCCCCGACGACCGGCGACGGGTACCGCACTATGAACGGGTGGAGAAAGTACGCCTGCTGGTCGTGGACGACGACCCGCCCATCGCCGACCTCGTCGCGACGGTCGCCCGCTACGAGGGCTGGGAGGCGGTCACCGCGAACTCCGGTGAGGAGGCGCTGCGGCTCGCCGCGGACTTCCGCCCGGACATCGTGGTGCTGGACCTGATGCTGCCCGACGTGGACGGATTCGGCGTCCTGGACCGGCTGCGGGCCGCCGGGGCCATGGTGCCCGTGGTGTTCCTCACCGCCCGCGACGGGGTCGCCGACCGAGTGGCCGGGCTGACCCGGGGCGGCGACGACTACCTGGTCAAGCCGTTCGCCGTGGAGGAGCTGATGGCCCGGCTGCGGACCGTGCTGCGGCGCAGCGCGGGCCCCGGCTTCCAGCGCTCCGTCCTGCGGGTCGCGGACCTGACGATGGACGAGGACACCCGCGAGGTGCGCCGCGGCGACAAGCTGCTCACGCTCACGCCGACCGAGTACGAGGTGCTGCGCTATCTGATGCGCAAATCGCCGACCGTGCTCACCAAGGCGCAGATCCTCGACCATGTGTGGGAGTACGGCTTCGGCGGCCGCTCCAACGTCGTCGAGCTGGTCGTCAGCAGGCTGCGCCGCAAGCTCGACGAGGCCGACGACGGCACGGCACCGCTGATCCACACCGTGCGCGGCTTCGGGTACGTGATCCGGCAGGCGGCCGAGTGATCGGGCGGCTGCGGCGGGCTTGTCGCGCGATGCGGCTCGGCACCCGGCTGGCGCTGGGGCTCGGGGCGCTGTCCCTGGTGGTGTTCGCGGTCGTCGGCACCGCCCTCACGACATACATGCGCGACTACCTCTCCGCCCAGCTCGACACCACGCTGGCGCAGGGCCAGGTCGCCCAGGCCAAGTCCATCGCGGACTACGGCACGCTCTCCGGCAAGAAGTACTACAGCTGGTACTACGCCGTGTACGACGTGGACGGCGGCACGCCCGTGCTGCGCCGCCCGGAGGCCCCCGGCGACCTGCCCGAGGACGTCGACGACTTCACCTCCCTGGCCCGGGCCCAGTCCACCGCGCACACGGAGCTCCTGCGCACCGAGCACGTCAGGGGCGAGGGCGTGTACCGGCTGCGCGCCTGCGAGGTCGAGCCGGGCGTGGTGCTGGTCAGCGCCGCGCCCATGGCGGACATCGAGGACACCGTCGGCCAGTTGATCACCATCCAGGCCGTCACCTTCGGGCTCGCGCTGCTGGCCCTCGTGGTGCTCGGGCGGGGCATGCTGCGGCGGGGCCTGAAGCCGCTGAGCGACATGGCGCACACCGCCCGCGACATCACCTCGCACGACCTGACCGACTCGGGCCGGCTGCCGGTGCGGCACGACGCGCGCGGCGGCGGGCCCGAGGTGGAGGAGCTGCGCACCGCGTTCAACACCATGCTGGAGCACATCGACGACTCCCTCGTGGTCCGCGCGGAGGCGGAACAGCGCCTGCGCCGCTTCGTGGCGGACGCCTCGCACGAGCTGCGCACGCCGCTGATGTCGGTGCGCGGATACGCCGACCTGTTCCAGTACGCCGCCGCCAACGCCCCCGAGGAGCGGGACAGGCACCTGGCACGCCTGCGCGCCGAGGCCGCCCGCATGGGCTTCCTGCTGGACGACCTGCTGCTGCTCGCCCGCCTGGACGCCGCCGAGGTCGAGACACCGCTGCGCCCGCAGGAGGCGGACCTGGTGGAACTGGTCGAGCAGGCGGCGGACGCGTTCCGCGTCACCCACGCCGACCACCCGCTGACGGTGACCCCGGGACCCGATTCCCTGAAACTGCGCCTGGACCCCCAGCGCATCCGCCAGGTCCTGGACAACCTGCTCACCAACGCGGCGATGCACACCCCGCCCGGGACCCAGGTGTCCGTGGCGGTGTCGATCGCGTCCGGTGCGGCGGTGGTCCGCATCGCCGACGCCGGCCCCGGCATCCCGCCCGCCGACCGGGAACGGGTCTTCGACCGCTTCTACCGCGTCGACAAGGCCCGCAGCCGGGACCGGGGCGGCAGCGGCCTGGGACTGGCGGTCGCCCAGTCCCTGGTGCGCGCCCACGGCGGCCGGATCGACCTGACCAGCGAGCCGGGGGCCACGGTGTTCACGGTGACGATTCCGCTGGCGGTCGGGAGGGACGTCTAGACTCAAGCCCCAACGGCCCGGAGCCCGTGGTCAAAAGCGGGCGACTTCTGCCAAACCCGAGGGGTATTCGGCGCTTTGATACGGATAGATTCAGTCACCAAGCGGTACCCGGACGGCACGGTGGCGGTCGACGGGCTCTCGTTGGAGATACCCGACCGCTCGATCACCGTTCTGGTGGGGCCGTCGGGCTGCGGGAAGACGACCACGCTGCGCATGATCAACCGGATGGTCGAACCCAGCGAGGGCACCATCCTCATCGACGGCGTCGACAGCCGGCAGCAGCCCGTCAACACCCTGCGCCGGTCCATGGGATACGTCATCCAGAACGCCGGCCTCTTCCAGCACCGCACGATCCTCGACAACATCGCCACCGTGCCCCGGGTGCTCGGCTGGGGCAAGGAGAAGTCCCGGGCACGGGCGCGGGAACTGATGGAGCGGGTCGGCCTCGACGCAACCCTCGCCAAGCGGTACCCGTACCAGCTCTCCGGCGGCCAGCAGCAGCGCGTCGGCGTGGCCCGGGCGCTCGCGGCGGACCCGCCGGTACTGCTGATGGACGAGCCGTTCTCGGCCGTGGACCCCGTGGTGCGCAAAGGGCTCCAGGACGAACTCCTGCGCATTCAGGAGGAGCTGGGCAAGACCATCGTCTTCGTCACCCACGACATCGACGAGGCCGTCAAGCTCGGCACGATGGTCGCCGTGATGCGCACCGGCGGCAAGCTCGCCCAGTTCGCCCCGCCCGCCGAGCTGCTCTCGCACCCCGCCGACGCGTTCGTCGAGGACTTCCTCGGCGCCGACCGCGGCATCCGGCGGCTGTCCTTCTTCCCCGCCGCCGGACTGGAGTTGCTCACCGCGCCCGTCCTGCCGATCGACGCCACCGCCGAGCAGATCGCCGCGCACGACCCGGCCGACGCCCCCTACCTCCTCGTCACCGACGCGGACGGCAGGCCCCTCGGCTGGAGCGAGCCGCAACACCTGACCGCCGGAAGCATCGCACCGGAGGAACTCCTGCCGCACGGGCGGCCGTTCGTCCCCGGCACCGACTCGCTGCGCGCCGCGCTGGACTGCGCCGTGCTCTCGCCCACCGGCTGGGCCGTCGCCGTGGACACCGACGGCCACGCCACCGGCGTCGTCTCGCAGCAGACCATCGCCGAGGCGATCCGCGGCGCCCACGCCGAGGGACGCGCGGACGGCACGGCCGACAGCGACACGGCCGCGAAGGTCGCCGGATGAACTGGGACCGCTTCTTCGACATCCCCAGCGACCTCCAGCACAGCTGGCTCGGACTGATCGGGCTGCATCTGCGCGAGGCCCTGCTGCCGGTGCTGGCCGGACTGGTGATCTCGCTGCCGCTGGCCCAGCTGTGCGTGCGCTTCCGCTGGCTGTACCCGCCGGTCCTCTGGGTGACCACCGTCCTGTACGCCATCCCCTCCCTGGCCTTCTTCGTCCTGCTCATCGACTACACCGGCCAGACCGAGCTCACGGTGATGATCCCGCTCACCGTCTACAGCCTCGTCGTGCTGGTCCCGGCGATCGTCGACGGCGTGCGCTCGGTCCCGCAGGAGACCCTCGCCGCCGCCAAGGCCATGGGCTTCGGACCCGTACGCCGCTACGTCCAGGTGCAGTTGCCGATCGCCGTGCCCGCGATCATCGCCGGGCTGCGGGTGGCGACCGTGTCCAGCATCAGCCTCGTCAGCGTCGGCGCGCTGATCGGCAACCAGGGCGCGCTCGGCAACCTGATCAACGACGCCAACATCTACAACCGGCCCGAGCTCGCGCTGAACGCAGTGCTCACCATGGCCGTCCTGGCGATCCTCGCCGACGGTCTGCTGGTCGTCGTACGCATGCTGCTGACGCCGTGGATGCCACGCCGGGCACGCACGACACCGAAGGCCGACCGGCCCGACGCGGCCGCCGCAGCCCTGGAGGACGCAGCCCGGTGAACCTGTTCCACTTCATCAGTGACTTCTTCCGCGACGGCGCGCACTGGCAGGGCTACGACGGCATCCCCACGCGCGTGGGCGAGCACGTCCAGTACACCCTCCAGGCGCTCGGCATCGCCGCCCTGATCGCCCTGCCCGTCGGCCTGGTCACCGGCCACTACGGGCGCGGCGGCAACGCCCTCGCGTTCATCGCCGTCGCCGGGCGGGCCCTGCCCACCTTCGGCCTGCTGGTGCTGATGACCCTGATGGTGGGCTTCGGCATGGTCAACGTGATGACCCCGCTGGTGATCCTCGCCGTCCCACCGATCCTCGTCACCACCTACGAGGCGATGCGCTCCGTCGACCCCTCGCCGGTGGACGCCGCGCGGGGCATGGGCATGAGCGAGGCCGGCGTCCTGTTCCAGGTCGAACTCCCGGCCGCGCTCCCGCTGATCCTCAGCGGCCTGCGCTCGGGCGCCATCCAGATCGTCTCCACGGCCACCATCGCGGCCTACGTCAGCCTCGGCGGCCTCGGCCGCTACATCATCGACGGCCTCTACCAGCGCGACTACGAGAAGGTCGTGGGCGGCGCCACCCTGGTCGCCGCGATGGCCCTGGCGACCCTCGCGGTGTTCTGGGCCCTGGGGCGGTTCGCGGTTTCGCCGGGGGTGCGCAGGCACGGCTGACCGCGCGGGGACGGCCGCATCGCGACCGCGTCGACCTCGAAGGGCATCCCCGGCAGCGCGAGCGACGCCGAGAGTGGGGGAGGGCGTGCGGCGCCCGGCCGAGGGCCTCCAGGGCCGAACGCAGCCGGTCGAAGGCCAGGTCGACCTGGGCCGCGAAGTCGCCGGGTACCGGAGCGCCGGTGGCGTCGGAGGCGTACTGGCCGCCGACGAAGACGGGTTCACCGGGCGCGGACACGGCGTGGCTGTAGCCGAACGGGGTCGGGGCGCGGGCATTCCGTGGGCGACGTCAGCCCTGCGTGCGCGACAGCGCCAGTTCCAGTACGACCAGCAGGGCGTCCCGCACCGAGCCGCGCTCCCGGGCGTCGAAGACGACGACCGGGACGCCGTCGGTGACGTCGAGGGCCCAGCGGATCTCCTCCAGGGTGTGCTCGACGTGGCCGTCGAAGGCGTTGGCGGCCACCGCGAACGGGATTCCCTTGTGCTCGAAGTAGTCGACGGCGGCGTAGCAGTCGTCCAGGCGCCGGGTGTCGACGATGACCAGGCCGCCGACCGCGCCCTGAACGATGTCGTCCCACATGAACCCGAACCGCTCCTGGCCGGGCGTGCCGAACAGGTACAGCTTCAGCGTCGGGTCGATGGTGAGGCAGCCGAAGTCCATGGCCACGGTGGTCGTGGTCTTGCGCGGGGTGTGCGTCAGGTCGTCCACGCCGGCCGCGACCTCGGTGATGGCGGCCTCCGTGGTCAGCGGCTCGATCTCGGATATCGAGCCCACGGCGGTGGTCTTGCCCACGCCGAACCCACCCGAGATCACCATCTTGACCGGCAACGGCGGTCGTACGGTGGCCGGTTCAGTCGCTGTCACTGAGGACCCCTCGTGCGTCGGGGATGGCGCGCAGGCCGTCGATGACCCTGCGCAGGACGGATGCGTCGTGGACGACGCCGGAGTCGGGTACGTGCACCGTCAACCGCCCCTCGGCGCGCAGGTCCTCGGCGAGGACCCGCACCACGTTCAGGTGCAGCCGCAGCCGGGCCGCGATCTCCGCGATGGACTGCGGCAGCCGGCACACGGCGACGATGTCGTGCTGCTCGAAAGAGAGCCGGTCGAGCGCGTCGAGCCCCTCGGGGGTGGCCACCACCTGGGTCTCCACGGGCATCGACCGTCCGTCGGTCCCGTCCGCCACCCGGCCGGCGGTGAGCAGGAACGGCCGCACGGCGGAGGCGGGGCCGACCGGGTCCGGGCCGTCGGGCTCCGGCGGTGGGGTGCCGTCCGCCATGGGGTCGTCCGTTCTCGGGTCAGCGGGCCGACGAAGCGCCGACGCTGTTCTTCAGCTCCAGCACCAGCTGCGGGCTGAGCGCGGCACCGGCACGGTTGGCGAACACCGTCATCTCGTAGGCGATGTTGCCCAGCTTGGCCTCCTTGTCGGTGACCACGCCGAGCACGGCGCCGCTGCCGATCGCGGAGACCAGGACGTGGCCGCCCTCCAGGTCGATGATGACCTTGTTCAGGCCGCCGAGACCGTAGTTGCCGGAGGCGCCGGCGGCCAGGCTCGTGATGCCGGAGACGATCGCGGCGAGCCGCTCGGAGTCGGCCGGCTCCCGCAGCTCGGACACGGCGATGAGCAGACCGTCGGACGAGACGGCGATGGCGTCCACGACGCCGGCCGTCTCGGTCGCGAAGCGGTTCAGCAGCCAGGTGAAGTCGGCTGCGGCGGCCTTGAGTTCGGCCGGCGTGACGGCTTGAGCCGGGGTGCCACCTGTCGACGTGCTCACTGCTGCGCTCCTTCCGGGAGGTCGTTCTGGTGGTGCGAGTGGGGGGTCGTGGGGGAGACGTGCTGTGCGTGGTCGCCGTCGCGTCGGCTGTCGCGGTGCGCACGCTCCACCGCCGCCTCGAACTCGTCCAGCGCGGCACGCACCGCCTCCGCGTCGAGGTCCGGCGGGGTCTGCCGGGGGACCACCGCCGGTCGCTCGGCGGAATCCGCGGCCGTACGCAGGGTCGCACCGCGCACGCGGCGGCGCAGCGGGCGTGCGGCGGGGGCTTCGCCGGCGGGCTTCGGGTCGGGCCGGGGCGACCGGTCCTCCGCGGCGGTTTCCTCGGCACGCTCCTCGTCGGGGATCCGCGGCTTCGCGCGCTGCGAGACCCGGCGGGGGAGCGGCCGCGACCCGTCGTCGGCGGGTACGGCGTCCTCCCGCGCCGTGGGCGACGGCACGGGGCCGGTGACCGCATCGGCACGGGCGCCCGGCCGCTGCGGCGTCCCGCCCTCCGCGACCGCCGCCAGCGCCGCCGTGGCCAGCGACCCCGTCGTGCTCCCCGTCACCAGCAGCGCCGCCGGCACCGTCACCTCGGCCGTCACACCGCCGCCCGGGGTGCGCGAGAGCGTGACCGCGATCTCCCAGCGGCGGGCCAGCGTGCCGACCACGAACAGGCCCAGCACCTTCGTCGGCACGAGGTCCAGGCGCTCGCGGCGGATCAGCCGGGCGTTCTCCTCGTCGAGGCGCTCGGGGCTCATGCCCAGGCCGTGGTCGCGGACGACGATCACCGCGTCGTCGCCGGCCGCCGACACCGCCACCTCGACCGGGCTGCCCTGCGGCGAGAACGACACCGCGTTCTCCAGGAGTTCGGCCACCATCAGCGTCAGGTCGCCGATGACCTCCGGCTCCACCACGGCCTCGGTCCGCGCGCGCAGCTCCACCCGCTGATAGCCCTCGATCTGGCCGAGCGCGGCGCGTACGACGTTGGTGAGCGAGGTGGGGCCGACGTCGAGGTCCGCCTCGTGGATGCCGGCGAGCAGCATCAGGCTGTCGGCGTTGCGGCGCAGCCGGACCGCGATGTGGTCGATCGAGTACAGACGCTCCAGCAGCGCGGGATCCGTCTCGCCCCGCTCCACCGTGTCGATCAACGCGAGCTGACGTGTCGTGAGGTTGCTGACCCGGCGGCCCACGTTGCCGAACATCTCGGCGACGTTGCGCCGGCTGAGCACCTGCCGCTCCAGCAGCGCGGCCGCCGTGGTCTGCACCTGGTTGAACGCCTCGGCGAGGTCACCGATCTCGTCGCGCGCCGTCACCGGCATCTCGCGCAGCCGCGGCGGGCCGTCGTCCTCGGCGTCGTCGTCGGCCACCCGCGCCAGCTCCCGCTCGGCGACGTCGGCGACCTGTCGTGCCGCGTCCGTGAGGGCCTGCACCGGGCGGACCACCGAGCGGCGCACCAGCATCGCCAGGGCCAGCCACACGGCGAAGCCCAGCAGAGCCAGTCCCAGCAGCAGGACCGCCCGCCACGCCGCCGTGTCGGACGTGCTGTCGGCCTGGTCGGCGATCTGGTCGATGAGCGAGGTGGTGATCGCCAGCCGTGTCCTGGCCTGGTCGCGGTAGGCGCCGTAGGAGTCGAGCGCCGCCGCGAGCGAGGTGCGGATCTCGGCGGGCGAGCCGGCCTGCACGGCGCCGGGGTCGATCTGGAGGTCGGCGTACTGCCGGCTGATGACGGCCTGTGCGGCGGTGTACTTGATCCCGTCGAGCTGCGCGGACTGTGCCTCGGTGGCGAACCGGGAGAAGCGTTCGGCCTGGTGGGTGTACTCGTCGTAGGAGCCGATCGCGCCGATGAACTCGATGAGCGCGTTGGAGTCACCGGTCGAGGCGGAGAACACACCGGTCTCGAAGGCGCTGTGCGCGGCGCCGGCGCGCAGCAGCGAGTCGAGCAGGTTGCCGGTGAAGGTGGTCGCGAGATCGGGGTTGCGGTCCAGGCCCAGGCCGTCGATCAGACCCTGGGCGGCGTGGGTGTAGGCCGGGTCGATGTTGCTGGCGGGCAGATAGCCCTGCTCGACGGTGTCACGCAGGCTGCTCAGGCCCTCGACGCCCTTGAGCGCCTGCGCCTCGGTCTCGGGCAGCCGGTCCCCGAAGGCGTCGCGCACCCGGTCGACCTGGGAGTCCACCCTGGACTGGGCGGTGCGGTAGGCGGCGGTCGGGGGCTCGTCGCCGTCGGCGGCCTCGTGCCGTACGGAGAGCAGGACGGCCTGCTGGTGTTCGGCGGCCAGCCGGTCGACGAGCGTGGCGACCTCGGCGCTCTCCCGGACCAGTCGCGCGGCGTCGGCCGCGTCGCGCGACTGCGCGGTCTGGTCGGCGATGAGGTAGGCGAGCAGGACGGCGACCAGGGCGAGCGGCACCCCGACGAGGAGGTTGAGCTTGCGCCGGAAGGGCCAGCGTTCGGCGAAGCCGCGTATCCGACGGGGGCGAGGTGCGCCCTCCTCGTTCGTGGACACCGAGTCGCCTCCGCGTGACCGCTGTTGTCCGATGCTGTCTGAATAGAGATCGGCTGTGCTCAAGGACAGTACTGCCCTTCGATCGCCGTGACCGGAACTGTACGTCAAGAATCCGTTACGGCCGCCTGCACCCCAACCGTCCCGCCTGCACATCGCGGCACAACTGCCCATTACCTTCCGATTTTTGAAGTCAATCGTGACCTGACCACTCTTGACTGACCGAGAACCGGCTGGATTGGATCAGTGGAAGAGTTCTCCCAACCCCCTGAATCCGGAACGGGAACCGTGACTTCCACCGCTTCACGCAGCAGGTCCCTCAGGAACCATCCCGGCGCGGCCGCCGTCGCGCTCGCCGCCACGGCGGCGCTGCTGGCGGGATGTTCCTCCTCCGACGACAAGTCCGACCCGCTCGCCGGGGACGGGGCGAGCGGCGACACCGTCGTCGTCGGCTCGAACAACTTCGCCGAGTCCATCCTGCTCGCCGACATCTACGGCGAGGCCCTCAAGGCCAAGGGCATCAAGGTCACCTACAAGCCCAACATCGGCAGCCGTGAGACGACGTACGGCCTGCTCAGGAACGGCTCCATCACCGTCCTGCCGGAGTACAACGGCTCGCTGCTCGCCTACCTCGACCCCAAGGCGCGGCAGGAGTCGGCCGACGCCGTGAACGAGGCGGTCAAGGGCAAGCTGGACTCGAAGCTGACGCTGCTGGAGTCCTCGCCGGCCGAGAACAAGGACTCCGTCAGCATCAACGCCGAGACGGCGAAGGAGCACGGCCTGACCGCCGACTCCGGCCTCGAGGACCTCAAGGACATCGCCCCGGACCTGGTGCTCGGCGGCTCACCCGAGTTCCAGACCCGGCACCAGGGCCTGAAGGGCCTGGAGTCCGAGTACGGCCTGAAGTTCAAGTCGTTCAAGGCGCTGGACGCGGGCGGCCCGCTGACCCAGGCGGCGCTGACGAAGAACACCGTGCAGGCGGCGGACATCTTCACCACCGACCCGACCATCGCCAAGGAGGGCTTCGTCGTCCTGAAGGACCCGAAGAACCTGTTCGGCTTCGCCAACGTGACCCCGCTGGTCTACAAGAGCGGCCTCGACGAGGAGGGCGTCGACGCGCTCAACGCGGTCTCGGCCAAGCTGGACACCAAGACGCTCCTCGACCTGGACTCCCAGGTCCAGCTGGAGAACAAGGACCCGCTCGACGTGGCCAAGGCCTGGCTGAAGTCGGCCGGTCTGGGCTGACCTGCCGCTCAGTAGCCGACCTGGAAGGTGGCGTCCTGGCGCTCGGTGGTCGTGGAGACCGGATCGATGCGCAGGGCGTAGTCGTAGTGCCTGATGTAGCGCGTCGGGTTGTTGTACGAGCGGAACGAGGCCCAGGAGGCGTCCGCGAGCCCGGCCGTGCGGTAGAAGGTGGCGTCCCCGGCGAACGTCGACGTGCCGTCGTTCTCGTCGAGGCGCAGGGCGTAGCTGTAGTGCCGCAGGTACCGGGCCGGGTAGTTGACCGACTGGAACGAGACGCCGGAGGAGTCGGCGAGCCCCGGCACCAGCTTCCACTGCGAGTCGGGGAACGGGTCGAAGGGGTACGCGTCGATCCGGCCGGCGAAGCCGCTGTGCCGGACGTAGCGCGCCGGGTAGTTGTAGGACTTGAGCCGGTTCCAGGCCGGGGCGCCCCACCTGGCGACGAGGTTGTCGTACTCGGTCGACGTGATCGGGTGGATGCCGCAGTGCTTGGAGTTGAGCGGCTGGGTGTAGAGCCTCTGGTCCAGGGCCGTCCAGGTGCCGGCGGCCAGGTTGCTCGTCTGCCAGACGTAGAACACACCGTTCGGCGTGTAGGTGTCTCCCCAGAGGTACCAGGTGTTGCCGGTCAGTGACTTGACCACGGTGGGCGCCTCGGTGCCGCCGTGGTTCACCGCCGTGCTGAACGGGGTGAAGCTGCCGGGGGCCAGGCTCGTCGAGCGGGCGCCGACCAGGGTGCCGTTCCGCTTGAAGTACAGGTAGTTGACGCCGTTCACGCCGACGGTGAGGTTGCCGTCGATGACGTCGTAGCCGGGGTCGAAGAAGACCTGGGGGCTGGTCGTCGTACGGAAGTCGGTCGTGTAGCTGACCATGATGACGTTGTGGCCGCTGCTGTTCACCGACGAGTAGAGGATGCCGTACTGGCCGCGTGAGGCGTCCCAGAAGGCCTCCGGCGCCCAGCTGTGCGTGGTGGTCATGTCGTGCAGCTTCAGCAGCCGGTAGCCGGTGAAGGTGCGCAGGTCGGCGGAGTCCCAGACGTGGATGTGGACGCTGGTGCGGGTCCAGTCGGTGCCGCTCAGGTCGGTCGCGATGACGACGAACGTGCCGTCCTGCTTGCGCAGCAGGAACGGGTCGCGCAGGCCCTTGGCGCCGAGGGTGGGGGTGGCGACGGGGTTGTTCTGGTTGAGCGGCGTCCAGCGCAGGCCGTCGGTGCTGACGGCCAGATGGAGGTTGTAGTCGGCCTCCAGCATGGTGGTGGACTCGGTGAAGTAGACCATCGCGTACGCCGAGTCGGCGGCGTGGGCGGTTCCCGTGCCGAGGGTGAGGGCACCGGTCGCGGCGAGCGGGACGGTCGCGGCCATGCCGAGGAAGTGTCTGCGCGAGGGGTTCGACATGCGGCTCTCCAGGGGGTGGGGGCGGAGATGGTGGGTCGATATCTCGAACGTAGTTCGGTGAATCGACCAGAAAGTAGGAGAGCGCGGGTGGCGCGTCAATCACATGGCCGTCCTTGGCGGATTCCCGCCATCCGGCGCGGGCTCCGCCTCAACCCGCCTTGCGGGCGTCCGCGATGAGCTGGTCGATCAGGGCGATCAGCACATCCCGGCACGACTCGCGCTCCCGCGCGTCGCACAGCAGCACCCGCACATGCTCCGGCAGCGCGAGGGCGTCCCTGATGTCCTCGGCCGGGTAGGGGTGTTCGCCGTAGAAGCCGTTGACGCCGACGACGAAGGGAATCTCCCGGCGCTCGAAGAAGTCGATGGCCGCGAAGCTGGACTCCGGCCGGCGCACGTCGACCAGGACGACGGCGCCGAGCGCGCCGATCGCGAGGTCGTTCCACATGAACCAGAACCGCTGCTGTCCGGGCGTACCGAACAGGTACAGCACCAGCTCCCGGCTGATGGTGATCCGGCCGAAGTCCAACGCCACGGTCGTGGCGCGCTTGTGCTCGATGCCGTCGAGGTCGTCGACGCCGAGGCCCGCGGCGGTCAGGGGTTCCTCGGTGCGCAGCGGGGCGATCTCGCTGACCGACCCGACCATGGTGGTCTTGCCGACACCGAAGCCGCCGGCTATCAGGATCTTGACCGTGTCGGGCGGCGCTGCCGCGGCCACGGTGGTGTCAGAGCCGGCCAAGGCCGTCCCTCACTTTCTGCAACAGGTCCAGGTCCGGGGTGCGGGGGGTGACGGGGTGCGGCGGGTGGACGGTGATCAGGCCCGCCTCCAGCAGATCGCAGAGCATGATGGCGACCACGCTCACCGGCAGGTCGAGATGGGCCGCGAGCTCCGCCACGGCGATCGGCCGGGCACAGCGCCGCAGGATCCGCAGCTGCTCGGGCTGCGGCCGCGGTGCCCGCTCCGGCGGCGGGTCCACCGCCGTCACGGTGGTGATCAGGGTGAAGTCGCTGCGGCTCGGCCGGGTCCGTCCCCCGGTCAGCGTGAAGGGACGGACCAGCCGGCCCGCCGAATCGTCTCCGCCCACCTCACGCGCCAGGGCCGACATGCGCCCGCGGTGCCGCCGACAGGTGCTCGCCGATCTTCTTCACCAGCATGTTCATCTGGTACGCCACCACGCCGACGTCCGCGCCCTGATTGGTGAGGACGACGAGGTGGGCGCCGGGTCCGGCGGAGGTGAGGATCAGATAGCTGTTGGCCATCTCGATCAGCGCCTGGCGCACCGGTCCGCCCCGGAAGTCCATGCTGACGCCCTTGCTGAGGCTCATCAGTCCGGACGCGGTCGCCGCCAACCGCTCGGCGTCGTCGCGCAGGAACCCGGTGGACTTGCTCACCACCAGGCCGTCCTCGGAGAGCACCACGGCGTGGTTGACGTCGGCGACCCGCTCCACGAGTCCGGTGAGCAACTGGTCGAGCTGGGTGTCCGTGGCGGGGGTGGGGCGTGTCATGGCGATGTCCTTCATGAGCGGTCGGCGGGCGGAGTGGAGGACGTGGGAGAGGCGGCGGACGGGGCGGGGGCGGCCGTGGGCGGCTCCTCGTGGACGGCGTCGTCATGCGCCCGCCGACCGGCCGGGACCCTCAGGTCCGGGGCCTCGGGCGCGTCGGGGTCCTCGTCGTCGGCGTCGCGGGCCTGGAGCGTCCCCCGCTGGAAGCAGGCGAGGGAGGAGGCGGCGCGCTCCGCGGTGAAGTCGTCGGTGTCGCCGTCCTCTTCGGCGGGCTGGGCCTCCTCGCGCAGCTCGGCGGCCAGGCTGGTCTGCGGCACCCGCCGGGGGAGCGGGGACAGGCCGTCCAGGCGCGGTTCGGTGGCGGGCGCGCTGCGGGCCGGGGCGACCGGGCGGGACTCCCGTACCGGCTCCTCCGGTTCGGGCGCCCCGGCGTGCTCCACGTCGTCGCGCTCCGGCGCCGGCACGTCCCGCACCACGACGTCGTGCGGGATCAGCACGATCGCCGTCGTGCCGCCGTACGGCGAGGAGCGCAGCGTGACCGCGATGCCGTGCCGCCTGGCGAGCTGGGCGATCACGAACATGCCGAGCCTGAGGTCGTCGGCGAGCGCCACCACGTCGAACTGCGGGGGCTCGGACAACTGGGCGTTGAACGAGGCGTAGTCCTCCTCCGACATGCCGAGACCGCGGTCCTCGACCTCCACGGCCAGCCCCTTGGCCACCATCGCGGCCCGCACCCCGACCGGCGCCGGAGCGGGCGAGTACAGCGTGGCGTTCTCGATGAGCTCGGCCAGCAGATGGATGACGTCGGCCACCGCGGGCGGCGCCAGGTGCACCTCCTCCTCGGTGTGCACCTCCACCCGCTGGTACTCGGCGACCTCGCCCACGGCACTGCGCAGGATGTCGATCAGCGCGACCGGCTCGCTCCAACTGCGGCCGGGGCGCTCACCGCTGATGATGACGAGGTTCTCCTCGTAGCGGCGCAGCTGGCTGGCGGTGGAGTCCAGTTCGTACAGGCCCTTGAGCACCTCGGGGTCCTGGTGTGCGCGTTCCAGCGCGTCCAGCTTGGTGAGCTGGAGGTTGACCAGGTTCTGGCTCTGCCGGGCGATGCCCAGGATGACCTTCTGGAAGCCGCGCCGGGTGTCGGCGAGTTCGACGGCGGTGTGCACGGCGGTGCGCTGCGCGGTGTTGAACGCCTTGGCCACCTGACCGAGTTCGTCGTGCCCGTAGTCCAGCGGCGGGGTGGCCAGCTCCACGTCGACCGTCTCGCCCCGGTCCAGCCGGGCCACCACGTCGGGCAGCCGCTCCTGGGCGAGACCCAGCGTGGCCTCCCGCAGTCCGCGCAGCCGCCGGGACAGCGAGCGGGTGATCCGCCAGGACATCCCGACGCACAGCAGCAGCGCGAGCAGACCGCCCGCGCTCAGCGACGCGGCCTTGATCAGCAGGGCGCGCGCCTCGTCACCGCTGCGCTGCAGCAGCGCGGCCGTCTGCTGCCGGATCAGCACCCCGTACTCGTCCGAGACCTGGACCAGCGCCTTCCGCCACTCCCGCTGCGCGTCCGGTACGGCGATGTCGCCGCCGGCACCCGCCGACGCCCGCGCCGCGAGCACCCGGTCCTCGACGCGCTCCAGCGTCCGCCACTCGGGGCTGCGCAGGATCTTCTCGGTCTCCGTCTTCGCCTTCCCGGAAAGCGAGGGGAGGATCTGGTCCTCGACGAGCCAGCGCCGGGTGTTCACCAGCTCCGCGAAGTCGGTCCACGCCTTCTCGTCCATCTTCCGCTCCGGCGAGGCCAGCGTCAGCAGCGCGTCCTCCTGGGACATCAGCTCCGCCGCGTGCTCCAGGGAGACCAGCGGACCGGCCTGCGAGGTGAGATCGCCGTCGTCGACCTGGGAGAGCTCCTGGAAGGCGTGGATCTGGTCGTCGATGATCGACGTGTACTGCTCCAGTGCCTGTGCGGCGGGGATGTCGGTGGGGTTGTCCACCTGGGCCCGGTAGTACTCCAGGCTGCTCACCGACGCGACGACCGAGTACATCCGGTCCCTGACCCGGGCGGGGGCCCGCTGGATCTCGTCCGACTGCGAGAGCAGCTTGGCGACCGCCCTGTCGGTCTGGGCGCGCTGTGCGTCCAGCGCGGTGCGGGCCGGTTCCTGGCGGGTGGCGAGCCATACGGCCGAGAAGCTGCGCTCCCGCTGGAGGGCGAGCGTGGCCTCGGTGCCCATGGCGCCGGTCGACTTGCTCAGCCCGGTCTGCGAGCGCAGCCCCAGACCCTCCGAGAACATCTGGATCGTCGTCACGCTCCAGACGGCGGCGAGCGTGACGCTGGGCACCAGCGCCAGCAGGATCAGGGAGAGACGGATGGAGCCGAGGCGGCGCCGGGGACCTGTCCGTGGAGACATTGTCGTCCTAGGGCGATCAGCGGAGGGCGGGCGGGGACAGCGCGGAGGCGGAAGGGGACGGCGGGACGAGCGCCAGGGGTGTGTGCGGGTCCGGCACGTCACAGGGGGTGCGCAGGATGTTATCCGTACAAGTGAGCGTACGTGTCATACGTGACCGAATCTTTGGCGACACCGGCGTGGGAACTGTCCGGTCAGCGGGTTCCGTTGGCCGCGTACTTCGCGACCGAGGCGATGTTCGCCTTCGTGACGAACGCGGGGCCGGTGAGCACGGGTGCCTCGCCGCCGCCGAGGGTGTTGCCGTTCTTGCGGTACAGCCACAGCGAGTCCACCGCGAGATATCCCTGGAGGTACGGCTGCTGGTCCACGGCGAACTGCACGTCGCCGTCCTGGACCGCCTTGACCAGATCCGGGTTGAGATCGAACGTCGCGATGCGTGCCTTGGAGCGGGCCCGGTCGGCCGACTTCACCGCGGCCAGCGCGAACTGCGCGCCGTTGGTGACCACTTCGTCGATGCCCCGGTCCTGCGCCAGCCGGGCCTCGACGGTCGCGGTCACCGCGTCCATGTCGGTGCCGTCCACGTACAGGTTCTCGGTCTCGCCGTCGAACGCCTTCTTCACGCCGGCGCAGCGTGCCTCCAGGGCGACGTTGCCGCGCTCGTGGATGACGCACAGCGCGCGCTTGGCCTTGAGGTCGTCCAGCTTGTCGCCGACGGCGCGGCCCGCGACGCTCTCGTCCTGGCCGAAGTACTCCAGCAGGCCCGCGGACTTCCATTCGTCTATACCTGAGTTGAGGCCGACCACGGGTATGCCGGCCGCCCGGGCCTCGGCGACGGGACCCGCCATCGCGGCCGGCTTGGCCAGGGTCACCGCGATGCCGTCGACCTTCTGCCGGATCGCGTCCCGCACCAGCCCGGCCTGGCCCGCCGGGTCGTTGTCATCGGCGTAGCTCAGCTCGACGCCGTCCTTGGCGGCCGCCACCTGCGCCCCCTTGCGCACCAGCTCCCAGAAGGCGTCCCCCTCACCGCCGTGGGTGATCAGGGCGACCTTCATCCGTGCGCCGCCCGCCGCGTCCGCGCCGGACGCCTCGTCGGCACCGCCGACGGCGGAGCAGCCGGCCAGCAGCAGACAGGCGGCGGCCGTCAGGGCCGCGACACGGGTGGGGACGGGGGAGGGGGGTGGAGTCTTCATGAGGGTGCGGCACCTCGCTGTGCGGCCGAGCCGGGAACGAACGAGAGCACGGCCGACCCGAACGGGGAGTTCGCCGACGCGATGAACTCTCGCTGTGGCGGAGCCAATCGCGTGTGACCATGGGTAGTCAAGTGTGCAACCACACCGCGTAAGTCGTCGCTGCCACATCGTGATGAACCGCTGGCGGGACGGCGAACCGGAACGAGGTCCGCCGTACCGCTTGCGCCCGCAAACCTGGTCAACTCGGTTCGCGCGCGACGGCCCCGCTCCCGCCCCGGCTCCATAAGGTCCAGACCGGTGAAGAACTCCTACGGAGCGACCGCGGCTTCCTTCCTCCGCTGCCGTCGGCTGCGCCGGGGCTCCTGATCCGGCAGCCACCCGAACGTCAGACAGCTCCCGACCACACCCAGCAAGAGGCCCAGGAAGAACCCGCCCATATTCGATGTGACCCAGGTGCCGAGCGCGATCAGGACGCCGGTGATCGAATAGAACAGCCGCTGCGCCGGGTTGAACAGCACCAGCAAACCCAGCAACACCATCAGCCCCGGCAGCAGATACCCGGCCACGCCCTGCATGCCGACGTGCAGGACGACCTTCAGCGACGCCATCATGGTGAGCAGAATCCATGCCCCGCCCAGGGCGAGCAGCAGCCCGCCCCAGAACGGCCGGTCGGCCCGCCAGCGACGGAAGGCCGACCGGAAACCCGTCGGCCCGCTCACGGGCAACCCGAGCTGCTGAAGCGGAGCTTCAGACCGGGAAGCTTGAACACCGCGGCCGTCGTGGCGTAGTTGGTCTGCCGCAGATTGGCGATGCGTACGGTGTCCGACTGCTGGCTGAAGACCCCGATGGGTCCCTTGGGCGCGTTGTCCCCGGCCTTGGTCAGGGTGCTCGCGTCGTTGCCGATCTCGATGTTGCGGAACGCCGCGTCACCCGACAGCTCGGTCGAGTCGGTGGTCAGATCGGTCGCGCTGACCTTCTTCTCCCCGCCACCCGCGGTGATGAGCAGGTTCGTGCCGCCGAGATCGACGCTCTGACACAGCTTCGTGAGCGTTGCCTTCTTGATCACGGAGGTGACGACCAGCACCTGGCCGCCGGTGTCGCCCTCGTTGGGGCTGCCCGGCGCCATGTGGTCGAGGCCGCCGTACTGCTCGAAGCCCTCGCCTTTGAGCTCGCTCGCGGTGACCGTGAAGGGCATGCCGGAGATGGCGAACTGAACGCCCAGCGCGCCCTCGGCGGTGAGGACCGCGAGCGTGGCGGCGACCAGGGTGGCCGGCACCGCCATCACGGCGGCGCGGCGCGCCCGGACCCGCCCGCGTCTGGCGGGGACTTCGGGGGTTTCGGACACTTCGGACGCGGAACCGCTTTCCGGGTTCTCGGACAAGGCCATAAAACTGCTCCCATGTGCAGAAAGTGCGGGTAGGGCTTCAGCGGCACGTTGTCCTGGCGCGGACAGCGCCCACGGCGTACGCCTCCTTGCGACTCCCGGAGACCGCAAGGGCTTTCTCGTACTCCGCAGTAGCCAAGCCGGGAAGTTACCGGTGGTTACAGTCGAGGGTCAAGGCAGTTGTGTAAAAAGAGTGTTGATTGTGTTCCGCCTGTGGGGCGCGTGTACCCGGAGACCTCGGAAAGCCCGATTCGCCGTATCAACTCGCCTGAGAAACCTTGACGTTGACTGACCCTCAGGTCTACAACTTCCCCTGGCTCCCCCCTGGATCCGTGGCGCCGGATCCGCCGCCGCGCGGCCTCTGCCCGCGTTCCCGGACTGATGTCCTTCACATTTCCGCGAGTTCACTCCACAGCGCCGTCACGGTCGCTTCCCCCCTCGGCCCGTGTCGGCGGTACCCCGCCGTTGCCGGTCCGTGACGTACGGAGAAGGCGTCACGGGTCGGCAACGGCGCACACGGACTCGAGACACTCCAGCACCCCCACCCCCCACTCCACAGCCCCCTGAGCCCCAAGACCCTCAGGGCACACCCCATGCAACGAAAGACGAGGTACACCCGCATGCGCACTCGCACCCTCCTCACCCTCGCCGGCACCGTCGCCGCCCTCACCCTCCCCCTGGCCGGCCCCGCGTCCGCGGCCGACGGCACCGTCCTCACCACCGGCTCCGTCGGCGGTACGGCCGTCGCGGCCGGCGAGGTCCTCACCGCGCCGCTGGCGAGCGGCACCGCCGCCACCTTCTACTCCAGCGCGACCGGGACGAGCGGTATCTCCTGCACGTCGTCGCAGTTCACGGCCACCGTGACGGACAACCCCGGCGCGCCCGGGACCGCGACGGAGTCGGTCTCCGCGCACACCTTCGACGCCGCGAGCTGCACCACCAACGTGCTCGGCGTGCTCGGCGTCACCAGCATCACGGTCAACAACCTGCCCTACAGCGCGGCGGTGGCCTCCGACGGCACCGTCACCGTCACCCCGGCCGAGGGCTCCACCATCCAGACCACGGTGGTCCTGCGGACCCTGCTGGGCAGCATCAACTGCGTCTACCAGGCGCCCAGCCTGTCCGGCACGGCGAGCAACGACGACAACACCATCAACTTCAGCAGCGCACAGTTCACCAAGGTCTCCGGCTCGGGCCTCTGCTTCGCCAACGGCTACTTCACCGCGAAGTACGCCCCGGTGACCAGCGGCGGCGAGACGGTCTACGTCAACTGACGCCCCCCGCACCGGAGTTCACCTCCGGCGCAACCGCAGCGCCAGGGCGGCGCCCCCGGTGAGCACCAGCACCGCGGCGGCGCCGCCCGCCAGCAGCGGCGTCGACGGCCCGGTGTCCGCGGCCCCGGTGGATGCCACCGGGGTGCTGTCGCCCTGGGCGCGCGGGGTCCCGGCGCCGGCGGGCGTGGCGGCCGGGGGTGAGGCGTCGGCCGTGCGCCGCTCGCTCGCGCGCGGCTCGGTCGTCGGCGAAGGAGCGGCGGCCGTACGGTCGCCGTCGCGATCCGCGGTGGGCGACGCCGCGCTCCCGCCGCCTGCGTTCCCGGCGCTCGTGCCTGCCGGGAACACCACGTCCGAGCACGAGTAGTACGTGTCCGGCGTGCTGCTGTTCTGCCAGATCGTGAACAGCACATGCCGCCCGGAACGATCCGACGGCAGCTTCGCCCGGATCCGGTACGCCCCGTCCGTCAGCGCCGGGTCCGTCACCGCGGCGAACGGCTTCTCGGGAAGGTCGGACCAGGTCAGCGGCTTCGTCGGGTCGTAGCCGGGCTTGGTGAGATAGAGCCGGAAGGTGCCGGTGTGCGGGATCGTCGAGACGTACCGCATGGTCAGGGGGGCACCCGGGGTCAGCCGGGTCGACGGCCAGTCGGCGCGGGCGAGATCGAGGCCCCGGTAGGCGGGCAGCCCGCCGCTGCACAGCTTCCCGTCGGGGACGACCTGCCGGTCCCGGCCGTTCACCTGCGCGATCCGCAGATTGTCCCAGGCCGTGAAGGGCGCACCGTTCGACGCGACGGCGGCCCGGCACGCCGCCGACCCCGAAGCGCCGCCGCCCTCGGGGGAGCACGCGTACACCCTGCTCGTCGGATCCGTCGGCGCTCCGTGCGCATGCGCCGGACCCGCCGTCCCCACCGTGAGCAGCAACGGCGTGACGGCGGCGGCCGCCAGGGCGAAGCGATGCGATCTCTTCCAGGGCATCCGGGACATCCGGAACGTCTCCTCGGCCGGCGCGGGAACGGTCCTCGTCCAGTA
Organism: Streptomyces ferrugineus; assembly: GCF_015160855.1. Classification (NCBI taxonomy): domain Bacteria; kingdom Bacillati; phylum Actinomycetota; class Actinomycetes; order Kitasatosporales; family Streptomycetaceae; genus Streptomyces; species Streptomyces ferrugineus. The sequence goes on along the minus strand of NZ_CP063373.1, from coordinate 7,305,812 downwards.
CGGGGGACGGACGCGGCGCGTTCACTGCCCGATAAAGCGGGCAGAGACCGTCATTACCGGTCAACCGCCCGACACAGAGGGGGGTGTTCCAGCCGGATCGAGGGTTTCCCCTGTATCCCGATGACCTTTTCTTTGCCTATCGTTCGACCACAGCCGACCCACAGGTAACCCCGAACGGGTCGTCGCTCGTGCCAGGCCGGCTCTCGCACCCCCGCACTTTCGACACACCCCCCGCCGCTTCGAGGACGAAGCGAAATCGTCCGCCGCTCCGCGCTGCCCGGAGTACGGCCGGTCCACGAAAGGCACTCCCCTTGCGTATCTCCACATCCCTCAGACGGAACCTGATATCCGTCGCCGCGGTCTCCGCCGCGCTCTTCACGGCCGCCACCACCTCGGTCGCCGTGGCCCAGGACGCCCCCACCCAGGAGGCCGCCGTCCCGACGGCGCAGACCGAGGCCGCCCCCGGCACCCCGGCCGAGCGCCTCATCGTCGGCTACAAGTCCGGCGCCGCCGAGGCCAGGTCGAACAAGGCCGCCGAGGCCGACGCCGCCGCCAAGGGCGAGAAGGCCGGCGAGAACGTCGACTTCCAGCGCCGCCTCGGCTCCGGCGCCGCCCTCGTCGACCTGGGCGCGAAGCTCACCAAGGCGGACGTCGCCGACGTCGTCGCCGAGTACCAGGCCGACCCGCAGGTCGCCTACGTCGTGCCGGACCGGCTGAACAAGCCGCTGGCCACGCCCAACGACACCGAGTACAGCAAGCAGTGGGACCTGTTCGAGTCCACCGCCGGCATGAACGTGCCCGCGGCCTGGGACGTCGCCACCGGCAGCGGCGTGACCGTCGCCGTCATCGACACCGGCTACGTCACCCACTCCGACCTCGGTGCCAACATCGTCGCGGGCTACGACTTCATCTCCGACGCGGCGGTCGCCGTCGACGGAGGCGGCCGTGACAGCAACCCGGCCGACCCGGGCGACTGGTACGCCGCGGGCGAGTGCGGCCAGGCCACGGGGCAGGGCTCCTCCTGGCACGGCACCCACGTCGCCGGCACCATCGCCGCCGTCACCGACAACAGCAAGGGCGTCGCGGGCATCGCGCACGGCGCGAAGGTCTCCCCGGTGCGCGTGCTCGGCAAGTGCGGCGGCTACGACTCCGACATCATCGACGCCATCACCTGGGCGTCCGGCGGCACGGTCTCCGGTGTCCCGGCCAACACCAACGTCGCCAAGGTCATCAACATGAGCCTCGGCGGTGGCGGCTCCTGCACCAGCGCCACCCAGAGCGCGATCAACGCCGCCGTCAACCGCGGCACCACGGTCGTCGTCGCGGCGGGCAACAGCAACGCCAACGCGGCCAACTACTCGCCGGCCGGCTGCAACAACGTGATCAGCGTGGCGGCCACCGACCGCCAGGGGAACCGCTCCTACTACTCCAACTTCGGCTCGGTCGTCGACATCGCCGCTCCGGGCGGGGAGACGAACTCCGTCACGGCCAACGGCATCCTGTCCACGCTGAACAGCGGCACCCAGGGCCCGTCGGGCGAGAACTACAAGCACTACCAGGGCACCAGCATGGCCGCCCCGCACATCGCGGGCCTCGCCGCGCTGATGAAGTCGGCGAACTCCTCGCTGACCCCGGCCCAGATCGAGTCCGCGATCAAGACCAACTCGCGTACTCTCTCCGGCTCCTGCTCGGGCGGCTGTGGCGCGGGCCTGGCGGACGCGGCCAAGACGGTGCAGGCGGTGAGCGGCTCGGGCGGCTCCACGGGGGGCACCACCTTCACCAGCACCTCCGCGGTCTCCATCCCGGACAACGGCTCCGCGATCGAGTCCCCGATCGCCGTCAGCGGCCGCGGCGGCAACGCCCCCTCGGCCCTCCAGGTCGGCGTGGACATCACCCACACCTGGCGCGGTGACCTGGTCATCGACCTCGTCGCTCCGGACGGTTCGACGTACCGTCTGAAGTCCGCCAGCTCCTCGGACTCCGCGGACGACGTCAGCGCCACCTACACGGTGAACGCCTCCGGCGAGGTCGCCAACGGCACCTGGAAGCTGCGTGTCCAGGACGTCGCGGCCCAGGACACGGGTCGGCTCAACAGCTGGAAGCTGACCTTCTGAGCGGACGCGCACCACAAGCGGGCGGGCCGGCCGATGCGGATGGGGCATCGGCCGGCCCGCCGTCATGTACTGCCGGGCGGCGGTTCGGCGCCCGCCCTGCCCTGGACCCCCTGGAAACCGACACTCCGGTCTGCGCCGTGCACACTCAGCGACGGGACAGGTCCAGCTCCGCCCGCTCCGCGTCCGCCTCGTCGATGGTGGCCAGCACGCGCAGCCCCCGGTCGGGACCGCGGTCGATGGCGGTGAGCAGTCCCGGCACCGCGATGCTCGGCAGGATGTGACCCCACAGAACCGAGATCCGCTCCGCCAGATCGTCCCGGTCGGTCAGCGCCCGGGACATCAGCTGAATGCCGGCGAAGGCGCCGACCAGCAGCTCCACCGTCTGCCTCGGCTCCACGGTGGGCAGCAACTCGCCCTGCGCACGGGCCTGTTCGAGAACGACGACCAGATGGTCCGCCCACTGCCGGAACGGGCCGGAGTGGTCGACGCCGGGCGGCGCGCACTGGTCCACCGCCAGCCGCACGCTGCCCTTGAGCAGCGAGTTGCTCAGCAGCCGCTGCCCGAACACGAAGGTGACGTCGACGATCTCCTGCAGCTTGCACGGCTGCGGCGGCACGGCTCCCAGGGAGAGTTGCTCGTCCAGCACGGCCTGGGCGAGGGATTCCTTCGAGGAGAAGTGGAAATACAGGGCGCCCTTGGTCACATCGGCCCGCTCCAGGACCATCGAGATGGTCGTCGCGGTGTAACCGTGCTCGTCGAAGACCGCGCCCGCGGCCTCCAGGATCAGCCTCCGCGTTCTGATGGCGCGCTCCTGCCTCGCCATAACAGCCCCTCCGTGTTGTTCCGGCCGCGCCGAGTCGAAACCTGCGCGCCCGGCGTACGCCGGAGCGGTTCGGGCAGGGCCGGGCGACCCCAGGCCGCATTGAAAACAAACCGGTCGGCTCGTACTCTAACGCTCGCGGCACGGGCACCTCGCCGTCTGTCAACGCACATACGGGGGACCCAAGGAGGGCACATGTCTGATCCGCGCCGGCTCGCCACCGCTCCGCTCGCCGACACCCCCGAGACGCCGTACGGCCTGACGGCCACCGTACCGCGCCAGCTGGTTCACCGGGCCTCGCTGGCGGAAACGTTTCTCACTGGTGTCACCAGCGTCGACACCGACCGGTTCACCGTCTTCGCCGAGTGGCCGCGCGCTCATCAGTTACACGTGTCGCCGGACCGGTCGGCGTACGAACCCCTGCTCGTCGCGGAAACCGTCCGTCAGGCCGGAGCGCTTCTCGCGCACACCGCCTACGAAGTCCCGCTGGGCCATCAGTTCGTGCTCAGGGAGCTGCGGTTCACCACCCGCCCCGAACTGCTGGCCGTCGGCACGGCCCCCGCTGAACCGGTGCTGCGGATCACCGTCACCGACATCGACCACCGAGGCGGCCGCCCGGCCGGATTCCGCTACGAGACCGACGTATGGCTCGACGGCGAGCGCGTCGCGACCGCGCACCTGGGTGTGACCTGGACGAGCGCGGCTGTCTACCGCCGGCTGCGGGGTGGCCGCACCGCAGCCACCGTGTCCCCGGGGCCGGTTCCGCTCGGCCTGCCGCCCGCCGCCGTGGACCGCGCCCTGCCCGCGGACGTCGTCCTGGCCCCGGCCGGGCCCCTCGAACGCTGGCAGCTCCGAGTCGATACCGCGCATGCTGTTTTCTTCGACCATCCGCTGGACCATGTGCCCGGGATGCTCCTGCTGGAGGCCGCCCGTCAGGCGACACGCGTCCAGCGGGGGAGCGGCGGGCGAACTCCCGCCTCCTTCCACGCCGTCTTCCACCGCTACGCCGAACTCGACCTGCCCACCTGGATAGAGGCGGCCGACAAGGCGGACGCGAACGCCGACGACCGGTATGACGTACAAGTCGTGGGACGGCAGGGGGAGTCGACGGTGTTCGAGTGCGAGGTGGGCACTGTGGCCCGGTGAGTTATCGTGTACAGGGAGTAAGAAACAAACGGCATGACCCGTTCTTTTCCCGTCCTCAGGAGATCCAGCCGATGGCGAGGCAGTTACGCGCGGAACAGACCCGCACCACGATCCTCACGGCCGCAGCCGAGCTGTTCGACCGTCACGGCTATGAATCGACCAGCCTCAGCGACATCGTCGAGCACGCACAGGTCACCAAGGGGGCGCTGTACTTCCACTTCGCCGCGAAGGAGGACCTGGCGCAGGCGATCATGGAACTGCAGTCCAGAGCCTCCCGGCAGGTGGCGAGCGAGATGGACGCACGGGGCCACACCGCACTGGAGACGCTGATACGCACGACGTTCGGCATCACCCGCCTCGCCGTCGAGGGCCCGGTCACCCGGGCCGGCCTGCGCCTGGCCACCGGGGGAGTGGTGATACGACCGCCCCTGCGGCACCCCTTCACCGAGCTGCTGGACATCTCCACCCGCAAACTCCACGGCGCCGCCAAGGAGTCCGACATCCACCCGGACGTCGACGCCGACGCCGCGGCCCACGCCCTCGTCTGCTTCTTCGTCGGCACCCGGGTCGTCGGCCGCTCCCTCGAACCCGTCGCCCGCCAGCCCCGCAGGGTCGCCGAGATGTGGCACCTCATGATCCGCGGCCTGGTCCCCGTGCCCCGCCGGGCCCGCTATCTCGCGCTCGCGACACAGCTGGAGCGGGAGATCAAGGCCGCATGACACGGGCGGTACGGTGAGGCGCATGCCCGAGAGGTCCGACACCCCGCCCGCGCCCGTGCTCCTCGGGAACGAACCCGGCTCGTTCCCGCACAGCGTGCTCGCCGAACGGCATCCCGCGATCATCCGACAGGTGCGGGAGGCCTTCCCGTACGACCCCGACCGGCACCGCGCCCTGGACGCGCTCCTCGCGAGCTGCACCGAGGGCGTGATCGAGCCGCTCCCCGCCGACGCGCACGACCGGGACCGCTGGACGGCGTGGGGCGCCGAGAAGTACACCGGCCGCTCCTGGTTCGACGTACCGTGGCTGTGGTCGGAGAGCTACTTCTACCGCCAACTCCTCCAAGCCGTCGGCTACTTCACCCCGGGCCCCTGGCAGGGCATCGACCCCTTCCGCCCCTCCAAGCTGGCCGAACTCGACGCCCAGGAGACGGACGAGGAGCTGTCCGCCCTCGACGCCCTCACCGACCGGCCCGTCCCCGAGCAGGACCGGGCGCTGCTGCACGGCTCGCTCTGGGGCAACCGCGCGGACCTCGGCTTCCGGCTGTCCGCCGCACACGACGAGACCTCCTCGGACACCCCGCCCCTGGTGGCCGACGACAGCGAGACCCTCTGGTCCCTGCTCCCGCCCACCGGCTCGGCCACCCTGTGCCTGATCGCCGACAACGCGGGCCGCGAACTCGTCCCCGACCTGCTCCTCATCGCCCACCTCCTCACCCAGGGGCGCATCGCACGGGCCGTCCTGCACATCAAGCCGTATCCGTACTACGTCTCCGACGCCACCCACGCCGACGTCCTCGACGCCCTGCGCAGGCTGACGACGGCACCGGGCGCCGCCGCGAGGTACGGTCACACGCTCTGGTCGGCGATGACGGACGGCCGCCTCACCGTCCGCGCGCACCCCTTCGCCGCCGCCCCGCTGCCGTACGCGGCCATGCCCGCCGACCTCCGCGCGGAGCCGGCCGCCGCCACCCTGACCATCGTCAAGGGCGATCTCAACTACCGCCGCCTCGTCGGAGACCGACTCTGGCCGGCGACCACGCCGTTCACCGAAGTCACCACGCACTTCCCCGGCCCGGTCGCCGCCCTGCGCACCCTGAAGTCCGACGTGATCACCGGCCTGGACGCCGGCACGGAGGCGGCGCTGGTGGCGGCGGAGGACCAGAAGTGGCGGACCGGCGGGACGCATGCGCTGATCCAGGTGCGCAGGTGACCCCGTCGGCCGGGCTCAAGTGATCCGCATCGGCAGCGACTTGAGCCCGTTGATGAAGTTCGACACCAGCCGCTTGGGCGGCCCCGCCGCGCGCAGGGCCGGCAGCATCCGCAAGGTCTCCCGGTAGAGCACCCGCAACTGCAACCGAGCGAAGTGCGCGCCCAGACAGACGTGCGGGCCGTCGCCGAAGGACACATGCGGATTGGGCGAGCGGGACAGGTCCAGCCGGTCCGGGGCGGTGAAGACGCGTTCGTCGCGGTTGGCGGAGGCGTGGAAGACGACGACCTTGTCACCCGCGCGGATACGCCGCCCGGCCAGCTCCGTGTCCTCGGCGGCGGTGCGGCGGAAGGTGAGGACGGGAGGATGCCAGCGCAGCAACTCATCGACGGCGGAGTCGAGTTGGACGCGGCCTTCGCGCAGGCACGCGTACGCCTCCGGGTGCTCGGCCAGCGCCAGCAGCCCGCCCGGCGCCGCGCTGCGGACGGTGTCGTTGCCCGCGACGGTGAGCAGGAAGAAGAACATCTCCAGCTCCGGGCCGGCGAGTTCGGCGTCGTGGGCGAGAGTGGTCATCACGTCGTCGGCCGGGTAGCGCCGCTTGTGGGCGGCCAGTTGGCGGGCGTAGTCGAACATGTCCCGCAGCATCGCGGGCGAGCGCGGATTGACCGGCCGGCCCTCCGCGTCCCGCACCTGGGGACCGGACTCGTCGGGGTCCTGGTAGCCGATGACCCGCTGCGTCCAGTGCAGCAGCAGCCCGCGGTCGGCCTCCGGCACGCCGAGCAGGTCGGCGAGGTTGAGCAGGGCGTAGTCGTCGGTCACGGCGGTGACCAGGTCCACGGTGCCGTCCTGCGCGCGGGCCGCGTCCAGGGCGTGCGCGAGGAGCGTATGCGCCCGCGCCTGCGCGAGCCCGGCGAAACGGTCGACGCGTCCGGGAGTGAAGGCCCGGCTGACCAGTCGCCGCAACCGACCGTGCCCCGGCGGGTCCTGATTGAGCATCATGCGGCGGATGAACGGCAGATCGTCCGGGTCGGGGTCGCGGATCTGGGTCGCGCCGATGTGCGAGGAGTACGTCGCCGAGTCCTTGAGCACCCGCACGACGTCCGCGTGCCGGGTCACCGCCCAGAATCCCGGCCCGGCCGGCCAGCCCAGCACCTCGTGCTCGTCCTGCCGGGCCACGGGATGGTGATCGCGCAGGACGCGGTAGGCGTCGTGGGGCACGCCGGTGGCGTACTGCCGGGGGTCGAAGACATCGGGGACGGGGGAAGCGTCGTGAACGGTGGGGGAGGAGGTCATGTGAACCAACGTGGCGTATATCGGTGAAGACCGACAGATCGGCGCGTCGGGCTGATGCGCTGAGGGCTGGTGCGGACGTGCCGGATGCAGTGCTGTATGTGGTGATCATGACAAATTCTTGCTAGTCATGGCGGCATGCCGTTACGTCAATCGCGCTCGGGAACGAGGACCGCTGCGGCCGCCGCCACCCTCATGCTGGTGGCGGTCACGGCCTGCGGCGACGACGGGGACTCCTCGTCCGGGGCCGACGGCCGGGAGACCGTACGGGTGGCGGCCCTGCCCCTGATCGACTGTGCCGCCCTCTACATCGCGCAGGACCGGGGCCTGTTCGAGAAGGAGGGGCTCGACGTCCGCATCCAGCAGATCCAGCAGAGCCTCCAGGCGCTGCCCGCCCTGGCCAAGGGCCAGATCGACATGGTCGCCAGTGCGAACTACGTGACCTATCTCCAGGCCCATGAGAAGGGCACCCTCGACATCCGGATCGTCGCCGAGGCGATCAGGGCGGCGCCGCGCATGATGGATGTGCTGGTGTCCGAGGACTCGGACATCAAGAGCATCGCCGACCTCGCGGGCAAGAAGCTCGCCGTCAACGTGCTGAACAACGTCCAGTCGCTCACCTTCAACGAGATCCTGGAGAGGCAGGGCGTCGACCGGCCCGTCTACCGGGCGATCCCCTTCCCGCAGATGGGCGCGGCGCTGGACAAGGGGCAGGTCGACGCCGTGCACGCGGTCGAGCCCTACGACAACGCCATTCAGGACGACTTGAAGGCCCGGGTCCTCATCGACGGCTCGTCCCCGCCGGTGGAGTCGATCCCGCTGAGCGGCTACGTCAGCACGAGCAAGTACGTGGACGGCAACGGCAAGACCCTGGCCGCGTTCCGGCGGGCTCTCAAGGCGGCCGTGGAGATCGCCGAGAAGGACGCGTCCGCAGTCCGCGGCATGCTGCCGACGTACACCAAGGTGACCGAGGAACAGGCCGAGTCGATCGACCTGCCCGTCTTCCCACCCACCGTGGACGCCGCGCAGCTCACCCGGCTCACCGACCTCATGAAGAAACAGGGGATGCTGAAGAAGCCGATCGACCCCGCGACGCTGATCGTCAAGTGACACGGCGGCGTGCGGACGTGAAGGCCCGCCAGGAACAACTCGCACTGGGAGCTCTGGGAGTACTGCTGGCCGTCGGCGCCTGCGAGGCGGTCTCCCGCGCCGGGTTCGTACGGCGCAGCCATCTTCCGCCCGCGTCGGACGTCCTCGCGCGAGCCGCGGAACTGGCGGGCGACTCCGTCTTCCTGGACGGCATCGCCGCCACGCTGCGCGCCTGGGCGCTCGGTCTCGGCCTGGCCATCGCCATCGCCGTACCGATCGGCCTGGTCCTCGGGAGCGTGCCGGTCGTCGACGCCGCCGTACGGGCGATCGTCGAGTTCCTGCGCCCGTTGCCGTCCGTCGCCCTGATCCCCCTGGTCTCACTGCTGCTCGGCTCGGGCACCGAGACCAAGGTGGCCCTCGTGACGTACGCGTCGGTCTGGCCGATCCTCTTCAACACCGTCTACGGCCTCGGCGAGACCGATCCCCTGGCCAAGGACACCCTCCGCGCCTTCGGCTTCGGCCGCCTCTCCGTACTGCTGCGCGTCGAACTCCCGGGCACGGCCCCCTTCATCGCGACCGGCATCCGCATCTCGGCCGCGGTCGCCCTCATCCTGGCCGTCGCCACGGAGATCCTCTCCGGCTTCGGCGAGGGCCTGGGCATCTTCATCGCCCAGGCGGGCCTGGCGACCGACGGCACGCGGGACGTGCTGGCGGGGGTGGTGTGGGCGGGGGCTCTCGGGCTGGTCATCAACGGGGTGCTGGTGTGGGGGGAGCGGAGGTTGTTCCCGTGGACGCCGGGGCGGCGGGGCGTGGCGCGGTGAGGAGGGCTGATGAACCGGCCTGACGCGGCCGACGAGTCCCCCGCCCAAGGAACGCCTGTCGCGAACCGGAGCGGCCAGGCCACGCACCGCCCCCGCACCCTGGCCTTCATCCCCATCCCCATCCCCACCTCCATACCCATACCCATTCCCACCCGCGCCGTCGTACGCCACGCTCTGCTCCGCTGGCTCGTGCTCGCTCTCGCCGTGGCTGTATGGCAGTTGGTCGCCGGTGCCCATGGCAGCGTGTACTTCCCGCCGCCTGCCGAGATCGCGCGGCACGCCGTCGATCTCTGGTTCTCGGGCCCCGCCCGGCACGTCTTCCTCACCGAGGCGGCCGTCGCCGACATCCTGCCCAGCCTCGGCCGCATGGCCGCGGGGTTCGGGATCGCCGCCGTCGCCGGGATCGCGCTCGGTGTCGCCATCGGCCGCTCGCGGCGGGTGTACGCCCTGTGCGACCCGGTACTGCAGTTCGCCCGCGCCGTGCCGCCGCCCGCGCTGGTCCCCGTCTTCGTCGTGATCTTCGACTTCGGTACGCCGATGCAGATCGCGTCGATCGTCTTCAGCGCCGTCTGGCCGGTGCTGATCAACACGGCCGAGGGCGCCCGCGACACCGCCCCCCTGCGGATCGAGGTCGCCGCCGTCCTGCGCCTCACTCCCGCCGAACGGCTCCGCTTCCTGATCCTCCCGTCCGCGCTGCCCCGCATCTTCGCCGGCCTGCGCCTGAGCCTGTCCCTCTCCCTCATCCTCATGGTGTTCTCGGAACTGCTCCCGGGCAGCGCCAACGGCATCGGCTTCACGCTCACCGACGCCCAGTCCCGCTCCGACCTGCTCACCGTCTGGGCGGCACTGGTCCTGCTGGGCGCCCTCGGCCACCTCCTCAACACGGCCCTGCTGGCGGTCGAGAAGCGACTGGTCGGCAAGGAGAGGACGACGACCGTATGACCCCCACACCCCGTACGCCCCCTATCACCTCCGCCCAGGGACAGCCATGCTCCGCCTAGCCGCGGTCGGCCAGCACTACGGCGACCACCAGGTCCTGCACGACGTCACCCTCACCGTGCCGGACGGCCAACTCCTGTGTGTCGTGGGCCCGTCCGGCTGCGGCAAGTCCACGCTCCTGCGCACCATCGCCGGACTGCTGCCCGTGTACGACGGCACGATCACGCTGGACGACACCCCCGTACGGGGCGTCCCCGACAACCTGGCCGTGGTCTTCCAGGACTACGCCCGCTCCCTCTACCCCTGGCTCACGGTCCGCGAGAACGTGGCCCTCCCGCTGCGCCGCAGGGGCCTGCCGCGAGCGGAGCGCCGGGCCGAGGCCGACCGCATCCTGGCCCGCGTCGGCCTCACCGACACGGCCCGCCGCCACCCCTGGCAGCTCTCCGGCGGGATGCAGCAACGTGTTGCGATCGCCCGCGCCCTGGTCTGCCGCCCCTCCCTGCTCCTCATGGACGAGCCCTTCGGCTCCCTCGACGCCCAGACCCGCGAGGACCTGGAGGACCTCCTCCTCGAGGTCCACCGCACGGACGGCGCGACGATCGTCTTCGTCACCCACGACATCGACGAGAGCGTGTACCTGGGCGACCGCATCGTTGTCCTCTCTGCAGGACCAGGTGCCAAGGTCGTCCTGGACCTGCCGGTAGAACTCCCCGCCACCCGGGACCAGATCACGACCCGGGGCCTGTCGGAGTTCGTCGCGCTGAGGTCGGAGGTGGGACGGGCGGTGCGCAACAGATAGCACGGACCGGGCCGACATCAACCAGCCCGCCCGGAACGTCGACCCGTACCGCTCAGCCCGTCCGGTGTTCGGGGGCAAGGTCACGCCGTCCCCAGCCCCCACCCACCCGCAGGGGGGCGCACCTTCCAGCGCCGGCCCGCATCAGTCAGCCCGTCCGGCGTTTGAGGACAAGGCCCCTTAAGGGCCGGAGCGGGGGTCTGGGGGCGCAGCCCCCAGAGGCGCCCGGGGTCGTAGGGGCGGCGCCCCTGGGGATGGGACGGGTAGGGGCGGCGGGGGCGAGAAACCGCACGCCCCATGCCGTCACCCCACCCCTCAGCCCACCCACACGTCCTGCCACACCAACCGATGGTCGGACGTCGGCACCGTCGCCCCGCCCCCCACCAGCCGATACAGCGGATCCCCGGACGTCGGCCAGAAGACACCGTTCGCGCCCGGCATCAGTCCCTTGGACGGCAGCACGTAGTCGACCCGCAGATTCCCGGGCGCGGTATCGCCGAAGTCGGAGGTGTCGTACGCCGGGTCCCCGAGGTGCGAGGCATTGGCCCCGCCCTGGATCCTCGCCGCCTCCACCCCACCCGCACTCGCCGGCGGAACGGCCGGAGCGTTGACCGCCGGATGGTCGAGCAACTGCAGAATCGCGTGATCGTAGCTGTCACCGTCGTACGGATCCGCGTTGTTGTCGCCCGCGATCACAAACCGCGCCCCGGCCCGCAGCCCACCCCGCCGCCCCCTGTCGTCGTAGAGGTACGAGCCACGTCGGCGCCCACCGACGTAGTCGGCCCACAGCCGGATCTCGTCATGGTTGCGCCGCCCATTGCGGTCCTCGGCGCCGTCGAAGGTGGGCGGCGTCGGATGCGAGACCAGGAAGTGCACGATGTCGTGCCCGATGCACACCGGCACGTCCCAATGGCTCTTCGAGGACAGCCGCAGGATCGCGCGGGCTTCGTCGCTGTAGTAGCCCGGCGGCATGAGGTGGCCCGGCATGTCCTTCCACAGGAAGCGCTGGAAGGTGCGCACCGCGCGCGTGTCGATCGGGTACTTCGACAGCACGACCATGCCGTACTGCCCCGGGAACCAGCCGTAGCCGTACGCGTCCTGGCCGTACGCGTCCGAACCGGGCGTCGTGACCGCCCCGTTCCTGCCGTCGAGGTCCACGCCGGTGGCGACGCCCGTGTTCACCGGGCCGGTGAAGTGGTACGGGAAGCGCACCGGCTCGGCTCCGTTGTGCCCGACGGCCAGGTAGTTGCGCAGGAACAGGCGGACCGCTCTGCCCCGCTCGTCGTAGTCGAACTCGTTGATCAGCAGGACGTCCGGGTCGACCCGCTGGATGGTCTCGGCGACATTGCGCGCCTGGACGTTGTCCGGAGTGGACAGGTCGGTGATCAGCGCGCCCTGGGTGGACCGGTTCAGGGAGGCGTTGAAGGTGGCGAACCGGACGGACCGGCGGCCGTGCCGCTCGGTCGCCGAGGCCGGGAACGCCGCGGTCGTGGCCAGCGCCGCCCCGGCGAGGGAGGCGAGCGCCGTGCGACGGGAGAGGGATCCGGTGTGGTTCATCGCGACTCCGGGGCGGGAGGGAGAGGGGGAGAGGGGAACGCCGAGCCGAAAAGAGTCTGCGCGCGTAGAGGTGAACGCCACAAGGCCCCGCGAGAACTCCCGGATTCACCCCTCATTCACGCGATGGTGTGATCATGTCCCGCACCGCGGATGCCGGTCGAGGGCCGGGGGTAGGGCCCGGCCATGACGCAGCAGCCCTTCGAACTCCCGCACTTCTACATGCCGTATCCCGCGCGGCTGAACCCACATGTCGACGAGGCCCGCGCCCATTCGACCGAGTGGGCGCGCGAGATGGGCATGCTGGAGGGATCCGGGATCTGGGAGCAGGCCGACCTGGACGCGCATGACTACGGCCTGCTCTGCGCCTACACCCACCCCGAGTGCGACGGCCCCGCCCTCTCCCTGATCACCGACTGGTACGTGTGGGTCTTCTTCTTCGACGACCACTTCCTGGAGACCTTCAAGCGCACCCAGGACCGCGCCGGCGGCAAGGCCTATCTCGACCGGCTGCCGCTGTTCATGCCGATGGACCTGTCGACGCCGATGCCTCAGCCGCAGAACCCGGTCGAGGCGGGCCTCGCCGACCTGTGGACGCGCACCGTGCCCACGATGTCCGCCGACTGGCGCCGCCGCTTCGCCGTGGCGACCGAGCATCTCCTCAACGAGTCCCTGTGGGAACTGTCCAACATCAACGAGGGCCGCGTCGCCAACCCCGTCGAGTACATCGAGATGCGCCGCAAGGTGGGCGGCGCCCCCTGGTCGTCGGGCCTCGTGGAGTACGCGACCGCCGAGGTCCCCGCGTCCGTCGCCGAGTCCAGGCCGCTCCGGGTGCTGATGGAGACGTTCTCCGACGCCGTGCACCTGCGCAACGACCTGTTCTCCTACCAGCGCGAGGTCGAGGACGAGGGCGAACTCAGCAACGGCGTCCTGGTGCTGGAGAAGTTCTTCGGCTGCACCACCCAGGAGGCCGCCGACACCGTCAACGACGTCCTCACCTCCCGGCTCCACCAGTTCGAGCACACCGCCCTCACCGAAGTCCCCGCCGTGGCGCTGGAGCAGGGGCTCACCCCGGCGGAGGTCAAGGCGGTCGCCGCGTACACCCAGGGGCTGCAGGACTGGCAGTCCGGCGGCCACGAGTGGCACATGCGCTCCAGCCGGTACATGAACGAGCGCGCCGAGCCCACCACGCCCTGGCGAGGCCCCTCCGGAGCCGGCACCTCCGCCGCCGACGTCGGCGCACTGCTCGCCGCGGCCGGCGCCGAACGCCTGCGCGCCTACACGCACGTGCCGTACCAGAAGGTCGGCCCGTCCCTGCTCCCCGACTTCCACATGCCCTTCGAGGTCGAGCTGTGCCCGCACCTCGCCGCCACCCGGGGGCACCTGACCGAGTGGACGCACCGCATGGGCATGCTCCAGGAGGGCGTCTGGGACGAGGACAAACTCGCCGCCTACGACCTTGCGCTGTGCTCGGCGGGCCTGGACCCCGACGCGACTCCCGAGGCCCTGGACCTCAGCGCCCAGTGGCTCGCCTGGGGCACCTACGGCGACGACTACTACCCCCTCGTCTTCGGCCACCGCCGCGACCTGGCTGCCGCCCGGCTCACCACCCAGCGCCTGTCGGACTGCATGCCCCTCGACGGCGAGCCGGCACTGATCCCCGTCAACGGCATGGAACGCGGCCTGATCGACCTGTGGGCGCGCACGACGGCCGCGATGACCGCGGAGGAGCGGCGCACCCTGAAGGACGCGGTGGACGTCATGACCGAGAGCTGGGTGTGGGAGCTGTCCAACCAGCTCCAGAACCGCATCCCCGACCCGGTCGACTACCTGGAGATGCGCCGCGCCACCTTCGGCTCCGACCTCACCCTCAGCCTGTGCCGCATGGGCCACGGCCCCGCCGTACCCCCGGAGGTGTACCGCAGCGGGCCCGTCCGCTCACTGGAGAACGCCGCCATCGACTACGCGTGCCTCCTCAACGACGTCTTCTCGTACCAGAAGGAGATCGAGTACGAGGGCGAGATCCACAACGCGATCCTCGTCGTGCAGAACTTCTTCGGCGTCGACTACCCCACCGCGCTCGACGTGGTCCACGATCTGATGACCCAGCGCATGCAGCAGTTCGAACATGTCGCCGCGCACGAACTGCCCATCGTGTACGAGGACTTCGGACTGACGGACGAGGGCAGGGAGGGCATGCGGAACTATGTGCTCGATCTGCAGAACTGGATGGCGGCCATCCTGAACTGGCACCAGAAGGTCGACCGCTACAAGGCCGGGTACCTGGCCCGCCGCGCCCACGGCTTCCTGCCGGACCGGGCGCCCGCCGTGCCCGCCCTCAGCTGACCTCCCGCACCCGCGCCGCGGTCTCCTCGGCGAGCTCCCGGACGCCCCGCGCGGCGTTCTCCGAGAGTTCGCCGAGTATCGCGTCGGCGGCCGTCAGGAGCGTGCGGGCCTCGTCGGCCAGGTCCGCGTCGGCCAAGGCACGGGTGAGGCGGTAGTGCTCCTCGGCGATGAAGCGGCCCAGGTTCACGTTCTGCCAGTGGCGCAGCGAGTCGTCTCCCGGGGTGGTCAGGGCGTCCCGTACGGCGGCCAGGCTTCTCACGGCCTCGGACAGCAGGCCCGCCCCTCGCTCCAGACCGGCCTGGGTGTACATGGCCGAGGCCCGGTCCCACGCCATCTCCTGCAGCGCGGCGTACAGCCGCTGGGCGCGCAGCGCCTGCGGCAGGTCGCCGAGTTCCTCGAAGTCACGGGCGAGAGCACCCAAGGGGGCCGTGGTCAGCGCGTGCGGCGCGTCGGGGCGGCGCAGTCCGCTCCGGTCCATGACGATCTCGTCGAGTTCGCGGATCAGCGTCACCCGGGCCAGCTCGGTCATGCCCTGGTCGCGGGCCAGGTCGGTCCAGGTGCTGACCGGCTCGTCCGAGGGGTCCGTGCCGAACAGCGAGTCGTCGAGCCCTCGCGCCCACTCCAGCAACTCCTCCGCGCTCGCGCCGGGTTCCGGTATTTCACTGAGGCCGCACGCGGTGTCGAAGTCCGTCTCCCGCACCTCGTGCAGCAGGGGCAGGTCCTCCGGGTCGCCGCGCAACCCCACCAGCACGGCGGCCAGGCGCAGTTCGTCCGTCATCGAGGACTTCGTCTCGTGGCGCAGCAGATGCCGCAACAGCTCCAGATCGCCCTCGGCACGGTCGAACTGCGCGGCCCGCAGGGCGAGTCGGCGCCGTACGGCATCCTCGGCCAGTTCCTCCCACGTCGTGCGGTCGCCGGCCCGCAGCAGGGCGAGGTCGGCGTGGCCGCTGGCGAGCACCGGCTCCCACAGAGGCGGGCGCGGGTGGCTGTCGAGCAATTGGTAGGCGTTGTGCTCCAGATCGTTCAGCAGGACGAAGTCGGGCTCGGTGCGCAGGAGCGCGGCCCGGAGCATCGCTTCGAGCTCCGCGGCAGAGCGCTCCGGAAAGCCGAACGCGGCGCGCAGTTCGGCCCGCGCACGAGCGAGTTCACGCCGCTGACCGGGCTCCTCCTCGCCGTCGTCCTCGTCGTCCTCGACTTCCGCCAGACCGATCCTGATCTCCAGCGCCTCGTCGACGCTGGAGCCGATGATCCCGGCCGAGCCCTCCGAGTCGGCGTACAGCACCGAGCCGTCCGCGCACACGAAGTACGTGCCGCCCGTGTCGTCCCCGGCCACCACCTCGAGCGGTCCGCCCGAGGCCAGGCGGACCTCCTCGACATGGCCATGGGCGGCCCGGGCGATGTCGAAGCCGAAGGGGAACGCCGTCAGTTCGGCCAGACGCGGGTTCTCTCGGAGCAGCCGCAGCGCGTGATCGGTCATGTCACAGAACGTAACAGCCACCACTGACAACGGACTTCCCGCCTCCGGATGCCGTTTCCGAAACCCGCGCCGCCCGTTCACCGGCCCGTACAGCACGGTGAACGGCCGACGCGTCATCGGCGCCGTAGTGGTCCACCGGTCAGTCTCACTCGTTCGTGGCTCGTTGTGCGCCGGTGCGCAGGGTAGTCACCAGCCGGAGGCGATCCGATGGAACAGACTGCGTTGCGACCCAAGCCCATGCCTGGTCAGGGGCCCGGCGAAGGCGTCCCGTCCGACCCCGGCGCACGGCGCCCGCACGCCGCACCCCGGCGCCGGGGCCGACGGCTCACGACCCTGTGGTGCGCCCTGCTGGCCGGGCTGGTCCTGATCCTGTGCGGGGTCGGACTCGGCGGCCTGGGCGCCACGGTGATCGGCATGAGCCGGCTCGCCGAGCTTCAGCGACAGACGGTGCACGGCGCACCGGGAAGCCCGCAGACGTCGGCACCTGCGGCGTCCCCGGCCCCAACCCACACACCGCCCCCGGCCGTCGTCGCGACCCTCGGCGTGGAGGCCGTGGACGCCGACAGGCCGGGCGCCCTGGTCGTCGGCGTCCACGTCCCCGGGCCGGGGTACACGGCCGGTCTGATCCGGGGCGACCTGCTCCTCGCGTTCGGCAGGACCCGTATCGACTCCGCCGCCGACCTCGCCCGCGCCGTCGCCGGGTCCCGCCCGGGCCGCGAGGTCACCCTGACGGTGCGCCACCGCAGCGGCGGCTACCAGCAGCTGACGGTGGTCCCGGGCGTCGTCACCTGAGCACCGGGCGCGGCACCTCGCGCAGCGTCCCGGAAAACCACTGGTGGCGTTCGGCCGACGAGGCCACGATGGCCCCATGCCCACCACCCTCATCGCCTTTCTGGGCGCCTGCACCCTCGTCGCCGCCTCGCCCGGCCCGAGCACCGTGCTGATCATCAAGCAGTCGCTGCAGAGCAGGCGCTCCGGCTTCCTGACGGTGCTGGGCAACGAGACCGGCGTCTTCGTCTGGGGAGTCGTCGCCGCGTTCGGCCTGACCGCGCTGCTGACGGCCTCCGAGGTGGCGTACGACGTGATCCGCGTCGTCGGCGCGGTCGTGCTCGTCGGCTTCGGCGTCCAGGCACTGCGGCAGGCCCGCCGCGCCAAGGGCGCCGAGGACGGCACCTGGGAGGGCACGCGCAAGAGCGGCTGGGCCTCCTACCGGGGCGGGCTGCTGCTCAACCTCGCCAACCCCAAGGCGGCCGTCTTCGCCATGTCCTTCCTGCCGCAGTTCGTGCCGCAGGGCGCCCCGCACCTGCCGACCATGGTCGGCCTCGCCGCGCTCTGGGCGGTCTACGAGGTCGGCTACTACGGCCTGTACGTCTGGTTCGTGGGCCGGCTGAAGTCCGTGCTGTCCCGCGCGGGCGTGCGCCGGCGCCTGGAACAGGTCTCCGGAGGCGTGCTGCTCCTCCTCGGCGTCCGTATGGCACTGGAGGGCTGAGCCGTGCCGGAGCAGTCGTCCGAAAGACCCGCCGATCGGCTCGCGCCGCCCCCTTCGGCCGGGCAGGATGCTGCCCGTAGTCCCTTCACGCGCCCAGGGAGGCCCGGATGACCGGCACCGCACCCGCGCCCTTCACCGCCGACGACTACCGGGCCCGTATGGAGCGTGCCGCGCGGGCGGCCGCCGACGCGGGCCTGACCGGGCTCCTGGTGGCACCCGGCCCCGACCTGGTGTGGCTCACCGGCTACGCGCCCCCCGCCGAGACGGAGCGGCTCACCCTGCTGGTCCTCGTCCCCGGTCGGGACCCCGTCCTCGTCGTCCCCGCCCTGGAGGCCCCGGACGCCGCGAAGGCCTCCGGCGCCCCCGGCCTGACCCTGCGCGACTGGACCGACGGCAAGGACCCCTACGCCGCCACCGCCGCCCTCCTCGAAGCTGAGCCGCTCGGCCGGTTCGGCATCAGTGACAACGCCTGGGCCCTGCACCTGCTGGCCCTGCAGCGCGCGCTGCCCGGCACCTCGTACGCCGCCCTCAGCGACGCCCTGCCCATGCTGCGCGCCGTCAAGGACGCCGCCGAGCTGGAGCTGTTGGCGGCCGCGGGTGCGGCCGCGGACGCGACGTTCGAGGAGATCCGGAAGGTTCCCTTCGGCGGCCGGCGCGAGTCCGAGGTCGCCGCCGACCTCGCCGACCTGCTGCGCCGCTTCGGTCACTCCCAGGTCGACTTCACCATCGTCGCCTCCGGCCCCAACGGCGCCAATCCGCACCACGAGGTGGGCGACCGGCTGATCGAACGCGGCGACATGGTCGTCCTCGACTTCGGCGGCCTGAAGGACGGCTACGGCTCCGACACCTCCCGCACGGTCCACGTCGGCGAACCCATCGACGAGGAGCGCCGCGTCCACGACCTGGTCCGCGCGGCCCAGCAGGCGGGATTCAGCGCCGTACGGCCCGGCGTCGCCTGCCAGGAGGTCGACCGGGCCGCCCGCGCGGTCATCGCGGACGCCGGATACGGCGAGTACTTCATCCACCGCACCGGGCACGGCATCGGGGTCACCACGCACGAGCCGCCGTACATGATCGAGGGCGAGGAGCAGCCCCTCGTGCCCGGCATGTGTTTCTCCGTGGAGCCCGGCGTCTATCTGCCCGGCCGCTTCGGAGTGCGCATCGAGGACATCGTCACCGTCACCGAGGACGGCGGCCGGCGCCTCAACGACACGACCCGCGAGCTGGTCATAGTCGACTGACCGGCGACCGGACCCGGCGCAAGGAGCCCCCGTAGACCCTCGAGCGACAACGGCGCGACCATGACCCAGGCACCGACACCCACCGCGGACACCGTCCGCCGGCTGGTCCGTTCCCTGCTCAAGGACGGCGTGGACGACTCGGCCGGACCCGAGGTCCGCCCCGCCGCCCCGGGCGCCGAACCCGCCACCTGGTGGGTCGGCACCCGCCATGTGCTGCGCCTCGCCCCCGACCGCGAGGCCGCCGCCCGCCAGCGCCGCGAACTGCGTCTGCGCGACCTCGTCCGCCCGCACGTCCCGGTCGCGCTGCCGACGAGCGTCGCCCACGGCGAGTGGGCGCCCGGGCTGACCTACACCCTCGACACCAAGGTTCCCGGCGGATCAGGCGCCCAGCACGACGTCTCCGCGGTCGGCGAGGCCGATCTGGCCGGGGTGCTCACGGGGCTGCGCGAGGTCCCGGTGCGGCAGGCCGAGACATTCGGCGTGCCGCGCGCCGCGCCGCGCTCCCTGGAGGCCCTGCGCCGAGCCGCCGAACGCGCCGCCGCGCGCCTGGCCGACGCCGACGAGTTCGACGCCGCCCGGCTGCGCCAGCTCACCCAGCCGGCCGCCGTCCAGCTCGCCGCCCAGCCCGGCACCGCCGTCCTCGTCCACCACGGCCTCACCGGCGACCACCTGGTCGTCAGTGCCGACGGCCGGGTTCGGGGCATCCTCGGCTGGGCCGACACCGTCCTCGGCGACCCGGCGGAGGACATCGCCGGCCTCGCCCTCACCGTCGGCTCCCCGGCCGCCGTCCGCGCCGCCACCCTCGCCGGCTACGGCGCCCGGCCCTGCCTGCGCGGCCTCTGGCTGGCCCGCTGCGACGCGGTCGTCCACCTCGCGGACCGTCTAGACGGCAAGGGCGAGGCTCCCCTCCCGCTGCTCAGGGGACAGCTCCGGCACGCCTGGGAGGCGATCCTGCTGGAGCGCGTGACGGAGCTGAGGGAGGACGGCGGGGAGGAAGAGCTCTAGAACCTCCCCGCAGGTCCCCTCCCTCCCGCTCACGCCTGCAGCAGCACCACACCCGACTCCCCGGGCACCTGCAGCACCCCGTCCGCCCCCGGCGCCTCCACGGGCTCCCACGCCGCCAGTACGGCCGCCTTGCGCGGCCCCAGCGGGATCGCCGCCGGCTCCTTGGCGAGGTTGACGGCCACCCGTACGTCGCCCCGGCGGAACGCGAGCCAGCGCTGCCGCTCGTCGAAGGCCACCTTGGTGTCGGCGAGGTCCGGGTCGGTCAGGTCGGGCTGCTCGTGGCGCAGGGCGATCAGCCGCCGGTACCAGGCGAGCACGCGCGCGTGGGGCTCGCCGTCGAGCTCCGACCAGTCGAGGCAGGAGCGCTCCCGGGTCGCCGGGTCCTGCGGGTCGGGCACGTCCTCCTCGGCCCAGCCGTGCGCCGCGAACTCCCGCCGTCTGCCGCGCCGTACCGCGTCGGCCAGCTCCGGATCGGTGTGGTCGGTGAAGAACTGCCAGGGCGTGCTCGCCGCCCACTCCTCGCCCATGAACAGCATCGGCGTGAAGGGCGCGGTCAGCGTCAGGGTCGCCGCGCAGGCCAGCAGGCCGGGGGAGAGGGTGGCCGCGAGCCGGTCGCCCTGGGCCCGGTTGCCGACCTGGTCGTGGGTCTGGCTGTAGCCGAGCAGGCGGTGCGCCGCCACGCGCGTACGGTCCAGGGGCCGCCCGTGGCCGCGGCCCCGGAAGCTCGAGTACGTGCCGTCGTGGAAGTAGCCGCCGGTCAGCGTCTTGGCGAGGCCCGCCAAGGGGGCGCGCGCGAAGTCGGCGTAGTAGCCCTGGGACTCGCCGGTCAGCGCGGTGTGCAGGGTGTGGTGGAAGTCGTCGTTCCACTGCGCGTGCAGACCGAGGCCGCCCTCCTCGCGCGCGGTGATGAGCCGGGGGTCGTTCAGGTCCGACTCGGCGATCAGGGACAGCGGCCGGCCGAGGTCGGCGGAGAGGGCGTCGACGGCCGTGGACAGCTCCTCCAGGAAGTGGCACGCGCGCGTGTCCTTCAGCGCGTGCACCGCGTCCAGGCGCAGCCCGTCGATCCGGTAGTCCCGCAGCCAGGCCAGCGCGCTCTGCACGAGGTACGCGCGCACCTCGTCCGAGCCGGGCGCGTCCAGGTTGACCGCGGCACCCCAGGGCGTCTGATGGGTGTCCGTGAGGTAGGGGCCGAAGAGCGGCAGGTAGTTCCCGGACGGGCCGAAGTGGTTGTGCACCACGTCGAGGACCACGCCCAGGCCCAGTTCGTGCGCCCGGTCGACGAAGCGTTTCAGTGCATCGGGCCCGCCGTACGGCTCGTGCACCGCCCACAGCGAGACCCCCTCGTACCCCCAGCCATGCCGCCCGGGGAAGGGGTTCAGGGGCATCAACTCGACGTGCGTGACCCCCAGTTCCGCGAGATGCCCGAGCCGCTCGGCGGCCGCGTCGAGGGTGCCCTCACGCGTGTACGTGCCGATGTGCAGCTCGTACAGGACGGCGCCGGGCAGCGGCCTGCCCGCCCACTTCGTACGCCACGCGTAGCTGCCGTGGTCGACGACCGCGCTCAGTCCGTCCGGGCCGTCCGGCTGCCGGCGCGAGCGCGGATCCGGCCGCACGGGGCCGTCGTCCAGCGCGAAGCCGTACCGTGTCCCGTCCCGCGCGTCCGCCTCCCCCCACCACCATCCCGCGCGAACGGGATCGCGCTCCAACGCGCGCGTGACGCCCTCGCAATGGAGCGTCACACGGTCGGCCTGCGGTGCCCACACCTCGAACTGCACGGACGGTTCCCCTTCGTCTGCTCACCGTGATGTAGCCCGTCCATGGTGCTTCAAACGAGATCAATCCGCCTTTGAATCATCCGTTTTGCGGCAGGTGTCGCGGCGGGTTCCGTGGATCACGCGCGCGGGACGGCCGTTTCCCCGTTTTCTGGACACCCGGGGTTCACTGACCGACAATCAGCACCGTGACGTCGTCTTTCGAGTTCAACACGTACCCCGCGCGGCTCTCCGACGTGGAGCGCGACAAGGCGCTGAAGGTGCTGCGTGACGGCGTCGCCATGGGCCGGCTGTCGCACGACACCTTCGTACGCCGCATGGAGCTGGCCCTCGCCGCCCGCCGCGCCGACGAGCTCGCCGTGCTCACCGCGGACCTGCCCTCCGATAGCCGGCTGTCGCGGCTGGTGTTCGGCACCGTCGAGGCGGTCTCCGGCTTCACCGTACGGCTGCGCAGGGCATGGCAGTCCGAGCGGCTGCCCAAGCTGCTGCTGCCGCACCCCGCGTCCGGGCATCCGCTGCGCATAGGGCGTGACCCCGCCAACGGGCTGCGGCTCACCCACGAGACGGTGTCCCGCGTGCACGCCGAGCTCAGCCACCAGGGCGGCCTGTGGGTCCTGCGCGACCTCGGCTCCACCAACGGCACCACGGTGAACGGCCGACGCGTCATCGGCGCCGTAGTGGTCCGCGAGGGCGACCAGGTCGGCTTCGGCCGGATGTCGTTCCGGCTCGCCGCGGACTGAGCCGAACCCCGACCCGCGCGTGGGCCCCGGGTGACGCCTCAAGGCAATTCCCTTTGCCTTTTGCGGTGTTGACGTAGTCGTCAACTCGTGACTGACTGTGCGTACACCATGCACATCAGGTGAACCGACGGCACCACATTGTGGAGGTGTGCCCTGCCGCCACTCCTCCGCTACCCGACCGTGGACGAGCTGGGCGCCCGGGCGGCCGCGCTCGTCTCCCGCCGCCCCCGTGACACCCGGCTGCGCCGCGTCGGGACGTCCCGCGAGGGCACGCCGCTGTGGCTGCTGTCCGTCGGCCACGGCAGCCGCCAGGCCCTGGTCGTGGCCGGCCCGCACGCCAACGAGCCCGTGGGCGGCGGCACCGTACTGCGACTGGCCGAACGGGTGCTCGCCGACCCCCGTCTGCACGAGGGCGCCGACGCCACCTGGAACCTGCTGCTCTGCCTCGACCCCGACGGCCTGCGCCGCAACGAGGGCTGGCTGCGCGGCCCCTACCACCTCGGCGCCTACTTCCGGCAGTTCTTCCGCCCCGGCTTCCTGGAACAGCCCGAATGGCTGCCCGACGGCGCCGACGCCGCCACCCTGCCCGAGACCCGCGCCCTGCTCGACCTCCAGGACGAACTGCGGCCCTTTCTGCAGTGCTCCCTGCACGGCGTCGACGTCGGCGGCGGCTTCGTCGAGCTGACCCACGACCTGCCCGGCCTCGCCCAGCGCGTCGCACAAGGCGCCGCCCGCCTCGGCATCCCGCGCGAACTCGGCCCCTACGACACCCTGTACTGGCCGGAGCTGGGACCCGCCGTCTACCGCATCCCCCGGCCGCGCCGGGGCGATCTGGCGGCCGCCATCACCGAGGCGGCCGTGGAGTCGACCTGGTTCCATCCGCACCGGCACGGCACGGTCACGGCGGTCGTCGAGGCCCCCATGTGGGGTGTGGCCGCAGTGGAGGACGGGGCGCCGCCCGCCGATGAGGAAACGGTCCTGCGCAGGGTGAGCCACACCCTGCGCCACGACACCCGCCTGCTGGAACGCCTGCTGGAGCGGCTGCGGCCGCACCTTCCCGCCGGACCCGAGACGGCCCGGCTGCTCGCCCCGGTGGACGACTATTTACTGGTCTGTCCGGGACTCGCCGACACCTGGGACCCCGACCTGGAGGACCCCGTCGGCGCCCATCCCCTTCCCTCGCTCAGCACCGCCCATCTGGCCGCCCTGCGCATCGCCGGACGGCGCCTCGCCCTGCGGACCGCCGGGCTGCTGCACCAGCTCGTGGCCGCCGCCGGGTGCGATCCGGCCGGGGTGCTGCCGGAGCTGGACCGGCTCGTCGACCAGTGGTGCGACGACTACCGCGACGGCTGCGGGGCGCGCTGGATACCGGTCGCGCGCCAGGTCGAGTACCAGTCGCGGGTGGTGCTGGCCGCGTTCGAGCTCGCCGGGCGGCACGCGCCCGCATGCTCCCGTTCGGGTGAGTCGGGCTGGAATACCGGGGCCGCCGTGCCGATACACCGGGAATGACGCGACGCATCACAGCGGTACGAGGCGGCCTGCTCGCGACGGCCGCAGCCCTCGCCCTCGGCGCGGCCATGCCCCCGGCCGCCGCCCAGGACCCCGGCAACTGGCTCTTGGTCACCGTCACCCGCGGCGACGACCGCCACGGTGGGACGCCCGGCACCCTGCTGCTGTGCGATCCGCCGCGCGGCCACGCGAGGGCGGCCGAGGCCTGTGCCGACCTCGACAGGGTGGGCGGCGACATCAGCCGACTCCGGCAGAAGGACGCCTTCTGCCCGATGATCTACGCGCCGGTGACCGCCCACGCGCGCGGGGAGTGGAACGGGCACCCGGTCGAGTACCGGGAGACGTTCTCGAACGGGTGCGGGATGGCGGCGCGGACGGGGGCGGTGTTCGCGGTCGACCGCTGACGCGACACGGCGCGCGGCACCGGCGGCACGCGCGCGTGCGCTGACCCGGCTTGGGCCGCCCGCTCGCGCGCGTGCGGTGACCTCCTCAGGCCGCCCCCTCGCGCGCGTGCAGCGCCGCCGCGACGACCGTGCGGGACTGGTGCTCGACCTGGTGCTCCAGAGGCACCCAGCGGGCGCGGAAGCGCTCGGCGAAGGCGTCGCTCCAGGTCGCCACGAGGCGTTCGAGACGTGGTGCCTCGCGGTCGTCGGCCTCCTGCAGCACGCGCAGCAGCATGGCCGCCGCCCGCAGCGGCAGCCGGCGCCCGAAGGCGTCCACGCTGCCGACGTACGCCATGGTGTCGTCGGCGGGCGGCGTGCGCATCCAGTCGGCGGCCAGCCCCGGCACCAGCTCCAGCGCCCACTTCGCGGACCGCAGCAGCGGCCCGTCGACACCGTGCAGACGGGGCAGCGTCTCGGTCAGCACCCGCTCCACCTCCAGCGCGTCCCGCAGCAGCCGGCCGCCCAGCCGCCGCATCGCCCCGGCCGGGTCCGGATGCGGCGCCGGGTCGTCCACCAGGTCGCTCGCCCACATCGGCACCTCGACGACCGCGGTCAGCCCGCCGTAGCGGTGCACGTGGTGCCAGGTGCTGCTGCGCGCGTCGTCCGGCATGCTCGGATACGCCGCGCCCGCGCCCGGCGCCGGCATCACATGCACGCCGGGTCCGGCCGCGGGCCAGCCCGCCGCGTCCGAGGCGCCGGTCTCCACCGGGATGTGCAGCTCCGCCGCGGACTTCGCGAACGGCTCGGCGAGGCCGGGGACGTCCTTCGTCAACTGCACCCAACTGCCGCCCAGGTCGGTGCCGTGCAGGGTCACCTGGAGGTAGGGCCGCAGCTCGTCGATGACCCGGGTCAGCGTGCGGGTCTCGGGCGGCAGCCGGCCCGGGGGCAGCGTGGCCGGCGCCCACTCGGGCTGCTCGGAGGCGGCCGGCCGGAAGAAGCCGCGGTGGTAGTCGAGCAGACTGCGGGGCGCCGGCGTGACGTGCAGGCTCGCCCCGTCCGGGTCCGCGCACAGCAGGAAGTGCCAGGAGACGTCGGTTCGCAACTCCCGGTCGCGCAGCACCCGTTCGGCGACGGCGAGAAGGGTGCGGCCGCCCGTCGGCTCGTTGCAGTGCGCGCCCGCGACCACCAGCACGGCGCGTCTGGCGTGGCCGATGGACAGCAGGTGAAGGGGTCTGCCCGCGCGCGAGGCCCCCACCTGTCTCAGCGAGCACAGACCGGGTCGGTGGGCGGCCAGTGCGCGGGCGGACAGCTCCAGTTCGGCAAGCGTGGGGTAGCGCAGCTCCGGCAGGAGACTCACCCCCGTCACGTCCGCCCGGCGTCGCAATCCGCAGTACCGCACGGTCTCGTTGACGTGTCAAGGACCTCATGGGGGAGGCTCCCGGGGGCGCCCCGATGCATTCACCGCCGACAGGCCCGGGCGGTCGGCCCCGGCGGCAGCGGTGGGCCGTCCCGCCGGGGCGCCGCACACCGTTGGCCTGCCCGGACGGCCACCGGGAGCGCGGGGCGTGACCGGGAGCCATAGCGCCTCACATCGCGCCGGTCGCCGTACCCGACTCCCCGGAGTGCGCGCGGGCCCGAGCCGGGCGCGGGCGCGACCCCGCGGCGCGCGACGAAGCCGTACGCGTCGACAGCGCGCTCCCGGCTCACGTCGTCTCCTCCCCGCCCACCCGCTCCAGCAGCGCCACCGGCAGCCGGGCGAAGAGCTCCTCCACGCGCGCGTGCCCGCTGAACTCCCGCTCCGGAGCCAGCACATCCGCCCACCGCCCCGGTGGCAGCGCCAGCAGCGTCCCGCGCCAGCCACCCGCCCCCGCCAGCCGCAGCGACAGCCGGGTCACGGCGGTGACCACCGCACCGGACCGTGCGAAGGCCACACAGTGGGCGGCCGCGGGACCCTCGGCGGTGAGGGGTGCGTACGACGCCGAGTCACCGAACACCTCCGGGCGGCGCCTGCGCAGCCGCAGCGCCGCTTCCGTCAAGGCCGCCTTCTCGCCCGGGTCCTCGTGCGGGAACGCCACGGCCCGGCGGTTGTCCGGGTCCACCAGTGCCCGGTACTCCCCCTCCGTGCCCTGATAGACGTCCGGCACGCCCGGCATCGTGAGCTGGGTCAGGGCCATGCCCAGCACGTTAGCCCGGATGTGCGGCTCCAGGGCGCTCCGGAAGGCCGTCACGCGCTCGCCCGGCACCCCGCACGGCCCCGCGGCGACGAACGCGGCCACCGCCTCCTCGTACGGCGGCTCCTGCTCGGTCCAGCTCGTGAACAGACCGGCCTCGCGCACATGCTTCAGCAGCGCCCCCTGAACCCGCTCGACATCCGTCTCGCCCAGCCCGAACACCGTCTGCCAGGCGGCCCACGCCAGTTGCGCGTCCGGTACGCCCTCGCCGTCGTGGGTCACCTCGGTCAGGACGTCGGCCCAGCGCTCCGGGCACTCGGTGAGCACGGCGAGCGCGGCCCGCACGTCGGCGCTGCGCTTGGTGTCGTGCGTCGAGGCGACCGTCCCGGTCACCGGCCAGTCGCGCTGCACGCGCGCGCAGTACGCGTGGAAGCCGTCGGCGGAGACGGCCGGGCTGCCCGGGTTCCCGCCCACCTCGGTCGCCGACAGCAGCGGCACATAGCGGTAGAACGCCGTGTCCTCCACGGACTTGGCCCGCAGCGCGGACGCCGTCTGCGCGAACCGCGTCCGGAACTCACCGAGCGCCGGTCCGCCACCGGCCCGCCCGAGCACCAGATCGCGTACGACGTCGACCGCGCCGGCCTCCTCGGGCACGACGAAGGCGAGCCGGGCCTCGGCCGCGGCCTCCTCGGTGACCACCCGGGCCGCGTCCTCGGAGGCGTACGGCCGGTAGACCTCCAGCCGGACGAGGAGTTCCTGGAGGGCGATGCGCAGCGCCCAGGGCGCGCGGTCGCGCAGCGCGGGCTCCGGGGAGGTGGCGCACACCCGGCTCGCCGCCCGGGTCAGCCGGTCGATCTCCGTGGCCAGCTCGTGCGTGAGCACCTTGTACGCCGCCCGCCGCACCGTCGCGTCCCAGTCGCCGCCCCGGTCCGTCTGCGGGGCCGCGAACCGCCGGTACTGGCCGAGGAGTTCCCCGAACCCGGCCGGGTCGGTGAACAGGCCGTCGACATGGCGCAGGGCGTCGTAGCCGGTGGTGCCGGCGACGGGCCAGGAGGCCGGCAGCCGCTCCCCGTCCGACAGGATCTTCTCCACCACCGTCCAGCGTCCGCCGGTCGCCTCGTGCAGGTTGCGGAGATAGCCGTCGGGGTCGGCGAGGCCGTCGGGATGGTCGACGCGCAGCCCGTCGATCACGCCCTCGTGGAGCAGCTGGAGGATCTTGGCGTGCGTGGCCTCGAACACCTCCGGGTCCTCGACCCGTACGCCGATCAGCTCCGAGATGCTGAAGAACCGCCGGTAGTTGAGCTCCGTACGGGCCAGCCGCCACCACACGGGGCGGTACCACTGCGCGTCCAGCAGCTGTGGCAAGGGCAGTTCCCCGGTGCCCTCGCGCAGCGGGAACACATGGTCGTAGTAGCGCAGGACGTCGCCGTCCACCTCCAGCCGGTCGAGCTCGTCGCCCAGAGGGTGTCCCAGCACCGGCAGCAGCACCTGGCCGCCCTGCGCCTCCCAGTCGATGTCGAACCATCGCGCGTACGGCGACTTGGCGCCCTCGCGCAGCACCTCCCACAGGGCGCGATTGTGGCGCGGGGCCATGGCCATGTGGTTCGGGACGATGTCCACCACCAGGCCGAGACCGTGCTCCCGCGCGGTACGCGCCAACGCGCGCAGCCCCTCCTCGCCGCCCAGTTCCTCGCGCACGCGCGCGTGGTCGACGACGTCGTAACCGTGCCCCGAACCCGGGACCGCCTCCAGGACGGGGGACAGATGCAGATGCGAGACGCCGAGCGAGGCCAGGTACGGCACGGCCGCCGCCGCGGCCCCGAACGGGAACGCGGGCTGGAGCTGCAGCCGGTAGGTGGCGGTCGGCACCATCGGGTCAGGTCGCTCAGGTGTCATGGAAACCTACGTACCCGCCCTGCCGCCCTTCGTGTCATCGTCCCCGCCACGTGGGCCCACGCGCGCGCCTGGGTTCGAGCGATGCGGAAGCGGGGGGGAGCGCATATCAGGGCGTGGCGCGTCGGCGGCCTACCGCGAGGTGATCGGGCCGACCGGTGGTGCGCCGGCCCTCGGGCAGGTGGCCTGTGGCCCCCTTGCTGGGCCGGCCCGCCGACCGGCTCGGCCAGCGGGCCGTCGTGCTCGTCTCCTCCCTCGCCAACGCCCTGGCGATCGCCGGGTTGGTGGCCGGGGCGCTCGCGGGGCTGCCTACGGCCGCGCTCGGGGCCCTCGCCGGGGCGACGGTGCCGCAGAACGGGCCCACGGCCCGCGCCCGCCTCGTCGCTCTCGCCCGCCGGGCCGAGGCACGCGACACGACGGTGGACGCCGCGCTCTCCTTCGAGAGCACCCTGGACGAGATCTCCTTCGTCCTGGGCCCGGCCCCGGTCGGCCTGGCGGCCGTGACGGCACATCCGGGGTACGCGCTGGGCGGGGCGGCGGTGCTGGTCGCGTCGTGCGGCACCGGATTCGCGCTGCATCGGACGGCGGGGCGACGGGGGCGGTGCGGTCGGTGCGCGGGTGGGGCGACGGCCCGGTACAGTCCGGCGTGGGCTGGGGGTAGAGGGCCGAGCCAGCCCTCTCCCTCACCGCATCCCCCGCTCCGTCCACCCCCTCCGAGCCGCCCTCGCCCTCCAGGGCGCCATGTTCGGCCCCTGCCAGGCCGGGCCAGGCCGGGATCATCGCCCTCACCGAGCGCCTCGGACAGCCGGACCAGAGGCGGGTCTCGTGTCGCGCTGACGGCGCGCCCGGAGCCGTACACCGGACGCACCACCGAAAGCGACCTCCACGCGCGCGTGCCCGACGAACCGGCCACGCGCACACCCCTCCGCCCCGGCCGAGCACCGCCTAAACCGGCCGTTGCAGCACCGTCAGGCTCCGGTCCAGCAGTGTCAGTCGCTCGCCGGCCGTCACCTTCGGGCCCTCACCCGGCGGTACGCCGTCCGTGTGGGCGGTGTCGACCACGACCTGCCAGCGCCGGCCGTGGTTCACCGGCACCACGAAGTCCAGCGTCCGCGGCGAGGCGTTGAACATCAGCAGGAACGAGTCGTCGGTGATCCGCTCCCCGCGCATGCCGGGCTCGGAGATCGCGTTGCCGTTGAGGAACACGGTCAGCGCCGACGCCCGCGCCGAGTCCCAGTCCTGCTGGGTCATCTCCCGGCCCTCCGGAGTGAACCAGGCGATGTCGGAGAGGTCGTCGTGGGTGCCCTCCACGGGCCGGCCGTGGAAGAAGCGGCGTCTGCGGAAGACGGGGTGGTCCTTGCGCAGCCACACCATCGCGCGCGTGAAGGCCGCGAGACCGCTGTCGTCCTCTTCGGAGGCCGACCAGTTCACCCAGGCGAGCTCGTTGTCCTGGCAGTACGCGTTGTTGTTGCCGCGCTGCGTGCGCGCGAACTCGTCGCCGTGGCTGATCATCGGCACGCCCTGGGACAGCATCAGCGTGGCGATGAAGTTCCGCATCTGGCGGGCGCGCAGCTCCAGGACGGCCGGATCGTCGCTCTCGCCCTCCACGCCGCAGTTCCAGGACCGGTTGTGGCTCTCGCCATCGCGGTTGTCCTCGCCGTTGGCGTGGTTGTGCTTGTCGTTGTACGACACCAGGTCGTGCAGTGTGAACCCGTCGTGGCAGGTCACGAAGTTGATGGAGGCCAGCGGGCGCCGACCGTCGTCCTGGTACAGGTCGGACGAGCCCGTCAGCCGCCCCGCGAACTCCGCGAGCGCCCGCGGCTCGCCCCGCCACAGGTCCCGCACGGTGTCGCGGTACTTGCCGTTCCACTCGGTCCACAGCGGCGGGAAGTTGCCCACCTGGTAGCCGCCCTCCCCGACGTCCCACGGCTCGGCGATCAGCTTCACCTGGGAGACCACCGGGTCCTGCTGCACCAGGTCGAAGAACGACGACAGCCGGTCCACCTCGTGGAACTGCCTCGCCAGAGTGGCCGCGAGGTCGAAGCGGAAGCCGTCGACATGCATCTCGGTGACCCAGTAGCGCAGCGAGTCCATGATCAGTTGCAGGACGTGCGGGGACCGCATGAGCAGCGAGTTCCCGGTCCCGGTGGTGTCCATGTAGTAGCGCCGGTCGTCCATCAGCCGGTAGTACCGCGAGTTGTCCAGGCCCTTGAAGGACAGCGTGGGGCCCAGGTGGTTGCCCTCGGCGGTGTGGTTGTAGACCACGTCGAGGATGACCTCGATGCCGGCCTCGTGCAGCGCCCGCACCGCCGACTTGAACTCCAGCACCTGCTGGCCGCGGTCGCCCCAGGAGGCGTAGGCGTTGTGCGGGGAGAAGAAGCCGATCGTGTTGTAGCCCCAGTAGTTGTTCAGGCCCATGTCGACCAGGCGGTGGTCGTTGACGAACTGGTGCACCGGCATCAGCTCCAGCGCCGTCACGCCCAGCTCGGTGAGGTGCTCGATGACCGCCGGGTGCGCGAGGGCGGCGTAGGTGCCGCGCAGCTCCTCCGGGAGCCCCGGGTGCAGCATGGTCAGGCCCTTCACATGGGCCTCGTAGATCACGGTGTGGTGGTACTCGGTGCGCGGACGGCGGTCGTCGCCCCAGTCGAAGTACGGGTTGACCACGACCGACGACATGGTGTGCGGCGCCGAGTCGAGGTCGTTGCGCCGGCCGGGTTCGTCGAAGTGGTAGCCGTACACCTCCTCGCCCCAGCGGATCGAGCCGCTGATCGCCTTGGCGTACGGGTCGAGCAGCAGCTTCGCGGAGTTGCAGCGCAGCCCGCGCTCCGGGGCGTACGGGCCGTGCACCCGGAAGCCGTACCGCTGCCCCGGCATGACGCCCGGCAGGTACGCGTGCCGCACGAAGGCGTCGCTCTCGCGCAGTTCCACCGCCGTCTCCGAGCCGTCGTCGTGCAGCAGACACAGCTCTACTCGGTCCGCGGCCTCCGTGAAGACCGCGAAATTGGTGCCGGCGCCGTCGTAGGTGGCACCGAGTGGATATGCCTCTCCAGGCCAGACCTGCATGGACACGACTCTTTCAGCTCGAGCGCGCCGCGGGGGGCGCCTTGGCGTCGAGTCTCCCCGAAAGTGATGGAACCACCTATGACTTACGTCCCTCTTACCCGGCGACCAGTGCAGACCCAGGTATGCCAGTTGAATGCCAGCCAGGGGCGTACCAGTGGGACCCGACACGTACTCCCGGAGACATGCGGGGAGTAGGGGGGAAGATGTGCGCAAGATAGTGCACCGCCATCTGGGCAAGGTGGTGGCAGGTGCGGCCATCGCGGTGGCCGGAACAGCCGTCATGGTCGGGATCACCCTGCCGGGGACGGCGGGGGCCGACGACACGGGAGGGAATGCCGGTAATCCGTCCGCCCAGCAGGCGGCCCAGGGGCAGGAAGCCGGGGCCGCGGTGCCGCCGGGCGTCGTCGAACAGGCCCCGACCGAGGGCGACAAGGGCGCGGGCGACGACCCGCTGACCGACGACGAGATGGACCGGGCCGCCCAGCTTGCGGCGAACCCGCAGTTGCGCAACGCCGGCGAGGACGTGGACGGCGACCGCGGCCCGCAGCGCATCGGCGTCGACCTCGCCGAGCCGGAGGCCGACGAGGCGGCCAGGGCGGGCGCGGCGCGCCGGGCCGAGGTGACGTTCTACGACTACAAGGCCGACGCGCTGATCACCCGGACCGTCAACCTCGACACCGGGAAGGTCGAGCAGACCACCACCGAGCACGGCGTCCAGCCGCCGCTGAGCCGCGCCGAGTACGCCGAGGCGGCCGAGCTCCTGATCGCCGACCCGCTGGGCGCGGGCATGAAGGCGGACTTCAAGGACGCCACGGACAAGGAGCTGACCTCTCCGGACCAACTCCTGCTCAACGGCGCCGTGTACCGGGCCACTCCGGGCGCCCAGCCCGCCGTACTCGACAAGTGCGGCGAACACCGGTGCGTACGGCTGTTCCCGAAGGTCAAGAACGGACCCTGGATCGACGCCCGGTCCTTCGTGGTCGACCTGAGCGCCCGCAAGGTCGCCAAGCTCGACCTGCGCTGAGCCGCACTCGGTTCACTTTTCCAACTCGCACTTCACGTACCTGCCTCTCGCGTACGTGCACCTCACGTACCTGCACCTCCTGTAAAGGAGTCACTTCTTCATGCGCGTCAACAGAATGAGCCGCGCCCGCAAGGGCGCCGCCGTCGGTCTGTCCGTGGCCGCGCTGGCCGCCGGCGCGACGACCGGAGCGGGCCCCGCCTCCGCCCAGCCGAAGGCCGCCCCGGCGCCGGCCGCCGAGTGCAGCGCGGCCTACCGCATCGAGCACAAGCTCACCGGCGGCACGACCTGGCGGATGTGCTGGCGCTACGACAGCAAGGCCGGGCTGGTCCTGGAGGACATCTCCTACCAGCCCAAGGGCGAGCCCAAGCCGATCAAGGTCCTCAACAGCGCGAGGCTCGGCCAGATCCACGTCCCGTACGACGACGGAAGCGTCGAGTACGACGACCTGACGGGCTTCGGCTTCGCCCAGGGCCTGATGAACCTCGCCCCCGGCGAGTGCCCCGGCGGCACCATCAAGACCGTCAAGGTCCCGGAGGCCTGGGACCCGCAGAACGAGAACGTCAAGGGCCTGTGCACCACCACGCGCGCGCGTGGGCACGCCTACCGCATGCAGGGCGACACGGCCAACAAGGTCTACCAGGCGCAGAGCAAGGACCTGCTCGTCTACACGGTCAACCAGGTCGGCTGGTACGAGTACATGACCGAGTGGCGCTTCCAGGACGACGGCACGGTCACCATGAACGTCGGCGCCACCGGAAGCCTGTCGTTCGACGACTACGACGCCGGCGACGGCCGCGGCTGGCCCATCGGCAAGGGCAACCGGGCCAAGGCCACCAGCCACAGCCACAACGTCTTCTGGCGCCTCGACTTCGCCCTGGACGGCTCCACCAAGAACCGGATCGAGCAGTACGACTCCACCGTGACCGCGCCCGGTGCCGGCGACCCGGCCGCGAAGATCAAGACCACCCGCACCAAGGTCACCAAGGAACTCGCCGGCGACGCCAAGGCCTACCGCTGGTGGCGTGTGGTCAGCGCGACCGGAAAGAACAAGGACGGCCACCGGCGCTCGTACGAGATCGTGCCCGGCGTCGGCACCAAGTACCCGGGCCGCAGCTACACCAAGCACGACATGTACTTCACCCAGTACAAGAAGTGCGAGAAGTTCGCCACGCACAACCCCGGTTGCGGCAACGGCCACCCCAAGAGCGTCGACAAGTGGGTCGGTGGCCAGAACCTCACCCACCCGATCGCCTGGATGAACGTGGGCTTCCACCACATCGCCCGGGACGAGGACCAGCAGCCCATGCCGGTCCACTGGCAGGGGTTCTCCATCGTCCCGCGGGACGTGACGGCTATGAATCCGCTCACTCCGAGCGAGCTCGCCTGGCAGAACGGCCACTGGCGGCCTCGCGGTTGAGAAACGACCCTGTCCATCCGGCTGCACCGCCCACCGCTCCCGGAGTACCCTTCCTTGATCGTTGAGACGGGGAGTGCTCGGGGGAGCGGAAGGCGGTGCGCGGGTGGGCTCGGGAGGGCTGGAGCTGCCCCCTGGTGACGAGGGTCACGAGGGGAACTCCACAGACGTCCCACCCGGCACGGTGTCCCTGGCCCGGCCGATGGAGACCAGCTCCATCGGCCCGGAGCTGGACTGGGGCACCGACGCCTGGCGCGAGGTGCGTACGCGCGCCCGGCGGGCTGGCCGGGCCTACATCTGGCTGAACCTCGTCGAACAGCGGCTGCGCGCGGTCGTGGCCGCTGTTCTGCGCCCCATCTACGAACCCGTCCACGGCGACGACTGGGTGGTCGCGGCCGCCGGTCCGGCCGGCCAGGAGTGGGTGCAGCGCGCGGTGGCCGTACGGGAGGTCAGCCGCCGCAAGGGCTACTTGCTGGACCCGGCCGACGACAACGTCCTCAGCTTCCTGACGCTGCCGCAGCTGCGCGAGCTGATGGTGCAGCACTGGCCGTGCTTCGAGCCCTACGTCGACGACCGCCGGGACGTGGAACTCGCCCTGGACGAGCTGGAGGTGACCCGGAACGTCGTCTCGCGCAACCGGGCCCTGTCCGAGGCGGTCCTCAACCAGGCCGAGCGGGCCTCCGCGCGACTGTTGGAGATCCTCGGCTCGAGCGGCGACGTGCCGTCGGCGCGCCGGCTGCCCATCGACGCGGTCGAGGACCTGGTCGGCGACCGCTACGCCGACGTGGTCGCGGTGCACCCCGACCGGGTGCGGCTGCTGCGCCGGTTCCCGGCCGAGGACATCTTCGGCGGCGCCCGCCGGGTCGACGCCATCGGCATCGGCCTCAACCTGCTTGTGCAGAACTTCTCCGGGCGCCGTCTGGTGCGCCTCGCCGAGTCCGGGTGCCGGGTGCGGCTGCTGTTCCTGAACCCGGCCTCCAGCGCGGTCAAGCGGCGCGAGCGCGAACTGGGCCTCAAACGGGGCGAGCTGAGCCGCGCCGTCGAGATGAACATCCTGCACATGCGCCGGGTGCGCTCCCGGCTGCGCGACCCGGGCGCCTTCGAGATCCAGGTCTTCGACGAGACGCCCCGCTTCACGGCGTACCTCGTGGACGGCGACGGCTCCGACGGCATCGCGGTCGTACAGAGCTATCTGCGGCGGACGCGCGGGCTGGAGGCGCCGGTGCTGGTGCTGCGCAACGGCAGCAGGGTGGTCAAGTCGGACGAGATCGACGAGAGCGGGCTCTTCCCCACGTACCGCGAGGAGTTCGAACTGATGTGGGCGGATTCGCGGCCAGTGTCCTGAACTGTCCGGCCGACGCGGTGCCGTCCCGACACGGAAGCGGAATGCGGTCCTCTGATTGTCAGTGGCACATGGGAAGGTGGAGACCACTGGGGGAACGCACCACCAAGAAGGGGGACCGCCCATGGGCTGGCACCGTGAGCTGCTGATCGGCTTCGACCTGGAGACGACCGGTACGGATCCGCGCGAGGCGCGCATCGTCACCGGGGCCGTGATCGAGGTCAGGGACGGGCAGCCCATAGGGCACAAGGAGTGGCTGGCGGATCCGGGCGTGGAGATCCCGGCCGACGCGGTCGCGGTCCACGGCATCAGCAATGAGCGCGCGGCCGCCGAGGGCCGCCCGGCCGACCAGGTGGCGGACGCCATCGCGGACGTACTGGCCACCTACTGGAAGACGGGTGTGCCGGTCGTCGCCTACAACGCGGCCTTCGACCTGAGCCTGCTCTCCGCCGAACTGCGGCGGTACGGACTGCCGTCCCTGCGCGACCGCCTGGGCGGCATCGACCCCGCCCCCGTCATCGACCCGTACACCATCGACCGCTGGGCCGACCGCTACCGCCGCGGCAAGCGCAACCTCGAAGCGGTCTGCCGGGAGTACGGCATCGCCCTGGACTCCGCCCACGACGCCTCCGCCGACGCCCTCGCCGCGGCCCGACTGGCCGGCGCGATAGCCGACCGCCACCCCAAGATCGCGGCGCTCGGCCCGGCGGAGCTGCACCGCCGCCAGATCGAGTGGTACGCGCAGTGGGCGGCGGACTTCCAGAGCTTCCTGCGTCGCAAGGGCGACGCGACGGCGGTGGTCGACGGGACGTGGCCGCTGCGGGAGCCGGCGGGCGAGACGGTCTGAGGCCCCCGGCGACGGCCGCGTCCTTTCCGAGGGTGCGCCCGCGCGGCCCCGCGCCTTCGGTGGCTGGCGCCGGCGGTCAGCCTGAGCTCGTTCTCGGTCGCCGCTAAGGCCCGCGCGCCGCCGTCGGTCCTCGAGCGCCTCCGAGCTTCCCCACCGTCGGGCCGCAACCCTGGCTCGGGATGTGGCCCCGACGGCCGCCGGCCCCTCCGTCACACCGCTGCCGAGGCCGCCGCCGCGACGCGCTCGACGCGCGGCTCGGCGAGCCGCTCGTAGTCGGCGCCCGAGATGCAGAGCGAGCGGTCGAGCCGGGCAGCGTTGAAGTACAGCTTCGGCTGGGCGACGACGTCCGGGTCGGCGACGACTTCGAGGCCGGGGTCGAAGCTGAACGGCAGGACGGTGCCGGGCACGGCACGGGCCAGCCGCTCGGCGGTCTCCGGGTCGCTGAAGCCGACGTAGCGCGCGTCGAACAGCGCCCGGACGGCGTCCAGGTCCACCCGACGGTCCCCCGGGACGACCGCCAGGACGTGACGGGTGGTGCGGCGGTCCACCTTGACCCGCAGCACGATGCACTTCGCGGCCTCGGAGGCCGGGTGGCCGCGCAGGGCGCAGACGGCCTCGGTGGCGCCCTCGGGTTCGTGGTCGAGGAGGCGGTAGTCGATGTGGGAGGAGTCGAGCAGGGAGATCAGGTGCTCGTAAGTGTCGTGGTGGGGGAGGTCGTGGTGGGTGTGCTCGGGCATGCGGAGTCCTTGTCGAGGTGCGTTCCGGGGGAGTGGCCCGAGGTCCGGGCCGAGGGGAGCCGGAGTTCCGGTGTGCTTCGGTGCGCACGCTCGACCGCCTGCCCCCAGTAGGTGCCGGCGACCATCAGGGCCGCCCCGAGGCCGGTGAGCGCGGTGAGGTGCTCGCCGCCGAGGGCCACGCCCACCGCGACCGCCCACACCGGCTCGGTGCCCAGCAGCAGGCTGGCCCGGCTGGCCGAGGTGCGCTGTACGGCCCAGGTCTGCGCGAGGAAGGCGAACACGCTGCAGAACAGGGCGAGATGGACGAGCTGGGCCCAGATCGCGGGGTCCGCGCGGACCAGGGTGGGCAGGTCCTGGGCCGCCATCGGCAGGAACAGGGCCGTGCCCACGAGGGTCTGCACGGTCGTCAGATGCAGCGGGCGGATCGCCCGCCCGGCGGTGAAGCGGCCGACCAGCGCGACATGCACGGCCCGGACCAGCGCGGCACCGAGCATCAGCAGATCGCCGAGACGGGGCGCGTGGAAGCCGTTGCCGGACATGAGCAGCGCCACGGCCAGGACGCAGACACCGGTCGCGGCGAAGAACGACAGAGGCAGTGCGCCGCGGCGGCCGCCGCGGTCGAGGAGCGGGGTGAGGACGATGGTCAGGCTGATGATGAGGCCGGCGTTGGCGGCGGTGGTGTGCGCGACGCCGTACGTCTCCACGACCAGGACCGCGGCCTGCGTCAGGCCCAGGGGCACCCCGGCCCGCAGCTCGGCGCGCGTCCACCGGCGCGAACCGCGCGGCCCGCGCCGCCGGGAGGCGACCAGGCCGAGACAGGCGACGGCGGACAGGGCGTAGCGGGCGAACAGCACGAGCAGGACGGGGAGCGCGGCGGTGGCCGTCTGGGCGGACAGATAGCTGGAGCCCCAGACGATCGCGACAAGGAGGAGTACCGCATCGGTACGGCGGACGTCGGACACGCCCCTACGGTGTACCGAAGGTGACCCTGAAGCCCAGTACCACCTTCTAAAACGATCATTTAGCGGAGCTACATCATCCCTACACTGGGGCGATGGACGAACGGCAGCTGCGGATCCTGCGGGAGCTCGGCGAACTGGGCAGTGTCACGGCGGTCGCCGAGGCACTGCTGGTGACGCCGTCGGCCATCTCCCAGCAGCTACGGCTGCTGCAGCGGGCGATCCCGGTGCCGCTCACCGAGCGTCGGGGCCGGCGCCTGGTGCTCACCGACGCCGGGCAGGCGCTGGCGGGCGCGGCCGTCGAGGTGGAGACGGCGCTGGCACGCGCCCGGCACGCCGTCGAGGAGTTCGTCGAGCGGCCGGACGGGGAGGTGTCGGTGGCGGCGTTCCACAGCGCGGGCGCCGCGTTCTTCCCGCTGCTCGTCGGCGCGCTGGCCGGACCGGGCAGACCGGTGCCGAGGCTCGCCGACGAGGACGTGCCCCAGGAGGACTTCCCCCGACTCACCCGCGAGTACGACATCGTCCTCGCCCACCGCCTCGACCACGCCTCGCCGTGGCCGCACACGGTGGCCGCGACGACACTGCTGCGCGAGCCACTGGACGTGGCGATGCCCGCCAGCCATCCCCTGGCCGCCCAACGCCGTGTCACCCCGCGCGACGTGGCCGACGAGCCGTGGATCACCGTGCACGACGGCTTCCCGGTCCTCGCGGTCGTCGAAGCCATCGCCGCAGCCGCCGGCCGCCGCCTCGATCTGGCCCATCGCATCAACGAGTTCGCGGTGGTGGCCGAGGTCGTGGCGGCCGGCGGCGGCATCGCCCTGATGCCGCGCTGGACGGTACGCCCGCACCCCGCCCTCGTCCTGCGCCCGCTGAGCGGCGTCCAGGCGCGACGCCACATCGACGCCCTGTACCGCCCGGAGCGCACGGCCAGGTCCGCGGTGCGCACCGTCCTGAGCGAACTACGCCGCGCCGCGCGCGACATCCAGAGAGAACCGCCGCAGGCGGCCGGCTGATCCCGAACGAGCGTCACTCCGCTCAGAACGGATACCACCTCAGAACGGATGCCACCGCACCGTCGCATCCCCCTGCCGCAGCGAAGCCACCCGCCGCTCGAACTCGTCCCGGGCCTTCGGATTGCCCGGCGCGTGCTGGGCCACCCAGGCGCAGCTCGCCGTCTCCCGCGCGCCGCGCAGCACCGCGCACCCCTCCCACTCCCGTACATCCCAGCCGTACGCCTCGACGAACGATTCGTAAGCCGCCGCGGGCAGTCCGTACCGGTCCCGGGAGAGGGCCATGACCACCAGGTCGTGCTCGCGCAGATCGGCCGAGAACGTCTCCAGGTCGACCAGCACCGGGCCGTCCGGGCCCACATGCACATTGCGCGGCAGGGCGTCCCCATGGATCGGGCCCGGCGTCAGACGGGGCGTCAGCCCGGCCGCCGCGGTGGCGAAACCGTCCCGCCGCTCCCGCAGATACGCGGCGTCCGCCGGATCGATCGCGTCGCCCGCAAGGCGCAGCCAGCGCTCCACCCCGCCCAGCAACTCACGCGGCGGCAGTTCGAAGGAGGGGGCGGGCAGGGCGTGCACGACCCGCAGCAGTTCGGCCAAATCCCGTGGCTCGGCGGGCCGTACCGGATCCGGCAGCCGGTGCCACACGGTCACCGGGTGCCTCTCCACCAGCAGTGCCTTCGGCTCGGCGGCCCGTACCGCCGGCACGCCCGTCTCCTCCAGCCACACCGCCACGTCCAGTTCGCGCCGCGCCCGGTCGAGGAGTTCGGCGTCGCGGCCCACCTTGACGACCAGGTCACCGAGGGCGAACACCGCGTTCTCACCGAGGGCGAGCAGCCGCGCGTCCCGCGCTGTGCCGGGCAGCACCTCCGCCGCGGCCAGTACGTCCCGCGCCCGTGCCTCGTCCATCGTCCGCCTCCGTCCGGTCGTACGCCTGCACGGATGGCGTCGGATTCCCGCCATCCGTGCCCAGTCTCGCATTTGCACAGGTCGGACCGCGTGCGCGCGGCCTTGACGGGGTACGGCGCCTTCACGACCATGACGGGGCTCGTCCGAGGGCGGCCGCGGCAAAGGGGGATCCCGTGACATCGGTGACCGAGGCGCAGCGGCCGGTGAGAGCCGCGCCCGGGACGCGAGGGCAGCGGCGGGTCCTGGATCGCGGCGCCTGGTTCCTGGTGCTCCCCGCGCTGATCCCCATCCTGATCCTGAGCGTCGGACCACTGCTCTACGGCATCCTGCTGTCCTTCACCGACGCCCAGTCCGGGCGCACCCGGGCCACCCAGTGGATCGGCGGCCTCAACTTCCGGGATCTGCTGCACGACACGCTGTTCTGGGAGTCGTTCCGGATCGGCCTGGTCTGGGCGGTCGGCGTCACCGTGCCGCAGTTCCTGCTCGCGCTCGGCCTCGCCCTCCTCCTCAACCAGGACCTGCGGCTGCGCTGGCTGGCCCGGGCCCTCGCGATCGTGCCGTGGGCCATGCCCGAGGTCGTCGTCGGCGTCATGTGGCGGCTGGTCTACAACCCCGACGCCGGCATCCTCAACGAGACACTCCGCGACCTCGGCCTCGGCGGCGGCCGCGACTGGCTCAGCGGGCTCGGCACCGCCCTGCCCGCCGTCATCGTCGTCGGTATCTGGGCGGGGATGCCGACCACGACGGTCGCCCTGCTCGCCGGCCTGCAGAGCACCCCGCGCGAACTGCACGAGGCGGCGGCGGTGGACGGCGCCGGCGCCTGGCGCCGCTTCCGCACCGTCACCTGGCCCGCCCTCAGACCCGTCGCCCTGTCCATCACCGCGCTCAACCTGATCTGGAACTTCAACTCCTTCGCCCTGGTCTACGTGCTCACCAGCGGCGGTCCCGGCGGCCGCACCCGGCTGCCCATGCTCTTCGCGTACGAAGAGGCCTTCCGCTACGGGCAGTTCGGCTACGCGGCGGCGATGGGATGCCTCATGGTCGCGGTGATCTCGGTACTCCTCGCCGTCTTCCTCGCCGGCCGGCTCAGGGGAGGTGATCAGGCATGAGGACCAGCCGGACCGGCCGCGCCGGGCAGTACCTCGCCCTGCTCGCCTACCTCCTCTTCCTCGCCCTCCCCTTCCTCTGGCTGATCTCCACCGCCTTCAAGCCGCCCCGCGAGCTCGGCAGCCTGCACCCCACCTGGATCCCGAAGGACCCCACCCTCGCCAACTTCCGCCAGGCCTTCGACGAGCAGCCCCTGCTGCACGCCGCCCTCAACTCCCTGACCGCCGCGCTCGGCGCCGGCCTGATCGCCGTACTCCTCGCGACCCCGATGGCCTACGTCATGGCCCGCCACCGCACCCGGCTCGCGCGGGCCGCGACCGGCTGGGTCGTCGTCAGCCAGGCGTTCCCCCTCGTGCTGGTGATCATCCCGCTGTTCCTGGTGCTGAAGAACCTGCGGCTGATCAACTCGATGCCGGGGCTGATCATGGTGTACGTGGTGTGGGCGCTGCCGTTCGCGCTGTGGATGCTCGTCGGGTACGTCCGTGCCGTGCCGCCCGAGTTGGAGGAGGCGGCGGCGGTCGACGGGGCCGGGCGGCTGCGCACCCTGGTGTCGGTGACCGCGCCGCTGCTGGCGCCGGGCATCGCGGCGACGGGGCTGTTCGCGTTCGTCACGGCGTGGAACGAGTTCTTCTTCGCGCTCGTGCTGCTGAAGTCCCCGGAGCGGCAGACGCTGCCGGTCGTCCTCACCCACTTCATCGGCGCGGAGGGCGTCGCGGACCTCGGCCCGCTGGCCGCCGCCGCGTTCCTCGCGACGCTGCCCTCGCTGGTGGTGTTCGCGGTCATCCAGCGACGGATCACGGGCGGCATGCTCGCCGGGGCGGTGAAGAACTGATGCGTACCAGAGTGCTGTTGGGCTGCCTGGTGCTGGTCCTGCTGCTCGCCGGGTGCGGCGGCGGCGACGGTGACGGCGCCGGCGGCCGGATCACCCTGCGCTTCCAGTCCCTGGCCTGGCAGGCGGAGTCCGTCGAGATCAACAGGGAACTGGTCAAGGAGTGGAACGCCACCCATCCGGACGTCGAGGTCGAGTACGTCCAGGGCAGTTGGGACAGCGTCCACGACCAGCTGCTCACCTCCTTCGAGGGCGGCGAGGCCCCGGACATCATCCATGACGCCTCCGACGACCTCGCGGACTTCGCGTACGGCGGCTACCTCGCCGATCTGACCGGCCTGCTGCCCGAACGGCTCAAGTCCGACATCCCGCAGCGCAGTTGGGAGACGACGACCTTCGGGGGCGGGATCTACGGTGTGCCGTTCCTCCAGGAGCCACGGGTGATCGTCGCCAACGCGAAGTGGCTCAAGGAGGCCGGCGTACGCATCCCGACCCCCGAACGCCCATGGAGCTGGCCCGAGTTCAGAAGCATCACCGCACAGCTCAGCGGGGACGGCAGGTACGGCGTCGCCTGGCCGCTCAAGGAGCCCGTCTCCGCCACCCTCAACCTGTCGCTGTCGTCCGGCGGACAGCTCTTCCACCGGGGCGCCGACGACAAGGTCACCATCCGTTTCGAGGCCGCCGACGAGGTCATGCCGCGCACCGTCCACGACCAGGCCAACACCGATCGCAGCGCCTCGCCCACGACCCTCGGCAGCGGCGGTTCCGACACCCTGCCCGGCTTCTTCGGCGGCCGGTACGCGATGGTCCCGCTCGGCTTCTCCTACCGCCAGCAGATCGTGCAGCAGGCGCCGAAGGGCTTCGACTGGCAGGTGCTGCCGGCCCCGGCGGGCGCCGACGGGCTCACCCAGGGCGTCAGCCCGCAGACCCTGTCCATCGCCGAGGACAGCCCGCACCAGCGGGAGGCGGCCGAGTTCATCGACTTCCTGCTCCGGCCCGAGAACATGGTGCGGCTGGCGCTGGGCGACTGGATGCTGCCCACCGGAACCCAGGCGCTGAAGGACCCGGCCCTGCACACCACCGAGAACGACTGGGCCACCGGCACCGCCCTCGCCGAACACCTGCGCTCGGCGCCCGCGCAGTCGGTGCGCGGCTACCCGGAGTGGAAGGACAAGGTCGCCACACCCGCCCTCCAGGAGTACTACAGCGGCGCCATCGGCCTCGACGAACTGCGCGAGCGCCTGGAGGAGGACGGGAACCTGGTGCTGGCCCGCTATCAGCGCTGACGTAACTCGGTTGTCCGCGTCACCCGGCACGCCTAACGTGGCGTCCGTGGCAGCGAACAACGCGATCTGCAACACCGGTCACGGCCGGGGCTACGCGCACTCCGTACGGATGCGCCGCGGCCCCGGAGCCCTGACCGGCCCGGGGAGCCACGCCGCCCGCTGACTGCGCGCGAGTCCGCTCCTCCTCCTTCTCTCTCCTGTCTTCCGGTCAGGGCCTTCGTCTGCCCTCTCCCACTCCACGGAAGACAAGGACCGCAGGCCATGGCCCGCCCCACCCGCGTATCCCGCGCGCTCTCCCAGAACTTCCTCGCCGACCGAGCCGCCGCGGAACGCTTCGCCCGGCTCGCCGTACCGAACCGGCGACACCACCCCCTGCTCCTCGAAGTCGGCGCGGGCAAAGGCGCGTTGACGCAGAGGCTCGCTCCGCGCTGCCGCGAGCTGATCGCGTACGAGATCGATCCCCGGCTCGTCCCCGGGCTGCGCGCCCGCTTCTCCGGCCTGCCCCACGTCCGGGTGGCCGCCGGTGACTTCCTCGCCGCACGACCCCCGCGCACGCCGTTCTCCGTCGCCGGCAACGTGCCCTTCTCCCGCACCGCCGCCATCGTCGACTGGTGTCTGCGGGCCCCGGCCCTCACCGACGCCACGCTCCTCACCCAGCTCGAGTACGCCCGCAAGCGCACGGGCGACTACGGCAGCTGGACCCGGCTGACGGTCCTGACCTGGCCCCGCCACGAATGGCGGCTGGCCGGCCGGGTCGGGCGCGACAGCTTCCGGCCGGTGCCGCGGGTGGACGCCGGGATCGTGCGGATCGAGCGGCGCCGCACCCCGCTGCTGGACGCCGGCGCGTACGAGAGCTGGCGGCAGCTCGTCGCGCTGGGCTTCTCCGGCGTGGGCGGCTCGCTGCACGCGTCGCTGTGCCGGGCCCACGGGAGGCGGCGGGTCGACGCGGCGTTCCGGGCGGCCCGGCTGGACGCGAGGGCCCTCGTCGGCGAGGTGCCGCCGGGGGCGTGGCTGAGGCTGCACGAGGCGCTGAGGTCGTGAGGGTGACCTGAAATGAGTTGCACGAGACGTATCGTCTCGGTTAGCTTCGATGTCATGACGACCCCAGCTCACATCGCCATGTTCTCCATCGCCGCCCACGGTCACGTGAACCCCAGCCTCGAAGTGATCCGCGAGCTCGTGGCACGCGGGCACCGGGTCACGTACGCGATCCCGCCGGCCTTCGCGGAGAAGGTCGCCGCCGCCGGTGCGGAGCCGAAGCTCTGGAACTCCACACTGCCGGGTCCCGACGCCGACCCGGAGGCCTGGGGGAGCACCCTGCTGGACAACGTGGAGCCGTTCCTGGCCGACGCCGTCCAGGCCCTCCCGCAGCTGACCGAGGCGTACCAGGGGGACGAGCCGGACCTCGTCCTGCACGACATCGCCTCGTACCCGGCCCGCGTCCTCGCCCACCGCTGGGGGGTGCCCGCGATCTCCCTCTCGCCGTGCATGGTCGCCTGGGAGGGGTACGAGCAGGAGGTCGCCGAGCCGATGTGGGAGGAGCCGAAGAAGACCGAGCGCGGCCGGGCCTACTACGAGCGCTTCCATGCCTGGCTGGCGGAGAACGGCATCACCCAGCACCCGGACCCGTTCGTCGGCCGGCCCGACCGCTCCCTCGTCCTGATCCCGAAGGCGCTCCAGCCGAACGCCGACCGGGTGGACGAGTCCGTCCACTCGTTCGTCGGCGCCTGCCAGGCCGACCGCACGGGTGAGGGCGACTGGCAGCGGCCGGCGGACGCCGAGAAGGTCGTGCTCGTCTCCCTCGGATCGGCGTTCACCAAGCAGCCGGCCTTCTACCGGGAGTGCGTGCGCGCCTTCGGCGACCTGCCCGGCTGGCACCTGGTGCTCCAGATCGGCAGGCATGTCGACCCCGCCGATCTGGGCGACGTACCCGCCGACGTCGAAGTGCG
Organism: Streptomyces ferrugineus; assembly: GCF_015160855.1. Classification (NCBI taxonomy): domain Bacteria; kingdom Bacillati; phylum Actinomycetota; class Actinomycetes; order Kitasatosporales; family Streptomycetaceae; genus Streptomyces; species Streptomyces ferrugineus. The sequence goes on along the minus strand of NZ_CP063373.1, from coordinate 7,260,818 downwards.
TTCCTGGGTCCCGCAGTTGGCGATCCTCAAGCAGGCCGACCTGTTCGTCACCCACGCGGGCGCCGGCGGCAGCCAGGAGGGCCTGGCCACGGCCACCCCGATGATCGCCGTACCGCAGGCCGCGGACCAGTTCGGCAACGCCGACATGCTCCAGGCCCTCGGCGTCGCCCGGCACCTGGCCACGGAGGAGGCCACCGCCGAGACGCTGCGCGAGACGGCCCTCGCCCTCGTCGACGACCCCGAGGTCGCCGCGCGCCTGAAGGACATCCAGGCCGGGATGGCCGGGGAGGGCGGCACCCGGCGAGCGGCCGACCTCGTCGAGGCCGAGCTCAGGGCCGCCAGGGCATGAGGGCATGAGGGCATGCGGAGGGCCCGTTGGTTCCCCCCGGAACCAACGGGCCCTCAGCGACCACGGGTCGGGTCAGACGGGCACCCGCTCGCCCTCGTTGTCCCGGGCGGCCCCCCGTGTCACCGCCTCCGGCGCCTCGTCGTGCGTCAGGTCGGGCAGGCGGTGCAGCCACTTCGGCAGGTACCAGTTGCGCTCGCCCAGCAGGGCCATGACCGCCGGGAGCAGCACGCCCCGGATGATCGTGGCGTCGATGAGGACCGCGGCCGCGAGGCCGACACCCATCTGCTTCATGGACTGCATGGACAGCGTGCCGAAGATCGCGAACACGGCGACCATGATGACCGCGGCGCTGGTGACGACACCGGCCGTGGTGACCACACCGTGCTGGATCGCGTCGTTCGTCGTACGGCCCTTCAGCCGCGCCTCGCGGATCCGGGACACCACGAACACGTGGTAGTCCATCGACAGGCCGAACAGGATCACGAAGAGGAACAGCGGCAGCCAGGTGATGATGGCGCCGACGCCCTCCGCGCCCACCAGGGACGCGCCCCAGCCGTGCTGGAAGACGGCGACGAGGATGCCGTACGCCGCGCCCACCGACAGCAGGTTCAGCACGATCGACGTGATGGCGATCGTCAGCGAGCGGAACGACAGCAGCATCAGCCCGAAGGCGAAGACCACCACGAAGGCGAAGATCGGCACGACGGCGCCGGCGAGCTGGTCGTTGAAGTCCTTGGAGCCGGCGACCTGCCCGGTGATCGGCGCCTCGACGCCGTCCACCTTGCCCAGCGTGGCCGGGCGCACGTCGTCGCGCAGCTTGTCCAGGCTCGTGCCCGCCTTGTCGAGGTCGGAGCCGCCGACCAGCGGGACGTACACGAAGGCGATGTTCTGCTCGTCGTGCAGCTTGATCTCGACCGGGCCGCGCGAGGCGCCCGAACTGACCGCCCGCTCACGGAAGTCGGCGAGCGCGGACTTCACCTCGGGAGCGTTGATGTCGTTCGCCCTGACGACCACCTCGGCCGGTTCGGAACCGCCCGGGAAGGCCTCGTTGAGCCGGTTGTACGTCTGCACGATGGGCAGCGAGTCGCCGAACTCCTTGTCCAGCGTGAGCTGCTCGGTCTTCATGCCGAGCGCGGGAGCCGCGATGGCCAGCAGCGCACCGGCCGCGACCACGACCGAGATCACCGGCCGCGCGAGCACGCCCTTGAGCACGGCCGTCCAGAACCGGCTCTCGCGGTTTGCGGCGGCGCCCCGCTTGCGGCGCAGCCTGCTCTCCGGGTGCAGGAACGGGATCTTGCCCTTCTCGACCCGCTCGCCCAGCAGCGACAGCAGCGCCGGCAGCACCGTCACCGACCCGACCATGGCGACCGCCACAACCATCAGCGACGCGAGGCCCATCGCCTCGAACTCGGCGAGACCGGTGAACAGCATGCCCGCCATCGCCACGCACACCGTGACACCGGAGACGATGATCGCGCGGCCACTGGTGGCGGCGGCGACCCGCAGCGCGGTCTGCGGGTCGCGCCCGGCCTGGCGCTCCTCGCGCTCCCGACGCAGATAGAACAGGCAGTAGTCGACGCCGACGGCGAGGCCGACCAGCAGCATCACCGAGCTCGCGGTGTCGCTCATCGGCATGACATGGCTGACGACGCCCATCAGGCCCATCGTCGCCATGATCGCGGTGATCGCCAGCAGCACCGGCAGCAGGGCCGCCACCAGCGCGCCGAAGGCGATCAGCAGAATGCCGAGGGCCACCGGCACCGCGGAGTACTCGGCCTTCTGGAAGTCGTCCCCGAACGCGTCGTCGAACGTCTTCATCATGCTCGCGCCGCCGATCTCCTCGATCCGCAGCGACTCATGGTCCTTCTGGACGTTCTCGACGGCCTTCAGCACCGGCTCCACGCGCTCACCCGCGGTGTCGGAGTCACCGCGCATGTCGAACTGCACCAGCGCGCTGCGGCCGTCCTTGGAGATCGTCTGCGTGTCGTACGGCGATGTCACGTCCGTAACCTCGCCGGTGCCCTCGACGGCGTCGACGACCGCGGTGACGGCGGACCGGAACGCGTTGTCGGTGGCCTTGAGCGAGCCGTCCCTGGCCTGGATCAGGACGGTCTCACTGGCGGGCTCCTCGATCCCGGCATCCTCGATGATCTTGGCCGCGGTGTGCGTCTCGCCCTTGAGCTGATCACTGTCCTTGACGTCGACCCGGCCCGCCGCCGAACCGAGTCCCATCGCCAGGACGACGAACAGCACCCAGATGCCGACGGCGGCCCATCGATGCCGGGCGCTCCAGCCGCCGGCCCGGGCGGCGAGGCCCCGGACCCGCGAATCTCCGTTCCCCATGACGGGCTTGCCCCCTTGTATTGCGGTGCCGGCCCCCTGCCGTCACCTTTCGTTTCGAAGGTATGGGCCGGATAAAGCCGTCTCGTCGTGCTGCCCGGTGAAGTGCGGCGGCCGGAACTCCTCCCTTCGGCCCCCGGGCCCTCCCCACTGGGGAGGACAGCGGTCCCCTACATCTATCCGGCCGGATCGGGGGCCGGGGTCAGGGCCGTGAGCTGCGGATCGAGCGGAAGAGCTTGTGCTTCATGCTGACCGGTAAGTAACTTACGGGTCCGGCCGTCGTGCCCACCCCCACGGGGCACGACGGCCGGACCGTTGTCACAGGCGCGCTCTAAGGTGGCCGGATGACGACGACGTATGCGGCACTGCTGCGCGGAATCAACGTGGGCGGCAGCAGAAAGCTCCCGATGGCCGAGCTGCGCACCCTGATGAGCGGCCTCGGCCACGACGGCGTGCGCACCTACCTCCAGAGCGGCCAGGCCGTCTTCACCGCCGACCACGGCGACGAGGAGTCCCTCGCCGCGGAGCTGGCGTCGGCGATCGAGAAGCAGTTCGGCTTCGCCGTGGACGTCATCGTGCGCGACCACGCCTACCTTGAGGCGATCGCCGACGACTGCCCCTTCCCCGCAGCCGAGTTGGAGCCCAAGCAACTCCATGTCACCTACTTCTCCGCCCCGGTCGACGCCGAGCGCTTCGCGGAGATCGACCAGGACACGTACCTGCCGGAGGAGTTCCGGCTCGGCGACCGGGCGCTGTACCTGTACGCCCCGAACGGCCTGGGCCGCTCCAAGCTCGCCGAAATCCTCTCGCGCCCCCGGCTCAACAAGGGTTTGATCGCCACCAGCCGCAACTGGAACACCGTCGTGAAACTCGTGGAGATGACCGGTGACTGAGCACGAACCCGCCGTGAAGGCCGCCATCGAGGGCGAACTGAGGCTGCTCGACCCCGAGGTGCGCCGCTCGCCCGAACTGCTCGGGTCGCTGCTGCACCCCGAGTTCCACGAGTTCGGGGCGTCGGGACGGCGCTGGGACAAGGCGTCGACCGTGAACCGCCTGCACCTCACCTTCGACACGGTGTACAACGGCAGGCACGCACACCGCAGTTCACTGTGGCGACGTACCGACGACGGCTGGCAGATGTACTTCCATCAGGGGACCCCGTTCACCCCTGAGGGGGAGTGACCGTGCGCTACGTCATCATCGGCGCCGGAGCGGTCGGCGGCGTCATCGGCGGCCGGCTCGCGGGCTCCGGACACGAGGTCGTGCTGGTCGCCCGGGGCGCCCATCTCGATGCCCTACGGGACCACGGCCTGCGGCTCAGGGTGCCGGAGGGCGAGCTGACCCACCGGCTGCCGGCCGTCGACGGCCCGGCCGCCCTCGGCGAGCTGCGGCCCGACGACGTCCTCGTCCTCGCCGTGAAGACACAGGACAGCGTGGCCGCGCTGCAGACCTGGGGTCCCGCCCCGGTGGCGGGTGGCGGTACGGCCGCCGAGCGGCTCCCGCTGGTCTGCGCGCAGAACGGGGTCGAGGGCCAGCGCCTCGCCCTGCGGCTCTTCCGGCAGGTCTACGGCGTCTGCGTCTGGCTGCCGTCCACGTACGTCGAACCCGGCGTAGTCTCCGCCGCCGGCCGCCCGCTCACCGGGATCCTGCACCTCGGCCGCTATCCGCACGGCACCGACGAGACCGCCCGTCTCATCGCCGCCGACCTGGAGAAGTCGCACTTCGAGGCGCCGGTCGTGGCGGACGTGGCGCGCTGGCAGTACGCCAAGCTGCTGGCCAACCTCGGCAACGCCCTGGAGGCGGTGACCGGCCCCGTCGACAGCGAGGAGGCCGCCGAGCTGTTCCGGCGGGTGCGGGCCGAGGGCGCGGCCGTGCTGGACGCCGCCCGGATCCCGTACACGAGCGCCGAGGAACAGCGGGGGGTACGGGGCGACAAGGTCACCCTCGTCCCCCTCGACGGCGCCCCGCGCGGCGGCGGCTCCTCCTGGCAGTCCCTGACCCGTGGCACCGGCACCATCGAGGCCGACTACCTCAACGGCGAGATCGCCCTGCTGGGCCGGCTGCACGGCGTACCGACCCCGCTGAACGAGCTGCTCCAGCACCTCGCCGGCACCTTCGCGCGCGAGCGCCGGGCGGCGGGGTCGATGCCGGTGGGGGAGCTGGTGCGACTGGCCGAGGGGGCGGTTGTCAACACACGGGGTTGATCTCGCGGCCTGTGGACCCAACCGCAGGACAAAAGGCGGTCGTTGTCTCTAGGGTGATCGGCGCCAGGACGGCGGTGTCACAGGAGGCGGGACAGTGAGCGGCTACAACAGCCCCGACAACAACGGGTCGGGCCAGGACGGCGCCGACCCCGCGGCGATGCTGATCCTCGCGGAGCGGCTCGTCGAGAGGCTGAGCTTCGAGAACCCGGCGCTCGTTCCACAGGGGGAGATCATCCACACCGAGCTGGGCCATGCCGCACAGGACGGCCTGCCCGCCAACCGAGGGCGTATCCGCTTCGCTCTGGAGGCCATCGGCACCGGTGTGCCGGCGGGCAGCGGCAGCCTGGCCCTGGTCCAGGAGATCGCCCGCGTCCTCGACGTGTGACACCGGGCGCGGCGCGGGCGGGCCCTCAGGCCCCGACCGCCGCCAGCACCGGCACCCGCGCTGCGTCGTAGCGCTCCAGCAGCACCCGTGCCACCTCGGGCGCCGGCCCCAGCACGTCCGCCAGCACGTCCGCCTCGGCCGCGCCCCGCGCGATGCGGTCCGGGAGGAAGCCGGGAGCCAGGACGTACGGCGCCACGGCCACCCGTTGGCAGCCGAGTGCCCGCAGCTCGCGCACCGCGTCCTCGGTACGGGGGAACCCCGCGGGAGAGCCGGCGGAGGCGAACGCAGGCCGCACGGCGCACCAACCGGTGTGCCGCCACTCCCGCGCGATTTCTGCGATCACTGCGATCGCCTCCGGGTCGGTGGACCCCGCCGAGGCCAGCACGACCCCGGTCGAGGACTTGTCGGCGGGCGTCAGGCCCGCCTCGTACAGCCGGCGTTCCAGGGCCGACAGCAGCAGCGGCGACGGGCCCAGCACCTCCGCCTGCCGGATCCGCAGTTGCGGCGGGGCGTCCCGCAGGACCGCCGGGATGTCGGCCTTCGCGTGGAAGGCGCGGGTCAGCAGCAGGGGGAGCGCCACGACGTCCTGGACGCCCTGTGCGGCCAGCGACTCCAGGACTCCCTGCACGGACGGGACGTTGAAGTCCAGGAAGCCGGTCTCCACCCGCACGTCCGGGCGCAGCGACCGGACCCGCCGTACGAGGGCGTGCACCGTCGCGGCATGCCGAGGGTCGCGGCTGCCGTGGGCGATGACGAGAAGAACCGGCTGGGTGATCACAGGACCTCAGCTCCTTGCCAGCAGACCGCGGCTGCGCAGTACCCGCCGTTCCAGCGGGCTGAAGATCAGCAGGTCGATGGCGATGCCGACGATCAGGATGAGCATGATGGCGAAGAACACCATGGACATGCTGCTGGTGTTGCGGCCGTTCTCCAGCAGCTGTCCGAGGCCGACGCCGAGGTCGGGGGAGGAGGCGATGATCTCGGCTGCCATGAGTGAGCGCCAGGAGAAGGCCCAGCCCTGTTTCAGGCCGCCCAGGTAGCCGGGCAGTGCGGCGGGCATCACGATGTGCCAGGTGCCCTTCAGGCCGGTGGCGCCGAGGGTGCGGCCGGCGCGCAGGAACAGGGGTGGTACCTGGTCGACGCCGGAGACCAGTCCGTTGGCGATGGAGGGGACGGCGCCGAGCAGGATCACGGCGAACATCATGCGGTCGTTCAGGCCCAGCCAGATGACGGCGGGGGGTACCCAGGCGACCGAGGGCAGGGACTGCAGGCCGGACAGGATCGGTCCGATGGCCGCGCGTACGAGTTTCACGCGGGCCACGAGCAGGCCCAGGGGGGTGCCGATGGCCAGGGCGAGCAGGAAGCCGAGCAGGCCGCGGGAGACGGAGGTCCAGATGTACTCGTGCAGGGTGCCCTGCAGCCAGGACGCGCGCAGTTCGCCCCACACGTCGGACGGCGCGGGCAGCTTGGTCGGGTCGCCGGCCGCCCCGGTCGACACCAGGAGCTGCCACAGGCCCACGACCAGGGCGACGGCGACGGCCGGCGGCAGGATCTTCTGGGTCAGCGTGCTGCGCAGCGGCGTGCGGCTGGTGTGGACGGTCTCCAGGGCGTCCAGGCCCGCTTCGAGTCCGTCGAGATCGCCTGCGTCCTTGGCGGTGGTGTCAGTGCTGGCCATGGCGGCGGATCTCCCCACGCAGTTCTTCGGTGATCTCCCGGGACAGTTCCGCCACGTCGGCGTCCTCGATGCGGCGGGGCTGGGGGATGGCGACCGTCCACTGGCGGGCCACCCGGCCGGGCCGGGAGGACAGCAGTACCACGCGCTGGGCCAGGCGGACGGCTTCGCGGACGTTGTGGGTGACGAACAGCACCGACAGCTGGGTCTCGCGCCAGATGCGGGTGAGTTCGTCGTGCAGCACGTCCCGGGTGATGGCGTCGAGTGCGGCGAAGGGTTCGTCCATCAGCAGCAGCTTGCTGTCCTGGGCCAGGGCGCGGGCCATGGCCACGCGCTGGCGCATGCCGCCGGACAGTTCGTGCACCCGCTTGCCGTGGGCGCCCTTGAGGCGGACCAGTTCGAGGAGTTCCTCGGCCCGCTCGCGGCGTTCGGTCTTGGCGATGCCGCGCAGTTTGAGGGCGAGTTCGATGTTCTTGCCGGCGGTCAGCCAGGGGAACAGGGCGTGTTCCTGGAACATCAGGGCCGGGCGGCCGTCGGTGGTGATGGTGCCGGTGCTGGGCCGGTCGAGGCCGGCCACCAGGTTCAGCAGGGTGGACTTGCCGCAGCCGGAGGCTCCCAGGAGGGTGACGAACTCGCCGGGTGCGACGTCGAGGGTGATGTCGTCGAGGACGAGCTGCTTGCCGGCGGGGCCGGTGAAGGACTTCGACACGTGGTCGATGCGGGCGGCGTGCGCGGCGGACACGTCCGTGTCCGCGGCCTTGGCGAGGGCGGTTGCCATGGTCGTCACCTCCTGAGAACTGTGGGAACGGGGCTTATTCGACGCCGAGGTGGGCGTCGTCGACCGCGGGTTCGCCCTCGGCCTTGAGGACCTTGTTCAGCGGGGTCAGGTCGTAGATGCCCTTGAGGTCGGGCTGCTGCAGCAGCCCGACCTGCACGGCGTGCTCGGCCTCGGTGCGCAGCGTGGCCGCCAGCGGGTCGTCGGTGACCTGGACCGACGTCCAGGCCGGGTCGATGACATCGGCGGGCAGCGGCTTGCCGGTGTCGGCCTTGAGCTGCGCGTTCGCCGCGGCCTTCGCCTGCTCCGGGTGGGCCTCGATCCACTGGTTGGTCTTCACCGAGGCGCGCAGCACGGCCTCCACGGCCTGCGGGTGCTCCTTGAGGAAGCTCTGCGACACCACGACGTTCGTGATCACGAACTTCTTGTCCGGCCACAGGTCGGCCTCGTCGAGCAGTACCTTCGCGCCCTCGGCGACCAGCTTCGACGCGGTCGGCTCGGGCACCCAGGCGCCGTCGATCGAACCGGACCTGTAGGCGTCCGGGGTGATCTTGTTGTCGGTGCGGACGACGGAGACATCCCCCTTGCCGCTCTCCGCGTCGACCTTCCAGCCCTGCCCGGCGACCCAGTTGAGGAACGCCACGTCCTGGGTGTTGCCGAGCTGCGGCGTGGCGATCCTCTTGCCCTTGACGTCCTTCAGGGACTTGATCTTCTCCGGGTTCACGACCAGCTTCACGCCGCCCGACGCCGAACCGGAGATGATCCGCAGATTGTCGCCACCGGCCTTGGTGTAGCCGTTGACCGCGGGCGAGGGCCCGATCCAGGCGATGTCGACGGACCCGGAGTTGAGCGCCTCGATCGCCGACGGACCGGCGTTGAACGTGGCGTACTTCGCCAGCGTGCCCCCCAGCTCCTTCTGGAACAGCTTTTCGTGCCGGCCGACCAGCGCGGTGGCGTGGGTGATGTTCCCGAAGTAGCCGATCTTCACCGAGTCCAGGCCGTCGACCTTGGCCGCCCCCGCGATGGCCTGCTCCTTGTTCTCCACCGCCTGGGAGCCGTAGCCGCAGGCCGCGAGGGCCAGCAGCGGCAGCGCGGCCAGGGCGGCGAGCAGCCGTCGCGGGGCGGGGGTGGCAGGCACGGGAGGGTTCCTCTCGGTGGCCCGGCACTCACGCCCTGTTCAGGCGCGGCCGGGGGAACGGCAGATGGACGAAGGGTGGGTCAGCGCACACATCGCGCCACTCCGCCCTGCCCGCTGCCGAGGGCGCCGCTGCCGACGCGGCCGCCCTCCTTGGCGAACGTGGAGTAGATGTCGTGGGGCCTCATGTCAGAAGTCCCACCCGTCGTCCTCGGCCTCGTCCTTGACCGGCTCCGGCGAGGCGAACGACTCGCCGACCATGCCCGCGGTGAGCGTGGTGCCGTCGCTGGGGTCGATCAGGATGAACGATCCGGTGCGGCGCGAGTCGGCGTAGGAGTCGACCGGCAGCGGCTCGGCGGTGCGCACCTTCACCCGGCCGATGTCGTTGGCGACGAGCTGCCCCGGGTGCGGGTGCAGGGACAGGTCGTCGAGCGTGAGCCGGGACGGGATGTCCTTGACGATCGCCTTGACCGTGCGGGTGCCGTGCTTGAGCAGCACGCGGTGGCCGACGGTCAGCGGGGCGTCGGCGACATGGCAGACCGTGGCCTCGATGTCCTGCGTGGTCGCGGGCGCGTCCTTGGTCGGCACGATCAGGTCACCGCGCGAGATGTCGATGTCGTCCTCGAGCAGGAGGGTCACCGACTGGGTGGTCCAGGCGATGTCGACCGGCTCGCCCAGCAGGTCGATGCCGGAGATCGTCGAGGTACGGCCCGAGGGCAGCACCGTCACCGACTCGCCGACGCGGAACGAGCCGGCGGCGATCTGGCCGGCGTAACCGCGGTAGTCCCGGTGCTCGGCGGTCTGCGGCCGGATCACGTACTGCACGGGCAGCCGGGCGTGGCAGTGGCTCAGGTCGTGGCTGACCGGGACCGTCTCCAGGTGCTCCAGGAAGGTCGGGCCGCCGTACCAGTCCATGTTGGCGGACGGGTCCACCACGTTGTCGCCGGCCAGCGCCGAGATCGGGATCGCGGTGATCTCCGGGACGCCCAGTTCGAGCGCGTAGGCCGTGAACTCCTCGGCGATCGCGGCGAAGACGGACTCCTGGTAGTCCACCAGGTCCATCTTGTTCACGGCCAGGACGACGTGCGGCACCCGCAGCAGCGCGGCGATCGCGGCGTGCCGGCGGGTCTGCTCGACGACGCCGTTGCGGGCGTCGACCAGGATCACCGTCAGTTCGGCCGTCGAGGCGCCGGTGACCATGTTGCGGGTGTACTGCACATGGCCCGGGGTGTCGGCGAGGATGAACCGGCGCCGGGGCGTGGCGAAGTAGCGGTAGGCCACGTCGATCGTGATGCCCTGCTCCCGCTCGGCCCGCAGACCGTCGGTCAGCAGCGCGAGGTCCGGGGCGTCCTGCCCGCGCGAGGCCGACGCGCGCTCCACGGCCTCCAGCTGGTCGGCGAGGACCGACTTGGAGTCGTGCAGCAGCCGGCCCACCAGGGTGGACTTGCCGTCGTCGACGGAGCCGGCGGTGGCGAACCGCAGCAGGGTGGTGGCCGAGAGCTCCTCGGTCGTGGTCGTGCTCATGCTTAGAAGTACCCCTCGCGCTTGCGGTCTTCCATCGCGGCCTCGGAGAGCTTGTCGTCGGCGCGGGTGGCGCCGCGCTCGGTGAGCCGGGACGCGGCGATCTCGGTGATGACCTGATCCAGCGTCACGGCGTCCGAGTCCACGGCACCGGTGCAGGACATGTCGCCGACGGTCCGGTAGCGCACGAGCCGCTTCTCCACGGTCTCGCCGTCCTTCGGGCCGCCCCACTCACCGGCGGTCAGCCACATGCCGCTGCGCTTGAACACCTCGCGCTCGTGCGCGAAGTAGATCTGCGGCAGCTCGATGTCCTCGCGGTCGATGTACTGCCACACGTCCAGCTCGGTCCAGTTGGACAGCGGGAAGACACGCACGTGCTCCCCGGGCGCGTGCCGGCCGTTGTACAGGTTCCACAGCTCGGGCCGCTGCCGGCGCGGGTCCCACTGGGAGAACTCGTCCCGCAGGCTGAACACCCGCTCCTTGGCCCGCGCCTTCTCCTCGTCGCGCCGACCGCCGCCGAAGACCGCGTCGAACTTCTCGCTCTGGATCTTCTCGGTCAGCGGCAGCGTCTGCAGCGGGTTACGGGTGCCGTCCGGGCGCTCCTTGAGCACCCCGCGGTCGATGTAGTCCTGCACGGAGGCGACATGCAGCCGCAGGCCGTGCTTGTCGACCGTGCGGTCCCGGTACTCGATGACCTCGGGGAAGTTGTGCCCGGTGTCCACGTGCAGCAGCGAGAAGGGGATCGCCGCGGGGGCGAACGCCTTCAGCGCGAGGTGCAGCATGACGATGGAGTCCTTGCCGCCGGAGAACAGGATCACCGGCCGCTCGAACTCGCCCGCCACCTCACGGAAGATGTGCACCGCCTCGGACTCCAGCGCGTCCAGGTGCGAGAGGGCGTACGGGGAGTCCGTGCCCTCCTCCAGCGCGGCGACGGTCGTCATGCCAGTCCCCTTTCGGTGAGCAGGGCGTACACGGACGCCGCGGACTCCTGCACGGTCTGGTTCTGGGACTCGATCCGAAGATCGGGCGACTCGGGGGCCTCGTACGGGTCGTCGACCCCGGTCAGTCCGGTCAGCTCGCCCGCGGCCTGCTTGGCGTACAGACCCTTCACATCGCGGACGGAGCACACCTCGACCGGCGTGGCCACGTGGATCTCCAGGTACGGCGCCCCGCTCTCCTGGTGACGCTTGCGGACCGCGTCACGGCTGTCGGAGTAGGGCGCGATCACCGGGACGAGCGCCTTGACGCCGTTGCGGGCGAGCAGTTCGGCCAGGAAGCCGATGCGCTGCACATTGGTGTGCCGGTCCTCGCGGCTGAAGCCGAGGCCCGCCGAGATGAACTCGCGGATCTCGTCGCCGTCGAGCACCTCGACGCGGTGGCCCTCGTCGCGGAGCCGGTCGGCCAGCTCGTAGGCGATGGTGGTCTTGCCGGCGCTCGGCAGACCCGTGAGCCAGACGGTGGCTCCGCTCGTCACGTGGTTCTCCAAGGTCGCAGAGGAATCGTTCATGTCAGCCGTGCAGCCCGCACTCGGTCTTGGCGCGGCCGGCCCAGCGGCCGGCGCGCGCGTCCTCGCCCTCGAGGACGCGGCGGGTGCAGGGGGCGCAGCCGACGGAGGCGTAGCCGTCCATCAGGAGCGGGTTGGTCAGTACGCCGTGCTCGGCGACGTAGGCGTCCACGTCGTCCTGGGTCCAGCGGGCGATCGGGGAGATCTTCACCTTCTGCCGCTTCTCGTCCCAGCCGACGACCGGGGTGTTCGCCCGGGTCGGGGACTCGTCGCGGCGCAGGCCGGTCGCCCAGGCCACATAGCTCTTGAGTCCGCGTTCCAGCGGCTCGACCTTGCGCAGCCTGCAGCACAGGTCGGGGTCGCGGTCGTGCAGCCTGGGGCCGTACTGGGCGTCCTGCTCGGCGACCGTCTGGAGCGGGGTCAGCGTGATGACGTTGACGTCCATCACCGCCTCGACCGCGTCGCGGGTGCCGATGGTCTCCTCGAAGTGGTAGCCGGTGTCCAGGAACACGACGTCGACGCCGGGCATCGCGCGGGAGGCGAGGTGGGCGACCACCGCGTCCTCCATCGACGAGGTCACGCAGAAGCGCTTGCCGAAGGTGTCGACCGCCCACTGGAGGATCTCCAGCGCGGAGGCGTCCTCCAGGTCACGGCCCGCCTGCTCGGCGAGCGCCTTGAGATCCTCGGTCGTGCGCTCTTCCTGAATCGCGGTCATATCCCGTCTCCCCGTGCGTCGTTGGGCTGAAGACCCCGGGCGAGCAGCCCGAGGAACTTCAACTGGAATGCGCGGTTGCATGCCGCGCATTCCCATGCGCCATGACCCTGCTCGCTCGGCCGGAGGTCCTCGTCGCCGCAGTAGGGGCAGTAGAAGGGGGCGGCCCGCTCGCTCATGAGAGGGCCTCCTCGGATGCGCGCGCCGCCCAGGTGGCGAACCGCTCGCCGTCCTCGCGCTCGGCCTGGAACCGCTTCAGAACGCGCTCGACGTAGTCGGGCAGCTCCTCGGAGGTGACCTTCAGACCACGCACCTTGCGCCCGAACCCGGCCTCCAGACCGAGCGCGCCGCCCAGGTGCACCTGGAAGCCCTCGACCTGCTCGCCCTGGTCGTTGAGGACCAGCTGGCCCTTGAGACCGATGTCCGCCACCTGGATACGGGCGCAGGCGTTCGGGCAGCCGTTGATGTTGATGGTGATCGGCTCGTCGAAGTCGGGGATACGGCGCTCCAGCTCGTCGATCAGCTGGGAGCCGCGTGCCTTGGTCTCGACGATGGCGAGCTTGCAGTACTCGATGCCGGTGCAGGCCATGGTGCCGCGCCGGAAGGGGGAGGGCTTCGTGGTCAGGTCCAGGGCCTCCAGGGCCTCGGACAGGGACTCGACCTGCGCTTCCTCGACGTCGAGGATGATCATCTTCTGCTCGACGGTGGTACGGACGCGGCCCGAGCCGTGCGCCTCCGCCAGCTCGGCGATCTTCGTCAGGGTGGTGCCGTCCACACGGCCGACGCGCGGGGCGAACCCGACGTAGAAGCGGCCGTCCTGCTGCCGGTGCACACCCACGTGGTCGCGCCAGCGCTCCACGGGCTGGGCCGGCGCGGGGCCGTCGAGGAGCTTGCGTCCCAGGTACTCGTCCTCGAGGACCTGCCGGAACTTCTCCGCGCCCCAGTCGGCGACGAGGAACTTCAGGCGGGCGCGGGTGCGAAGACGGCGGTAGCCGTAGTCGCGGAAGATCGAGATGACGCCCTCGTAGACGTCCGGGACCTCGTCCAGTGGCACCCAGGTGCCGAGTCGGACGCCGATCTTGGGGTTCGTGGACAGGCCGCCGCCGACCCACAGGTCGAAGCCGGGGCCGTGCTCGGGGTGGTTCACGCCGACGAACGCGACGTCGTTGATCTCGTGCGCCACGTCCAGGAGCGGCGAGCCGGAGATCGCGGACTTGAACTTGCGGGGCAGGTTGGAGAAGGCCTTGTTGCCGACGATCCGGCGCTGGATCTCCTCGATGGCCGGGGTGCCGTCGATGATCTCGTCCGCGGCGATCCCGGCGACCGGCGAGCCGAGGACGACGCGGGGCGTGTCACCGCAGGCCTCGGTGGTGGACAGGCCGACGGCCTCCAACCGCTCCCAGATCTCCGGCACGTCCTCGATCCGGATCCAGTGGTACTGGACGTTCTGCCGGTCGGTGATGTCGGCGGTGCCGCGCGCGAACTCCTGCGAGATCTCGCCGATCACCCTCAGCTGCCGCGTGGTCAGCCGGCCGCCGTCGATGCGCACCCGCAGCATGAAGTAGGAGTCGTCCAGCTCCTCCGGCTCCAGGATGGCGGTCTTGCCGCCGTCGATCCCGGGCTTGCGCTGGGTGTAGAGCCCCCACCAGCGCATCCGGCCGCGAAGATCGTTGGGGTCGATGGAGTCGAAGCCGCGCTTGGAGTAGATCGTCTCAATGCGTGTCCGCACATTGAGACCGTCATCGTCCTTCTTGAACTGTTCGTTGCCGTTGAGCGGGGTGAAGTGCCCCGCGGCCCACTGACCCTCACCGCGGTGACGGCTCACCTTGCGGCGGGGAGTCGCGGCGGCAGGCTTCTGCGGGGTGGCGGCCATGGTGGATACGTCCTTCGGGACAGGCGGAAAGCGGCTCTGACCTGCGCATACGGGCGCATGGGCATAAGTGCGCGTCGTTGCGCGGGAAATGAAGCAGAAAGGGGGAGATGTCGGGCGCTGCGGGACGGTCAGCGCGCCGGACAGATGGCGCTGGACATGCGGCCGAGGTCGACGTGCCGCCGACTCACCAAGGCAATTCCAGTTCCAGACATGACGGAAGCGTGTCACGGCGATCTGGACACAGTCCAGCTTCGTCCATCATGCGGACACCCTTGTCCCGGAGAGTGAGACAAGGGTGTCGTGGGTCACAGAGCCCGCCAGGAGGCTTGTTCCCGCAGGTCAGGCCGGATAGGCCCCAGGCCAGGGGCCCGATGCGGGCGCCTCCGCTTCTTCCTCGACCTTGGTGTCGAAGAGCTGGAAGCCACGGCGCTGGTAGTTGGCCATCGCGTGCTCGCCATCCTTGCTGCAGGTGTGCAGCCACACCCGCTTCGTCTGGGCCAGCCCCGGCCAGCGCTCCGCGAGATCCCAGGCGCGGGCGGTGCCGTACGACAGCAGGTGCCCGCCGATCCGCCGCCCCCGGAAGGCCGGGAGCAGCCCGAAGTGGAGGATCTCCACGACCCCGTCGTCCTGCGGCTCCAGCTCCACGTATCCCGCGGGGGTGCCCCGGTCGTACGCCACCCAGGTCTCCACGCCCGGCCGCTCCAGATGCTCCCGCCACTGCGCGTATGTCCAGCCGAGCAGGTCGGTCCAGTGGACGTCCCCGCCCACCGAGGTGTACAGGAAGCGGCTGAACTCGGGCGAGGGCACCTCGGAGCGGACGATCGTCACGTCGCCCTGCGGGGCTTGCGCTGGGAGGAGGTCGGTGGGTGCGGTCTGTTCCAGCGACCAGGTGGTTACGACGATGTTGGGCATGTCGGTCAGGGAACCATCCGGATGGCCGATCTGTCGATCGCGTCCCAGCGCTCAGCCGAGCGCCGCATCGATCGAACCCAACGGCAGGGCGAACAGCGTCCGGCCCGACTGCGACCAGACCTCACCGGTCGCCTCCCAGTACGACAGGGGGCCGACCCGGGTGCCCCAGCACCTGGGGGCGTTCTGTTCGCCGCAGCGGGTCGCCTCGGCGCCGTCGGTGTCCTGGCGCCACAGGCTGCCCTGCCGGTCGGTGCTGCCCGGGGCACGGCCCACGTACCAGTCGGCGCGGTCCGTGCCGCCCGCCCGGTGCGACAGGACGCCCCGGATGCCGGAGGCCTCCGTCTCGTACGCCTCGACCACGGGCGCGACCCCGGTGGCGCCCGTGGCCAGCAGGCCGGGGCGGGCCGGGTCCCTGTCGAAGTCGTAGCGCCACAGGCGGGCGGGCCGGTCGCTGTCGGCGGCCGTCCACTCGCTCGCGACCAGGCTGTCGGGCGCCGTGCTGCGGTCGAGGGAGATGCCCCCGACGCGGGGAGCGGCACTCCCGCCGGCCAGCCGGTACGAGCCGACGGCCGGCAGCACGAAGCGGTAGCCGTGGGCCGACCAGCCCTTGCCGACGCGGCCCACCGCGGCGCTGTCGACGGTGGTGCGCTGGACGCGGTTCATGTCGTACACGTACAGCCCGTCGCCGGCGGTGACCAGCAGCTTGTCCTGGTACCAGACCATGCCCGACAGCCGGGAGGGCAGGGCGCGGTAGTTCCGGCCGCCGTCCACCGGGACGACGAGCAGCGCCGACGCGTACCTGAGGTGGGCCAGGTCGTTCGCGTCGACGAAGGCGACCCGCGCCAGACCTCGGTCGGCGGTGCCCTGGCTCCAGCCGGAGAGGATCACCCGATTGTCGTTCCACCAGCCGTCGTCGTCGGCGTCACCCGAGCCGGTGACGGCCCCCGCCCGCCAGGACGCGGTGTCGGCGGCGTCCCAGCAGTACGCGCGCGTGGCCGTCGGCGCGACCGGCAGCGCCGTGCGCTCGCTCGCCGTACAGCCGCTCGACTTGCGCAGGCTCCGGTCGGCGGTCTCCAGGACGGCACTGACACCGACCGGCTTGCCCATCCCGGCGGCGAGTTCGTCGAGGGTGGCCTGCGGGACCAACTGCTCCTTCAGCCGGAGCGCGCCGGTCTCGGCGGCCCTGGTGAGCGGCTCGAGCGCCCCGGGGTCGTCGCCGACCGTGGCCTGTGAGGCGCTGATCATCGTGGCGGCGGCGGTGAGTGCGAGGGCGGTGCCGGCGAGGAACGCGCGAACGGCGCGGCCCTGCCTGCGTCGACGGTGTCTGCCGCGGTGCTTCATCAAACCTCCCGAGGCGAGCCAACTGCGGCTATTGGTCCGTGCGTTGACCAAAGGAGCAGGTGGGGTGGCCCGTACAGGGATGCTACGGCAGTTGGGCACGCTTGCGGACTAAGACCCTGCAAATATGCGGAAATACGGAGTCGGCTCAGGGCAGGTCGGTCGAGATCCGCACCCGGACCACCGCGGGCGCCGTCGAATGCGGCAGCAGCTCGCGCGGGTCGTCCGGCAACAGCACCTCCACCTCCGCGTCCTCGCGGAAGCGGTACGGCCGGTGCTCCAGGAACTCCCCGAAATAGCGCCGTACCCGCGACATCTCGGCGCGCACCGTCACCGTGCGGCCCGCGTCGCCGAACATGTCCTCGGCCAGCCCCGCCGCGCTGCGACCGGTGCGGTGCAGGGCCAGCAGATAGAGCAACTCGGCATGCCGGGGGCTCAGTTCGTGACTCCAGGCGCCCGCCCCGCCGGACACCGTCACCGACCAGCGGCGCGGCCGCGTCAGGTCCAGCGCGATCCGCGTCGCCCCGTGCGGCACCGGCTCGTCGTCGGCCCGCAGCAGCCAGCCGCCCGCCAGTGGCTCCACCGCGCACAGCCCCAGCGGCGGCAGCCACCGCCGGCCCGGCGACAGCCCCTCGGGCAGCGCGACCCGGTTCGTGTACGGCATCCCGGTCACCGCGGCCGTCCAGCCGTGCCGGTCCACCACCAGGGCCCGCCCGGACAGCCGCGCCAGCACCGGCGACGCCACCGCGCGCAGCCGCTCCAGGGAGGTCAGATGCACCTCCCGCAGCCGGGCCTCGGCGAGCTTGGCCACCGAGTCGACCCAGGCGAGCGTGGCCGGGTGCATGGTCTCCAGCGGCCCGCTGACGTCGACCACACCGATCAGCCGGCCGTCCCGGGGGTCGGTGATGGGGGCCCCGGTGCAGGTCCAGGAGGTCTGCGAGCGCTGGAAGTGCTCGGAGGCGAAGACCTGCACCGGCCGGCGCACCACCGCCGGGGTGCCCAGGCCGTTGGTGCCCACGACGCTCTCCCGCCAGTCGGCGCCGAGTGCCAGGCCGAGCCCGTCGGCCCTGCGCAGCACCGAGGAGTTGCCCTCCCGCCACAGCACCCGGCCCTCGTCGTCGGCGACGACCATGATGTGGTGGGCGACGTCGGCGACCGACAGCAGCCCCTCGCGCAGCACCGGCATCACCTGGCGCAGCGTGGTCGACTCCCGGCGCCGCTGCACCTCCTCGCGGGACAGCAGCCCGGAGCGGACGTCGTGGTCCGGGTCGACCCCGCTGCGCAGCGTGCGCTCCCAGGACTGCTCGATCACCGGGCGCGGCGCGACGGGCGCGCGCTGTCCGGAGAGCGTGGCGGCGCGGACCTCGCTGAGTACTCGCGCGGCGCGCGCCGAGTCCACGGCGGCGAGCTGCGTCACGTCCGTCGGCGAGAGCGCCAAGGGTCCTCCCGGCAGAAGAGGTCTCGTCCTGACTGTGCGTGCTGACTGTGCGTGCTGACTGTGTCTCATTGTGCGTGTCTCAAATGGCGCGTGTCTCATAGTGCCGCCCGTCGCTCGCGGAGGGACACACTCCGCCCACAGTCGCCGGCAAGTTGCAACCCCTTGCAACCCTGGTGGACCGCCCTGACCTGATTGAAACTTGAGCGACGCCGTCCCGAGCGGCGTTCGCGGCCTCGAACGGGCCATGCGCGGGGGTGGTGCCGTGTCGGCGCAGCACCACCCCCGTGCCACCTCCGCACCGGGCAGTTCAGGCCTTGGGCCTGGCCCGGTCCACCACCGACGCCAGATCCAGGGTCGACGGCAGCGTCCCGAAGGCCGCGCCCCCGTCGCCGCCCAGCCGCGCGGCGCAGAACGCGTCGGCGACCTCCGGCGGTGCGAACCGGACCAGCAGCGAGCCCTGCAACACCAGCGCCAGCCGCTCGGTCAGGCGCCGGGCGCGTGCCTCGATGCCCTCCAGATCGGCCAGTTCGGTCAACAGGCCCTTGATCGCCGCGTCCAGCCGGTGATCGGCACCGCGGGCCAGGCCGACCTCCCGCAGATACGCGTCCAGCGCGGCCGGCTCGCGCCGCAACGCCCGCAGCACGTCCAGCGCCTGGACGTTGCCCGCGCCCTCCCAGATCGAGTTCAGCGGCGACTCGCGCACCAGCCGCGGCATCCCGGACTCCTCGACGTACCCGTTGCCGCCCAGGCACTCGGACGCCTCGACGGTCACCGGCGCGCACCGCTTGGTCACCCAGTACTTGGCGGCCGGCACCGCGATCCGCAGCAGCGCCCGCTCCTGCTCGCCGTCGTCGTCGTAGGCCGCCGCGAGCCGCAGCGCGAGGGTGGTCGCCGCCTCCGACTCGACCGCCAGGTCGGCCAGTACGTTGCGCATCAGCGGCAGGTCGACGAGCCGGTCGCCGAACACCGCACGGTGGTCGCAGTGGTGCACCGCCTGCGCCACGGCCTGCCGCATCAGCCCCGCCGAGCCGAGCACACAGTCGAGCCGGGTCGCCGCCACCATGTCGATGATGGTGCGCACCCCGCGCCCCTCCCGACCGACCCGGCGCGCCCACGTCCCGTCGAACTCGACCTCGGCGGAGGCGTTCGACCGGTTGCCCAGCTTGTCCTTCAGCCGCTGGATCAGGAACGGGTTGCGGCCGCCGTCCTCCAGGACCCGCGGCACCAGGAAGCACGTGAGCCCCTCCGGGGCCTGCGCGAGCACCAGGAAACCGTCCGACATCGGAGCCGAGCAGAACCACTTGTGCCCGGTCAGCAGATACGTCCCGGCCTCGGCGAGCGGGGTGGCGGTGGTCGTGTTGGCCCGTACGTCGCTGCCGCCCTGCTTCTCCGTCATGCCCATCCCGAACAGGGCTCCGGCCTTCCGCCCGGCGGGCCGCAGACCCTGGTCGTAGACCATGGACGTCAGCCGCGGCTCCCACTCGGCGGCGAGGCCGGGATCCGTGCGCAGCGCCGGGACGGCCGCGTGGGTCATGGACAGCGGGCAGCCGTTGCCGGCCTCGACCTGCGTCCACATCAGGAAGGCCGCCGCTCTGCGCACATGCCCGCCCGGCCGCACCCAGGCCGCGGTCAGGCCCGCCGAGACGCCCTTGCCGAGCAGCCGGTGCCAGGACGGATGGAAGTCGACCTCGTCGATGCGATGGCCGTAGCGGTCGTGCGTCCGCAGCCGCGGCGGGTTCTCGTTCGCCAGTACCCCCCACTCCTGCGCCTGCGCCGACCCGCAGGTCCGCCCGAAGGCGGCCAGCTCCTCGCGCACCTCGTCCAGGGCCCGCGGGGCGACATGCCGCTCGACGGCCGCGGTCAGGGCCCGGTCGGCGGTGTAGACGTCGTAGCCGACCAGGGGCGGGGGCTGGTTGGTCACGGTATGGGTGCTGCCTGCCATGGCTGTGAACCTATCCCTGAGGAGGGCCGTGGTCTCCACCCTGACACGGCGGATGAGTGCTGCCGCGCACGGCGGATACCTTTAGGTCGTGCAGCCAGCAAGTGAATCGTCCCCCCAGCCGTCCTCCGGTCGTCTCCACCGGGCGCGTGTCCTCTACCGGAACGTCTCGAAGCGCAGGACGGCCTGGCTGTTGCTCAAGGACACGGTGAACTCGTGCATCGAGTACCGCATCCTGGGTCTCGCGGCCGAGGCCGCGTTCTTCACGCTGCTGTCCGTGCCCCCGCTCCTGCTCAGCCTCATCGGCCTCCTCGGCTACGTCGACGACTGGACCGGCACCGACACCATCAACAGCCTGGAGACCAACCTCCTGGAGGCCTCCCGCACCGTCCTGTCCGACAAGGGGGTGCGCCAGATCGCCCAGCCGATCCTGGACGACGTGATGAACGGCGGCCGCCCCGACGTCATCTCCGTCGGCTTCCTGTTCGCCCTGTGGTCGGGGTCGCGGGCGGTGAACGTCTTCATAGACACGATCACCGTGATGTACGGCCTCGACGGCGTCCGCGGCATCGTCAAGACCCGGCTGGTGGCGTTCGCCCTGTTCATCGCGGCGCTGCTGATCGGCTCGGTCGCGCTGCCGCTGATGGTGGCGGGACCGGACGCGGTGGTGCGGATCGTGCCGTGGTCGGAGACCTTGGTGCAGGTCCTGTACTGGCCGGTCGTGATCGTCCTGTCCATCGCGTTCCTGACCACGCTGTACCACGTGTCCGTGCCGGTGCGCTCACCCTGGATCGAGGACGTGCCCGGCGCCCTGGTCGCCCTCGGCATGTGGGTGCTGGGCAGCTTCCTGCTGCGCATCTACCTCCAGAACACGGTCGAGGGCGCGACGATCTACGGCTCCCTCGCCGCCGCGGTCGCCGTACTGCTGTGGATCGGCGTGTCCGCGTTCGCCGTGCTCGTCGGGGCCGCGGTCAACGCCGCGATCGACCGGGTCTGGCCGGCCGCCGCGACGGCCGCGGCCCGCGCCGCCAACGAGCGGATGCGCGAGGCCCAGGTCGCCGAGTACGTGGCCCGCACGGCCGCGGCCCACGAGCACGACCCCGAGGACCCGGACATGCCGTCGGAGTTCCCCGAGCGCTGGACCCGCTTCCTGCCACCGGAGGACGTGACGTCGAGGCTGCGCACCCATGTGAAGAGCACCCACCACCCCCCGCACAAGCCGGAGGACCAGGGCAGGGCCTGAGGGGCTCAGGCTTTCCACGCCCCCGCCGCCGCGGCCTCCCGCGCGAAGTCGGTGAAGTCGCGCGGCGCGCGTCCCAGGACCTCGTGGACGTCGTGCGTGACATGGGCGTTACGGCCGTCCATGAGGGTCTCGAAGACCTCCACCAGCAGCTCGACCTCCTCCGGCGGAACCCCGAACCCGGCCAGGGCCTCGCCGTACGAGCGCGCCGGAACCGGGGTGTACGTGATCGCCGTGCCGGTGGCCGCGGAGATCTCCGCGACCGCCTCCCGCCAGGACAGCAGCCGCGGCCCGGTCAGCTCCAGCGTCCGCCCCGCATGAGCGTCCCCGGACGTCAGCACCGCCGTCACCACGTCCGCGATGTCCCGCACATCGACGAACGGCTCCCGCACCTCGCCCGCCGGGAAGACCAGCTCCCCGTTCACCAGCCCCTCCACCAGCGGCCCCTCGCTGAAGTTCTGCGAGAACCACGTGGCCCGTACGATCGTCCAGTCCGCGCCGGACGACTTCAGCGCCTCCTCGGTCGGCAACGCCTGGTCCTCGCCCCGGGCCGACAGCAGCACCAGCCGCCGCACCCCCAGCCCGACCGCCTCCCGCGCGAGCGCGCCGACGCCCTCGGCCGCCGCCGGGGAGCCCACGTCGGACGGGTACATCAGATACGCCGCGTCCGCGCCGCGCAGCACCTGCGCCCATGTCGTCGGGTCCTCCCAGTCGAACCCGCGCGCCCGGGACGCCGCCCGCACCGTGAGCCCCGCATCGCGCGCCGCTCGCGCCACCCGGCTCCCGGTACGGCCCGAGGCACCGGTCACCACCACCGTCATCCGCTGTGTGTCGGCCTTCTCGGCCGCGTTCTCCGTCATGCCTCCAGTCAACGGTCGCGCGCCCCAACAGCCCATCGCCGAACGGCTCATTCCCATGCGCGGACGTCTACGCTGACGACATGGACGCTCTCGCCGGCCTTCTGGAGGGTCCCCGCGCACGTGGCGCCTTCATGATCCGCGCGTGTTTCGAGCCGCCCTGGTCCATCCGCATCGAGGACCGCGCCCCGCTGACCGTCATGGTCATGGTCCGCGGCGAGTCCTGGGTGATCCCGGACCAGGGCGAGCGAAGCGAGATGGGGGTCCCCCCGGCCGAAGGCCGGGGGAGCATCCGGCTGCGCCCCGGGGACCTCGCCATCGCCCGCGGCCCCGACCCCTACACCTGCGCCGACGACCCCGGCACCGCGCCCCAGGCGCTGATCCTGCCGGGCGCCGAGTGCCGCTACCCCGACGGACGCTCCCTGAACGGCTCGATGGACCTGGGCGTGCGCACCTGGGGCGACCGGCTCGACGGCTCCACCGTGATGCTGATCGGCACCTATCTGTGGGAGGGCGAGATCAGCGGCCGGCTGCTGAAGGCGCTGCCGCCGCTGCTGACGCTCCCGTCCGACGTGTGGAACTGCCCGCTCACCCCGTACCTGATGGACGAGATCGTCCGCGACGAGCCCGGCCAGGAGGTCGTCCTGGACCGGCTGCTCGACCTGCTGGTCATCGCCGCGCTCAGGGCCTGGTTCTCCCGCCCGGAGGCGGCGGCACCGGCCTGGTACGCGGCGCTCGCCGACCCCGTGGTCGGCCGGGTGCTGCGGCTCGTCCAGGACGATCCGGCCCACCCCTGGACGGTGGCCTCGCTGGCGGCGAAGGCGGGGGTGTCGCGGGCCGCGCTGGCCCGGCGGTTCACCGAGCTGGTGGGGGAGCCGCCGATGACGTACCTCACGGGCTGGCGGATGGCACTGGCGGCGGACGCGCTGCGGGACACCGACGACACGCTGGAGGCCATCGCGCGCAGAGTGGGGTATGGGAGTGCGTTCGCCCTCTCCAGCGCGTTCAAGAGGGTCTATGGGGTGAGTCCGCAGGAGCATCGGGGGGTGGGACGGGGCTCGCCGTAGGGGTGAGTCGTGTGTGCGGGCTGCGGGTTGTCCGTGGTTGCTCGCGCAGTTCCCCGCGCCCCTAAAGGGGCGCTTACGCTGGCGTATGTGTATGCGGAGCGGTCATCCCGGCTCGCGGGCGCTGTCGTTTGGACGAACACTCCGTCCGGTCCCGGCGCCGGGCGGGTCCTGCCCGACGGATGCATGGACCTGCTCTGGAACGACGGACGCCTGCTCGTCGCCGGGCCCGATACACGGGCCTACGTCACCGGTGGCGAGCCGAGTGCGTGGATGGGCGTCCGTTTCTATCCCGGTACCGCTCCCGCCATTCTCGGCGTGCCCGCGCATGAGGTGCGTGATCTGCGGGTCGAGCTCGCCGAGCTGTGGCCGGCCTCGGAGGTGCGGCGGCTGTGCCGTCGTATCGAGGCCGCCGGCGATCCCGTCACCGCCCTTGAGGACGTGGCGCTGGAGCGGGCCGCCGACGCGGTGGCGCCCGACCCGGCGCTGCGGCATGTCGTCGCCGCCCTCGACGCCGGGCGCTCCGTCGCCGCCACCGCCGACGAACTCGGCCTCGGCGCCCGGCAGTTGCACCGGCGCTCCCTGACCGCCTTCGGCTACGGACCCAAGACGCTGGCCCGGATCCTGCGGCTGCGGCGGGCGCTCGCACTGGCGCGCGACGGTGTCGGCCTCGCGGACACGGCCGCGCGGGCCGGGTTCGCCGACCAGGCCCATCTGGCGCGGGACGTCAAGGAGTTGGCGGGACTGCCGCTCGGCGAGCTACTCGGCCGGTCCTAGGGGCGCGAACAGGTCGACGCCGTTGCCGTCCGGGTCGTGCACGGTCGCGTAGCGCTGGCCCCAGAAGGCGTCCCACGGCTTGAGCCCGCCCTGGTGGCCGGCGGCCAGCAGCTCCTCGTACACCGTGTCCACCTCACCCGGATCCGCGCACCGGAACGCCAGCGAGGCCCGGCCGCCACCCGTGGGCGGCTCCCAGCCCTCGACGAAGGACCGCACATTGGCCTCCGTGTCGAACAACAGGCGCAGCCCGCCCGGCAGTTCGCCCTCGGCGTGCGGCTCGTGCTCGGAGCCGTCGGGGAAGGCGACGCCCAGGCGGCGGTAGAAGGCGACGGAGGCGGCCATGTCGGAGACGACGAGGCCGATGGCATCGAATCGTGGAGTCATGCGGCCAACGTAGACAGCCGGGCGCGGGCCGGTCTTGAAGGAATCGGACACCCGGGCCGGGACGGTTGCCCCGGGGCCGGGTCGCTAGTCGAAGGTCACCGGGCCCAGCGGGGTGGCCACCGTGAAGGAGATGCCCACCGGGCCGGTCGTGAGGTCGAGGTCCGTGTCGAGGGCCGCCAGCAGGGGGCGGATCTCGTCCGGGTCGGGGGCGCTCGCGGACAGGGACAGCAGGGGCGTGGCGGGCAGGCCGGAGGCGGTGGGGTGGACCGTGGCGCTCCAGTCGATGAGGAACGGGACGAGGCCGGAGGGGTGGGCGTCCTCGCCGTCGGTGAGGCGCCACCGGAGCAGGGTGCCGTCGGGCCTGCGGCGGCTCATCGGCTGTGCCGGGCCGGGGTCGTAGCCCCGGGCACGGGCGGCCGCGATGGCCGCGTCCATGTCGGGCGGGCGGATCGCCCAGGTGACCGTGCGCGCGGCAGTGACCCCGTCGACGTCGAAGGGGCGGGGCCGGCCGGGCGCGGACTGCTCGGGATCCGGGCCGATGATCTCCAGGTAGCTGGTGCCGCCCAGCGACACCAGGTGGTTACGGGTGCCGAGCCCGACGTGCACGCCGCCGAGGGCGGGGGTCACTCCGGTGCGCCGGGCGAAGTCGGCGACGGTGGCGGCCAGGTCAGGGGTCGCGAGGACGAGGTGATCCAGATGCGCGGGGATGGCGTTCATCGCAGCCGAGGCTACGCAGGGCGGCCCGAGTTTTGGAACACCTGTGCGCCGGGACGGGTGGTCGCTCACTCGTCGAAGACCACGGTGCCGTCGGGGAGCAGCGTCGGGTGGATCTTCATGGGGCCGTACTCGTCCACGTCCGAGGGGCGCGGGGTCTCCGGTCCGTCGGGACCCATGCGCAGCATGCGCTCGACGCGGCAGACCCGGAACACCCGGCCCGCCACTCGCGCCTCGTCGGCGCGTTCCAGAGCCCGGAACTCCTCGGCCGCCTTCGCGTACACGGCCGTCTTCGCGTCGTCGAACCGGTACAGCATGGGCCACATCTCGGCCATCGCGTCGTACAGCACGCGCCGGGCGTCGTGCGGGGTGGCCTGGACGGCGAGAGACGGCTCCCAGCCGGTGCCCTCGCGTTCGACCACGCCGAAGCAGGTGGGCAGCAGCACGACGTCCGGATGGGAGCGCACCGCCCGCTCCGAATCGCCGCGCACGGCGGCGGGGAACCGCACGCCCCGGTACGCGAAGCTCCGCAGCCAGGCCCGCAGGGCGCCCGCCATCGGGCCGCCCTGCGGGAGGTCGGCGTCGAGGACGAGGTCCAGGTCGGGGGAGGGGGTGTGGTCGTCGCGGACGTTCCAGGTCCGTTCGGCCGGCTCCGGGTCGGTGGGCCGGGGCGGCTCGAGGCCGTGGTCGTCGCAGCGGGTGAACTCGTCCCCGCGCACGATCCGGTACCGCACGCCGCACGCCTCCACCTCGTTCACCGGCTCCCGGCTCAACCGGTCCACGGCGGCGAGGAGTTCGGCGCGTACGCCGGGATCGTCGGTGTCGTCCTTCGCGCGGAACCACAGGTGGGTGTTGAGCGAGTCCCGGCACATCTGCGGCATCCCGTTCACGACCGGCTTCAGCACCCGCCACTCGGGCCCCACCGCGGGATCCCGCACGGCGACCCCGAACACCGGCCCGCGCAGGGCGAACCCGGGATACCGCAGCGAGGCGTCCACCGCGTCGGCCTCCCGCACCCGGGCGGCCGGGTCGTCACGGCGGACCAACTCCTCGTGGAGCACGTGGATCTGCTGCTGCCAGTCATGGGTCATGCACGGATTGTCGCGAGGGTACGGTCACGCGCAGGGGTGAACGGACTCAACCACGGGCGCGGTTGGACGCTACCGTCCACCGGGCCGGGCGGGCCGAAATTTTCGGATCACCGGGACGAGTGCGCCGTACACGCGAGCCGACCTAGGCTCATTCGCATGCCTGTACGACTCCTCGTCTACACCCGCACCACCGCCTACCGGCACGACTCGATCCCGGCCGGCGTCGAAGCCCTCC
Source organism: Streptomyces ferrugineus (assembly GCF_015160855.1). Lineage (NCBI taxonomy): Bacteria > Bacillati > Actinomycetota > Actinomycetes > Kitasatosporales > Streptomycetaceae > Streptomyces > Streptomyces ferrugineus. The sequence continues at coordinate 7,234,359 of NZ_CP063373.1, read as the reverse complement.
GCACCGTCGGCGGCTTCGAGGTGGACCACACCGAGGACCCCCGAGCGCTCGAAGGGCCCCTCGACGGATACGCGGCCGTCGTCTTCCTCTCCACCAGCGGCGAGGTCCTCACCCCCGCCGGGCGGGAGCGGCTCGCCGCGTACGTCGAGGCGGGCGGTGGCTTCGCCGGGGTGCACTCGGCGGCCTGCACCGAGTACGACTGGCCGTACTACGGCGAACTGCTGGGCGCCCGGTTCGACCGGCACCCCGACCACCAGCCGGGCAAGGCGATCGTCGAGGACCACGAGCACCCGGCCACCCGGCACCTTCCCGCCGTATGGGACTTCGTCGACGAGTGGTACGACTTCCGCACCAACCCCCGTGCCGCGGTACGGGTGCTGGCCTCCGCCGACGAGTCGTCGTACGACGGAGGCGGCATGGGCGCGGACCACCCGCTGGTGTGGTGCCGCGAGCAGGGCGCGGGCCGCGTCTTCTACACGGCCCTCGGACACGCCGCGGAGGCCTACGAGGACCCGGACTTCCGCGCCCATCTGCGCGGCGGCATCGACTGGGCGGCGAACGCGGGTTAAGCGCCGTCCCGCGTGCCGGGCCTGCGCAGGGCGTGGAACTGGGGGCCGTAGGTGCTGCGGGTGTTGGGGATGGCGGTCTCCATCAGCTCCACGGCGGGGCGCTCCAGTCCGCGCATGGTGTGGATGCCCGCCCCCAGGGCGCGGTGGCCGCCGCCCGCCCAGGCCGCGTCGAGGGAGTCCAGCACCGTGCTGTACATGGCGTCGAAGCGGAACAGAAGACCGCCGACATGGGCCGGCGGGTTGCGCCAGCCGCCGGCCGGGACGGGGGCCATGGGGCGTACGTCGGGGAAGGGCACGGGCCCGCCGACGTACCGCCAGCCGTCGTCGGTCGGGCGCAGCTCCCGGCCGTGGTAGATCTCGCCGAAGGCGTAGTAGTGCGCGGGACGGTCGTCCGAGAAGGTGTCGAGCGGGGAGCTGTCGGTGCCCTCGCCCTGCTCCCTGATGATCTCGATGGCGTGCTCGACGTCGTCGAGGCTGCGCACCGGCCGCAGTTCGTCGGAGTCGATGTGCTGGGTCACCTGGGTCCGCGTCGACAGCTCAGGGCGCACGGTCCGGAACGCCCGGAGCATGCCCTCGTAGAACTCCCCGACGGTGGGGGAGGCCGCGTTGCGGGCGAGGGACTCCTCGGGGGCCTCGATCGCCATCATCACATCGCGTACGAAGGGCCTGGTCAGGCCCGAGAGGTAGACGGTCACCCCGGCCCGCACCCCGCCCGGCAGCGGCCCCGGGTACACCGGTGCGGCGGCCTTGATCCGCGGCCTGCCGCCCACGGCCGTGAGCAGGTTGCAGACGATGCCCAGGTGGTACATCTCGTCACCGACGATGCGCCGCAGCATCCGCGCGACCTCGCCGCGGTGGTCCCTGACGGACCACCAGCCGCACAGGTAGGGCGGGATGGTGGCGAGTTCGAGTCCCACGGCGACCTGAAGGGCGGACCTGAGCCACTCGACGCCGCGGCTGTCCGCGGGGACGGCCATCAGACGCGCCACGGACCCGAGGCCGGCCGCGGCGGCCGGTGCGCCCGCCGTCGGCGCGGCGGCCTGCGCGGTGCCGGCGACCGCGGCCGACGTCCCGGCCGCCACCGCGGCCGACGCCAGGAAACTCCTGCGTTTGAAGGGGGCGCATGATCAGCGCTTCGAGCAGGCCGATCGCCACGTTGGCGAGGGCCGCGGCGAGGATGTGCGGCATCGCCTCCGCGGCGTCCCGGTCATGCCGGAAAGAGGCCCGGTCTTCCACCGGCCGGCGATTCCGTCCGGTCGCCATGCGCGTCAGAATGTAATGAGAGGCATTGGATTCAATTGGCTCGATTTGAGTGGTTCGCATGATGTCCAGCTCAGCTCAGACCAAGGCGTCCGGGGACGGCGGTCAGGTACTGCACATGCACCACGCCCATCCCGACCTGTCCCTCCCGTACATGACTCCGGGAGATCTCAAGGCCAGCGCGCAGGAGTTGACCTCACGAGTGCCCGGTCTCCCGGGCAGGGGCCGACTGCCCGCGGTCCCGGGCAGTGATCTGCTCTTCTACGGCGGCCTGGGCGCACTGACGGTCGCCGGGGCGCTCGAATGGCCGATCGCCGTCGCCATCGGCGGGGCCACCTACGTCGTACGCGGCAGGACACGGGGAGAGACGCACGAAGGGCAAGGGGCGGCGCCGCGTGCGAAGAAGGCGGCCGCACCCCGCAAGAGCACCACAACCAGGCGGAGGGGAACGACAGCGCAGAAGAAGAGCTGAAGGCTCGTCCCGCAGCCGAGACCCCGGCCGTCGCCGGGGATCGCCGTCAGACGCGCGGCACGGCCGTGCTCGACCGTTCCACCAGCCGCGTCGACAGCTCCGTCCGTGTGCTCTCCGGCCGGTCCCCGTCCATCATCCGCACCAGCAGCCGCAGCGCCGTCGCCGCCATCTCCGACAGCGGCTGGCGGACCGTGGTGAGGGCCGGGGAGATCCAGCGGGCCTCCGGCAGATCGTCGAAGCCGACCACGCTCATATCGCTCGGCACCGTCAAGTCCCGTTCCGCCAGCGCCTCGTAGACCCCGAGGGCCATCCGGTCCGAGCAGACGAAGACGGCCGTCGGCGGTTCGGGCAGATCGAGGAGCTCCAGCATCCGGCAGCGGGCCACGCCCTCGTCGAAGCCCGCGTGCCGGACGTACTCGGGACGGTGCCGCACCCCGGCCGAGGCGAGCGCCGAGCGATACCCGGCCACCCGGGCGGTGCTGCACATCTTGCGCTGGTGACCGGCGATGACCGCGATCCGCTCATGGCCCAGCGCCAGCAGATGCTCGGTCGCCGTCACCCCGCCCTGCCAGTTCGCCGCGCCCACGGACACCACGCCCGGCGGCGGCTCCAGCACCGGGTCGATCATCACGAACGGGATGCGGTGCTGTTCCAGCCACGCGTACTGCGACGCGGTCAGCTCGGCCAGGTTGAACAGCACCCCGGAGGAGCCGCGCGCGATGAGCTTGTCCAGCCAGCCCCGCTCCGGTCGGGCGCCCCGCGTCCGGGTCAGCCCCGCCGACACCACCACCTCCAGGCCCGCGTCGTGGGCCGCCGCCTCCACCCCGTGCAGCACCGCGCCCGACCAGGAGGTGTCCAGCGAGTGCACGACGAGGTCGACCAGGCCCGGTGTCTTCGCCGCCTCGAAGCGCGGTCTGCGGACGTAGCCGAGCCGGTCGAGCGCCTCGGTGACCCGGCGGCGGGTCTCCGGAGCCACGTCCTCCCGGCCGTTGACCACCTTGGAGGCGGTCGGCACCGACACCCCGGCCTCGCGTGCCACGACCGCGAGGGTCGGTCCGGCAGCCACGCTCGCACCGTCCGTTCGGACCATCGGGAACCACCTCTCCGGCCCGCCCGAGGGCCATGAAAAGTTTCGACCAGCGCGGAAACAGTAAGCGCTTCCTACCCTAGGTTCGCCGCGCTGAGTCCGGAAGAGCCCGTCAGTTCGCAGGAGCGCACGGGCCGTGACTTTCGAAACTTCGAACATGCCCGGGATCACCAGCAGGTGAGGCGGAATCCCGTGAAGTCGGCCGTGAACGACGAGTCGACGAGGTCCACGGCATGGACGCCGGCCATCGACCCGGTGAAGCGCAGCTTGGAGCCGTAGTCGTCCGACAGCCTGGTGAAGTCCAGCGGCGGGCCGACCGGGGCGCGCACACCCTCACGGACGTACCAGAACCGCGCCCGGCCGTCCTCGACCGTCACACCCAAGGTCAACGGCGCGCCCGCGGCCACGTCCACCACGGCCGCCCGCCGCGTGCCGAACTCCTCGCGCTCCACGAGGCTCAGCACCGTACGGCCCTCGCCTCGCCACTGCTGCCCGCGCTGCTCCTCGCCCTCGGGCTCCGCCCAGGTGAGGTCGAGGCTCAGATACGCCTCGGAGTTGTACCGCAGGACCAGCCCGGCGGCCTGTGTGAAGGAGCGCGGCCGGGCCTCGACCGTCACCTCCGCCTCCGCGCGGTGCTCGGTGATCCGCTGCGCCAGCAGGCTGTACGCCCACCGCGACTCGGGTCCGTGCCGGCCGCGCAGCCGGATCCAGCCGGGGCGGGCGGTGGCGTCGGCCCAGCCGGGGTCGGCGTAGCCGCGCGGGGTGCTCCAGGGCCAGCCCAACGGGTCGTCGGGGTCGGCGAGCCGGGGCCCCGGCTCGGCGGGAGGCGTCGGCACGTCGACCTCGACCGCCGGGTGCCAGCCGCCCTGCCGCAGCCGGGGCCAGCCCGCCTTGTCCCAGGTCAGCGCCTGGATCGCGGTCTCCCGGCCGAGGGGGCAGCGCGGGCCGTCCGGCGTCCGCAACGGCCGTGCCGCGAGGTGGCTCATCACCCACTCGCCGTCCGGCGTCTCGACCAACTCCGCGTGCCCGGCCTTCTGCAACGGCACCGACGGATCGTCGCGCGTCGTCAGCAGGGGCTGGCTGTCGAGCTCGTAAGGGCCGGTGATCGCACGACTGCGTGCCACCAGCACCCCGTGCTCGACCCCCGTGCCGCCGTCCGCCAGCACCAGGTGGAACCAGCCGTCGCGCTTGACCAACTTCGGTCCCTCGATGAGCCGTTCGTGCCGCAGCAGCAGGTGCGTGTCACCGACCCGGGCCAGGGTCTCGCGGTCCAGCTCGGTCAGGACGATCCCGGCGAATCGCTGCCCGCCCGGGCGGTGGTCGCTCTGCATGTTGAGCAGCCACAGCCGGCCCTCGTGATGGAAGAGCGCGGGGTCGAAGCCGTGGCTCGCGATGCGACGCGGGGCACTCCACTCGCCGTCGACCTCCGTGGCCGTGGCGACGTAGGTGTCGAGGTCGAAGTACGGCGTCCCGACCGAGCGCACGACCGAGTACACCACCCAGAACCGCTCCCCGTCCCAGCTCAGCGACGGTGCCCAGACGCCACCGGAGTCGGGGACACCCGCGAGCGAGCCGCCGGGGACCGCGCCCCGGACGTGGCCCGCGTACTCCCAGTGCGCCAGGTCGCGGGAGCGGTGGACCGGGATCGTCGGGAACCACTCGAAGGAACTGGTCGCCACGTAGTACCACGCACCGACCCGGACCAGGGAGGGGTCGGGGGCGAAGCCGCGGATGACGGGGTTGTGCAGCACGGTCACGGAAGGGCTCCAGGGGCTTCGGTCAAACCTGGGGGCCACGGGGAGTCAGGGTCGCCCGCGGCCCCCAGGAGTCAGGTGCGGATCCCGGGCGGTGGGCTCACTTCAGGGCGCCGAGCGTCACGCCGCTGCGCCAGTAGCGCCGCATCGCGACCATCATGATCGCCATCGGGATGATGGACAGCAGCGCGCCGGTCAGGACGAGGCTGGTGACGTCGATGCCCGACTCCAGCTTCTTGCCGGACCAGTGGTACAGACCCAGGTTGAGCGTCCAGTTCTCCTGGCCGCGCAGCACGGTCAGGGGGAGGAAGAACGCGTTCCAGGTGTTGACGAAGGCGAGCAGGAAGACGGTCGCACCGCCGGTGGTCATCATCCGCAGCACGATGCTGAAGAAGATCCGCAGCTCACCGGCGCCGTCGATGCGGGCGGCCTCCAGGAGCTCATACGGGATGGTGGCTTCTGTGTACACCTTGGCCAGGTACACGCTGAACGGGTTGATCAGACAGGGGATCAGCATCGCCCACGGGGTGTCGACCAGCCCGATCGCCGAGAACAGCAGGTACAGCGGGAGCGTGAGCAGGGCGATCGGGATGAGGAACGAGCCCACCACGGCCGCGAACACCGCGCCCCGTCCGGGGAAGTCGAAGCGGGCGAGGCCGTAGCCCGTGGCCAGCGCGATCAGCGTGCCGCCGAGGGAGCCGACACCGGCGTACAGGAACGAGTTGGCGGTCCAGCGCAGGAAGATGCCGCCCTCGTAGGTGAAGACCTGCTCCAGGTTGTCCCACAGGTGCCAGCCGGAGAACCACAGCCCGTTGCTCTGGTAGAGCCCCACGCGGTCCTTGGTCGAGGCGATGATCAGCCAGTACACCGGAAAGAGGCTGTAGACGCTCGCCATGATCAGACCCAGCAGCAGGAAGCGCTGGCCGCCCCTGGAACGCGAGGCCGGGTCCGGGGCGGCGAGCCGTCGGACGGTGCCCTTGCGGGGCGGCACGGCGGCGGTTCGCGTGCCGTTGTCCGTGCCGTCTTCCTTACGGTTTTCCGTCAGCGCCATCAGTCGACCTCCCTCGAGGTGAGCCGGTAGAAGAGGAAGGAGGCGACCCCGAGGATCAGGGCCAGCAGCACCGACAGGGCCGCGGCGTAGTGGTAGTTGGCGGCGTTGAACGCCTGGTTGTAGATGATCATGATCGGGGTGAAGCTGTCGCTGACCGTCTGCGGGGTCACGTTCCGGAACAGCGCGGGCTCGTTGAAGATCTGCAGCATCTGGATGATCGACAGCAGAGCCGTCAGGACGAGCGCGCCGCGCACGAACGGGACCTTGATGCTCAGTGCGATCCGCAGCTCCGAGGCGCCGTCGAGGCGCGCGGCCTCGAAGAGCTCCCGGGGCACGCCCTGGAGCGCCGAGTAGATGATCACCATGTTGTAGCCGATGCCGTGCCAGGTCAGCAGGTTGCCGATGGCCGGCCACACCATCGAGGGCGCGAAGAAGTTCCAGTCGAACCCGAACAGGTTCCCGAGCGGCGTCAGCGGACCCACCTCGGGGCTGTACAGGTTGATCCACACGATGGCCGCGACCACCCCGGGGATCATGTACGGGACCAGCAGCACGATCCGGAACCGGCTCGCCACCTTCGAGGTGGCCGCGTCCAGGAAGAGCGCCAGCACCAGGCTGACGAGCAGCATGAACGGGATCTGGACACAGGCGAACAGCACCACCCTCAGGATGGAGCCCATGAACGCCGAGTCGGTCAGGCCCTGGCCGTAGTTGTCCAGCCCGACGAACTCGGTGGTCGCGCCGCCGAGGCCCAGCCCGGACGACTTCTCCAGATACAGCGACTGGTAGACGGCGTAACCGATCGGAAGCAGATAGAGGAAGACGAAGCCGAGCTGGAAGGGCACCGTGAACGCGGCACCCTTCCAGCGCTGGGAGCGAATCATCGGGTACGCCTCAGCCCTTGACGCTGATGCCGCGCTGCTTCAGGTCGTTGACCGTCCACTCCTGCATGTGCGCGAGGAGGTCGGTGACCTTCTGCTCCTTGCTGACGACCTTGGCCCACTCGTCCTGCATCTCCGTGAACATCGCGGTCCAGTTCGGGCCGAAGGTCCAGCCGGTCCGGATGGTGTCCATGCTGTCCATGACGGTCTTCTGGGCCGGCTCGTAGTTCTTGCCGAGCAGCTTCTCGGGGATCGCCTCCGCGACGTACGAGCTGCTGTCGGCCAGCGCGGGCATCACGCCGCTGCCGGTCTCCGGGCTCGCCATCGTCTTGACCGCGCCGGTGTCGGTGGACATCCACAGCGCCGCCTCCGCGGCCGGCTCCTTGTGCTTGCAGCCCTCGGTCACCAGCGTCAGGTTGCCGCTCTGGTTGGTGCCGGCCGGCGTCTGCGCCGCCTCGCCCTTGAAGGTCGGCCACGGGGCGAGCGCCCAGTCGCCGAAGGAGTCGGTGAAGTTCTGCACCATGCCGGACATCTGCCAGGTGGAGATCTGGCGGGTCACGGTGCCGCCCTTGTCGTAGTTGCGCTGCACGGCCGCGTAGTCCGCGAACGACAGCTTCGAGTTCAGGTCGTTGTCGATGATGTCCTGGATCACCTTCGCGGCCTTGAGGGTGCCCTCGTCCTGGAAGTCCACCTTCCAGGAGTCGCCGTCGATGCTGTACCAGTTCGCCCCGGCCTGCATGGCGAGCACCTCCAGGGTGCTGGGGTCCTCACCGGCGTAGTTGGTGATCTTGATGTCGTGCTTCTTCAGCTCCTTGCCCGCGGCGATGAAGTCGTCCCAGGTCTTGGGCGGCTCCAGGCCGTACTTCTCGAAGACGTCGGTGCGGTAGATGGTGAAGGCGGGCGCCGAGGCGGTGGGCACGCCGTAGACCTTGCCCTGCACCTGGCCGACCGCCCACGAGCCGGGGTTGAACTTGTCCTTGCTGGACTCGACGTACTTCGTGATGTCGGCGAGCGCACCCTGCGCGACCCAGCTCGTGACGTACTCGCCGGTGTTCTGCAGCAGACAGGGCGCGTTGCCCGCCTTGACCGCATTCGTCAGCTGCTTCTGCATGGTCAGCTGGTCGGTGACCTTCGTGTACTTGAGCTGGACGTCCTTGTGCGAGGCGTTGAACGCCTTGACAACGGCCTCCTGCCCGTTGGCCCAGCCCCAGAAGTCGAGTGTGACGGGGCCGGAGGCCTTGGCACCGGAGTCCGAGTCTCCGGAGTCGGAACCGCCGCAGGCGGCGAGCAGACCTGTCAGAGCGATTCCCGCGACGGCGGCGGAGGCGAACCTTCTCCGGGGGTTGGTGAAGTTCATCTGACCGTGATCCTTCGGAATTGGGCGTTCTCGGAACGAGGACGGCGGCTCGGTGCCACTGGCCAGAAACGGCGGCCGGGAAAACCGTCGGCTCGCGGTTGCGGGGGTTGGCCAAGCGGAAGCTGTAGTAAGCGGTTGCAGGGACGGTAGGCCGACGTCTCGGCTCATAGCAAGAGGTGCGCGGAAATTTGTTACGCCGGTTTGTCCGTCCGGTGATCTTCGGGCGCGTGACGGCCCGGTCCGGGTCGAAGGACGTCAGTGCAGGTGGAGGGCCACTTGTCGGCAGACGAGAGACCGTTGCCGACCGCTCGCGGGTGTCCGGCGAATGTCGGAGAGGAGGACGGAAAACGTTTACGAAACGCGCGCAGGGTGTTACTCACCCCGGGCGTTACGTCCGTCAGCCGCGCCGGGTGGGCGGCTGTACGGAGTTGCGTACGACGACATGGGTGCCCAGCACCAGATGGTCGCCATCGCCGCCCTTGCGACGGCCGGCACCGCCCTCGCGCCGATCGGCCACCGCACGCAGCGCGACACGGCCCATCTCCTCGTACGGCACGTGGACCGTGGTGAGTTGAGGGGTGAGCTGGGAGGCGAGCGGAATGTCGTCGTAACCGACGATCGACACGTCCTCCGGCACCCGAAGCCCCGCCGCGCGCAGGGCCTGCATGGCACCCGCGGCGACCACGTCCGTCCCGGCGAGCACCGCGGTGAAGTCCAGCCCCTGCTCGAGGGCATCCTCCACGGCCTCGTACCCGTGCTCGTAGTCGTACGGCCCGTGCCGCACCATTCCCGGTTCGAAGGGCACGCCGTACGCCTCGAAGGCCCGCTCGGCGCCCTTCAGACGGCCCTGGGCGGTCGTGAGCTCGGCATGCCCCGGCAGCACGAGGACCTTGCGGTGCCCGGCGGACAGCAGATGGCTGGCCATGGCGTAGGCGCCGCCCTCGTTGTCGTAGTCGACGGTGGTGGCCGGTACGTCGCCCTCCAGCGGCGGCCGGCCCACCAGGACCAGATGCGACCCGGCCGCGTCCAGCGAGCGGGCGAAGCGGGCCATGCGCAGCTGGTACTCGGCGTAGTCGTAGGCGCCGCCCAGCAGCACCACGGCCGCCACCCCCTGCTGCCGCATGAGGTTGACCAGGGCGAGTTCCCGCTCGGGGTCGTCGCCCGTGGTGCCGACCAGCGAGAGCCAGCCCCGCAGTGTGGCGGCGCCCTCAACGCCCTTGGCGACATGGGCGAACGCGGCACCGGTGATGTTGTTGATGAGGATGGCCACGGTGGGCGTGCCGCCGCCGGCCAGGGAGCGGGCGTGGGCGTTGGTGACGTAGTCCAGGTCCCGGACGACCTTCATCACCCGCCGCCGCAGATCCTCCGACACCGGGTAGTTGCCGGACAGCACGCGCGACACGCTGGCGACGGAGACGCCGGCGCGCTCCGCGACGTCCCGGATGGTGGCCCGGCCGGCATCGCCGGCCACCTTGCGCTGACTCACCCTTGCGGCTCCTTCACCGTCGCGCTTGCCTCACGGAAACCGTATCCCATGGCTGACTCCGGGCAGCTGGGCGTGTGGGGGACCGGGCGGCGGCGGCCCGGTATTCCTGCTGCGCGGTGTCGGACAACGGCCGCGCGCAGACCTGTGCTGTGCCTGGGTGATGCCGGGCGGGGCCCGATGCCTCCGCACCGCGCCTGCGTGATGCTGGGCAGGGGGCCCGATGTTCCCGCATTGCGCTTGCGTGATGCTGGGCAGCAGGGGCCCGATGTCCCCGCATTGGGCCTGCGCGATACCGGGCGGTGGGCCGGTGTCCCCGCGCTGCGCCGGGCACCAACCCGCACTGTGCCCGCGCCACGCCGGCAACGCCCCGCCAACCCGCACTGTCCCTGTGTGACGCCGGGCAGCGCCCCGCCAACTCGCACTGTCCCTGTGTGACGCCGGGCAGCGCCCCGCCAACTCGCACTGTCCCTGTGTGACGCCGGGCAGCGCCCCGCCAACTCGCACTGTCCCTGTGTGACGCCGGGCAGCGCCCCGCCAACTCGCACTGTCCCTGTGTGACGCCGAGCAACGGCCCACCAACTTGCACTGTGCCGACGCGCCGGCCGTGAGGGAGCCGGAGGGGCGCGCCGGTGTCGAGAGGGCGAACGCGCGGAGGCCCGAAGGGTCGAGCACGATCGCCCTCTCGACACCGGCACAAGGCGCCCCGTAGGCGACCGAACCAGACATTCGGCACCCCAGCCTCAGAACTTGACCCCTCACCCACCCCCCCTCAAGCCACCCGCCCCAAATCAGCCCACCGCACCTCATGCCCCAAGGGCATCCCCGCCACCACCCGCTCCAGTTCCTCCACCACGATCCGCCCCAGCCGCTCCAGCTCGTTCCCGAGCGACCCGGCGATATGAGGCGTCAGAAAGACGTTGGGCAGGTGATACAGCGGTGACCCCGCGGGCAGCGGCTCCGGCTCGGTCACATCGAGCACCGCGTGCAACCGCCCGGAAACCAGCTCGTCCGTCAGCGCCTCGGGGTCGATCAACGCCCCGCGCGAGGTGTTGATGAGCACGCCTCCGTCCCGGATGAGGGCGAGCCGGTCCCCGTCGAGCATCCGGTAGGTCTCGGGAATGTCGGGCGCGTGCAGGCTGACGATGTCGCTGTGCCGCAGCAGGTCCTCCAACGACAGCAGCTCGGCCCCGAGTTCGGCGGCCTCGGCGGGGCTGACGTACGGGTCGTGCAGCAGCACCGTGAAGTCGAACGGCCGCAGCAGCTCCAGCAGGCGTCTGCCCACCCGTGAGGCCCCGATCACGCCGATCCGGCGGCCGACGTTGCCGGTGGGGGCGGTCAGGGCCTGGGTCGGGTAGGTGTGGGTGGCCCGGAAGCGCTCGCGGTGGGTGAAGGCGTCCTTCCCGGCGAGCAGGATCATGGCCAGCGTGTACTCCGCGACGGGCAGTGCGTTGGCGGTCACGGCGCTGGAGACCGTGATGCCCCGCTGCCACAGGGCCTCGCCGACCAGTGAGCGGACCGACCCGGCGGCGTGCAGAACGGCACGCAGGCGGGGTGCGGCGGCGAGGGCGTCGGCGTCCAGGTGGGGGCAGCCCCAGCCGGTGATCAGCACCTCGGCCTCGGACAGGGCGGCCGCGGACACCGGATCGGCGAAGTCCCGTACGACGAGCGCCGGGTCGAGGTCGCAGGCCTTCCGCAACCGGGCCATGAGTGCCGGCGGGAAGAGCAGGGGGAGGTGCACCGGATCCATGGCGAAGACGGCCCTCGGTGGCAGCGGGCTGGGCATGGTTCTCCTGACGGATGACGGACTGGATGGAAACATTTTCAGAAAGCGCCTTCTACCGTAGATCTGCGGAGAACGGCCGGTCAATCGGTTGGGCTCAGTACGTGACGGGAGCGGTGGGAGCGGTGGTGCGGGGTGTCGAGGCGCAGTAGTGCCACCCCGTGTTGCCGTGGCCGCGGAACCCTGATCCGGCTCTGAGGCGAAATCGGTTACCTGACTTTCGCTCGATCGCAGCTCGGTCGCAGCTCGATCGCCGCCCGGTCGCTCACCCCGCCGCGCTGCGGCACGCGCCGGCATCGACGCGACGCCGCCTTCGCCATCAGCGCCGTCACCAGTGCCGCCACCAGCGCCACCACCAGCACCTGGGCAACCGGTTGCCGGAACCAAGCGCAGCGTACGGCCCAGGACCCTCACCGCACCGGGCCCCTCACAGTTTTCGAAAGTTCGTCATGCCTCTTGACGTGCCGTGCTCTCGGGAAGAAGCTCCCTCCACCGCCATAGAAACCGGTTGCGGAAATATCGCATGCCAGTGAACGTCGCACGCCAGTGAACAGAGAGTGGGTTGTTCATGCACACCCAGGCCGGTGCTCCCGTGAGTCGCCGCCGATTCCTCGCCCTGTCGGCGGGTGGCGCCGCGGCCGGCGCAGCAGCGCTGAGCGGCTGCGCGATGCAGGTGTCGACCGGGGTCAGCGGCTCCGGTGAGACCGTCACCGTGATGGTCAACTCCGGGGACATCCTCCCGGAGCAGGTTCAGCAGGCCAAGAAGGACCTCGGCATCAAGATCGTCCTGGTGAAGTACGACATCACCAAGCTGATCGCGATGCTCACCAGCGGCAACCCGCCGGACCTGGTGCGCGGCGTCGGTGCCGAGGACCTGCCGTTCTTCGCGGCCCGGGACGTGGCCGAGAACCTGGATCCGTACTTCGCCCGGAGCCGCGTCCTCAAGGAGGACGACCTGGACCCGGTCAACGACCTGTGGCGCTACGACGGCCGTACCCAGGGCAAGGGCCCGCGCTACGGCATGGCGAAGGACTTCTCCCAGGACTCCATGTACTGGTACAACACCGCGGCCTTCGACAAGGGCGGGGCCGATTACCCGCCGGAGACCGGGCCGGTCACGTATGAGGAGTGGCTCGACAACGCCAAGCGCCTCGTGCAGCGCAAGAGCGGTCAGACCACCGTCTTCGGCGGCAGCTTCAACGGGCTGACCCGGTCCACGCTCCTGGCGACGATGACGGCGGCAGCCGGCGGCAGTCTCTTCAACGACGACTTCTCCCGCGTCGACTTCACCGCCCCCGAGGCCCGCAAGGCGCTGGCCTGGTACATCGACTACTGCAAGACCAAGGTCGGGCCGAGCCTCATCCAGCCCGACCCCAACGGCTGGGACGGGCCCACCTTCCAGGCCGGGCGGCTGGCCATGTCGAACTCCGGCTATTGGCTGGGCGGCATGATCTACCCCGACAAGAAGCTCGCGGCGGTGTCCCGCCTGGCGCCCGCCCCCATCTTCGCGGGCGGTGAACGGATCAGCGCCTGCCAGGGCGGCACCGGGCTGTGGATGCCGCGCGGCGCGAAGAACAAGGACGCCGCGTGGCGGGTCTTCGAGTGGTTCTTCGGCGAGGAGCCGGCCAAGGCGCGCGCCTCCGGCGGCTGGGGCATTCCCACGCTGAAGTCCCTGCGTTCGCTGATGCCCGCACAGGAGGAGTACCAGAAGCGGGTGCTGAAGGTGCAGGAGAACGAGCTGAAGCACTTCTCGGTCGTCTCGTTCACTCCGTACACCAGGGCGGACGCGCTCGACGCCCTCTTCAACCAGATCGCCCCCGCCGCGATGAACGGTCAGATCTCCGTCGACACCCTCGCCGGGCGCCTGAACTCGGCCTTCAACGAGCAGATGAAGCGCGGTAAGGAGCAAGTGGGATGACGGTCGACCAGATCTCCTCCGCCGCGGACCGATCGAGCGCCGCCACCGACACCGGGCGCGCGCCGGCCACCGCCGGGCCGCGGATCTCCATGACCGCGCGCAGGCACCGGGCGTTCTACCTGTTCACCTCGCCCTGGATCATCGGGTTCCTGCTGCTGACCGTCACGCCGATGGGGTACGCGCTGTGGCTGAGCTTCACCACGTTCGACGGCATCTCGCCCAACTGGAAGTACGTCGGACTCGACAACTACCGCGAGCTGCTGAACGATCCGGTGACCTGGGGCGCACTGGGCCGCGCGGGCCTGTTCGCGGTGACCTCGGTGCCGTTGTCGATCATCGCGGGGCTGGCCCTCGCCGTCCTGGTCAACCGGCCGCTCAAGGCGCGCGGTCTGTTCCGCACCCTGCTGTATCTGCCCGCCGTGGTTCCGCCGGTGGGCGCGGGCCTCGCCTTCAAGCTGCTCTTCGACCCGAACTCCGGCGCCACCAACGGCGTCGTCACCTTCTTCGGCTTCGAGGCCATCGGCTGGCTCGCCGACCCCTACGCCCGGTATGTGCTGCTGATGACGGTGCTCTGGGCCGCCGGCAACGTCATGATCATCTCGCTGGCCGGCCTCCAGGACGTACCCAGGGAACTCCACGAGGCGGCCTGTATCGACGGGGCGAGCGCCTGGCGCACCTTCCGCAGCATCACCGTGCCGCTGCTGTCGCCCGTCCTGCTCTTCCAGACGGTGACCGGGATGATCGCCTCGGTGCAGACCATCATGCCGCTGCTGCTGGCCCCGCTCGGTGACACGAGCGGCATCACCACGGTCCCGCAGTCCAACTACCTGTACATGATGCACGTCTTCGCGCAGTACTTCGCGCTCGGCCGCTACGGCTACGCCTCCGCGCTGCTGTGGGTGCTCTTCGTCCTGATCCTCATCGCCACCGGACTCATCTTCAGGTTCACGTCCGGCGCGGTGTTCTACAACGTCGACCCGGAGGCGAAGAAGTGACCGCCACCACCCTGCCGCCCCAGTCATCGGCGACCGACGCGCGGGTGCGGGTACGCACCAGGCGCCTCGTCCTCTACACGGTCCTCGTCTCCGTCACCGGCCTGTTCCTCGGGCCTTTCGGCTGGCTGGTCCTGTCCGCCCTGAAGACCCAGGGCGAGCTGGCCGCCTCGCCCGTGCACTGGCTGCCCGAGGCCTTCCAGTGGCACAACTTCGCCGACGCCTTCACCCAGATCGACTTCCTCGGCTACGCCCGCAACTCCCTGATCATCGCCCTCCTCTACGCCACGCTCGTCACCGTCAGCTCGGCATGGGTCGGCTTCGGCTTCGCCCGGCTCGACGCGCCCGGCAAGAAGGTGCTGTTCGGCATCCTGCTCGGGTCGATGATGCTGCCCCAGATGGTCACCCTGCTGCCGACCTACCTCATCTTCGCCAAGGTCGGCATGGTCGACACGTACTGGCCGTGGGTGCTGTGGGGGCTGTCGGCGGCGCCGTATCTGGTCTTCCTCTTCCGGCAGTTCTTCGCGGGCATGCCGCGCGAGCTGGAGGAGGCCGCGATCGTCGACGGCTGCGGATACCCGTCGATCTTCTGGCGGATCTTCCTGCCGCAGTCCTGGCCGGTGCTGTCCGCGAGCTTCATCATCGCCTTCACCTGGACCTGGGGCGACTACATCGCCCCGCAGCTGCTGCTGTCCACCGACCGCACCACGCTCGCCGTCGCCGTGATGACCACCTACGTCAACGAGGGCGGTACGCCCGTCCCCGAGCTCCAGGCCGCCGCCTCGGTGATGTACGTCGTCCCCATCCTGCTGATCTTCCTCGTCGCCCAGCGCGGTTTCGTCGCCGGGATGTCCACGTCCGGGCTCAAGTAGCCCATACAAAACCCCTTTCTCATAAGGAACTCAGCCATGAACCACACCCACGTCACCGGCCTGTCCCGGCGCACCCTCATCCAGGCCGCGGGCGCCACCGCCGCCGCGTACTCCCTGCTCGGCACGGCGGCCGGCACCGCGAGCGCGGAGGACAGACCGGAGGCTGCCGACCGGCTCGTGGTGCACCCCGTGCCGGGCGCCATGCCGATCAACACCAGCTATGTCGTCAAGGCCCGCACCCCCGGCGGCCAGTGGAAGCCGGTTCCGGTCCTGCGCGCCACCACGAAGACCATCAACGAGAAGACCGGCAGCGGCATCATCCGGCCCACCTCGGTCGCCAGCCTCGACTTCACCGGCACCGTGGAGGTGCAGGTCACGTCCGCCAAGGGCGCGATCGGCAGCGCCCGCGTCCGACCGCTGTCGTACGACATCCAGCACGAGGTCAGCGGCGACACCATCACCTTCGCCCTCACCGAGCCGCGCAACCTCTCCATCGAGATCGACGGCGACATCTACGGCAACCTGCAGCTGCACGCCAACCCGATCGAGAAGACGCGGCCGGAGGCGGACGATCCCGACGTCATCTACTTCGGCCCGGGCATGCACACCCCCTCGGACGGCGTGGTGAAGGTGCCCAGCGGCAAGACGGTGTACCTGGCCGGCGGCGCGGTGCTGAAGGCCCGCGTGGAGTTCATCAACGTGGAGAACGCCCGGCTGCTCGGCCGGGGCATCATCACGGCCTCGGACGCCGCCACCCTGGTGAAGTTCTCCAAGAACATCGAGATCGACGGCATCCTCGTCCTCAACCCGAAGTCCGGCTACTCCTGCACCATCGGCCAGTCGAAGCAGGTCACCGTCCGCAACCTGCACTCCTACAGCTCCGGCCAGTGGGGCGACGGCATCGACGTGTTCAGCAGCGAGGACGTCCTGATCGAGGGCGTCTGGATGCGCAACAGCGACGACTGCATCGCCATCTACGCCCACCGCTGGGACTACTACGGCGACTGCCGCAACGTCACCGTCCGCGACTCCACCCTGTGGGCCGACGTCGCCCACCCGGTGAACATGGGCACGCACGGCAACCCGGAGCAGCCCGAGACCATCGAGAACATCGTCTTCAGCAACATCGACGTCCTCCAGCACCGCGAGCCGCAGGTCCTCTACCAGGGCTGCTTCGCCCTCAACCCGGGCGACAGCAACCTCATCCGCAACGTCCGCATCCAGGACGTCCGGGTCGAGGACTTCACCTGGGGCCAGCTGTTCAACATGCGCGTCATGGCCAACCGCTACAACGCCTCGCCCGGCCGCGGCATCCACGACGTCTACGTCCGCGACGTCACCTACAACGGCAAGAACGAGCACATGCCGATCGTCGTGGGCTACGACGCGGACCGGCAGATCAAGAACCTCACCTTCCAGAACCTGGCGATCAACGACACGGTCATCGCCGACACCATGCAGAAGCCCCGCTGGTACCTGACGCCGGACATGGTGCCGATGTTCGTCAACGAGCATGTGACGGGCCTGCGTTTCCTGAAGGACAGCGAGGCCGCCGCCACGGTGGCGCCCGAGATCACCAGCGCCGGCGAGGCCACGGCCACCGCACGCCAGGTCTTCAACCACCTCGTCACCGCGAGCGCGCTGCCGACGTCGTACGACGCCGAGGGACTGCCCCAGGGGCTGAAGGTCGACGACAGGACCGGCCTGATCTCCGGCATCCCGCAGGTGCCCGGCACCTACAAGGTCACCGTCTCGGCCACGAACACCGTGGGCACGGCGACCAAGTCCGTCTCGATCACCGTGCAGCACCCGTAAGCCAGGAGACAGTTCCATGCAAGCCCTCAGCCGACGGACGTTCCTCGGCGCGGCGGGACTCGCGGGCGTGGCCGGGAGCGGACTGCTGTCCGCCCTCGCCGCCACGCCCGCGTGGGCCCAGACCGCCGACACGGCGTTCACCTTCGCCCACCCCGGCCTCCTGCACTCCCGCGCCGACCTGGACCGGATGAAGTCCGCGGTCGCGGAAGGCCGGGAGCCGATCGCCTCCGGCTTCGCCGCGCTGGCCGCCGACTTCCGCGCCCAGCACACCTACGGCATCCGCAACACCGGCCAGATCACCACCTGGGGCCGCGGCCCCACCAACTGGACCCGCCAGGCCGCCGACGACGCGGCCGCCGCCTACCACAACGCCCTCATGTGGGCCGTCACCGGCGACGTACGCCACGCCGACAAGGCCCGCGACATCCTCGACGTCTGGGCCGCCTCCCTCACCGGCATCACCGGCGCCGACGGCCAACTCGGCGCCGGCATCCAGGGCTTCAAGCTGGTCAACGCCGCCGAGATCCTCCGCCACAGCGGCTACGACGGCTGGCCCGAGGAGTCGATACGCCGCTGCGAGCGCTCCTTCACCGACGTCTGGTACCCGGCCCTGTCCGGCTACTGCCTCTACGCCAACGGCAACTGGGACCTCGGAGCGCTGCGCACCATCCTCGCCATCGGCGTCTTCTGCGACAACCGGGTGCTGTTCGAGGACGCCCTGCGGTTCGCGATCGCCGGCGCCGGCAACGGCTCGGTGCTGCACCGCGTCGTCTCCGCCACGGGTCAGGGCCAGGAGTCCGGCCGCGACCAGGCCCACGAGCAGCTCGCCCTCGGCCTGCTCGCCGACGCGGCCGAGGTCGCCTGGCGGCAGGGCGTCGACCTGTACGCCTTCGCCGACGACCGCATCCTCGCCAACTTCGAGTACTTCGGCCGCTACAACCTCGGCGACGACTCCGTCCCCTTCACCCCCGACCTCGACCGCACCGGCAAGTACGTCAAGACGGCCGTCTCGGGCCGGCAGCGCGGAGTGTGGCGGCCGCTGTGGGAGATGGCGTACGCGCACTACGCCGGCCGCCTCGGCAAACCCGCCCCCTACACCGAGAAGGTCGTCTTCCGGGGCACCGGCGGCACGCGCTTCGTCGAGGGATACCAGGAGGACCACCCGGGCTGGGGCACCCTCACGTACGCCGCCACGACGGCCGCCTCACCCACCGCGCCGACGGCCCCCGCCGGCCTCACCGCGACCACCGACGGCCGCTCCGTCACCGTGAGCTGGCTGCCGACCGCGTGGGCGAAGACGTACACCGTCCGCCGGGCCACCCGCCTCGAAGGGCCGTACGAGGAGATCGCCTCCGGCGTCGACAAGCCGGCCTACAAGGACACCGGCGTCAACGAGGGACGGACGTACTACTACACGGTCAACGCCACCAACTCCCGGGGCAGCAGCGCCGATTCGCTCCCGACCGCCCTCACCGCCGGGCTGCCCGAGCCCTGGTCCACCGAGGACCTCGGCGCGGTGAAGATCCCCGGCTCGGCGGGCTTCGACGGCGAACGGTTCGTCCTGGAGGCGAGCGGCACCGCCGACACCTACCGCAGCACCCACCTCCGGCTGCCCGGTGACGGAGCGATCACCGCACGGATCGTCTTCCCGCTCAGCTCGCAGTACTCCAAGATCGGCGTCACCCTGCGCGACTCACTCGACGCGGACGCGGCCCACGCCGCCATGCTGATCCAGGGGCTGCCGCTGCACACGTGGAGCGGCGTGTGGAGCGTCCGCCCGAAGGCCGGGGCCGCCGTGACCGGCACCGGCAGCACGCCCGTGCCGCCCTCGCAGCAGACGGCGATCACCAGCTCGGCCGCCTTCCCGATCTCCAACCTGGGGGAGCTGCCCGAGTCGGCGACCCCCCTGGAGGCTCCCTACGTCGAGGGCGCCGGCGACGGCTACCGGCTGCGGGCCCCGTACTGGGTGCGCGTGACCCGCAAGGGCCGGCGCTGCACCGGCGCGATCTCCCCGGACGGCATCCGCTGGACCGAAGTCGGCTCCAGCGAGGTCGAGTTGGGGCGCACGGCGTACGCGGGTCTGGTCCTCACCTCGTGCCTCGGCGTCGACGAGGAGTACGCCGAGACCGGCACCGGCGCCTTCGACAACGTCTGCGTCACCTCCGCGGCCATCGGCGAGATCTGGTCGCCGCCCCGCCCCGGCCGTACCGCCACCGGCCTCACCGCCGCCACCGGCGCCGACGCCGTCGAGCTGGCCTGGACCGACCCCGATCCGTCCGCCCGCTACAAGGTGCTGCGCTCCACCTCCGCCGACGGCCCCTTCGAGACGATCGCCACCGGCATCGGCGCGGTCGGCTTCGGCACCCGCGTCCGGTACGCCGACGCCACGGGCGCACCCGGGACGACGTACCACTACGCCGTCGCGAAGACGAACTGCGGCGGACGCGGCCCGCTCTCGGAATCGACCGCCGCGCGGATGCCGACCCCGACCGTGCCCCAACTCACCTCCGCCACCAGCGCGTTCGCCAACAAGGGCGACGCTTTCCGGCACGTCCTGCGCGGCTCGCACGAGCCCGTGCGGTTCACCGCCGACGGCCTGCCCGACGGCCTCCGCCTCGACAGGCGCACCGGCCTGATCTCCGGAACGCCCAACAGGACCGGCGAGTTCACCGTCACCACCACCGCCGGCAACGCGGCGGGCGACGGCACCGGCAAGCTCACCCTGACGGTCGGCACGCCCCCGCCCGCCCCGTGGACGTACGGCGACCTGGGCGATGTCGTCCTCGACGACCGGGACTTCGGAACGTTCGGCGTCGCGGCGATCCACACCCCGGGCAGTACGTCGTACGCCGACGGCACCTTCACCGTGCGCGGCGCGGGAGTCGATCTGACCGTCAACAACCAGGGAATGACCGGGCAGTTCGTACGACGGCCCGTCACCGGCGACTGCGAGATCACCGCCCGGCTCGTCTCCCGCACGGGCGCGAGCGCCGACCGGGTGGGCCTGCTCATGGCCAAGTCGCTGTCGCCCTTCGACCAGGCCGCCGGAGCGATCGTCTCCGGCGGGACCACCGCGCAGCTCATGCTGCGCACCACCGTGGCCGGAAGGTCCACCTTCACCGGGAACGGAACGGCCGCCCTTCCCACCCTGCTGCGGCTGAAGCGCGTCGGGACCGCCTTCGCCGCGGCCCTGTCCACCGATGACGGCGCCACCTGGACCCCCCTCGCCGAGGGCTCGATCCCCGGCTTCGGTGACGCCCCCTACTACGTGGGCCTCGTGGTCTGCTCACGCAACCCCCTGGCTCGCTGCACCACCGAGTTCGACGAGGTGAGCATCACCCCCATGTAGATCCTCCACGGAATGGAGATGCACCGAATGAGCCGCACTTCCCCCCACAGGCACCTCCACACACCAGACGCAGAGGTGAGCCGTCGCGGTCTGCTGAAGACCGCGGGCGGCCTCACCGCCGCCCTCGCCGTCGGCGGTTCCGCGGCCGTGCTGACGGGCAGCACGGCCGACGCGGCCCCCGCGACCTTCACCCACCCCGGCATGCTGCACAACTGGGGTGACATCAACCGCGCCAAGGTCAGGGTCGCCGCGGGCAACGACCCCTGGCTGTCCGGCTGGAACCGGCTGACCGCCAACTCCCACTCCCAGTCCACCTGGTCGCCCCGGCCCACGGCCACGATCATCCGCGGCGGCGACGGGCAGAACTACCCCCAGCTCTACAACGACATCCACGCCGCCTACCAGAACGCGCTGCGCTGGCACATCGGCGGCACCGCCGCGAACGGCGACTGCGCCGTACGCATCCTCAACGCGTGGTCGTCCACGCTCACCACCATCACCGGAAACGCCGACCGGTACCTGGCCGCCGGCCTCTACGGCTGGCAGTTCGCGAACGCCGCCGAGCTCATGCGCGGGTACGCCGGGTTCGACCTGGGCCGGTTCAAGACGATGATGCTCAACGTCTTCTACCCGCTGAACGACCGGTTCCTGCGCGAGCACAACGACGCCTGCATCACCAACTACTGGGCCAACTGGGACCTGTGCAACATGGCCTCCATCCTGGCCATCGGGATCCTGTGCGACGACGGCGCCAAGTACGATCAGGCCGTCGACTACTTCAAGAACGGCGGCGGCAACGGCCAGATCCGGCGCGCGGTGCCGTTCCTGTACCCGGGTGTCGAGGGCTACGACCTCGGCCAGTGGCAGGAGTCCGGCCGCGACCAGGGCCACACCGTCATGGGCATGGGCCAGATGGGCGCCCTGTGCGAGATGGCCTGGAACCAGGGCGACGACCTGTACTCCTACGACGGCCGCCGCTTCATGAAGGCCGCCCAGTACGTCGCCAAGTACAACCTGGGCATGAACGTGCCCTACACCACCTACACCTGGGGCAGTGGCCAGAACTGCGCTCAGCAGTCACAGACGGTGATCGGATCCGGCAGCAGGGGCCAGGTCCGCCCGGTGTGGGCCATGCTCCACTACCACTACAACCGGCGTCTGTACCTCGACGACAAGTACATCAGCCAGATGTGCTTCTCCGTCGCCCCCGAGGGCGGAGGAGGTGACTACGGCTCCACCAGCGGGGGCTTCGACCAGCTCGGCTTCGGCACCCTGATGTACGCCAAGTAGCCGTGTGGTCCGAATAGCCCCTCACCGCGCTCGTGCGCCGGAATACCGGGCCACAATGAGTTGCTCTGATCTTCACGGTGCACGAGCGCGGTGAGGAGGCTGGTGGACGTATGACGGCAGTCCAGGCAGACCCCGTGGTGAGCACGCCCTACGGTGCGGTAAGGGGCCGGTACGAGCACGGCGTCGCGGTGTTCCGGGGAATCCCCTACGCGGCGCCCCCCTTCGGCCCGCTGCGCTTCCGGCCGCCCGCACCGCCCGAACCCTGGGACGGTGTGCGCGACGCCGGAGCCTTCGGGCCGACCCCGCCGAAGCCGCCGTACTCCGAGGCATTCGCCCAGTACCTGTCGGACCCCGTCGTGCCCGGCGACGACTGTCTCAACCTCAACGTCTGGACCCCCGAACCCGGCCCCGGCGCCCGGCTGCCGGTCATGGTGTGGCTGCACGGCGGCGCCCTGACCCGCGGCTCCTCCGGCGTGCCCGTGTACGACGGGCGGCCCTTCGCCCGGGACGGGGTCGTGCTGGTCTCGGTCAACTACCGGCTGGGCGTCGAGGGCTACGGCTACTTCCCGGACGCCCCCGCCAACCCGGGACTGCGCGACCAGCTCGCCGCCCTGACATGGGTCCACCGGTCCATCGCGGCCTTCGGCGGCGACCCGGACCGCATCACCCTGTTCGGCCAGTCCGCCGGTGCGATCAGCACCGGCGCGCTGCTCGCCGCACCGCAGGCCCAGGGCCTGGTCCGGCGCGCGATCCTGCAGAGCGGGCCGCCCGAGGCCGCCGAGCGGGACAAGGTGCGGCGGATGGTCCGCCGGATGGCCACCCGGCTGAAGATCCCCGCCACCGCCGCGGCCTTCGCCGAGGTCGACCGCGAGCTGCTGCTGCGCACCCAGGCCGAGGTGGGCCGGCTCAGCAGCCCCGTGCTGGGCGGCCCCGCCTTCGGCATCGTCGTCGACGGTGACATGGTGCCGCGCGACCCGATGGAGGCCCTGGCGGAGGGCGCGGCGGCCCGTGATGTCGACCTGCTGACGGGCTGGACCCGGGACGAGTACCGGCTGTGGCTGGTGCCCGGCGGCCTCCTTGAGCGCGTCGACCGGCTCGGCGCGGTCGCCCTGGCCGGCGCCATGGCCCGCTGCCACGTCGGCGCCGAGGTGCCCCGCGGCTACCGCGCCCTGCACCCGGAGGCCGGCACCGCCGAGATCGTCGGCCAGATGGTCACCGACCACCTGCTGCGCGTCCCCCTGCACCACCTGGCCGACGCCCGCCCGGGAACGTCGTACGTGTACGAGTTCGCCTGGCCCTCCACCCTCCCCGACCTCGGCGCCTGCCACGCCCTGGAACTCGGCTTCGTCTTCGACACCGGCGACGTCCCCGAGTCCCGCAGGCTGGCCGGCGACGGCGCCCCGCAGGAGCTCGCGGACGAGATCCACCGGGCGTGGGTGCGGTTCGCGGTCGAGGGCGACCCGGGGTGGCAGCGGTGGGACGACTCGCATCCGGTACGGATCTTCGGCGACGGCGAGACCCACACCGCGCACGGCCCGCGAGACGCCGAACTCGCCCTGTGGGCGGCTGCCCCGGCCCGGGAGCCCACCGCCGCGTCGCTCCCGGCCGACGGTTCGCCCCCGCGCGGCACGGAACTGCGGTCCGTCGTACGCCGGCTGCGGCTGCCGGGCGCGGTCCGCCGGCAGTGAGAGCCTGGGAGCGCTACTCGGCGAGCGCCCCCACCGAGTCCCGCACCACCACATGCGTGCCCAGCAGCAGATGCTCGTCCGGATGGTCCGGGGTGCGTCCCAGGGCCGTGCGTACGGCGAGGCGGCCCAGTTCCTCGTACGGGACGTGGACCGTCGTGAGCGCCGGGTGCAGGTCGCGGGCGAACGGGATGTCGTCGTAGCCGGCCAGTGACACGTCGCCGGGCACCTCCAGGCCGGCCTCGTGCAGGGCGGTCAGCGCGCCCGCGGCGACCATGTCGGTGGCGGCCACCACGGCCGTGAAGTCCAGCCCCTCCTTCAGGGCCTGGCGCATCAGACGGTGGCCGGAGTCGCGGGTGAAGTCGCCGTGCCGGAGCAGCGCCGGGTCCGGGTCCAGGCCGCGGGCCCGGTGGGCGGCGAGATAGCCGCGCTCGCGGCCCTGCGCCGTGGTGTGGTCCGCCCCGCCGCCGAGGAACAGGACACGCCGGTGACCCTGGGTGAGGACGTGGGCGACCAGGGCGTAGGCGCCGCCCTCGTTGTCGTACTCGATGACCGTGACCGGCGCCCCGGGGCCCAGCGGCGGCCTGCCGCACAGCACCAGCCGGGAGCCCGCCGACGCCAGCGAGTCGGCCATCCGGCGGGTGCGCTCGCGGTACTCCGGGGTGTCGGCGGAGCCGCCGACCAGGATCACGGCGGCGGCCCGCTGGGCGCGCATCATCTCGACGAACTCGACCTCGTGCTGGACGTCGCCCTCCGTGGTGCACACCAGGCACAGATGGCCGAGCCGCCTCGCCTCCCGCTCCACCCCGTACGCCATGTGCGCGAACGACGGCCCGGTGATGTCCTCCAGCACGAACGCCAGCGTGGGCGTGCCGACCCCCGCCACCGCCTTGGCGCGCGCGTCCGCGACGTAGTCCAGGTCACGGACCGCCCGCTGCACCCGCGAGCGGGTCGACGCGCTCACCGGGTACACCCCGCCGAGCACCCGGGACACGGTCGACGCGGACACCCCGGCACGCGCCGCCACGTCCCGGATGGTGCTGCGCCCGGCGTCCCCGCTCTTTCTGGTCATGTCTGCCTCGCCCCTAGAGCTGCGGGAACACGGCAGCAACCGGTTCCCGACCGGAGGCTAGCAGTGCGGTGGCAGGGCCGACAGGCATTACGCCTTCAACGCCCTCGCGATGGACGCGACCGCGTCCGGGCCCACCCGGCAGCACCCGCCGATCAGCCGCGCCCCGGACGCCCGCCACCCCAGGACCTCCTCGGCCGTGAAGGTGGCGCGCCCGTCCCAGGCCCGCGCCTCGGCGTTCCAGGCCTCACCGCTGTTGGGGTAGACGACGACCGGCTTGCCCGTGACCCGGGCCGCGCTCTCGACGGCGCCCTCGACGTCCTCGGGCGCACAGCAGTTCACGCCGACCGCGATCACCTCGTCCGCGTCCGCGGCCAGGGCGAACGCCTCCTGAAGCGGCTGCCCGGCGCGGGTGCGCCCGCCGGCGACGGAGTACGACAGCCAGGCCGGAACACCGAGCCCGCGCACCGCCCGCAGCAGCGCCCGCGCCTCGTCGGCGTCGGGAACCGTTTCCAGGGCGAGGACATCGGGCCGGGCCGCCGCCAGCACCTCCAGACGCGGCCGGTGGAAGCGCTCCAGCGCGTCCACGCTCAGCCCGTACCGGCCCCGGTACTCGGAGCCGTCCGCCAGCATCGCCCCGTACGGCCCGACCGACGCGGCCACCCACAGCGGGCGCGTGATCCCCTCGGCCCGCGCCCGCCGCGCCGCCTCGCGCGCCGACTCCACGCTCAGCGCGAGCAGTTCGGCCGCCCGCTCGCGCCCGATGCCACGCTTGCCGAACCCCTCGAAGGTGGCCTGGTAGCTGGACGTGATCGCCACGTCCGCGCCCGCCCTGAAGTAGGCCAGATGCGCCTCGGTGATCGCCGCCGGCCGCTCCGCGAGCAGCCGCGCCGACCACAGCTCGTCACTCAGGTCGTGCCCGGCGGACTCGAGCTGGTTGGACATACCGCCGTCGAGGACGAGCGTCCCGGTGGCGAGGGCTTCGGCGAGGGAGGCGGTGGTGCTGGTCATGGTGTCGACGGTAGCCGAGCCGGGACCGGCCGCCGGAGCGGCTCCCGGTGTGCCACGGCAGGGTCCAGGGCCCTTCTTCCACGGAGATCCATCAGAAGGGCCCCGCAGGATGGCCCTAGCCCTGAGCCGCGTGCCGCCCGCCCCGCCGTCGACCACGCCCGCGCCCTCGCTGCGTCACCGGCACCATGAGCCCGACGAGCAGCCCGGCGGCCAGGACGTACGGCCACCAGCCGAGGCCGTTGCCCGCGGCGCTCGTGGTGCGGGTGCCGGGGGAGGCGACCGTGTCGGCGGCGGTGCGGGGGGTGTCGGAGCCGGGGGAGGGGCTCGTGGTGACGGCCGTGAGGACCACGTCGTTGCCGTCGCCGCCCCGGTAGGAGATGCGGTACGCGGTGTCGTCGAGCTGGAGCTTCTCGCCCTCGTCGAGGCCGGTGAAGGTACCGGTCGTCCTGGCCCGGCCCCGGTGGTCGAGGACCGTGATCGTGCGGGCCGGCTCGCTCCCGGTGGCGGCGGAGGCGAGGTCCAGGTTCCCGGCCAGGCGGACCGCGCCGGTCACCCGCAACGGGCCGTCGCGCAGCACCAGTTCGCCCTTCGCCGACTGTGTGTAGTCGCCGGCGACGGTCAGCCCGGTCGCGACCACGCCGTCGTTCGTCACCGCTCCCTCGACGGTTCCCTTGCCGGTCAGCGTCGTCGCCACGCGAAGGCCCGAAGTGCCGGCGTCCAGTCGGGAGTCGGCGGAGGGAAGCGTGATCGACCTGCTGCGGTCGAGGGTCGCGCCGCCGCGCAGCGCCAGGGTGCCCTTCTTGACCGTCGTCCTGCCGGTGTAGGTCACCGACGTGCCGGTCAGCGTCGTCGTCGCGGACCCCGCCTGGGTCAGCGAGCCGGTGCCGCTGACGCGGGAGAGGGTGAGGGGCTTGGAGACGTTGTTCAGGACCAGTGAGCCGTTGTTGACGACCTTGTAGAGGCCGCCCTTGGTGTAGAGCCCGCCGTCGCCGCCCCGCCTGCCGCTGCCCAGCCGCAGCACCGCGCCCTTCTCGACCGTCGTCGAGCCGTCGTAGTACTGCACGGCCGCGAAGGTGACGTCGTTGCCCTTCGTGCCCTTGATGACGATGTCCCCGGCGCCGGGTGCGGAGAGCGTGTCGTGGAACACGCCGCCGCCGATGGGGGCGCCCAGTGTCACCGGCCCGTTGTAGTTGAAGGTGAGGAGGGAACGGGAGCGTGCCGCGAGGAGGTTGATGTAGACCGTCTCGGCGGTCCCGGGCATGAAGATCTTGTTCGTCGTCCCGTCGCCCCACTGGACGTTGGCGCCCTTGATGTTGGTGCCGCGCTTGTTGACGTTCTTGCGGGCGGGCGTCCAGTTCAGGGCCGGGTCGCTGAGCGAGGGGTTGGTGTCCCCGCCCTGGTTCGACCAGCTGTACTGGCCGGTCAGTACCACCTTGCTGCCGGGTCGAGACTGGACGTTGATGTCGCTGCCGTACTCGCGCTGGTAGAAGTCCATGCGCTGGGTGACGGTCTGGCCCAGCGGGGTGTCCACGGTCCAGGTGCCCTGGTTGAGGATCTTGCGCACATTGGGCAGTGACGTCGCGTACTCCGGTGCGCCGGCGTTCGCCTGGGTGCCGTTGTCGATCACCCCGGAGAAGGGGTGGGTGCCCGAGATGTCCCAGGTGCCCCAGAGGAAGCGCGGCTGGGTGATGAGCCCGGAGCCGCTGATCGTGCCCAGGTTGTAGGCGCTCCTCAGGGACAGCCGCAGGGTGCCGTCGACCCGGATGTTGTCCTGGTTGAGCCGGAACGCCGGGGTGTTGTAGGGGAAGTGGCCGATCAGCCCGGTGGTGCCGCCGTTGCCGTACTGGAGGGTCGCCCCGCGCTCGACGGTGATCGCGGGCGGGTCGGGGCGGGTCGTGGTGACGTAGGGGTGGTTGCCGCCGCGGACGCTCACCTGCTGCCGCTGCCGCGACTTGGGCAGCGTGAAATCGCTGTCCCTGGTCAGGATCAGCGTGCCGGTGCCGCGCACGGTGAGGGTGCCCTCGCCGCGGAAGACGCCGTCGTACGTCGTCGTGCCGGGCGGCACGGTCACCACCGCGTCGCCGTCGAGCGTGACGTCCCGGCCCCCGAGCACATCGGCGGATATGTCCCGGGGGCCGGCGGCCACCGCCGTGGGGGAAGCGGTGACGGTGAGGGCGGCGACCGCGGCGAGGGCGCCGGCGGCCGCTGCTGTCTTGTGGGTAAGGCTGCGCACGGTATGGGAGACGGGGCGGAAGGCGGTCGATAACAGAAAATCGCACCCGGGCCAGAAAACCCGACCAGAAAGCGCTCTCCCTCATCCCGTCCAACCCGTTGACCTCCACGTTCCACACCCTTACCTTTTCGGCGTTCGTAATGACAGATCATGTCCGTAATTTCGAACAGATCCCCCATGAGAACCCTGAGAGGCAGTCCGTATGAGCCGCGAAAACGACCTGCCCGAACCCCCCAGCCGCAGGCTGCTGTTGAAGGGCGCCGCAGCCGCCGGCGCGCTGACCGCCGCCTCGGCCGTCCCCGGTGTCGCCCACGCCGCACCCCGACGGGCTGTCCCGTACGAGAACCCCCTCGTCCGGCAGCGCGCCGACCCCCACATCCACCGCCACATCGACGGGCGCTACTACTTCACCGCCACCGCCCCCGAGTACGACCGGATCATCCTGCGCCGCTCCCGCACCCTGAACGGCCTGTCCACGGCCGCCGAGTCGGTCATCTGGCGGGCCCACCCCACCGGCGACATGGGCGCCCACATCTGGGCCCCGGAGCTGCACCGCATCGGCGGCAAGTGGTACATCTACTTCGCCGCCGCGCCCGCCGAGGACGTGTGGCGGATCCGCATCTGGGTCCTGGAGAACGCCCACCCCGACCCGTTCAAGGGCACCTGGGTGGAGAAGGGCCAGGTCAAGACGGCCTGGGAGACCTTCTCCCTGGACGCCACCACCTTCACCCACCGGGGCACCCGCTACCTGTGCTGGGCGCAGCACGAGCCCGGCCTGGACAACAACACCGGCCTCTTCCTGTCGAAGATGGCGAATCCATGGACACTGACCGGTCCTCAAGTGCGGCTGTCCACCCCGGAGTACGACTGGGAGTGCGTCGGCTTCAAGGTCAACGAGGGCGCGTACGTCCTCAAGCGCAACGGCCGCATCTTCCTCACCTACTCGGCCTCCGCCACCGACTTCAACTACTGCGTCGGCCTGCTGACCGCCGACGCCGACAGCGACCTGATGGACCCGGCGAGCTGGGCCAAGTCGCCGACCCCGGTCTTCACCAGCAACGACACCACCAAGCAGTACGGCCCGGGCCACAACTGCTTCACCGTCGCCGAGGACGGCCGCACCGACGTCCTCGTCTACCACGCCCGCCAGTACAAGGAGATCAACGGCGACCCGCTCAACGACCCCAACCGGCACACCCGCATCCAGAAGCTGAACTGGAACGCGGACGGCACCCCGGACTTCGGCATACCCGTGGCGGACACGTCCGCCGTGACCGCGGAGGAGAGTGCTTGAGATGAGACGTGCGTACGCGGTGCTGCTCGCCCTGTGTCTGGCCGTGGCCGGTGCCCTGGCCACCGCCGGTCCCGCGCAGGCGGCACCCCGGACCGTCACCACCGGCACGCAGTTCACCGACACCTCGGGCAACCCGGTGCACGCCCACGGCGGCGGGGTCATCAAGGTCGGCTCGTACTACTACTGGTTCGGCGAGCACCGCAACGCCGACAACACCTTCCGCTACGTGGACGCCTACCGCTCCACCGACCTGAAGAACTGGGAGTTCAGGAACCACGTCCTGACCCAGTCCAGCCACTCGGAGCTGGCCACCGCCAACATCGAGCGCCCCAAGGTCATGTACAACGCCGCCACCGGCAAGTTCGTCATGTGGATGCACAAGGAGAACGGCGTCGACTACAGCCAGGCCCGCGCCGCCGTGGCCGTCTCCGACACCGTGGACGGCGACTACACCTGGCAGGGCAGCTTCCGCCCGTTCGGTCAGCACATGTCCCGTGACATCACGGTGTTCGTCGACACCGACGGCACCGGCTACATGGTCTCCGCCGCCCGCGAGAACTACGACCTGCACATCTACCGTCTGACCAGCGACTACACCGGCATCGCCGCGCTGGTCGCCGACCCCTGGCACGGCGGCCACCGGGAGGCTCCCGCCCTGTTCAAGCGCAACGGCGTCTACTTCATGCTGACGTCGGGTGCCACCGGCTGGAACCCCAACCAGCAGCAGTACGCCACCGCCACCAGCCTCGCCGGCCCGTGGACCGCGATGAGGAACGTCGGCGACTCCACGACCTACGGCTCGCAGACCGCGTACGTCCTCCCCGTACAGGGCGGTTCCACCACCTCGTACCTCTACCTGGGCGACCGCTGGGGCAACTCCTTCGGCGGCACCGTCAACGACTCCCGCTACGTCTGGCTGCCGCTGACCTTCCCGTCCTCGACCTCGATGTCCATGTCCTGGTCCCCGGAGGTCACCATCGACACGGCCACCGGCTCGATCAGCGGCACCAGCGCCACGTACAACACACTGATCGCCCGGCACAGCGGCCGGTGCGCCGACGTCACCAGCCAGTCGCAGTGGCAGGGCGCCCAGATCAAGCAGTACGACTGCAACGGCGGCGGCAACCAGAAGTACTGGCTCAAGTCCGTCGGCAGCGGCTACTACCAGCTCGTCACCCGGCACAGCTCCCTGTGCGTCCAGGAGAACGCGAGCACGGTCACCCAGGAGAACTGCGACGCCTCCGCGACCGGCCAGCAGTGGTCGCTGACCACCACCGGCTCCTACGTGAACATCAGGTCCCGCGCCACCGGCGAGTGCCTGGACGTCAACGGCGCGTCCACCGCCGACTCCGCCGCGATCATCACCTACACCTGCAACGGAGGAACCAACCAGCAGTGGACGCGCGGGACGTGAGGTGCCCTCAGGCCAGCAGGTCGATCGCGTCGACCGCCGTGCCCGCGCTGAGATAGCCCGTCAGCCCCGAACCGCTCACCACAGCGATCCTGAGCACGTTGTACTGGCCGGTGTCCGTCTTCCAGGCGGACGCCGGCACGCTGTACGTGAACGTGTGGTTGTTGCCCCGGTAGGAACCGTTGGTCAGCGACCGGGTGTTCGGCTGGGTGGGCGGGGAGGGGATGGCGGACGTCCAGGCGTCGTTCACCGTCACCTGGGGGCGGCCGTTGGCGTACGCCGTCGTCACCCCGATCCGCAGGGTGTGCGCGGCCGCCGCCTGGGCCGCCGTCAGCCGGAAGTACACCAGGATCCCGCTGTTGACGTCCTTCCAGAGGTAGCAGGGGAAGGCCGACGTCTCGTTGTTGCCGATGACGACATTGCCGGTCCAGGGCGCCGCCCGGACGTCGGACGGATGCGCGTACGTCATCAGATCGGCGTTCTTGAGGCCGCTCGGCGTGCCGTCCCACTCGCCGATCCGCCAGATGGCGGCGGCGTTGCCCGGGTCGTTGGAGGACGGGACGGTGATGGTGTTGAGCGTGGTCGTCGCACCGGCCGCGACCGTCACCGACCCCGTGTGCACGGCGAGTTCGCCCTTGAAGACGGTCAGGGTGTACGTCCCCGGCAGCACGCCCCCGATCGAGAAGAAACCGTCCGAGGAGCGCGCCGAACCCCAGTACTGCGCCGCCGAGTTGGCGAGTCCGACCGTGTACGGGTACGCCGTGTTCCGCCCGGCGATCCCGACGCCGGCCACCTTGCCGCGCCCGCCCGCGCCGACGTACCCGGACATGCCGAGGGAGTCCGCCCACGAGGTGGTCAGGGTGCCCGGGAACAGCGACGCGGAGGGCGCCCCGCCGTCCGTGAGGGCGATGACGTACGGGCCCTGCAGGCCGAAGCGCTGGGCCTCGGTCTGGTTCTGGCCGTAGTACAGGATCTCGTACAGGCCGCCGCCGTCCGCGCTCTGGTGGCGCAGCAGGGAGCGGTAGAACGGGCCGCCGGAGGCCTTCTCGTGGTTGCTGCGCACGATCCACAGGCCGACGCCGCCGCCCGACCAGCCGATGTAGTCGTAGTCCATGACGCGCAGCTTCGAGTAGTGCTTCGAGCGGGTCTGGCCGTCGGACTTGGCGAACACGTCCGAGGCCTCGACGGTGGTGGGCGCGTAGGTGTAGGAGTCGGGCTCGTCGTTGAGGAACAGGCCCTTGCGCACGCGCAGGATGTAGCGGGTCGCCGAGACGGACGTGTCGGCCTTGTTGGTCCACAGGTAGATGTTGTTCTCGCCGCTGCGGGCCGCGTAGTAGTGCCGCAGCGTGCCGTACGCGACCGAGATCAGGATCGTCGAACCGGACTGCCGGACGGACACCGTGGAGCTGCCGAGGCCGGACTCGATGTGCGAGTTCTTGCCGCCGTAGCCCTGGTACTCCGTGCCCCGGTAGACCAGCGAGGTCAGGTCGCCGTTGGACTTGCTGACCTTGAAGACGAGGTGGGCGCCGGTGTCGACGACGTAGTTCGAGCCGTCGTCGCGCCAGCCGAAGGCCGCGGCGCGCGCCGTGCCGGCGAGGGCCGCCGTGCCTGCGGCGGCCGTGGCGCCGAGGACGAAGGTGCGGCGGCGAACGGATCTGTCGTGGGATCCGGACATGGGGGGTGCCTCCTTCGAAGTGCTGCGAAGTGTGTGGTGCGGGGTGTGTGCAGAGTGACAGTTGAATCGATTTCGCGAAAGGGCTTGCGCTGGCTGTGGCCGGGGAGTTCTGTGATCTGACGCCGGAACCTAGAAAGCGCTTGTCCAAACGGGTACGGTCCAGTCGAACGCCGGGTCCATCCGAGTGAGGAGTCGTGCATGAGACGTTTCAGCACCGCCGCGCTGGTGGCGGCGGCCACCTTGGGAACCGCGCTGACGGCGACACCGGCCCAGGCCGCCGCCGACGCCCACTGCACCGCCACCGCCTGCCACTTCGACGTCCCGCCCGGCACCTACGACGTGAAGGTCCTGCTCGGCGGCGAGGCGGCGTCGAGCACGACCATCGCCGGGGAGACACGCCGCACCCTGCTCCCCGAGACGTCCGCCCCGGCCGGTGAACGGGTGGCGCGCAGCTTCACCGTGAACGTCCGCACACCGCAGGGCGAGCCGACGGGCCCCGAAGGCACCCCCGGCCTCGACCTGCTGCTCGGCGGCGCGGCTCCCGCGCTGGCCGACATCAAGGTCACCCCCGCGCGCCGTACCCGCCAGATCCTCCTCGTCGGCGACTCCACGGTCTGCGACCAGCCCGGCGACCCGTACTCCGGCTGGGGCCAGCAACTGCCCCAGTACCTGCGCAAGGGCCTGTCCGTCGCCAACTACGCCGACTCCGGCGAGAGCACGGTCAGCTATCTCGCCGACTCCCGCCTGTGGGGCACCGTCCAGCCCCGGATCCGGCCCGGCGACCTGGTCCTGATCCAGCTCGCCCACAACGACAAGACGACCGACGAGGCGACGTACCGCGCGAATCTGGAGACACTGGTGGACGGCGCACGCGCCAAGGGCGGTGAGCCGGTCCTCGTCACCCCGATCGTGCGCCGCTGGTTCAACTCCGACGGCACGCTGAACAACAACACGGCCCTGCTGGTCAACGGCCTGGGCGTGGACCACCCCGCGGTCATCCGCGCGGTCGCCGCCGACCGGGACGTCCCCCTGGTCGACCTGACGGCGAAGACCAAGGCACTGGTGGAGTCCCTGGGCGTGGAGGCGTCCAAGGCGCTCTACCTCTACAACGAGAAACGGGACAACACCCACACCTCGGCGCACGGCGCCACGGTGTACGCGAGCCTCGTCCGCGACGAACTCGTCGCCCGGCATCTGGTGCCCCAGGGCCAGGTGCGGGTGGGATGAACCCCTGGGGCGCCCCGACCGGAACCGGGGCGTCCCAGGTCCGATCTTCTCCGAGCCGGAATGAGAACCATGCAGCTGCCGCCCGACGACCGCACCCTCAGCCCGTACACCGGCTACACCCGCGCCCACTGGGAGGCGGCCGCCGACGCCCTGCTCGGCGCCGTGGAGCCGTACGCCACCGAGGACCGTGCCCTCTACCACTTTCCCGGTGACCGGCAGAGCTGGTCGGGCCGTCTCTCCGACGGGCTGGAAGGGTACGCCCGTACGCTGCTGCTGGCCGCCTTCCGCCGGGACGAGACCGCGTTGGAGCGGTATGCCGACGGACTCGCGGCCGGCACGTCCGGAGTCTGGCCCCGTATCGAGGACCGCAGCCAGCCGCTGGTCGAGGCGGCGTCGATCGCGCTCGCGCTGCGGCTGACCCGGCCGCTGCTGTGGGACCGGCTGGACGATCCGGTGCGGCAGCGGGCGGCGGCCTGGCTCGGGGACGCGCTGACCGCCGAAGCCTGGCCCTGCAACTGGGAGTTGTTCCCGGTGACGGTGGGCGGCTTCCTCCAGGAGATCGGGTACGAGACCGAGGAGTCCGGCAAGGCGATCGACCGGGGGCTGGAGCGGATCGAGGACTGGTACGCAGGCGGCGGCTGGTACACCGACGGCGACGGCCGCAAGTACGACTACTACAACGGCTGGGCGATGCACCTGTACCCGGTGCTGCACGCGTGGCTGGCCCAGGACGAGAGGCTGCTGGAGCTGTACGGCGGTCGGCTCTCGCGGCATCTCGACGACTACGCCCGACTGTTCGGCGGCGACGGCGCGCCGATGCACCAGGGCCGCTCCCTGACGTATCGGTTCGCGACGACGGCACCGCTGTGGCTGGGCGCGCTCACCGGCCGTACGCCGCTGCCGCCGGGGGAGACCCGGCGGCTGGCCTCCGGCGCGCTGAAGTACTTCCTGGAGCGGGGAGCCGTGGACGCGAACGGCCTGCTCACCCTCGGCTGGCACGGCCCCGACGAGTCGGTCCTGCAGGGCTATTCGGGCCCCGCGTCGCCGTACTGGGCGAGCAAGGGCTTCCTCGCCCTGCTCCTGCCGGCCGAGCACGAGGTCTGGACGGCGACGGAGGAACCGGGGCCGGCCGAGCGCGCCGACGCGATCACGCCGATCGCCGCCCCCAACTGGCTGGTGCAGTCCACCCGTTCGGACGGACTGGTCCGCCTCCACAACCACGGCAGCGAGGACGTCCGCTACGACCCGTACTACACCCGCCTCGCCTACTCGACGGCCACGCGGCCCGCACCGTCGTACGACAACAGCGTGCTCGTCGGCGCCGACCCGAGCCGTACGGACATCGTGCCGCTGGGGGTCGGCGACGGCTGGGTGGCCTCGCGGCACTCGGTCGGTGAGTCGGTCCGGGTGACCAGCGTGGTGCTCGCGCGGGGGGCCGTGGAGGTGCGGGCCCATCTGGTGGCCGGGGCGGAGCCGAGGACGCCGGTGCGGGTGACCGGGTGGGCCTGCCGGGACGGGGTGCGCGCCGAGCTGCGGCCCGTCGCCGGTCTGAGCCGCGAACTGTCCGGCGTGACCGGCGACGGACCCACCCTCTTCGTCGCCCTCGCCCGCCTCACGGCCGAGCCGGACCCCGCGCCGCTGGAGGACCTGGTGTCCGTGCGCGTGGACGGCGAGGACGGGCTCCGCGTCCGCTGGAGCGACGGGCGTGAGGTCCGGGTGCGGCTGGCGGACGGCGAGGGCGTGGGCGTACAGGGCTGAGGGCGGATTCGAGCCTCCCGTCCTTGTGGACCGCCACATCGCCGGTGACGCGGGAGCTCACGACCTTCGTGGCGCTGCTCCCACGAGGGCGGCGGTGGCGGCGAGCCCGGCGACCAGGGGATGGCGGACTTCGGTGGGCACCGAATCGACGTGGGCCTAGCGTTGCCGGCATGACGGAATCCACCCGCAACCCGTTCGCCCAGCTCCATCACGGCGACGAACCCCTGCTCCTCCCCAACGCCTGGGACCACGCCTCGGCGCGGGCGCTCGCCGCTCAGGGGTTCCGCGCGATCGGCACGACCAGCCTCGGGGTCGCGGCGGCCGTCGGCCTGCCCGACGGGGCGTCGGCCACCCGCGACGACACCCTCCGCCTCGCCTTCGCCCTCGGCTCGGGACCGTGCCTCCTGACCGTCGACGCGGAGGACGGCTACAGCGACGACCCCGAGGAGGTGGGGGAGTTCGCCCGGGAGCTGGCGGCCGTGGGAGCCGTCGGCATCAATCTGGAGGACCGTCTCGGCCCGCCCGCGCTGCACGCCGCGAAGATCTCCGCCGTCAAGGCCGCCGCCCCGGGCCTCTTCGTCAACGCCCGCACCGACACGTACTGGCTGGGCGGCGGGGAGGCGGACACGAAGGACCGCCTCGACGTCTATCAGCAGGCGGGCGCGGACGGGGTGTTCGTGCCGGGGGTCACCGAACCTCGCCAGATCGCCGACCTGGTGAAACACCTCGACGTCCCCCTCAACGTCCTCTACACCCCGGTCGGCCCCACCGTCCCCGGGCTCGCCGGCCTCGGCGTCCGCCGCATCAGCCTCGGCTCGCTGCTCTACCGGCGGGCACTGGGTGCGGCGGTGGAGGCCATGGGGGAGATCCGGGAGGGCCGGACGCCGGGCGGGGCCGTGCCTTCGTACGGCGAGGTGGACGCGCTGAGCCGGCGAAGCGACCTGACTCACGGCGACGAGGCGTAGGCCCTGTGGGGCTTGAAGCCTTCCCGGGTGTCAGACCCTTCGGACTCATCACCGGCGAGGGACCGAGGAACCATGGCCACGGACATCCCCGGCGGCAGGTGACTGGCGGCCGCTGTCCAAGGGGTCAGGGTGACAACCGGGCTGGGCGCCGGTCCCGCTCCTCGCGCGGCCAGTTCGCGAGCGCCACGTGCAGGGCGTCGACAGCGCGCTCCCATGACTCGCTTACGCCGCGGGGGGCGCCGAAGGCGCCGGTGGACTCCAGGGAGCAGTAGCCGTGGAAGGTGCTGCGCAGCAGGCGGACGGCGTCGGTCAGGTCGGGTTCGTCGAGGCCGTAGGCGCGGAGCATGCCGTAGGTGATCTCGGCGGTGCGGCGCATGGCGGGGGAGTCGGCGACGAGGCTCGGGTCGATGCGGATCTGGGTCGCCGCGTAACGCCCCGGGTGCTGGAGCGCGTACGCGCGATACGCGTCCGCGAACGCCACGAGCGCGTCCTTGCCGGCACGTCCCGCCACCGCCGCGGCGATCCGGTCGATCATCTCGCCACCGGCCAGCAGCGCCACCCGCGTCCGCAGGTCCTGAAGGTTCCTGACGTGCGAGTACAGGCTCGCGTCCTTCACCCCGAACCGCCGGGCCAGCGCGGAGAGGCTGACCTGGTCGAACCCGACCTCGTCGGCCAGCTCGGCCGCCGCCGCGGCCAGGCGGTCGGCGGTGAGTCCTGCGCGGGCCATGGGGGTGTCTCCTCCTGCGTCCTGCGACCACGGAAACCTAGGGTGTCCAGGCGCGATGCTAGTGCCCCCCGCCTTCGCCCGCCCGTACCAACCCCGTCTCATACGCCAGCACGACGGCCTGGGCGCGGTCCCGGAGGGACAGCTTGGCGAAGATGCGGGCCACGTGGGACTTCACCGTGGCCTCGCTCAGGGTGAGGTGGGCGGCGAGTTCCGTGTTGGACAGGCCCCGGCCCAGGAGGGTCAGGACCTCCAGCTCGCGGGGCGTCAGGGCCGCCAGGTCGGCGGGGACCGTGGGCGGACGGTCGGCGGGGTCCTTGGCGAAGCGTTCCACCAGGCGGCGGGTGATGGCGGGGGCCAGCAGCGCGTCGCCGGTGCCGACCAGGCGTACGGCCGCCGCCAGGTGCTCGGGCGTGACGTCCTTGAGGAGGAAGCCGCTCGCCCCGATCGACAGGGCGGTGTAGACATAGCGGTCCAGGTCGAAGGTCGTCAGCATCAACACCCGGCAGTCCGGGCTCTGCTGGAGGATGCGCCGGGTGGCGTCCAGGCCGTCCATGTTCGGCATGCGGATGTCCATCAGCACGACGTCCGGGGCGAGTTCGCGCGCCATCGCCACCGCCGCCACGCCGTCCGCCGCCTCGCCGACCACCTCGATGCCGCGCACGGTCAGGATCAGCCGGAATCCGGTGCGGATCAGCGTCTGGTCGTCGGCGATCAGGACGCGGGGAGCCGGTTCGGTCACGGGCGGTCCAGGGGGATACGGGCCCGCACGCGGTAGCCGCCGCCGAGCCGCCGTCGGGCGTCCAGGTCACCGCCGTACACCGCGACCCGCTCCCGCAGCCCCAGCAGGCCGCGCCCGGTGCCCTCCCGGAGCCGCGGCTGCCTCGGTGCCGTGCCGGTCAGCACGCTCGGGCCGGTGTTCAGCACCTCCACCCGCAGCGCGTGCTCCGCGTACCGCACGGTGACCTCGGCCTTGCCCCCGTCGCCGTGCCGGAGCGCGTTGGTGAGCGCCTCCTGGACGATGCGGTACGCCGTCACGTCGATGCCCTGCGGGAGCGGGCGGGGCTCGCCGGAGACGCGGACCTCGACCGGCAGGCCCGCGAAGGAGACGCGGTCGACGAGTTGGCCGAGCCGGTCCAGGCCGGGCTGCGGGGCGAGGTCGGCGGCAGGACCGTCCTGCGGGACGTCCGTGCCGTCGTCCTCGCCGTTCGCCGACGGGGCCAGCAGCCCCAGCAGATGCCGCAGGTCCGTCATCGCGCCCCGCCCCGCGTCCTCCACCGCCCGCAGCGCCGTCGAGGCCTCGTCCGGCATCGTGCCCAGGACCTCGCGGGCGGCGCCGGCCTGGACCACCATGAGGCTCACGGTGTGGCTGACGATGTCGTGCAACTCGCGGGCGATCCGGTCGCGTTCGGCCGTGACCGCCACCCGGGCCGCGCTCTCCCGCTCCCGCTCCAGCAGCCAGCCGCGCTCCCCGACGGCGTCCCGCCAGCGGCGCCGCGTCCGCAGCAGCGCGACGGTCAGCACCAGTACGGCCGCACCCGCGACCGCCGCCGTGACCCAGCCCGCTTCCCAGTCCCCCATGGGTTCACCCTGGCAGACGATCACCGCGAGCGCATCGGCCCGGAGATGCAGGTCCTGCATCCGCAGGATGAGGTGCCCGGCCAGGTGCCATCCGGGGAGGGATGTCCGGGCCCGGGCCGGCCTCGTAGCGTCCTGTCCATGGGCAGTGAGGACAGCAGGGCAGAGGCCGTCGTACGACTCGACGGCGTGCGCAAGGAGTACGGCGAGACGACCGCGTTGGCCGGTGTGTCGCTTCGGATCCGGGCCGGGGAGGCGGTCGCGGTGATGGGGCCGTCGGGGTGCGGGAAGTCCACGCTCCTGAACATGATCGCCGGCCTCGACCGGCCGACGGACGGCACGGTCGTCGTGCACGGGGAGAACGTGGGGGAGCTGAGCGAGAAGGGGCTCGCCCTGTACCGGCGGCGCCGGATCGGCATGATCTTCCAGTTCTTCAACCTGATCGACGACCTGTCGGCCCTCGACAACGTGGCGCTGGCCGCTCAGCTCACCGGCACCCCGGCCCGGCAGGCCCGCCGCCGGGCCCTGGAGCTCTTCGACGAGCTCGGCATCGCCGACCGGCGACGCGCCTACCCGGCCGTGCTCAGCGGCGGCGAGCGCCAACGCGTCGCCGTGGCCAGGGCGTTGATGAACCGCCCCGCCCTGCTGCTGGCCGACGAGCCGACCGGCGCCCTGGACAGCCGCTCCGGGGAGCAGGTGATGGACCTGCTGCTCGACCTCAACCAGATCGGCCAGACCCTGGTCCTGGTCACCCACGACGAGCATCTGGCCCGGCGCTGCGCCAGCCGCCTCGTCGAGTTCGCCGACGGCCGGGTCACCGGCGAGCACACCCTGGAGCCGTCCGCATGAGGGCCGTATGGCGCACCGCCCGCGCGGCGGTACGGCGGCGCAGGCTGCAGACCCTCGTCATCGCGCTGGTCACCCTGACCTCGACCGTGGCCATGGTGGTGGCCCTCGGCCTGCTCGACGCGGCCTCCGCGCCCTTCGACAAGGCCTTCGGCAAGCAGCGCGGACCGCATGTGGTCGCCGTGTTCGACCCGGCGAGGGTCTCCGACGCGCGGTTGGCCGAGGCGGCCCGGCACCCCGGCGTCGCGGCCGCCGCCGGTCCCTACGCGCAGGCCACGGTCGAACTCCCGGACAGCACCCTGCACTTCGGCCTCGGCGCCGAGATCACCGTCGTCGGCCGCGCCGACCCCGGCGGCCCCGTCGACCGGCTCGACCTGTGGGCGGGCCGCTGGGCGACCCGGCCCGGCGAGGTCGTGCTGAACCGGCAGTCCGACTGGACGGCGGACGACCTCGGCAAGCGGCTCCCGATGCCCTCGGGCGGCCCTGACCTCACCGTCGTCGGGTTCGCCTTCGACCTGAGCCGCACCGCGGACGCCTGGGTCGCGCCCGAGCAGATCGGCGCCCTGCGTCCGACGGCCACCCAGATGCTGTTCCGCTTCCCGGACGCGTCCTCGGACGACCGGCTCGGCGCACAGCTCGACACGGTCACCGAGGCGCTCCCCGCTCAGGCGCTCACCGCCTCCCGGTCGTATCTCACCCTCAAGCACCAGGTGAGCAGCTCGGCCCGGGCCTACACCCCGTATCTGATGGCCTTCGGCGTCCTCGGCATCGCGGTCGCGGTGCTCATCATCGCCAACGTGGTCAGCGGGGCCGTGATCTCCGGGCTCCGGCACATCGGTGTGCTCAAGGCGCTCGGCTTCACGCCGGGGCAGGTGGTCGCCGTCTACCTCACGATGATCTCCGTGCCGGCGGTGGCCGGGTGCGTGCTCGGCACGGTCGTCGGCAACCTGATCGCGCGCCCCTTCTTCGAGTTCGTGTTCATGGGGCCCGACGCCGGAGTGCTGCACGACAGTGTCTCCGTCGCCGCGTGGGTGAACGCCGTCACCCTGCTCGGCATGCCCGCTGTCTGCCTCCTCGCCGCGCTCGCCCCCGCACTGCGCGCCCACCGGATGTCGGCGGCACGGGCGATCAGCGCGGGCAGCGCCCCACGCGCCGGCCGCGCCCTGGGCATCCAGCGCCGGCTGGCCGGCAGCAGGCTGCCGCGCTCGGTGAGCCTCGGTATGGGCCTGCCGTTCGCCCGGCCCGGACGCAGCGCGCTGACGCTGGCCGCCGTGGTTCTCGGCGTGACCACGGTGACGTTCGCGACCGGCCTGGCGACGACCATGAACCGCTTCGGCAACGCCGGCCGCGACGCCTACCAGGTGACCGTGTACGCCTCCCACTTCAAGAACGGCAAGGAGATCCAGCCGGAGCACGACGACCCCGAACTCCAGTCGCTGCTGGGGCGGTTGCCGGGTGCGAGGGCGATCACGGCCCGGGCTTCGGTCGACGTACGCCTGGCGGGCTCCGCGCATCCGGTGATCCTGGAGGGCCGCCGCGGCGACCGGCTCGGTCTGGGCGGTGTGCTCACCGACGGCCGGTGGATGCGCGCGAGCGGCGAGATCGTGGCAGGTTCGGCCTTCCTGCGACAGAACGGCGTACGGGTCGGCGACCGGGTGCGCCTGGAGAAGGGCGGGCGCTCCGAACGGGTCCTGGTCGTGGGGGAGTTCATGGAGAGCAACGCCCGGGTCGTGGCCGCCGACTGGCCGACGCTGACGGCGCTGGCGCCGGACGAGAAGCCCATCGCCTACCACGTCGCACTGCGCGCCGGCACCGACCCGGCCGCCTACGCCCGCGCGGCCCGCGCCGCCGACGCGGGGATCACACCGGATGTGCGGGGCGCCAACACCATCACGCAGACCATCGTCGGATCGGCCTCCGCCCTCACCCTGATGCTCGCCGCGGTCGCCTCCCTCGGCGTCTTCAACACGGTCGTCCTCAACACCCGTGACCGCAGGCGGGACCTGGGCATGCTGAAGTCGATCGGCATGACGCCGCGCCAGGTCACGGCGATGACGGTGACGTCGATGGCCGTGCTCGGCGCGATCGGTTCCCTGCTCGGCATCCCGCTGGGCGTGGCCGGCTACGAGCTGGTGATGCCGCGCATGGCGGGCGCCGTGGACATCTCCCTGCCGCCGTACATGACGGACGTGTGGCGGGCCCCCGCCCTGGCCGGGCTCGCCCTCGCGGGGCTGGCCATCGCGGTGCTCGGGGCGTTCGTACCGGCGCGCAGGGCGGGGCGGCTGACGATCGCGGAGGTGTTGCGGAGCGAGTGAGCGGGCGAGCGGGTGAGCCCCCTTTTGGTGAGTCGGATGCGCGGTCGGTTCGCGGGTGTCACCCCTGTGGGTACGTCATCGCGTGCGGAGTTCGAGCGAACGGTAGGAGAGGCGATGAGTGCGAAAGGCCCCGGTGCACAGATGATCCGGGCTCGGTCGGTCGTGGTGGACGGTGCCCGCATGGCGTGCTGGGAATCGGGGCCCGCCGACGGCGAGCCGGTGCTGCTCCTGCACGGCTACCCGGCCGACCACCGCTGCTGGCGCCATCAGATCCCGGCACTGGCGCGCCGGTACCGGGTGATCGCGCCGGACCTCCTCGGCTGGGGAGAGTCCGAACGACCGCTGCACCTGCGGTTCGACTACGACACCGAGGTCGCCCGCGTCGGCCGGCTGCTCGACGCCCTCGGCATCGACGCCGTGAACCTGTTCGGGCACGACTACGGCGGTTTCCTAGCGCTCGGCCTCACCCAGGCCCACCCCGACCGGGTACGACGGCTGGCCATCCTCAACAGCCGCGCCCAGTCCTCCTTCGTGCCCCGCTGGTACGCCGTCTTCGGCCTGCTCACCCTGGCCGGGCGCACCCCCGGGCTCCGGGCGCTGGCGGCACGGCTCCCCCTCGCCGGTCTGCACCGCCGTTCGCTCGGGGTGCTGGTACGCGGCGGCCACTTCGACGAAGAGCTCCTGGACAGCCATGTCGACTGGATGGACACGCCCGAGGGCCGGCGCTGGCTGGTCCACTTCTTC
Source organism: Streptomyces ferrugineus (assembly GCF_015160855.1). NCBI lineage: Bacteria > Bacillati > Actinomycetota > Actinomycetes > Kitasatosporales > Streptomycetaceae > Streptomyces > Streptomyces ferrugineus. The sequence continues at coordinate 7,191,891 of NZ_CP063373.1, read as the reverse complement.
GGCGACTACCGCGTGCCGGCCCGGCCCGAGCTGCGTCGGCGGCTCGGCGACATCCGATGCCCCACCGCGATCGTGTGGGGCCGCGGGGACACCTACCTCAGCTCGTCGATCGCCGTCGAACTCGCCGAGCGCGTTCCGCACGCCGAACTGACGATGTTCGACGACGCGGGCCACTGGGTGATGGACCAGTGCCCGGCCCACGTCACCGTGGCACTGGAGCGGCTGCTCGCCCGGGAGCCGTGACGAACGCCGGTGTCCCCGCGTGCCGCGATCAGCGGATCGGCGCGTACAGCACGCCCAGCTTGTCGATCTCGTCGCCGGACCGTCCCGTGAAGCCGACGATCTGCCAGCCGGACGGGGCTGTGAAGGTCTTCGTGGCGGACGTTGCCGTGCCGGAGGTCAGGGTGCGGCCCTTGTCCGTGGTGAAGGCGGCCGAGAAGATCCTTGTGCGGCCGTCCTTCTGACCCTGCGTCAGCTTGACGGACGTGAGGTGCTCGCCGGAGGCGAGGGTCAGGGACGTGGCCGTGCCGCCCGTGCCGCCGTGGCTGAGCGTCGTACCGCCGTCGTGGGTCAGGGAGACCGCGTCCAGGCGGGAGGCGCCGCGCAGCGTCAGCGTGCGGGGGGAGACGGTTCCCGGCAGATCGTCGGCGTCGTTGAACGCCGTGCCGTGTGGGCCGCCCCAGAAGTCGCTCGCCTTGAGGGCGGAGTTGACGGTGTACGAGAAGTCGACCGCGTGCGGGAAGTGGTCGGAGAGGTGCTTGCCGTCGGAGCGGAGGAACGACTTCCAGTCGTTGTTGTAGCGGGTGGCGTTCAGGGAGACGAGGTTGCTGCCGCGGTAGAGGACCTTGTCGACGACCTCGCAGTCGTTCGCCGGGGCGGCGTTGTCGCAGAGCACGGGGTCGCTGCCCTGCGCGGGCGGGGTGCCGCCCTTGACCAGGTCGACCCACGGGTCTTTGAGACCGTTGTCGGAAACGAGCGTGCGGATGTTGTCGCCGGCGCGCGTGTACCGCGTGTTCGTGTCGCCCATGACGATCACCGCGTTGCCGGCGGAGTTCGCCTGGATGAAGTCCGACAGCTGCTCGATGTTGGCGCGGCGGGCGGCGAGCGCGGCGTCGTCGGAGTCCGCGTTGGTGTGCACGTTGTAGAGGTCCACGAAGACGCCCTCGGCGAGGCGGACCCGGGCCAGCGAGAAGCCCTTCGGGGTGAGGCAGTTCGTGCCGGTGCACTGGTTCCACTTCACCCGCTGGAAGTCCTCGAAGGAGTGGTCGGAGAGGGTGTTCAGACCGTCACCGAAGGCCGCGCCGCCGCTCGTCGCCGTGCGGTGCGGGTGGGTGTCGTTGGCGTACAGCGAGGCGTGGTAGTTGAAGTCCTCCTGGACGTTGACGATGTCGTACGGGGCCAGCCGCTGTCCGATGAGCGGCGTGTTCGTCTCGGGGTCGCTGTCGCCGAGGCCGAGCGGGAGGCCCGCGATGTTGTACGTCAGGACGTTGAAGGACCCGGAGGTGGCGGCCGTCGCGGGCGTGGCCGCGGTGGCGGTGAGGCCGGTGACGGCCAGCGCGGCCGCCGCGAGCGTGCCGATGAGTCTTCTCATGGTGGGGGAGTCTCCGATGGATGACGAAGAGGGTGAACGCTGAAGGTGAGCGTTGCTCAGGTTCGATGTCAACCAGGGTGACGTACAAGGGCCGTTGGGGAAACAGTGAGGGACGGGGAGTTCTGCCGCGTCGGTGGCACCCGACGGCCATGCGTCGCTCGTTCAATGTTCATGTTTCGCCTTGATCCTCCACAGACGGCGCAACAGCGCCGTAGAAGGCAGCCGCTGCAAGGCAGTGGCAACCCGGGAGGCGTTTCATGGGACACGGGCACGCGCACGGTCATCATCACCACGGACATGACCACGATCACTCGTCCGACGCGGCGGCGTCCGCGCTCCCCGCCGCCTTCGACCCCGCCGTGCCCGACGAGGCCCTGACCCCCGAGCAGCAGTCACGCCGCACCCTGCTGCGCCGGGCGGGCCTGCTGGGCGCCGGCCTGGCCGCCGCGAGCGTCGTGGCCCCGACCGCGGCCGCCGCCACGCCGGCCTCCGCAGGCCGCCGCGGTCACGGCTTCCTGTGGCTGGCCGGTGACCACCACATCCACACCCAGTACAGCAACGACGGCAAGTACCGCGTCGTCGACCAGGTCCGCCAGGGCGCCAAGCACGGCATGGACTGGCTGGTCATCACCGACCACGGCAATGTCACCCACTCCAAGATCGGTGTGGAGAAGGTCAACCCGGACATCCGTGACGCGCGTGACGCCTACGAGGACACCCTTGTCTTCCAGGGCCTGGAGTGGAACATCCCGGGCGCCGAGCACGGAACCGTTTTCGTGCACCCGGGCAGGAACGAGGTCTCGGTACTGAAGCAGTTCGAAACCGACTACGACGGCTCGGTCAACGGCGCCTCCGACTCCACCCCCGCCAACGAGGCCCTCGCCATCGCCGGCCTCAACTTCCTTGCCCGGCAGGTCCAGCGACGCAAGGTCAAGGACATCCTGATGCTCGCCAACCACCCGGCGCGCAAGGGCATCGACTCCCCGCACGAGATACGCGCCTGGCGCGACGCCACGTCCGCGCGTCATCAGATCGCGGTCGGCATGGAGGGCGCGCCGGGCCACCAGGCCGGCGGTATCGCCAAGCCGCTCGGGATGGGCCGGGCCCGTGGCATCTACGACAACAGCCCCGGCGCCAACTCCTTCGCAGGCTACCCGCTGGAGAGCTACCGCACCTGGGGCGGCTTCGACTGGATGACCGCCACCGTCGGCGGTCTGTGGGACAGCCTCCTCGCCGAGGGCAAGCCCTGGTGGATCACCGCCAACTCCGACTCCCACAACGTCTACACGGACACCGCCGAGCGCGGCGGCCCGGACAGCGACTACCTCGCCAACGGCAAGCACACCGACCCCGTCTACAGCGGCACGATCGACCTCACCGAGGGCGACTACTGGCCCGGCCAGTACAGCCGTACGCACGTCGGCGCGGACGGCTTCTCGTACGCCGCCGTCATGAACGGCATCCGTGCCGGCCGCGTCTGGGTCGACCACGGACAGCTCATCAGCGGCCTCGACGTCCGCGTGCGGGGCGGCTACCGCTGGGCCACGCTGGGCGGCGCCCTGCACGTCCGCAAGGGCACCAGCGTCACGCTGACGGTCGACGTGGCCATGGCCGGCGGCGCCAACTGGGCCGGCTTCGTGCCGAAGCTCGCCCGCGTCGACGTCATCCAGGGCGATGTGACCGGCCCGGCCGCGGACCGGGACACCTTCACCGCGCCGACGGCCAAGGTGGTGAAGTCGTACGAGGTGAACAAGCCGTCCGGCACGGTCCGCCTCACCTACGACCTCGGCAGGGTCGACCGCCCCGTCTACGTCCGCCTGCGCGGCACCGACGGCAACCGCAGCGCCGTCGGCCCGATGGGCGCCGCCGTCGACCCCGCGGGCCCGGCGATCGACGTCGTCGGCGACGCCGACCCGTGGCGCGACCTGTGGTTCTACTCCAACCCGGTGTGGGTCCTGCCCTCGTGACGCCGTACGCCCTGACGGTGGACGCGGGTGTCAGAGACCTGCGCGCGGCCGACCACCTGCTGCACACGCTGGCGGCCGAACTCGCCCTTCCCGAGAGCGCGTTCGGCTGCACCCACCTGGTGCGGGGAGACCGGCCGCGGGTGGCCGTCTCCCTCACCCTCCCGACCGAGCCGCTCCTGCGTACCGCCCAGGAGCGGCTCACGGCCGGGGGCCACGAGGTGACACCCGGGACACCGGACGCGAACGGCCGTGCGGTGGTCTACCCGGGCGTCACGTCCCTGACCGGCACCCTGACCATCGCCGACGTCCTGTCCCGCTCGGCGATCGACCGCGTGACGATCCTCGGCACCCCCGGCCGACCCGCCCCCGACGACCGCCTGGTGACCGGGGGCCACGTCCGCCCCCAGTGGCAGGACGGCGAACTCGTCCTGACCGCCATGCCGGCGGTGGGCGGAACGCTCGTGCCGTTCGAGGTGGCGGATCCGACGCCTTGCTGCGCGGATCACTGAGGGGGCACCGTCATCCGTTCACGCCCGCGTAGTGGCCCAGCGCCCACCGCCACAGCCACCGCGCCCCCACATACGCCACCAGCCCCAGCAGGGGCGACGCCGCCGCCAGCCAGTACGGGACGGCGGTGTCGTGGCCCGTGAGGACCGCGGCCGGGAAGTACGCGACGAACGCCAGCGGGAGGGCGAAGGTGAGGAAGCCGCCCACCGCCTTCGGCAGGACGTTCAGGGGGTAGCTGCCGAAGGTGCCGAGGAGTTCCTCCAGCCAGCGGCCCCAGTAGTCGGCGGCGGGATAGCGCAGGCACGCGGAGGCCACGGCCGTGAACAGGGCCGCCTCAAGCAGCATGCCGCCGATGACCGCGGCGGTCAGATACCCGACGCGGCCCGCCGTCCAGTCCAGCCCGCTGCGGCCGAGCGCGCCCACCATCAGACCCGCCGCGACCGTCAGGTCGCCGATCGCGTTGGTCGGGAAGTAGTCGAGCTGGACCTGGCGGTGCACCGGCATCGGACGCAGGAGGTAGATGTCGATCCGTCCCTCCTGGATCTGCCGGCCGATGAAGTGCATACGGCCGAGGAGCAGTACGAACAGACCGTGCGCGAGCATCCGGATCGCCGGGATCAGCAGGACGTCCGAGCTCTCCCAGCCGCCCATTCCGGTGAACCGGGCCAGCAGCACCGTCGCGAACACGATCACCGACATCTGCCAGATCGCACCGATCGCGATGTTCAGCAGGAACTCGGTGCGGTACTCCATCGCGGCACGGATGTTGAGCAGCGAGATGCGCCACACGATGCGCACGGATTTCACGGCTTTCGACGACACCTCAGCCTCCCTGCGAGATCACGCGCCGCGCGGCCCGCCGCCACACCCATCGGGTGAACAGCGCCAGCGCCACCACCCAGGCCGCCTGAACGGCCAACTGAACGCCCGCGTCGGACAGTTCGATCCGGCCGACATAGATCGACAGCGGCACGCTCAGCGTCGCCTGGAAGGGCAGGAACCCGCTCAGCGTGATGAACCAGTCCGGGAAGAACCACAGCGGCGCGTACACCCCGGACAGCAGGTTCTGCGCGAAGATCAGGATCAGCATCGCGGAGTTGTTGCGGATGGTGAAGAAGCAGAGCTGGTCGAGCAGGAGCATGACGTAGTACAGGACCCACTGGCCCAGCAGCATGCTCACCGCGAACACCCCTGCCACCGCCGCCGACCCGGGCGGCTTCACCACCCCCGCCGCGAGACAGACCACATACGCGCCGAGCGCCCACGCCAGCCCGTAGAGCTGCTCGCCGAGGGCGCGCAGCGCGTAGTAGCGCTGGGGCGGCAGCGGGCGCAGATACCAGTAGACGATCGTGCCGAAGTGCATGTGCTGCAGCACCGTGTCCCGGCCCGCGTACTGGTCCAACTCCCGCAGTCGGGAGGCGAGTACGGCCAGGACGGCGTACGTGACCGCCTGGTCGCGGGTCAGTCCGGCGGTGGTGCCGGTGTGGGAGTACAGGCCGCGCCACAGCGACGCCACCAGGACCACCTGCACCGTCAGCCGGAGCAGGACGGCCGTCATCCGGGCCGGCGTGTGCAGCTCACCGAGCGGCGTGACGCGCGCGGCGCGCCAGCCGTGCAGCAGGGCGGCCATCTCAGGCTCCCCCCGCCGCGGACTCGGCATGGACGTACGCGGCCCGCATCACGTCCTCCAGGTCCGCCTCGTCGAGGGCGAGGTCCGTCACCTCGTACCGCTCGATGACCTGCTTCAGCGCCTGGTGCACGGTCGGCGCGCCTGGGCCGTCCGGGCCGAAGACGGCCTGCGGTCCCTCGCGGCGCAGCAGCGCGATGCCCGGCAGCGAGCTGGCCTCGGTGTGCGGGTCGGCCAGCGTCACCCGCACCTGCCAGGTCGAGCCGAACTCCCGGCGGATCTCGTCGAGCGTGCCGTCCAGCACGAGCCGCCCGTGGTTGATCAGTACCACGCGCTCGGCGAGGCGCTCGACCTCCGTCATGTCGTGGGTGGTGAGCAGGACCGTACGGCCGCGCTCCGCCACCTGGTGCCGCAGGAACTCCCGCACCTGCTCCTTCACCACCACGTCCATGCCGATGGTCGGCTCGTCGAGGAAGACCACCGGCGGGTCGTGCAGCAGGGCGGCGGCCAGGTCGGAGCGGACGCGCTGGCCGAGGGAGAGATGGCGGACCCGGGTGTCCCAGAAGGAGGAGAGGTCGAGGAGGTCGTCGAACTCCTTCAGCCGGGCGGCGTGTTCCGCCTTCGGCACCTCGTAGATGTCGCGCAGGATCGCGAACGACTCGCGCACCGGGAGGTCCCACCACAGTTGGGTGCGCTGCCCGAAGACGGTGCCGATGTTACGGGCGTTGCGCTCGCGCTCCTCGTACGGCACCACGCCCGCGACCCTGGCCTCGCCGGCGGTCGGCGTGAGGATGCCGGTGAGCATCTTGATGGTGGTGGACTTGCCGGCGCCGTTCGGGCCGAGCAGGGCGAGGAGTTCGCCGGGGGCGACGGAGAACGTCACGTCGCAGACGGCGTGTTTGGCGACCTTCTCCGGGTCGACCAGTGAGCGCAGCGCGCCCGCGAAGCCGGGGCGGCGGACGGTGGTGTGGAAGGTTCGGGACAGTCCGCGAACCTCGATACTGCCATCCAAGTGGCATCAACTCCCTTGCTCTGAACACAAGTCGCGGCCGGTCGGCGTTGTCCGCCGACCGGCCGCAACTGACCTCTCTGACGGTGTCGGAAAGTCGATCAATCGGTCAATCGATTTACGGTTCTCTCACTTGGTGTTCTCACTCGGTGACCGAGAACACGAACGAGAACTCCGTGGGCTCGACCGTGAGGAAGTACTGCGGCAGCGGGCCCGGGCCGCAGGACTGCGAGCCGATGCCGTGCTGGCCGTGGTCGAGGTTGATCCAGAGCGTGTCGCCGGGCGTGAGGTCGGTCAGATGCCGGGCGGCGTCCAGCTGCTCGTTGGTCCAGCGCCGGGCGCTGAACCAGAACTCCGGGTCGCCCTCGATCCGCAGCCCCCCGAGCTCCGCCCAGCGGACGTCGGCACGGGCGCCGTTCTCCTGCGGGCGGACGTACGGGGTGTGCAGGTCGTCGATGCCCGGCGTCCACTGGCCGAGCATCGAGGCGGCACGGGTGTCCGGGTACGCCTCGCCACTGCCGCCGAAGTACAGGACCTCCCGCGCGGTGTCCGCCGGCAGCCCGAAACGGATGCCGAGCCGGGGCAGCGGCACCGTCCAGTCGCCCTCGGGGGTCACGGACACGGTCAGCTTCAGCAGGGTGCCGTCGGACGTCCAGCGGTACACCGTGCGCAGGCCCACCTCGGCGGCGGCGGGCGCCACCCGGGTGCGCACGGTCAGCGCGTCGTCGGTCGACTCCACGCCGTCCAGGCGGTGCCGCATCCGGTGCAGGCCGAGCCCCCGCCACAGGACGCCGTAGCGGGTGTCGTCCTGCCAGGAGGCGCCGTCGTCGTTGTCCGTCGTCGCCCGCCACACGTCCAGGCGCAGCCCGCTCACGTCGAGGCCGCAGATCGTCCTCGGCGCACCCGAGCGGGCGTCGAAGGTCGCCGGGCCGAGCGTGATCAGCCGCTCCTCGCGCACGGGCCGCGCCGAGGCGGCGACGGCCACGGGTGTGCGCGGGGCGACGGTCCCCTGGCCCCAGGCCACCTCATGGCCCTTGGGTCCCCAGGGCGTGTCCTCGGCGAGCAGCGCGCGGACCGTCCACAGCACCTCCTCGCCCTGGCCGTCGGGGGCCGCGGGGAGCTTGACCTCCGCCGACTCACCCGGCGCGAGGGCGGGCACGGTGAGCGTGTGCGCCCCCGTGGGGAGCCCGTCCACCGAGTGGGAGAACTCGAACCGCAGGTGCGAGAGGTCGGCGAAGTCGTACGCGTTCGTCACCCGTACGGTGCCGCCCGTGCCGTCGCCCTCGATACGGACCGGCTCGATCACCTTCTTGTACTCGACGAGCCCTGGGGAGGGCTGCCGGTCCGGGAAGATCAGCCCGTCGCAGACGAAGTTGCCGTCGTGCAGCTCCTCGCCGAAGTCGCCGCCGTAGGCGTAGCCCAGCTCGGGATGGGTGATGCCGTGGTCGATCCACTCCCAGATGAAGCCGCCCTGGAGGCGTTCGTACCGCTCGAAGATCTGCTGGTAGTCGGCGATCCCGCCCGGCCCGTTGCCCATCGCGTGGCCGTACTCGCACTGGATGAAGGGGAGCTGACGCCTCTTGTGCGTGCCGCCGTCCACAGCCCGCCCGATGCGTTCGACCTCCTCGTGGGAGGCGTACATCCGCGAGTACACGTCCGTGTCCCGGCAGTTCCAGTCGCCCTCGTAGTGCACCAGGCGCGAGGAGTCCCGGCCGTGGATCCACTCGGCCATCGCGGTCAGCCCGCGTCCGGTGCCCGCCTCGTTGCCGAGGGACCAGAACACGACCGACGGGTGGTTCTTGTCGCGCTCGACCATGCGGGCCGCGCGGTCCAGCAGGGCCGGGGTCCAGCGGTCGTCGTCGACGGGGTTGTCGCGCCAGGCCTGCTCGGTGAAGCCGTGGGTCTCCAGGTCGCACTCGTCGACGACCCACAGCCCGTACTCGTCGCACAGGTCGAGGAAGGCCGGGTGCGGCGGGTAGTGCGAGGTGCGCACCGCGTTGAGGTTGTGCCGCTTCATCAGCAGCACGTCCTCGCGCATGGTCACCAGGTCCAGGGCGCGGCCCTTCTCCGGGTGCCACTCGTGCCGGTTGACACCCTTGAAGAGGATCGCCCGGCCGTTGACCTTGATCAGGCCGTCCTCCAGGACGACCGTACGGAAGCCGATGCGCAGCGGCACGCGCTCGCCGGGCGTGACCAGCTCGCCGTCGTACAGCTTCGGCGTCTCCGCGGACCACGGCTCGACGGGAACCGTCACCGGCTCCCCGGTCGCGACATCGATGTCGAGGGCGGGCACGGACACCCGCCCGTCGACGTCGGAGTCGACGCGCAGGGTGCCCTCGCCCGTGGTGTGGTCGTAGGAGGCGTGCACGAAGAAGTCGCCCGCCGCGCCCGCCGGGCGGTGCAGCAGGGTGACGTCACGGAAGATGCCCGGCAGCCACCACTGGTCCTGGTCCTCCAAATACGAGCCCGCCGACCACTGGTGCACCCGGACGGCGAGCACGTTCTGGGCCGGCTTCAGCAGCTGGCCGACCGCGAACTCGTGCGGCAGCCGGGAGCCCTTGAACTCGCCGAGCTCCGTGCCGTTCAGCCAGACGCGGGCGCAGGACTCCACGCCGTCGAAGCGCAGGACGGCACCGCCGTCGCCCGGCCAGTCCTCCGGCAGGTCGAAGACCCGCAGGTGGTCGCCGGTCGGATTCTCGGTCGGCACGCGCGGCGGATCGACCGGGAAGGGGTAGAGGTGGTTGGTGTAGATGGGGGAGCCGAACGCGCCGTCGCCCTGGAGGACCCAGTGGCCGGGGACCGTGACCTCGGCCCAGTCCCCGGCGTCGTAGCCCTGCGCGGCGAAGGAGTCGTCCTCGGCGTCGGCGGTCGCCGACAGGCGGAAGCGCCAGTCGCCGTTCAGCGACAGGGACTTCGCGTCCGAGACGGCGTACCAGGCACGGGGCGCCAGGGCCCCGGTGCCGGGTGAGACGTCCTCGACGTAGTCGGCGGAAGTGGTGGTGCGCAAAGACATCGGTCTCCAGGTCTTGAGAGCAGAACGTCAGCCCTTGATGCCGGTCTGTGCGATCCCCTGCACCAGCCAGCGCTGCAGGAACAGGAACACGAACACCAGGGGCAGGATGGAAACGGCCGTGGCCATGAAGATCATGTGGAAGACGACGACCTGGTTGGTCATGTAACTGGAGAGCGCGACCTGGACGGTCCAGGAACTGGGGTCCTGGCCGATGACCAGCGGCCACAGGAAGGCGTTCCAGCCGTTGATGAAGGTGATCGTCGCCATCGCGGCGAAGAAGTTCAGCGAGTTGGGCACCACGACGCGCCAGTACGCGCCCCAGTAGCCCAGTCCGTCCATGCGCGCCGCCTCCTCCAGCTCCTTGGGGAACCCCAAGAAGTACTGCCGGAACAGGAAGCAGGTGAAACCACTGAACAGCCCCGGAATGATGAGACCGCGGTAGGTGTCCACCCAGCCGAGCGAGGAGACCAGCACGAAGCTGGGGACGAAGGTGACCGCGGTCGGGACCATCAGGGTCCCCAGGACGGCGTAGAAGACCTTGTTGGCGTGCTTGTACGGGATGCGGGCCAGACCGTAGCCCGCGAGGGAGCACACCAGCAGGACGCCGACGGTGTGCAGGGTGGCCACGACCGTCGAGTTCCACAGGGACTGGGCGAAGGGGACCGTCTCGTCCGTGAAGAGCTCGCTGATGTTGCCCCACTGGAGGTCCGTGGGGAAGATCTTCCAGTTCTCTCCGGTGATCTCGGCGTCGGTGGAGAGGGCGTTGCGGACGATGATGTAGAAGGGGATCAGGAAGAGGAAGGCGGCGACGCCGGTGGCGATGTAGAGGCCGGTGGAGCTCATCACGCCGCCACCGCGCCGGACGCGGCGGGGCTTGTCGGCCGGCGGCGCGGTCTTCTGGACGTCGGGCATGGTGGTGGTCACTTGGACTCGTCCCCCCTTCCAAAGCCCATGATCTTGCCCTGGAGCAGGGTCACGGCACAGATCAGCACGGTCAGGATGAGCGCTCCCGCGCTGCCGGCGCCGTAGTCCTGGCTCTCGCCCAGGGCTTTGTAGTACAGCTCGACGAGGGGCGGGCGGCCCCAGGTGGTCTTCGACAGCAGGTTGTAGAACTCGTCGAAGGCCTGGTAGGCGGCGATGAGCAGCAGCAGGATCACCGCGGTGGACGTGGCACGCAGCTGGGGCAGGGTGATGTACCGGAAGGTCTGCCAGCCCGGCTTGGCGCCGTCGATGGCGGCGGCCTCGTACAGCTCGTCCGGGATGTTCTGCAGCGCCGCGATGAACAGGATCATGAAGAAGCCGGCCTGCAGCCACAGCCGGGCGGTCACGATGACCAGCCAGTACCAGGGCGGGTTGGGGTCGATCAGCCAGGCGATGTTGTCGATCCCGAACCAGCCGAGGACGGTGTTCATCAGGCCGAAGCGGACTCCGCTGAAGATGGACATCTTCCAGATCAGCGAGGCGGCGACATAGCTGACGGCGGTGGGCAGGAAGAACACCGAGCGGAAGAACGCCCGCATGAAGCGCATCCGGTTCACCAGCAGGGCCAGGCCCAGCGAGAGTGCCCAGGTGGTGGGCACGATGAACGCGGCGAAGACGGTGAAGGTGCCGAGCGAGCCGACGAAGTCGTCGTTCGTCAGCATGTACGTGTAGTTGTCGAACCCGATGAACTTGTCGGGTGTGACGGTGAAGCGGGCCTCGAAGAAGCTGAGCCAGAGGCTCCACAGGATCGGCGCGTAGACGAAGATCGCCAGACCGATCAGGAACGGCCCGGTGAACAGCCAGAAGTTGAAGGTGGAGCTGCCCCGCAGCCCCCGCCGCGGCTTGGCCGGTGAGGCCTTCGCCGAGGCGGGGCGCGCGAGGTCGCGCGGTGTGGTCGTCGACATGGCGTGGTCCGTCCTACGGCCTAACCGAACAGCTTCTTCAGCTCGCGGTTGACGGCCGTGTCGCACCTGTCGAGAGCCTTCTCCGGGTCCATGTTCTTGCGGACGCAGTTGGCGAAGACATCCTCGAAGGCGGTGCGCATGGCCTGGGTCCAGCCGATGTTGTCGAAGTGCCCGAACTCGTTGAAGAGCCTGACGCCCTCAGCGGCGTTGCCCGACTTGAGCTTGGTGGCCGACTCCGCGAGCGAGGCGCGCGGCGGGATGTGGAAGCCGTAGGAGGTGGCCCAGTCCTCCTGGTACTCCTTCTGGTCGATCCACAGCCACTTGACGTACTCCTTGGCCGCGTCGACGTTCTTGCCCTTGGCGTTGACGAACATCGACCAGCCGCCGTTGTAGACCGACTGCTTGCCGGAGTCCGTGACCTTCGGGAAGGGGAAGACCCCCCAGTCGTCGCCGAGCGCGTCCTGGATCGCCGGCATCGCCCACATGCCGCAGAACTGGATGGCGCACAGGCCCTGGTTGAACGAGGACGGGTCCCAGGACTCGGTCGGGGCGCCGAGGAGAAGGTCGCCGCTGGTGAACAGCTGGCGCATCTTCTTCAGGCCCTCGACGACGCCGTCCGTGTGGTAGGCGATCTGGTTCTTCTCGTCGAGGTGCTGGGCGCCGGCCGACCAGATCAACGTGTCGTTGACGCTGTGCAGGTCGTTGCCCATGTACAGGCCCTTGACCTTGCCGGTGGTGAGCTTGGCGGCGGCCTCCATCAGCTCGTCGAGCGTGGTGGGCACCTCGACCTTGGCCTTCTCCAGCATCGACTTGCGGTAGAAGAAGAACTGCGGGTCGTCGATCATCCGGACGCCGTATATCTTCCCGTCGACCGTGTGCGACTTGATGTCGGCCGGATTGAAGTCGTCCTTGACCGGGTCGATGATGTCGGTCAGGTCCGCCACCTGGCCGCTCTTGACCATCTGGATCTGCGGGTGGAACTCGAAGAGATCCGGCGCGTTGTCGGTGAGCAGGGACGAGAACAGCTTGCTCTCGAAGTCCGCGCTGGTGATCCACTGCGTGGTCACGTTGGCTTCCTTGTACGCCTTCGCGTACCGCTTGATGGCCTGCTCGGTGCCCGCCTCGCCATACGCGTGGAACATCTGCACGAGGGTGTCGCCGGAGCTGCTCCGGCCGGTGTTGCCGCCGCACGCGGCCAGACCGCCGGCGGCGGCCAGGCCCATCGCGGCCCGCAGAACGGTTCGGCGGTCCCAGTTGGTGTTGCTCGATGCCGACATGCTGACGTCCTTGTCTCGAGTGCGGCTGCGGCCCTGTGCCCATTGCTGGTGCGGCTCAGCGCCAGATGGCTCAAATGGGGTTGCGGTGCGGGACGTTAACCTTCGGCTAAGGCTTCGGCAAGGGGTTGGACGAAGTCTGCACGAAGCGTTGTGCAACGTTCGGGATACCGGACGTGACGGGGTCAGTCCGGTGCGCGTGCGGCCGCCCGGTGGAGCCGGAAACGCGGACATGCGCACCCGTGTTCTGCGGTTGGGGCGACGGCGTGCGATCGGGGCGCGGTGCGCGGGTGATCACGGACATCAAGAGCCGGGTGCCGGTGCGGCAGCGGGCCGGATGCCTCGGCGCAAGGGGAAGCACCTGGCAGGTCACCCGGCGGGCGGGATCGTGCCGGGCGTGGTCCAGTCGCCGGACACCACCGGCCGCGCCATCGGCCTCGACCGGGGTGTACGGGAGATCGCGACCACCAGCGATCGCCACGACCCGCCTCATCCCGAGAGCGGTCCGGTACGGCCCCTCGCCGGGGTGGTTCGCTTGTCCGCCTTCTGCCTCACCGACGAGCCCTTCTGGCCGGCCGGCGAGGTCTTCTGCCCGACCGACTGCAGCGCCCCCTCCAGCGCGAACGTCGCCGCGCCCAGGCACGCCGGGTCGGTGGGGATCGGGGAGAGGACGATCTCGGTGGAGGACATCGGGCGCGGCAGCGCGTGCCGGGCGACGGCCTCGCGGACCTCGGCGACCAGGGGCTCGCCGAGGGCGGCGGCGACCCAGCTGCTGAGCACGACCACCTCGGGGTTGAGCAGGTTGACCAGGTCGGCGATGCCGACGCCCAAGTAACGGGCGGTGTCCCGGACCGTCTTGAGCGCCACCGGGTCCTGCGCCCGCAGACCCTCGGCCAGCGCGGCGATGGTGGCCGTCTGGTCCTCGGGGTGCAGCAGCGCGCTGTCGGGGCTCAACTCCCGCAGGTTCAGCATGATTCCGGACGCGCCGACGTACGCCTCCACGCAGCCGTGCTTGCCGCAGCGGCACAGCCGGCCGTCCAGCACGATCGTGGTGTGGCCCCACTCGCCGGCGCTGTTGCTCACGCCCCGGTGCAGCCCACCGCCCAGGACGAGCCCGGCGCCCACGCCGGTCCCGAGGTTGACCACCACGGCGTCCCCGTGCCCGCGCGCGGCCCCGAACCACAGCTCGGCCACCGCGACGGCGCGCAGCGGGTTGTCCAGGTAGAGCGGGTAGGCGATGTGCTCGGTGAGCAGGTCGAGCAGCGGCACGTCGTGCCAGTCCCAGTTGGGCGCGTACTCGGACATGCCGGTGGCCCGGTCCACCTGCCCCGGCACGCTCACGCCCACGCCGAGCACCCGAGCGCCCTCGACGCCGGCCTGTGCCACCACCGAGCCGACGGCGGCGGCCACATGGCCGACCATCTGCGCGGGGAGGTTCTCGCCGGGGCGGACGTCCTCCTCGGCGCGGGCCAGCACGTTCAACGCGAGGTCGAACAGCTCGACATGGACGTAGGTCTCCGCGATGTCGACGCCGATCAACGCGCCGCCCGAGGCGTTGACCGCCACGAGCCCCCGCGGGCGGCCCCCGGCCGAGTCCTCGAACCCGACCTCGGTGATCATATGGAGGTCGAGCAGCTCGCCCACGAGCGTGGCCACGGTGGCCAGGCTCAGCCCGGTGGCCGCCGCCAGCTCCTGCCGGGAGGTCGGCGACGCGGCGATGATCTGGCGCAGCACCTCGTAGCGGTTCGCGGTGCGGATGTCGCGTGATGTGCGCTTCGCCGGGCTGGCCATGCCCCGTCCCTTCACGTCATGCCGGGTCGTCGTCGGCACCGGCGCGGCGCAAGGCTATGGCGTGCGGGAACTTTCGACAAGGGGTTAGGAAAGGGGGTTTACGAAGTCCTCCCAGGATCAGTCACCCAGTATGTCCTGCACGAAGGCGTTGGCGAACTTCCGACCCGGGTCCAGTTCGCGCGCCAGCGCCCGGAAGTCGGCAAGGCGCGGATACCGCTCGCGCACGATCCCGGCCTCCATCGCGAACACCTTCCCCCAGTGCGGCCGCGGCTCGAACGCGGCCAGCGCCTCCTCCAGCCGCCGCACCACCGGCAGTACGGCCGCCGTGTCCTCGACCCAGGTGAAGTGCAGGGCGACGGTGTCCCGCCCGTAGGAGGGGCTCAGCCACTGCTCGTCGGCGGCGACCGTGCGCACCTCGCAGGTCTGGAGCACGGCGGCGACCGTGTCCCGGATCGCGTCGATCGCGTGCAGCGCGGCCACGGCCCGCCCGCGCGGCAGCAGATACTCCGACTGCAGCTCCGCCCCGCTGCTCGGCGTGAACTCCGCCCGGAAGTGCGGCAGTCGTTCGTGCCACGGCCCCGGCGCCCCGAACTGCTCGGTGCAGTTGACCGCGGGCATCCCCGGCACCGGGTGCAGCTTCTCGGTGGCGGGCGCGGCCCACGGGATGTCGGGCAGCGGCTGGTCGGTGCGCCGCTTGAGCCACACCTGCCGGAAGCCCGGAGCACGCCAGTCGGTGAACAGGCTGACGCTGTACGCCGCCGACATCACCGCCTCGAAGGCCGCCGCGTCCAGCCCGTCCAGCGGAAGTTCGGTGAAGACATGCTGCTGGACGTCGAAGGACGGTTCCAGGTCCAGGGTGAGCGCCGTGACGACCCCGAGGGCGCCGAGCGAGGTGACGGCGCCGCCGAACCGCGGGTCGCCGCGGCCGACGGTCACCACCGAACCGTCCGCCGTGACCAGCTCCACCTCCCGCACGGACGCGGCCAGCGAGCCGTTGCCCACCCCCGACCCGTGGGTGCCGGTGGCGACCGAGCCGGCCACCGAGATGTGCGGCAGGGACGCCATGTTGGGCAGCGCGAGGCCGTGCGCGTGCACCGCGCGGGCCAGCTCCGCGTACCGCACGCCCCCCGAGACCCGTACCGTACGGGCCTCGCGGTCGACGTCGATCACCGGAGGCAGGGCGGCGATCGACAGCAGGACGCCCTCGGGGCCCGGCTCGGCGATCTGGTTGAAGGAGTGCCCGCTGCCCAGCACCCGCACCTTCGCGCTCGCGGCCACCAGGGCGCCGATCGCGGCGACCGAGTACGGCCGCTGCAACTCCTTGGCGGTGTAGGTGATGTTGCCCGCCCAGTTGGTGATCGTCTCCGTCATGCCTGCCGTCCCTCCACGTGCGTGCGTGTACGTTGACCCTCTCATTCGCCGCCGCCTACGGTAGAGAGCGTTTTCTCAACGGTTTCCGCAGCCCGGTGGGGCGGCCCAGTGGGAAGGTACTTCGTTGCCCGAGCGTCCCCAGGCTCTGTTCGCCATGACCGCCGAGAACGTGCCGCTCGTCTTTCCGCCCCCGGTGCTGGCACGGCTGCGGGAGTTCGTGGACATCGATCCCGCGCTGGTCGCCGAGGACTTCACGGACCCCGGCGTCGCCGAGGCGCTCGCCCGCACCGAGATCCTGGTCACCGGCTGGGGCTGCCCCCGCCTCGACGCGGCCGTGCTCGACGCCGCCCCCGAGCTGCGCGCCGTGCTGCACTCGGCCGGCTCGGTCAAGGGCCTCGCCACGCCCGAGCTGTGGCGGCGGGACATCGCGGTGAGCTCGGCGGCGGCGGCCAACGCCGTGCCGGTCGCCGAGTACACGCTGGCCATGATCCTGCTCGCCGGCAAGGACCTCTTCGCCGCCCGCGACCGTCTGCGCACCGAGCGCGCCTTCCCCGGCTGGGGGCTGGTCCCCGGCATCGGCAACCACGGCCGCCGGGTCGGCGTCATCGGGGCCTCCCGTATCGGCCGCAAGGTGATCGACCTGCTGCGCCCCTTCGACCTGGCCGTCGGCCTCACCGACCGGTACGTCGACGAGGAGGGCGCCGCCGCCCTCGGCGTCCCCCTCCTTCCCCTGGACGACCTCCTGCGCACCTCGGACATCGTGACCGTCCACGCCCCCGAGACCCCGGAGACCCACCACCTCGTCGGCGCCCGCGAGCTGGCCCTGATGCGCGACGGAGCGGTCCTGATCAACACCGCGCGCGGCGGCCTGCTCGACCACGACGCCCTGATCACCGAGCTGCGCACCGGCCGCCTCACCGCGATCCTCGACGTCACCGACCCCGAGCCGCTGCCCACCGACTCACCCCTGTACGACCTGCCGAACGCCTTCATCACCCCGCATCTGGCCGGTTCACAGGGGAACGAGGTGGCCCGGCTGGGGCTAGCGGTCGCGCAGGAGGCGGAACGGCTGTGGTCGGGAGGGGAGTTGGCGTATCCGGTGGATCCGGGGGTGCTGGAGCGGGAGGCCTGAGGAGGACCAGGCTGGCACCGCGGCGGTGGCCGGTGTGGCGGTCAAGGCGGTCAGTCCCGTCGCAGCCAAGATGACGCTCCACTTCCCATGCCTGTCGGTGAGTTGCCTGCGCGTCACGATCGTCTTCCTGCCGGATCCGCCTTCCAGACGGATCCGGATCGGCGAGACTGATCACGACGTCACACAGGCCCTGGCGACACCGGCTCCCGCCCCGGGGGCCTGCCGCCCAGCCCCGGGATCAGCACCGCCGCCACCACCAGGTGCATCAGAGCGAGGAAGAACCGGGTGCCGCCGTCCATGCCGTCGCCGATCAACGGCAGGAAGGACACAGCGAGTACGGCGCCGGCCACCCCGGTCCAGATGGCGCGGGCGCGCCGCGCCCCGAACCGCTCCAGGGCGGCCAGCAGCCCCCAGCCGGAGAGTGACGCGAGCAGTGCGACGACCGCCACGGGCACGGCGCCGATGTCGAGCGTCTGCTCGCCGTCGGCGATCCGCAGCCGGTGCCCCAGCACTGGGGTCGCGACCAGCCACACCAGGACCGGGGCCAGGACGGCCAGGGCCGTCACCCACAGGCGTCTTCTCCGCGCGCTCACTTGACGGCCCCCGAGAGCGCCCCGTGCAGGAAGACCTCCACCAGCTCCTGCGGGGTCAGGTCGGGCTCGTCCTCTGTGCGCGGCTGGGTGAAGAGCAGCCCGAAGAAGAGGGCGGCGATCTGCTCCGGCGGCCGGCGCAGGGCGGCCTTGTCGGGCTCCAGCAGCTCCGCGAGGGCCGCACGGACACGGGTCATCGACTCGTCGCGGCCCGCGCCGCGCACCGTGCCGGGGTGCTTGCCGCCACGATGCCCCAGCGAACCGAGGATCGCGCCCATCCTGTCCATGTGCGCCTGCAGCGCCTCGGCCGCCTCCGCGAGCCGGTCGGGCAGCGGCTGGGACACGTCGATCGCGTCGAGCTCGCGGATCGCGTGCTCGGGGGAGAGCGCCTCGGCCATGCATGCCTGCAGCAGCTCGTCCTTGTCGGTGAAGACGCGGAAGATCGTGCCCTCGCCGATGCCTGCGGCGCGGGCGATCTTCGCGGTGGTCACGGCGGCGCCGTACTCGGTGATCAGCGGGATCGCGGTCTGGATGATCATTTCACGGCGCTGCGCCGGCGACATGGCGGGGGCGCGACGTCGGGTGGTCTGGTTCTCCTCGGGTGCGGTCATGCCCGCGAGAGTACGGAGTGAGTACTCACTCCGTCAATGAGTAAGTACTCACTCCGTTCGCCTCCGCCTCATGGGGGCAGCGCGAAGTCGATGCCCAAGGCCCGCCTGGTCTGCTTTGGTGGCACCGGCACGAAGCTTTTCGGCAGAAAGGCCGGACATGTGAGAGGGGCCGAGTCCAAGACGGCTCTCAAGCAACGGATACCGTGAGGAGTCGTACATCCGATCCAGATGGAGAGACACGATGGGCAGCCGCACCGCACTGGTCGAGGATCTGATGGAGAGGTTCCCGCACGTTCCGCGTGAAGCCGTCTTCAAGGAGGATCTGCTCCGGGGCGGAGTGGCCTTCGACCCGTCGGCCCTCAGCGACAACGAGGGCGGTGAGGTCAAGCCGAAGTCGTACTTCATCTTCTCCTTCGACCACGGCACCCTGCCCGAGCTCGGCGAGGCCGCGCTGCGCCGCCCGCCGGAGGAGATCATCCTCACCGGCGGCCCGTACGACCTGCGCCGCACCGTCGTCTCGGTGCGCGTGAACCCGACGTCGCCGTACCGCGTGGCCGCCGGCGACGACGGCGTGCTCGGCCTCTACCTCGACGGCAAGCGGATCGCCGACGTCGGAGTGCCGCCGATGCCGGAGTACTACCGGCACACCCTCGCCAACGGGAAGTCGGTGATGGAGGTCGCCCCGACCATCCAGTGGGGCTACCTGATCTACCTCACCGTCTTCCGGGTCTGCCAGTACTTCGGCGCCAAGGAGGAGTGCCAGTACTGCGACATCAACCACAACTGGCGCCAGCACAAGGCGGCCGGCCGCCCGTACACCGGGGTGAAGGACGTCGAGGAGGTCCTGGAGGCCCTCGAGATCATCGACCGGTACGACACCGCCAAGGCCTCCACCGCCTACACCCTCACCGGCGGCGCCATCACCAAGACGGTCTCCGGCCGCGACGAGGCCGACTTCTACGGCCACTACGCCAAGGCCATCGAGGAGCGCTTCCCCGGCCGCTGGATCGGCAAGGTCGTCGCACAGGCGCTGCCCAAGGACGACGTGCAGCGGTTCAAGGACTACGGCGTGCAGATCTACCACCCCAACTACGAGGTGTGGGACGAGTACCTCTTCAAGATGTACTGCCCGGGCAAGGAGCGCTACGTCGGCCGCGACGAGTGGCACAGGCGCATCCTCGACTCGGCCGACGTCTTCGGTGCCCGCAACGTCATCCCCAACTTCGTCGCGGGCGTGGAGATGGCGGAGCCCTTCGGCTTCAAGACGGTCGACGAGGCCATCGCGTCCACCACCGAGGGCCTGCGCTTCTTCATGTCCCAGGGCATCACGCCCCGCTTCACCACCTGGTGCCCCGAGCCGACCACCCCGCTCGGCAAGGCCAACCCGCAGGGCGCCCCGCTGGAGTACCACATCCGGCTGCTGCAGGCCTATCGCCAGACGATGGAGGACTTCGGCCTGTCCTCGCCCCCCGGCTACGGCCCGCCCGGCCCCGGCCGCGCGGTGTTCTCGGTGAGCTCCTTCATGGACAGCCTCCCGGCCGAGGAGAAGGTGACGGTGTAGTTGAGACGAACGGGGCTCGCGTCCGTACAAGTGGCTGGAGTTGCAGGGACGCGACGGCCTGTCATGACATGTGAACACGGCGCTTGTCAGTTGTGTTCTTCACGTGAAAGGCTCATGTCCTGCCGCGAGGTTCCCCCCAACTCCACTGCCAATATGGCGAGTTGACCTCGCATGTGGATGCAGGAGACCCATGCCCGACCTGCCGACTCCCCAGGACGCCACCGAGGCAGCGCTGTTCTCCGAGTGCTGGGACGCCGTGCTGTCGTACGCCGATCTGTGCACGGCCGGCTCCTCGGCCGCCAACCAGCTCGCCGCGGAGGCGTTTTCCGCCGGCATACGTGAGGCCCGCGAGGCCGAGACCGGGACCTTCCGCAGTGCGGGCCGCCGCCCGGCCCGGCTGCCCCGGATCCCCCTCCTCCTGACCGCCGTACGCACCACGGCGGCCACCTGGGAGGAGAACGGCCGGGGCCACGACCTCGACCCCGATCTGCGCCTGTGGCTCAACTCCGACAAGGCCGCCCGCTACAGCGGCCCCCCGCTGCGGCGCCCGCTCGCGCTGCGCGGACTGCGCGACCTGCAGGAACCCGACGCGGCCCTGCTGTGGCTGGCCGAAGTCGAGGCGCTGCCGCAGACCGTGGTGGCCCGCCGGCTCGGCCTCGACCCGGCCACCGTCGCCGACGAACTCGCCCAGGTCCGCGGCCTGTTCCGGGACCGCTGCCAGCGCAACCACCTCGACACGCCGATGGAAGCGCAGTGCCGCAGCTACGCCCGCCTCCTCGACGCCGTCACCCGCTCGACCGGCGCCGACACCCCGGGCGACCTCTCCCGCCACCTCGCCACCTGTGTGCAGTGCGCCGAGGCCGCCGCCTGTCTGCGGCTGCACGGCGGCGGACTGCCCGGGGCGCTGGCCGGCGGGGTGATCGGCTGGGGCGGCCTCGCCTACCTGGAGCGCCGCCGCCGGGCCACCGAGGTGCGCCTCGGCGGGCGCCCCGACCCGGCGGACACGGACGCGGACCCGCCCAACCCCGGTGCGCACAAGGCCCGCGTCGTGCGCAGCGGGCTCCTCGTCGCCGCGGTCCTCGTCTCCGCACTCGCCCTGGCGGTCTCGATGATGCCGGGCGGTTCCACCGGCGACGGCGCCACGGCGGGCGACGGCCCCTCCGACCGCCAGCCGGTCGCCGACCCCGGCTTCACGCTGCCGACCGCCTCCGCCGCCCGGCCCTCCGCGGACTCCCCGGCCCCCTCGGACTCCGGCTCGGGCGACGACTCGCCCGAGCCGAAGAACCCCGACCCCGAGCCCCAGGGCACCAAGTCGTCCACGGCCCGCGAGGACGACCCTGACCCGTCCGCGAGCGCATCGGCGGACTGCACGGTCGACTACGAACTCGTCAACGAATGGCCCGACGGCTTCCAGGCCACCATCAAGGTCACCACCGAACGCGCCCTGGACGACTGGCGCGTCGCCTGGTCCTTCCGCGACGGCCAGCAGGTCGGCCAGATGTGGGACGCGAGCTTCGCCCAGAACGGCTCCCGGGTCACCGCCACCGCCGCCGACTACAACAAGACCGTCACCGCGGGCGGCGAGCTGGCCTTCGGGTTCCTGGCGTCGTGGGAGGGCGAGAACTCGGCGGGCGTCGACTTCACGCTGAACGGCCACGACTGCACGTCATAAATCGGTTGACGGGCCTTCGCGGGGCCGGGCTAGAGTGACAGCGGTTCAGAGCGGTGGCCGAACGGCCGCCGCCGTCGAGCGGACATGAGTGAGGAGGTGTCGACCGATGGCTGTCTTTGCGATGGGCGCTGCCCGCATCCAGATCATCACGTCCACCTCCGTGGCCGCCGGCTGACCTCATCTGATCTCTCCGCGTGCTGTGCACGCGGCGGCCGGGGCCCTCTCGTGAAGGGTCACCCCGTTGACTTCCCCCTCTGTTCTTCCCGCGTTGGCTCCTTACGGCTGGGACTCCGCCTGGGCCGACGCGTTCACCCCGTACGACGCCGAAGGGCTGCTGCCCGGGCGGGTCGTGCGGGTCGACCGCGGGCAGTGCGACGTCGTCACCGCCGACGGCCTCGTACGCGCCGACACGGCGTTCGTCACCCCGCACGACCCGATGCGGGTCGTGTGCACCGGTGACTGGGTCGCCGTCGAACCCGCGGGCAGTCCGCGCTACGTACGGACGTATCTGCCGCGCCGTACCGCCTTCGTGCGCTCCACCTCCTCCAAGCGGTCCGAGGGGCAGATCCTCGCCGCCAACGTCGACCACGCCATCGTCGCCGTGTCGCTGGCCGTCGACCTCGACCTCGGACGCGTCGAGCGCTTCCTCGCCCTGGCGTGGGAGTCGGGCGCGCAGCCGGTCGTGGTCCTCACCAAGGCCGACCTCGTGCCGGACGCGGTGACGCTCGCGCATCTCGTGCAGGACGTGGAGAACACCGCGCCCGGTGTGCCGGTGCTGAGTGTCAGCGCCACGCTGGGGGAGGGGCTCGAGGTCCTCACCGCGATGGTCGGCGGCGGTACGACCGTGCTGCTCGGGCAGTCCGGCGCGGGCAAGTCCACGCTCGCGAACGCGCTGCTCGGCGAGGACGTGATGGAGGTCCAGGCCGCGCGCGACATCGACGGCAAGGGCCGCCACACCACCACCACCCGCAACCTCCTCGCCCTGCCGGGCGGCGGTGTCCTCATCGACACACCGGGGCTGCGCGGCGTCGGCCTCTGGGACGCCGAGACGGGCGTCGGCCAGGTCTTCTCGGAGATCGAGGAGCTGGCCGAGCGATGCCGCTTCCACGACTGCGCGCACGAGAGCGAGCCCGGGTGCGCGGTGCTGGCCGCGATCGACGCCGGTGAGCTGCCGGTACGGCGACTGGAGAGCTACCGCAAGCTGAAGCGGGAGAACCAGTGGATCGTGGCCAAGACGGACGCGCGGCTCCGTGCGGAGCTCAGGCGGGACTGGAAGCGCAAGGGCGCCGAGGGGAGGGCGGCGATGGAGGCGAAGCGGGGGCGTTGGCACTAGGGGCTTTCAAAACACCCCCTGGCGGTGCCGGCGGCACCCCGCAGGCGAGGCAACCGCCTCCAGCGCCCTGTCCGATTTCCGCCAGCAGCGCCTTCGTACCTCGCCCACACTGGACCTTGTGATGGACGAAGACACCAGGTACGAGGCGGTCCGCAGCCGTGACGCCCGTTTCGACGGCGAGTACTTCTTCGCCGTCGAGACGACCGGCGTCTACTGCCGCCCGAGCTGCCCGGCGGTCACTCCGAAGCGGCGCAACGTGCGGTTCTTCCCGACGGCCGCCGCCGCGCAGGGCTCGGGATTCCGGGCCTGCCGGCGGTGCCGCCCGGACGCCGTGCCGGGGTCGGCCGCGTGGAACGTGCGAGCCGATGTCGTCGGCCGCGCCGTGCGGCTGATCGGCGACGGGATCGTCGACCGGGAGGGCGTCGCCGGGCTCGCCGCACGGCTCGGCTACAGCGCCCGGCAGGTGCAGCGGCAGCTCACCGCGGAGCTGGGCGCCGGACCGGTCGCACTCGCGCGGGCCCAGCGGGCGCACACGGCGCGCGTGCTGCTCCAGACCACGGAGCTGCCGATCACGGAGATCGCGTTCGCGGCCGGGTTCGCCAGTGTGCGGCAGTTCAACGACACCGTCCGGGCGGTGTACACCTCGACACCGAGCGAGCTGCGCGCCGCCGCGCCCCGGGGCGGCCGCTCCGCCCGGCGCACGGCCACCCCCTCGGCCGGGATCCCGCTGCGGCTGGCCCACCGGGGCCCGTACCAGGCCGGTGCCGTCTTCGACCTGCTCGCCCAGGAGGCCGTACCCGGAATCGAGACGGTCGGCGGCCCGACCGGCCACCGCACCTACCGCCGCACCCTGCGGCTGCCGCACGGCACCGCCGTCGTCGCGGTGGAGGAGCTGCCCGGCGGTGCCGCGGCCGCCTCGGCCACCCATCCCGGCGGCTGGCTCGACGCCCGGCTCCATCTGACCGATCCGCGTGATCTGACCACCGCCGTGCAGCGGCTGCGGCGGCTGTTCGACCTCGACTCCGATCCGTACGCCGTCGACGAGCGGCTCGGCGCCGACGCCCGGCTCGGTCCGCTCGTCGCCGCCCGGCCGGGGCTGCGGTCGCCCGGGACCGCCGATGCGGGGGAGCTGGCCGTGCGGGCGCTGGTGGGGCCGGTGGCGGCCGAGCGGCTGGTACGGCGGTACGGGAAGGCGCTGGACGCGCCCTGCGGCAGCCTCACCCATCTGTTCCCCGAACCTGCCGTCCTCGCCGAGGCCGAGCCCGGCCCGGACAGCCCCCTCGGCGCGCTCACCGCCGCCCTCGCCGACGGTGCCGTACGGCTCGACCCGGGCGCCGACCGGGACGAGGCGCGGGACGCGCTGCTGCGGCTGCCCGGGCTGGACGCCCGTACCGTCGCCGTCATCCGCACCCGCGCCCTGGGCGATCCGGACGTCGCGCCGCCCGGCGTGGACGCCCCCGAAAGCTGGCGCCCCTGGCGCTCTTACGCCGTGCGACACCTGCGTGCAGCAGGGGAGTTGGAGTAGTCATGCTGTTCACGAACGCCACCCGCTGGACCGAGCTCGACAGCCCCGTCGGCCCCCTTCTCCTCACCGCCGATCCCGCCACCGGCGCCCTGACCTCGCTCTCCGTGCCGGGGCAGAAGGGCGGCCGGACCGTGCGGGAGGGGTGGCGGCGCGATCTGGCGCCCTTCCGCGCGGCCGAGGAGCAGCTCGCCGCCTACTTCGCCGGTGAACTCAAGGAGTTCCGGCTGGAGTTGAGCACGGACGGCAGTGAGTTCCGGGAGCGGGTCTGGGCCGCCCTCGACCACGTTCCGTACGGGGCCACGACGACGTACGGCGAGATCGCCGCCCGGATCGGTGCCTCCCGCGCCGCCGTACGGGCCGTCGGCGGCGCGATCGGCGCCAACCCGCTGCTGATCGTCCGCCCCTGCCACCGGGTGATCGGGGCCGACGGATCGCTGACCGGCTATGCGGGCGGCCTGGAACGCAAGACGCGGCTGCTGACCCTGGAGGGCTCGCTCTAGGCGTCCTCCAGTCCCCAGCGCGGTGCCGCCCCGTTCGGCCGGACCGGGCCGATCGTCAGGTCCGGCCGGTCGCCCCGGGCGGTGATCAGGGCCGAGTCGCCCTTCGGCAGGGCGATGCGGATCGCCCCGTCGCCGGCCTCGGAGTACCGCAGCGGCCGGCCCCGGCCATCGCGCACCTCCACCGGGCCAGCGATGCCGTGCCGTACGACGCAGGGCGCGCCCGCCTCGCTGGTCAGCCGCACCCAGCGGGTGGCCCCGCCCTCGCGCACCGCCGACAGCAGGAACGCGCCCTGCGTGCGGAAGCCGTGCACCGTCACGTCCGCCCAGTCGGCCGGGACGGCGGGGAAGACGCGGATCGTGTCGCCCCAGGACTGGCAGACCATGTCGTGCAGGGACTGGGCCGCCGACAGCGGTGTCTCGATGACCGGGCCCGACTCCTGGTACATGGTGTTGGGCCGGACGAAGCGGGACATCAGCTCGCCCAGGTAGCGCAGCGCGTCCTCGCCCTTGCCGAGCAGCGCGGACATCGACGCGGCACCGGTGAAGGTGTAGCCCTGCAGGGCACCCTCGAAGCCCACCCAGTGCGCCAACGACCGCTCGATCAGGGCCCGTTCGCCGGGCGTCCGGCCGGTCAGCTCGTACAGCGGGTACACCGCGAGCAGATGCGAGTAGTGGCGGTGGGACTTCGCGAACGGGATGTCCGCGCCGATCATGAAGCCGTTCTCGTCGGTCGGGTACGGGGCTCGTCTGGCCAGGACCTCGCGCCAGCGCGGCGCCAGCGGGTCGTCGATGCCGAGGAGTCCGGCTGAGTCCAGCAGTGTGCGGCAGCCCCACGTCAGCAGCATCAGGTCGTAGTTGCAGTCCCGTGAGTTGCCGCCGTACTCCGGGGAGAAGGTGGCGGGCAGATGCAGCTTGCCGTCCGGGCCCGGCTCCAGGAAGTGCAGGTAGTAGGCGACCGCCTTGCGCAGCAGGGGGAAGAGCACGTCCCTGAGGATCGACTCGTCCATCGTGTGGCGGTAGCTGAGCCAGACGTTGTGCAGCGCCCAGGTGAGGTTGCCGACCTCGGGGGTGGGCGGGTCCTGGCCGGGGACGCCGACGCCGTAGCCCATGAGGGCGCTGGTGGCACCGTTGATCAGATGGGGGTCCGTGGTGCGGGGGATGCCGAGGGAGTCGGTGCGGTACGGGGCCGGCGTCTGCTCGGCCAGGTTGTCCCGGAACTCGCTCAACGCCCTGGTGATCGCGTCGAGTTCGAGGTGGTTGGAGCCGTGGATCAGCCAGTACTCGAGCTGTGCGTTGAGGTTCCACCAGGTGTTGGGCCACGGGGTGGGTTCCAGCCAGGGGCCGCTCGTCGCCATCACGGGGGCGTCGCGGCGGGCGGCGGAGGCGGTCTTGTAGAGCTGGATCCAGTAGAAGCGCTGCATCCGGGCGTCGGGGAGGGAGAGGAAGCTCTTGCGGTAGTAGGCGCGCCACCAGGCCCGGTGCGACACCGCCAGCGCGGCGTACGGGAGCGGGGCGGCGCGGCGTACGGCCCGCAGCGCCCGGCCCAGCGCCGTCGTCCCCGGGAACGAGTGCGCGACATGGACGTACAGCGTCCGCGTCCCGCCCCTGCTCCGCTCCCGCCACGCCGTCACGTGCTGTCCGCCCGCCAGCAGCGGCTGTACGGCCGCGAAGACGCCGTCGTGCTCGGCGACCTCGGCGGGCGGGTTGCCGCGGTAGCCGTCGGGGAGCGGCTTGAAGGCCGCCCGGGGACTGATTGCCTCCGCCGGGTGGAACACCCACCGGAAGCCGCGCTCGCCCGGGCTGGGGGTGACCTCGACCGCCAGCACCGAGCGGTCGGTGTGCACCAGGGCGCGCAGCGTGAGCGTGCCCCGGTCCGTGGTGAGCGTGCCGGTCAGCTCGGCGTCGCGCAGGCCCAGCCGCCAGTCCAGGCCGGTGATCGTGCCCGCCGGCTCCAGCGTGAAGTGGCCGATGGGGAGGCGGGCCAGCCCGAAGAGGGAGCCGAACTCGGGGCGGTGGTCCTGGACCTCGGAGTGCTGGACGTTGAAGCGCACGGCGCTGGTTTCGGCGCCCGGCTCGGCGTAGACGCCGGAGCCGAGGAAGCCGTTGCCGAGGAAGGGGCCCTCGTACCAGGCCGTCGGCATGCGTCGCCACACGAGGTCGGCGTCGTCGAGGACGGTGCGCCAGGGGTCGGAGGGGGCGGTGTTCGAGGCCGCGCTCGCCGGGGCGGGCGGTCCGCCGGTGAGGAGGGTCCCGCCGAGCGCGGATCCGGTGGCGAGCACGGTACGTCTGGACGGGCTGGGCATGGCGCCTCCCGCTAGGAGCTATTCATCGGAGCTATCCCGGCATGCAACGTAGAGAAGAGGTGCATGGTCGTCAATATGACGGGAGAGACCCGATGTATCAGCCCCAGATCACGGCACCCAGCCACGCCCCCGCGATCAGCTGGCACGTGAACAGCTCCGCCAGCACGCTCCCCCCGCCCGACCGCAGCGCCGACCGCGTCGCGGCCCGCGCCTCGCCCCGTCGGCCCAGGCGGAGCCGCTCCTCCAGATAGACGCCGGCCACGAAGCCGGGGATCGAACCGAGCACGGGGATCAGGAAGAAGCCCAGGAACGACCCCGCCCCCGCGTACACCGTCATCCGGCGGCCGGCCCAGTTCGGGCGCAGTCGGCGGGGCGGGAGCGCCCAGCGCACCACCTGGGAGAGGAACAGCACGACGGTGGCCCCCACGAGCACCCACCACGCGACCGGCTGGGGATCCTTCAGCGCCCACCACATGACCGCGGCCCACACCAGCCACGACCCCGGCACCCCGGGCACCAGTACTCCGCACAGGCCGAGCAGGAGGACCAGACCGACCAGCAGGAGGTCCCACACTCCCATCTGACCAGAGTGCCGGAGCTGGCGGGAGTGCGCAGATCAGCGCGCGCTCCGCGGGCGCACCACCGTCACCCCTGCCGCTCCCGGGCCACCCATCCCCGCTCGTAGGCGTGCCATCCGAGCTGCAACCGGGTCGTCACCCCGGTCAGCTCCATGAGCCGCTTCACCCGGCGCTGCACGGTCCGCAGGCCCAGGTCGAGCTGCTTGGCCACACTCGCGTCGGTCAGACCGGCCAGCAGCAGCGAGAGCACCTCCAGATCGGTCTCGTCGGGACCGTCCGGCTGCTGCTCGGTGACGCCGGAGGCGCCGAGGCGGACCGGCAGCGCGTCCCGCCACACCGACTCGAACAGCCCGCAGAGCAGCTCCAGCAGCCCGCTCGCATGGACGACCAGCGCGGCCGGCTCCGCGGTGTGCGAGATGAGCGGCACCAGGGCGAGGGTCCGGTCGGCGATCACCAGCTTGGTCGGAACCTGGTCCACGACCCGGATCTGCTCGTCGCGGCCGAGTGCGGCGGACAGCTCGGTGACGCCGTGCGGCTGGTCGAGGACCGAGCGCTCCAGGACCACCCGGTAGCGCACGCCCCGGTCGGCGGCCTGCTCCTCCGCCTCGTTCTCCGTGCCGGTGACGGCGACCGGGGTGCCGGTGACCAGCGCACACACCTCGTCGCCCGCGCCGAGCTGGAGCTGCAGGAAGCGCTGCGAGACAGCGGCCGCGCCGATCACCACCTCGACCATGTCGTGCACGGCGGGCTCGGTGGCCCCCGCCCGGTACTCCTCGGCGAGCATCGCGGCCGCCAGCTCCGCCTTCTCCAGCTCGTGCCGCTGCTGGGTGAGCAGCGCGCCGAGCGCCACCCCGGGCGGCGCGGCGACCCAGCGGCCGGGCCGGGCCGAGGACTGCGCGGCCAGCCCGCGCCGCTCCAGCCGGCGCAGGGCGCGTTCGGTGTCGAGCTCGCCGAGCGTCAGCCGCCGCGCGAGATCCGGCACGTCTGCCGCGCCCACGGACACCAGGGCCCGGTAGGCCGACTCGTGCGTCTCGTCGAGACCAATCGCTCCCAGCATGTGGCTGCGCCCTTCCCCAAGCGAACACCCGCGTCCGGTCCGTGGCGGAAAACGGCCACGGCGTAAAACCGCCTCAGCACATCATCGCCGCACCACCCGTCACTCTGCCAAGGTGTCGCCACCGCAGCATCAACCACCGCCCGCTTTGCCCGACTTGGGCCTTCTTGGCCTGCGCTTTCGCGTCCGCGGGCAGGCGGCGGACAGGAAGATGGCGATCTTGGGGAGAGGGATGGCGCATACGGTTCTGGGCGCGGCCACCGCCGGCCCGAGACCACCGGTCACCCCCGGCACCGGCTCCGGCTCCGGCTCCGTCGTCACCCTGGTCACCGGCGACCGGGTCCTCGTCACCCGGGACGGAGCCGTCGCCCTGCCTCGCGCCGACGGCACGACCCCCTTCACCCAGACCCACCGCTCCGGCGACGACCTGTACGGCTACGCCGAGGGCGCGACCGAGGCCCTCGCCGCCGAGCGGCAGGGCGACCTGATCGGGGTGGCACCCGGCCTCTGGGGCGACCGCCAACACCTGGGCGTGCGGGGAGCTTCGGCGACATCGGCGGCATGACGCTGCGGCGGGACGGCGAGACCATCGGCGAAAGCCCGTACCCCTTCGGCCCGGGCCTGGAACCGGTCCACGAACACCACCACGACCTGGACGTTCCGCTCCGCACGGGACGAGGACGCGTACTCCCAGGGCATACCTCTGCTGTTTCCGCGGTACACGCTGCCGGAGGACGGGCTGAAGACGCTCCCCGCCGAGGACGGACAGAGCATCACGCTCACGGCGACGGGCCACGCGGGTCACGAGCCCGGTGAGTTGACCCGGGTCGAGTTCGCGTATGCCTACGACGAGGGCGAGAGCTGGGCCGAGGCGTGGACGGCGCCTTGGTCACCCAGATCGTGATCCGGGCCTACGACGTGCGCTGAGGCGCGCGAAGGGGATCGGGGCCCGGGTCACCCGGCAGTCGCCGGGCGGTTCTCCCGTGGGGGGTGGGGCCGCCCGGCGACGTGTGTCGTCCGTGGTTTCGCAAGACTGTTCCGGGCTTCACCCGCCGTGCCGTTCACGGCGGCTTCGCGGGGCCGGATTTTCCCGATGCCCCGTTTTCATCCGGGCCGCGCGGTGGACAATTGGGGGCATGAACCAGCAGGGGGGTAGGTCCAGTGGTCGCGAGGACGACTGGTGGGGGCAGCTGTACGGTGACGTCACCGACGACACGGGCCCGACCACGGCCCCCGACTCACTGGACGACCGGTTCGCCTCGGCGGCGGGGGCGGTGAACCAGCGGTCGGGGACGGGCGCGGCCGTACCGTCACCCCGGGCCGAGCCGGATGCCGCGCCGGCTCCGCCGGCGTTTCCGCCCGGTCTGCCGAAGCCGCCGGGATTCACCGTGGAGACACCGCCGGCCGACGACGAACCGCCGTCCCCGGCCGACGCCCCCGAGCGGCCGGCCCCGGAAGAGCCCGCACCCACCCCCTCATCCCGCCCCCTCGACTACGTGGGCGACGGCCCTCCCACCTACGCCGCCGAACCCACCGCCCTCCCGCCCGCCGACCCGGACGACCTCGACGACCTGGTCGCCGACACCGTCCTCGACGGCGCCCACTACGGCGCCTGCACCCTGCGCGCCGTCTCCCTGCGCGGAGACTCCGCCCGCTACCGGGGCGAACCCCGCCGCGACTCCCTCCTCACCGCCCGCTTCGGCACCGGTGACCACGCGCTCCTCCTCGTCGCGATGGCCACCGGCGCCCGGGCCACCCCGGGCGCGCACCGCGCCGCCGCCGAGGCCTGCCACTGGATCGGCCGGGCCGTCGGCCGCAGTCATGCCAGGCTCTCGGAGGACATCAGGGCAGCCCGGCGCGGCGACCTCAAGTCCGGGCTGCACCGGCTGACCGACCGCAGCCTCGGCAAACTCCGCGCCAGCGCCGCCGAACAGGGCATCGACCCCGAGGAGTACGCGGCGACCCTGCGCTGCCTGCTGCTCCCCGCCGACCCCGAATGCCGTACGCGCGTCTTCTTCGGCGTCGGCGAGGGCGGGCTGTTCCGGCTGCGCGACGGCGAGATGCAGGACATCGAACCCCTCGTCACCGACGTCACCGGTGAACCCGTCGTCGGCTTCGGCTCGCTCCCCGCCGAGACCCCCGACGGCGACCGCCTCACCATGGACCTCGGCATCACCACACCGCCGAGCCCCTACGACCCGGCCCCCGAGCCGCCCCGCGAACCCTTCCGCTTCCGCGCCTCCGTGGCCCGCCCCGGCGACACCCTCCTGATGTGCACGGGCGGCCTGGCCGACCCCCTGCGCGGCGAACCCGCACTCGCCGCCCACCTGACGGGCCGCTGGTCCGGCTCCGAACCGCCCGGCCTCGCGGAGTTCCTCCTCGACACCCAGGTCCGCGTGAAGGGGTACGCCGACGACCGTACGGCCGCCGCGGTGTGGGAGAGCTAGCGGCGGCCCGTGCCGCTAGTCCTCCGACGGCACCCAGGCGCGGGCCGAGGTGTCGTACGCGTAGTTCGGCAGCCCCTTGGTGCTCGATGTACGGAACGGGCGGCCGTGGTCGTCGATGCGAAGCGTGCCGGTGCGGCCCTGGGACGACCAGTCCAGTTCCAGATACCAGCGGCAGTCGCAGGTCTGCGTCCGCGCGTCGACCAGCAGCACCTCAGGGTCCTCGGCGGACACGCGGTACGGCAGCCGCATCGCCGGGATGGTGACACCGGTGTCGTTGCCGTCGACCGGGCGGGCGATGGGCCGGTCCTTGTCCAGGTCGACGTCGAAGTAGCGGGGCGTCAGGGCTCCGCCGCAGCCGTTGTCCATGGCGTAGTTGGCGCCCTCCATGGGCGTCGAGCGGCCGATGACGCGTACGCGCAGCGCCTCCAGGACGACGGCCGTGGACGTCCGGCCCTGCACCGTGATCTCCACCATCGTCTGCTGCCCGTGCACGGCGTTCTGCGTCGCCGCCCAGGTCGCCGCGTCCTGCGGGGCCGGGGGCGGCGGCACCTGCCGCAAGGGCTTGGCGATGACGTAGTCGTGGCCGCAGCCGGCCTCCCAGACATGGGAGTCGGCGCTCCAGGTGAGCGGCAGGCCGGCCGGGGACTGCCGCGGGCCTGCTTCCCCGGACTGCCCGTCGGCGGTGGCGGTGGGCTTCGCCGACGGCTTCCTCGACGCGTCGGGCGAGGGCGCGGGGGTGGTGGGGGAGGCGCTCGGGGACCTGGTCGACTTCGGGCGCGGGGTGCCCGGCGCCGTCGTACGGGGCGGATGGGAGGCCTCGGCGGAGTCGCTCGACCGGGGACGTTCGTCGTCCGGCAGGGCGGAGAGGCTGCCGAGGGTGGCCAGGAGGGCGGTCGCCACGGCCACGGAGACGAGGAGGCGCCGGCGGCGGTACCAGGGGCGGCGGGGAGGTTCCGGCTGTGGTGGTTGCCCGGTCGGCTCCTCGGGGTCAGCGGGGGAGGCGTCCGCCTGCGGAGCGGCGGCCGGTGCCGCCGTACGCGAGCGCTGTCGTGCCGCCACCGCCAGGATCCACCGGCGGTGCAGCTCCAGCCGCTCCTCCGGGGCCGCCCCGCACAGGGCGGCGAAGCGCTCCACGGGGGCGAAGCCGAGGGGGACCGCGTCACCGGCGCAGTAACGGTGCAGCGTGGACGTGTTCATGTTCAGGCGCCGGGCGAGCTGACCGTAGCTGCGGTCGGTGCGGTCCTTCAGGCGCCTGAGTAACGCCGCGAACTCCTGGACGTCGTCGTCCTGTGCTTCCGACACTGTTCTCCCGTGTCCTCCCCGTCCCGGGACGGCATCCCAGGCACTCCATATACCTGCACGTCAGAAGGGCTGGGATGGTTCCACCGTCGCGGATCGGGCGACGGCGCTTGCCGCCGCCCGCTGTGA
Organism: Streptomyces ferrugineus; assembly: GCF_015160855.1. Lineage (NCBI taxonomy): Bacteria > Bacillati > Actinomycetota > Actinomycetes > Kitasatosporales > Streptomycetaceae > Streptomyces > Streptomyces ferrugineus. The sequence goes on along the minus strand of NZ_CP063373.1, from coordinate 7,159,121 downwards.
CGGCTGATGCTCTTGGTGTGGCACCGACCAGGCCGGACGGACCAACCGGCGTCGGTGCCGAGCCACTTCCGACGTCTCACGCATTTTCCTGTCATCCACGGGGGGACCACCATGCCCAAGCGCACCCGAGCCGGCACGCTCACCGCACTCGCCGTCGCCGGCCTCACCGCGGGCACCGCACTGTGCGCCGCGCCGGCCGGCGCCACGACCAAGGCGCCCGCGCCGAAGTTCCTCGCGGCGTCCGAACTCCCGCCGCACCCCTCCGGCTGGACAGCCGGGAAGGTCACCGACGGACTCCCGGACGAGATGCGGTACTGCTTCGGCGAAGCGCTGCTCGCCTACGACTCCCGCCACCGCACCTTCCGCACCGAACTCGACACCGGTGCCGAGCAGCTCACCGTCGTGGTGGGCGACAGCGCCAAGGCCAAGGCCCTCGCCGCCCGCCTCGACAGGGAGGTCAAGCGCTGTGTCACGCGCATGGACGCGGACCCGGAGATCGAGGCCGACTACCGGGGCTACGGCCGCCTGCCGGTCGAGGAGGGCGCCCGCGTCCACGGCTTCGCGACCCGTGCCGCGTGGGGTGCCATGGACATCCACCTCGTCTCCGTCGGCCGGGACGGCGGCACCGTCACCGTCGTGCGATGGGGGCAGATGGGCGACTTCACTCACGCGCCGGTGAAGGCCTTCAAGAAGACGACCACCACGGCGGTCCACAAGCTCTACTGACCGACACGCCACCCACCAGCGGGGCCGCCCTCCCGGACGGGGGTCGGGCGGGCGGCCCCGCACCCATGAGATCCGGCCAGTTTCCCGGCTTGCGGGAAACTGGCCAAAGGCGCGTCGTTGCCTCGCCGCGGGACATGTGGGTGTGCACGGCGCGTACGACCCCAACCGCCCCACGGCTTCGTCGGATACGGCCGGAACGGCAGAGCGGAGTCGGCAGACGGTCCGATCCGCTGCGGTCGGGCCGTCGGTGGGGAGTCGACCCGATGCGGGGCGGGACCGCACTGATCGGCCCTCCGGCTCCGGCACCGGATGCACCGCCTCGCCTCACCTCGCCACGAGCGGGTCGCGCACCCGGAAACCGGGCCGTGGCCGGTGGCCGACACGCCCGGTCACCGCGTACGGCGGCTTGCGGGCGGCCGACGGATGACGTTCCGGAGTTCATCCACCCCGCCCGAGCCGCCCCAACCATGGCCGAACACCTGGTCGTTGACGATTCGACATGACTGCCGAGGGTCCGGCCGGGAAATGGTTCCCGTGAACGTGTTCGAGCCAGGAGGGGAACCGACATCGGCACGCGGGCGGGGGTCATGAAGAGGCAGGCGCGAGGAGGCGGTCCCATGGCGATCGGGGCCTCCTCGGTGGAGACAGTGGAGGACAGGGCCGCGAGCGCCGGGGGACACACGCAGCCGCCTCAGCTCAGGCGCAGACTCGGGCGGGCGGACCTGAGGGCCGTGCCGGAGGCGCGCAGGGCGCTGCGCGAGCTGCTACGGCACTGGGGCGGGCCCGGGCGATCGGACATAGCCGAGCTGCTGACCAGCGAGCTCGTCACCAACGCCCTGGTGCACACCGACCGGGACGCCGTGCTGACGGCGACCGTCGGACCGGGCGGGCTCCGGGTGGAGGTGCGGGACTTCATGGCCCGGCTGCCCAGACCACGCGCGACGAACGCCGACGACGCCACCAACGGCCGCGGCCTGCTCCTCGTCCAGACCCTCGCGGACACCTGGGGCGTGCGCGCGCACGGGGTGGGTAAGGCGGTGTGGTTCGAACTCGACGCGGACGCCGCGTGACGGCACGGGACCGACGCGGGAGACGGGAAGGGACCGACGCGGGAGACGGGAAGGGCGCGACCCGAGTTCCGGATCGCGCCCTTCCCGTCGATGAGCGGCGTACTCAGCCGAACTGCTGCTCAAGATCCTTGAGCTTGCGCTCCAGCGAGTCGAGGCGCGGCAGCGCCATTGTGTCGTCCTCCGAAGTGAGGTCGACGGTGACCGGCTCAGAACCGGTGCGTACGGGCTGCAGCGAGGGACGCGACCGTACGGGCAGCTGCTCCGGCGCGGATATGGCAGGCTCCGCGGTGACTTGGGCCGAGGCGGCGCGCTCCAGAGCCTGCGTCTCGACCTGTCGTCCGGCGCCGCGGCCGATGAAGCCGCGGTGGCCCCGGCTGATGGCCTTCAACTGCGCACGCTCCATGCGCTGCTGGTCGCGCCGGCGCAGGCGGCTCTCGTCCTTCTGCCGCTTGTCCTCGCGGACCTCGTCGACGGCCTCGTCCAGGCTGCGCACGCCCTCCAGGAGCATCAGCGACCAGGCCTTGTAGGTCTCGCGGGGCGCCCGCAGCCAGCGCACGATCCGGATCTGCGGCAGCGGCCTCGGCACCAGGCCCTGCTCGCGCAGGGCGGCCCGGCGGGTCTGCTTCAGGGCCCGGTCGAACAGCACCGCCGCGGACAGGGACATGCCCGCGAAGAAGTGCGGGGCGCCGTCGTGGCCGATGCCCCTGGGCGCGTGCACCCAGTTGAACCAGGCCGCGGCGAAGGCGAACGTCCACACGAGTATCCGGGAGCCGAGCGCCGCGTCGCCGTGGCTGGCCTCCCGCACGGCGAGCACGGAGCAGAACATGGCCGCGCCGTCGAGGCCGAACGGCACGAGGTACTGCCAGCCGTTGGTGAGGCCGAGGTTCTGCTCACCGAAGCCGACCAGGCCATGGAAGGAGAGTGCCGCGGCCACCGCCGCACAGCAGAACAGCAGGACGTAGGAGACGGTGCCGTATATGGCCTCCTTGCGCCTACGGCGCTCCTCGCTGCGCTCCCACGAGTCGTCCGCGCTCGTGTCCTTCCCCGCGGTCTTTCCGCGCCGGAGCACCGCTATCGCCGCCAGCAGGCCCAGGAGCAGGACGGCGCCCGGAAGCAGCCAGTTCAGCGATATGTCGGTCAATCTCATCTGGGGTCCCTTGCATTGGGATAGGGCGTAACGCCCGCCATAGTGGCCCAATCCCGCTGGCCCTCAGGGGGTTTCGGGGCAAGAGGCCGCCAAGGAAGTGCAAGGGGATGCCCAGGGCGGCGTTCTGCTCGAACTGCCGCTTGAGGGGCGGGAGTTGAGTTCGAACAACACTACCCGTGCGGGTGGTTCCACGGAAAGTTCCCGCGCGGAGTGAGGAAATCGTGAAACGGCTGTAACCATAACGGGTGTCGCGCTCGCGGGTGATCTTACGGCACGACGAGTTACGGCCATATCTGAGGGTGCCTCAACCGGCGGCGGCCACCAGCCTGGTGATCCGGTCCGCGTCGCAGGTGCGCGGGCAGGTCGCGCAGGTGTCCTCGGGGCGCAGTGTGTAGAACATGCAGCAGCTCGCCCGGTCGCGGGTGGGCAGCGACTCGCCGTTCGGGCCGGTCAGCTCGCGGAAGGCGGCCGAGCCGACGTACGGCTTCGTCGCGCCCGGCAGCAGCAGCTCCAGCTCGCGCCGCGCCCGGTCCTGCTCGCCGTCGCCGAAGAGGTGGGCGACGTACCACAGCCCCTCGACGATCTCGTCGGTCGCCATGCCCCACAGTGCGCGGCCGCGTCGCCGCATGCGCGGGCCGAAGCCGGCCAGGACGGGTTCGAGGTGCTCGGCGACGGCCGCGCGCACCTCGGCGCGCAGAGCCTCCTCGTCGGGGGCGACCCTGGCGCCGGGCAGGATGGCGGCCGGGTCGTCGGGGAGGCAGGCGAAGGTGGTGGGGCGGGCCGCCAGGCGGCCCATCGGGAGTCCGGGGGCCGTGCGGTCGTAGGAGACATGCGTCACGGGGAAGCGCGGGACGCGGCGCAGCAGGAACCAGGGCACGGTGATCAGCAGACAGACGGGCCAGGCGTAGCGATGCAGTCCGAAGCCGGCGACGACATCGGGCCGGGCCGGCTGTCCGTAGTCGCGTCGTATCTGTGTGTCGTCCCAGGCCAGGAAGGCGTCGAGGGCGGTGGCGCCGTCCGCGAGGTCGGCCGCGGCGACCCAGCCCCCGTGCCGGGGCACCGGCCGACCGGCGGGCGGCTGGGTGATCTCGAGCCCCGGGAAGACCTCGGCGAGACGGGTGTAGGCGTCTGCGAGGGCCGAAGGGGGCACGGGCATGGGACCGCCGATCCGTGGAGGCTCTGAAGGTAAGCCTTACCTTACCCAAGATCGCCGCAGTTTGAACTGTCGCGTTCTGCGCCTAAGGTGCTTGACGGGTGAGTAACAACCCGCCGTAATGACCCCAAGTACTGACACGTCCCGAGGAGGACCCGTGAGGCAGGGCGCGCAGGGCTCCGCGGTGACGGGGAATCCGGAGGGCCGTACGGATGTGCCGCGGGTGCCGGTGCAGGGACGGGCCGCCGAGGTGCGGCAGGCCCAGGGTGACCCGGCGGTGTCGGCTCGTGGTGAGCACACGCACAGTGAGCCGCCGATGCCGCGGCCGCCTATGCCGCGCCCGCTGGTGCAGCGGGCCTCGGTGCGCGGGCAGATCCTGGACGCCCTGCGTACGGCGCTGGTCACCGGTGAGCTGACGCCCGGGGCGGTCTACTCGGCCCCCGCGCTCGGCGAGCGGTTCGGGGTCTCGGCGACGCCGGTGCGCGAGGCCATGCAGCAGCTCGCCCTGGAGGGCGCGGTCGAGGTCGTGCCCAATCGGGGGTTCCGGGTCGTCGAGCGCGGGGCCCGGGAGCTGGCGGAACTGGCCGAGGTGCGGGCGCTGATCGAGGTGCCGGTGATGCTGCGGCTCGCGCGCACGGTCGCCGCCGAACGGTGGGCGGAGCTGCGGCCGTTGGCGGAGGCGACGGTGCGAGCGGCGGCCACGGGCTGCCGGGCGACGTACGCGGAGTCGGACCGCACCTTCCATCGCGCGGTGCTGTCGCTCTGCGGCAACGAACAGCTCGTCCAGGTCGCCGACGACCTCCACCGGCGGGCCCAGTGGCCCCTGGTGAGGCCCCCGGGCCGGGGCAACGCCGACCTGATCGCGGACGCGACGGAGCACACCACCCTGCTGGACGCACTGATCGCCAGGGACCTGGACGTGGTGCGGTCACTGGCGGGAGAGCACTTCACCACCGCCCACTGAACACCGACCGACACCTTCCAGCCCGTCCGGTGCCCGAGGACGGACTCTCGCCACCCCGAGCCCTCACCCACCCGCTGGGCGCAACTTTTCAACGCCGGCCGGCATCCTCCGGCCCGCCCAGCGCCCGAGGACGGACTCTTTCCATCCGGCGCTACCCTTCAACGCCAGCCGGCGTCCTCCGGCCTGTCCGGTGCCCGAGGGCTGGCTCTCCCCATCCCGAGCCCCCACCCACCCGCTGGGCGCCACCTTTCAGCGCCGGTCGGCGCAATCCAGCCCGTCCGGCGTTTGAGGACAAGGCCCTTTAGGGGCCGGAGCGGGGTCTGGGGCGGCAGCCCCAGTGGGGTCGAAGGGGCGGAGCCCCTGGGGATGGGACGGGTAGGGGCGGCGGGGGCGAGGAAACGCCGTTCGTTACGCCGTCGCCGCCCCCGCGGCCGGGGGAATCGGGGCCAGCTGCCGCGAGAGCCAGGTCGGCACGCCGCCCAGGAGGCGGAACAGCCGGCGGGCCTCCTCACGCAGCCGGGACGCCTCCGGCTCGGCCTCCGCGTCGGCCAGGGACGCCAGGGCGGGGGCCGTGCCCACCAGATACCCCAGCTCCTCCCGGATCCGCAGCGACTCCGCGAAACCGTGCCGCGCCTCCGCCAACTCGCCGTCACGCAGGGCCAGTCCGGCCAGATGACGCCAGGTGAAGGAGAGCAGCAGCGGGTCGGCGTGGGCCGTGGCACCCGCGTGCGCGCGCCGGTATGCGGCGCGGGCGGCCTGCGGCGAGCGGGCCAGGTTCTCCGCCAGCAGACCCCGGCGGAAGTCCAGCAGCGCCCTGCCCACCGCCCCCGGAGGGATCAGCGCCGCCGCCCTGCCCAGCGCCGCCCGCGCCTCGTCCGCCCGGTCGCGCACTCCGTGCAGCGTCGCCGCGTACGCAAGTTGCCCGCGTTCACAAGCGGCCGCGCCCCGTTCGTCGTCACTGTGCGCGAGCGCTTCGGCCGTTCGGAGCGCGTCCTCGGCCTCCTGCCAGCCCTGCTCGGTGTAGAGGCAGCGCTCCACCAGCAGCGATGCCCGCTGCAGCGCGGCCGGCGCGGTCACCGGCTGGAGCAGGGCCGCCGCGTCCGCCCAGCAGGCGCGTGAGCGCAGCCGCCATACCGCGGTCTGGAGTGGATCGTCGCCAGCGGTCGTTCCGTTACCAGACATGGCGGTATGCGCCACCTTGCCCTCCCCGAGCACGCCATCGAGCTGTTGAGTGGTGGCGGCATCTCAGCACGAATCTCCGGGCCCGGCCAAGAGGGTGGGTGAAGGATTTCACAAAGTCGTGGGACAACGGCGGCACTTGGTGCCACTCCGTGCCGCCGTTCGCGAGGTCCCGCGTGAGGTCAACTCATCCGCAATGCCAAGAAGAAATCCAGCTTGTCCTCCAGGCGGGAGAGGTCCCGACTCGTCAACTGCTCGATCCTGCCCACGCGGTAGCGCAGTGTGTTGACGTGCAGGTGGAGACGGGTCGCACAGCGGGTCCAGGAGCCGTCGCAGTCCAGGAACGCCTCGAGGGTGGGGATCAGCTCGGCCCGGTGGCGGCGGTCGTAGTCGCGCAGCGGGTCGAGGAGGCGGGCCGTGAAGGCCCTGCGCACGTCGTCGGGGACGAACGGCAGCAGGAGCACATGGGAGGCCAGCTCCTGGTGGCCCGCCGCGCAGACCCGGCCCGGGCGCGCCGCCGCCACCCGGCGGGCGTGGCGGGCCTCCTCCAGGGCGCCGCGCAGGCCCTCCGCCGAGTGCACCGCCGCGCTGACACCGAGCGTGACCCGGCCGTCGCCGTCCAGGCCCGCGGCGAGCGGGTCGCGCACCGAGTCGAGGAGGGCGTCCGCGAGGATGCCGGCCTCCGAGCCGTCGTGCTCCGACGAGACCGCCGGGAGCGGCACCAGGGCGATCGCCTCGTCGCCCGTGTGGGCGACGGCGATGCGGTCGGACGGTTCGGGCCCCGTCGCCACCGGGTCCACCAGGATCTCCTCCAGGAGGGACTGCGCGATCGGACCCGCCTCGATGTCGCCGTCCTCCCACTCGACCCGCGCGACCACCACCTGCCAGTGCGGCGCCGCCCCGAGGCCGGGCAGCAGGACCGGTGCCGCGACCCGCAGGCGCGCGGCGATCTCCGCGGGCGCCGCGCCCGTCTGGACCAGCTCCAGGACCTCCTGGGCGAGGCGGCGGCGGACCGTGCGCGCCGCGTCCCGGCGGTCCCGTTCGACCGCGATGAGCTGGGTGACGCCCTGGAGGAGGTCGAGCCGCTCCTCGGGCCAGTCGCCCGCGTCCGCCTCCACGGCCAGCAGCCAGTCCGACAGCAGCGTCTCGCGCACATCCCGCGCGCCCTGCGGGGTGCGGCCGCTGCTGCGGATCGGGAAGAGGGAGTACGTGGTGGTGCCGAGGGTCGACCGGTGCGGGCCGCGGCGGCCGGTGCGGGTGGCCGCCAGATGCTCCGCCGCCAGCCTCGCGCACACCTCGACGGGCAGGGCCGGGCCCCCGACCTTGGAGCCCGCGATGAGCCGGCCCGTCGGCGACATCACCCACGCCCGCAGGTCCAGGTCCGAGCCGAGCAGATCCAGGACCACGTCCGGGCCGCCGCCCGCCGGGCCCGAGGTCATCATCCGGCGGTGCCGGTCGACGACGGCCGCGAGGTCCCCGGCGCGCTCGCCGCTCACCTGCCGAACGACATGCTCGGTGACCGTCGCGAACGCCACCGACTCGTGCACCGCGAACAGCGGCAGACGGTGCCGGGCGCAGGCCACCACCAGGTCGTCGGGGATGTCGCCCAGCTCGGCCTCACCGGCCGCGAGGGCCGCGACCCCGGCCTGTACGAGGATCCGCACGAAAGGGTCCGAGTCCGCGGCGTTCCGACGCCAGGCCAGCCCGGTGAGCACCAGCTCCCCGCCGGACAGATAGCGGCTGGGGTCCCGGAGGTCGGTGGTCATCACCCCGCGCACGGTGCGGTCCAGCTCGTCCTCGCCGCCGAGCAGCTTGAGGCCCAGCGCGTCCGTTTCCAGCAGTGCGCGCAGCCGCATTCTCGTCGCCGCCGTTCCTTGTCTCGAAATCTACGATGAATCCTGGGGGTCCGTGGGTGCGGCCCGATCGGCGGGCCCGATGAGCGGCGCCGGAGCGCGGTGCTCGTCGTCTTTCGGACGGTGTCCCAGGTCACAGGGCTGTGCCCGATGTTTCCGGAGAAAGACGTGGAGGTTACTGGTGACCTCCGTTCATACGAATCTACAAGATGACCTCCCTGGCCAGCCAACTCCTTCATGGTTTCCGTGACTGACCCCGGTGGAGCAGGGCGCTGTGTACTGACGTCAATGCGCGTTAACAGCACATGAACGAGCCGGGCCCGCCGCACCTGATCTGGCTCAAACCGTACGACCCACGAGACGAAGAAGAGAGCCGGTCATGGACTTCCTTCGCCCCGCCAGTTGGGAGGAGGCGCTCGCCGCGAAGGCCGAGCACCCCACCGCTGTGCCGATTGCGGGTGGCACCGATGTGATGGTCGAGATCAACTTCGACCACCGTCGGCCCGAGTACCTCCTCGACCTGAACCGCATCGGTGACCTCTACGAGTGGGAGGCCGGCGAGGAGAGCGTGCGGCTCGGGGCCTCCGTGCCGTACACCGAGATCATGGAGCACCTGCGCGCCGAGCTGCCGGGCCTGGCCCTCGCCTCGCACACGGTCGCCTCCCCGCAGATCCGCAACCGCGGCGGCGTCGGCGGCAACCTCGGCACCGCCTCCCCGGCCGGCGACGCCCACCCCGCCCTGCTGGCGGCAGGCGCCGAGGTCGAGGTCGAGTCGGTGCGCGGGTCCCGTCGTATTCCGATCGACGCGTTCTACACCGGCGTGAAGCGCAACGCGCTCGCCGCCGACGAGCTGATCCGGGCCGTGCACATCAAGAAGGCCGACGGACCGCAGCAGTACTCCAAGGTCGGCACCCGCAACGCCATGGTCATCGCGGTGTGCGCCTTCGGGCTCGCGCTGCACCCCGAGACGCGGACCGTCCGCACCGGCATCGGCTCGGCCGCCCCGACGCCGATCCGGGCCGAGGCTGCCGAGGAGTTCCTGAACGCGGCGCTCGAAGAGGGCGGCTTCTGGGACAACGGCAAGATCATCACCCCGTCGGTCGCCAAGCAGTTCGCCGAGCTGTGCTCGGGCGCCTGCAACCCGATCGACGACGTCCGGGGCACGGCGAGCTACCGCCGGCACGCGGTCGGCGTCATGGCCCGCCGCACGCTGACCTGGACCTGGGAGTCGTACCGCGGCGAGCGCCGCCTCACGGAGGGAGCCGCGTAATGCGCGTCAACTTCACTGTCAACGGACGTCCGCAGGAAGCCGACGACGTGTGGGAGGGCGAGAGCCTGCTGTACGTGCTGCGCGAGCGGCTCGGTCTGCCGGGGTCCAAGAACGCCTGTGAGCAGGGCGAGTGCGGGTCCTGCACGGTCCGGCTGGATGGTGTGCCGGTGTGTTCGTGCCTCGTCGCCGCCGGGCAGGTCGAGGGCCGTGAGGTCGTCACCGTCGAGGGCCTGGCCGACTTCGCCAAGCAGCGTGCCGAGGGCGGCGGTTGTGCCACCGGAGCCTGCGGCACCTCGCTGAACGACGCCCAGCAGTGGGCCGCCAAGGGCCAGGACTCCCAGACCGGTGAGGGCACCGAACTCTCCCCGATCCAGCAGGCGTTCATCGACGCCGGCGCGGTCCAGTGCGGGTTCTGCACCCCGGGTCTGCTGGTCGCCGCCGACGAGATGCTGGAGCGCAACCCGAACCCCACCGACGCGGACATCCGCGAGGCGCTCTCGGGCAACCTGTGCCGCTGCACCGGCTACGAGAAGATCATGGACGCGGTCCGCCTCGCGGCCGCCCGGCAGGGAGAGGCGGTCTGAGCAGCATGCCCACCAACGGCGCTCCCACCAAGATCACCCAGGGGTCCCAGACCAAGGGCGGCATCGGCGAGTCCACGCTCCGCCCGGACGGCACCCTCAAGGTCACCGGCGAGTTCGCGTACTCGTCCGACATGTGGCACGAGGACATGCTCTGGGGGCAGATCCTCCGATCCACCGTCGCACACGCCGAGATCGTGTCCATCGACACGAGCGAGGCGCTCGCCATGGCGGGCGTGTACGCCGTCATGACGTACGACGACCTGCCGACCGACGTGAAGAACTACGGCCTGGAGATCCAGGACACCCCCGTCCTGGCCAACGGCAGGGTCCGGCACCACGGTGAGCCGGTCGCCATCGTCGCCGCCGACCACCCGGAGACCGCCCGCCGCGCCGCCGCGAAGATCAAGGTCGACTACCGCGAACTGCCCGTCATCACCGACGAGGCCTCAGCGACCGCCCCCGACGCGATCCTCATCCACGAGAACCGCGACGACCACCACTCCGGCCACGTCCCGCACCCGAACATCGTGCACCGCCAGCCGATCTTCCGCGGCGACGCCGCCGAGGCGGCGAAGCGGGCCGACGTCATCGTCAAGGGCGAGTACACCTTCGGCATGCAGGACCAGGCCTTCCTCGGCCCGGAGTCCGGCCTCGCCGTGCCCGACGAGGACGGCGGTGTCCACCTCTACATCGCCACCCAGTGGCTGCACTCCGACCTGCGCCAGATCGCGCCCGTCCTCGGCCTGCCCGAGAGCAAGGTCCGCATGACGCTGTCCGGCGTCGGCGGCGCCTTCGGCGGCCGCGAGGACCTGTCGATGCAGATCCACGCCTGTCTGCTGGCGCTGCGCACGGGCAAGCCGGTCAAGATCGTCTACAACCGCTTCGAGTCCTTCTTCGGACACGTCCACCGCCACCCCGCCAAGCTGTACTACGAGCACGGGGCCACGCGCGACGGCAAGCTCACCCACGTCAAGTGCCGGATCGTGCTGGACGGCGGCGCGTACGCCTCCGCCTCCCCGGCCGTCGTCGGCAACGCCTCCTCGCTGTCGATCGGCCCGTACGTGGTCGACGACGTCGACATCGAGGCCATCGCCCTCTACACCAACAACCCGCCCTGCGGCGCCATGCGCGGCTTCGGCGCGGTCCAGGCGTGCTTCGCCTACGAGGCGCAGATGGACAAGGTGGCGAAGCAACTCGGCATGGACCCGGTGGAGTTCCGCCGGCGCAACGCCATGGAGCAGGGGACCATCATGCCGACCGGGCAGCCGGTCGACTCCCCGGCCCCGGTCGCCGAACTCCTGCGCCGCGTCAAGGCGATGCCGATGCCGCCGGAGCGCCAGTGGGAGTCCAGCGAGGGGTCGGACGTACGGCAGCTGCCGGGCGGTCTGTCCAACACCACGCACGGCGAGGGCGTCGTCCGCGGGGTCGGCTACGCGGTCGGCATCAAGAACGTCGGCTTCTCCGAGGGCTTCGACGACTACTCCACCGCCAAGGTGCGCATGGAGGTCATCGGCGGCGAGCCCGTCGCCACCGTGCACACGGCCATGGCGGAAGTCGGCCAGGGCGGAGTCACCGTCCACGCGCAGATCGCCCGCACCGAGCTGGGCGTCACCCAGGTGACCATCCACCCGGCGGACACCCAGGTCGGCAGCGCCGGCTCGACGTCCGCGTCGCGGCAGACGTACGTCACCGGCGGCGCCGTGAAGAACTCCTGCGAACTCGTCCGCGAGAAGGTCCTGGAGATCGGGCGCCGCAAGTTCGGCTCCTACCACCCGGCCTGGGCGACGGCGGAGCTGCTCCTTGAGGGCGGCAAGGTCGTCACCGACGGCGGCGAAGTGCTCGCCGACCTGGTCGACGTGCTCGAAGACGAGAGCGTCGAGGTCGAGGCCGAGTGGCGGCACCGTCCGACCGAGGCCTTCGACCTGCGCACCGGCCAGGGCTTCGGCCACGTCCAGTACTCCTTCGCCGCGCACCGCGCCGTCGTCGAGGTCGACACCGAGCTCGGCCTGGTCAAGGTCATCGAACTGGCCTGCGCCCAGGACGTCGGCAAGGCGCTCAACCCGCTGTCCGTCCTGGGCCAGATCCAGGGCGGCACCCTCCAGGGCATGGGCATCGCGGTGATGGAGGAGATCGTCGTCGACCCCAAGACCGCGAAGGTCAGGAACCCGTCCTTCACGGACTACCTGCTCCCGACCATCCTCGACACGCCGATCATCCCGGTCGACGTGCTCGAACTCGCCGACGACCACGCCCCGTACGGGCTGCGCGGCGTCGGCGAGGCCCCCACCCTGTCGTCGACCCCGGCCGTCCTCGCGGCGATCCGGAACGCGACCGGGCTGGAGCTCAACCGAACGCCGGTACGGCCCGAACACCTCACGGGCACGCAACCCTCCGGGGGTTGAACCGGTGAATTCTCCTGGGGGGACTTCGTCCCCCCAGGACCCCCCGATTGTTCGTCTCGGGCCGTCCCCCGGGTCGTGCACCTCCCCAAACCCCGTCGATCGCCGAAGGCAATCCGCGGGTGCCCCTATGAACCTTGGGAGTAGGCCCACATGACCCAGCAGTCAACGGAGCCCAGGACCACAGCCGAAGACGCGGGAGAAGGCACCCGCGTCCCGGCCGGCAGGTCCTGGCTCGACCGGTACTTTCACATATCCCACAGAGGATCCTCGGTCGCGCGCGAGGTGCGCGGCGGCGTCACCACCTTCATGGCGATGGCGTACATCCTCCTGCTCAACCCGCTGATCCTGTCCGGCAAGGACGCGGCGGGGGACACCCTCGCCCAGAAGGCCCTGATCACCGCGACCGCGTTCGCGGCGGCCCTCACCACGCTGTTGATGGGCTTCTTCGGCAAGGTGCCGCTCGCCCTCGCCGCCGGCCTCTCCGTCTCCGGCGTGCTCGCCTCACAGGTCGCCCCGCAGATGACCTGGCCGCAGGCCATGGGCATGTGTGTGATGTACGGCGTCGTCATCATGCTGCTGGTCGTCACCGGCCTGCGCGAGATGATCATGAACGCGATCCCGCTCGCGCTCAAGCACGCCATCACCATGGGCATCGGCCTGTTCGTCGCCCTGATCGGCTTCTTCAAGGCCGGCTTCGTGCACCAGGGCGAGGCCACCCCGGTCACCCTCGGCCCGGCCGGCGAACTGGCCGGCTGGCCGGTGCTGCTCTTCGCGGCCACCCTGCTCGCGATCTTCATGCTCCAGGCGCGCGGCATCCCCGGCGCGATCCTGATCGGCATCATCGGCGGCACCGTACTGGCCGTCGTCCTCAACGCCCTCGACGTCATCGACCCCAAGCAGTGGGCCAGCGGCGCTCCCGAACTGCACGGCAGCGCGGTGTCCATGCCCGACTTCTCGATCTTCGGCAATGTCGAGTTCGGCGGCTGGGGCGAGGTCGGCGCCATGACGGTCGGCATGATCGTGTTCACCCTGGTGCTCGCCGGGTTCTTCGACGCGATGGCGACGATCATCGGCGTCGGCACCGAGGCCAAGCTCGCCGACGACAAGGGCCGGATGCCGGGCCTGTCCAAGGCGCTGTTCATCGACGGCGCGGGCGGTGCGATCGGCGGTGTGTCCGGCGCGTCCGGCCAGACGGTGTTCGTCGAGTCGGCGACCGGCGTCGGCGAGGGTGCCCGCACGGGCCTGTCCTCGGTCGTCACCGGACTGTTCTTCGCGGCCTGCCTGTTCTTCACCCCGCTGACGGCGATCGTGCCGGGCGAGGTCGCGGCGGCGGCCCTGGTGGTGATCGGCGCCATGATGATGATGAACGCACGGCATGTGGACTGGGCCGACCGGGCCACCGCGATCCCGGTGTTCCTGACGGTCGTCATCATGCCGTTCACGTACTCGATCACGGCCGGTGTCGCGGCCGGCGTCATCTCGTACGTGGCCATCAAGATCGCTCAGGGCAAGGCGAGGGAGATCGGGGCATTCATGTGGGCCCTGACAGGCATCTTCCTGGTCTTCTTCGCCCTCAATCCCATTGAGAGCTGGATGGGCGTGCACTAGCCGGTGCGCCGGCGGGTGTGCACCGCCCTCCACACAACCGCTTTAAGGAGACCGACAGATGCTGGACATCGCCGAGGAGTTGCACCGGTGGGTCGAGCAGGGGCGTGACTTCGCCGTCGCCACCGTGGTGGCGGTCGGCGGCAGCGCACCCCGGCAGCCCGGTGCCGCGCTCGCGGTGGACGCCGACGGCACGGCGATCGGCTCGGTCTCCGGCGGCTGTGTGGAGGGCGCGGTGTACGAGCTGTGCCAACAGGCGCTGCAGGACGGCGAGACGGTTCTGGAGCGCTTCGGCTACAGCGACGAGGATGCCTTCGCGGTCGGTCTGACCTGCGGGGGCATCATCGACATCCTGGTCACGCCGGCACGTTCCACCGACCCGGCCCGCCGGGTGCTCGCGTCCGCGCTGCGGGCGGCCGCGGGTGGCGAGGCGGCGGCGGTGGCACGGATCGTGTCCGGGCCGGCGGAGCTGATGGGCCGTGCCCTTCTGGTCGGCCCGGACGGCTCGCACGAGGGCGGCTTCGGCGCCCACCCCGAGTTGGACCGCACGGTCGCGGCGGAGACGGCCGCGTTCCTGGACGCGGGCCGCACGGGCACCCTGGAGATCGGCGAACAGGGCTCGCGCTGCGGCGCCCCGCTCACGGTGCTGATCGAGTCCTCCGTACCGCCGCCCCGGATGATCGTCTTCGGCGCGATCGACTTCGCCTCGGCCCTGGTGCGGATCGGCAAGTTCCTGAACTACCACGTGACCGTGTGCGACGCGCGCCCCGTCTTCGCGACGAAGGCGCGCTTCCCCGAGGCCGACGAGATCGTCGTCGAGTGGCCCCACAAATACCTGGAGGCCACGGAGGTGGACGGCCGAACCGTCCTGTGCGTACTCACCCACGACGCCAAGTTCGACGTGCCCCTGCTGCAACGGGCGTTGCGCCTCCCGGTCGCCTACGTCGGCGCGATGGGGTCACGGCGGACGCATCTGGACCGCAACGAGCGGCTGCGCCAAGTCGGCGTCACCGAACTGGAGTTGGCGCGGCTGCACTCCCCGATCGGCCTGGACCTGGGCGCCCGTACGCCCGAGGAGACGGCCCTGTCGATCGGGTCGGAGATCGTCGCGGCCCGGCGTGGCGGCAGCGGCGCCTCACTGACCGGCGCGCACACACCGATCCATCACGACACGACGTCCACGTCGTCCCCGGCGGGACGGATCGGTTCGGTGGCCTAGCGAGACACCCGTCCCAGGTCCGCGGTGCCGGCTGATCGGGCCAGGTGAACGCGTAGGCCGGGTCACCGCCCCGGCTGATCGGGTCGGCCCGGTGCTCGACGTTGGACCAACGGGCGCCGCCGGCGTCGCGGGTGGCGTGGCGGGCGATGTCGGTGACGAGGGCGTGGGCGCAGTGGGGTGGGTCGGGTGGGTCGCCCTGCTCGGCGATCCGGTCGCAGGCCGGCGCGAGCACGTCGGCCGTGCCGCAGCGCTGGCCGTTGTTGTCCCAGAAGCCGGGGCGCAGCCGGTTCGGCACACCGGAGCGCGGGACGGAGTGCCGGCAGCGGTCGCCGAGGGCCGGCCGACCGAGCCCGCCGTCGTCCCCGGTGTCCCGGGCGCTGGCCGGCGACCACCGCAGTCCGTCCGCCGTCGGCGCCTCAACCTCGCCCGGCGTCACGCTCGTTGCCTCGGTCTTGGCCATGGCGCCCACTCTGGCACGGCCGCCACCGGGGCCTCACGGCCGTCTGAGCAACCGATTCACCGCCCGCCCGAACACCGCCCGAGCCGTCCGCTCCACCACCCCGTCGAACGCCCCCGGCACGAACCGCACCCGCAACTCCTCCCGCCACAGCACCCGTGCGCGCCCGCCCGGACCGGGCCGCACCTCGATCTCGGCCCAGCCCGTGATGACCCGGCCCCGCTTCTCCAGCCGGCACAGCCCCGGAGCGTCGTCGCCCGGCGGCCGCCACACCGTCACCTCCATCGGGTCGTCGAAGGAGAGGGGGCCGATGCCGGAACGGGCGACGAAGCGGGTGCCTTCGTGGGTCGGCCCGGGGGTGGTCACGCGGACGCGGGTCAGCGGGGCGACGTCGGCATGGCGGGACCACTCCGTCAGGCGGCGCCACGCCTCGGGGAGGGGGAGCGGGACCGTGCGCTGAAGGAGGAAGTTCGCCACGGAGGTGATCTTACGGAACGGTTCTGCGGGATCCGGGCCGCACGGACGACCGGCCCGGATCCCGTTCCTCACCGGATCACTGGGCGTAGAACGTGGCGTCCGCCCGGTCCGTCGCCGTGCTCGGCGTCTGGATGTACAGCAGGTACTCGTAGTGCCTGATGTAGCGGCCCGCGTAGTTGTACGACTCGTAGGAGACCCCAGCCGAGTCAGCCAGCCCGGCCCGCTGGTGGAAGCTGGCGTCGGACGCGAACGTCGCCGTGCCGTCGTTCTTCTCCACCCTCACCTCGTAGTTCTTGTGCCGCAGGTAGTAGCCGGGGAAGTTGGTGGACTCCAGGGAGACGGTGCCGCTGCCGGCCAGGCCGGTGACCACGCGGAACTGCGAGTCCGCGAGCGGCGAGACGTTCGCTTCGATGCGGGCGCGGTACTCCCAGTGCCGGATGAACCGGTCCGCGAAGTTGTACGACGACAGGCGCTGTGGCGTGACCCCGTCGGCCACCGGGATGCCGAAGTCAGGGGTGCCGTCGGCCTTCCAGTACAGCTTCTGGAAGCGGGTGCGGCGGTTGGGGTCGTTGAGCGGGTCGCCGCTGATGTTCTTGTAGTCGCGGTCGTGGTAGACGAGGATGTCCGACTTGCCGTCCTCGGAGACGGTGAAACTGTTGTGACCGGGACCGTACTGGCCGGTGGCGTCGTTGCTCTTGAAGACCGGCGAGGGATTCTTGGTCCAGGACGCCGGGTTCATCAGGTCGGCCGTGGCATCGGCGGTCAGCAGGCCGAGGCAGTAGTTGGCGTCGGTGGCGCTGGCGGAGAAGGTCATGAAAACCTTGCTGCCGTGCTGGATGAAGGCCGGGCCCTCGTTGACGGTCGCGCCGACCTTCTCCCAGGCGTGGGTGGGCCGGGCGATCATCACGGGGCTGCCGGTGATGGTCCATGGGCTGGACATCCGGGCCAGGTAGATGTTGGTGCCCGCGCCGACGGCGGGGTCGTTCTGCGCCCAGCTGAGGTAGCGGGTGCCGTTGTGCACGAACGTCGTGGCGTCGAGCGAGAAGGTGTCCAGGGGCAGGGAGATGCGGCCCTTCTCGGTCCAGGTGCCGGTGAGCGGGTTGGCGGAGCTGGACTCCAGGACGTATGGCCGGATCCGCCACTTGTCGTTGGACCAGCCGGCGGTGAAGTAGACGTACCACTTGCCGTCGATGAAGTGGATCTCCGGGGCCCAGATGTGGGCGCCCATCTCACCGCTCGCGTGCTTGGTCCAGATCGTGGTCTCCGGGGCGGTGGAGAGCCCCTGAAGAGTGGTGGCCCGGCGCATGACGATCTTGTCGTACGCCGGAACGGTCGCCGTGAAGTAGTAGAAGCCGTCGGTGTGCTTGAAGATGTGCGGATCGGCGCGCTGCAGAGCGATCGGGTTGGTGAAGGTCACGGCGGGGGAGTCCGGCACGGCGGCCTGGGCGGCGGGACCCGGCCCGGCGAGGCAGGCCGCGAGGGCCATCAGGACGGCCGTGAGCAGCCGCAGGGCGTTGCGTCTCAAGGTGCTTCTCCAATGCGGGAGTTGGAAGATCAGGTCGCGGGGACGAGGCGCCACTGCTGGCAGTTGTTGTTCAGCCAGGTCCACTGGCGCACGTCGGTGCCGTTCGCGGTGGAGCAGTTGGCGACGTCGGCGACCTTGCCGGTGGACTCGTTGACGATCCGGACGTGGTCGCCGCTCGCGGTGAACACGAGCCGGTAGCGCTGGCACTTGTTGTTGAGCCAGGACCACTGCCGGATCCCGGCGCCGTCGGCGGCGGAGCACTCGGCGGTGTCCATCACCTTGCCGGTGGCGACGTTGACCAGTCGGTTGGTGTCGTCGCCGAGGTCCTCGACCTTCCACTTCTGGTTGGCCCCGCCGTTGCAGGTCCACTGGAAGATGTTCGTGCCGTCGGCGGTGTTGCCGCCGTTCACGTCCAGGCACTTGCCGCTGGACCGGTTGACGAGGGTGTACGACGTCGGCGTCGCGGCCGTCTCGCCGGACGGGCCGGGAAGGGTGGTGCCGAGGCCGGCCGGTGTGCCGAAGTCCGGGGTGCCGTCGGCGTTCCAGGTGAACTCCTGGGCCCGGGTGGTGCGTCCGTTGCCGCAGCCGCCGTTCGAGGCGGAGTTGGCGTGGTAGACGATCCAGTTCTCGGTGCCGTCGGGGGAGGTGAAGAAGCCGTTGTGTCCCGGGCCGTAGACGCCGCTGGCGTCACTGCGCTGGAAGACCGGGGTCCGCTTCTTGGTCCAGGACGCCGGGTCCAGCGGGTCGGAGCCGGTCAGCTCCAGTTGTCCGAGCTTGTAGTCGGCGGTCTGGCAGGAACTCGCCGAGTACGTGAGGAAGGTGCGGCCGCCCCGGTAGAGCGGCTCGGGGCCCTCGTTGACCGGGTTGCCGGAGCGCTCCCAGTCCAGGGTCGGGCTGGAGATGATCGTGAAGTTGTCGCTCGCCAGCGTGTAGGGGTTGCTCAGCGGGGCGATGACCAGGCTCTGCGTACTGCCGTTGACGAACCCGCTGCCCAGCAGATACAGCCTGTTGTTCGCCCGCAGCACACTCGCGTCGATCAGCCAGCCGCCCGGCGTGAGATTGGACCCGGTCAGCGAGCCCTTGTAGGTGTACGGCCCCATCGGGTCCGTCCCGGCGCTCTCCAGCACATGAGTGCGCTGGGAGTCGCAGCAGGCGACGCCGCTCCGGCCGGCCGAGTAGTACACGTACCAGCGGCCGTTGAACAGATGCATCTCCGGCGCCCAGAAGTTGGTGTTGCGGGTCGACGTGGTGTCCGACCACACCTGGACGTTGGGCGCGGTGGCCAGACCCGCGAGCGTCGGCGACTTGCGGATGCCGAGGATGCCGGTGAACGTCGTGGTGATCAGGTAGTAGTCGCCGTCGTGGTACTGGAGCCACGGGTCGGCGCCCTTGAACGACTTCAGCGGGTTGGTGTACGGGCGGCCGTCCGCCGCGGACGCCGGCTGAGTGGTGGCCACCAGGGTGAGGAGGGCCGCGAGCACGCAGAGGATCAGCGATCTGCGGCGTCTCCTGAGTGGGGGGTGAGACATCCGGGGCATACGAGACCGTCCCTGTCCGTAAGTTCGGAATGTCGAACGCAGTTCGTGATTCCGATCGTGATGGGACAGAAGATAAAAGTGAGTCATGTTTCCGTCAACGGTTTCGTCATCCGCGCTTTACATGGCTTCGTCGTGGCCCTGTCACGAGCCCGGCAGGGGCTGTTCCGTCCAGATCACCTTGCCGAGCGCCGTGTAGCGCGTCCCCCACCGCTCGGCGAACTGCGCCACCAGGAACAGTCCCCGGCCGCCCTCGTCCGTGGTGGCCGCGCTGCGCAGATGCGGGGCGGTGTTGCTGCCGTCGGAGACCTCGCAGATCAGGGCGCGGTCGCGGACGAGGCGGACGCGGATGGGGCCGGTGGCGTGGCGCAGGGCGTTGGTGACCAGCTCGCTGAGGATCAGCTCGGTCGTGAACGCCTCCTCCGCCAGCCCCCACTCGTCCAGCGTCCGGGTGGCCGCCGCCCGCACCCGTGCCACGGCGGCGGGGTCGTCCGGGACGTCCCAGTTCGCCGTGCGGTCGGCGGGGAGCAGCCGGGTCCGGGCCACGACGAGGGCGACGTCGTCGCGCGGCCGCTCGGGCAGCAGTTCCTCCAGCACCGACTTGCACGTCTCCTCCGGCGTCCGGCCCCGGGTCGGCGGCGCCGCGGCCAGCGCCCCGCGCAGCCGCTCCAGCCCCTCGTCGATGTCCCGCCCCTGGTCCTCGACCAGCCCGTCCGTGTACAGCACAAGACCGCTGCCCTCCGGCAGCCGCAGTTCGGTCGCCTCGAAGGGCAGGCTGCCGCCCAGGCCCAGCGGCGCCCCGCCGGGCACAGTCAGGAACTCGACCTCGCCGTCGGGGTGCACGAGCGCCGGTTCGAGGTGGCCGGCGCGGGAGAGGGCGCAATTCCCGGAGGACGGGTCGTACACGGCGTACAGACAGGTCGCTCCGGTGATGGGCGCTATCTCGCCGTCGCCCTCGTCCTGGTCGATGCGGGCCACCAACTCGTCCAGATGGCCGAGGAGTTCGTCGGGCGGCAGGTCCAGGGTGGAGAAGTTGTGGACCGCCGTACGCAGCCGTCCCATCGTGGCCGCCGCGTGCAGTCCGTGTCCCACGACGTCCCCCACGACCAGTGCCACCCGCGCACCCGGCAGCGGGATGACGTCGAACCAGTCCCCGCCGACCCCGCCCTGCGCCGCCTGTGCGGGCAGATAGCGGTAGGCGACGTCGAGCGCGCTCTGCTCCGGCAGCGCCCGGGGCAGCAGGCTGCGCTGGAGGGTGACCGACAGGGTGTGCTCACGGGTGTAGCGGCGGGCGTTGTCGATGCTGACGGCGGCGCGCGCCACCAGCTCCTCGGCGAGGGAGATGTCGTCGGGCTCGAACGGATCGGGCCGGTCGGCGCGCCAGAAGGTGGCCATGCCCATGATGACGCCACGGGCCCGCAGCGGCACGGTGAGCATCGTGTGGATCCCGAACTCCACGATTCTGCGGGCGTTGTCGGGATCCTGCCGCTGCCAGCCGGAGAAGGCGGGCAGGTCCTCCTCCAGCACGGACTCTCCGGTGCCGAACCCGAAGGCCTGCGGGGTGCCCTTGGCGAAGTGGATCAGCTTGCCGACCGGATAGAGCGGGCTGCCCTCCCGTACGCCCTGGAAGGCGACCCGGCGCATGTCCGTACGGCCCTCCTTGGGCTCCTCGCCGCGCAGCACCGGATCCGCCAGATCGATGGAGACGAAGTCCGCGAACCGGGGCACCGCGAACTCGGCCAGCTCCTGTGAGGTGCGTGTGACATCGAGGGCGGTGCCGATCTCCAGCCCCGCGTCGTACAGCAGCTTCAGCCGCTCCTGCGCCACGTCCGCCCTGCCGGTCATGGTGCGCAGCTCGGTGGTGTCCCGCAGGGTGACCACGCTGCCGGGCGGGCCGCCGTCCCGGTCGGTCGAGCGCTGGCTGACGGCCAGCAGCCGGCCCCGTGCCAGGTGCACCTCGTCGGTGGCGTCCCGCCCGGAGGCGAACAGCCCCGCGAGGTCACTGCCGATGCCCAGGGCGATACAGGGCAGCCCCTCCGCGTGCGCCGACAGCCCGAGCAGCCGGCGCGCCTCGTCGTTGGCCAGCGCCAGCCGGTGCCGCCCGTCCATGATCAGCACGCCTTCCCGTACGGCGTGCAGGACGGCGTCGTGATGCTCGTACATCCGCGTCATCTCGGCGGGCCCCAGCCCGTGCGTCTGCCGCAGCAGGCGCCGGCTGACCAGCGCGGTCCCGGCGGTGGCGAGGACGAGCGCGGCCGCCGCCGTGCCGAGCAGCACCGGCAGCTGGTGGTCGACGATCCCGCCCACGCTGGCCAGCGTCACCCCGGCGGCCACCAGCCCGACGATCCGGCCGTCGCCGTCGGTCACGGGGACCACGGCCCGCACCGACGGCCCCAGGGTCCCGGTGTACGTCTCCCGTACGACACCGCCCTGTGCGGCCGGGGCGATGGTGCCGACGAAGTGCTTGCCGATCTGCTCGGGGTTGGGGTGGGTGTAGCGGATCCCGTCCCTGGTCATCACCACGATGAAGTCCACGTCGGTGGCCTCGCGCGCCGCCTCGGCCCGCGGCTGGAGTTCCGCGCTGGGGTCCGGGCCGGCCAGGGCGTCGACCACACCGGGCGCGTTCGCGAAGGCCTCGGCCACGGCGAGGGAGCGGTTGCCGGCCTCCCGCCTGGAGTCGGTGCGCACCTGGAGCACCAGGGCCACCACCGCGGCGACGACGAGGAGCACGACGATCGCGGCCTGCAGCACGAAGACCTGGCGGGCGACGGTGCGTGCGCTCAACAGGGAGCGCAGCCGGCCGAGGATTCCGGCCATGCCTCTTTTCTAGCACGGGGTGCTCCGCGGGGAGACCCGCGCGGCGAGGGCCGCGACGGCGTCAGCGGGCCGGGCCCGGCTCGGCGGCACCGCCCGCGGGGGTTTCGGGTTTCGTGTAGAGCACCGCCCGCGCCTGCTCCGCGGCGCGGGCGGTGCTCTCGCCGACGAAGTCCAGGAAGCGGGCCATGCTCTCGAGACGGGTGGCGGCCGGGGTGCCGGAACCGAGGACGCCGACGCCCTGCCGTGCGGTCTCGGCGACCTGGGCGACGGCGCGGGCGCTGGCCATCATCGACTGGTACATGACGTCGTCGTCGACGACGTAGCGCTCGCGGCGGCGTTCGTCGCGCTCCCGGCGGACGAACTCCTGGCTCTCGAGGAATGCGATCGCCTTGGAGATGGATGCCGGGCTGACCTGGAGACGCTGGACGAGTTCGGACGCGGTGAGGCTGCCGGTGTCGCTGATGGTGAGGCCGGCCATCACCCGGGCCGTCATCTTGGTCATGCCCGACTGCATGAAGACGGTGGTCAACGTCTCCTCGTACTCGCGCACCGCCTCCGCGTCGCGTCCGTAGGCCTGCGGCGGCGCCTGCGGCCCCCGGGGCGCGGCCTGCTTGCGGCGGTGCGCGCGGCGTTCGGTGGCGCGGTGGGCCAGGTCGGCGCGGTAGGCGGTGGGGCCGCCGTTGCGCATGACCTCGCGCGTGATGGTCGAGGTCGGGCGCTCCAGGCGCCTGGCGATCTCCGCGTAGGCGAGGCCGTCGGCCAGTCCCAGCGCGATCTGCTGGCGTTCCTGCTGGGTGAGCCTGCCTCCCGGCATCGCGGTCTCCTTCGTGCTCCGTGGTGCCTCCAGCATAGCCTTCACTTGCTATCCATTGCAACGGACTTACTGGGTTCGTTGCGTTAAAGCCCAGGCTCGTTGCAACGAAATATCAGCATCTACCTGCAGAGATAGCGATGGGGTGCAACAAGCATGTTGCTGGATCCATGAACGCAACGTAGCTTTTCCAATGTCAGAAACGACGACGAACACAGGAGCACACCATGCAGCAGTTCGACACCTCCGCCCCGATCTCCGCCGTTCTCGACCTCCCCGGCGGTCTCATCCGGTTCATCGCCGCCGACCGCACGGACACCACCGTCGAGGTCCTGCCCGCGGACGCCTCCAAGAGCCGCGACGTGAAGGCGGCGGAGCAGACCGAGGTCGGCTACGCCGACGGCGTCCTGCGGATCACGGCCCCGGCGGCGAAGAACCAGTACTTCGGCCCCTCCGGATCCGTCGAGGTCACGGTCCAGCTGCCCGCCGGGTCCCGTATCGAGGGCAAGGCGGCCGGCGGTGAACTCCGCGGCGTCGGGCGGCTCGGCGACGTCACCTTCGAGGTCGCTCAGGGCCCGGTCAAGCTCGACGAGACCGCCGGCGCCCGCCTCACCGTCCTCGACGGCGACGTCTCGGTCGGCCGGCTGGGCGGCCCCGCGGAGATCAGCACCCAGCGCGGCGACATCCGGATCGCCGAGGCGGTGCACGGCACCGTCACGCTGCGCACCGAGAAGGGAGAGATCTCGGTCGGCGCCGCCCGCGGAGTCTCCGCCTCCCTCGACGCCGGCACCGGCTACGGCCGGATCCACAACGCGCTCAAGAACGCCGACGGCGCCGCCGCCGGCCTGACCATCCACGCGACCACGTCCTACGGCGACATCACCGCCCGCAGCCTCTGAGCGACAAGGAGCACCCTCCATGACCAACCTGGCCATCGCGGCGAACGGGCTGCGCAAGTCCTACGGCGACAAGACCGTCCTCGACGGTGTCGACCTGGCCGTCCCGGAAGGCACGATCTTCGCCCTGCTCGGCCCGAACGGCGCCGGAAAGACCACCGCCGTCAAGATCCTCTCCACGCTCGTCTCCGCCGACCCGGGTACCGGCGCCATCCACATCGGCGGCCACGACCTGGCCGCCGACCCCCAGGCGGTGCGCGCCTCGATCGGCGTCACCGGACAGTTCTCCGCAGTCGACGGGCTGATCACCGGCGAGGAGAACATGCTCCTCATGGCGGACCTGCACCACCTCTCCCAGCGCGAGGGACGGCGGGTCACCGCCGGACTGCTGGAGCGCTTCGACCTCACCGAGGCAGCGAAGAAGCCCGCCTCCACCTACTCCGGCGGCATGAAGCGCCGCCTCGACATCGCCATGACCCTGGTCGGCGACCCGCGGATCATCTTCCTCGACGAACCGACCACCGGGCTCGACCCACGCTCCCGGCACACCATGTGGCAGATCATCCGTGAGCTGGTCACGGGCGGCGTCACCGTCTTCCTCACCACCCAGTACCTGGAGGAGGCCGACGAACTCGCCGACCGCATCGCCGTGCTCAACGACGGCCAGATCGCCGCGCAGGGCACCGCCGAGGAGCTGAAGCGGATCGTCCCCGGCGGACACGTCCGGCTCCGCTTCACCGACCCGGCCGCCTACCGGAGCGCCGCCGCCGCACTGGGCGACGGCGCCCGGGACGACGAATCCCTCGCCCTGCAACTCCCCAGCGACGGCAGCCAGCGCGCGCTGCGCTCCATCCTCGACCGGCTGGACTCGGCCGGCGTCGAGGCCGACGAGCTGACCGTGCACACCCCCGACCTCGACGACGTCTTCTTCGCCCTGACCGGCGGCGCCGTCGTCCCCCACCAGCCCAAGGAGACCGCCCGATGAGCAACCTCGCCCTCGCCCTGCGCGACTCCTCCACGATGCTGCGCCGCAACCTCCTGCACGCCCGGCGCTATCCGTCCCTCACGCTGAACCTGCTGCTCACGCCGATCATGCTGTTGCTGCTCTTCGTCTACATCTTCGGCGACACCATGAGCGCGGGCATCGGCGGCGGCGCCCCGGACCGCTCCGCGTACATCGCCTACATCGTCCCGGGCCTGCTGCTGATGACCATCGGCAGCACCACGATCGGCACCGCGGTCTCGGTCTGCAACGACATGACCGAGGGCATCATCGCCCGCTTCCGCACGATGGCGATCCACCGCCCTTCGGTGCTCGTCGGGCACGTCGTCGGCAGCGTGCTGCAGTCGGTGCTGAGCGTGGTCCTCGTCGGCGCCGTCGCCGTGGCCATCGGCTTCCGCTCCACCGACGCGACCGTCCTGGAGTGGCTGGCGGCGTTCGGACTGGTCGTGCTCTTCGCCACGGCGCTCACCTGGATCGCGGTGGGCATGGGCCTGGTCAGCCCGAACGCCGAGGCCGCCAGCAACCAGGCCATGCCGCTGATCCTGCTGCCGCTGCTGTCCAGCGCCTTCGTCCCGCTGGAGACGATGCCGGGCTGGTTCCGGCCGATCGCCGAGTACCAGCCCTTCACACCCGCCATCGAGACCCTGCGCGGTCTGCTGCTCGGCACCGGGATCGGCAACGACGGATGGCTCGCGGTCGCCTGGTGCCTGGGCCTGGCGGTGCTCGGCTACTTCTGGTCGACCTCGAAGTTCAACGACGACCCGAAGTAACCGCCATGGCCACGCGGGCCGGCACCCGCAACCCGTCCCACCCGAGGGCGGCGCACACCGACAGACCGTCGGAGTGCGCCGCCCCGTTCGTGTGCCTGGCGGTGGGCCGACAGCTCAGGCGCGGGCCGGCAGGGGGAGGCCGGCCGGAGGGTGGCCCAGCGCGTGGAACAGGCCCGTCGCCAGGGCCATGCCCTCGCGGGCGACGGAGGCGAGCAGGTGCTCGTCGGGGGCGTGCTGGAGGCAGCCGGGGTAGGAGTGCGGCAGCCACAGGGTCGGCAGCCCGAGGACGTCGGTGAAGACGGCGTTCGGCAGGGAGCCGCCGATGTTGGGCAGGACCGCCACCGGGCGCCCGGCGACCCGCTCCAGCGCCGTGCGGGCCCAGCGCGCCCACGGGTCGTCGAGCGGCGTACGGCTCGCCGCGAAGCTGCCGAGGAGGCGGACGTCGACCATCGGATACCCGTGCTCGGCGAGGTGCTCGGCGACGGCCCGCGCCGCCCCGCCGACGTCGGTGCCGGCGACGTACCGCAGTTGAAGGACCGCGCGGGCCCGGCCGGGGATCGCGTTGACGGGGTGGTCGACGTCGCCCGCGCCGAGGCCGAGCACCTCCAGGGTGTTCCACGCGTACAGCCGCTCGGCGGCCGACAGACCGGGCTCGCCCCAGCCCTCGTCCGGCACCGGATCGCCGGCGCCGCCCGCGACCGCGATGCCGGTGAGCGCCTCGCGGACCGCGTCCGCGACGGCGGGCGGCAGCAGCGCCGGTACGCGGATACGGCCGTGGCCGTCGACCAGGGTCGCTATCGCGCCCGCGAGGGTGGTGGCCGGGTTGCGCAGCACGCCGCCCCAGTTGCCGGAGTGGTAGGAGTCCGGCCGCAGATCCGCGTCGAGGAGGAGCTGGACGCCGCCGCGCGCGCCGAGGAACAGGGTCGGCGTCGCCGCGTCCACGCGCGGTCCGTCCGAGGCGAGAAGCACGTCGGCCCGCAACTCGTCGCGATGCGCGGCGGCGAACTCGGCGAGGCCGGGGGAGCCGATCTCCTCGCCCGACTCGAACAGGAACTTCAGGTTGAAGCCCAGCGCGCCCCGCTCGGCCAGCAGCAGCCGCAGCGCCGCGAGATTGACCAGGTGCTGCCCCTTGTTGTCGGCGGCACCGCGCCCGTACCAGCGATCGCCCTCGGCGGTCAGCGTCCACGGATCACGCCCCTCGCGCCACCGGCCGGCCTGCCCCTCCACCACGTCGGCATGGCCATAGCACAGCACCGTCGGCAGCTCCGGCGACTCGATCCGGCTGCCCAGCAGGAAGGGACCGGCGGCATCGGGGCTCTCGTACCGGGTGACCCGGCAGCCGAGCCCGGCGAGCGCGGGCGCCAGGACCTCGTCGAGGTATGCGTCCAGGGCAACGCGGCCTTCCGGGCGGGCGCTCTCCGTCGGGTACGCGACCATCGAGGCCAGCTCCGTGAAGAAGCCGCCCGAGTCGACGAACTCCTCGGCCTTGCACACCAGTTGCTCGGGAACCACGGACAGACCTTCCAGGGGTTACGGCATCGTCCCCGCAGCCTAGGACGGACTCCCGGTCCATGACCATTGCCGTCTGTGCCGGTCGGCGTTCTACTTTCGGCAATGCTGATGGCGGGTTTCATGCGAGTTCATGCGAGTTCATGGAGGACGGACGATGCGGCTGCTTCCGGTGAACCTCACGTACTTCCTGGAGGTCGCCCGTTCCGGATCGGTGACCGAGGCCGCGCAGGTGCTCGGCGTCGCGCCGTCGGCGGTCAGCCGGCAGATCGCCAAGCTGGAGTCGGGGCTCGGCATCGCCCTGTTCGCCCGCCATCCGCGCGGCATGACCCTGACCGACGCCGGCTCCCGGCTGCTGGCCCACGCCCGCCGCACCGAGACCGAGTCCGCCGCGCTGGTCGAGGAGCT
The DNA here is from genome assembly GCF_015160855.1 of Streptomyces ferrugineus. NCBI lineage: Bacteria > Bacillati > Actinomycetota > Actinomycetes > Kitasatosporales > Streptomycetaceae > Streptomyces > Streptomyces ferrugineus. The sequence continues at coordinate 7,131,741 of NZ_CP063373.1, read as the reverse complement.
GCGCACGGGTCGCGGCGCCGAGGAACGCGATGTCCGCGTGGCCTGCTCGGAGGGGTTCGCGCGCCGTCTCGTACCCCGGGCGATGGCCGGGTTCCGGAGCGAGCACCCCGATGTGTCGTTCCGCCTCGACGTCGTCCCCCGCCGGGAGGCCACGCGCCGAGTGGTGGAGGGCATCGCCGACGTGGCCGTCACCTATGCGATGGGGCCACAGTACGACGTCCGTGTGGAGTGCGCCGTCGTGGTGCCGGTGTGCGCCGTGGTCCCGCTCGGCCACGAGCTGGCCGGCCGCGACCGGATCGGCCTCGCGGAACTGTGCGCGCATCCGCTGGCGCTGGCCCCACCGGGCTCCAGCCAGCGTGAACTCTTCGACATCGGCGTACAACTGGAGGGCCTGACCGTACGCCCCGCCCTGGTCTGCGACTCCCTCGCCCCGGGGTACGAGTTCGTACGCGCCGGAGGAGGACTCGCCCTGGTCGGGGACCTCGGCGACCTGGGTGGGGACGGCGGCGCCGAGGGCGTGACCCATGTCCGCGTCGACCACCCGGTGTTCCGGCAGCGCGAGGCCCAGGTACAGACGGCCGCGGGCCGCCGACTGCCGTGGCCGGCCACCCGGTTCACCCAGTCGCTGGCGGCGATGCTGAGCCCACGCCACCCTTCCGGGCCCGCGGCGACGCAGAGGGAGGGGTGACCGCGCCGGGTGCTCGGCGGGTGGGTGGAGCTTGCAGGGGTCGGTGTCGGCCTCGGTGGTGCTGTGCGTTGGGCGGCGGGGACCCAAGGGGGCAGGGCCGGGCGTGCCGCCTGGCGCCTGCCGCTGGGCGTCTTGCGGGTGTTACGGATGTGCTGGCGGGTCTCTGCGGGTGGGTGGAGTTCGCGGGGGCGTTGTCGGCCTCGCGGTGCTGCGCGTTGGGCGGGCGGGGATCTACGGTGAGCAGGACTCGACGCGCCCGCCGTCGGGCGTGTCACAGGTGGCGGGGGCTTGCGTGGCCGGCGGCATGCGGAGCAGCAGCAGGGCCGCGTCGTCGTGCAGTCGGCCGCCCACGTGGGTCAGCAGTTCGTCGTGGAGTGCGGTGACCGTGGCCACCGGGTCGTCGCACGTGTGCCGGGCCAGGCCCTCGGCGAGCGGATAGAACTCCCGGTCGTGGTCGCGGGCCTCGGTGACGCCGTCGGTGTAGAGCAGGAGCTGGTCCTCGTCGTCGAAGGGCAGCACATGCAGCTCGGGCGTCTCGCCCGACAGGGCGCGCAGGCCGAGCGGCGGGGCCGGACGGTCCGGCTCCACCGGTACGACGACGGAGTCGCGCACCAGCAGCGGCGGCGCGTGACCACAGTTGACCACCTCGAGCTGCCCCCGCCGCGGATACCCGGCGACCACGGCGGTGACGAAGTCGTCGCTGCCCAGGTTGCGCGCCAGGCTGCGCTCGATCCGCGCGACGACGTCGAGCAGATCGGGCTCGTCATGGGCGGCCTCCCGGAACACACCGAGCACCAGCGCCGCCGTCCCCACGGCCGGCAGCCCCTTGCCGCGCACATCGCCGACGATCAGCCGGACGCCGTACGGCGTGGACACCAGGGCGTACAGATCGCCGCCGATCCGGGCCTCCGCGGCGGCGGCGCTGTAGCGGACGGCCACCTGGAACGGGCCGACGGTCGCCGGCACGGGTTGGAGCAGCGCGTGCTGCGCGGCCTCGGCGACCGAGCGGACGGCGGCCAGCACCCGCTCGCGCCGCCCGCGCAGCGCGCTGGTCACTGCACACGCCAGGGTGACGACCAGCAGCGCGGCCAGCGCGACCGCCAGCTCACTGCCCGGAGCACCGCCCCGCACACCGAGGCTCACGCCCACGACGACGGACAGCAGCCCCACGAGCAGGACGCCGCGCGGACCACAGGTGGTGGCGGCGAGGGCGGGTCCCGTGGCAAGCAGCGGCACCCACGCCATCCCCGACCCGCCGACGAGATCGACGAGCACGAGGGCGGAGACGATCAGTATGGGCAGTACGGGCGAGGCGGCGACCAGCCGCCTCGGCCAATGGTCACGACCGTGATCCTGGGCGTGGCTCATGTCTTGTCCGCTGTCCTCACCTGTACGCGGGGGCATGGGGGCCGGGGAAATGTCCGGTTTATATAGGGAATCGTTTCGACCCCGGGTGCGACAAGGAGAGGATTTTCAGATAGTGAGCGACAGGCCCCGGGTGATGCGGCTCGCGGTCGGGATCAGCCGCGCCCGGACCTCCTCCAGCCGGGCCCGCGTCTCCTCCAGCCGGAAGCGGCGGTCGGCGCGCAGCGAGACGCCGAGCGAGCCGAGGGTGGTCCCGCTGTAGACGGGCACCGCGACACAGACCGTGCCGAGGGAGTACTCCTCCATGTCCGTGACCGCCGGGGCCAGGGGCGAGGAGTCCAGCCGCCGCAGCAGCTCCGGGGGATCGGTGATGGTCCTGGGCGTGAGGTCGGCGAGGGCGTGCCGCGACAGGTAGTCCTTGCGCTCCTCGTCGTCCAGCTCCCGCAGCACCGACTTGCCCAGCGCCGTGGCGTGCCCCGAGTCCTCGAACCCCACCCACAGATCGACCCGGGGAGCGCGCGGACCGTCGACGATCTCGGCGACCCGGATCTCGCCCTCCTCGTAGAAGGTGAGGTAGGCGGCGGTGGACAGTTCGTCCCGCAGCGCGGCGAGCGTGGGCCGGATCCGGCTGAGCAGCGCCTGTGTCCGGCCCGCCGTGTGCAGCGTCTGGAGCCGCTCGCCGAGGATGAACCCGCCGTCGTCGAGCTTGCGCACATAGCCGTCGTGGACCAGCGTCCGCAGCAGGTGGTAGGCCGTGGCCAGCGGCAGGTCGGTCTCCCGGGCCAGTTGCTTGGCCGGCGCACCGTTCTCGTGCGCGCTCACCGCCTCCAGCAGGCGGAAGGCACGCTGCACCGACCCGATCAGCGTGGGGCCGTCGCGAGCACCCATACGACCAGCGTGCGCCGGGCGACTGGTGTGGGCAAGGCGGATCGGCGTGCGCCGGCGACCGGGGGTGGGTGAGGTGGTTTGGCGGGAGGTCGGGCGAGCGGGGGCGGGTGAGGTGGTTTGGCGGGAGGTCGGGCGAGCGGGGGTGGGTGAGGTGGTTTGGCGGGAGGTCGGGCGACCGGGGTCGGGCAAGGCGGATCGGCCGCAGGCCAGGCGGACCCGGCGGCAGGCGGGTGCCCGGTGGGCCACGCCCACGGCAGGCTCGAGTGCCGAGTGCCGAGTGCCGAGTGCCCTGAGCCCGAGGCCCGAGGCCCGAGGCCCGAGGCCCGAGCCCGAGCCCGAGCCCGATGCCTCGAGCCCGATGCCTCGAGCCCGAGGCCCCGGGCCCGAGGCCCCGGGCCCGATGCCCGATGCCCGAGGCCCGAGGCCAGAGGAGAGCCGGCCGACGCCAGTCTCCACAGCAGCCCACAGGGCAGCCCGCGTCGGCCGCCGGAAAAGGTCCGCGGCCGCCTACAGCACCCGGGCGACCAGCAGGGCGACGTCGTCGTGGTCGTCGGGATGGCGCAGGCCGTACAGGAGCAGGTCGCAGGTCTCCTCCAGGGGTCTGGCGGGTTCGTCCAGGAAGCCGAGGAGAGCGTCCAGGCGGTCGTCGATGGGGTGGTGCCGCGTCTCGACGAGGCCGTCGGTGTACAGGACCAGCAGATCGCCGGGGTGGAGGTCGACCGTGGTGGTGCCGAACGTGATGTCGCCGACGCCGAGCGGCGCTCCCGCGGGCAGTTCGAGCAGCCGCGGCGGGTGCCCGGGGCGGGCCAGCGCGGGCGGCATATGGCCGGCGTTGGCGATGTGGCAGCGCCTGGTGTGCGGGTCGAACACCGCGTACAGGCAGGTGACGATGTAGTGCTCCAGATCGCAGGTGATCTTGTCCAGGTGTCTGAGCACGGCGCCCGGAGCGAGGTCGAGGTCGGCGTAGGCGCAGGTGGCGGTGCGCAGCCGGCCCATGGTGGCGGCGGCGTCGATGCCGTTGCCCATCACGTCGCCGACGACCAGCGTGGTCTTGTCGTCCTCCAGCGGAATCACGTCGTACCAGTCGCCGCCGACCTCGCTGGTGGCCTGCGCCGGCTGGTAGCGGGAGGCCAGCTCCAGGCCGGTGTGGTGCGGCGGATGGTCGGGCAGCAGGCTGCGCTGGAGGGTGAGGGCGGTGTTGCGCACGCTCTGGAACCAGCGGGCGTTGTCGATGGCCACCGCGGCCCGGCTGGCCAGTTCACCGGCCAGCACGACGTCGTCCTCGTCGAACGGCACCGGATTGCGCGTCCGCTTGAGATCGAGCGCGCCCAGCACCTCGCCGTGCGCGATCAACGGCACCGCGAGATACGAGTGCACGCCCGCCCGCGCCAACAGCGAGATGGCCTCGGCGTCCCGGGCGATGCGCCGCAGATCGTCCTCGCCGACATGCCGCACCAGCACCGGCCGGCCGGTGTGCACGCACAGCGTGACCAGCCGGTCCCCGTCGTACGCCGCGAGGTCACCGGGCGGGTCGGCGGCGCGCAGGGCCACGCTGGGGTGCGCCGCCTTGAGGGCGAGGGCGCGGAACAGCTCCGGGCCGTTGTCCGGTCGGCGCATCCGCCGGCACGCCAGCGCGGAGTCCAGTATGTCCACGGCGACCACGTCGGCCAGTTCCGGTGCGGCGACCTCCGCCAGCTCGTGCGCGGTGGCCTCCACCTCCAGCGTGGTGCCGACCCGGGTGGAGGCGTCGGCGATCAGGGCCAGGCGCCGTCGGGCCCGGTCGGCCTCGGCGGCCGCGCGGTGCCGCTCGGTGACGTCGACGAACGAGATGCCCGCGCCCAGGACCCGCCCGCCGGGGTCCTCCAGCCGGTAGAACGACAGCGACCAGGCGTGCTCGTGCTCGGGGTCGGCGGGCGGGCGGCCCACGTGGTACTGGTCGAGCAGCGGGGTGCCGGTGGTGAGGACCTGGCGCAGACAGGACTCGATGGTGTCGATGTCGGGCAGCGACAGGGTCTCCCGCAGCGGGCGGCCCACGTGGTCCTCGGCGGGGATGCCGTCGATGCGCTCCAGGGCCGGGTTGACCAGCAGGAAGTGCAGATCGGGGGCGACGAGGGCGAGACCGATCGGGGACTGGTTGATCAACCGCTCGCACAGCGCCAGATCGGTCTCCACCCGCTGCAGCAGGGAGTGGTCGGCGGCGATGCCGAGGGCGTAGACGTCCCCGAGGTCGTCGAGGAGGCGCATGTTGCGGAACTCCGTCAGCCGGGTGCTGCCGTCCTTGTGCCGCACCGGGAAGGTGCCGGCCCAGCTGCGGCCGGTCTCCAGCACCTCCGTGAACAGCTGCACCACGGCCGGCAGATGCTCGGGGTGGATGAACAGCCGTGCCGCGGGTGTGCCCAGCGCCTCCTCGGCGGTGTATCCGAAGAGGTCCTCGGCCTGCGGCGTCCAGAACACCACGCGCCCGCTCGCGTCCACGACCACCGCGGCCACGCTCAGCACATCGAGCAGCCCGGTCGGCCGGGGCGGCTGGTCCGGGCCGTACCCGCCACCGCCGGACTGGAAGGACTCGGCTGTCATCGCAGCTCCTCCGCGGCCGGCAGGGCCCGCCGGCCTTCACAGCCGGGTACCACGCCTGCGACGACCTGCACCTCGCTGCCCGCCGCGCCCGGCGGCCCGTCCGGAACGGCTTCGGGGCCGTCCGGCCCGTGCACATCGCGCGGACTAGCAGGAACATGGTCCTGTAGAGGGACTTCAGGGACGCTGCGTGAGGACCCATGGATGCTCCGCGAGAAAGGCCCGACGCGCCCACGTTCGCAGAACCGCGCGCCCCCTTCGACGCGTCCAGCGACGCCGCGGCGGTGGTGTCCGGTCAGGGCGTGGTGCTCGGCTGGACCCGGGCCGCGCAGGAACTCCTCGGCCTGCGCGCGTCGGAGATCGTCGGCGCCTCCGCCGCCCGGCTGCTGGCGGTGCCCGGTGACCCGGTCCGGGTGGCCGGGATCGCGGAGCGCTGCCGGGCCGGCATGGGGTGGAGCGGCCAGATCCCCGTACGGCATCGCGACGGCCACCGGATCGACGTCGACCTGCGGGTCTCCGCGTCCTTCCGCATCGGCGCCGAGGAGTGCTTCCTGATCTCGGCGCGCGGGCAGCGGCGCCAGTGGGAGGTGGGCCAGTCCGTCCTCGACGGCTTCCTGACCCGCTCCCCGGTCGGCATGGCCGTGATGGACACCGAGCTGCGCTACATCTGGCTCAACGACACCCTGGAGCGCTTCGGCGGCGTGCCCCGCGAGCAGCGCCTCGGCCGCCGGCTCAGCGAACTGCTGCCCGGGCTGCAGGCGGACACCATCGAGGGCCTGATGCGCAAGGTCCTGGAGACCGGCGTCCCGGTCACCGACTACGAATACGTGGGCTGGAGCTGGGCCGACCCACGCCGCCAGCACGCCTACTCGACGTCGTTCTTCCCGCTCGTGGCCGCCGACAACTCGATCACCGGCGTCTGCTACATGGTCTCCGACGTCACCGAGCGTTGGAACGCCCGCCAGCTGCTGTCGCTGGTCAACGAGGCCGGGACACGCATCGGCACCACGCTGGACGTGCTGTGGACGGCGCAGGAGCTGGCCGACTTCGCCGTGCCCCGGTTCGCGGACTTCGTCGTCGTGGACCTGCTGGAGCCCGTGCTCAGCAACGAGGGCCACGGGGCGTGGCTGCCCGACGCGGGCCCGGCCCCGGCCAAGCCGGTGATGCGCCGGGCCGGCATGAGCTCGGTGCGCGAGGGCTGCCCCGAGGCCGTGGCGCGAGTCGGGGAACGGGTGGACTTCGTGCCGCCGCCGCACAGCGCGCATCTACTCATCGACGGCGACCCGATCCTCATCCCGGTCCTCGACCCGTCCGACGAACTGTGGGTCACCGAACAGCCCGAGCGGGCGGCCAGCATGCGCGAGTTCGGCCTGCACTCCCTGATCTCGGTGCCGATGCGGGCCCGCAACACCTCGCTCGGCCTCACCACGTTCATCCGCTCGCTCAATCCCGTCTCCTTCCAGCCCGACGACGTCCTGGTCGCCCAGGAACTGGTGGCCCGTGCCGCGCTGTGCGTCGACAACGCCCGCCGCTACACCCGAGAGCACACGGCCGCGGTCACCCTCCAGCGCAGCCTGCTGCCGCATGCCCTGTCGGGCGGTACGGCCCTCGAGGTGGCCTCCTCCTATCTGCCGGCGGACCCGACGGGAGGCGTCGGCGGCGACTGGTTCGACGTGATCCCGCTGTCCGGCGCCCGGGTCGGCCTGGTCGTCGGCGACGTGGTCGGGCACGGCATCACGGCCGCGGCGACCATGGGCCGGCTGCGCACCGCCGTACAGACCCTCGCCGACATGGAGATGCCGCCCGACGAACTGCTGGCCCACCTCGACGACCTGGTGCTCCGGCTCAGCGAGGAGCGCCCCGAGGACGAGACGGCGGACCAGGCCCGCCGCGGCACCACCGGATTCCTCGGCGCGACCTGTCTGTACGCCGTCTACGACCCGGTCACCAGGCGCTGCACGATGGCCCGCGCCGGACACCCGCCCCCGGTCGTAGTCGCGCCCGACGGACAGGTCTCCTTCCCCGAACCCCCGCCCGGACCGCCGCTGGGGCTCGGCGGGATGGCGTTCGAGGTCGGCGAGATCGAACTCGCCGAGAACAGCCTGCTCGGCCTCTACACCGACGGCCTGGTCGCCGCCGCCGACCGCGACATGGAGCACGGCATGACCCGGCTCGGCGACCTGCTGTCCCGGCGGGACCTCGACCTGGACACCCTGTGCTCCACCGCGGTACGCGAGCTGGTGCCCGCGCCGCAGCCCGACGACATCGCCCTGCTGTTGGCGCGCACCCACGCCCTGGGCACCGACAACGTCGTGTCGTGGGACGTGCCCGTCGACCCGGCGGCCGTCGCCGACGTCCGCGCCCGGGCGACCCGCCAGACGCAGGATTGGGGCTTCGGCGAACTGGCCATGACGACCGAGCTGATCGTCAGCGAACTGGTCACCAACGCCATCCGCTACGCCGAACCCCCCATCCGCCTACGGCTGCTCCGCGACTGTCGACTGACCTGCGAGGTCGCCGACGCCAGCAGCACCGCGCCACGCCTGCGGCACGCCCGGAGCATGGACGAGGGCGGCCGGGGCCTGTTCCTGGTGGCCCAGCTCGCCCACCGCTGGGGCGCCCGCTACACGGCCGGCGGAAAGATCATCTGGGCCGAGCAGGAGATCCCGTAGCCCCGGCGCCGGCTGTATCGACCCGCTGCGTCGTCCACACGGCTGATCGGTGGCCGGCCTGCGAGTGCGGTGTGTCGCCGCAGACCGCGGCGACGCCACACCGTGGCGTACGACGAGTCCGCGCTCCACCCGAGCATTCAGACCGCCCACGGCCGCGCCCGGTCGCGGCGACGGCCCGTCGGCAGGGGCACCGGGTCCACACCCGGGACCACGGTGCTGGACACGGAACCGATGCCCTCCACGGTGAGCGTGACCGTGTCGCCGGGCTGCAGCGGCGGCGGGTCGTGTCTGCCGCGCAGGCCCCACAGCTCCGCCAGACAGCCGCCGTTGCCGCAGGTGCCGGAGCCCAGCACGTCTCCGGGGCGTACCCACGTCCCGCGCGAGGCGTAGGCGACCATCTCCTCGAACGTCCAGCTCATGTTGGACAGCAGGTCCTCCCCGACCACCTCGCCGTTGACCTCGGCGGTCAGCGCCAGCCGCAGGAAGCCGTCGGCGTCGCGGTAGTGCTCCAGCTCGTCGGCGGTGACCAGGTACGGGCCGAGCGTGGTCGCGGTGTCCTTGCCCTTGCACGGGCCGAGGCCCACCTTCATCTCCGCCGACTGCAGGTCACGGGCGGACCAGTCGTTGAGGACGGTGTAGCCGACGATGTGGTCGCGGGCCTGCTCGGGGGTGAGGTCACGGCCCGCACGGCCGATCACCGCGGCGACCTCGAGTTCGAAGTCGAGCACGGCCGACCCCGGCGGCATCGGGATGTCGTCGTGCGGGCCGTACACCGCGTAGGGGTTGGTGAAGTAGAACGTCGGCGCCGCGTACCACCGCTCCGGCACCCCGGAAGTGCCGTCCACGGAGCGCCGTACGCCCTCCACGTGCTCCTCGAAGGTGACGAAGTCCCGGACGGTCGGCGGCTCCAGCGGCGGCAGCAGGCGTACGTCCGACAGCGGGACGGGATCTGCCACCGGAGCGGTGCCGACGGCGTCGAGGGGGGAGGTGCCGTCGGGCAGGGCCCGCACGACGGTGCCGTCCACGATCCCGCAGTGGCGGCGCCCCTCGTACCGGTAAGTGGCGATACGCATGACGGCGCCCCTACACCGGCGGGGCGACGAAGCAGCCGCGGTCGACATCGTTGAACGACTCCTTGGCGACCAGCTCGTTCATCGGGTTCGCCGTGCCCCACTGGTCGGTGACCTCGGGCCGGGAGAAGTCGTAGACGTGCGGGTGCCAGGTGTCCTCGTCCAGCTCCTCCAGCTCGGTGGTGTACTCGACGGTGTTGCCGTGCGGGTCGAGGAAGTACGTGAAGGTGTTGTCGCCCGCCATGTGCCGTCCCGGGCCCCAGATCTTGCGCACGCCGGCCCGCATCACCCGCCCGGAGCCGCGCATGTACTCGTCCAGTCCGCGCATCTCGAACGAGACGTGGTGCAGGGAGGTGTGCGGGCCCTGCGCGATGGCCATCGAATGGTGCTGGTTGCTGATCCGCATGAAGTGCATGACCTCGCCCATGTGCGGCGAGCTGAGCGTGTCGGAGAGACGGAAGCCCAGGTGGGTCTCGTACCACGCGCGGGTCCGGTTCAGGTCCGGGGAGTTGAGCACCACGTGCGACAGACGGACCGGGATCGACTCCTTCTCCTCGACACGGCGGTGCCGCCGGGCCTCGACATCGGCGGAGACCTCGACGGTGCGGCCGTCGCCGTCGAAGAAGCGGAAGCCGTAGCCGCCGCCGGGGGTGTCGACCTTGCCAGGCTGGGAGATCAACCGCACGTCCCGGGACAGCAGTCGCTCGGCGAGCGCGTCCACGTCGGCCGCGCTGCCCGCTCCGTAGGAGACCAGGTCGAGGCGCTTCTCGTCGGCCTTGCGCAGCCGTACGACGTACTGCTCCGGGCTGCCCTCGGCGGCGAGGAAGGAGATCCCGGAGTCCTCGGCGACCTTGGTCAGGCCCCAGACGCCGGCGTAGAAGTCGAGTTGCCTGTCGTAGTCGGGTACGGCGAGGTCGACGTGCCGCAGGTGGGTGAGCGGGCGGTCGGTCATGGGGGGTTCCTCCTCAGACGAGGTTCAGCAGGGCGGCGGCATTGCCGCCCCGCACCGCGTGGAAGTCGTGGTCGGGCAGACCGGCCGCGCGCAGCGCGCCCAGCGGATCGTCGGTGCCCATGTCGAAGGGGAAGTCGGAGCCGAGCAGGACCCGGTCGGCGCCGGCGGCGCGGACCAACTCCCGCAGGACGTACGGGTCGTGGACGAGGGAGTCGAAGTACAGCTGTCCCAGATAGCTGCTGGGTTCCCGTCCGCAGACCCGCGCGTCGGGGCGGGCCCGCCAGGCGTGGTCGGAGCGGCCGATGTGGGTGGGCAGATAGCCGCCCCCGTGCGCCGCGATCAGCTTCAGTCCCGGGTGGCGGTCCAGGGCTCCGGAGAAGATCAGATGGGAGAGGGCGACGGCGTTCTCGGTGGGCTGGCCGACGGTGTTGGACAGGTACCACCGGTCCAGCCGCTCGTCGAGGGTGCAGCCGAACGGGTGCAGGAAGACGAGGCAACCCGTCTCCTGCGCGCGTGCCCAGAAGGGTGCGAGGCGCGGGTCGGAGAGCTCCACGTCCCGTGCCCCGCCCGGCCCCGGGGCGTGCGAGGAGATCTCGACTCCCCTCAGCCCCTGGTCCAGCGCGTGGTCGAGCAGCGCGACCGCGAGGCCGGGGTGCTGGAGTGGGACCAGACCGAGGCCGTACAGCCGGTCGGGGGCCTTGGCGCAGTGCGCGGCGGTGCCCTCGTTCGCCGCCCGGCAGATCCTGTCGGCCAGTCGGGGCCCGGCCCAGTAGTGGTAGTGGTTCGGCGAGGGGCTGACCAGCTGTACGTCCACACCGGCCTCGTCCATGGCCGCCAGCCGCCTCTCCACGTCCGTCAGCCTCGGCACCCGCGCCCCCACCATCGGACCGTTCACCGCGAGCGCCGCCGGGCCGTTGCGGCGGGCGTCGAGACGCCGGGCCTCGGCGAGAGCGGGGTGCCCGGCGACGGCCTCCTCGACCTCCGGCAGCAGGAGATGGGCGTGCACGTCGATCGTCGGCGCCGACGGCAGGGGGCCGGTCACGGGAGTTCCCTGAGCGCGCTCATGGTGCGGCCCATCAGCGCGGCCACGTCCCTGCCGCGCTCCTCGTCGGGCGCCCGGTCCAGCAGCCACCGGCCGATCTGCACGGAGACGTCGATGACCATGCGCACCCGGGGCAGCCGCCGGGCGTGGTAGTCGGTGAGCAGCCGCTCGTCCCACTCGCCCCGGCCGGTCAGCAGCTCGGCGAGGACCAGGACGTCCTCCAGGGACATCGCGGCGCCCTGGGCGAGGGTGGGCGGGCAGCAGTGCGCGGCGTCGCCGACCAGCACCACCCGGCCGCGGTGCCAGGCGCCCTCCACCAGATGCCGGTCGAAACAGGTGTGGTTGACGACCTTCGGATCGGTGAACGAGGCGCGGATCTCCTCCCACGCCCCGCCGTAGCCCTCGCTGAGGGACCGCATCTCGTCGGCGTACGAGTCCGGATCCAGCGCGGCCCGGTCGCGGGCCCGCTCGACGAGGTAGGCGTACACCGTGTCCTCGCTGGTCGGACAGTACCCGGCGACGAAGCAGCGGCCGCTGTAGATCATCTCGGTGCGGGTGACCCCGGCGGGCCGGGGCGCCGGGGCGCGCCAGATGGCCATGCCGGTGGGCTCGGGCCGGTCCGTGATGCCGATCATCTCGCGGGTCGCGGAGTGCAGTCCGTCCGCGCCGACGACCAGGTCGTAGCGGCGGCCGGTGCCGTCCGAGAAGGTGACGTCGACGCCCGCGCCGTCCTGCCGGAAGGCGGTGGCCGTGACACCGAGGCGGACATCGGCGCCCGAGGCGCGCACCCGGTCGATGAGGAGCTGCTGGAGACGGGACCGCTGCATGCCGATGTGGGCGGGCAGGTCCTCGCCGCCGGTCCGGAAGTCCGCGTGGGCGGCGATCACGGTGCCGTCGGGGGCGAGGATGCCGATGCCGTCGGAGGCGTAGCCGTGCTTCTCGATGCCGTCGAGGACGCCGACCTCGCGCAGCACGCGCAGGGCGTTGCCCTGAAGGGTGATGCCGGAGCCGGCGGCGGCCTTCCAGTCCGGGCTCACCTCGACGAGGTCGACGGCGATGCCGGCCCGGCGCAGCAGCACGGCCAGGCTGTTCCCGGAGGTGCCGCCCCCGATGACGAGGACGGAGCGCGGGGTGTGGGTCATGTCGGGGTCCCTCTCGGGGTCGGGCCACTCGTCGGCGAGCGGACTGACGGGCGGCTGGGGAGCCGGATGCGCCGCGCGTGGGGGAAGAGCGCAACCGGCCGGCTCGTGGGGCTACTTGACGGCGATCGGGTTGACGGGCGACCCGACCGCGCCGGTGATCGGCAGGGGAGCGGCGGTGAGCCAGAACTCGTGGACGCCGTCCGCCGCGCAGTCCTCGGCGAGCGCCTCCAGGTCCCACATCTCGCCGATCAGCAGACCCATGTTGGGGATGACGACCTGGTGCAGCGGCTGGAAGGCGTTCTCGAATTCGTTCGGCCGCACCTCGAACCCCCAGGTGTCGGTGGCGATCGCGGCGATCTCGGTACGGTGCAGCCAGCCGGCGGTGCCGAAGGACAGACCGGGTGCGGGTCCACCGGCGTAGTCGCCCCAGCCGTCGCGCCTGGCGCGGGCCAGCTGCCCGGTCCGTACGACGACGATGTCGCCGCGCCCGACGGACACCCCGTGCGCCTCGGCGGTCGCGGTCAGATGCTCCTCGGTGACGGCGAACCCGTCGGGCAGCTCCCCGCCTTCGCCGACGACGCGCCCCACGTCCAGCAGGACACCGCGCCCGGCGACGTACGGCGCCATGTGCTCGATGCCGGTGACGAGGTCGCCGTCGGAGGTGACGACCTTCTCGGCCGCCCGCCCGTTCCAGGCGTGGCCGTGGTCGAAGATGTGCCCGAGCCCGTCCCACTGGGTGGAGCACTGCAACGGCATCGCGATCACGTCGTCGGCGCCGCCGATGCCGTGCGGGAAGCCCTGGTTGCCGAGAGCGGCGTCGGTGCCCGTGTCGAGCATGGTGTGCACGGGGTTCGTCCGCCGGCGCCAGCCCTTCTGCGGCCCGTTCATGTCGAACCGCTGCGACAGCGAGAAGCTCACGCCGCGTCGCACCAGGGCGGCGCCCTCCCGGCGCTTGGCCGCGTCGAGGAAGTTGAGTGTGCCGAGCGCGTCGTCCGCGCCCCAGCGCCCCCAGTTGGAGTACGCCTTCGCGGCCTCGGCTATCGCGCCCTCGGGGTCGTCGCGGTTCACGACGTCTCCCCGACACAGCGGGTGCGCTGGGCACCGAGGCCGGTGATGGATCCCTCCATCACGTCGCCGGCCCGCAGCAGCCGCCCCCAGTGGATGCCGTTGCCGGCCGGGCTGCCCGTCAACACCAGGTCGCCCGGCAGGAGCCGAGCGGTCCGCGAGACGTACGACACCAGCCGTGCGACGCCGAAGAGCATGTCCTTGGTGGACTCGTCCTGCATGGTGTCGCCGTTGAGCTTGAGGGTGACCCGCAGATCACCGGGGTCGGCGACCGACTCGGCCGGCACCAGCCACGGGCCGAGCGGGGTGAAACCCGGGGCGTTCTTGCAGCGCAACCAGTCGGTGCCGATGGCCTTCATGTCCCGACGGAAGACGGTGGCACGGTCGGTGAGGTCGTTGGCGATCGTGTACCCCGCGACATACCCGATCGCCTCGTCGACGGACACCCGATGCGCGGGCCGGCCGATCACGGCCGCCAGCTCCAGCTCCCAGTCCGGCTTCTCGGCCCAGGAGGGGAGCACGACATCGTCGTACGGGCCGGTGACGGCGCTGGGCAGGCCGGTGAACACATACGGCAGGTCCTCGGCGGCCCGCCGGTCCATGACCGCGGCGATCTCGGCCCGCGCCTCCTCGACCGTGCGGGGATCGTCGGGCGAGCGGTGGGCGACCTCCAGGTCGATCACGTGCTGCCGGTAGTTGGCGCCGGACTGGAAGATCTGCCGGGGCTCGACGGGCGCGTGCACCCGCAGACCCTCCAGCGGCCGCCAGCCACGGCCGTCGTCCTCGGCCAGGGCACGCAGCAGGGGGAGCGTCTCCTCCCACCGCTCCAGCACCGCTCGCACGTCGGACGGCGACCGGTCCAGGGCGCCGCTGAGGTCGAGCACCCGTTCCTGCACCAGGAGACCGGGGAACGGCTCCCCGTCCGGGGCGGAGAACGTGCCGAGCGCGAACGGTCCGGCAGGTAGCGCGAGCGTTGCCATCAGATTTCCTCCCGCTGGGTTGCGGTCTACTCTGACCTCGATCGACAGATCACGGAAATAGATCCTGTGGATGCATCCCATCCATGCCGTGGATATCTGATACTCGGGGCCCCCGTGCGGGACTCCCTTCTGTCTGGTGGTGACCGGTGAACCTGTCCCGACTCGACCTCAACCTCGTGGTCGCCCTGCGCGCCCTGCTGGAGGAGCGCAACGTCACGCGGGCCGGTGAGCGCGTCGGACTGAGCCAGCCGGCGATGAGCGCGGCCCTGTCCCGGCTGCGCCGCCATTTCGACGACGAACTGCTCGCCCGCACCGGCAACAGCTATGAGCTGACCCCGCTCGGCGTCGCCCTCCGGGACCGCAGCGCCACCGCCTGCGACCTGCTGGAGCGCGTCTTCACCAGCCAGGCCGACTTCGACCCGGCCGCCGAGAGCCGCGAGTTCACGCTGCTCGCCTCGGACTACGGCGCCGCCGTGTTCGGCGCCGCGCTCGCCCGCGCCCTGCACCGGGAGGCACCCGGGATCCGGCTCGTGTTCCAGCATTCGACGCCGTCGGTGGTGGAGAGCACCGCGACCGTGCTGAGCACCGTCGACGGGCTGCTGCTGCCGCACGGCGTCATCGACGGCTTCCCCGCGGTCGATCTCCATCAGGACCGCTGGCTCTGCCTGGTCGCCGACGACAACCCGGAGGTCGGCGACGCACTCACCCTCGACCAGCTCTCGCAGCTCCCCTGGGCGGTCTACCAGCGCCCCTACGACGCCCCCGCCGCCCGGCAGCTCAGCATGATCGGCATCAGCCCCCGGGTCGAAGTGTCCGTGCAGACCTTCCAGTTGCTGCCGCACATGGTCGAGGGCACCCGACGGGTCGCCATGATCCAGGAACGGCTGGCGCGGGGAGCCGCGCGTGCGGCGGCGGTACGGGTGCTGCCCTGTCCGTTCGAGGCGGTGCCGGTGCAGGAGGCGTTGTGGTGGCATCCGGTACATGCCCAGGACGCGGCGCACATCTGGCTGCGGAGGAAGGCGGCGGAGGTGGGGGCGACGCTGGGGTGAGCGCCGGGACGCGCCGTCAGATCAGTTGCTCCGGCAGGGGCCGCGGGTCGACCACGCCCGCCCGGCGCCTCGCCGCCGCCCACAGCCCCGCCGCGACCAGCGCCGAGGCCAGCCCCAGCACACCCACCGCCCCGGCGAGGCTGCCGACCGCCGACTCCCCGGCGAGCAGCACCAGCGGGCAGACGAACTCGCCGCCGAAGAAGGCCGCCATCCACAGCCCCGTACCGCGGCCGCGGTCCTCGAACGCCAGCCGGGACATGGCGCCGGTCAGCAGGGCCGGCAGCAGCATGCCCGTACCCAGGCAGTTGATCACCGCCCCGACGACCAGCAGGGGCGCGTTGCCCGCCAGGAACATCACGCCGAAGCCGGCCGCGCACAGCGCCAGGACGGCGGGCAGCATCGGGTCCGGGGCGCGCTTCAGACGGGCGAACGTGATCGCGCCGCCCACGGTCGCGGCACTCGCGACGGCGGTGGACAGCCCGATCACACCGGAGTCCGCCACGCCGAGGTCGTCGAGCAGATACGACATCTCGACCGGGACGGTGTAGAAGACCATCGCTCCGAAGAAGGTGAGGGCACAGATGCCGGCCAGATGCCGCCAGGGGAACGGGCGACGGGGCTCGGTCGGCCTGCCCGCCCCGGCGGCCCGCGCGTCCGCCGGGGCGGGCAGCGCGGAGATCATCAGCGGAGCGAGGACCAGACTCACGGCGTAGATCCAGAAGGGCGCCTTCCAGCCCGCCCCGCCCACGGCGCCGCCGAGTACGAAGAAGACGGTCGCCGAGGCGGAGGCGCACATGGTCTGCAGGGCGAGGTACCTCACCCGGCGGTGACCGCTGTAGTAGTCGCCGATCAGCGTGGTGCAGCAGGTCATGATGGCGGCCTCGGCGACACCGACCAGAGCCCGGCTCGCGATGATGCCGCCGAGCGAGTCCAGCCAGAGCGGTGCCGTGCCGAAGACCGCGTACAGGACGGTCGCGACGACCAGCAGCCGCTTGCGGCCCAGCCGGTCCACGATCACCCCGGCGAACGGGGCGAGCAGCGCCAGCGAGAGCGCCGGGACGGTCAGCGCCAGCGGAACGAGCGCCTTCGCTCCCGGTGCCGACGCGAAGTGGTCCTGCATCTTCGGCAGCACCGGGGCGATCAGTACGGCACCCAGGATCGGCAGACAACTGCCCGCCATCAGCAGGGTCACGCGCACCACATGCGCCGGGCCCGAGACGGGCGGCGGCGAGGCGACGGCGTCGGTCTCCGCGACGGGCGATGGGACGGAACCGGGCATGGCGACTCCAGGGACGGACAGCGGGAGCGGGCATGCCTCTGACGGGCGCCGACGGCGCGCGGGGCATGCGGTAGCCATGACTATGGGCCGCCCCGTGCCCCGCCGCCATCCTCAGGGCAATCCGAATCCCGTATCCGGCTCATCCATGGAGTGGATGACGGCAACCGGCGTACAGCGCCCACGACTCCCAACCCAGCGATGCCGGGCCCGGATCGACCGGGCCCGGCATCACCGGGGCTGCACCAGCGAGGACCAGCTGCTCCTGGTTACCACTGGCCCTTGTGGTGCTTGGTGTGGGTGGGCTTGGAGGGGTAGTGCGGCTTTGAGGGGTAGTGGGGCTTGGAGGGGTAGGCCGGCTTGACCGGGTGAGCGGGCTTGGAGGGATAGGCCGGCTTGACCGGGTGGGCGGGCTTGCTCGGGTAGGCGGGCTTCACCGGGTGGGCGGGCTTTGACGGGTACGCCGGCTTGGCGGGCTTGGCCGGGTAGGCGGGCTTGCTCGGGTACGCGGGCTTGGCCGGCTTCGCGGGGTAGGCGGGCTTCGCGGGGTAGGCGGGCTTCGCCGGGTACGCGGGCTTCGCCGGGTACGCGGGCTTGGCGGGGTACGCCGGCTTGGCGGGGTAGGCGGGCTTGGCGGGCTTGCTGGGGTAGGCCGGCTTTGCGGGGTAGGCGGGCTTGCTCGGGTAGGCCGGCTTGGCCGGGTACGCGGGCTTGGCCGGCTTCGCGGGGTATGCGGGCTTGCTCGGGTAGCTGGGCTTGGCGGGGTAGGCCGGTTTCGCGGGCTTGCTGGGGTAGGCCGGCTTGGCCGGGTACTCGGGCTTCACCGGCTTGGTCGGGTAGGCGGGCTTGCTCGGGTAGGCGGGCTTCGCCGGGTATGCAGGCTTGGCTGGGTACGCGGGCTTTGACGGGTAGTCAGGCTTCACGGGCTTGGCCGGGTACGCGGGCTTCGCAGGGTACGCGGGCTTCGCAGGGTACGCGGGCTTGACCGGATACGCGGGCTTGGCGGGCTTCGCCGGGTAAACGGGCTTCGCGGGGTAGACAGGCTTGGCCGGGTACTCCGGCTTGGCCGGCTTCGCGGGGTAAACGGGCTTCGCGGGATAGGCGGGCTTGGCCGGCTTGGCCGGGTACGCGGGCTTGGCCGGGTATTCGGGCTTCACGGGCTTCGCCGGGTAGGCGGGCTTCACCGGATGGGCTGGCTTGGCCGGGTACGCGGGCTTGGCCGGCTTCACCGGATACGCAGGCTTCACCGGATACGCAGGCTTTGCCGGATGCTCGGGCTTGACCGGCTTTACCGGGTACGCGGGCTTGGCAGGGTGGGCCGGTTTCACCGGGTACGCGGGTTTGGCGGGATGGGCAGGCTTTACCGGGTACGCCGGCTTGACCGGGTGGCCCGGATGGGCCGGCTTCACCGGGTAGGCAGGCTTTACCGGGTACGCCGGCTTGACCGGGTGGCCCGGATGCGCCGGCTTCGCCGGGTACTCGGGCTTCGGTGCGTGCGCGGCCGGGTGGGCCGGCTTGCCCGGGTGTGGCGGGTGGGTGGTCTTGTGGTCATCGGCGTAGGCGGTGCCCCCGCTCGCCAGGGCGGCTGCGGCGAGCGCGGCGGCCATGACGGCCGGCGTCAGAACAGATCGCCATCTCGGCGATGTCGTCATCTTCCACTCTCCTCGACTTGGTTCAGGGCCTCGTGACGGGTGGTCAGCACCAAGAGCCGGACAGTGGAATGGATAGGAAATCGGCTGATATGAATAACATCGCGGCGGCCAAAGGCCACCGGATGGTGTAGCGATGGGAGGCCAGTTGGCCCGGCGTCAGGCAGCCGCGGGCCGGACGAGACCGGACTCGTAGGCGAAGGTCACCGCCTGCACCCGGGCGCGCGCGCCGATCTTGGCCAGGATGTTGCTGACGTGCGTCTTCACGGTGGTCGGCGCGATCGACAGCCGTTCGGCGATCTCGGCGTTGGACCAGCCGGCGGCGACGGCGACGAGGACGTCGCGCTCGCGCCCGGTGAGGGTGTCGAGCCCGGAGGCGTGCGGCAGGGCGGGCATGGAGCGCTGGTCGCGGACGGCGTCGACGAGCGCACGGGTCAGGGTCGGGGTGATGACGGCGTCCCCGGCGGCCACGACGCGGACGGCCGAGGCCAGTTCGTCAGGGGCGACGTTCTCGAGGAGGAATCCGTCCGCACCGGCGCGCAGGGCGGCGTAGGCGTACTCCTCGTGGCCGGCCGGGGTGAGCATCAGGACGCGGGGGGTGTGGTGCCGGGTGATGTGGCGGACGGTCTCGACGCCGTCCGGGCCGGAGATCCGGCCGGCCATCAGGACGACGTCGGGGCGCAGCTCCGCGCTCATCCGGACCGCCTCGGCCCCGCTCGTTGCCTCCCCGGCGATGATCAGGTCGGGCTCGGCGCCGAGGAGCATGCGCAGGGCGAGGCGCTGGAGGGACTGGTCGTTCACCACGAGTACGGAGACCATGCCTGTCTTCTTCCTGGGGGAGGCGGGTGGCGGCCTGCCAGTCGGAACGAAACGGTTTCGTTCACCACGTTACCGCAGCTCTCGTAAGGACGGAGTAGGAGGTAGGCCACGGCTTCGGTCGGGCCCGTCGTACCGTTTGGACGCAGATCGCCGATCCCGGTGGCGGGAAGAGCGGGGCGACGACCTCGCGCCGCACCTCCTCGGCGATCTCCTCGCCGTAGCGCAGGAAGACCTTGAGCAGATCCGCCCTGCTGACGATGGACTCCCGGTCGGACAGGCGGCGAAGCCGAAGGTGGGGGAGGTCGGAGTCGCTGTCGCGGAAATCTTCCTTGGGCGGCAGGTCGGCCGGGAGACGACGCCGACGTGCATGGTGGTCCCTTCCTCGCGCCGGCTCCTGGGGGGACGCTCAGCCGAAGCCGCCCGAGCCGTACGGGGCGTACAGGTCCAGCAGTCGGGTCCGGGCGGAGCGCAGACGGTGGGCGAGCACGTCGCCGACCCATTGGGTGACGGCTCGGCCCAGGGCCGGGTCGTCCCGGCACAGCGACCGGACGGCCTCGGCGTCGAACTCGTACGCCCGCACCGGGGTCGTCGCCTCGGCGCCCAGGTGCCAGACGTGCGGGGTGAACAGCCAGGACCAGCCGATGAGTTCGTCGTGCCGGAGGGTCTCGACGACGGCCGGGCGCCGGCCCGGCACCCGCATGTCGAGCTCGATGGTGCCCGTGCGGATGACCCAGAACCGGTCGGCCTTCCCGCCCTCCTCGAACAGGCGTGTCCCCTGCGGGACGGACACCTCGCTGGCGAGACCCATGAGCCGCTGCCGGTGCTCGACGGGCAGGGCGCGCAGCATGCTGGGCGCGGGCGTGGTGATCATGGCGTGCCTCCCGACGGGTGCAGGGACCTCCAAGGCCAGCGTGCGCCCGCGACCGGCGGCGGCCCATGGGCCACCCGGTCCCGAGAGACGGGCCACCCGGCACCGACCAGGAGACCTCCGGCACCCGCCGTGGACCCCGGTCCGAAGGTTCCATGAGACGTGAAAGGCCCCCGACCGAGGAGGGAGTGCGATGTGGGTGCGTCATTGAGGCCTGGCTTCTGGAGGCGCTTCGCGGTCCTTCTGGTGATCTCCACGGCGGTGACGTTCGTGGTGAGTGCCGTACGGGACGCGGTGGCCGCGCACCGGAGCGAGATCGAGAGGGAACTTCCCAATCGTGATGTCAAGCCGCGAGTGTGACGGGAGGTGTCTCGTGGTAGCACTCTCCGTCACGGATCATCGCCCACAGCACGTTGACCCGGCGGCGAGCGAGAGCCAGCAGTGCTTGCTTGTGTCCCTTGCCCTCCCGCCGCTTCCGGTCGTAGTAGGCCTTCGAGGCCGGACAGCACTGCAGGCTGACCATCGCCGACAAATACAGCGTCCGCAGCAGTCCACGGTGATATCGCTTAGGCCGGCGCAGGTTTCCACTGACCCGACCGGAATCGCGTGGCTGTGGAGCCAGTCCGGCGAATCCGGCCAGGCGGTCGGAGCTGCCGAAGACACCCAAGTCGCCGCCGGTAGCGGCGATGAACTCCGCTCCGAGCCTGGGACCCATGCCAGGCAGACTGCGGATCACCTCAGCGTGCGGGTGCTGACGAAATGTCGCCTCGATGAGAGTCTCCAGCTCCGCGATCTCTGCATCGAGGTCCATGACCGCCTTCGCGAGGCGGGCCACCATGGCGGCAGCCAGCTTCTCCCCGGGCAACGCGGTCAGTTGCCCCTGGGCGGTCTCCACGGCCGTGCGGGCGAGCGTTGCGGCGCCGCGGACCTTACGGTTCTTCAGCCAGGTCTCGATGCGCCGAACACCCGCGCGACGGATGGCGGCCGGGCTCTGGTAGCCGGTCAGCAGCATGACTGGCCCCTTGAGGGTCAGGTCCAGCGCCCGCTCCAGGCCGGGAAAGATTTCCAGGAGCTGGGCTCGCAGCCGGTTGATCTGCCGGGTTCGGTCGAAGACCACATCCAGGCGACGGGCGGTCAGGGTGCGCAGGTCGACGGCGATGTCGTCGCCCGGCCGAAGCAGGCCGAGGTCACGCCGGACGCGTGCCTGGTCGGCGATGACGAAGGCGTCTTTGGCGTCCGTCTTCCCCTCGCCCCGGTAGGTGCCCGACGCGCGATGAACCGCGAAGCCGGTCAGATAGGCCACCGGCTGGCCGTGGTTGACCAGCAAGCCGAGCAGCAGCGCGGCCCCGCCGTGGTTGAGGTCGACGGCCCACAGCGCGTCCGGGGATATCGCCAGCACGTCGCCGATCAGCTGAAACAGGTCGGACTCGTCGTTCTGGACGCGGCGGGACAACAGCCGTTCACCATTCGTGTTGATCACCACGCAGTGGTGATGCGTCTTGCCGATGTCCACTCCGGCCCAGATCTGGGGCACGGTCACCTCCGCCAGCTCGTCGTCGATCAATCCCGCAGACGACCTCGCCGGCGTGGTCCTACACAGCGATCGAGTCGCATCTCCCAATTGGCGGTCGAGTCGTCGCGGAGCTCCGGGCGGCCAAGTTCCTTGAGCCATCCAACGGCTCTCCGATGACAGCCATACCCGCAGCCCCTGGGCCCACCGATCTTACGAATGACCAGTTCTGACCCCCTTGAAAGGTAGGACCCCGATGACCGTCACCGAGACCGTGACCGTGACCGCAGAGAACCGGACGGCCGGTGCTTGGCGCGCCTTCGCCGGCACGCAGTGGCGCGAGCGCGTCGACGTGCGCGGCTTCATCCAGGACAACTACACGCCGTACGAAGGCGACGCGTCCTTCCTGACCGGCCCCACCGACCGCACCCGCGCCGTCTGGGAGAAGGTCAGTGCTCTTTTCCCACAGGAGCGTGCGAGGGGAATCCTCGACGTCGACACCGCCACCCCCGCCACGATCACCTCGCACGCCCCCGGCTACATCGACCGTGACCGCGAACTGATCGTCGGCCTCCAGACCGACGCCCCGCTGAAGCGCGCGATCATGCCGAACGGCGGGCTGCGGATGGTCGAGAACGGCCTGAAGGCGTACGGCTACGAACCCGACCCGTTCGTCACGCGCGTCTTCGGCACGTACCGCAAGACCCACAACGACGGCGTCTTCGACGCGTACACGCCCGAGATGCGGGCCGCCCGCAAGGCCGGCATCATCACCGGCCTGCCCGACGCCTACGGCCGTGGCCGGATCATCGGCGACTACCGCCGGGTGGCGCTCTACGGCACGGACCGGCTGATCGAGGCCAAGAAGGCCGAGCGGGCCCTGCTGGACGGCCGGCCCTCCACCGCCGACGTCATCCGCGACCGCGAGGAACTCGCCGAGCAGATCAGGGCACTGGGCGAGCTGACCCGGATGGCCGCCACCTACGGCTGTGACGTCTCCCGCCCCGCCACCACCGCCCACGAGGCCGTGCAGTGGCTCTACCTCGGCTATCTCGCCGCCGTGAAGGAGCAGAACGGCGCCGCCATGTCCCTGGGGCGCACGTCGACCTTCCTCGACGTCTATCTCCAGCGGGACCTGACGGAGGGCCTCATCGACGAGACCCGCGCCCAGGAGCTGATCGACGACTTCGTGATCAAGCTGCGGATCGTACGGTTCCTGCGCACCCCCGACTACGACGCCCTGTTCTCCGGCGACCCGACCTGGGTGACGGAGTCCATCGGCGGCATCGGCGCCGACGGCCGCCCGCTGGTCACCCGCACGTCCTTCCGCTTCCTGCAGACCCTCTACAACCTGGGCCCGGCACCGGAGCCGAACCTGACGGTGCTGTGGTCGCCGGCGCTGCCCTCCGGGTTCAAGGAGTTCTGCGCCCAGGTCTCCGTCGACACCAGCGCCGTCCAGTACCAGTCCGACGAACTGCTGCGACCGTGCACGGGCGACGACACCGCGATCGCGTGCTGTGTGTCGGCGATGGCCGTCGGCCGGCAGATGCAGTTCTTCGGCGCCCGGGTCAACCTCGCCAAGGCGCTGCTGTACGCGGTCAACGGCGGCCGGGACGAGATGACCGGCGAGCAGATCACCCCCGAGATGCCCCCGCTGACGGGCGAGTACCTGGACTACGACGAGCTCACAGCCGCGTACGACCGGGTGCTGGACTGGCTCGCCCGGACCTATGTGGACGCGCTCAACGTCATCCACCACATGCACGACAAGTACGCCTACGAGCGCATCGAGATGGCCCTGCACGACCACCCGGTGCACCGCTTCATGGCCTGCGGCATCGCCGGCCTGTCGGTGGCCGCCGACAGTCTGTCCGCGGTCCGGCACGCGCGCGTGAAGGTGATCCGGGACGCCACCGGCCTGGCCGTGGACTACGAGGTCGAGGGCGAGTACCCGGCCTACGGCAACAACGACGACCGCGCCGACAGCATCGCCGTCGGCCTGGTGGAGTCGTTCATGGCACGGGTGCGCGAGCACCCCACCCACCGGGACGCCGAGCACACCCAGTCCGTGCTGACGATCACCTCGAACGTCGTCTACGGCAAGCACACCGGCAACACCCCCGACGGCCGCCGCGCCGGACAGCCCTTCGCCCCCGGCGCCAACCCGATGAACGGCCGCGACCGGCACGGGGTGGCCGCCTCCGCGCTCTCGGTGGCCAAGCTGCCGTACGACCACGCCCGTGACGGCATCTCCCTGACCACGACGATCACCCCGGAGGGACTGGGCCACTGCCCCGAGGAGCGCGCCGGGCACCTGGTCGGCATCCTCGACGCGTACATGGCCGAGGGCGGCTTCCACATGAACGTCAACGTCCTGGACCGCAGCACGCTCCAGGACGCGATGGAGCACCCGGAGAAGTACCCGGACCTGACCGTCCGTGTCTCCGGGTACGCCGTGAACTTCGTGCGGCTGACCCGTGAGCAGCAACTCGACGTGATCAGCCGCACCTTCCACGGGTCGTTGTGAGGACCGCGGTGAGAGCCCGGATCCACTCCTGGGACCTGTCCACCGGCGTGGACGGTCCCGGGACCCGGTTCGTCCTCTTCCTCTCCGGCTGTCCGCTGCGCTGCCTGTACTGCGCCAACCCCGACACCTGGCACATGCGCGACGGCAGGGAGACCACGGTAGACGAGGTGATGGCGCGGATCGAGAAGTACCGCGCGTTCATCACCGCGGCCGGCGGCGGAGTGACCGTCACGGGTGGCGAACCGCTGCTCCAGTCCGCATTCACCGGCGAGGTCCTGCGCCGCTGCAAGCAGGCCGGCCTGCACACCGCACTCGACACCTCCGGCCTCCTCGGCGCCCGTGCCGGCGACGAACTCCTCTCCGACACCGACCTGGTCCTGCTGGACATCAAGTCCTTCGACGTCAAGACCTATCGACGGCTGACCGGCGGCGACCTCGCGCCCACCCTCGACTTCGCCACCCGCCTCGACCGGCTGGGGATCCCGATGTGGATCCGCTACGTCCTGGTGCCCGGCTGGACGGACCAGCCGGAGTCCATAGCGGGCCTGGCCCGCTTCGTGGCGGGCCTCGGCTCGGTCGACCGCGTGGACGTCCTGCCGTTCCACAAGCTCGGCGCCGCGAAGTACGACGCCCTCGGCGTCCCGTTCCCGCTGCGCGAGACCCCCGTCCCCGGCCCCGACCTGATCGAGCGCGTCCGCGCCCGCTTCCGGGCGCACGGCGTGCCGGCCTACTGATCCAGAGCCCGCCTCCGGCAGGGGGCCACGGCGGTCGGCAGCGTGGGTAAGACCAGATCCGCCCACCGCGCGGGGTCATCGGCGCCGAGCGGCACCACCGGCACCTCGGGCCGCGGTTGGGCCGGGTCACCCACGCGGTGCTGCACCACTCGGCCCGCGCGCGGACGGAGCGACACCGCGGGGGATCGGTGCCGCTCCTGTGTCTACCGTCCCTCGCGCCATGATCGGAGCCAAGGGCCGATGGGCCCCTGGTGAAGGCCCGGACGGCCCTCACCGGCCGAGCGGGTCGAGCCGGTCGGGACGAAGCCGACGGCGGGGTGGTCGGGGTCACCGGGACCTCGGCGAGCAGGGCGCGGCCCGAGGCGCGGGTGCCCGGGGTGCCGAAGGCCGGCTCGGTCAGGAACCGCGGCCCGCCGGTGTGCGGAAGCCGCGGAAGGTCACGTGCTCGCGGCCTTCGAAGCCGAGCCGTTCGCAGAGCGCGATCGCGGCGGTGTTGGTCTCGGCCACGTGCGGGAAGGGACGCTCGTGCCGGGACCGGATGAGTGCGGCGAGCGCGCTCACCAGACGGGCCGCGTGGCCCTGCCCGCGTGCCTCGGGGGCCGTGCGGACGGCGCTGATCTCGGCCCACCCGGGAGGCCGGAGCCGTTCGCCCGCCATGGCCACCAGCCGACCGTCGTCGCGGATGCCGAGACAGGTGCCGAGTTCGTGGGCGCGGGGCCAGAAAGGTCCCGGTCCGGTCCGCGCGGCGAGGTCGAGCATCGTCGAGCATCTCGGCCACATCGACCGCACCCAGTTCGACCACGCCGGTGTCCATCGCGGGATGAACCCTGACCGAGGGCCGGGCAAGGGCCGCGTGGTGGCCGCGTGGTGACTCACCCACCGGGTCGTCGGGGGGGAGCCCTGTAGTTCAGGATTTCCTGGATTCAGGATTCCGTGTACTGTTGAGCCGTGCTCACCATCGCCGCAGACATCGACGCCCTCGCCCGCTTCGGCCGCGCGCTCGCCGACCCGATCCGCTGCCGGATCCTGCTCGCCCTGCGCGAAGCGCCTGCTCACCCGGCCGATCTGGCCGAGGAGTTGGAGATCTCGCGCACCCGGCTGTCGAACCATCTGGCCTGTCTGCGCGACTGCGGCATCGTCGTCGCCCTCCCCGAAGGCCGACGCGTGCGCTACGAACTGGCCGACGCCCGCCTCGGTCACGCCCTGGACGACCTGCGCGGAGCGGTCCTCGCCGTCGAGGCGGACCGCACCTGCCTCGACGCGGAGGAGAAGGGCTGCTGCTGATGCCCGAGCCGATATCCCTGGGCCCCACCCCGAGCCGGCGTGCCCAACTGGCCCGGCGCATACGGCTTCTGGTCGCGGTGACCATCACCTACAACGTCGTCGAGGCGATCGTCGCGATCACCGCCGGCACCATCGCCTCCTCCACCGCCCTGGTCGGCTTCGGCCTCGACTCCGTCATCGAGGTCTCCTCGGCCGCGGCCGTCGCCTGGCAGTTCTCGGCACGTGAGCACGCCGTACGCGAAGCGCGCGAGAAGACCGCACTGCGGATCATCGCGATCTCGTTCTTCGCCCTGGCCGCCTACGTCACCGTCGAATCGGTCCGCGCCCTGACCGGCACCGGCGAGGCCGAGCACTCGACACCGGGCATCGTGCTCGCCGCGCTCTCCCTGGCGGTCATGCCGTTCCTCTCGGCCGCCCAGCGCCGCGCCGGACGCGAACTGGGCTCCGCCTCGGCCGTCGCCGACTCCAAGCAGACCCTGCTGTGCACCTACCTGTCGGCGGTCCTCCTCGTCGGGCTGCTCGCCAACTCCCTCTTCGGGTGGTCGTGGGCGGACCCGATCGCCGCGCTGGTGATCGCGGCCGTCGCGGTCAAGGAGGGCAGGGAGGCGTGGCGCGGCCACACGTGCTGCGCCGTGCCGGTCACGGGCGTCTCCGAGGCGGCCACGGACGACTGCGGCTGCGCCTCCGGGTGCACCTGCCGCGGACCTCAGGAGGAGTCGAGCGACCGGTCATCGGCTGGGCCTGACCGGATGGCTCGATAAGCCACACCGTGGAGACACGCATGCCGGGTCGTACCGAGTTGACTTCACTCGGCGTTCCGGTGGCACATCGCGGACCAGGCCCGTCAGCGGGCCGTGGGTGCGCCAGCCCAGGGACTCGTACAGTGCTCGCCCCTCGACCGTCGCACCTGGCACCGCCGCCGAGGAGCCCCCGTCGACGGCGGTGTTCGCCAGTGTTCGCATGACCAGGCTGCCCAGTCCCTTGCGGCGGTGCGTCGGCCAGGTGCCCGGAGCGGTGGCCGTTTCGGTCAGCTTGTGTATGAGGCGGCTCGTTGGCATCGGTCAGCGCATGCCGGGTCACCTGGCCGGACAGCCCCACGGCGACGGGGAAGCCCCAGGGCTCCGGCACCGGTGGCGGTGGCGTGGCTCCGCGTGAGATGGCGCCTTCCGGTATCGGCAGGGTCGCTCGCGGTGAGGTCAGCTCTCGGCCTCGGCCCCGCTCAGCGAGCCCAGGGCCGCGTCCAGGCGGCGGGTGGCCTCCTCGGCGACTGGGCGCAGGGCGTCCAGTTCGGTGAGGGCGACCATCGTGTTCGGGTCCAGGGCCTGTACGGCGGTGCGGTCGCCGTCCCTGCGGACGACCACGTTGCACGGCAGTAGCAGACCGATGGAGCGGTCGGTGTCCAGGGCGCGGTGGGCCAGTGACGGGTTGCAGGCGCCGAGGATGACGTAGTCCTCCATGTCGTGGTCGAGCTTCGCCTTGAGGGTGGCGGTGACGTCGATCTCGGTGAGGATGCCGAAGCCCTGGGCGGCCAGGGCGTCGCGGGTGCGGGCGACGGCGGTGGCGAAGTCGGTGTCGAGGCGGACCGTGCGGTCGTAGCGCATGGTGGTGGCCTTTCTCGTCGGCTCGCGCGAGCGGGACGGGTGTCCGGTCCTGTGCGAGGTACTCGTGAGGTGTTCCCCGGGGCTTTCCCTGCCCCTTGGAATACCCCCCGGGGTACATGTTACCTTCGGAGGTATACCCCCTGGGGTAATTCTCACCGGAAGGGAGTACCTCGTGTTCTTCGTCGACACGATCGAGGTGTCGGGGCTCGGCAACCGGAGCTATCTGGCGGGCGGCAAGCGCACGGCCGTGGCGGTCGATCCGCCGCGCGACGTCGATCGGATGATCGCGGCGGCCGCTCGACGCGGAGTGCGGATCTCGCACGTCGTCGAGACGCATGTGCACAACGACTACGTCACCGGCGGATGGGAGCTGGCCCGGCTCACGGGCGCGGCGTACCTGGTGCCCGCCGGAGCCCGCGTCTCCTTCGCACGCGTCCCGGTGCACGACGGCGACCGCACCGAGATCGACGCCGCCGCCGGCCTCGTGCTGCGCGCGCTGTCGACCCCCGGTCACACCCCGCACCACACCTCCTACGCGCTGGAGCGGAACGGCGCGGCGGTCGCGGTGTTCACCGGCGGCTCGCTGCTGATCGGCACCGTAGGACGGCCCGACCTGGTCGAGCCGCGGCTGACCGAGCGGCTGGCCCGGGAGCAGCACGCCTCCGCGCACCGGCTGGCCGCGGAACTGCCCGACGACACGGCCGTCCTGCCGACGCACGGATTCGGCAGTTTCTGCTCCTCCTCCCAGGCCGAGGGCAGCGACACGACCATCGGCGAGGAGAAGGTCTCCAACGAGGCCCTCACCAGGGACGTGGACACGTTCGTCGCCGAACTGCTGGCCGGCCTGGACGACATCCCCGCCTACTACGCGCACATGGGCCCGGTCAACGCCGCCGGACCCGCCCCGGTCGACCTGACCCCGCCCGCGGTGGCCGACGCCGAGGAGATCGCCGGCCGGCTGGCGGCGGGGGAGTGGGTGGTGGACCTGCGCAACCGCGTCGCGTTCGCGGAAGGGCATGTGGCGGGCTCGTTCAACTTCGAGGCGGAGGGGCAGCTCGCCACCTATCTGGCCTGGCTGATCCCGTGGGGCAAGCCGGTCACCCTGCTCGCCGAGTCGGCCGGGCAACTGGCCGCCGCCCAGCGCGAGCTGGCCCGGGTGGGCATCGACCGGCCGGCTGCAGCCGCCACCGGCGAGCCCGCCGACTGGGTGCGCGACGGCGACAAGCCGGTCTCCTTCCCACGGGCGTCCTTCGCCGATCTCGCGGACCGGCGTCCGGCCGAGCAAGTCGCCGTCCTCGACGTGCGGCGCGACTCGGAGCGGGCGGGCGGACACATCGCCGGCTCGGTCCACATTCCGATCCACACCCTGCACCGCCGACTGCACGAGGTGCCCGACGGCGAGGTGTGGGTGCACTGCGCGGGCGGCATGCGCGCGGCCATCGCCGCTTCCCTGCTGGACGCCGCCGGCCGCGAGGTGGTCGCCGTGGACGACTCCTTCGACGCGGCCGAGAAGGCCGGACTCACCATCCGCACCCCGGACGGCGCCAGCCGCCGCCGACCTTCCGTACGGCATGGGAAATACGACATGGGAAACAGGAGCGAGAAACCGACATGAGCATCTTCCGACGGAGCCGGAAGGCGCCGGGCCGCGTGAGCGTCCGGGAGGCGGCGGCGCGCACCGGCGACGGGGGCGACGCCGTGCTGCTGGACGTGCGCGAGCCGTACGAATGGCAGGCCGGGCACGCTCCGAGAGCCGTGCACGTGCCGCTGTCCGTGCTGGCCGCCGGGGGCGCACTGCCCGCTCAGGCGCAGGCGCGGCCCCTGGTCGTGATCTGTCGCTCCGGCAACCGCTCCCGGCAGGCCGCCGAACTGCTGGCGGCCCGCGGCGCGGAGGCCGTGGACGTCATCGGCGGCATGAAGGACTGGGCCGGCGCGGGTCTGCCGGTGGTGGACGCGCGCGGGGGGAACGGCACCGTCGCGTGAGCGCACTCGTACTCGCCCTGGCCGGCGGGGCGGTGATCGGCCTGGCGCTCGGCGCGCTCGGGGGCGGCGGCAGTGTGCTGGCCGTGCCCGCGCTGATCTATCTGCTCGGTTTCAGTCCGGTCGGTGCCACGACCGCGAGCCTGGTCATCGTCACGCTCACCTCGGTCACCGCCCTGGTCGCACATGCCCGCGACGGTCATGTGCGATGGCGCACGGGACTGCTGTTCGCGGCGGCCGGGATCGGCCCGGCGATGCTGGGCGGGGCGCTGGCCGCCCGCATTCCGGCGGCCGTGCTGACGGCGGTGTTCGCCGTGGTGGCGGGAGTGGCCGCCCTGCGCATGCTGCGCACCCGCCCGCACGCGGACACCGTCGCGCCGGTACGACCCGGCCGGGCGGCGGCCGCCGGGGCGGGGCTCGGCGCGGTCACCGGTGTCCTCGGCGTCGGCGGGGGCTTCCTCGCCGTACCGGCGCTGGTGGGGGTGCTCGGCCTGCGGATGCGCGAGGCGGTGGGTACCAGTCTGCTGGTCATCACCGTCAACTCGCTGGCCGCGCTGGCGACGCGCGCCGGCACGGTGGAGGGGCTGGACTGGGCGGTCGTCGGGCCTTTCGTCGGCGCCGCGATCCTCGGCGCGTGGGACGGCAAGCGGCTGTCCGCGAAGGTCTCCGGGCGCGCGCTGCAGCGGATCTTCGCCGTGGTGCTGCTGGCGGTGGCGGCCTTCATGCTCGTCGACGCGACGCTGTGACGGCCGTCGTGGCAACAGTCCTCACGCCAGCGACAGGAACAGCTTCTCCAGCCGGGCGCGCATCGCGGCCGGGTCCTCGCCGTCCGTACCGTTCTTGCGGCCGGACTCGATGTCCGCCACGCACTGCTGCAGGCCGGTGGCGATGATCGCGAAACCGGCACGGTCCAGTGCGCGTGAGGCGGCGGCGAGCTGTGTGACGACGTCCTCGCAGTCGCGTCCCTCCTCGATCATCCGGATCACACCGGAGATCTGACCCTGCGCACGGCGCAGCCGGTTCAGCACGGCCTTCAGGTCCGCACCCTCGAGCTCCAGTTCCACGACCACTCCTCAGAAAATACCCCTAGGGGTACTGTACGTCCCGGTTCGGGACGGCGTCGACCATTAAGGATCACATCTGCCATGACCAGCTCACCCACCCCCGTCACCCTCGGCGCGGACCAGGCTCGCACCCGGCTGCAGGAGCTCACCGTCATCGACGTGCGCACACCCGTCGAGTACGCCTCCGGCCACCTGCCCGGCGCCGTGAACATCCCCCTCGACCAGGTCAGGCGCGCCCTGCCGGAGATACGGCACGCCGCCGGGCGCGGTGACGTCCTCGTGGTGTGCGCCTCCGGCGCCCGCTCCGAGAACGCCTGCAAGCTGCTGGCCGCACAGGGGATCGCGACGGCCACCCTGGCCGGAGGCACGGGCGCCTGGGCCGCGCAGGGGCACGATCTGCACCGTCCGGCCGCCTGCGACACCAGGTCCGGGTGGAGCATGGAACGCCAGGTGCGGTTCACGGCCGGCGCCGTGGTGCTCCTCGGTCTCGTGCTCGGCCTGCTCGTGCATCCGGCCTTCCAGCTGCTGTCGGCCGGCATCGCGGCCGGCCTCGTCTTCTCCGCGGTCACCGACACCTGCGGCATGGCGGTCGTCCTCGGCAAGCTGCCCCACAATCGCCCGCGCGCGGCCGACCTCGACGCCGCGCTCGCGGCCCTGCGCGGCCGCTGACCTCTGCCGCGGACGGCGTCCGGATCAACTGCCGGACGCCGACTTCGCGGCGGCCTGCCGGCGCACGTCGGCCATGTCGACGGCGCGGATCGTGCCGATGAGTTCCTCCAGCGCCTGGGGCGGCAGCGCGCCCGGCTCGGCGTACAGGACGGCGCGGTCGCGGACGGCCATCAGGGTGGGGATGGAGGAGATCCGGAACGCCCCGGCGAGTTCGGGCTGGGCCTCGGTGTCGACCTTGCCGAAGACGATGTCCGGGTGGCGCTCGGCCGCCTTCTCGAAGACGGGGCCGAACCTCCGGCACGGTCCGCACCAGGCGGCCCAGAAGTCGATCAGCACGATCTCCGAGCCGGTGACGATCTCCTCGAAGTTGTCCTTGGTCAGTTCCACGGTCGGCATGGCGTCCGCGCTCCTCTCATATACCCAGCGGGGTATATGGTTCAACCGCGCCCGGTCCCGGTTTGTTCCAGGCGGACCGGCGAGCGCCTCCTCACCCAGCCGCAGCGGCGGGTCGGCGGGATGGGTGTTGCCGTAACGCGGCAGGACCTCCTCGCGGGCGAAGTCCTCGACGAAGTCCAGCGAGCGGACGGCGCCGAGGCGGTGCTCATGGCTCCAGTTCGATGTCGACCGCGGGCGGCTGGTGCAGGGTGTTGTGGACGGTGCAGTGCGAGGCCACGGCGAGCAGGGCGTCCCGGCGCTGCGCGGGCAACTCCGGCGGCGGGACGATCACGACCCGCAGCGCGGCGACCCGGGCCGGGCGGTCGGTGGCCATGGTGAACTCCGTACGAACCCGCAGTCCGGTGCGGGGCAGCCCGTGGCGGCGCAGGTAGCGGCCCGCGTAGAAGGCGATGCAGGTGGCCAGCGACGCGGCGAACAGCTCGGTGGGGGTGGGCGCGGTGTCCGTGCCGCCGGCCTCGGTGGGCTGGTCGACCCGGAGGCGATGGCCGCGGATGTCCACGGCGTAGGCGTCGTGGTCGACGTGGGTGACCTCGAGGCGGTGCACCTCCCCGTCCCGCGGCTGGTTGGTGTTCCGCGTCTGTGGTTCGGTGCCGGTCATGGGGGCGGCCTCCTCGTCGATGTCGACCTCTGCCGGATTCCAGTCGACCGCGGACGGCGCGCCGGGTGGAGAGGCCGACCGGGCGTGGCGGGGGCCGTTCGGCCCTGGTGTGCACGCGGTTCGTGGCGTGCTGTCGGCGAGGCGAACATATACCCCGGTGGGTACCAGTCCAGGGATCAGCGGCCCATGCCTCGCGGCCGTCCACGGCGCCACCGTGGAGTCATGGGCAAACACATCGTGATACTCGGCGGCGGAACGGCCGGCACCATGACGGGCGGGCGTTCCGGACCTGGTCACCCGGTACATGGAACGGAAGATGGACGAGCAGGTCGGTCGCTACGCGTCGTGCGCCGGGGTCCGGGGCTCGTCCACCCGGCCCGGCGTACCCGCGAAGCGGCGCAGCATGGACCAGCTGATCAGGACGCCGGCCGTCGCGGCCAGGCAGGCCCAGGTCCACGGGCTGGTGAGCAGGGTGTGGCGCAGACCGGGCGCGAGCTGCCGCGCCAGGACGAAGACGCCCATGACAGCGACGAACCAGCCGAAGGACTTGCGCAGCGCGTCCTGCGGGATGCGCCCGGCCAGTCGGCCGCCGAGCAGACCGCCGACGACGGCGGTCACCGTGACGAGGGTGGCGAAGCCCCAGTCGATGTGCACACTCGCCAGGTATCCGGCCAGTCCGGCGAACGACTTCATGGCGATCACCAGCAGCGAGGTGCCGACGGCCACGGTCATCGGCAGTCCGCCGAGCAGGGCGAGGGCGGGAACGACGAGGAAGCCGCCGCCGGCGCCGACCAGGCCGGTGACCAGTCCCACGACGACGCCGTCCAACAGGACATGCGGGACGGGGAGTTCGTGGTGGACCTTCTTCGGTGCGCTGCGCCGGCCGCGGATCATGGCGACGGCGGTGGCGATCATCATCAGGGCGAACGCGATCAGCAGGACGGTGCCGGGTACGAACTCGGCCAGCCGCCCGCCCGCGTAGGCGCCGGCCATGCCGGCCAGCCCGAACAGCAGGCCGGTGCGCCAGCGGACGCGTCCGGCGCGGGCGTGCGAGACGACCCCGGCGGCGCTGGTGACACCCACGACGAACAGGGAGGTGGCGATGGCCTCCTTGGTCTCCATCCCGGCCAGGTAGACCAGGACGGGCACGGTCAGGATGGATCCGCCGCCGCCCAGGACACCGAGGGCGACCCCGATGAGCAGGGACGCGGCGATGACGACGGCGATCACGGTGTGCCCCGCAGGGCGGTGACGATCGTGTCGAGGTCGGTGCGCGGACCGCGGTTGTAGGGCAGCTTCGACAGCAGCATGCCCATGGCGCAGGTGTTGGTGAGCGCGGCGACGGTCAGCCCGGCGCCGACGGCCGTGCCGATCAGCTGCAGACCGGGCACGAGCAGGCCCGCGAGGCCGGTCACCAGCACGATGCTCCCGGCGATCAGCCGCACCTGGCGTTCCAGGTCCCAGCGCTCCGGGCCCCGGGTGAGGACGCCCCCGGCCGCTTCCCAGGCCATGACGCCGCCGTCGAGGACACGCAGGTTGGGCAGTCCGGCCGCGGCGAGGGCCTGTTCGGCCTGGGCGGCGCGGGCGCCGGAGCGGCAGACGAGGACGACCTCGTCGTCGAGGTGGTGCAGCAGTTCGGCGCGGTGCTCGCGCAGGGTGTCGAGCGGAACGTTGTAGGAGCCGGGTATGTGGGCCGTGCGGAACTCGCCGGGCGTGCGCACGTCCAGCAGCCGGGGGCCGTCGCCGCTGTCGTGGAGTTCGCGCAGGGCGGCGGGATCGAGACGTGGCGGATCGGTCCGTGTGGTCATGGGGGTGTTCCTCGCTGTCGCGGAAGTGGTGGGGGGGGCGGGCGGCGGCCCCGACGGCAGGGGGCCGCCGCCCGGAGCGGGGTGGAGGTGGATCAGGCGTTGGCCGGGGCGGTCAGGGCGAGCCAGGCGCCGTAGCCGCCGAGGAGGTCGGAGACGTCGGTACGGCCCCGGTGGCGCAGCAGGCTGGCGGCGATGGAGGAGCGGTGCCCGCCCGCGCAGTGGACGACCAGGGACCGGTCGGCCGGGATCTCGTCGACGCGGCGGGCGAGTTCGGCCAGCGGGATGTGCAGCGAACCGTCGACGAAGCCCTCTTCACGCTCGGCGGTGTTGCGCACGTCCAGCACCAGCGGCGGCTGCGCACCGTCCAGCAGCCGGTGCAGTTCGTCCGCGGTCAGCCGGCTGGCCTGCGCCATCTCGTCCGCCAGGGCCGGGAAGGCGCCCTGGGGCTCGCGCAGATAGCCGCCGACCTTGTCGAAGCCGATGCGGGCGAGCCGGGTGACGATCTCCTCCTCCCGGTCCTGCGGCGCGATCACCACCACCTCCTCCTCCGGGCCGACGACCATGCCGGCCTGCTCGGCGAACCGTCCGTCGGCGGGCACGTTGACCGAGCCGCTCAGGTGCCCGGGGGCGAAGTCCTGCGGGGACCGCGCGTCCACCACGACCGCTCCGGCCGCGCGCCGCTCCATGAACTCCTCGACCGACAGCGGCCGCGGCGCGGCGGCCGCGTCGAACAGGCCGTGTTCCTTGCGGTTGAGGATGGCGTCGTAGACGAAGTAGGCGGGCGCGGAGGGCTGTCCCGCGGTCACCAGGTCGACGAACTTCTCCTCGCTCATCGGGCGGCAGGCGTAGTTGGTGACGCGCTGCTCGCCGATGGTGGACTGGCGCTGAGTGGAGAGGTTCTTGCCGCACGCGGATCCGGCGCCGTGCGCGGGGAACACCCGCACGGCGTCGGGCAGGTCCATCAGCTTGTGCTGGATGCTGTCGTAGAGCATCCGGCCGAGTTCGTCGGCGGTGACGCCGATCGAGGCGAGCAGGTCGGGGCGGCCCACGTCGCCGATGAACAGCGCGTCGCCGGTGAGGACGCCGTAGGGGACGGGGTCGGTGGCGTGCTCGTACACCAGGACGCTGATCGACTCCGGGGTGTGGCCGGGCGTCTCGAGGATCCGCAGAGTGACGTCACCGAGGCTGATCCGCTCGCCGTCGGCCAGCTTCCGGATGGGGTACTCGGCCTCGGCGCGCCGCCCGTATCCGATCCAGGCGCCGGTGCGGTCGGCCAGCTCCAGATGGCCGGCGAGGAAGTCGGCGTGGAAGTGGGTGTTGAGGACGGCCTCGACGGTGAAACCGTGGGTTTCGGCGTCGACGAGGTACTCGGAGACGTCGCGGCGGGGATCGACGACCACGGCCTTGCCGGTCGTCTCGTCGGCGATCATGTACGACGCCTGGGACAGGCAGTCGAGGTAGTACTGGGCGAAGAACATCGGGTGACCTCCGGTCGGGAGAGAATCGGATGAAATACCCCTGGGGGTATTCAGAAGCTTGGTCAGAGACGGCCGGTGAGCATGCCGCGCCAGTACACCGGCGGCAGGATGTAGCGCTTGAACACCCACATGTCCCGGCGCTCCTTGAAGGTGTCGATCAGCGGGAAGCTGGGCGCGGGCTTCAGGTCGTAGTCGAACTCGGCCAGCAGCATCCGGTCCCGGGCCGTCACCAGCGGGCAGGAGGTGTAGCCGTCGTACCGGCGCGACGGGGCACGGCCGCTCATGACGTCGAGCAGGTTGGCGGCCACGACCGGCGCCTGCTTGCGTACGGCCGCACCGGTCTTCGACGTGGGCAGGTTCGCCACGTCGCCGATCGCGAAGACGTCGCCGTGGTGCGGGTGTCGCAGGGTGTGCTTGTCCGCGGCGACGAACCCCTGCGGGCTGGCCGGGTCGGCGAGCGGACCGCTCTTGACCCAGTCCGGCGCGCTCTGCGGCGGGACGGCGTGCAGGAGGTCGTAGCCGATGGTCTCCTTGGCGCCGGTGGCGTGGTCCGTGATCGTGACCTCGCGGGCCTCGCCGTCGACGGCCGTCACCTCCGAGCGCAGCCGCACCTCGATGCCGTAGCGGGCGGCGACCTTCTCCAGCACCTGCGACCACGCTGGCACCTTGAACATCACCGGATCGGGCAGGACGAGGATGATCCGCATCCGGTCGAGGACCTTCTGCTTGCGCCAGTGGTCGGCGGCCAGATATGCGATCTTCTGCGGGGCTCCGCCGCACTTCAGCGGCGTGGCCGGATGGGTGAAGACGGCCGTGCCCGAGCGGGTGCGCCGGATGAGGTCCCAGGTCCGCGGGGCGTACTCGGGCGCGTAGTTGCTGCTCACCCCGCCATGGCCGACCGCCTCGGCCAGGCCCGGCACGCCGTCCCAGTCGAGTTGCAGACCGGGGGCCATCACCAGGTGTTCGTAGGTCAGCTCGGCGCCGCCGGACAGCGTCACCGTGCGGGCGTCGGGGTCGACGGCCAGCGCGCGCCGGCGGACCCAGCGCACACCGTCGGGTATGACGGCGCCCTCGGGGCGGCGGGAGGTGTGCAGCGGTGCCTGGCCGCCGCCGACCAGGGTCCACAACGGCTGGTACCAGTGGGTGTCGGACGGTTCGACGAGGGTGATGTCGCTGACGCCGGCCCGGCGCAGTCGGGCGGCCACGCTGATGCCGGCGCTGCCGCCGCCGATGACGGCGACGCGGTGACGACCGGAGAGCGGTGCGTCGGAGGGGGAGGGGGTGGCGGCCAAGGCGGTGCTCCTTCCTCTGGCCTGGGTGCGGGTGTCGGGGCGCAGGCGGGGGAACTCGGCACAGGCCCCAGGGGTGGTCAGGCCGCGGACTCGTGGGAGCCGGCCGTGATCGGGCGGCCGCTGCGGGCCCAGGTGCCGGTGCCGCCGGTGACGGAGTAGGCGTCGATGCCGCGGGAGGTCATCAGATCGGCGGCGGTCCTGCTGCGGTTGCCGCTGGCGCAGATGACGTACACCGGCCGGTCGACGGGAAGCTCGCCGCACCGGACGGCCACCGTGCGCAGCGGCATCGGACGGGCGCCCGGCACATGCCCGGCCGCGTACTCGTCCGGTTCGCGGACATCGACCACCACGCCGCCGTCGGACCAGGCCGCGGCGAACGTCTCCTGTGCTGCTTCCCGAGCCATTCGTTGCCTCCTCAAATACCCCCGGGGGTGTCTTGACGGCGAGAGTACGGCGACTCGGGGAGGAGCGTCAAATACCCAGGGGGGTATTTGCCTGTCGGGCAAATG
Source organism: Streptomyces ferrugineus (assembly GCF_015160855.1). Lineage (NCBI taxonomy): Bacteria > Bacillati > Actinomycetota > Actinomycetes > Kitasatosporales > Streptomycetaceae > Streptomyces > Streptomyces ferrugineus. Next base: position 7,094,132 of record NZ_CP063373.1, on the reverse strand, counting down.
TCCGGAAAACGTCCTGCTGGGGGCGCACACGACCGTGGCCCCGTTCCCGGCGGTCGGGAACGGGGCCACGTGGGCGGAGAGGTCTGTCGCGGTGACCGGTCAGTTGGAGGTGGGGAAGTCGAAGCCGGCGCTCACCTGCTGCTTGGGCTGGGGCCAGCGGGTGGTGACGACCTTGGGGCGGGTGTAGAAGCGGACGCCTTCGGGGCCGTGGATGGGGGAGTCGCCGATGAGGGAGTCCTTCCAGCCGCCGAAGGAGTAGTACGACATCGGCACCGGCACCGGCACGTTGACACCGATCATGCCGACGTCGACCTTGCGCTGGAAGCGGCGGGCGGCCTCGCCGGAGCCGGTGAACAGGGCGGTGCCGTTGCCGTAGGGGTTGGCGTTGATGACGTCGATGGCCTGGTCGAGGGTGTCGACGCGGACGATGGCGAGGACCGGGCCGAAGAGTTCCTCCTTGTAGGCGTCCATCTCGGTGGTGACGTGATCCAGCAGGGAGGGGCCGGTGAAGAAGCCGTCCTCGTGGCCCTCGACCTTGAGCCCGCGGCCGTCGACGACGACCGTGGCGCCCTGGGCGGTGGCGGTGGTGACGGCGTTCTCGACGCGCTCCTGGGCGGCCTTGGTGACCAGCGGTCCCATCTCGGTGCCGGGGGCGTCGCCGGGGCCGACCTTGACCTCGCGGGCCTTGCGCTGAAGGACCTCGACCAGCCCGTCGGCCGCGTCGCCGACGGCGACGGCGACGGAGACCGCCATGCAGCGCTCACCGGCGGAGCCGTAGGCGCCGGCGGTGATGTGGTCGGCGGCGAACTCCAGGTCGGCGTCGGGCAGGACGACGGCATGGTTCTTGGCGCCGCCGAGGGCCTGGACACGCTTGCCGGCCGACGTGGCCTTCTCGTGCACGTACTTGGCGATCGGCGTCGAGCCGACGAAGGACACCGCTCGGATGCCGGCGTGGGTGAGGATCGCGTCCACGGCGTCCTTGCCGCCGTGGACGACGTTGAAGACGCCGTCGGGCAGGCCGGCCTGGCGGTAGAGGTCGGCGACGAAGTTGGCGGCGGACGGGTCGCGCTCGCTGGGCTTGAGGATGAAGGTGTTGCCGGTGGCGATCGCGATGGGGTGCATCCACAGGGGCACCATGGCAGGGAAGTTGAACGGCGTGATGCCCGCGACCACGCCCAGCGGCCGGCGGAAGTCGTGCACGTCCACACCGCGCGAGACCTGGTCGGAGAAGCTGCCCTTGAGGACGTCGCCGAGGCCGCACGCGAACTCGACGACCTCGCGTCCGCGCACGATCTCGCCGCGGGCGTCGTCGACGGTCTTGCCGTGCTCGGCGGAGATGATCCGGCCCAGCTCCTCCTCGTGCTCCAGAAGAAGCTGGCGGAAGGCGAACATCACCTGGGTGCGCTGGGTCAGCGACGACTCCGACCAGGTCTCGAACGCGCTCGCGGCGGCGCTGACGGCGGCCTCCACGTCGGCCGCCCCGCCGAGGACGACCCGCGCCTGCTCGGCACCCGTGGCCGGGTTGAAGACGGGCGCGGTCCCGGGGCCGGTCCCGGGGGTGGGGGAGCCGTTGATCCAGTGCTGGATGGTCTTCACGTGAGGGTGTCCTTACAGGTAGTGGCGCTGGTTCAGCTTGTGGGCGGCGTACGTCTCGTACGCGGTGCGCGTGGAGTCCAGGGCGGACACCTCGCTGACCGGGACGTCCCACCAGCCGTGGCCGGGCGGGTGGGGCCCGTACAGGTCGGTCTCGACATGCACGACGGTGGTGCGGCCGGCCGCCTTGGCCTTCTCCATCGCGCTGCGGAACTCCTCGACGCTCGTGGCGTGCAGGACGTCCGCGCCCAGCGAAGCGGCGTTGGCGGCGAGGTCGACGGGCAGGACGTCGCCGTCGAGCCGGCCCGAATCGTCGTTGCGGAAGCGGTACTTGGTGCCGAAGCGTTGCGAGCCGAGGGACTCGGACAGGGCGCCGATGGAGGCGAAGCCGTGGTTCTGGACGAGGACGATGATGACTTTCAGGCCCTCGGAGACCATGGTCACGATCTCCTGAGCCATCATCAGATAGGAGCCGTCGCCGACCAGGACGACGACCTCGCGGGAGGGGTCGGCCATCTTGGCGCCGACGCCGGCGGCGACCTCGTAGCCCATGCAGGAGTAGGCGTACTCGACGTGATAGGCCTTCGGGTCCCGCGCGCGCCACAGTTGCTGAAGGTCACCGGGCATGGACCCGGCCGCGTTGATCACCACGGCCCGGTCGTCCAGGACGTCGTTCAGCGCGCCGAGGATCTGCGTCTGGGCGGGCAGCTCACCGGTGTTGCGGTCGGGCGCGAAGCACTCGTCCTCGATCTCGCGGGTGCGGGCGATGAGGCGACGCGTGCGCTCCCGGTACTCGGGGGCCACCTCCCACTCCGACAGCGCCCCAGCGAGGGCCTGGATGCCGAGGCGGGCATCGGCCACCAGCGGCTGGGCCGAGTGCTTGACGGCGTCCAGGCGGGCGACGTTGAGGTTGAGGAAGGTGACCTCCGGATTGGCGAAGACGGTGTGGCTGGCGGTGGTGAAGTCGCTGTAGCGGGTGCCGATGCCGAGCACCACATCGGCGTCCTTCGCCAGCTCGTTGGCCGCGTACGACCCGGTGGAGCCGATGCCGCCGACCGCGTACGGGTGGTCCCACGGCACCGCGCCCTTGCCGGCGTGGGTGTCGGCGACCGGGATGCCGGTGGCCTCGGCGAACGCGCGCAGGGCCGTCTCGGCACCGGAGTAGACGGCGCCTCCGCCCGCGACGATGAGCGGCTTCCTCGCGTTCCGCAGCAGCGCGGCGGCCCGCTCGACGGCGGCCGGCTCCGGCAGCGGGCGGCCCACGTGCCAGACGCGGCGCCGGAAGAAGTCCACCGGCCAGTCGTACGCCTCCGCCTGGACGTCCTGCGGCAGCGCGAGGGTGACCGCGCCGGTCTCCACCGGATCGGTCAGCACCCGCATCGCGGCCAGCGCGGCCGGGATCAGCTGCTCGGGGCGGGAGACGCGGTCGAAGTACTTCGATACGGCGCGGAAGGCGTCGTTGACGGTGACGTCCCCGCCACGGGTGTCCTCCAGCTGCTGGAGGACGGGGTCGGCGGCGCGGGTGGCGAACATGTCACTGGGCAGCAGAAGCACCGGCAGCCGGTTGGTGGTCGCCAGCGCCGCGCCGGTGATCATGTTCGTGGAGCCCGGACCGGTCGAGGCGGTGCAGGCGAAGGTGGCGAGCCGGTCGCGCATCTTCGCGTACGCGACCGAGGCGTGCACCATGCCCTGCTCGTTGCGCGCCAGGTAGTACGGCAGGTCGGCCTCCTGGGTCACGGCCGCCTGGAGGAGGGCCTGCCCGACGCCGGCCACGTTGCCGTGCCCGAAGATGCCCCAGACCCCGGGGATCAGCCGCTGCTCCTGGCCGTCGCGCTCGCTGTACTGGTGGGCCAGGAAGCGGACGAGCGCCTGGGCGGTGGTCAGTCGTACGGTGTTCATCGGTTCTCTCCGAAGGGCAGCCGGTCGTCGACGTCCTGGGAGTCCCCGGTCGAACGGACCCGTCCGTGTGCCGGGTCGTCGCAGATCAGCCAGGCACGCTCCTGGCCGGGACCGGCCATGACGTCGAGGTGGTAGAGGTCGTATCCGGGTGCGGCGATCGAGGGGCCGTGCCGGCCGTGCGGGACGAGGACGGTGTCGCCGGAGCGGATCTCGGCGAGCACGTCGATGCGCCGGTCCTCGGTGCCGTGGACCCGCTGGTGGCCGAAGCCGTTCCCGTCGTCGGCGACCTCGAAGCAGTGGATCTCCTCCAGCTCCGACTCCTCGCCGGGGCGGGCCTCGTCGTGCTTGTGGGGCGGGTACGAGGACCGGTTGCCGCCGGGGGTCAGTACCTCGCACACCAGCAATTGCTCGGCCTCGAACGTCCCCGGCAGGCAGTAGTTGTCGACCTGCCGTGAACACGCCCCGGCGCCCCGCAGTTCGACGGGTACGTCCTCCTTGCGCCCGTACCGAGCCGGTTGACCTCCCTGCTCGGTACGGGCGGAGGGCAGCGCGAACCTCCCACCGGATGCGCTGCTGACCAGGGCCTCCGACCCGCCGGGGAGGTGGGCGAAGTCGGTGGCTGAGGCGAACACGCCTGTCCGGCCTGTGAGTTCGAGGGCCGTGCCGTCCGTGGTTGCGGTGCAGGAGCCCGTCAGCGGCAGGACCAGGAACTCGCAATCCCCGGTGGACAGGGCGTGTGCCTCACCGGGCTGCAGGGTCAGGATCCTGAGCCCGGAGTATCCCCGGCCCGCCGATTCCGGCGTGACCAGGACGTCGTAGGAGCCGTCGGCCGAACTCCCCGCCGGCAAGTGGTACTTGGCCGTCACAGCAGGCTCACCGCCCGGTCCACGGCACCGGCGACGTCGCCGTTGGAGGGGTACAGGAGCGAACGGCCCACCACCAGGCCCTGTGCGGTGGGCTGCTTCAGCGCCTTGCCCCAGGAGGCGAAGGCCGCGTCGGGGTCGGTGACCTCGCCGCCGAGCAGCAGCGCGGGCAGTGTGGAGGAGGCGAGGACACGCTCCATGGCGTCGACGACCGGCAGCTTCAGCCAGGTGTAGGCGGTACGGCGCCCCAGCCCCGAGGCGATGGTGATCGACTTGATCACGGCGTCGGTGGACAGGTCGTTGCGGATCTTCCCGTCCTGCCACCGGGAGATGAACGGCTCGACCATCGCGATCAGCTGACGGTCGTTCAGCTCGTCCACCGCGCGCGCGGCGTTCTCCAGGGCGGACGGCGTGGCCGCGTCGTCGAGGGCGATACGGGTGAGCATCTTGCCGCCGTCGAAGCCCATCGCGGCGATCGTGGCGGCGTCGTAGCCGGTGAACCGGTCGTCGATCTCGAAGACCGAACCGGCGAGTCCCGCGCGGTTCATGGATCCGAAGACGCTCTTGCCGTCCAGGACGCCGAGCAGCAGCAGGTCCTCCAGGATGTCGGCGGTGGCCAGCACCCCTGTCACGCCCGGCCGCTCCAGCGCGACGCACAGCCGGTCCAGCAGCGCGAAGCGGTCCGCCATGGCGTTGGGGTCGCCGCCGACGCCGTTGGCGCCGCGCGCCGGATGGTCGGCGGCGATGACCATCGCCCTGCCGTGCTCACCGAGCAACGAGGTGGCCTTCACGCGTCGCGCGGCGGCCGCCTCGATGGCGCCGGGGTCGCTGACCCGGGACTTCACGACCCGGCTGACGTTGTCGTACGGCACGTGGTCACGCCTCTCGCTGGAAGTTGTCGGGGACACCGGGCCCTGTCGCGCGCAGCTTCGCCTCGACCTCGGCCTCGGTGGGCATCGCGTCCGAGCAGGACAGCCGGCTCGCGACGATGGCACCGGCGGCGTTGGCGAAGGACACGGTGCGGCGGGTGTCCCAGCCGGACAGCAGACCGTGGCAGAGCGCCCCGCCGAAGGCGTCACCGGCACCGAGGCCGTTGACGACGTCCACCGGCACCGGCGGGATCTCGGCGGTCGAGCCGTCGCGGTCCATGGCCAGCACGCCCTTCGGGCCCTGCTTGACCACGGCCAGCTCCACCCCGGCGGCGAGCAGCGCCTTCGCGGCGGCGTACGGCTCGCGCTCTCCGGTGGCGACCTCGCACTCGTCGACGTTGCCGACCGCGACGGTGGTGTGCCGCAGGGCCTCGGCGTAGTACGGACGCGCCTTGGACCGGTCCTGCCAGAACATCGGCCGCCAGTCGAGGTCGAAGACCGTCGTGCCCGCCTTCGCCCGGTGCGCGAGCGCGGCGAGGGTCGCCGAGCGGCTCGGCTCCTCGCTCAGCCCCGTACCCGTGAACCAGAAGACCGCCGCGTCCCGCACCGCGCCCAGGTCCAGCTCGTCGGGCTGGATGTCCAGGTCGGGGGCCTTGGGCAGGCGGTAGAAGTACAGCGGGAAGTCGTCCGGCGGGAAGATCTCGCAGAACGTCACCGGGGTCGGCGCGATGTCCGACGTACCGACGAAGCGGCTGTCGACGCCGTAGCCGTCCAGGGCCGTACGGACGAAGTCGCCGAACGGGTCCCGGCCCGTCTTGGTGATCACGCCCGCCGCGTGCCCGTACCGGGCGGCGGCCACCGCGACATTGGTCGGGCTGCCGCCGAGGTACTTGCCGAACGAGGTGACCTCGGCCAGCCCCACACCGGTCTGGAGCGGGTACACATCCACTCCGACGCGGCCCATGGTCAGCACTTCGAACGGCATCACGCTGGTTTCCCTTCGCTCCGGAGGATCCCGGGATGGAGGTGGTCTGGAGACGGCGGCTTAGAGCGCTTTAAGAACACGCCCCAGCACGTACGATGACTGATGTCCGAATGTCCTGTCAATGGAGCGTCGCCATCCGGCAGGCGGTTTTAAACGTTTTAAGTGGTGGTACCATCGACGGCCTCATGGACGTGTGCCAAGGGTGCTGCCGCAGTCGACGGGAGATCATATGGACGAGCTCGGCTCCGGTCCCCCCGCGGGCGGCAACGGTGCGAGTCCACGCCCCCGGCTGGAGGACGTCGCCGCGCGCGTCGGCCTGTCCACGGCGTCGGTCTCGCTGGTGCTGCGCGGCATTCCCGGCCCCAGTGAACGCACCCGGCAGCGCGTCCTGAAGGCGGCCGCCGAACTCGGCTACCGCCCCGACCGCACCGCCAGCGCCCTCGCCAGCAGGCGCAGCCGGCTGCTCGGCGTCATGGTCGACGTCCACAGCGCCTTCCAGGCCGAGTTGGTCGAGCATCTCCACACGACCGCCGAGCAGGTCGGCTACGACCTCGTCCTGAGCACCCAGACCCGGACCCGCGACGAGAGCACGGCGGTCGAGACGCTGCTGGCCTTCCGCTGCGAGGCGCTGATCCTCCTCGGCCCGGTGGCCCCCGCCTCCGCCCTCGCCGACCTCGACCGCAAGGCGCCCGTCGTCTGCGTGGGCCGCCGGATCACCGGCGCCGACCTCGACGTCGTCCGCAGCGCCGACGACGCCGGAGTCGGCCAGGTCGTCGACCATCTCGTGGGCCTCGGCCATCGCGCGATCGCCCACGTCGACGGCGGCAAGGGCGTCATCGCCACCGACCGGCGCCGCGGCTACCGCAGCGCCATGCGCCGCCACGGTCTCGACGAGCGGATCAGGATCCTCCACGGCGACCACACCGAGGAGGCCGGCGAGAAGGCCGCCCGGCAACTCCTCGACAGCGGCGACTTGCCGACCGCCGTCGTCGCCTACAACGACCGGAGCGCCATCGGCCTGCTCACCGCCTTCCGGGCGGCAGGGGTCGACGTTCCGGGCGCCGTGTCGGTCGTCGGCTATGACGACGACACCCTGTCCCGGCTGAGTTGCTTCAACCTCACCACCGTCAGTCAGGAAGCCGAAGAGCAGGCCCGCGAGGCCGTGGTGGCCGTCGTCGAACGTCTCGACCAGGAACGCACCGCGCCCCGCGAGATCGTCCTCGCCCCGTCGCTGGTCGTACGCGGCACCACCACGAAGCCGCGCTGACCGTGTCGAACCGCTCTGTGCGGGGCCCGGGCGGCCGGGTGCGGCGGACGGCCACCACGTCGACGTCCTCGGGCGGGACCGAGGTCCGCCCTCGTGTCCCACCGCTCCCCGGGGCCCCAGTACGCCGGTCCCGGTCGGACCGGCGCCGGGCGGCCGACGAGGCCGCGAAGGGCGAGCCGGACGTAGGCGCCCACGGGTCAAGGTGATGCTCAGACGAGGCCCCGGGTGGCGTAGAAGCCGGGGCGGGGCTTCATGTCGGTGCCGATGACGCGGCCCGACTGCCGTGCCGCGACGGTGGCGTTGGAGACGACGGTGGCGGCGTAGCCGTCCCAGGCCGAGGGTCCGGTGGGCTCGTCGCCGGCGGTGAGGGCGGTGATCCACTCGCGGAACTCGGTGTCGAAGGCGTCCCGGAAGCGGCCCACCCAGTCCGTGAGCACCTCGGTGCTGTGCCGGGCGGCGGTGCGCACGCCGACCGCGGCGGGGTCGGGGAGGCGGACGAGGCCCTCCTCGCCGACGGTCTCGCACTGGATGTCGTAGCCGTACTGGCAGTTGACGAAGACCTCGAGGTCGATACGGACGCCCTTGGCGGTCTCGAACAGCATGATCTGCGGGTCCTTGAGGTGTTCGAACCGCTTACTCGTGGCGCGCGGGGTGATCACCTGGGTGGAGATGATCTCGTCGTCCAGCAGCCAGCGCAGGACGTCGATCTCGTGCACGGCCGTGTCGAGGGCGGCCATGTCGGAGGTGTACGACTGCGGCACGGTGGGGTTGCGGTGGGCGCAGTGCACGATCAGGGGTTCGCCGATCCGGCCGGAGTCGATGACCTGCTTCAGCTGCCGGTAGCCGGTGTCGTAGCGGCGCATGAAGCCGACCTGGACCAGACGGCGGCCGTGGGCCATCTCGGCCTCGACGATCTTCAGGCAGTCCTCGGCGGTGGTGGCCAGCGGCTTCTCGCAGAACACCGGCTTGCCGGCCGCGATGGCGTTCAGCACGTGTTCGGCGTGGGTCGGGCCCCAGGACGTCACGAGGACGGCGTCCACGTCGTCCGCCGCGATCAGCTCACCGCCGTCGGCCGGCACCCGGGCGCCGACCCGGGCCGCCGCCTCCCCGGCGCGCGCGGCGTCGATGTCGGTGACCGCGGTGACCTGGGCACCGGTCACGGTCTCGGTGAGACGGCGGATGTGGTCCTGACCGATCCAGCCGGCCCCGATCACTCCTACGCGCACGGCCATTGCGGGCGTCCTCTCTCTGACCGGGCCCCTGCGCCTCGCGCTGACCCCGGATGTGTGGGGGCGGTAACAATCTCGTTTAGAACGCTTTAATAGCGCGCTCTAGTCCGAGTACGATGGCGGCCGCCTGAATGTCATGTCAATAGCTTGTCGCTACGAGGTTTCCGCCTCGGTGTGCGCCGAGGGCTGCGTGACCGTAGGCGGGGATCCGGCGCTCGATGGTGCATCGGTCGATCGTCGAGCAAGATGTCAGGACATAATTTTGTCCTGACTATTGATGGGCGCCTCTCCGACTGGCAAGCTCCCGGCAACCCGATGAAATCTGCCGGTTACGGCAACTATGCGGAGGTATGCCCATGCTCGACGGAGAAATACGGACTTCCACGCGTGCGGCGTTGCCGCCGGATGCTCCCGGGGCCCATACGAAGCGGCTCGGCCTGATCGCCGTCATCGCGACCTTCGGCGGACTTCTCTTCGGCTACGACACCGGCGTCATCAACGGCGCGCTGGCACCGATGAAGGAGGACCTCGGGCTGACCGCCTTCACGGAGGGCTTCGTGGTCAGCATCCTGATCTTCGGAGCCGCGTTCGGCGCCCTGGTCGGTGGCCGGCTCGCCGACGCCTACGGTCGCCGGCACAACATCCTGATGCTCGCGGGCGTCTTCACCGTCGGCACCCTGGGCTGCGTCGTCGCCCCCAACTGGGAGGTACTGGCCCTCTTCCGGTTCGTCCTGGGTCTCGCCGTGGGCGGCGCCTCGGCCACCGTTCCCGTCTACCTCGCGGAGGTCTCTCCCGCCGAGCGGCGCGGCAGCCTGGTGACGCGCAACGAGGTCATGATCGTCTCCGGGCAGTTCGCCGCGTTCGTCATCAACGCCCTCATCTTCAACATCTGGGGCGAGCACGACGACGTCTGGCGCTACATGCTCGTGGTCGCCGTCCTCCCCGCCTTCGCCCTGTTCTTCGGCATGCTGCGAATGCCGGAAAGTCCGCGATGGCTGATCTCCAAGGGCCGGGAGGCAGAGGCCCTGGAGGTGCTCCGGCAGATCCGCAGCCCCGAACGGGCGGAGGCGGAGATGGCCGAGGTGCACGCCCTGGCCGAGGAGGAGAAGCAGGCGCAGACCGGCGGCTGGGCCGACCTCTCCGTGCCGTGGATCCGCAGACTGCTCCTGATCGGCATCGGGCTGGGTGTGTTCCAGCAGTTCACCGGCATCAACTCGATCATGTACTACGGCAGTCAACTGCTCGAGGACGCCGGGTTCTCCGCCAAGGCCGCCATCATCGCCAACACGGCCAACGGCCTGTTCAGCGTCCTGGGCATCACCGTCGGCATCCTGATCATGAACAAGATCGACCGACGCACGATGCTGCTCGGCGGCTTCGCCCTGACGACGTCCTTCCACATCCTCGTCGGCCTGTCGGCGACGCTCCTGCCGGACAGCACCGCCAAGCCCTACATCATCCTGTTGTTCGTGATCTGCTTCGTGTTCTCCATGCAGGGGACGATCGGACCCCTGGTCTGGCTGCTGCTGGCGGAGATCTTCCCGCTCAAGATCCGCAGTTTCGCCATGGGCCTGTGTGTGTTCATGCTCTGGATCGCCAACGCCGGCGTCGCCTTCGGCTTCCCGCCCGTCGTCAGCGCACTGGGCATCGCCCCCACCTTCTACATCTTCGCCGGACTCGGCGTAGCGGCCCTGCTGTTCATCCACACGATGGTGCCCGAGACGCGGGGCCGTTCCCTGGAGCAGTTCGAGGACGAGTTCCGGGCCGAGCACGCCTGACCACCATCAGCCAACTCCCCGATTGGTCATCCCATGTCAGTCATGGTCGCCGTATCAGACACTCCCGAGGGCGTGGCCGCCCTGGCCGCCGGTGTCGCCGAGGCCGAGCGGTTCGCCACCGACCTGATCATCGTCAATCTGTCCCTCACGAAAGCGGACACCTCGTCGATCCCGTCCACGCTCAACTTCAAGATCATTGATCGCGAGGGCAGGGAAGACCGGGACCCGGCCGAAGCCGTCCTCGACGAAATCCAGGACCATGCCGTCGACCGCCTCGTGATCGGCATCAAGCGCCGTTCGGCAGTCGGCAAGGCGCTGCTGGGCAGCATCAGCCAACGGCTGCTGATGGACTCCCCGGTCCCGGTGGTGGCGGTGAAGGTGGGCATCCAGGGCGACTGACCCTGCCGCCTCCGCCCGTCGGGCATTCTCCGGGCGCCTCGAGGCGGAGGACCCGGACCTCGCGCTGGCGGTGACAGCGGGCGCCGTACTGGCACCGGGCCAACCGCCGCAGCGGGTGAGGGCATCGGCTGGAAGGCGGGTGGCCCTGACGCGGCGTTCCGGAGTCCGCGCGCACGATCGGACGTCGCGGCCGCCACGTGCGCCCCGGCACGGATGTAGCGGAGCGCACGAGGCGCCAGGCCGTGGTGCGCGTGGGCCAGTTCGAGCCCGCGGCGCGGCAGGGCCCGACTCAGCCCGGGGTGGCGGCGGTGCCGGAATCCCGTTCGCCTCGCTCCGTCCGGGCGATCACCCGATCACCCGGACGGAGCGAGGCGAAGGTCAGGTGCCGCGTGCCGCTCACATCCACCCGGCTCGATCGGCGGGCGGTTGACGGCGTACGCGTCACTGGCTGTCGGTGCGCGGGGTGATCTCCGTTGAGCGGCCCTCATCTAAGGCCAGTCCCGTCGCTTGAAAATCACGTACAAACTGACGCAAACAATGCCCATCAGGCCGATCGCGAAGGGGTAACCGAAGTTCCAGTCCAACTCCGGCATGTGCTCGAAGTTCATCCCGTAGATCGTCCCGACCAGCGTCGGAGCGAACAGAATGGCCGCCCAGGAGGAGATCTTCTTGAAGTCGTCTACCGGGTGGCGTTGACCTGCGTCGATGCGGCCATCCATGTCTCTGACCAGCGCTGATGCTTCTTTCAGTGCCTTTCAGGCTGACGTCGCGTTACGCAGTCGATTCTCCCCACGCGCTCCCCAGTAGTGCTCATACTCCCCAGATTCTCCCTAAAGCGTGTTGCAGAACGCTGTGATCAGGCAGGCTGAACTGGGCGTTTGTCGCGTCTGGTCACGCGGTGAGGGCGAGGTTGTGCATGCGGGCGACGGCCTGAACGGCGTGATGGAGGCCGTCGCCGCGCTGCCGGCAGTCACGCAGGATCTTGTAATTCTTCATCCGTCCGATCACATGCTCCACACGGGCGCGGACCTTGCGGTGCTCCGCGTTGTCCTCCTCTTCGCCCTTGAGTAGCGGCCGTCCGGGGCGTTTGCGGTGCGGGACGATCAGGCCGGTGTTGAGATAAGCGCCGTCGCCGAGCACCGTCACGCCTTCGCAGTGCTCGGCCAGTCCGGAGCGCCGCCAGGCGTGCGCGTCCGCGGTGGTGCCCGGCAGCGGACGGGCCGCGGCCACCACGAGCCGGGTGTCTGCGTCCACGATGACCTGCACGTTTGCTGAGAAACGGTAGTTACGCGAGGAGGCACCCACACCTCGGTCACGGACCGGGATGAGGGTGCCGTCCACGATCCACAACCGCTCGACTGCCTCCTGCGGGGCACGTACCGGCTCGAGCGCGAGCAGCGGCCCCAGCCGCTGGATCACCCGGCACACGGTCGCCGGGGAGATGCCGAACAGCGGGGCGAGCTGCCGCATCGTGAGGTTCGTGCGGTAGTAGACAGCCACCAGCAGCACCCGCTCGGCCAGCGGAAGCCGCCACGGACGACCCCACCCGCACCCCTCACCACCACGTTCCCGAACCGCCCTTAGCAGCCGCCCGAACTGCTCAGCCCGCAGACCGGTGAACGTCTCCACCCAGACCGGCTCAGCCCTCAACACCCCACCCATGCAAGGGAAATGCCCTGATCACAGCGTTCTGCAACACGCTTTAGGTTTTCGCGAATGCCGGAATTCGGCCGTGGCTGGTGGTTTCGTCTCACTGACGGCTGATTGCCCGTGAGATGCCGGCGGTGACGGTTGTGGCGAGGACCCAGCCAGCAGCGGTCAGTCCGTAGGCAAGCCATTGTCCGATGCCTCGTGGTGCGAAAGCCGCCTCCTGCCCGAAGGTGATAATGGGGACCAGCAGGTCGAGCGTGTAGAAGACGGCGTTGAACGGCGGTGCCTTTCCCGCTTCGAGCGGTGCGGGGGAATGGACTGCGAAGAAGATCGCACCACAGGCGAGAAGAGCCATGAGCCAGAGGCCGGCGCGCAGAGGCCGGTAGCCGTAGCCGACGGTCGTGTCCTGGATGTAACCCCAGACGCGGATGTGCGGGGGAAGCGTAGCTCGCCTATGGCGTTGCTTGGCCAGCAGCACCGTGCGTGCTTCGTCCTCGTGTCCGAGCCGCCGGTACGCGGCTGCGAGCTGTTCGTACGGCTGCGGGACATAGCCGTCGGTGCCGCGCCGGAGCCAGTCGAGCCGTTCGGCCGCTGCCAGGGGGGATGCGAGGGCGTCGTAAGTGGTCTCGGCCAGCCGGATGTCTGCCGGCCAGGTGTCCGGGGTGTCGTACAGGGTACCCAGATGGGCGTTGCGTGCATCGACGGTGCCGTCGATCGGCCGCTGGGTACGCAGATCTGTCTCCCGGGCCTGGGTCATCCGCAGGGACAAGGCGGTCTCGCCAGGATGTGTGAGCGTGATGTCGCGGAAGCTGAGCTGCGTACCGATGTTGCTGCCGTCAAGCTGGATGCCGCCGTTGACGGCGAGGCCCCGCCCGAGGTCGAAATTGCGGGTGACATGAACGTCGACAGCATCCAGCGCGACGTCGCCGGCGTTGTTGAGAACGGCGCCGCAGAAGCCGATCGCGGCCGAGACCACGGCACCGGACAGGATGATCCGCCCCTCGGCTCTGAAGCCCGGGTGGAAGGTGAAGTCCTCGGTGATCTGGACATGGTAGGCGTCCAGCGCGTTGCCCTCGGGATTGCTCAGGGAGGCGCCCTCCAGGTCGAACTCGCCGTCGATGGAGGCACCGGATACGCGGAATTCTCCCTGGACAGCCAGGTTGGTGCACAGTACGTCGCCGCCCACGGCGACATGGACCGCGGATATCGCCTCGGACCCCGGCGCCGTGACCACGGTGTCGCGGAGGTCCAGGTCACCGTGGATCTCGGCGCGGTTCAGTATGAGGGGTCCGGTCAGGTGGCATCGGGACAGCACCAGTCGGCCCTCGATCTGGGCCATGTCGGCGGCAAGACCCGGCAGGGAGCTTCCGGGGAGGACCAATTCGCGGAGCCTGGCGCCCTGCAGCAGGGGTACTTCGTCGAACCGGCAATCGGCCAGGACAACCGGCACGGCAATCTCGGCGAATCGCAGATCCAGGCTGCCTGCGATGCGGGCGCCGGTGAGGCGGAGTGCCGGACGGTCACCCGGGGCGGGATCGGCACCAGCACCCAGCAACAGCGCCTCAATGACGTCGGCCCGTATCGCGCATTCCGCCGATGACGTGCCGTCGCGAACATCGACGGCAGTGCCCTGTAGGAAGGAGTTCCACAACAGACGTTCAGCAGCACCAAGTTCATCAAGACGCATGATCGACGATCATGTCGGTGCGGACCCACCCAGGACAAGACCTGACAGCTGACCCCGCAGACGAGTCAGCCACGGGCACGCCTGCGCGGGGCATGTCCCTTCACGCAACCGCGGTCAGAGCCTTGATTCTCCCCAGATTCTCCCCAGCGCCCTCAGAGACGTTTGAGGCGTCCGGGATCGGGGGTCTCCGACCTGTTGAGTGACCCCTCGCTCGGTGGTTACTCAGAGCCAATATCGCCGCTTGAAGATGACGTACAAACTGGTGCAAACCGCAGCCATCAGGACGATCGCAAAGGGGTATCCGAATACCCACTGCAACTCCGGCATGTGCTTGAAGTTCATCCCGTAGATCGTCCCTACCAGCGTCGGAGCGAACAGAATGGCTGCCCAAGAGGAGATCTTCTTGATCTCCTCGTTCTGCTCGAACCCCGCCTCCGCCAACGCCCGCATCTCCGCGTTCTGCTGCTGCGTCACCAGCGTCGCGTTGACCGTGAGAATCTCGGTGAGGGCCTGGCGGAAGCCGTCGACGCGTTCGCTGGTGTGGGTGACGTGGTCGGCCACGTCGCGGAGGTAGCGCTGGAGTTCCTCGTCCGTGCCGTATTTCGAGAAGCCGGCCATCAGGCCGTGCAGCATGCCGACCAGGGGGCGGGTGGCGCGTTGGAACTCGACCATTTCGCGGGAGAGTTCGTAGATACGGCGGGAGACCTCGGGGTCGCCGCGGAAGACCTCGGTCTCGATCTCGTCGATGTCGATCTGGACGCCCGCCACGACCGGTTCGTAGCCGTCGACCACCGCGTCCAGTATCGCGTAGAGCACCGCCTCCGGGCCCAGCTTGAGCAGCTCCGGCGTCTCCTCCATGCGGCGGCGCACCGCCGACAGGTCGGGGGCCGCGCCATGGCGCACCGTGATGACGAAGTCGGGGCCGACGAAGACGTGGAGCTCCCCGAAGTCGACCTCCTCGGGCGCGTCGAGGTAGCGGGCCGCGCGCAGGACGACGAAGAGTGTGTCGCCGTAGCGCTCCAGTTTGGGCCGCTGGTGCGCCTCCATCGCGTCCTCGACCGAGAGGGGATGCAGGTCGAACTCGGCGGCCAGGGAGAGCAGCTCGGCCTCTGTGGGGCGGGCCAGGCCGATCCACGCCATGCCGGAGGGCTGGTCACGCAGTTCGCGGTAGGTCTCGGCCAGGGTCGCGGGGGTGGACACGCGCACGCCGTCCCGGTACAGCGCCGCCTGGACGACACTCGCCACCTCGGACGGATCCGGCTTCGCGGAGCGCGACGCGGGCTCGGGTGGCTGCGGCTCCGGCGGGTGCGGTGGGGTGACGGCTCGGCGCCAGACGGACTTCATGGCCTTCTTGGGGGCGGGGCGGGCGCGTCGCTGGGACATCGCGGCTGCCTCCCGGTCGGTGCGACGAGGGCGTGATCACGGAGCAGGATATACGGGGCGAATGACATGCGTAGGACGGGCCGATCCGGGATTCGGTGAGAGATGCGGACGGTATCTGTCCGCAAGTCTCACTAGCGTGTGCGGCATGACTCAGCGGACCAGGCCCGAGACGGTGACAGCGCCCGAGACGGCGGCAGCGCCCGAGACGGCGGCAGCGCCCGAGACGGCGGCAGCGCCCAAGACGGTGACAGCGCCCAGTACGACGACGGCAGCGCGGACCAAGGCGGTGAAGGCGATGGCCAGGACAGAACCCGTCCTCAGCACCCGCGCCCTCAACCGCGCCACCCTCGACCGGCAGCTCCTGCTGCGCCGCTCCGGGCTGTCCGCCCCGGCTGCCGTGGAGCATCTGGTCGGCCTCCAGGCCCAGGAGGTCAAGCCGCCGTACTACGCGCTCGCCGCCCGCCTCGACGGCTTCACGCCCGAGGCGCTGTCCGCGCCGCTCGCCGACCGCTCGGCCGTGCGCATCGTCACCATGCGGTCGACCATCCATCTGCACACCGCCGACGACAGCCTCACCCTGCGCCCGCTGGTGCAGCCCGCCCGGGACCGCGAGATCAACTACTTCCGCAAAGGGCTCGTCGGTGTCGACCTGGAGCGGCTCGCCGGCATCGCCCGAGAGCTGGTCGAGGAGGAGCCGCGCACCATGAAGCAGCTCCGCGAGGCCCTGAGCGCCGAGTGGCCGGACGCCGATCCGCGGGCCCTGGCCGTCGCCGCCCGCTGCTCGCTGCCCCTCGTCCAGGTGACCCCGCGCGGGCTGTGGGGCCGCAGTGCCCAGGTCGCCCTGACCACCGCCGAGCACTGGCTGGAGCGCCCAGCCGAGCCGGCCGCCTCACCCGACGCCACGGTCCTGCGCTATCTGGCCGCCTTCGGGCCGGCCTCCGTGAAGGACTTCCAGACCTGGTCGGGGCTGACCCGGATGCGCGCCGCCTTCGAACGCCTCCGCCCCGGGCTGCTCACCTTCCGGGACGAGAACGGCGTCGAACTCTTCGACCTCCCCGACGCCCCGCGCCCCGACCCGGACACCCCGGCCCCGCCCCGTCTGCTGCCCGAGTTCGACAATCTCCTGCTCTCCCACGCCGACCGCACCCGCGTGATCCCGCCCGCGAACCGCGGCCGCACCTGGCAGGCGAACACCTTCTACCGCCCGCTCCTCGTCGACGGCTTCCTCGCGGGTGTGTGGCGCATCCTCGGCGACGCCCTCGTCATCGAGCCCTTCGGTGAGCTCACCAGGGTCCAGCGCGGGGAGGTGACCGAGGAGGCGGCGCGGATCCTCCAGGTCCTGCACCCGGAGGAGGCGTACGACGTCCGGTTCGGGACCGTCATCCCCTAGGGGGTGTGTTGAGGCTGCTCAGTCCGCGCGGCCCGTCACCGCCACCGTCAGCCCCAGCCCGATCATGGTGCAGCCGCCCGCCCCGCCGATCAGCGAAAGGCGCCGGTCCGAGCGGGCGAACCAGGTGCGGGTGGCGGAGGCCGTCAGGCCCCACAGGGTGTCCGTGATCAGGCCGATCATGATCGGGACCAGGCCCAGCACCAGCATCTGGAGGGGGACGTGGCCCGCCGACTGGTCCACGAACTGGGGGAGTACGGCGGCGAAGAACACGACACCCTTGGGGTTGGTGACGCCGACCAACGCGCCGTCGAGGACCGTCCGCAGGTCGCCGCGGGCCGGACGCCGCGCCGAGGCCGGTTCGGTCGCCGACACCCGCAGGTCCCCCCGGTGCCGGAACGCCTGCACGCCCAGGAACACCAGGTACGCCGCGCCCGCCAGCTTGACCCCGAGGTAGATCGCCGCGGACCGCTCCACGAGGGAGCCGATGCCCACCGCGACCGCGACCACCAGCAGATACGAGCCGAAGACATTGCCGATGGCCGTCGCCACCGCGGTCCGGCGGCCGTGGGCCAGCGCCCGGCCGATGACGAACAGCACGCTGGGTCCCGGGATCAGGACCACCAGCAGCGACATCGCCGCGAAGGCCAGCAGCCGGTCGGCGGACACCATGTCCCTCACCTCCGTACGATCCCGGCCATTCAACCCCGGGGCGGGCGGACATGGATAGGGGGCGTTGCGGGCCGCTCGTGGAGGCCCGCAACGCCCCCTGGTCTTTCACCTGAGCTGTGCTCAGGAGACCTGGACGACGCTCCCGGTCAGGACTCGACCTGCTCGGTCACCTCGTCCGAGAACGTGGTCAGCCGGGTGTAGACGCCCGGGTAACCGGCCTGGGCGCAGCCCTCGCCCCAGGAAGTGATCCCTGCCAGGACGCCCCCGATGATCAGGGGACCGCCGCTGTCGCCCTGGCAGGTGTCGACGCCGCCGGAGGTGTGACCGGCGCAGACCATGTCGGACGCGAGGAAGTCCGAACCGTAGGAGCTGGAACAGGTGGCGTCGGACACCGTCGGCACGGTCGCCGTGCGCAGCTGGTTGGAGGAGCTGCCGCCCGAGGAGGTGGTGCCCCAGCCGAGGATGCGGGCGGTGGTGCCGGACGCGTAGACGCCGGTGTCCGAGGAGTCGACGTACGACACTGGTGTGTACGGCATCGAGGTCGACAGGGTCAGCACGGCCACGTCGTTGCCGTCGGTGACGTCCTGGTAGTCCGGGTGGATCCAGATGTCGCTGACCCGGCTCACCGTGCCGTCCGTGCCGCCCAGGTGGGTGCGGCCGCCGACGACGCGGACGCTGCCGGTGGTCTCGCCGACCATGCAGTGGGCCGCGGTGACGACCTTGGTGGCCGACACCAGGGTGCCGCCGCAGAACTGGTCCTGCGAGGCGTCCGTGATCTGCATCATGAACGGGTACGTGGACGTCGTGGTCGTCGTGCCGCCGACGATGCGCGATGACGCGGCCTCAGCGGTGGGGGCGCTGAGCACAGCCGCCGCGGCCGCGGCGACGGTGGCCGCGACGGCGGCCGTCTTTCTGGCACGGGTGAGCCCGAACATGAGTCTCCTCATTGGGATTGCCGGTGGGGGGACGCGCGGGTGTGGGGGGTGAGCACGGGGGTCGCGGGACCGACCCCCGTGTGCCCGGCGATCGGCACATCCACAAGGTAGGTCCCGGAAGTTCCCCTTCCCAATGAGGGATGCCCCTAAGGGAGTTGGGCAGGGAAAACCCTCGGTCGTGCCGGCTAAACCACGCAGACCGACAAAGACGGGTGAACTTACGTCGTCCGGCGTCCCGCCGCCAGTCTGACGATGTCGACCCGCGAGCGGATCCCGAGCTTGCGGTACACGCGGGTCAGTGTCGCTTCGACCGTCTTGACGCTGATGAACAGCCGCGCGGCGATCTCCCGGTTGGTCGCGCCCTCCATGACCAGCGCGGCGACCTGACGCTCCATCGAGGCGAGCCCGTCCAGACCGTCGAGTCCGTCCGGCGTGGCGACGGGGGCGGCGGGCGCCGTCTCCACGGTGGGCGCGGTGGCCGCCGCCTCGACCCGCCGCAGCCAGGGCAGCGCCCGGCAGCGGCGGAACAGCCGGGTCGCCTCCTCGTACGACGCCGGCCCCGAGGCCTCGGTCCGCAGCTGGGCCAGCGCGAAGGCGGCCCGGGCCTCCTCCAGGCCGTACCCCAGCTTGCCGAGCCGGTCCTGAGCCGACGTCAACTGGGCCACGGCGGCCTCCTGCTCGCCGCGGGCCGCGCGCAGCAGTGCCTCGGCCCGGTCCAGCACGGCCAGGACGCTGTCGCGGTCCAGGCGCAGCGCGTGTTCGCGCGTGACGTCGATGAGGTCCTGCGCCTCGGCGATCGCGCCGGTGCGCACCAGGGCCTCGGCGAGGTCGCCGTGCCAGCGGCCGCGCGCCGGATCGGTGATGCCGAGGCCCTGCTCCACCTCACGCACCCGGCGCAGCGAACGCACCGCCGCCTCCGTGTCCCCCGCCACCAGCTGGGCGTGGCCCAGAGCGGTCAGGGCGCGCGAGACGTACATCTGGTCGCCGTCCTCCTCGGCGTGCTCCACCGCCTCCCGGGCCAGCGCCAGCGCCCGCTCCACGTCCCCGCCCGAGGCCTCCGCGAGCGAGGTCAGCACGGCCGAGGCGACCTCGCCGATCCCCGTGTCACGGGCCAGCCGCAGGCTCTCGCGGGCCAGGTCGAGGGCGCGGCCGCAGTGGCCGGAGTGCAGCTCGGTCTCGGCGACGCCCCGCAGGAAGTGCACCTCGCTCTCGACCCAGCCGTGCCGGCGCACCTCGCGCAGCAGCGTCGTGACCGCCGCCCGTGCCTCGGGGAGCTGGTCGCTCATGATCAGCCAGCGGAACCGGGAGTAGCCGGCCCCGTTGTGATGGCAGGCCACCCTCGGGTCCTGGGGTTCCTCCAGCGCGCGCCGGATGGTGGCGGGGGCGTCCGGGTGCCCCATGAGGGTCTCGATCTGCGCCTGGAAGGCGAGCGCCATCAGCTCGGTGTAGCGGTCGTCGGCCCGTGCGGCCAGCTCCGCGACATACGCGGCCTCCCCACGGGCCTCGTCGAAGTCGCCCTCCACGAGCAGGGCGCGCCAGGTGAGTTGGTAGTGGACCAGCGCGAGCAGCTTGGGGTCGTCGCCCGCGTCGGCCAGGGCCTGCGGGAAGATCGAGTCGACCTCGGCCATGGCGTGGCCCGCCGTCTCGATCACCGCGATCCAGGCCCGTACCCGCTCCGCCGGCACGGCCGTGCGTGCGAGCACCTCACGGGCGATGTCCCGGGCGAGGTCCAGTTCGCCGGCGGTGATCGCGTCCTCGGCGGCCTCAAGGCGCAGCACGTCCGGGCTCGGCGTGCCGTCCGCCGGGGTGTGCCGGGCGGCGAGCAGGGAGAGCTGTGCGGCCACCGACGGCGCGCCGCGGTCCCGGGCCAGCGCGCCGGCCTCGGCGAGGCGCGCGGCGACCTCGGGGTCGGTGCCGGTGGTCGCCAGGGCCAGGTGCCGGGCGCGTTCGATGGGGTCGGAGGCGGCCGTGGACAGCGCGGCGTGCGCGGCCCGGCGCTCCTGTGCGGGTGCCTCCGCGTACAGCGCGGCGGAGATCATCGGGTGCGCGAACCGTACGGCGGGACCCTCGGGCTCGGTCGCCAGCAGCCCGAGTCCGGCGGCCTGCGCCGTCTCGGCCTCGGCGTTGTGACGGCCGGCCGAGTGCAGCAGTGCCAGCGTGGGGCGGGCGCCGGCGCTCGCGACGAGGAGGGTGCGGCGGGCCTCCTCCGAGAGCATCTCCAGGCGGTTGAGCACCAGGGCGCGCAGCGAGGTCGGCACCGGCAGGGGCTCGCCGGGGCGGGGCGGGGTGGCGTTCTCGGCGAGGGCGCGGCCCAGTTCGAGGGCGAACAGGGCGTTGCCGCCGCTGGTGCGGTGGATGTCCCGGACGGTGGAGCGGGGCAGGCCGGTGTAGCCGCGGTGGTCGAGCAGGGCGGACATCTGGGCGCGGGAGAGCGGGCCCAGCCGTACGGCGAGGGTGTCCGGCGGGGACATGCGCAGATGACGGTCGTACTCCTCGCCCTCGGTCCGCACCGCGCACAGCATCCGCACCGGGGTGTCGCCGAGGCGGCGGGCGGCGAAGCCGAGGAGTTCGGCGCTGGCCGGATCCAGCCACTGCAGGTCGTCGGCGACGACCAGGACGGGACCGGTGTCGGCCAGGGTGCGCAGGGCGGACAGCACGGCCAGGCGCAGGGCCAGTCCGTCGCGCTGGAGGGTGGACTCGCCGCGGCCGGTGAGCGCCGACTCCAGGGCGGTGCGCTGGGCGGCCGGGAGCCGCCCGGACACCTCGTCCAGGACCAGGCCGAGGAGGTCGGCCAGCGCCAGGAAGGGAAGGTGGGATTCGGACTCCGTGGGCGAGCAGCGCAACACGGTGCGCGCGGCGCCGCCGTATTCCCCGGCCAATGCCCGCAGGACCGTCGACTTCCCAATTCCGGCAGGCCCGTGAAGCAGCACGCTGCCGCCCCGCCCGAGCTGCTCACGCGCGGCCGTGAACAGCTCCTCCCTGCCGATGACCTGGTCGGGGCGGCATCTGGCAGGCTCCTTGAAGTCCCGTCGCACGGTCACCGCTCCCCTCCGTGTGTCGTGTCCGGGCCAATATTAGGCAACAGTTCTTTGAAATTCGGACCGACCGCGTGGTGAGGCAAATAACAACCCGGGAGCATGGGGAAATTCAAAGCGCGGATGAATGAATGGGGGGTTGTCGAGGCGGGCTGGACCACCGCCGCGCGGCACCTCCGGGCAGCACCAACGCCGTACCCCTGCCGCGCCCTTGACGGCAGCACCCGCTCGGCCCCGACCCGCACGGCCTCCACACCCACCTCCGTAGGTCCGCTGACGCACCCCGCCCTCGCGCATCCACCTCCACACTTTCGCGAGCCCGACGCTCGGCCCGCACACCGCTGCGCCCGCAGGGCTACGGCAACACCCCCGCCCGCCGTGCCGCCACCACCGCCTCACCGCGCGTATGGGCGCCCAGCTTTCGCATGGCCGATCGCAGGTAGCCCTTGACCGTCTCCGCCCGCAGCCCCAGTCGCTCGGCCGCGGTCGCGTTCGTCGCGCCGGCCGCCACGCACGTCAGGACGTCCAGCTCGCGGGGTGCCAGTCGCACGCCGTTCGGCGCGGTTCCCTCCGCCAGGAGGCCGCACGCGTCGAGGAGTTCCGCCCGCAGGGCGGGGTCGCCGATGCGCGGTGCCAGGGCGCGCAGGGCCGCGTGCGCCTCGCGCACCTGCTCCCACGCCGCGCCCCGGTCGGGCGGCGCCGGCTGCGGCCGGGCGGCCTCCAGCAGCCCCCGCACCTCGTCGCGCACCACCAGCGCCTGCTCCACGTCCCGCGCGGCCTCCACGGCCATCGTCAGCGTGCGGTCGCCCAGCGGCTGGGCCGTGCGCAGGGCGCCGTACAGGACACCGCGCACCCGGCGTCGTACGACGACCGGGACCGCGAGGACCGAGCACAGCCCCTCCATGGCGACGGCGGCGTCGTACTCATGGGTGATCTGCCGTGAGGTGGAGTAGTCCGTGACCGCGCAGGGGCGGGCGAGGGCGACGGCCTTGCCGCCCAGGCCGTTGCCGGCGGTCACCGAGATTGTGCGCAGGGAGTCGGTGGCCGTGCCGTTCAGTTCGCTGATGCGCATTCTCCGGTGGCCGGAATCCACCAGGCCCCCGAAGGCGACAGGCAGTCCCGTCGCCCGGCGCAGGCGCACCAGCGCGCTCCTCATCTCCACCGTCTCGGCCGCGTCCACTGCCACGTCTCGCCCTTTCACTGCGGCGTTCCCGGAGCGCACACCCCCGTTCGGGGGTAGTGAGACCCACGTCACGGATTACACGATGACAGAGAGCCGCCCGGCAAGGTCCGGTACCTAGGAGGACAACACATGACGACGGGGACGGAGTCGTTCCGCAGGGCGCGGGACTTCCTGCTGGAACACCGCGAGGACTACGCGACGGCGTACGAGGGGTTCGCCTGGCCCCGGCCCGACCGGTTCAACTGGGCGCTCGACTGGTTCGACGTCATCGCGGACGGGAACGACCGCACCGCCCTGCACATCGTCGAGGAGGACGGCAGCGAGGTCCGGCTGTCCTTCGCCGAGACGGCCGAGCGGTCCGGTCGGGTCGCGAACTGGCTGCGGGGGCGTGGCGTCCGGGCCGAGGACCGTGTTCTCGTCATGCTCGGCAACCAGGCCGAGCTGTGGGAGATCGCCCTCGCGGCCATGAAGCTGCGCGCCGTCGTCATCCCGGCCACGCCGCTGCTCGGCCCGGCCGACCTGCGCGACCGGGTGGAGCGCGGACGCGTCCGGCATGTGGTGGTGCGGGCCGAGGACACCGGCAAGTTCGACGACGTGCCCGGCCGCTACACGCGCATCGCCGTCGGCGGGGCACCCGAGGGCTGGCAGGCGTACGAGGACGCGTACGACGCCCCCGCCGGGTTCACCCCCGACGGGCCGACCGCCGCCGACGACCCGCTGATGCTGTACTTCACCTCCGGGACCACCGCCCGCCCCAAGCTGGTCGAGCACACCCACGTCTCGTACCCGGTCGGGCATCTGGCCACCATGTACTGGATCGGCCTCAAGCCCGGCGACGTGCATCTGAACATCTCCTCGCCCGGCTGGGCCAAGCACGCCTGGTCCAATCTCTTCGCGCCGTGGAACGCCGAGGCGACCGTCTTCATCCACAACTACACGCGCTTCGACGCGGCCCGCCTGATGGCCGAGATGGACCGCGCGGGCGTCACCACCTTCTGCGCCCCGCCGACCGTGTGGCGCATGCTCATCCAGGCCGACCTGAGCGCCCTGCGCACCCCGCCCCGTGAGGTCGTGGCGGCGGGTGAGCCCCTGAACCCCGAGGTCATCGAGCAGGTCCGGCGCGCCTGGGGCGTGACCATCCGGGACGGCTTCGGGCAGACCGAGACCGCCGTCCAGGTCTCCAACAGCCCCGGCCAGCCCCTGAAGACCGGCTCCATGGGCCGCCCCAGCCCCGGCTTCCGCGTCGAGCTGCTCGACCCGGTCTCCGGCGCGCCCGGCGCCGACGAGGGCGAGATCGCCCTCGACCTCTCCGCCCACCCCGTCGGCGTGATGACCGGCTACCACGGCGACGCCGACCGCACGGCGGAGGCGATGGCCGGCGGCTACTACCGGACCGGGGACATCGGCTCCCGGGACGCCGACGGCTACATCACCTACGTCGGCCGCGCGGACGACGTCTTCAAGGCGTCCGACTACAAGATCAGCCCCTTCGAGCTGGAGAGCGCGCTGCTGGAGCACGAGGCGGTGGCCGAGGCGGCCGTCGTGCCCGCGCCGGACGAGCTGCGGCTCGCGGTGCCGAAGGCGTACGTCGTCCTCGCCGACGGCTGGCAGCCCGGCCCCGACACGGCCAAGGTGCTCTTCGAGCACTCGCGGGACGTCCTCGCGCCGTACAAGCGGGTGCGCCGGCTGGAGTTCGCGCCGCTGCCCAAGACCGTCTCCGGAAAGATCCGCCGCATCGAGCTGCGCGAGGCCACGGCCGCCGGCTCGGACGCCGAGTACCGCGAGGAGGACTTCCGATGAGCTCCTACGCCCACGGGACCGGGGACACCGCGCTGCTCGGCGACACCATCGGCGCCAACCTGGACCGGGCCGTCGCGACGTGGCCGGACCGGGAGGTGCTGGTCGACGTGGCGTCGGGACGGCGCTGGACCTACCGCGCGTTCGCCGCCGACGTGGACGAGCTGGCGTACGCACTGCTCGCGAGCGGTATCGCCAAGGGCGACCGGGTGGGCATCTGGGCGATCAACTGTCCCGAGTGGGTCCTGGTCCAGTACGCCACCGCCCGCATCGGCGCGATCATGGTGAACATCAACCCGGCCTACCGCACCCATGAGGTCGAGTACGTCCTCAACCAGGCGGGGATCTCCCTGCTGTTCGCCTCGCTGAGCCACAAGAGCAGCGACTACCGGGCGATGATCGAGCAGGTGCGCGGCAGGTGCCCGAAGCTACGGGAGACGGTCTTCATCGGGGACCCGAGCTGGGAGGCGCTGATCGCGCGGGGGACACCCGCCCCGTTCGAGGACCTGTCCTGCGACGACCCCATCAACATCCAGTACACGTCGGGCACCACGGGCTTCCCGAAGGGGGCCACCCTCTCCCACCACAACATCCTCAACAACGGTTACTTCGTGGGGGAGTCGATCGCCTACGACGAGCGGGACCGGATCTGCGTCCCGGTGCCCTTCTACCACTGCTTCGGCATGGTGATGGGCAATCTGGCCGCCACGTCGCACGGCGCCTGCATCGTCATCCCCGCCCCGTCCTTCGACCCGACGGCCACGCTGCAGGCCGTCCAGCAGGAGCGGTGCACCTCGCTCTACGGCGTCCCGACCATGTTCATCGCGGAGCTGAACCTCCCCGACTTCGCCTCCTACGACCTCTCCTCCCTGCGCACCGGCATCATGGCGGGCTCGCCCTGCCCGGTCGAGGTGATGAAGCGGGTGGTCGCCGAGATGCACATGGCGGAGGTGTCCATCTGCTACGGCATGACCGAGACGTCCCCCGTCTCGCTGCAGACCCGGAGGGACGACGACCTCGAACACCGCACCGGCACGGTCGGCCGCGTCCTGCCGCACATCGAGGTGAAGATCGTCGACCCGGCGACCGGAGTGACCCGGCCGCGCGGCACGGCGGGCGAGCTGTGCACCCGCGGCTACAGCGTGATGCTCGGCTACTGGAACGAGCCCGAGAGGACCGCCGAGGCCATCGACGCCGGGCGCTGGATGCACACCGGTGACCTCGCGACGATGCGCGACGACGGCTATGTGGAGATCGTCGGCCGGATCAAGGACATGATCATCCGGGGCGGGGAGAACATCTACCCGCGCGAGATCGAGGAGTTCCTGTACGGCCACCCCAAGATCGCGGACGTCCAGGTCGTCGGGGTGCCGCACGAGCGGTACGGCGAGGAGGTGCTGGCCTGCGTCATCCCGCGCGACGCGGCCGATCCGCCGACGCTGGAGGACCTGCGGGCCTTCTGCGACGGGCAACTCGCGCACTACAAGATCCCGAGCCGGTTGCGGACCCTCGACGCCTTCCCGATGACGGTGTCCGGGAAGGTGCGGAAGGTGGAGCTGCGGGAGCGGTACGCGGCCGCCGACTAGGTTCTGTCTCTTTGGTCAGCGTCGGGTCCAGATGAGGATGCCCGCGAGGTGGAGTGCGGCCTGGTAGGCGATCGCGAGTTTGTCGGTTCGTGTGGCCAGGCCGCGCCACTGCTTGAGGCGGTTGATGCACCGCTCGACGGTGTTCCGCTGCTTGTACGCCTCGCTGTCGAAGCCGGGCGGGCGGCCACCGAGTCGGCCTCGCCGCAGGCGGTGGCCAACTTGGTCGGACGGCTGCGGGATGACCGCACGGATGCCCCGGCGCCGCAGGTGGCTGCGGATGGCACGTGAGGAATACGCGCGGTCGGCAAGAACGGCCAGGGGCCGGGTCCGGGGCCTGCCCGGGCCAGTGCGGGGCACGCGGATGCGGGACATCACCGTCTCGAAGGCGGGTGCATCACCTGCCTGGCCTGCGGTGACGGTGAAGGCGAGGGGCCGGGCGTGGCCGTCTGCGGCCAGGTGAACCTTGGTGCTCAGCCCGCCGCGGGAACGTCCGAGCGCGTGATCGGCGGGCTCGCCGCAGTGAGCCGCCCCTTTTTGAGTGCTCCGGCAGCATGCTGGTGGGCCCGGACGACCGTGGAGTCCACCGACACCGTCCAGTCGATGTCGTCGTCGGCGTCCGCCGCCGCCAGGACGGCAGCAAGGATCATTTCCCAGGTGCCGTCGACGGCCCATCTGATCAGCCTCTTGTGAGCGGTTTGGAATGAGCCGAGCTCGTCGGGCAGGTCCCGCCAGGGCGAGTTGGTGCGGTACTTCCACGCGATGGCCTCGAGCGTTCGGCGGTGGTCGGCCCATCGCCGTCCGCGGACCGGATCGGCCGGCATCAGCGGCTCGATCCGGTCCCACATCGCATCAGTGATCACTAACCGGACGGACACATCCGATCAACCGACCAACCCATCAAAGAGACACGCGCTAGCCGCGGCGCATACCGACCCGGGGCCATCTGTCGAGGCCGAGCTCCGCCTCATGGGCGCGGATCTTCCGCAGCCCGGGGGTGAGCTCTGCCTCGGCCAGGACACGGAAGCCGAGGCGTTCGTAGTACGGCGCGTTCCACGGCACCTCGGTGAAGGTGGTCAGGGTGAGACCGGCCAGACCCTCCTCGCGGGCACGGTCGGCGGCGTACGCGAGGAGGGTGCGGCCGATGCCCCGGTGGGCGGCGTCGGGGTGGACCGAGACCTGCTCGATGTGCAGGGCGCCGTCCACCGGCTCGCAGATCAGATACGCGACAGGGCGGCCACCGGAGTCACAGGCGACCCACGCCCGGCCCGCCCCGCGGTAGTGCTCCAGGACGTCCAGGGCGGGCGGCTCGTCGTCGGCGACGGCTGCCATGCCGAGCCCGCGGAAGGCGGCGCCCGCGGCACGTTCGACGTCCTGGAGGACCGGAAGCTCGGCGGGCGTGGGCGGTCGGATGCGCATGTGCCGAGTGTCCGTCGGCGGGCGCGGGTGGCGCGAGCGGATTAGGACTGGCAACGGGGCAGCGCCCCAAAGGGGCGCGGGGAACTGCGCGACCAGCCACGACGGGCCCGCAGACGAAAGCCGGCATTTCACCGCACCCTCAGCGGAGCGTTCACGCGCCGGTCGCGTCCAGTTCGTCGGCCAGGGCGTTGACCGGCTGGGGTGTGCCCGTGAGGTCGAGGACGAAGAGGGGGACGCCGAGGGAGTCGGCGCGGGCGCGGGCGTCGGGGGCGTAGCCGGAGAGGGAGAAGTAGACGCAGGCCGTCGACTCCGTCATGGCCGTCAGCCACAGGCACTCCACGTCCCGCAGGGTGGCCGGCCTGACCGTCGGGTCGACGTGGGCGAGCAGACCGTGGGCGGCGATGCCGACGCCGGACGTGGGGCGCTGGTCGGCGCGGCGGATGTCGCGGTAGCCGAGCCAGCGCAGATAGACGGCGGCCGCGGTGACCGCGTCACGGGCGGTGCGGATGGTGATCGGCTGGAAGGCGCGGCGCGCGGCGGCCTTGGGAGGAGGCGCGGGCTCGCCCCCGGCGTCGGTCCGCGCCAGAGGAACGCGCAGTACCGCCCCGCACGGGCAGCCCAGCTCGGGGCGGGGCCACTCGCCGTCGTGGCCGCACGCCGTACAGCGCACGCTGATCCATTCGTCGTCCCAGGTGCGATGGGCGACGGCCGCAGCGGTTCCGGCGGGGGCGAGCCGCGGTGCGACGGGCGCCCCGCACTCGCAGGGATAGGCGGGGACCGTATAGACGTGCTCGCGTCGGCAGGCCGGGCAGCGCACGGACACGCTCTCGGACATGACCCTCATCGTCCTCCAAGAGGCCCTGGCTTGTCCCTCTCTTGACGGCATTCGCGCACCCTCCTACATTACTTCCAGATAGTAGAAATAAGTTTCCGCTATGCGGAACAAATTCACGGAAGAGGCTCACCGCGGGGCGCGACGGGAGTGCGAATCCGACAGCCGAAGCAGGAGTACTCAATGGCTCGTATGACCGCTGCCCGAGCGGCAGTCGAGATCCTCAAGCGCGAGGGCGTCAGCAACGCGTTCGGCGTGCCGGGCGCGGCGATCAACCCCTTCTACGCGGCGCTCAAGGCCTCCGGCGGCATCAACCACACCCTCGCCCGCCATGTGGAGGGCGCCTCGCACATGGCGGAGGGCTACACCCGCACGCACCCCGGCAACATCGGCGTCTGCATCGGCACCTCCGGCCCGGCCGGCACCGACATGATCACCGGCCTGTACTCCGCGACCGGCGACTCCATCCCGATCCTGTGCATCACGGGCCAGGCGCCGACCGCCGTGATCCACAAAGAGGACTTCCAGGCGGTCGACATCGCCTCCATCGCCAAGCCGGTCGCGAAAATGGCGGTGACCGTCCTGGAGGCCGCGCAGGTCCCCGGCGTCTTCCAGCAGGCCTTCCACCTCATGCGCTCCGGCCGGCCCGGCCCGGTCCTCATCGACCTGCCGATCGACGTCCAGCTCACCGAGATCGAGTTCGACCCGGAGACGTATGAGCCGCTCCCGGTCTACAAGCCGGCCGCGACCCGCGCGCAGATCGAGAAGGCGATCGGCATGCTGAACGCCGCCGAGCGCCCGCTGATCGTCGCGGGCGGCGGTGTCATCAACGCCGACGCCGCCGAACTCCTCGTCGAATTCGCCGAGTTGACCGGCACTCCGGTCGTCCCCACCCTCATGGGCTGGGGCCTCCTGCCCGACGACCACGAGCTGAACGCCGGCATGGTGGGCCTGCAGACCTCGCACCGCTACGGCAACGCGACCTTCCTGGAGTCCGACTTCGTCCTCGGCATCGGCAACCGCTGGGCCAACCGCCACACCGGCAAACTGGACGTCTACACGGCAGGCCGGAAGTTCGTCCACGTCGACATCGAGCCGACGCAGATCGGCAAGATCTTCGCCCCGGACTACGGCATCGCGTCCGACGCCAAGGCCGCGCTGGAGCTGCTCGTCGAGGTGGCAAGGGAGTTGAAGGCGGCGGGCGGCCTCCCCGACCGCTCGGCGTGGGCATCCGCGGCCCAGGAGAAGAAGGCGACCCTCCAGCGCCGTACGCACTTCGACGACATCCCTATCAAGCCGCAGCGTGTCTACGAGGAGATGAACAAGGCCTTCGGCCCGGAGACCCGGTACGTCTCCACGATCGGCCTCTCGCAGATCGCCGGCGCCCAGATGCTGCACGTCTTCAAGCCGCGGCACTGGATCAACTGCGGGCAGGCGGGCCCGCTGGGCTGGACGATCCCGGCGGCGCTGGGTGTGGCGAAGGCCGACCCGGAGGCACAGGTCGTCGCCCTGTCCGGCGACTACGACTTCCAGTTCATGATCGAGGAGCTGGCGGTCGGGGCGCAGCACAAGATCCCGTACGTCCACGTCCTCGTCAACAACTCCTACCTGGGCCTGATCCGTCAGGCGCAGCGGGCGTTCGACATCGACTTCCAGGTCAACCTGGAGTTCGAGAACATCAACTCGCCGGAGCTGGGCGTCTACGGCGTCGACCACGTCAAGGTCGCCGAGGGCCTGGGCTGCAAGGCGATCCGGGTGACCGACCCGAGCGAACTGGGCGCGGCCTTCGAGCAGGCCAAGAAGCTCGCCGCCGAGTTCCAGGTCCCGGTCGTCGTCGAGGCGATCCTGGAGCGTGTCACCAACATCTCCATGTCGACGACCAACGACATCGGCAACGTCGTGGAGTTCGAGGAGATCGCGACGGAGCCCGGCCATGCGCCGACGTCGATCAGGACGCTGAAGGTCTGACACCTGCGGCCACGGCGAGGGGCGGTCCAACCGAAGGGTTGGGCCGCCCCTTTCGTGCTCCCCCGTGTTCTCCGTGCTCCCCCGTCGAGGCCCGCCGCCCCCGTGCCGGCGGGCCCCGTGTGAGAAGAATGTGCCCGCGGCAGGGGGCGGTTGAAGCCCTCTGACGCCGGTTCAGAGGTTGATCTGAGGGTTCCGTAGCCGACGTACGCCCGGTGGTGTACGCGGCCGCGCTACTCCTCGTGGCGCTCCGACAGCCCCGGCCAGTCGTCGGGGCCGCCGATGTGCCATGCCTTCAGCCTCCAGCGGAAGCGGCCGGCACGCACGCCGAAGAGCGCCGGGCACGGGACCGTCCGTACCCGGCGCTCTTCAGCCGGTGAGGTATTCGGTTGTGGCCGTCCGACGGTGCGAGGCTGGGCGCGACAGGACGTTCGCGCCGCCGGACGGGGTCTGTGGCGGGGACCGCGGCGGATGCGACGGTTCGGGCGTCCCTCCCTCAGGTCGAAGAAGGACGCCCAGCAACCTTCACCACCGCACTGGCTCGCACGCCGCCGCGGTCCCGGTCCTGCCCGGACAGCGCTGGACCACCCCTCATCCGGGTCCAACGCCGACACGGGCGGCTGGAGTTGAGGCTCAGTCCTCGCGCAGGGCGCGGACCGCCTCCTCCACGCGCTTGCCGTACTCGGGGTCGGCGGCGTGGAAATGGGCCAGGTTCTTCTCGATCACGTCGTCGCGGGAGACCTGGGAGAGGCCACCGGCGATGTTCGCGACCAGTCGGGACTTCTCCTCGGCCGACATCAGCCGGTACAGCTCGCCGGCCTGGAAGAAGTCGTCGTCCTTGGTGTGGAGGGGGGCGGAGTGGGTGCCGGTGTGGCCGGTCACCGCCAGCGGGGCCGACAGCGGGCGGCCGGTCTCCGCCGGGCCGTCGCAGGAGTTCGGCTCGTAGTTCTTGGCGTGCCGGCCCTGGGAGTTGGTGGCCATGAAGCCGTCGCGGCCGTAGTTCTGCGCGGTCGTCGCCTTCGGGGCGTTCACCGCGAGCTGGGTGTGGTTGACGCCCAGGCGGTAGCGGTGGGCGTCCGCGTAGGCGAACAGGCGGCCCTGGAGCATCTTGTCGGGGGAGGGGCCGATGCCGGGGACGAAGTTGTTCGGGGAGAACGCGGCCTGCTCGACCTCGGCGAAGACGTTGTCCGGGTTGCGGTCGAGGACCAGGCGGCCCACGCGCCGCAGCGGGTAGTCCTTGTGCGGCCAGACCTTGGTCAGGTCGAACGGGTTGAAGCGGTAGTCGGCCGCCTCGGCCGCCGGCATGAGCTGGACGTACAGGGTCCAGGACGGGTGCACGCCCCGCTCGATGGCCTGGAGCAGGTCCGTCTGGTGGGAGTTGGCGTCCTTGCCCGCGAGCTCGGCCGCCTGCTCGCTGCTCAGGCAGCGGATGCCCTGGTTGGTCTTGAAGTGGTACTTGACGAAGAAGGCCTCGCCGTCGGCGTTCGTCCACTGGTAGGTGTGCGAGCCGTAGCCGTTCATGTGCCGGTACGACGCCGGGATGCCGCGGTCGCCCATCAGCCAGGTCACCTGGTGCGTGGCCTCGGGGGCGTGCGCCCAGAAGTCCCAGACGTTGTCCGGCTCCTGGCGGCCGGTGAACGGGTCGCGCTTCTGCGAGTGGATGAAGTCGGGGAACTTGATCGGGTCCTTGATGAAGAACACCGGGGTGTTGTTGCCGACGAGGTCGTAATTGCCCTGAGCCGTATAGAACTTGAGGGCGAAGCCGCGCGGGTCACGGACCGCGTCCGCGCCGCCGAGGCTGTCGGCGACCGTCGAGAAGCGCAGGAACACCTCGGTCCGCTTGCCCACCTCGCTCAGGAAGTCGGCGTGGGTGAAGCCGGTGACGTCGTCGGTCACCTCGAAGTGGCCGTAGGCGCCGGAGCCCCGGGCGTGCACCACGCGCTCCGGAATGCGCTCACGGTTGAAGCGCGCCAGCTTCTCCAGCAGGTGCTGGTCCTGGAGCAGGAGCGGGCCGCCGATGCCGGCGGAGGCGGAGTTCTGGTTGTCGGCGACCGGGGCGCCGGACTCGGTGGTGAGCACGCGCTTCGACATCGTGGACCTTCCGTACGAGAGGGCAGCGGAGATCTTCGGAAAACTTCTTCCGCTTTGTGGAGCCTAGAAGTGGGGTGATCTGAGCGTCAACAGTTTGTTGAAGATGATTCCGGGCGGCGCCGACGCCTGGGCGCGACAGGACAGGTGTCAGCGGCGGCGCCGCCCGGAAGTCTCGGGGCGGGTCAGACCTGGGCGCCCGACAGGCGCTCCACGGCCCGCAGCAGGGCCGAGTGGTCCAGGCCGCCGTCACCCTGCGCACGCAGGGACGCGACCAGCTGCGCGACCACGGCGCCCACGGGCAGCGCGGCGCCGACGTTGCGGGCGGCGTCCGTGACGATGCCCATGTCCTTGTGGTGCAGGTCGATGCGGAAGCCCGGCTTGAAGTCCCGGTTGAGGAAGTTGTCCTTCTTCCGCGTCAGCACGGTCGAGCCGGCCAGGCCGCCGTTGAGGACGTCCAGCGCGGCCGTCAGGTCCACGCCCGACTTCTCCAGGAAGACCACGGCCTCGGCGCACGCCTGGATGTTCACGGCGACGATGAGCTGGTTGGCCGCCTTCACGGTCTGGCCCGAGCCGTGCGGACCGCACAACACGATGGTCTTGCCGAGGGCGTCGAAGATCGGCTTCGCCTGGTCGAAGTCGGCCTGCTCACCGCCGACCATGATCGACAGCACGGCCTCGACAGCGCCGGCCTCACCGCCGGACACCGGGGCGTCCAGGACGCGGATGCCCTTGTCCTGGGCGGCCCCCGCCAGGTCGACCGAGGTCTGCGGGGTGATCGAGGACATGTCGATCAGCAGGGCGCCGGACTTCGCGTTCTCCAGGATGCCGTCGGGGCCGTAGGAGATGGCCTCGACCTGGGGGGAGGCCGGGACCATCGTGATGACGACGTCGGCGTCCCGCACGGCCTCGGCGATCGAGCCGGCGGCCGTGCCGCCCGCGGCGGCCAGTCGGTCCAGCTTGTCCTGCTCCAGCGTGAAGCCGGTGACCTGGTAACCCGCCTTGATCAGGTTCTCGGACATGGGGGAGCCCATGATGCCGAGGCCGATCCAAGCGATCTTGGGAAATGGGGTGCTCATGATGGGGGTGCCTTTCGGTACGGGGTCAGCGGGGCAGCCAGTCGAAGGCCTCGGCGCTCGGGCGGTCGCCCGGCTTGTACTCGAGGCCGACCCAGCCGTCGTAACCCGCCTTCTGCAACTGGTCGAGGAGGTCTTCGAGGGGCAGAGAGCCGGTGCCGGGCGCGCCGCGGCCCGGGTTGTCGGCGATCTGGACGTGGCCGGTCTTCGCCGCGTACTCCTCGATCACCGACGGGAGGTCCTCGCCGTTCATGGACAGGTGGTAGAGGTCCATGAGGAAGCGGGCGTTGCCCAGTCCCGTCGCTTCGTTGACCTTGTCGACGACTCCGACGGCGGCCGGGGCCGAGACCAGCGGGTACAGCGGTGACTCGGGCCGGTTCAGGGCCTCGATCAGCAGGACCGCGCCGATCCGGTCGGCGGCCCGCGCCGCGAGCACGAGGTTCTCCAGCGCCAGCGCGTCCTGCGCGGCCGGGTCCACGCCCTCGACGCGGTTGCCGTACAGGGCGTTGAGGGCCTTGCAGCCGAGCGAGGCCGCGAAGTCGGCGGCCACGTCGATGTTGGCGCGGAACCTCTCCGACTCCGCGCCCGGGATCGACAGGGCGCCACGGTCGGGGCCGGGGAGCTGTCCGGCGTAGAAGTTCAGCCCCGTGAGCTGGACGCCCGCGTCCTCGATCGCCTTCTTCAGGGCGTCGAGCTCGGACCGCTCGGGGGTGGGGGAGTCGACCCAGGGCCACCACAGCTCGACCGCGGTGAAGCCGGCCGCGGCGGCGGCCGCGGGGCGCTCCAGGAGCGGGAGTTCCGTGAAGAGGATCGACAGGTTGACGTTGAAGCGCTGCGCTGTGGCTGTGTCCAACTTGAAACCTGGCATGGGGCCGGCGCTCCCTTCCGTTCTTGAGATTCCATATTGCGGAAGTTAGTTTCTGCTTAATGGAAGATTGCCGTCGGAGGTCGGGCTTGTCAAGGGGGACATGTCGAGGAACCCGGGTGCCACGTGTTTGAGATCGCCTCTCGGGGAAGGCGAACGCGCATGGCGGTCACGGGAGTTGGGGGGCGGACGATGATCAGATCCCGGGCGGTGCCCACGAACGGCCTGTCTCCCGTGTACGACGAAACCGGTGCCGCGTCCGCGCGCTTCCTCCTGTGGCTGGCCGCTCAGACCGGCGGCACCGCCGGAAACCGTGTGGCCAGCGCCGCGTACGCACCCCATGAGCGGTGCAGCCTGGAACTCGTCGAGGACGTCGTGGAGCGGCTGGCCGGGCTCGGCTGGATCGCCGTGCACAACGACTCCGGTGCCGTGCCGCCGCTGGTCAGCCCGACCGGAACCGGACTCGCGGAGGCACACGCCTGGGACGAGGCCTACGCCGACCGGGACGCCCGGCGCCGGTACGCCAAGGCGGCCCTGTTCGCCTGGTGGGACCGGGCCGGGCAGCACCGCAGCGGCGAGCCGAACGCCGAGGCCTTCCTCTGGGCGCGGGAGGCCTTCTACTGCGGCAGACAGCTCGAATTCGAGGATCTGAAGTACGCCAGGGACCATCTGGACCTGCCCACCCCGGTGCACTTCACCGTCGCCGAGCAGGGCGCCGGGGTCTTTCTGTCCTTCGAGCAGCTGGCCCAGCTCGTGCAGGCGTCCCGCCCCGACCTGTCGGAGAGCGACAGCGAGGTGCGGCAGGTGCGCGAGCTCGCCGGGGCCCTGACCGAGGCCTCGCGGCGCGGTGCCGAACCCGATGCCGGCACGGTGGAGCGCTTCCTGCAGCACAGCAGGGACCTGGTGCAGGCCGGCGGCAGGGGGGCGGGCTCGATGAGCAGGGAGATGGGCTCCGGCATCGTGTCCGACATCATCCGCTCGGTGCTGGGGCTGGGATGAGCGAACCCGCGAGCCCCGCGACCGCGGCGGAGGGCCAGATCCCGGAGGTGTACGCGCGCCAGCCCCTGCTGCGGCAACTGGTGCCGCGCCTGGTCGGGCTCGAGCGCGACCACCAGCGCAGACGACGGCACCACGAGTTCGCCGAGGACCTGCCCGTGGTGCTGCTCAGCGGGCGGCACGGCACCGGCAAGAGCGCCATGCTGGGCGACCTCCAGCACGCCTACGCGCCGGACGCGGGCCCCTGGCCGGGGCCGCGCGTGCCGTTCGCGCGGATCAACTGCACGGAACTGCAGGAGCGGGCCAGGGTCGGCCCGGAGATCTCCAACAACTCCTACGCGGTGGAAGTCCTGGTCGAGCTCGTCACCCAGCTGTCCCGCCCCGTCGCGGGCTTCGGGCGGCTTCGCTTTCCCCGGACCACCGCCGGGCTGCTCGCCGTGATCTCCGCCCGGCGCCCCGGCAACGACGACGAACTGCGGGTGGCCGACCGGCACGCGGCGGCCCTGATGGGCGCGCCGACGGACGAGGGCCCGCCCCCGACCTGGGACGCGCTCTTCCGCGCGGCACTGCCCCCGTCCCCCGACGGTGTCTCCCCCGACCCCGCGGGGTTTCCCGAGGCGGCCGTGCGCACCTATCTGGGCAGGCAGTACCGATGGCGCTCGCGCAGGCTCGCCTCCCGCCATCTGATCCGCTGGTACGAGAGCTACCGCAACGAGGCCGACAACCGGCTGCGCGGCATGCCGCCGGGCGCCGCCGGACATCCGCCACGGGTGCCGGCCGCGGAGCGCGCACAGGCCGTGGCCCGGCTCTGCCAGGAGTTCCACCAGGGCCGCGGCTTCAGGCGCGGCGTCGAGCGCATGCTGATGGCCGCGTTCCTGACGGACGTGCGCTACGGGCCGTTCCGGCGCGCCAACCGCGCCCCGCGCCCCCTGGTCCTCCTCGACAACGTGCACACCGACCCCGGCCGCGACTTCCTCGAACTCCTCCTGGAACAGCGGGCGCGGCAGAGCCGCGGCGCCCAGGACCAGCTGGTGGTGATCGCCACCGAGCTGCGGGGCGACGACAGCTCGGCCGCGCCCGGCGAGGAGAACGACCCGTACCCGGAGGCCGCGCACCGGTCGATGCACGAGATCGGCGCGAACTCCTGGTGGACCCGCAGCGGCACCGATCCCTCGGCGGGCGTGCTGGTCCTGCCGCTCCCGCCGCTCGACACGGAGCACCTGGAGAGCATGCTCAAGCGCGACGACCGGGCCTCCTTCGACCCGTACATCGCCACCGCCGTCCACGATCTGACCCGGGGCCATCCCATGGGCGCCCGTCGGCTGTGCGACGCCGTGGTGCACAAGGCGCGCACCGGGGAGTGGGTCGCGGCCGAGGAACTCCTCGATCTGACCCATCCCG
The DNA here is from genome assembly GCF_015160855.1 of Streptomyces ferrugineus. NCBI lineage: Bacteria > Bacillati > Actinomycetota > Actinomycetes > Kitasatosporales > Streptomycetaceae > Streptomyces > Streptomyces ferrugineus. Next base: position 7,057,296 of record NZ_CP063373.1, on the reverse strand, counting down.
GCGGCACCGGTGAATCCGTCATCTGGCGGCTGCTCAACACCCTGGTCGGCAGCGAGAACCACGACGAGCTGTGCCTGTTCTCGCTGGCCTGGGACCGGGAGGCGGCCGAGGAGCTGGCCGAGCGGTGGGTGCCGCGCCGGATCGACGGCCTGGCCGCGGCGGACGGCGGGGCCGCCCTGCTGGAGCGGGAGGGCTGGTCGCGGGGGCCGGGCAGCCGGCCGTTCATCACGGACCGCTTCCTGCGCGCCCTGCTGGTGCACCAGATGCGCAGCGGGCGCGGCGGCAGCGGGGTGGACTGGTTCGGCGCGCACGCCCTGCTCGCCGAGCACCACCGGCGGCGGGCCGAGAGCCGCTCGGGACAGGCGGCGCGCGACGAGCGGTGCCGCTTCCTGTGGCACCGGCTCGCCGGGGGAGAGGCGCAGGAGGTCGTCGACGTGCTGCACGCCGACTTCCTCCGGGAGGACGGCGACGCGGTCGACTGGCTGTACACCCTGCGCACCGTGGCCCATGCGCCCCGCCCGCCGGGGGACGTCTGGTTCGAGCAGTGCCAGGAGGTCGGCAAGGGCCGCCGGGACCGGCTTCAGCTCCAGGCGGACCCGGGGGTCGGCCTGGAGAAGCAGGCCGTCAACCGGCTGCTGCACGCCCTGTGGTACGCGGCGGACGAACTGGCCGAGGCGGACCGGACCCTGGCCGACCGGATCGGCCAGGACCTGTCCTTCCTCTCCGCCCAGCATCTGACCGGCCGCGCGGTCCTGGCCCAGGCCGCCATCCGCTGGCCGCGCGCCGTGCGCGACGGCGGCGACTGGCCTGTGGAACGCCGCTGGCAGGGGGACCAGCCGCGAACGGGAGGGAGGCGATGAGCCGGATGAGCCCGATGGACCGCCGGAACTGGGTATGGCTGCCGGGCCGACTGCGCTTCAGGGTGCTCGGCCTGATCGACGTGGTGGCCCTGTGGGTCGTGGTCGCCGCGCTGCTGGGGGCCGGTACCTGGTGGGGCCTCGACACCTACTGGAAGCATCGCGACTACTGCACCGGGGATCTGGAGCTGCGGCGGATGGGGCCGCGCGACGAGTGCATCGGGGTCACGGCTTCGGCGTACGGCTTCGCCGCGGGCCTCACCGACGTCCTGGGCAGGATCGAGAAGGAGAACAGGGCGGCACTCGACTCGGGCAGGCGGGTGGTGAGCGTCGCCGTCGTCATGCCGTACACCCAGGAGACCGATGGCGCGGCCATGTCGGAGCGGCTGATCCGGCACTCCCTCCAGGGCGCCCATGTCGCCCAGCACCGCTACAACCAGGATTCCGACACGGCCATCCAGCTCCTCTTCGCCAACGTCGGCGAGAACCTGGACCACTGGCGGGCCGTGACCGAGGAACTGGCCTCCCGTGTCACCGGCGAGGCCCCCGTGGTCGCGGCCATCGGCTTTCCCAACAGCAACGACAAGACGCTCGCCTCCGTGCGGGAAGGACTCGGACCTGACGGCATCCCGGCGGTCAGCGCGGTCCTCAGCTCCCGTGACATGGAGGACCCCTACCTCTTCAAGGTCTCGCCCTCCACCAACCAGCTCGTCGACGCGCTCAAGCACTACGTGCGGGCGAACAGCGTGAACGACGAGGACACGTTCATGATCGCCGACGATCAGAAGGCCGACAACTACGTCAAAAACCTCCGCAGGGTCTTCTTCGAGGAGTTCGGCGAGGACTACGGCATCACCGACGACGCGGTGGAGTCGCGGATCGCGACGTACCGCGGCAAGCAGGGCTCGGAAAGGGGGGAGAAGCGCCAGTTCCGGCAGGCGGTGACCAGGATGTGCGCGGCCCGTGCCAAGACGGTGTTCCTGGCGGGCCGCGATGTGGACCTGCCGCCCTTCCTGAGCGCCATCGCCCAGGACCCCTCCTGCAACCAGGGCACGGAAGACGAGCCGTTGCGCATCCTGCGCGTCAGCACCGGCCGCGACCCGGACACCGAGACCGGCCCGATGCGGGACATCGCGGAGCGCAAGCACATCGAGATCGTGACCGCGGCCGCCGTGGACGCCCCCCGCTGGCGTGCGGGAAGTCCCGGTGACAAACAGGTTCCCCAGTACTTCGGGACCTTCGCCCGCTCCTACGAGCAGTTCTTCGACGGGGAGCGGGACAACGCCCTCAACGACGGTTACGCCGTGATGTACCACGACGCCCTCGCCGCGGTCGGCAGAGCCGTGACCGAGGCCGAGACCAACGGGGTCACCGCCATGGATCACAGCGACGTCTACGACGAACTGCGCCGCCTCAACACCTCCGAACGCTGCGCCGGCGGATGCGTGCCGGGCGCGAGCGGCGTATTCGCCTTCGCGAACGAGGACATCAGGCTGGACAAGGGCGAGAAGGAAGAGGCCGTGGTCGGGCGGTGGCCGGTCTGCAAGCCGGTGCCCATAGTGACCTTCCCGGACGATCCCCGGGACGCGACGCCGCTGTACCGCACCTACCGCGAGCAGGGCCGGAACGCCTGCCCCGATCTGTGATCCCGGCGAGGCTCCCCCGGCCGCCCCGCGCGCGTTAGGTTGAGCGCGTGCGATTGAGAGTGGAGTTCACGACCGAGCCCTTCGACCTCGACGAGGCACCCGCGCACGCGCTGGTCGCCCGTGAGGTCGTCGAGGCCGCCGAGCTCGACGCGGTGGACGTCGGCCCGTTCGGCAACACGGCGGAGGGTGGCACCGACGCCGTGCTCACCGCCGTGGACGCCCTGCTGCGCAAGACCCTGGAGGCCGGCGCCACCCGGATCTCGCTCCAGGTCAACGTGGTCGGGGAGGGCGATCAGTGACCGGCACCGGGGACGAGCCCTTCATCGCGGCCGTGAAGCCGCTGGTCGACGCCATGGGCGGGGAGATCCTGCCGCCGGACGAGGCCGGCCCCGAGGACGTCGTGCTGTCCTGGGAGGGTGCCGACGTCGTCGCCGTGCGCCTGCCCCAGCTCGCCGACTCCCTGGACCACATCCTGGCCGCCATGGAGCGCAGGAAGGGCAAGCCGCTGGCCGATCTGGACCGCAAGGCCAAGCAGGAGGTCGTACGGATACTCGAGGCGCGCGGCGCCTTCTCCGTGCGGCATGGCGTGGAGACCGTGGCGAGCGCGCTCGGGGTCAGTCGCTTCACGGTCTACAACTATCTCAACCGTGAGAAGGGTGTCTGAGGTGAGCTGATTCGGGGAGATGGGACACCAGGGGTGTCCGGCCCGGTTTCATCACCGCGAATTTTCAACAAAGTGTTGACGTCTCGTCGTCGTAGGGCGTTAGCTATCGGCACGCCCGTTCAGTACGAAGGCCCTTCGCGGCCACGGAGGCTCCCGTGACGTCGAATTCCACGCCCCCGGGCCTGGCCCGGTTCAACGCCCTGGAGGAGCACGCGGCCCACGCCGCTCTCCACGAGGCGTGCGCCTCCACGGCATGGGCGACGCGGCTGCTCGCCGCCCGCCCCTACGCCACCGTCGACGACCTCCACCAGGCCAGTGACGCGGCCATGGCCGAGCTGACCGCCGAGGACCTCGCCGAGGCCATGGCCGGGCACCCGCCGATCGGCCGCCCCAAGCCGGGCGACCCGACCTCGGCCCGGGAGCAGCGCGGCATGGCCGGCGCCTCCGAGGAGCTCAAGGCGGAGCTGCTCGAACTCAACCTGGCCTACCAGGACCGGTTCGGCCATGTCTTCCTGATCTGTGCCACCGGCCGGACCGGCGAGCAGATGCGCGACGCGCTCAAGGAGCGGATCGGCAACTCGCCGGAGCAGGAGCGGGAGATCGTCCGCACCGAGCTGGGCAAGATCAACCGTATCCGGCTCGCCCGGCTCGTCGAAGAGGAAGCCTGACACCATGAGCACCAGCACCACCGCTTCCGTGTCCACGCACATCCTGGACACCAGCGTCGGCCGCCCCGCCGAGGGCGTCGCCGTCCGGCTCGCGGCCCGCAGCGGCCGGGATGCCGACTGGCAGGCGCTCGGCGGCTCCGCGACCGACACGGACGGGCGGTGCAAGGACCTCCCGGCGCTGCCGGAAGGGACCACCCACGTACGGCTCGACTTCGCGGTGGAGCCGTACTTCGAGAAGAAGCAAGCCGATGCGCAGCAGGACGCCCCCGCGAATCGGGACAGCGGTGCCGTGTTCTTCCCCGAGGTGGCGATCACCTTCGCCGTGAAGCCCGGGGAGCACTACCACGTACCGCTGCTGCTCAACCCGTTCGGCTACTCCGTATACCGAGGGAGCTAGCAGACACATGCCCACGATCCTGGGACAGAACCAGTACGGCAAGGCCGAGAACCGAGTCGTAAAGATCACGCGGGACGGCGCCACCCACCACATCAAGGACCTCAACGTCTCCGTCGCCCTCTCCGGCGACATGGACGAGGTCCACTACTCCGGCTCCAACGCCCATGTGCTGCCGACCGACACCACCAAGAACACGGTGTACGCGTTCGCCAAGGAGCACGGCATCGAGTCCGCCGAGCAGTTCGGCATCCACCTGGCCCGGCACTTCGTGACCAGCCAGGAGCCGATCAGGACGGCCCGGATCCGCATCGAGGAGTACGCCTGGGAGCGGATCGAGGCCTCCGACGCCAACTCGCAGTTCATCGGCGCCGACGAGGTCAAGCACTCCTTCGTCCGCAAGGGCCAGGAGACCCGGCTCACGCAGATCACCTACGACGGTGAGAAGTGGGAGGTCGTCTCCGGTCTGAAGGACCTGGTCGTGATGAACTCGACCAACTCCGAGTTCTGGGGCTACGTCAAGGACAAGTACACGACGCTCCAGGAGGCCTACGACCGCATCCTGGCCACCCAGGTCTCCGGTCGCTGGCGGTTCAACTGGACCGACGACGAGCAGCGGATGCCCAACTGGGAGAAGTCGTACGAGCAGACCAGGAAGCACATGCTCCACGCCTTCGCCGAGACCTACTCGCTGTCGCTGCAGCAGACCCTGTACCAGATGGGTTCGCGCATCATCAACAACCGCAGCGAGATCGACGAGGTCCGCTTCTCCCTCCCGAACAAGCACCACTTCCTGGTGGACCTGGAGCCGTTCGGGCTGAAGAACGACAACGAGGTGTACTTCGCCGCCGACCGCCCCTACGGCCTGATCGAGGCCACGATCCTCAGGGACGGCTGCGAGGCGAAGATCCCCGTGGACCTCACCAACCTCTGATCCACTCCCTCTTTCGGCACCCGTGGCCGGGGAACCCAGGTTTCCAAGGCTCCCCGGCCCGGCACTCAAAACTCCAGGGTCCTGCCGTGCCCTCTCCCCTGAGTCCACTGAGCGAAAAGGACGAATCATGGCAGCAGCCCAGCGCATCGTCATCGAGAACTGTTCGATCGCGACCGTCGACGCACACGACACCGAGTACGCGACCGGGTACGTCGTCATCGCCGGCAACCGAATCGAGGCGCTCGGCGCGGGCAAGGCCCCCGAGGGCCTGGAGAACGTCGTACGCCGCATCGACGCCACCGGGCATCTGGTCACCCCCGGCCTGATCAACACCCACCACCACTTCTACCAGTGGATCACCCGGGGGCTGGCCACCGACCACAACCTCTTCAACTGGCTCGTCGCCCTCTATCCGACGTGGGCGCGCATCGACGAGCAGATGGTGCGCTCCGCCGCGCAGGGCTCGCTGGCGATGATGGCCCGCGGCGGTGTCACCACCGCCATGGACCACCACTACGTCTACCCGCGGGGCTCCGGCGACCTGTCCGGCGCCATCATCGGCGCCGCCCGCGACATGGGCGTCCGCTTCACCCTGGCCCGCGGCTCCATGGACCGCAGCGAGAAGGACGGCGGACTGCCGCCGGACTTCGCCGTCGAGACCCTCGACGGCGCGCTGGCCGCGACCGAGGAGACCGTCAAGCAGTACCACGACGCCTCCTTCGACGCGATGACCCAGGTCGCCGTCGCCCCCTGCTCCCCGTTCTCCATCTCCACCGAACTGCTCAGGCAGGGTGGCGAGCTGGCCCGCCGCCTCGGCGTGCGCATGCACACCCACGGCTCGGAGACGGTCGAGGAGGAGAAGTTCTGCCACGAGCTGTTCGGCATGGGCCCGACCGACTACTTCGAGTCCACCGGCTGGCTCGGCGAGGACGTGTGGATGGCGCACTGCGTCCACATGAACGACTCCGACATCGCCGCCTTCGCCCGCACGAAGACCGGCGTCGCCCACTGCCCCTCCTCCAACGCCCGCCTCGCGGCCGGCATCGCCCGCGTCCCCGACATGCTCGCGGCCGGCGTCCCGGTCGGCCTCGGCGTCGACGGCACCGCCTCCAACGAGTCCGGCGAACTGCACACCGAACTGCGCAACGCCCTGCTCATCAACCGCCTCGGCGCGCACAAGGAAGCGGCGCTGAACGCCCGGCAGGCGCTGCGGCTGGGCACGTTCGGCGGCGCCCAGGTCCTGGGCCGCGCCGCCGAGATCGGCTCGCTGGAGCCGGGCAAGCTGGCCGACCTGGTGCTGTGGAAGCTGGACACCCTCGCCCACGCCTCCATCGCCGACCCGGTGACCGCGCTGGTCTTCGGCGCGGCGGCCCCGGTCACCGCCTCGTTCGTCGACGGCCGACAGATCGTGGCGGACGGGCGGCTGCTCACGGCCGACGAGGACGCGATCGCCCGCTCGACGCGGGACGAGGCGCAGCGCCTGGCGCGGATCGCCGCGCAGGGCTGACCAGTTGAAGATCTCCGGTCGGGAGGGACGGCTCCCGACCGGTGGCCGTGGACCCGAGCGGGGTCCATGGCGGCCGTCTCCGGGGCGTACGTGGACGCGTGCGCCCCGGAACGGTCTCCGTTTCCCCCAGAACGGGCCCGTCCCCGGTCCCGCACGACCGCGCACCACCTCCTTGAACCCGCGTCAGAGCCGACGCGTTAAACCGACCGGAGGAGAGCCGCATTGTCCGCCCACCCCGTCGACGAGAAACTCCCCGCCCTGAAAATGGCGACCACGGGCTTGCAGCACGTGGCCGCGATGTACGCGGGAGTCGTCGCCCCACCCCTGATCGTCGGCGCCGCCATAGGCCTGACCGCCGCCGAACTGACCTTCCTGACCGGCGCCTGCCTCTTCACCGCGGGCATCGCCACCTTCCTCCAGACCCTCGGCATCTGGAAGATCGGCGCCCGGCTGCCCTTCGTCAACGGCGTCACCTTCGCCGGCGTCGCCCCCATGACGGCCATCGTCGCCTCCACCGAGGACAAGTCCGACGCCCTGCCGGTCATCTTCGGCGCGGTGATCGTCGCAGGTCTCCTCGGCTTCCTCGCCGCCCCCTTCTTCAGCAAGGCCGTGCGCTTCTTCCCGCCGGTGGTGACGGGTACGGTCATCACCCTGATCGGCATCTCCCTCCTCCCGGTCGCCTTCGGCTGGGCACAGGGCCCCGACCCGGCCGCCCACGACTACGGTTCGGCGACGAACCTGGGCCTGGCGGCCGTGACCCTGCTGATCGTGCTGCTGCTGCGCCGCTTCACCCGAGGGTTCGTCAAGCAGATCGCCGTCCTGCTGGGCCTGGTGATCGGCACGCTCATCGCGATCCCGTTCGGCGTCACGGACTTCGCACCGGTGGCGGACGCGGACGTCATCGGCTTCCCCACCCCGTTCCACTTCGGCGCCCCGCAGTTCCAGCTCGCCGCGATCATCTCGCTGTGCGTGGTGATGGTGGTGTCGATGACCGAGTCGACGGCCGACATGCTCGCGCTCGGCGAGATCGTCGAGCGCCCCGCCGACGAGAAGACCATCGCCGCGGGCCTGCGCGCCGACACCCTCGGCTCCGCGATCAGCCCGCTCTTCAACGGCTTCATGTGCAGCGCCTTCGCCCAGAACATCGGCCTGGTCGCCATGACGAAGATCCGCAGCCGCTACGTCGTCGCCGTGGGCGGTGGCTTCCTGGTGCTGATGGGCCTGTGCCCGATGGCCGCGTCGCTCATCGCCGTCGTACCGCGCCCGGTGCTGGGCGGCGCGGGCGTGGTGCTGTTCGGATCGGTCGCCGCGAGCGGCATCCAGACCCTCGTCCGGGCCGGCCTGGAGAAGGACAACAACATCCTCATCGTCGCCGTCTCACTGGCCGTCGGTATCATCCCGATCACCGCGCCGGAGTTCTACCACGCCTTCCCCGAGACGGCGAAGATCGTCCTCGACTCCGGCATCTCGACGGGCTGCGTCGCGGCGGTGGCCCTGAACCTGGTCTTCAACCACCTGGGCAGGCGACCGGACGACCAGGACGTGACCCATCCGATGGAGTCCGGCGAACACATCGCGACCGCCCGCTGAACCCGGGGCGCGGCACCGACGGGCGCCGCGCCCTCACACAGCCCCGAGCGGTCGCCGTCTCACCGCCCGCTACAGGCCGAACAGGCTGGGATCCGCTGCCAGTTCCTTGAAATACCGGTCCGGATTGCTCACCATCCGGCGCTCCTTGAGGTCCAGCAGGCCGCCGGTCGCCGTGAGTTCGGCCGCCACCGTGCCGTCCGCCTTGCGTATCGTCTGCTGGATGCGGAAGGTCTTGCCGCCCGACCACTCGAAGGCGCACGTCACGTCGACCTCGTCACCGGCGAGGAGTTCCCGCCTGTAGCGGATGGTGGTCTCCAGGGCGACGGGGCCCACCCCCTTGCCGATGAGGCCCGCCTGGGTGATGCCCGCGGCCTGGAGCAATGACCAGCGGGCGTGCTCCGCATAGTTGATGTACACGCTCTGATTGACGTGCCCCTGCACGTCCGTCTCATAGCCGCGGACGGTGACCCGGACGGAAAACGGCTCGCTCACTGCTTCCCCTTCTCGCAATTCGCTGTCCTGTGCACCGATCTTGGCATGCCCCTCATGCCCGGCGCGGGGAAGCCAGCAGATAGCGCGCCCTGGTACGCGGCTCGGTGTACTCGCCGACCTGCCAGCCCGCCTCCTCCAGTGTCGCCGCGCACGCCCGCAGCCGCGCGCCGTCGGGATCACGCACGGCGACCGCCTCCGGCTGCGGGGTCGCCCGCACCCGGTAGCCGTCCTCCGCGTCCTGCCCGGCGGGGACCCGCCCGGCGGCCTCCAGCGCGAGCGCCGCGGCCTGCACCAGATGCGTACGCTCCCAGCCGCACGGCCGGTCCATGGCCCCGTCCCGATTGGTCATCCGGCGCAGCTCCAGCAGCCCCTGCCAGGCGCCGCGCACCTCACGCAGCCGGGCGGGACCCGATGGCGGGGCCTGCTCACCGCCGATCCGCGCGGCGAACACACCCCGGGCCTCGGAGACGGCGGGCTCCTCGGGCGCCGTCGGTTCGGACTCCCGTATCCGATGGCCGGCCGGCGTCAGAAAGTGGTCGTGCGGCGGACGCGGGTGCCGGAAGGCGAGCCCCCGCCTCACCAGCGCCGCGAGCTGCGCCTCCGTACCCTTCAGCCGCCCGGTGACGGGGTCGGCGGCGTCGATGACACGCCGCTGGGCGGCGGTCGGTGGCCTGGTCACGGCGTGCTCCTCCCCGGGCGCTCGGACACCGGCCCCACCCGCTGGGCAGGCACCGGAAGCATCTGCTGGGAAGGCTACGACCCGGGTCTGACATTCCACCCCGCGATCACCGGCCGACCGTGCTCCGTGCTCAGCCGGCACAGCGTTCCCGTCGCCAGCTGGAACAGCGCCCCGTCCGCCGCCGGCAGCCCGAGCCGCCGGGCCGTGAGCACCCGCAGGAAGTGCCCGTGCGCCACGAGCACCACGCATCCCTCGGTGTCGGCGAACGCGGCGTCCACCTTGGCCAGCATCCGGTCGGCGCGCTCCCCGACCTGCTCGGGGCTCTCTCCGGGACGGTCGGGCGGGCCCGGCGCGACGCCGTCCGTGAACAGGAACCACCCCGGCCGCTCGCGCTGGATCTCGACGGTCGTGACGCCCTCGTACCCGCCGTAGTCCCACTCCCGCAGATCGGCGTCGATCCGCACGCCGCGCAGCCCGATCAGCTCGGCCGTCTCCCGCGCCCGCTGTGAGGGACTGGCGAACGCCGCCCCGATGCGATGCGAGCGGATCAGCGGCACGAGCCGTCGCGCCTCGTCCCGTCCGTGCTCGGTGAGCGGCACGTCCGTGCGGCCGGTGTGCCGGCCGGAGCGGGACCACTCGGTCTCGCCGTGCCGGACGAGAAGGAGATCACTCATGCCTCACAGGCTAAGAGCCCACCGCTCCAGCTCCGCGAAGTCACGCTCCCGCAGCCCCTTGCGCGCGTCGACCGGCAGCAGCAGCGCGGCAGCGTCGTGGTGGGCCGCGACATGCCGTACGTCGAGGTCGGTGACCATGTCGTCGACCCAGACGAACGGCCGCCCCGCCGCCCACGCCAGCACGTGCCGGGTCTTCCAGTACAGCCCCTCGGGATCCCTCCCGAACAGCTCGGGCCACTCGATGACCGGCAGATCACCGGGCAGCCCGATCACCGGCGCGATCATCTCGTTGGCCTGGTGCTGCCAGGTGGTCGCCCACGCCAGCTCGTACGGCAGCGTCAGCAGCCGCGCCCCGTGCCCCGGATGCAGCCGTACCTTCAGACCGCGCCGCAGCCGCCGGGACCCCGGCCGCTGCCGGGCCGACCAGTTGGCGGGGCGCAGCCGGCGGGTGACATAGCCGCGATGGCGGAGGAACGGGGCGCGGAAGGGGTTGAGGGGGCCGTCCACGTCGAGGAGCAGCAGCGGGCGGGTGCTCATGGACCCTTCCTACCCGCCCGGGCCCGCTCACACCTGCCGATACCCGCTCAGGAACCGCCCGATCCGCCCGATCGCCGCCTCCAGGTCCTCCGCGTAGGGCAGGGTGAGGATCCGGAAGTGGTCCGGGGTCGGCCAGTTGAAGCCCGTGCCCTGGACGACCTGGATCTTCTCCCGCAGCAGCAGGTCCAGGACGAACTTCTCGTCGTCGTGGATCTTGTGCATCTTGGGGTCGATGCGCGGGAAGGCGTACAGCGCGCCCTTCGGCTTCACGCAGGACACGCCCGGGATCTCGTTGAGCTTCTCCCAGGCCACATCGCGCTGTTCGTGCAGACGGCCGCCCGGTGTGGTCAGCTCCCGGACCGACTGGCGGCCGCCGAGCGCCGCCTGGATGGCGTACTGGGCGGGCGCGTTGGCGCACAGCCGCATGGAGGCCAGCATCGTCAGGCCCTCCAGGTAGTCCTTCGCGTGCTGCCGCGGGCCGGTGACCACCAGCCAGCCGGAGCGGAAGCCCGCCACCCGGTAGGTCTTGGACAGTCCGCAGAAGGTGAGGACCACCAGGTCGGGGGCGAGGGTCGCGACCGAGTGGTGCACGGCGTCGTCGTAGAGGATCTGGTCGTAGATCTCGTCGGCGAAGACCATCAGGCCGTGCCGGCGGGCGAGGTCGAGGATGCCCTCGAGGATCTCCTTGGGGTAGACCGCGCCGGTGGGGTTGTTGGGGTTGATGATGACCACCGCCCGGGTGCGGTCGGTGATCTTCGACGCCATGTCGTCCAGGTCCGGGTACCAGTCGGCCTGCTCGTCGCACAGGTAGTGCACCGCCTTGCCGCCGGCGAGGGTGGTCACCGCCGTCCACAGCGGGAAGTCCGGGGCGGGGATCAGGATCTCGTCGCCGTCCTCGACCAGGGCCTGTACGGCCATGGAGACCAGCTCGGACACGCCGTTGCCGAGGAAGACGTCGTCGACGCCGACCTCCAGGCCGAGCGTCTGGTAGCGCTGGGCCACGGCCCGGCGGGCGGAGAGGATGCCGCGCGAGTCGGTGTAGCCGTGCGCCTGGGGGAGCATCCGGATCATGTCCTGGAGGATCTCCTCCGGCGCCTCGAAGCCGAAGAGCGCGGGGTTGCCGGTGTTCAGGCGCAGCACGCTGTGGCCCGCCTCCTCCAGCGCGTTCGCATGCTCGATCACCGGGCCGCGGATCTCGTAGCAGACCTCGCTCAGCTTGCTCGACTGCCGGAACTCCATGCGCGCTCGCCTCTCCGGTTTCGGGTGTTGCTTGGTTTTACCAAGTTTCAGCTTGGAAAGTCCAACAACTTGTCTACACTGCGTCGCATGTCACCTCGCCGAAGCTACGACCAGTACTGTTCCGCCGCCCGCGCGCTCGACGTCGTCGGCGACCGCTGGACCCTGCTGATCGTCCGGGAGCTGCTGGCCGGCCCGCGGCGCTACACCGACCTGCATGCCGACCTGCCCGGCGTCAGCACGGATGTGCTCGCCTCCCGGCTGAAGGACATGGAGCGGGACGGCGTCAGCACGCGGCGCAGGCTGCCGCCGCCCGGCGCGGCGTACGTGTACGAACTCACCCCGCGCGGACGCGAGTTGCTGCCTGTGCTGCAGGCGCTGGGGGAGTGGGGACAGGCCGAGCTCGGCGGGCGGCGGCCCACCGACGCGGTGCGCGCGCACTGGTTCGCGCTGCCGCTGCTGCGCGCGCTGGAGGGCGAGGGGCTGGTCGAAGTCCGGTTGGAGGAAGGGGACTTCCACCTGTACGTCGGCGCCGAGGACGGGCCGGTCTACGGGGACGGGCCCGCTCCCGGGGAGCCGGACGCGCGGCTGGTCCTGGGCTCCGGGACGGGCGAGGCGGTGGCGCGCGGGGAGCTGAGCCTGGCGGAGGCCGTACGGGACGGCCGTATCGAGGTGAGCGGGGACGGGACCCTGGCCAAGATGCTGCGCGAGGGCTGACCACGGCGAACGGCGAAAGGGCCCGCCGTCCGGGAGGACGGCGGGCCCTTTCGATGTTCCGTCAGGCTCCCGGCGGCACCCGGGACGGCCGTCCCGACCCGCGCGTCAGCGCGTATCCGCCGATGCCCGCGAGCGCGGACAGCAGACCGCCGAGCGCCGTCCACACCCACCGGTCGGACCAGCAGCCGGAGGCCCAGCCGTCCTCGGGCTCGATGCCGGACAGCACCGCCGAGGCCGACGAACTCCCCTCGTCCTCCTTCGACTTCACCGCGACACCCGGCACGAGCGGCTCGGCCAGCGAGCCGTCGACCGCCGCCGAACCGCCGATGTCCTTCGAGTCGACCCGGACCGATGTGTCCACCGGCAGACCGAGGTCGGAGGTGGGCACGGCCACGGCCGTCAGCCGGAGGTAGTACGTGCCCGGCAGCGGATCATTGGCCCATGGCTCCGACCAGGCGCGCACGGTGCGCAGGACGCAGGTCAGCTCCACGGAGCCGGCGCCCGCCGCGGCGGTGCGCGTCTGGGCCCCGTACTGGCAGGACTGGCGGCGGCGCAGACCGTCGTACACGTCGATCTGCCAGGTCTCGGCGGCGTGCGTGTCCGGCAGCTTCACCGTCGCCTTCACGGTCGGGCGCTGCCCGGCGTCCGCGGGGAACGACCAGTACAGGTAGTCGCCCGTGGAGGCGCCCGCGGTGGCCGACTGTCCCTGCTCGATCTCGGTCGCCGTACGGAAGGACGTGCCCGCCTGGGTCGGCGCGCCGCCGTCCTCCGACGCGCTCGGCGACGGCGAGGAGTCGGCTGCCGCCGGGGCGGCGGCCAGCCCGATCATCAGCGCCGCCGCGCTCAACACACGTGTGATCCGCATCAGTTGGTCCTCCAGACCGCGACCCGCCAGCGCGACAGCCAGCCCCAGACGAGACCGGCGAGGAAGCCGGTGAGGATCAGCGCGCCGAGCAGCCACCAGCCGCGCCCGAGGCCGAAGGCGGCCACGTCGCTCGACCCGCCGGGCCCGTGCACGACGTCGACGGTTATCTCGAGCGGCAGCCCGGGCGTGGTCTGCACGCCGGCGGCCGCCGCGAAGGAGTGGGTGACCTGCAGGCACACGGTCTCGGGCGCGGTCTCCCCCTCCGCGTCCTCCGACTCGGCCCTCGGGTAGCGCAGGCCCGTCGAGACCACATCGGTACGGCCGTTGCCCGCCGCCTCGCCGCGCACGATCTCCCGGCCGCGCTCGCTCACCGCCCGCAGCAGCACCCCGTACGAGGGGCCCACCGCGCGGTCGGCCGCGACGCTCACCGAGGCGCGCAGCTCCCAGCCGTCCGGCACCTTCACGCGGTACCAGCGCTGCTGCCCGAACTCCTCCCGGTCCGTGTACAGACCGGAGTCCAGCGTGGGCGCCTTCGCGCACTGGTCGGCGCCCGTCGTCGCGACCGGCGTCACCACCGGATCGGCCGCCCGGTCGACCAACTGGTTGACCTTGTCGGCGAGTTCGTCGGTGTGCTCGACCGAGGTGAACGTGCCGCCGGTCGCCTCGGCGATACAGCTCAGCTGCTGCCGCAGCTTGGTGTTCGGGACCAGGCCCAGCGTGTCGATGGTCAGGCCGATGCCCTTGGCGGCGATCTCCCGGGCCACCTCGCACGGGTCGAGCGGGGCGCAGGTGTCCTCGCCGTCGCTGATCAGCACGATGCGCTTGGAGCCCTCGCCGCCGTCCAGGTCGTCGGCCGCCTTCAGCAGCGCCGGGCCGATCGGCGTCCAGCCGGTGGGCGCCAGCGTCGCCACCGCCGCCTTCGCCTCGGTGCGGTCCAGCGGGCCGACCGGGTAGAGCTGCGCGGTGTCCTTGCAGCCCGTCTTGCGGTCGTCGCCCGGGTAGTTGGCGCCCAGCGTGCGAATGCCGAGCCGGACCTCTTCCGGTGTCGCGTCCAGCACCTCGTTGAAGGCCTGCTTCGCCGCGGCCATCCGCGACTGGCCGTCGATGTCCTTCGCCCGCATCGAGCCGCTGACGTCGATCACGAGATCGACCTTCGGAGCGGTGGCGGTGGTCTCGTCGGCGCTCGCCCCGGCCGGGAAGACCAACCCGGCCGTGAGCGCGGCGAGCAGGGCACAGACCCCGGCCGCCAGCCGTTGTGTTCTGATCATCGGCGGATCCTATTGATCAGAGGTGTCCCGCTCCAAAACGAGCCCGGAACACCTGCCCGACCACCCGTCAGAACACCTCGGAGGCCAGCGGATTGGGCAGCTCGGCCCACTGGTCCCCGGGCGTCCCCGGCGACAGCCGCATCAGCGACAGCGCCTTCGTCGGCAGCGGCTCCCGGCGCAGCGCGGCCAGATCCACGGTGCCCGGCAGTTCCCGTACGACCGCCTCCAGCGCCCCGCGCAACGCCGTACCCGAGCCCGCCGTACCCGCGAGCGCGCCGGCCACCAGCGAGCCGAACAGCTTGCGGCGCAGGAGCGTCACCTCGTCCGTGACGACCCGGCCGGTCAGCTCCGGCACCGGGATGCCGTGCCGGGCCAGCCGCGCCGGACTCACCCGGATGTCGGCGAGGTCGCGGTAGACCAGCCGCACCGGGGAGCCGTCGGCCGACAGCACCACGAGCAGGTTCTGGCCGTGCGCCTCCAGCGCCACGCCCAGCTCCAGCAGCCGCAGTCCCACGGTGAGCGCGAGCCGTGTGAACTCGGCCAGCCACGCCGGGGACCGGGGCAGCTCGGTGGTGGCCAGCGCCGCCACCGGCACGACCCGCTCGCCGGGCCCGGCGTACTCCCGCGGCGACTGGCGCACCACCGCCGCCAGATCCGGCGAGTCGGCCGTCGCGGCACCCAGCGTGCGCGTGACGTGCAGCAGCCCGTCCATGCGGGCCGCCAGCGTCTCCGCGAAGTCCGACAGCGTGGCCGACAGACCGATGGAGTACCCCGAGATGTCCCGCACCGAGGACGTCAGCCGGGCGCTCAACGCCGTCTTGACATGCGGCCCTTGGGGGAGGGCGAGCGTGCGCAGCGACATCAGCGGATGCGCGGCGATCCCGCCGGCGAAGGGATCGCGGGGGCGCTTGAGCACATGCTCGGCCTGCCACGGATGCACCGGGATCAACAGCCGCGCCCCGTCCCGCATCCCGTCCGGCCACGCGCCCGTCAGCAGGCACTCGTCCGCCCGCACCGGCACCAGCCCCAGCGTCACCACCGGCCGGTGCTCGGGCCCGTACGCCAACTGCTCGGCGACCGAGAACCCGGGCCGGGAACGGCAGTTGGGGTGGAACGGATGCCCGTCCACGACCCGCTGCTCCCACTCCCAGTCCCGCCCCGGCCACTCCTTCGAGTGACCCGCCTGCCCGGCCCGCGACAGCGCCAACGAGGCGACACTGTGGCCGAGTTCCGCGGCGAAGGACGCGCCGTGCGGTACCGCGAGCGCGGTCATCAGCCGGGCCGGATCGTCGTACGGCGTCCCGTCGAGGCGTACGGCGGTGACGTACGCGGCGGTGGCGTACGGGTCGGCGCGCGGGCCGTGCAGCCGGCGGCCGTCCGAAAGGCGCAGGGTGAGGCCCTCCCGGGCGGGCTCGCGGCGGGCCACCCAGGGCAGCGGCTCATGGGCGAGGGCACGCCACAGCCGGGTCAGCACGGCCGCGCGGGCCCCGGGGAGTTCGGCCGCGTACCGCGACATGAGCCCGGGTCGGGCATCGGCCAGTTCTGCGGCGACCTCGGCCTCGGCGCTGGGGAGACGGTGCACGGGCGGGCTCCTCGGGTACGAGTAGGGCGTCGGGGCAGGCGCCGACGACAGACATACTGATCGTCTTCCCACCGGAACGGACCGCAGAGAACGAGTGGATCGCGTGCACCCCAACCCTCCGACCCCGGCGGACGTCGCGGAACGCGCCGACGCCCGCGCGCTCGCGCCCCTGCTCAACTGCCTGCTGCGCGAGGTGGCCGAACCGCTCCAGGAGCCCGGGGTGGACGACGGGCGGCGGGTGTACCGGCTGCCCGGTACGGGCCGGCTGCTGCGCGTCCGCGGTGAGCGGCGGCCCGCCGAACCCGAGGTGCGGGTGTCCGGCGCCTGGCAGCGCCTCGGGCACACCGAGCTGGTCAAGCTCGTCGCCGACGAACTGCGCCGGCACACCGGTCTGTCCAACCACGAGCTGCCCGCCGAGATGATCGACAGCCGGGACGCGGTGGCCGCGCTGCTCACGGCACGCGCGCGTACGACGCCGCCGGACGACCTCTATCTGCGCTCCGAGCAGTCCCTGCTGACCGGCCACCCCCACCACCCCGCCCCCAAGGCGCGCGGCGGCGGCCCGGTCGCCGCCTGGCTGCCGTACGCCCCCGAGGCGCACGCCCGCTTCCCGCTGACGCTGCTCGGCGTGCGTGAGGACGCGGTCGTCGAGGAGGGCGACACCTCCGCCCTGGACGCCCTCGGCCAGGCCCCGCCCGGCTACCGGCTGCTGCCCGCGCACCCCTGGCAGCTCGACCTCGTCGATCTCACGCCGGCCTACGCCGACGGCCGGCTGATCCGGCTGGGCACGACCGGCTTCGACACCTGGCCGACCGCCGCGATCCGCACCCTGTACGCCCCCGGCCACGACCTGTTCCTCAAGTTCAGCCTGGATGTGCGCATCACCAACGACATCCGCCGGCTGTGGCGCCACGACCTGCTCAGGCTCCGCCGCACCGACCAGGCGACGGCCACCGCCTTCGCCGCGCTGGACGGCCCCGCCGCCTGGCTCGGCGACCGCGGCTACCGCACCGCTGGCTTCGCCTTCGAGGAACTCGCCGTGCTGGTCCGCGACGGGCTGCGGGACAGCGTGCTGCCGGGCGCGACGCCGCTGCTCGCCGCCGGGCTCGTCGAGGGCTTCGACGGCAGCCCGCTCGACGCCGTCCGGAACCCGGCGGCCTGGTGGGAGGCGTATCTGGCCCAGGTCGTCCCGCCCGCCCTCGCGGCCTTCGCCGACCACGGCGTCGTACTGGAGGCACATCTGCAGAACACGCTGGTCGCCGTCGACACCCGCGGCATGCCGGTGCAGGCCCTGTTCCGGGACGCCGAGGGCGTGAAGCTGCTGCCGGAGGTGTCCCGGGCGGCGGGCTGGGAGCGGCTGGTGTACTGCCTGGTCGTCAACCACCTCGTCGAGATCGCCGGCGCCCTCGCCGCACATCGGCCGACCCTGGACCCCTGGCCGGCCGTACGCCGGGAACTCGCCCGCCACGACCTCCCCGAGATCGCCGGCCTGCTCACCGCGCCCACCCTGCCCGGCAAGACGAACCTGCTGCTGCGCTGGACGAACGCCGGCGGCGCCGACGCCCGCTACCGCCCGCTGAAAAACCCGCTGGCCAGTACATGATCTGAATTACCCTGGCCGGTGTGCTGCGCCAAGTGACTGCCGTCCGATACGTGACCCCGCTGCGGTCCGGCGGCTCCGTGCCCGCAGTCGTCGAGGCCGACGACCTGGGCACGTATGTCGTCAAGTTCACCGGCTCCGCGCAGGGCCGCAAGGCGCTGGTCGCCGAGGTGATCGTCGGCGAGCTGGCCCGCGCCCTGGGGCTGCGCTTCCCCGAACTGGTCCTGGTCCACTTCGACCCCGCGATCGCGGACGACGAGCCGCACCAGGAGGTACGGGACCTGCACGCCGCCAGCGCGGGAGTCAACCTCGGCATGGACTTCCTGCCGGGCGCGCGGGACTTCACCCCCGAGGTCGCCAAGACCTTCCGCGTCGACCCGCTGGAGGCGGGCCGGATCGTCTGGCTGGACGCCCTGACCGCCAACGTCGACCGTACGGTCCACAGCTCCAACCTGATGATCTGGCCGACCCTCGGCACGGTCCCGCCGCGCCTGTGGCTGATCGACCACGGGGCGGCCCTGGTCTTCCACCACCGCTGGGACGGCTCGGACCCCGAGAAGACCTACGACTTCCGCCACCACGCCCTCGGCCACTACGCCCCCGACGTGCGCGCCGCGGACGCGGAGCTGGCGCCCAAGGTGACGCGGGAGCTGCTGCGCGAGGTCGTCTCCGAGGTGCCGGACGCCTGGCTCACCGACTTCGCCACGCCGGACGAGGCGCGCGCGTCCTACGTCGCCCACCTGCACGCGCGCGTGCGGGCGTCGTCCGCGTGGCTCCCCACCGACTTCCCCACCCGGGAGGAACTCGCCGCCGAGGAGGCCCTGCGGGCGGCGAGGACACAGGCAGGCCGGCCGAAGTGGCTGAAGCGGGTCCCCGACCTGCACGGCAGACCGGCCGTGGAACACGATGGGTCGGTGCACCTCGGATGAGTGGCCGTGTCGAGATCGAGTACTGCACCCAGTGCAGATGGCTGCCCCGCGCGGCCTGGCTGGCGCAGGAACTGCTCACCACCTTCGAGGCGGAGCTGTCCGAGCTGGCCCTGAAGCCAGGCAAGGGCGGGGTGTTCGTCGTGCGCGTGGACGACGAGGTGGTCTGGGACCGCAAGGAGCAGGGCTTCCCCGAGCCGACGGCGGTCAAGCAGGCCGTACGCGACCGAGTGGCCCCGGGAAGGTCCCTGGGCCACTCGGACAGGTCCGCGCGGGAGTAGCTCAGCCCTTGAGCTGCTCGTAGGCCGGCAGCGTCAGGAAGTCCGCGTAGTCCTCGTCGAGGGAGACCTCCAGGAGCAGGTCGTGGGCCTGCTGCCAGTGGCCGGCCGCGAAGGCCTCCTCGCCGAGTTCGCTCCTGATGTTCTGGAGCTCCTCGGCGGCGACCTTGCGGGCCAGCTCCGGGGTGGCCTTCTCGCCGTTCTCGAACTCGACGCCCGCGTTGATCCACTGCCAGATCTGGGAGCGGGAGATCTCGGCGGTGGCCGCGTCCTCCATGAGGTTGAAGATGGCGACCGCGCCGAGCCCGCGCAGCCAGGCCTCGATGTAGCGGATGCCGACCTGGACGGCGTTGACCAGGCCCGGGTAGGTCGGCTTGGCGTCCAGCGAGTCGACGGCGATCAGGTCGGCGGCCTCGACGTGGACGTCCTCGCGCAGGCGGTCCTTCTGGTTCGGCTTCTCGCCGAGGACCTTGTCGAAGGACTCCATCGCGATCGGGACCAGGTCGGGGTGGGCCACCCAGGAGCCGTCGAAGCCGTCGCCGGCCTCGCGGTCCTTGTCGGCGCGGACCTTCTCGAAGGCCACCTTGTTGACCTCGGCGTCCCGGCGGGACGGGATGAACGCCGCCATGCCGCCGATCGCGTGCGCGCCGCGCTTGTGGCAGGTGCGGACGAGGAGTTCGGTGTACGCGCGCATGAACGGGGCCGTCATCGTCACCGCGTTGCGGTCCGGCAGGACGAACTTGGCGCCGCCGTCACGGAAGTTCTTGACGATGGAGAACAGGTAGTCCCAGCGGCCGGCGTTCAACCCTGAGGCGTGGTCGCGCAGTTCGTAGAGGATCTCCTCCATCTCGTACGCCGCCGTGATCGTCTCGATCAGGACGGTGGCGCGGACGGTGCCCTGCGGGATGCCGACGTAGTCCTGCGCGAAGACGAACACCTCGTTCCAGAGTCGGGCCTCCAGGTGCGACTCCGTCTTCGGGAGGTAGAAGTACGGGCCCTTGCCGAGGTCGAGCAGGCGCTGGGCGTTGTGGAAGAAGTACAGGCCGAAGTCGACGAGGGCGCCGGGCACCGGCTGCCCGTCGACCTGGAGGTGACGCTCGTTGAGGTGCCAGCCGCGCGGGCGCATGACGACGGTCGCGAGTTCGTCGTTCGGGCGCAGGGCGTACGACTTGCCGGACGCCGGGTCGGTGAAGTCGATGTTGCGGGTGTAGGCGTCGGCCAGGTTGATCTGCCCCAGGACGACGTTCTCCCAGGTCGGCGCGGAGGCGTCCTCGAAGTCGGCGAGCCAGATCTTCGCGCCCGAGTTGAGGGCGTTGATGGTCATCTTGCGGTCGGTGGGGCCGGTGATCTCGACCCGGCGGTCCTGCAGCGCGGGCGGGCAGGGAGCCACCCGCCAGGAGTCGTCCGCGCGGATCGCGGCGGTCTCCGGGAGGAAGTCGAGCGTGGAGGTGCGGGCGATCTCGGCGCGGCGCTCGGCACGGCGGGCGAGGAGTTCGTCACGCCGGGGCGTGAACCGGCGGTGCAGCTCGGCCACGAAGGCGAGGGCCGCCTCCGTGAGGACCTCCTCCTGCCGGGGCAGGGGCTCGGCGTCGACGATGGCCAGCGGGGACGGCGCTGGTGCGGACATGAGCTGTCACTTCCTTCAGCGGTGGCACCGGGTGCCAAGAGGCACGAACAAGGCAGTTGGCACCCGCTGTGCGGCCAGGTGCTTCTGAGCAGTGGATAGTAGTTTTCTCATTGTGGAATTTCAATTGTTTGTTGACATCGAGATTCTCTGAGTCGAGGCAAGGTGGCGCTCCGTGCCACCCCGCTCACTCAAGGTGGACCAGGTCGTCGACCGTGTCGATGTCGTACGGCCGCGCCACGTCCCCGCACTCGACGAGCCTGATCACCTCCTCGTGCTCCTTCAGATAGGCGCGAGCCCCCTTGTCCCCGGTCGCTGCCGCGGCGATACCCGCCCAGTGGGCGGCGCCGAAGAGCACGGGATGGCCGCGTACCCCGTCGTAGGCGGCCGAGACGAGCGAGGTGTCGTCCTCGTACGCGGCGAGCACGCGCGCGACCGCCTCCGGCCCGATGCCGGGCTGGTCGACGAGCGAGACCAGCGCCGCCCGCGCCCCCGTGCCGGCGAGCGAGTCGAGCCCGGCGCGCAGCGACGAACCCATCCCCTCGGCCCAGTCCGGGTTCTCCACCAGGACGCAGCCGCCGAGCTCCGCCTGCTCCCGTACGGCCGCCGCCCGGGCGCCCAGCACCACATGGACCCGGTCGCAGCCGGCCGCGCGCAGCACCCCGACCGCGTGCTCGACGAGCGGCCGGCCGCGGTGCCGGAGCAGGGCCTTGGGCCGTCCGCCCAGGCGTCGTCCGCCGCCGGCCGCGAGGAGCAGCCCGGCGACCGGGGAGGCATTGTTCTCCGTCATGCGTCCTGCATACCTGACACCCGCGCGAGAGCCCGACTTCCAACGACTGAATTTCCGTCCACGCGGTGGCGCTTCGGCATCGGGTGGCGTTTACTGACCCGCGTCCCCGGCGCCCGAGCTATGCCAGGGGTGCTCGGCGAGGGGCGCGCGACCAAGGGCGCACAACGGTGTGTGAGGGGGGAGAGCTTTGTTGCGGAGCTTGGGACAGAGGCCGGTGACGGGCAGCGACGAGGACCCCAGGGTGGCGGAACTGCGGACGGCGGTGGCCCGTCTGCGCCGCGAACTCGCCGCGCATCCGGCCGAGTTCCCGGACCGGGCGATCGCCGAGGACGAGCTCGCCGCACTGGCCGCGATGGCGATCTCCGGGGCGCCGGAGACACCCCGGCTGCGGAGGTCGCTGCTGCTGATCGCGGGGGCGATCGGGTCGGTGAGCGCGCTGTCCCCGGGACTTACACAGGTGCGCGACGCGGTGGAGCTGTTCGGGCAGCAGCCGCGGAGCTAGGTCCGGCCGCGGAGCTAGGTCCGGCCGCGGAGCTAGGTCCGGCCGCGGGGGTCGGCCCGCCCATCACGCCGTGGTCGACCGGTTGGCGGCCGGAGCGGGCGCACTCGGTGCATGCCTTGAGCCGGGTGCCCGGGGGCGGCGCGAGGACGATCTCCCGCGAGCCGTGCCGGTCGGTGAGGCACCCGGGCCGGTGCCGCGTCGGAGTCAGGCGGGGTTCTGGGTGGCCAGCGCCTCGGACAGCTCGTCGGCGACCTGCTGGAGCACCGGCACGATCTTCTCCGTGGCCGCCTCGGTGACCCGGCCCGCCGGACCGGAGATCGAGATCGCGGCGGCGGTGGGGGAGTCGGGGACGGAGACCGCCAGGCAGCGCACGCCGACCTCCTGCTCGTTGTCGTCGACCGCGTAGCCGTTGCGCCGCACGTCCTCCAGCGCCGCGAGGAAGCCGTCCGGGGTGGTGATCGTCTTCTCCGTGGCGGCCGGCATCCCGGTACGGGACAGCAGCGCCCGCACCTCCTCCGGCGGGAAGGAGGCGAGCAGCGCCTTGCCGACGCCCGTGGAGTGCGGCAGCACGCGCCGGCCGACCTCGGTGAACATGCGCATCGAGTGCTTGGACGGCACCTGGGCGACGTAGACGATCTCGTCGCCGTCGAGCAGGGCCATGTTCGCCGTCTCGCCGGTCTCCTCGACCAGCCGGGCGAGGTAGGGGCGGGCCCAGGTGCCCAGCAGCCGGGACGCGGACTCGCCGAGGCGGATCAGGCGCGGGCCGAGGGCGTAGCGGCGGTTGGGCTGCTGGCGTACGTATCCGCAGGCCACCAGCGTCCGCATCAGACGGTGGATGGTGGGCAGCGGCAGCCCGCTGCTCGCGGACAGCTCGCTCAGACCGACCTCACCGCCCGCGTCCGCCATCCGTTCCAGCAGGTCGAAGGCGCGCTCGAGGGACTGGACACCGCCGCTGTTGGTGGACCTGGCGGAGTCGGTGGTGCTGGCGCTGGACGTCGGCACGGCGCGTTCCTTTCGGGACCGGTGGGAGGGAAGAAGCCTACCCGTCGGTCGGTTGACTCCCCGCTTGTACATAGCTACGTTCTGCTTGCTGGAATTGTAATTCCGCTTTGTGGAAACGTCCAGAGAGTGTCGCGTAGGTGCACTGTGGAGAAGTGTGCCCTTGACGGCGCTCGAACGGGAGTGAAGACTCCTTCAACAGAAAGTTGAATTCCGCTGCTCGGAAGTCAACGGCGGCAGAGAGGGGTCCGGGTGTCCGACGCTGAACTGGTGCTGCGCTCGACGCGCGTCATCACCCCGGAGGGGACGCGCGCCGCCTCGGTCGCGGTCTCCGCCGGCAAGATCACGGCCGTACTCGGGTACGACGCCGAAGTCCCGTCCGGCGCCCGGCTGGAGGACCTCGGCGACGACGTCCTGCTGCCCGGCCTCGTCGACACGCACGTGCACGTCAACGACCCCGGCCGCACCGAGTGGGAGGGCTTCTGGACCGCCACGCGCGCGGCGGCCGCCGGCGGCATCACCACCCTCGTCGACATGCCGCTCAACTCCCTCCCGCCGACCACGACGGTCGACAACCTCCGTACGAAGCAGGACGTCGCCGCCGACAAGGCGCACATCGACGTCGGCTTCTGGGGCGGCGCCCTGCCCGGCAACGTCAAGGACCTGCGCCCGCTGCACGAGGCAGGCGTCTTCGGCTTCAAGGCCTTCCTGTCGCCGTCCGGCGTGGACGAGTTCCCGCACCTCGACCAGGACCGGCTCGCCCAGTCCCTGGCCGAGATCGCCTCCTTCGGCGGCCTGCTGATCGTGCACGCCGAGGACCCCCACCATCTCGACGCGGCCCCGCAACAGGGCGGCCCCAGGTACGCCGACTTCCTCGCCTCGCGCCCGCGCGACGCGGAGGACACCGCCATCGCCCAGCTCATCGCCCAGGCGAAGCGCCTCCACGCACGCGTGCACGTGCTGCACCTGTCCTCGTCCGACGCGCTCCCGCTGATCGCCGAGGCCAAGCGGGAGGGGGTACGGATCACCGTCGAGACCTGCCCGCACTACCTCACCCTCACCGCCGAGGAGGTCCCGGACGGCGCCAGCGAGTTCAAGTGCTGCCCGCCGATCCGCGAGTCCGCCAACCAGGACCTGCTGTGGCAGGCACTGGCCGACGGCACCATCGACTGCGTGGTCACCGACCACTCGCCCTCCACGGCCGACCTGAAGACCGACGACTTCGCCACCGCCTGGGGCGGTATCTCCGGGCTCCAGCTGAGCCTGGCGGCGGTGTGGACACAGGCGCGCAGGCGGGGCCACACCCTGGAGGACGTGGTGCGCTGGATGTCCGCGCGGACGGCGGAACTGGTCGGCCTGGACGCGCGCAAGGGCGCCATCGAGCCGGGCCGCGACGCGGACTTCGCGGTCCTCGCGCCCGACGAGACGTTCACCGTCGACCCGGCC
Organism: Streptomyces ferrugineus; assembly: GCF_015160855.1. Taxonomy (NCBI): domain Bacteria; kingdom Bacillati; phylum Actinomycetota; class Actinomycetes; order Kitasatosporales; family Streptomycetaceae; genus Streptomyces; species Streptomyces ferrugineus. The sequence goes on along the minus strand of NZ_CP063373.1, from coordinate 7,032,821 downwards.
GCCCTCCAGCACCGCAACCGCGTGACGGCGTACGCGGGCAAGACCCTGTACGGCGTCGTCAGGTCCACCTGGCTGCGCGGCGAACGCATCGTCGCGGACGGCGAGTTCACCGACCCGAAGGGGCGACTTCTCACCCGGACCAGCTGAATCCCACCCACCGACCTCGAAAGGCAGACCTGATCACCGTGACGGCGCAGCATCAATCCGGTGTGGCCGGCTTCACCGGCGACGCGAACCCCTACGGCGGCGGCGACCCGTACGCGGACTACCGCACCGCCGACTTCCCCTTCACCCAGTACGCCAATCTCGCCGACCGCAGGCTGGGCGCCGGAGTCATCGCCGCCAACGACGAGTTCTTCGCCCAGCGCGAGAACCTGCTGGTGCCCGAGCGGGCCGAGTTCGACCCCGAGCACTTCGGGCACAAGGGCAAGATCATGGACGGCTGGGAGACGAGGCGCCGCCGTGGCGCGTCCGCCGACCACCCGTGGCCGACGGCCGAGGACCACGACTGGGCGCTGGTCCGCCTGGGCGCGCCGGGCGTCATCCGCGGCATCGTCGTCGACACGGCCCACTTCCGCGGCAACTACCCGCAGGCGGTGTCGGTGCAGGGCGCGTCGGTGCCGGGCTCCCCGTCCCCCGAGGAACTGCTCGGCGACGACGTGAAGTGGACGACCCTCGTCCCGCGCACGCCGGTCGGCGGCCACGCGGCGAATGGTTTCTCCATAGGGGTGGAGCAGCGCTTCACCCACCTGCGCGTCAACCAGCACCCCGACGGCGGCATCGCCCGCCTGCGCGTGTACGGCGAGGTCGTGCCCGACCCCGAGTGGCTGTCGGTGCTGGGCACCTTCGACGTGGTCGCCCTGGAGAACGGCGGCCAGGTCGAGGACGCCTCCAACCTCTTCTACTCGCCCGCCACCAACACCATCCAGCCGGGCCGCTCCCGCAAGATGGACGACGGCTGGGAGACCCGTCGGCGCCGCGACCAGGGCAACGACTGGATCAGCTACCGGCTGGTGGCGCAGTCCCAGATCCGCGCGATCGAGATCGACACGGCGTACCTCAAGGGCAACAGCGCCGGCTGGGCGTCGGTGTCCGTGAAGGACGGCGAGAGCGGCGACTGGACGGAAATCCTCCCCCGCACCCGCCTCCAGCCCGACACCAACCACCGCTTCGTCCTGCCGACCCCGGCGGTCGGCACCCACGCGCGCGTGGACATCTTCCCGGACGGAGGCATCTCCCGCTTGCGCCTGCACGGCTCACTGACGGACCAGGGCATAGCGGGCCTGGCGGCGAGGCACCAGGAACTGGGCGGCTGAACCAGAACAACCTCGCTCGCCCCCCGACCACCGGCGGCCGGCATCCAGCCGTCCGGCGTTCGGAGGACGAGATCCCACCGCCCCTGGCCCCCACCCATCCGACCGGGGTCGCCCCCTCCCAACGTCGGCCCGCACCCCTCAGGCCTGCCCGGCAGTCGAGATCAGGCCCATGCCGTCCCTAGCCCCCACCCACCCGACGGGGGGCGCCACCTTTCAACGTCGGCCCGCACCATTCAGCCTGTCCGGCGTTTGAGGACAAGGCCCGTTCAGGGCCGGAGCGGGGGTCTGGGGGCGGCAGCCCCCAGGGGACGGGATGGGTAGGGGCGGCGGGGGCGAAAAAAGGTCACGTCACGCCGAGTGCCCCCCGTCCACCACGAACTCCGCGCCCGTGACATACCCCGCCCCAGCCAGATACGCCACCATCGCCGCCACCTCGTCCACCGCACCGAAGCGACCCAGCGCCGTCATCTCCACCTGCCCCGCCGCGTACGGCCCGTCCGCCGGGTTCATGTCCGTGTCGATGGGCCCGGGATGCACGACATTCGCCGTGATCCCGCGCGGCCCCAGCTCACGGGCCAGCGCCTTGGTCAGTCCGATCAGCGCCGCCTTGCTGGTCGCGTAGAGCGTCCCACCGGGCCCCGGCACGCGCTGGGTCATGCAGGTACCGACGGTGATGATCCGCCCCCCGGCACCCATACGCGCGGCCGCCGCCCGCGACGCCAGGAAGACGCCCCGGACGTTCACCGCGAGAACCCGGTCCACATCCGCGAGCGTGAGACCCTCCAGCGGCCCCAGCACGCCGACGCCGGCGTTGTTCACCAGCACGTCCAGACCGCCCAGCGTCTCCGCCGTACGCCCCACCGCGCCCTGCGCCTCATCCGCGTCCCCGGCGTCCGCCCGCAGCGCCACAGCCCGCCGCCCCAGCGCCCGAACGGCCCGCACGACCTCCTCGGCCGCCTCCTTGCCGTGCACGTACGTCACGGCGACGTCCGCGCCCTCCCGCGCGAGCCGCACGGCCGTGGCCGCGCCGATGCCGCGGCTGCCGCCGGTGACCAGTGCGACCTTGCCGTGCAGGGTTCCATGAGTACCTGTCGTGGATTCGTAAGTGGCTGTCATGCGTCCATCCCAGCGCCACGCGAACACCAGCGCTGGCGGCGAACGGACACCTAGGTGGCCGACAGGCGGCAGACCGGGCGGAACTCCGACGGTGGCGGTAGGCCACCGGGGCACCGCCATGCAGGTCGGCCGACGCGTCCTCGCGGGCGAGTCGTTCTTTCTGGCCCCCTGGAGGGCCCGACGGGCGGGCCGTTCCCGACGCACGCGGGGTGAGACGCCGCACGGCCCAGCGATGAGTTGCGGGTGCCGGTGGGGTCTGAGCTGATGACAGCAGACCCCACCGCGGAAGAGAGGCACCCCTCATGGGCAAGCTCGTCTCCACCCTCTTCGTCACGCTCGACGGCGTCTACCAGGCGCCCGGCGGCCGGGAGGAGGACACCCGCGGCGGCTTCGAGCACGGCGGCTGGGTGTTCCCGCTCGCCGACGACGACTTCGGCCAGTTCATCAACGAGGTCTTCACCCGCCCCGCCGCCTTCCTCCTCGGCCGCCGTACGTACGACATCTTCGCCTCGTACTGGCCGAAGGTGACCGACCCCGCCGACCCGGTCGCGTCCAAGCTCAACGGACTGCCGAAGTACGTCGCCTCCTCGACGCTGACCGACCCCGAGTGGGCCGGCACCGGCGTGATCAGCGGCGACCTCGGCAAGGAGGTCACCGCCCTCAAGGAGCGCACCGACGGCGAGCTCCAGGTCCACGGCAGCGGCGCCCTGGTCAGGTCCCTGCTGGACCTCGGCCTCGTCGACACCCTCCACCTGCTGACCTTCCCGGTCGTGCTGGGCACCGGCCACCGCCTGTTCACGGAGGGCATCGCGCCCACCGCCTTCAGGCACACCGGCGGCACCGTCACCGGCAAGGGCGTCGCCATCAACTCGTACGACGTGGCCGGCCGCCCCGAGTACGGCACGTTCGACCTCCCCGAGAACGCATGACCGTCCTGCTCACGGCGTTCTCGTACGGCCTTATGGAGATCGGGTGAGAACGCCGGAGCGCACGTCAACTCTTCCCGCAAGCTCATCGGACGTGAAGCATCGGCGCCGCAGCCGACCGGGGCCGCGGACGTCGGGGGAGTCCCCCTGCCGTGTCCCTCGCGGCCCTACCGGTCAGTCGGCGGTTTACTCCGAGAGCCCCGCCGAAAGTCCAGCAGACGTCGGTTGACCTGATCAGGTGCCTCCTCCTGTATCCAGTGCGACACCCCGGGCAGGATGCCGACGCCGCGCAGGTCGGTGACGTGGCCGTCCATCAGCGACGACGGCGGCATGAACCGCAGCACCGGGTCCCCGTCACCGCCGATGAACAGGGCCGGCTGGTCGACAGAGCGGGGCAGGACCGCACCCCGGCCTGCCCCGCCCTGTTCGCAGGTGACGCCGAAGGCGTCAAGTGCGGTCTTCCAGCGGCTGGTCCAGCAGCGGGTCCGAGCCCTCGGGCGGATGACCCCGCTAGTCTGTATACATAAATGTGTGCGGCAGGATCGGCGAGGAGTTCCGTGGCTCGGGCAACCGGTAAGAGCGAGGCGGTCTACGAGCGGCTGAGGAGTGACATCGAGTCGCTGCGGCTGCGGCCGGGGGCCAAACTGAGCGAGGTCCACCTGGGCGAGGAACTGGGTGCCTCGCGGACGCCGGTGCGGGAGGCGATCCGGCGGCTGGCCCGTGAGGGGCTGGTCGATTTCGTGCCGGGGGAGGTGGCCCGGGTGGCCGCGATCTCGCTGGGCGGGGTGCGGGCCCTGTTCGAGTTCCGGATGCTGCTGGAGCCGCGTGCGGCGGCGTCGGTCGCGACGGCGGGGGCGGCCGACGAGCGCCTGCTGGTGCCGTTCCGTGAACTGCTGGAGCGGCTGGAGGAGTTCGACGAGTCCTTCCGTGCGCTGGACGCCGCCGCCCAGGCGCGGTCCTACCAGGAGTTCTACGAGGTGACAGAGGGCTTCGACCAGGCCGTCATCGCCGCCTGCCGCAATCCCTACCTCGCCCGGACGATCCGTGACCTGCGCAGCGAGACCGTACGGCTGCGGCATCTGTCGCACAGCGGTCCGCGCCGCATGCTCACGTCGATGGAGGAGCACCGCGCGATGCTGAAGGCGATCGTGCAGGGGGACGCGCAGGCGGCGGAGGCGGCCGGCCGGCACCATCTCGCGCAGACCCTCCAGGCGCTCATCGACAGCCTGACCGGCCAGGATGTCGCGATCGGCGCTGACGTCCACCTGGATGTCGCCCGCCGGTAGCCCGCCTGCACGTCTTGGTCCAGCGATCAACCGTGCCGGTGGCTTCCGCATGAGGTGTCCTGTATACAGAACTGGATACAACAGATGGACACATCATTCCTCGATACGAGGGGCCGTCCCATGCCACATACCGTCGGCGCCGCTGATCTGCTCGGGTTCGCCGCCACCACCACCGAAACTCACGGCGTTCCGCCCGTGGACGCCCGACTGCTCGCGGACAACTTGGTGACCGCCGAGCTCTGGGGCCATCCGTCCCACGGGATGCTGCGCCTGCCCTGGTACCTCGGTCGTCTCGCGAGCGGCGCGACCACCGCCGTCGCCGCCCCCGAGGTCGTGACCGACAGCGGTGCCGTCCTGGTCGTGGACGGGCGTGACGGTCTCGGCCAGGTGCTCACCGACCGTGCGGTGACCTGGGGTGTGGAGCGCGCCCGCCGGCACGGGATCGGCGCGGTCGGGGTCCGCAACTCCGGTCACTTCGGTACGGCCGCGTACTTCACCCGCAAGGCCGCAGAACGGGGCTGTGTGGCGCTGCTGGCCACCAACGCCAGTCCGGCGATGGCCCCTTGGGGCGGGCGAGAGAAGCGCGTCGGCACCAACCCGTGGTCGATCGCCGCCCCGGGCGGCCGCTACGGCACGGTTGTGATGGACATCGCCAACACCGCCGTCGCGCGCGGCAAGATCCACCACGCCAAGGAGCGCGGCGAGCCCATTCCCGACGGCTGGGCGGCCGACGCGGACGGCGTGCCCACCACTGACCCGCGCCGCGCCATCGAGGGCCTGATCCTGCCCATGGCCGGCCACAAGGGCTACGCCATCTCCTTCATGTTCGACGTCCTGGCGGGCGTACTGACCGGCAGTGCCTTCGGCTCGGCGGTCGTCGGCCCCTACCGGCCCACCGGCCGCAGCGGCGTCGGCCACCTGCTGATCTGCGTCGACATCCGGTCGATGGCCGATCCGGCCGAGTTCGAGGCGCGGATGGAGACCCTGATCGAGGAGACCAAGTCCACCCCCGCCGCCCCGGGCACGGCCGAGATCTTCGTCCCCGGCGAGCCGGAGGCCCGCACCGCCGAGCGCCTGCGCGGCGAGGGCATCACCCTCGCCGACGACACCTGGTCCTCCCTCGGCCGTATCGCCGAAGCCACCGCCGCACCCCTGCCCACCCCCCTCACTCCGCAGGAGATGCCCGCATGATCGCGCTGACCGTGTCCCTCCAGGTCGTCCCCGGCCGCCGTGACGCTTTCCTCGAGGCCATCGAGGAGAACGCCGAGCGTTCCTTCACCGATGAACCCGGCTGCCGCTACTTCGACGTCGTCTGCGACCTGTCCGACGACCACCACTTCGTCTTCCACGAGATCTACGACGACGAGGCAGCCGTCGAGGCCCACCGCGCCGCACCCCACTTCAAGGTCTGGCGCGAGGCGGCGGCGAAGTACGTCGTCCCCGGCAGCCAGGTCAACACGCTCTCCCGCCGCCTGTTCCACCACTCCTGACCTCTCGATCGGAGCCGTCGCATGTGCACCGAACCCGCCCCGCCGAACCTGCTCATCCACCCCGACGAGGTCGAACGCTTCGACCGTGGCGGCGGAGTGGCCACCATCCCCTACGTCGGCAAGTGGAACTCCGAGAAGGCCGTCATCACCACCGGCCAGACGGTGTTCCAGCCCGGCACCGGTCTGCCCCTGCACAGCCACAACGTCGAGGAGTCGGTCCTGATCCTCGAAGGTGAGGCGACCGCCGAGATCGACGGAGAGTTCTTCGACCTGGAGGCCGGCCAGGCGACCTGGGTGCCCGCCGGGGTCCCGCACCGGTTCTTCAACCGCGGCGAGGGCGTCATGCGGATCTACTGGGTCTACGGCGGTCGGGACGTCACCCGCACCATCACCGCCACCGGCGAGACCTTCGAGCACCTCTCCGAGCACGACAAGGGAGGGGCACCCACCGTATGAGCGCCACCATCCGCACCACCGACCCCGCCACGGGCCAGCCGCTCGCCGAGTACGAAGCCTGGGACACCGCACGGATCGATACGGCTGTGGAGCGTGCCCACGCCGCCGCCCTCGCCTGGGCCCGTGTCCCCGTTGCCGAACGGGCCACCCTCGTCGGTCACTTGGCCAGTGTCCTGCGTGAACACAAGGAAGCCTTGGCCCATCTGGCCGTCAGCGAGATGGGCAAGCCGGTCGGTGAGGCGGAGGGAGAGGTGAGCAAGTCCGCGCTGACCGCCCAGTACTACGCCGAGCACGGCCCGGGAATCCTCGCCGACGAACGCGTGGACATCGACGGAGCCGAAGCCTGGATCGCCCACGAGCCCATCGGCCTGGTCCTGCCTCCAGCGTCGCCCTGCAGGGGCTTTTCGTTGAGGCTGGTTTCCCCGAGCACCTGGTGACCACGCTGATGATCGCCGAGAGAGACGTGCCGGAGGCCACCGCCCGGCTCATCGAGGACGACCGCGTCGCCGCCGTCACCTTGACCGGGAGCAACCGGGCGGGCGCGGCCGCCGGCTCGGCGGCGGGGCGCGCGGCGAAGAAGTCCGTACTGGATCTGGGCGGTTCGGACGCCTTCGTGGTCCTGGAGACGCCGATGCGGATCTAGCCGCAGCGGCGGTGGCGGACGCCTTCACCGCCGCGTTCGTGGCGGGTGTCGAAGCCCTCTGGGTCGGCGACTCGCGCGGACGGGACACCCAGGTCGGCCCGCTCGCCCGCGATGACCTGCGGGTGGCGATCCAGCGGCAGGTCGAGGAGTCCGTCGCCGCGGGCACCCGCCCGCTGGCCGGAGGTAAGCCGCTCCCTGGAGACGGCTACCCCGTGTGCCCCGTCCCGGTCGCGGTGCGCCTTGCTTCATTGACGGCGACATCCCCTTCGACTCCGCCCTTCTCACGGGCGCGGCCAGGCCGGGATTCTCGCCTCTCTCCCGGGCGAACCGATCACCTTGGCGACCGTGACCGCAGCCTTCAAGAGCCGTAGCGCAGCTGCCGGTCGGCGCCCCACCCAGGACACCGAGGGTGTGCACATGGCCCGTGAAGAACGCTTCCTGCCCGCCGGACGTGAAGAGCCGGTGCGCGACCTTGTTCGAATGCGGCGGCGAAAGCCGAACAGGTAGCAGCCGTGGACCCCGGCCGCCGCCCGGCGCGGGGCGACTGCGGCACGAACGCCTTGCAGCGGCGGTTCGTCACGCTGCTCTCCGGGCCCGACAGCGTCATGGCTCGCCTAGGCTGAGCCCGTGACGCGCCGATCAGGTGGGGTGCCACCCTCAGCGAGCGCTTCCAGGGGGTGGGAGGCGGTGGCTTCAACGGCTCCATCCCGGACACGCAGACCGCGGCGAAGACCGGTTACGCCGCCGCGGGTTCCGACTCCGGTCATACCGCCAGCTCCAGCGACGCCTCGTGGGCCTGGTCCCCGACCGGCATGAACTCGTCCCTGATCACCGACTTCATCGCACGCGCCTCACACGAGACGACCGTCAAGGGCAAGGCCGTCACACAGGCGTTCTACGGCACGTCACCCACCGCCTCGTCCTGGAACGGCTGCTCCAACGGTGGCAGGGAAGGTCTCCAGGAAGCGCAGGTCCAGCCGCGCGACTACGACGGCATCCTGGCAGGTGCGCCGGCGGTCCAGGCGGACCGGTTCCTCCCCGCGGCGATGTGGCCCCAGGTCGTGATGCACGAGCTCGACGACTTCGTGCTCTCGTGCAAGTTCGACGCGTTCGACCAGGCGGTCACCGCCGCGTGCGACAGCCGGGACGGCGTGGCCGACGGCGTCATCACGGACCCTCGGACCTGCCGTTTCAACCCCACCTCGCTGGAGGCACCGTGACCCCCTGCGGCACGATCACGGCCAAGGACGCGGCAGTGGTGAAAAAGATCTGGGACGGGCCGCGACGCCCGGACGGTACCCGCCTGCGGTACGGAATCCTGCCCGGCGCATCGTTCGCCAGACTCGCCGCGACCTCGAACGGCGACGGAGTCCCGACGCCCCTCGCGTCGGGCTGGTTCACGTACTGGCTGGCGAAGAACCCCTCATTCGACTGGCACAGCCTGACCATGGCGAACTTCACCCACTACTTCGACCAGTCCCACAAGGAGTGGGCCCCGTTGTCGGCCAAGACCGAGCAGTTCGCCCGCCTCTTCACGGCACCGGGCGTGGGCCACTGCCGGGGCGGGTCCGGCGCCGCCCCGCCCGACCCACTGGCGGCCCTGGTGAAGTGGGTCGAGCAGGACAAGGCGCCCCACCACGCCGCTCGCTGAGAACGGGTAGAGAGTGGGGAGTTGCGGCCAGTCGGTCAGGATGCCTCGCTCAGTCGTCTATGGGGTGGCGACATGTCTCTCGAGGCTGACGTCAATACAGAGCGAAAGGGAGATAGGGGGGAACTCAACCTTCTGAAGTCGCAGGTGGGCATGGTGGACTGACCGAGAATCACTTGGCTGGAACTTTTCCTTGTCCTTTCCTGTGAGTGTCGTTCAAGATTCAAGCGCGGTTGTCGTCAACGTGCGCACCGCCAGGGAAACGGTCACCTTCGGCTCATTCATGGCCTTTTCGCAACCCCCCACTGTTCGCGGCCGTTTTTCCTGCTCCCCAGAAGGAGCGATCTCTTGCGTATCTCTCGGAAGAAAATCGCGGCACTCGCTGTCGCCGTTCTGCTCTCGCCGGCGACCGTCGTGTCCGGCGCACAGGCAGCCGACGACTCGGCGGGCACGCGCTACGACGCTGCCATGATCAGTGCTCTGGCGACCTCGCTCGGCGTGAGCGAACAGGCCGCTGTGGAGCGGCTCGACCGCGAAGCCGGCCAGCAGAGAACGCTCTCCTCGCTCGAGCGCCAGGGTGTGGCGACCGACGGCTCGTTCTTCAACGCGAGGGGAGAACTGGTCGTCAACACGGACAACGCCAAGGCGTCACGAGAAGTGGAAGGTGCCGGGCTGCGCGCACGCACTGTCCGTCACGGTGAGAACGAGCTGAACAAGGTCAAGGCCGCCCTGGACGATGCCGCACTCCGCAGAACTCCCACCGGGGTGAGTTCCTGGGAGGTCGACCTCGCCGCGGACACCGTCACCGTGAAGGTCAACGACAGCGACAGCGCCTCGGCCCGGGCCTTCCTCGACAAGGCACGGTCCTATGGAGACGCCGTGCGTGTCCTGTCCGACCAGCCCGACCTGGCCCCGCAGGCGACCATCAAGCCCGGCGCGGAAATGGCCTTCAACGGTTTCGTCTGCTCCGTGGGTTACGGCGCCCGCGACTCCGCCGGCCGTCAGTACCTCGTCACCGCAGGGCACTGCATCGAGGACCTCCCGGTCCTCTCGTACCAGGGGACCCGCTTCGCCCAGGGCACCAACTCCCGCTTTGCCATGGGCAGCCGCAGTGTTGACATGGGCATTGCACGTCTCGATGCCGGCAACACGATATCCACTGTGGTCGGCACCTATGGCAGGGCCACCGAGCCCAGCGTGCTCGGCAGCAGGCGCGCGGCCTCCGGATCCACCCTCTGCAAGTCGGGCCGCACCACCTTCTGGACGTGCGGGCGGGTCAATTCCTACAACGTGACGGTCACGTACTCCGACCCCAACGGCGGGCCGAACACTGTTGTCACCGGCCTGGCCAGCTCCTCGGTGTGCACGCAGGGAGGTGACAGCGGCGGCGCCTACATCTCGGGCAACCAGGCCCAGGGCATGACTTCCGGAGGCCCCGCGAGCCAGCGCTGCAACGGCAGCGTCAACGCACCTGGATCTTCCTACTTCCAGCCACTGGACGACGCCCTGACGCACTACGGGCTCACCCTCAACACCGCCTGACCTCGAAGACGCGGGCGTGAACGTGTGGGCCGACCGGCATACGCCGGTCGGCCCACGTGACGCTCGCCCGAACGGGCGGGTGGCGGCCAAGGCCGTGCACTCGCCGGCCACAACCCCTGAACCGGCTCGGGACGTGAACGACACATGCTCAGCCTCAGCTTGTACGGGTGCGGTGTCCGGGCGCTGTTCAGGGCTGTCGGGTAGTGCTCAGGCGCTGGGGCCGAGTGCGGCTCATTGGTGGGTGCCTTCGGCGCGCGGCGTTGAGCCCAGCGTCAAACCCGGCGGTCTCGATGCCATCGACCGCCATCAGCCCGAAGGTGTCGCACTCAACGGCCCTGCAGGGCTCGACGCGTCGCGCAGAATGCGCAGAGCGCGCTCCAGGTGACGGCGATCCGCCGTCGAGAGCGGCCCGGAAACGTGCACGCGCCGCGGCGCAGGCTTCGGTCAGGCTCGATGCCGACGGGGCCGCCGTGGTCGAGTCCGCGACCAGCGACATGGGGCCCGGCACGTACACCTCCATGGCGCAGGTGGCCGCCGACGCCCTCGGGCTGAGCATGCGTCAGGTGACCTTCCGGCTGGGCGACTCCCGCATGCCCCCGGCCCCGGTCCACGCCTCCTCGCAGACCATGGCCAGCGTCGGCTCCGCCGTCCAGGACGGTTGCGACAAGCTGCGACAGGAGGCCGTCAAGCTCGCCGTCGAGGACGTGCGCTCGCCGCTGCACGGCGTCGACACCGCCGACGTGGTGGTCCGCGGCGGACGGCTGCATGTGAAGGACGACCCCACGCGCGGGGAGACCTACCGGCAGCTCCTCGCCCGTAACAACCGTCCCCGTCTGGAGGCACTCGGGTCCTACACGCCGGGGGAGCAGAGGCGGCACTCGATGTACGCCTACGCCGCGACGTTCGCCGAGGTGGCGGTCGACGCCCGGCTCGGTGTGGTACGCGTCAGACGCATGCTCGGGGTGTACGACGCCGGACGGATCATCAACCCCAAGCTCGCCGACAGCCAGGCCCTCGGTGCCATGGTCGGCGGCATCGGCCAGGCCCTGCTGGAACACACGGTCACCGACCACCGCGACGGCCGGATCGTCAATGCCGGGCTCGCCGACTACCTCGTACCGGTGAACGCCGACGTACCCGACCTGAAGGCGGTGTACGTCGACGGCCGGGACGACGAAGCCGACCCGATCGGTGTGAAGGGCCTCGGCGAGATCGTGATCGTCGGCGTGGCGCCCGCCATCGCCAACGCCGTTTTCAACGCCACCGGGCGACGCGTCCGCGACCTGCCCGTCACCGCCGAAGCCCTGCTCTGAGCCCCGGGACGGTCTCAGGAGCCCTCCCGCCACCCGCCTGGGAGTCCCGAGACCGTCCCGCTGACCGGCCCGCCACCCCGAGCCTCCCCATCCTCATACCAGCGCGGCGGCGGGCCCCCAGCCCTGTGGCCGGTTGATGGCCATGACCCTCGTGGCCTGGTACGCCGGCTGCGGGGGACATCCGGCAGTGCCGGGTGGCGGGTGGCACAGCGGGGCGGGGCGGGTCAAGCGATCCGGCGAGCGCGTAACCGCAAATGCGTGAGAAGTGAATTTCACGGCCGCGATTTCTGCAATTGTCGAATGGCGGCCGACGCAATTCGGGCGGCGGCGGATCGCTTGCCTCGGCCGCCGGGGGCGCCGGATCCCTTGCGTGAAACGCATGCGGCTGGTCCGTCTATACGATCGCGTCATGGATGTGGAGCTACGGCAGTTGCGCTGCCTCGTCGCGATCGTCGACGAGGGCACCTTCACCGATGCGGCCATCGCGCTCGGCGTCTCCCAGGCGGCCGTGTCCCGAACCCTTGCCTCACTCGAACGTGCCGTGGGCGTACGGCTGTTGCGCCGCACGTCGCGCCAGGTGACGGCCACCACGACCGGAATGCGGGTGGTCGCCAAGGCGAGGCGGGTGCTCGCGGAGGTGGAGGACCTGGTCGAGGAGGCCACCTCGGGCCACACCCGCCTGCGGATCGGCTACGCCTGGTCGGCGCTCGGTCGGCACACCCCTGCCTTCCAGCGCCGCTGGGCCCAGGCGCGGCCCGGTACGGACCTGCACCTCGTACGCGTCAACTCCGCCACCTCCGGGCTCGCGGAGGGAGCCTGTGATCTCGCGGTGGTGCGCAGGCCGCTGGAGGACCGGCGTTTCGACTCCGCCATCGTGGGCCTGGAACGGCGGTTCGCCGCCCTGGCCGCCGATGACCTCCTGGCGTCGCGCCGCTCGCTGCGGCTCGGCGATCTCAGCGAGCGCACCCTGCTGATCGAGCGGCGGACCGGCAGCACCACCCCCGAGCTGTGGTCGCCGGACTCCCGTCCGGCGACCGAGGAGACCCATGACGTCGACGACTGGCTCAACGTGATCTCCAGCGGTCGCTCCATCGGCATGACGGCGGAGTCCACGGCCCACCAGTACCCGCGCCCCGGCATCGTCTACCGGCCGGTCCGCGACGCCGAGCCCGTCGCCGTGCGGCTGGCCTGGTGGCGGGACGACCCGCACCCCGCCACCCAGGCCGTGATCGAACTGCTCACCGCCCTCTACCGCGACGGCTGACCGCCTCCCGTGTCGGCGGCCCGCGCCCGTTCCAATGCCCTACATCTGCCCTACGTCATCGCGCCGAGGCCAACGGCATGACCTTGTGGTACGCCGGCACCGCGATCACCGCGACCGCGACGTGCATCACCAGCAGCGCCACCACTCCGGTAACTCCACCTCCTCGAAGAGTGAGAAGTCCGGGCCGCAGGAGAGGACGACGACCCAGCCGATGGCGCCCGCCAGCACCCCCACGGCCGTCAGGAACACGTACGACCCCGGCTCGAACGGTTCGAAGTCATCGGGCGCTCCCAGCGCTGTCGCCACCACAGCGATCAACGCGTTCATCAGAGCGGAGAGCACGAAGGGGCGAACACACCGCCCGCCACCATGAGCGGAGCAGCACGGCGCGTGGGCTGGGCGGGTCGACCCCGGCCCGCCAGGTCAGCTCGGCGGGGGTGCGGCCGAGCGCGGCGACGGCTCCGGCGAAGCGGGCGCCGTCCATGTGCAGGCGCAGGCTCGCCTCCTTGGCGATGGGACCGAGGGTGTGGATCTCGTCCAGGGTGTAGACGGCGCCCGTCTCGGTGGCCTGGGTGATGCTCACCACGGAGGGCTCCACGCTGTGCACGTCCCCGGCCTTGTGCCGTACGGCCGCCCGCAGTGGCTGTCGCGGTGGCACAGCACACTGCCCCAGGGCGGGGTCAGTGCGGCCAGGCTGAGCGCGTTGGCGGCGGAGCCGGTGGAGACCAGCAGCACGTCGACCTCGCACTCGAAGATCTCGCACAGGCGGCGCCGGACATCACCGGTGACGCTGTCGGCACCGTACGGCTGCGCCGGGCCGGAGGCCACCCGGGTCACGGCCTCGATGATCTCCGGGGAGGCGCCGGCGGTGTTGTCGCTGCTGAAGATGCGTGCCGGGGAGTGGTGGGGCTCAAGTCGCAGTCCTTCATGTCGGTCGCTTCGGCGTAGGGCAGGTCAGGTTTCGCGGCGGCGCCCCGGCACCGTGGAAACGGAGGGCGGGATGAGTGACGGCGCCGGTTCGGCCGCCTGAATGAGCTGACGTAGCGCGCCGAAGAAGACCTCGTGGTCGGTCACGGCGGGCACGATCGCCGCCAGGTGGCCGGTCAGCACCGGGAACTCCTCCGGGCCGAGCGCGGCCAGCGCCGTGCGGGTGGCCGCCTGGGCGGCCTTGGGCTCGCGGTGGTCGACGAAGCCGGCGCTGCCGAGGGTGAGCAGGTACATGCGTCGGTACGCGGTGATCGCCGACTCGGGCGACATTCCGGCGGCGAGGCTGTCGGCGAGCTGCGGCTCGACCAGGCGGGCCAACAGGTTCGGGCCGAGCCAGGGCCGCGTGCCGCGCAGCGTGAGCAGTCCTGGATGGGCCGCCAGCAGGCGGTACAGAGCGGTGAACCGGGCCTCGGTGGCGGTGGCCCAGTCGGTGCCCGGAGCGACCTCCGGCAGACGGCCGGCCAGGTGGTCGACGCACAGGTCCAGCAGTCCGGCCAGGTCGGTACAGCGCCGCTGGAGAGAGGCGAGGGAGATCCCCAGCCGCGTGGCCAGCGCGCGGAAGGTCAGTGACTCCGGACCGCCCTCGTCGATCAGGAGGAGGGCGGTCTCGGCGATGCGGTCCGGGGTCGCGCGGTCCAGCGAAGGCGAGTGACGGGGCATGTGAGTCATTGTACGATACGCTGTATCGAACGTTGGTGGCGCCCTCATCGGGGGAAGCGGTGAGTGGGGGAAGCGACCTCTTCAGCTGGGGATGTCAGCCACCTCGGTGCCGAGTGACGCGTCGGAGAAGAGGAGTTGTCCTGCCCGGCCGTGACTCAGGGCGGACGGGTCGGCCGTCGCTCTGCTCCGTGATGTGCGGGGTCCGCAGCTGGATGTCTTCCGGAGCGGTTGGAGACAGTGATCGGGAAAGCCCGCCATGCCGCATGGGAGGGACGGGAGTTCAGCGAGCGGGGCGGTGCTCGGTCATCCAGCGCGCCGCGAACAGTCCGGAGAGGGCCGTGAGGACGGCGGCTGCGATGACGGTGGCGTTCAGGCCGAGGGCGTCGGCCAGGATGCCGGCCACCAGGGCGCCCGCCGCGTAGCCGATGTCGCGCCAGAAGCGGTAGGTGCCGAGGGCGTTGGCTCGCCACGCGGGGTGGGCGTGGTCGGAGACGGAGGCGATCAGGGCCGGGTAGACCATGGCGGTGCCGATGCCGAGGAACACCGCGGAGAGGACCCCGGCGAGTAGCGGCCGGTCGATGAGGGCGAGGGCCAGGACGAAACCGAAGGACTGCACGAGCATGCCGTAGACGATCAGAGGTTTGCGGCCGATGCGGTCGGCGAGGTGGCCGGTGGGGATCTGGCCGATGCCCCACAGGATCGGGTAGAGCCCCTTGATCAGACCGACGGCCGCGAGGCCGAGGCCATGCTCGGTGAAGAGCAGGGGGAAGACGCCCCAGGTCAGACCGTCGTTGAGGTTGTTGACCAGGCCGGCCTGGCTGGCGCCGCGCAGGGAGCGGTGCTGCCAGGAGGTGCGGGCGAAGGTGGCCTTCAGACCGGTGTCCTCGTCGCCGGGCAACGGCTTGGTGTGCCGGGCGAGTTCGAGGGCGACGTGGGCCGCCGTATCGCGGACGACCAGAGAGAGGCCGAGTCCGGCGGCTACGAAGACGACGCCGATGAGTTCGGGGACCGGGCGCAGGCCGTACGCGGTGGCGAGGTAGCCGGTGAGCAGCGCCGTGACGCCGACCGCGGTGTAGCCGGCCGCTTCGTTGAGGCCGGTGGCCAGGCCCCGGCGGGCGGGACCGACGAGGTCGATCTTCATGTTGACGGTCATCGACCAGGTCAGGCCCTGGTTGAGGCCGAGCAGCACGTTCGCGGCGACGATCCAGCCCCACGAGGGAGCCCAGGCCAGGACGAAGGGCACCGGGATGCCGAGCAACCAGCCCGTCAGCAGAAGCCGCTTGCGGCGGAAGCGGGCCGTCAGCGCCCCGGCGGCGAGGTTGGTCATCGCCTTGGTCAGGCCGAAGGCGATGATGAACGAGAACACGGCCAGGTCGCTGGTCAGGCCGAACGTCTCGGAGCCGATGAGCGGGACCGTCGTACGCTCCAGACCGACCAGGCCGCCGACGCAGACGTTCACGATCACGAGCAGCGTGAACTGCAGCCAGTTCTCGCGCAGGCCCAGGCGGACCGGCCGCCCGGACGCGTCGGCGGAGCCGGCGGTCGTGGGAGTGGCGTTCACGAGCGGGTGTCCTCCGCCCCCTGGGTGAGCCGGCGGCCATGGGCGGCCGCGTAGTCGGCCGGTCCGCCCCGCAGGACCGCGATGTCGGTCTGCCCCGCGCGCTCCAGCAGGCTCGCGGCGGTCATGGCCCGCTCACCGTGACCGCACGCCACGACCGGCCCGGCGGGGGCGTCGGCGGCGTGCGCGGCGAGGTCGCCGAGCTCGATGTGCACGGCTCCGGGGACGTGCCCGTCGGCGAACTCCACTTCCTGCCGTACGTCGATGTACGGGCGGTTCCCGGTGTGGTCGGCGGCGACGAACTCGGTGGCGGCCTGCTCGTTGCCGTCGGCCAGCCAGGCGGGCATGCCGCCGGTGAGGTGTCCGGCGAGGCGCTCGTAACCGATCTTGTACGCCTGCCAGACGATCTCGCTCAGGTCCTGGTCGTCGTTGGTGACGAAGGCGAGCGGCGCGGTGTCGGGCAGCAGCCAGCCCAGCCAGGTGGCGAACTGGTCGCGCAGCGGTATGGAGAGTGAACCGGGGATGTGTCCGGCCGCGTAGTCGGCCGCCGGGCGCACGTCGACCACGTGACCGCCGGCGGCGAGCAGGGACTTGACCTGCCCGGCGTCGAGGGCGGGCAGCGGCGGGACGGAGGTGAGGACGGCGGGGCCGTGGCGGTTGGCCTCGGTGAGCCGGTCGAAGTAGTCCGGGTAGCTGCCCAGGCCGGCCAGGAGCCGGCGTACGAAGGTGTCCTCGTCCGGGGCTGCCAGCAGCGGGTTGGTGTGCTTCTGCTCGCCGATGGTGGAGGTGCGTTCGCTGCCGGGCGGTGCCGAGCAGAAGGAGCCGGCGCCATGGGTGGGCCATACGGAGGTGTGGTCCGGCAGCGCGGCCAGTCGCCGCAGCGAGCGGTACTGGGCGCGGGCCAGTTCGTCGGTGCGGTGGGCGCCGAGGAGGTCGGTGCGGGCGGCGGAGTTCACGATCATCGAGCCGCCGGTGAACACGCCGAGTTCGCGCTCGCCGTCCAGCAGGAGGAAGGACAGGTGCTCGTCGGTGTGGCCGGGGGTCGCGAGGGCCCGCAGGGTCAGGCCGCCGAGGTCCGTCTCGTCGCCGTCGGCCAGTGGTGTGTGGGGGAAGGCCCGGTTCCCCGCGGCGGAGGCCAGCACGTGCGCGCCGTCGTCGTGGGCGAGCTGGACGGCGCCGGAGAGGAAGTCGGCGTGCAGGTGCGTGTCCGCCGCGTACGCCACGGTCAGGCCGCGCCGCCCGGCGGCCTCCCGCAGAGTGCGCAGGTCACGGCTTGCGTCCACGGCCAGAGCACGGCCGTCGCCGAGGTCGACGAGGTACCCGCTGTTGCCCAGTCCTTCGTCGAGCAGCGGTATCAGGTGCTCGTCGGCGAAGCCCATCGAGTTCTCCAATGTTCGGATGCGGGAGGGCGTGTAGCCACGGCTCTCGTTTGCATCTACACTATTCCATGGATTTATGGAGGATGGCATGGCGGGAAACATCACGGCCGGCGCGAAGGCCGAGCTGTACGACGCGTTCGCGGCCAGCGGCAAGGCGCTGGCCAGCGGAAAGCGCCTGGAACTGCTCGATCTGCTCGCCCAGGGCGAGCGCACGGTCGACGCGCTGGCCAAGGCGGCGGGGCTGAACCTGACGACGGCCTCGGCACATCTGCAGACCCTCAAGCAGGCCGGGTTCGTCGCCACCCGGCGCGAAGGCGTACGCATCCACTACCGACTCGCCGGCGACGACGTGGCCCAGCTCTTCGCACTGCTCCGCAAGGTCGCCGAGCACCACCAGGCCGCCGTACCCGCCGCGCGGGACGGCTACCTCGGTGAGGACGGAGCCGCGGAGGTCACCCGCGAGGAGCTGCGCGCCCGCGTGGCGGCCGGGGACGTCGTGGTGCTGGACGTGCGGCCGGTGGAGGAGTACCTCGCCGGGCACATCCCCGGTGCGCGGTCCCTCCCGGTCGAGGAACTGGCGGACCGGATCGACGAGTTGCCCGAGGAGACGGAGATCGTCGTGTACTGCCGGGGCGAGTACTGCGTGCTCGCCTACGACGCCGTGCGGCTGCTGAACGATCTCGGCCGCCGGGCGATCCGCCTCAACGACGGCATGCTGGAGTGGCGCCTGGCCGACCTGCCCGTCGACGCCGGGGACCTGGCATGACCGGCGGCCGCGTGTCCGTGCATCCGGGACTGGCCGGCGGCCCGGTCTACCTCGACTACAACGCCACCACACCCGTCGACCCGCGGGTGGCCGAGGCGATGCTGCCGTACCTGACGGACTTCTTCGGCAACCCCTCCAGCAGCCACCCGTACAGCGCCGAGCCCCGGCATGCCCTGGCCGAGGCCCGCGCACAGGTCGCCTCCCTGATCGGTGCTCGAGCCGACGAGATCGTCTTCACCGCCTCCGGTTCCGAGGCCGACCTGCTCGCCGTACGCGGCGCCGCGCTGGCCTCCGGCCGGCCCCGTCCGCAGGTGATCACGCAGGTCACCGAGCATCCGGCCGTGCTGGAGACCTGTCGCGCGCTGGAGCGGCTGCATGGCGTGCGCGTGACGGTGCTGCCGGTCGACGGCGACGGGCTGGTCGACCCGGGCGGGCTGGCCGCCGCGCTCACCGAGGACACGGTGCTGGTGTCGGTGATGGCGGCCAACAACGAGACCGGCGCTCTGCAGCCGATCGCTGAGCTGTCCGAAGTCGCCCACCGGAACGGGGCGTTGTTCCACTGCGACGCCGCCCAGGCCGCCGGGAAGATCCCCCTGGACGTCGGCGACCTCGGGGTGGACCTGCTCACCGTGGTCGGACACAAGATGTACGCGCCCAAGACCACCGCCGCGCTGTATGTGCGCGACGGCCTGGCGCTGGAGCCGGTCGTCTACGGCGGCGGCCAGGAACGCGGCCTGCGGGCCGGAACGGAGAACGTCGCCCTGGCCGTCGCCCTCGGCACCGCCGCCGAGCTGGCCGCACAGGAACTCGCGGGCGGGGCACCTGTCCGCCTCGCCGCACTGCGCGACGACCTGCACCGGCGCCTGGCCGAGACCCTGCCGGACCGTGTCCGCCTCAACGGCCCCCGGCAGGGCCGTCTGCCGAACACGCTGAACGTCAGCATCGACGGCGCCCTGGGCCACGAACTCCTCGCCGCAGCCCCGCAGATCGCGGCCTCTACCGGCTCGGCCTGCCACAGCGGCACCCACTCTCCCTCACCGGTCCTGACGGCCATGGGCCTACCCCCGGAGCGTGCGCTGGGGGCGCTGCGGCTCTCGCTGGGCCGCTGGAGTACGCCCGCCGACATCGAGACGGCGGCAGACGCACTCATCAAGGCGGCCGCCGCGCTGTAACGGGCCACCGCAGTCCACCGCAGGACCGACTGACCAGCAGGAGAGGCATGACCGACACCCCCGCGCAGTCCCTGTCCACGCGCAGCGGGCACGCCGGCGAACACCGCGACCCGCAAGGGGCCATCCACACCCCGCTCTACACGCACTCCACGTTCGCCTTCGGCTCCACCGCCGACCTCCTCGACGTCGTCGAAGGCCGCAAGCCCGGCAACCTCTACACCCGCTACGGCCTCAACCCCACCATCCGCTCGCTGGAGGCCAAGCTCGCCGACCTCGAAGGCGGCGACCAGGCACTCGCCTTCTCCTCCGGCATGGCCTCCGAAGCCGCCACCTTCCTCGCCCACACCCGCACCGGCGAGCACATCGTCTACGGCGGCACCTTCGAACTCCTCGGCGACAACCTGCCCCAGGTCGGCATCACCACCACCTTCCTGCGCGCCGACGAAGTCGGCCGACTGTGCGAGGTCCTGACCGACCGCACCCGGATCGTGTTCTTCGAAACCAGAACCCGCTCCGCCACGGCGCGGACCTGGTCATCCACTCCGCCACCAAGTACCTCGGCGGTCACTCCGACCTGACCGCGGGCGCACTGATCGGCCCGGTCGAGCTGCTGGCCCCGGTGGCGGCGTGGCGCAGGAACCTCGGTCAGATGATCGCGCCGGAGACCGCGTCGCTGCCGGCCCGCTCCCTCCGCAGCCTGCCCGTGCGGGTACGCGCGCAGAACGAGACCGCCGCGGCCGTCGCCGCCTTTAGCTGGGGCCGGACACGGGCGGGATGCCCCGTACTCCGCTCAGCGCGGCTTCCCCGACCGAGCGATCGACCTCAGCGTCACCGGACTGCGGCAACTGCGCGAAGCCGCTCACACCCGGGAAGTCGCCGAGCGGGTGACCACCGCGGTGCCCGACGTGTGCGATCCGCACGCGTTGCCGGAGCCTCCATCGACGCGGTCTTCGCCCACATGCGAAGACGCGATGTCCGCCGCCCCAGCCGTCAGATCACCACGGGGGTCGGGCGTACCTCGCCCCGCGGCCGATGAGTGTGGGGGGTCCGCGGGGCGAGGGTTCTGGGCGCGGAGCGAGTGGCGAAGGCGCTCGTGCTGATCGCGCCGCTGCAGAGCGACAGGACGCCGATCGGCATGGCGCACGAACTCGCCGGTCGGCTGCGCGGCTGGGGCGGCCCGCAGTGAATCCGCTTCCTCGCCGCCTACGAGATCTCTGTGAGCGTCACCCAGCCTGTGCGTCGTCCGCGCTGTTCGGGGCCGGGAGCCCGGATGCACGCAGGCTCCCGGCGGACCTCACAGGCTTCCTCAGCAGCTGTAGTCGATCAGGTCGAACGACTCGTAGTGGTCGGCCGTGTAGTAGTCCTCCTGGTGCTCCTCACCGGTGACGATGCGGCGAGCTCCGCGCGTGGGCGAGCCAGGAGTGATGACGGTGTACTCGTGATAGTAGCCAGACGTCTGGCTCGGCAGGATGCCTTCCCGGTTCTGGAAGACGGTGCCGTCCTGCTCGTACGGGAAGGGACCGCCCTGCTCGATCAGTTCGAGCGTGTCGTACGCCTGCGAGGGCAGGTCGCCGTAGCAGATGCTGCCGACCGCGGCGGCCGCCGGGGTGGCGGTGACGGTGCCTCCGACGAGGAGGGCGGACAGGACGGCGGCTGCGGCGCCGATGCGGGTGATTCGTGGGGGGAATCTCATGACCTCATGATGACGCGCGTAGACAGTGGCATGTCAATGTCAACTCTGGACAATTTCCCGTCAAGTCCGATGAGTTTTCGCGGAGTTAACTTGCGATCGAGCGCCATCACGTCGCCCTCACATGCAGGCGGCCGCTGAGCCCGGGGGCCGCGGTTCGGCGCCGAGGAAGGTGCCACCGGTCGGGAGTCCGGTCCGCGCTCAGCCGGACTTCCGGCTCTCGGCGGCGGCGAACAATGCGAACGCCAGTACGAGCAGGGCGACGCTCGCGTAGATCTCGAAGCCGTCGAGGAAACCGATCCGCTGCACGAGACCCCAGTCCCAGTCGGTGAACTCGTGCAGCAGGCCCGCGACGCCCTGCACCAGGGCGATGAATCCAAGGATCTCCAGCAACTGCTTCATGCCATGACTCTCGCCCCGCGGACCCCCCACGCCAATCGGCCGCGGGGCGAGCCACGGCCAACGGAAGTGCAGGTTCCGGTCGGATCGCCGCGACCAAGGTCTCCGGCGCCGCGACTTTGGTCGTGGATCGCGTCTGCACAGGCGCACCGGGGACCGGCACTGCGTAGATTTGTCGACCGTGAGTCGTGACAAGCAGGAGACCGCACCGCAGGCGTTCACGGGGCGGCGCTGGCTGCTGCCCTCGGCCCTGGTGAAGGAGCTCGACCTCGCCCCCGAGCGCTCCGGGCGGCCCCGGCGCACCGCGCGCGACTGGGTGGTCGACTTCTGCTGCTTTCTGCTGGCCGTGATCATCGGCCTGCTGGCCGCGGACACGATGAAGAACGAGGACCTGCCCCAGGGCTACGCCGCCCTCGACCAGATCCTCGGGGCGCTTTCCTGCGCCGCGGTCTGGCTGCGGCGCCGCTGGCCGGTCGGTTTCGCCTTCGCGATGGTCCCGGTGGCCGCCGCGTCGAGCACCGCGGGCGGCGCGAGCCTGGTCGCCATGTTCACTCTCGCCGTACACCGGCCCTTCCGGTACGTCGCCTGGATGGCCGGGGCGTCCTTGGCACTGAACCCGCTCTACTTCTGGTTCCGTCCCGACCCCGATGTGCCGTACGGCTGGGCGCTCGTCCTGGCCGCGGTGCTGACCGTCGCGGTGGTCGGCTGGGGCATGTTCGTCCGCTCGAAACGCCAGCTCATGCTCAGCCTGCGGGACCGCGCCCGGCGCGCCGAGACCGAGGCGCGGCTGCGGGCCGAGCAGGCCCAGCGGCTGGCCCGTGAGGCCATCGCCCGGGAGATGCACGACGTCCTGGCCCACCGGTTGACGCTGCTCAGCGTGCACGCGGGCGCGCTGGAGTTCCGGCCCGACGCGCCCCGCGAGGAGATCCATCGGGCGGCGGGCGTGATCCGGGAGAGCGCCCACGAGGCCCTCCAGGACCTGCGGGAGATCATCGGCGTGCTGCGCGCGGGCGACACCGACGACTCCGGCCGCCCGCAGCCCACCCTCGCAGCCCTGGAAGCACTGGTCACCGAGTCCCGCGAGGCCGGCATGAAGGTCACCCTCGACCAGCGCGTCACCGACCCCGCCGCGGTCCCCGCCTCCGTGGGCCGCACCGCCTACCGCATCGCCCAGGAGGGCCTGACCAACGCCCGCAAGCACGCCCCCGGCACGGAGGTCACGGTGACGGTGACCGGAGCGCCCGGCGAGGGGCTGTCCGTATCGGTGCGCAACCCCGCACCCGAGGGCGAGGTGCCCGAAGTCCCCGGCTCCGGCCAGGGCCTGATCGGCCTGACGGAACGGGCGACGCTGACCGGCGGCCGGCTGGAGCACGGGCCGCTGGCGGACGGGGGGTTCGAGGTGCGCGGCCGGCTGCCGTGGGGGTGACGCCCGTCCTCGTCGTCCGCGTCCTGAACGCCCCGCAACCGTGATTACGTAAGCGACATGACTGCGATCAGAATCCTCCTCGTCGACGACGACCCGTTGGTCAGGGCAGGGCTGTCCTTCATGCTGGGCGGGGCCGACGACATCGAGATCGTCGGTGAGGCGGCCGACGGCGCCGACGTGGAGGCACTGGTCGACCGGGCCCGGCCGGACGTGGTGCTGATGGACATCCGGATGCCGTCGGTCGACGGTCTCACCGCCACGGAGCGGCTGCGCGGCCGCAAGGACGCCCCGCAGGTCGTGCTGCTGACCACCTTCCACGCCGACGACCAGGTGCTGCG
Source organism: Streptomyces ferrugineus (assembly GCF_015160855.1). Lineage (NCBI taxonomy): Bacteria > Bacillati > Actinomycetota > Actinomycetes > Kitasatosporales > Streptomycetaceae > Streptomyces > Streptomyces ferrugineus. The sequence continues at coordinate 7,009,446 of NZ_CP063373.1, read as the reverse complement.
CGCCCTGCGCGCCGGTGCCGCCGGGTTCGTGCTGAAGGACACCCCGCCCGCCGAGATCGTCGACGCGGTGCGCCGTGTCGCGGCCGGTGACCCGGTCCTGTCGCCCACCGTCACAAGGCAGTTGATGGACCACGCGGCCGGCACCGCCGCCGACACCCGCCGCACGCGCGCGCGTGAGCGGCTCACCGCCCTCAACGACCGCGAACGCGAGGTCGCCGTCGCGGTGGGCCGGGGCCTGTCCAACGCGGAGATCGCCGCCGAGCTGTTCATGAGCGTCGCCACCGTCAAGACCCACGTCTCCCGCGTCCTGGCCAAGCTCGACCTCAACAACCGTGTGCAGATCGCCCTGCTGACGTACGACGCGGGGCTGCTGGAGGAAGCGGAGGACGACGGGCACTAGTCCGGGCTCCCGGGCGTTGTCGGTGTGTCGAAGGGGGAGCCATGGAAGAAGTGATCGACCTGGGGGAGTTCGGCGCGGGGTTCCGCGAGAACCCGCATCCGGTGTACGCGCGATTGCGCGAACGGGGCCCGGTGCACCGCGTCCGGCTGCCCGACTGGCAGTCCGAGGTCTGGCTCGTCGTGGGGCACGAGGAGGCGCGCGCCGCGCTCGCCGACCAGCGGTTGGCCAAGGACGGCACCAAGATCGGCCTGAAGTCGGCCGAAGAGGAGCTGATCGGGAAGAACCTGCTGGCCAGCGATCCGCCCCAGCACACCCGGCTGCGCGGGCTCATCGCGCGCGCCTTCACGATGCGCCGCGTGGAGGAGCTGCGGCCCAGGATCCAGCGGATCACCGACGACCTGCTCGACGCCATGCTGCCGCGGGGCCGCGCCGACCTCGTGGAGTCCCTCGCCTACCCGCTGCCGCTCACCGTCATCTGCGAACTGCTCGGCGTGCCCGACATGGACCGCGCGGAGTTCCGCAAGATGTCGACGGAGGTGGTCGCACCCACCAGCCCGGGCAACGAGGTAGACGCCTTCACCCACCTCGGCGCGTATTTCACCGACCTGATCGAGGACAAGAGGTGCGCCGGGCCCGGCGGCGACCTGCTGAGCGACCTGATCCGCACCACGGCCGAGGACGGCGACCGGCTCTCCCCGGACGAACTGCGGGGCATGGCCTTCATACTGCTGATCGCCGGGCACGAGACGACCGTCAACCTCATCACCAGCGGTGTGCACGCCCTGCTCACCCACCCCGGCCAACTCGCCGCCCTGCGCGCCGACATGAGCCTCATCGACGGCGCGGTGGAGGAGATGCTGCGCCACGAGGGCCCGGTGGAGACGGCGACGTTCCGGTATGCCGCCGAGTCCCTGGAGATCGCCGGCACCTCCATCGAGAAGGGCGAGCCGGTGATGGTCGGCCTCACCGCGGCCAACCGGGACGCGAGCCGCTATGCCGCTCCCGACACCTTCGACATCCGCCGCGACACTCGCGGCCACGTCGCCTTCGGCCACGGCATCCACTTCTGCCTGGGCGCACCCCTGGCCCGTCTGGAGGCCCGCACGGCGATACGGTCCCTGCTGGAGCGCGCTCCCGGCCTGGCGCCGGACGGCCCGCCGGGGGAGTGGCTGCCGGGGGTGCTGGTCCGGGGGATGCGCAGTCTGCCGGTGCGCTGGTAGCGGGCCGGGGGCCCGGGGCCGCCGAGTCCGTTCCTCACGGGGCCGCAGTCGCGGCCCCGCCCGGAATCTCCGCGAGCGCGACCGGTCTGCGCTCGCGTCTGGACACTTCGCACGCCTCCGAGATCCGCAGCGCCTCCAAGGCCTCCCGACCGTCGCAGGGGTTGGCCCGCTCGCCGTGCAGGACCTCCACGAACGCGTTCAACTCCGCCTCGTACGCGGGCCCGAACCGCTCCAGGAACCCCGACCACGGCTTGTCGGCCGCGGGCGGCCCGGTCGGCTCGGTGGAAGCGATCGGCGTACGGTCGTCCAGGCCCACCACGATCTGGTCCAGCTCCCCGGCCAGCTCCAGGCGCACGTCGTAGCCGGCGCCGTTCAGCCTTGTCGCCGTGGCCGTGGCCAGCGTGCCGTCGTCCAGCGTGAGCAGCACCGCCGCCGTGTCCACGTCGCCCGCCTCGCGGAACATGGCGGGCCCGGCGTCCGATCCGGCCGCGTACACGTCGACGACCTCGTGCCCGGTCACCCAGCGCACCATGTCGAAGTCGTGAATCAGCGTGTCCCGGTACAGCCCGCCGGACAGCGGCAACCAGGCGGCCTTCGGCGGCTCCTGGTCACTGGTCAGCGCCCGCATGGTGTGCAACCGCCCGAGCCGCCCGGAGCGCACCGCCTCACGCGCGCCCACGTAGCCCGCGTCGAAGCGCCGCTGGAAGCCCATCTGGAGGATCGTCCCGGCCGTCTCGACCTCCCCGATGGCCTGCAACGTGCCCGGCAGATCGAGCGCTATGGGCTTCTCGCAGAACACCGGAAGCCCCGAGCGTGCTGCCCGACCGATCAGTTCGGCGTGGGCGGACGTCGCCGTGGTGATCACCACCGCGTCCACGCCCCACCGGAAGATCTCGTCCACCCCGGGCGCCGCCGTCTCGCCCAGCCGGTGAGCCAGCTCCTGGGCCCGCGTCGCGTCCGCGTCCGTGAGGATCAGGGAACCGACGTCGCGGTGGCGACTGAGCGTGTTCGCGTGAATGGTGCCGATGCGGCCCGTACCGATGACCCCGATGCGCATGGAAACAAACTGCGGGTTCAGTGCGTAGGCTGTCAATGCAAATGTCCGGACAATCAAACTACACGACTTCCCGTCAACAACGCGTAGAGCTACAGTCGGGCCGTGCCGAAACCTGAAGTGGACCCAACCGTGGAACTCGAGCTCAGCGTGGACCGGAGCAGTCCGGTGCCCTTGTACTTCCAGCTGTCCCAACAGCTCGAGGCCGCGATCGAGCACGGAGCGCTCACCCCCGGCAGCCTGCTGGGCAACGAGATCGAACTCGCCGCACGCCTCGGCCTGTCCCGGCCGACCGTCCGCCAGGCCATCCAGTCGCTGGTCGACAAGGGCCTGCTGGTGCGCCGCCGGGGCGTCGGGACCCAGGTCGTGCACAGCCAGGTCAAACGCCCGCTGGAACTCAGCAGCCTCTACGACGACCTCGAATCGGCCGGTCAGCGCCCGGCGACCAAGGTGCTCGTCAACACCGTCGTCCCGGCGTCCGCCGAGGTCGCGGCAGCACTCGGGGTCGCCGAGGACAGCGACGTGCACCGCATCGAGCGGCTGCGCCTCGCGCACGGCGAGCCGATGGCGTACCTGTGCAACTTCCTGCCGCCCGGCTTGATCGACCTGGACACCCCGCAACTGGAGGCCACCGGCCTCTACCGTCTGATGCGCGCCGCCGGCATCACCCTGCACAGCGCCCGCCAGACCATCGGCGCCCGCGCCGCCACCGCCGCCGAGGCCGAGCGCCTCGCCGAGGAGGAGGGCGCCCCGCTGCTGACCATGCAGCGCGTGACGTTCGACGACACGGGCCGGGCGGTGGAGTACGGCACGCACACGTATCGGCCGACGCGGTACTCGTTCGAGTTCCAGCTGCTGGTACGGTCGTGAACTGACCGACCGGTACGTTGCAATGTCAGGACAATGGAACGCCCGCCGTGGACGGCGTATGACGTGAACCACCCCGTCGTTTCCCGGTACGGCACCGGTCCCGGCCGTGAGGCAGAATCGGCCCTGATGAGCACCTACCGCGACTTCACCGCTCCCATCGGCTCCAGGCGAGCCCCCGTGCTGCGAACGGTCGGGCCCCGAGAGCGCCGCTCACACCTGTCGGCGCCCCGGGTGCCGACCGTGGGCATCGACATCGGCGGCACCAAGGTGATGGCGGGCGTCGTCGACGCCGACGGCATCATCCTGGAGAAGGTCCGCACGGAGACCCCGGACAAGTCCAAGAGCCCGAAGGTCGTCGAGGACACCATCGTCGAGCTCGTCCTGGACCTGTCCGACCGTCACGACGTGCACGCCGTCGGCATCGGCGCGGCCGGCTGGGTCGACGCCGACCGCAACCGCGTGCTGTTCGCGCCCCACCTGTCCTGGCGCAACGAGCCCCTGCGCGACCGACTGGCCGGCCGGCTCGCCGTGCCCGTCCTGGTCGACAACGACGCCAACGCCGCCGCCTGGGCCGAGTGGCGCTTCGGCGCCGGCCGGGGCGAGGACCACCTCGTCATGATCACGCTGGGCACCGGAATCGGCGGCGCGATCCTGGAGGACGGACAGGTCAAGCGCGGCAAGTACGGCGTCGCGGGCGAGTTCGGGCACATGCAGGTGGTCCCCGGCGGCCACCGCTGCCCGTGCGGCAACCGCGGCTGCTGGGAGCAGTACAGCTCCGGCAACGCGCTGGTCAGGGAGGCCAAGGAGCTGGCCGCCGCCGACTCGCCGGTGGCATACGGGATCATCGAGCACGTCAAGGGCCAGATCGGCGACATCACCGGCCCGATGATCACCGAGCTGGCCCGCGACGGCGACGCGATGTGCATCGAGCTGCTCCAGGACATCGGCCAGTGGCTCGGCGTCGGCATCGCCAACCTCGCGGCCGCCCTGGACCCGTCCTGCTTCGTGATCGGCGGCGGGGTGTCGGCCGCCGACGACCTGCTGATCGGCCCCGCGCGGGACGCCTTCAAGCGCCATCTCACCGGCCGCGGCTACCGCCCCGAGGCCCGCATCACCCGCGCCCAGCTCGGCCCCGAGGCCGGCATGGTGGGCGCCGCCGACCTCGCCCGCCTGGTCGCCCGCCGCTTCCGGCGCGCCAACCGGCGCCGGGTCGAGCGCTACGAGCGCTACGCGCGGTTCGCCGAGGCCCGCCGGACGTCGTCGCAGGGGCCGGCGTGACCGTGTCCGTACCCCGCCAGGCCGAGTCCCCCGACGAGCATTCCCAGCCGCCCGAGGACCGCCGCCACATGATCCGCCGCAGGGCGCTCACCCTGCTCATCATCCTGCTGCTCATCGGCGTCCCGGCCGGCTACCTGGTGATCTCCGCCAACCAGAGCCGCGACAGCGGCAGGGACAAGGAGGCGAAGTACGCGGCGACCGGCCTCACCCCGCACTGGCCGTCGAGGGTTCAGCGCCGCGTCTACCAGGTGAGGATCCCGGTCCCGTCGTACAACGTCGGGTACTACGAGACGAACAACTGGCGGACCAGCCGTCTCTACGTCCAGTTCCAGACCACCGACGAGAACCTGGACGCCTACCTGAAGACCATGGGCCTCGGGCGGGGCGACCTGAAGCCGGACGAGATCGCCATCGGCGCCCGCGACCAGAAGGTCACCGGCTGGGACTTCAAGGGCCCCGGCCCATGGTTCGGCATCGTCCACGAGCAGAAGAACCCGGCCCCCACCCACGACATCGTCGTGAGCATGGCGGACCCGGAGAACCCGTTCGTGTACGTCGTCTCCCGCACGGTGCCTTGATCACCCCCTGAGGGACCCGGCCCGCACCGGACGTCGGAGCCGATTGTCAGACCCCGCCCGTAGAGTCGAAGACGGTTGATCCGACTCATGGGCGGGAGGTGACAGGACGTATGAGCGACAGGACCGCGACGGCCGAGCGCGCGGGGCGGGCCGTCCCCGTCCGGCTCGCGGCCGTCTTCCTGCCCGCGCCCCTCCCGCGCGAGGGCCGGATCGCCTTCTGGGACCCGGAGGGCGGCCCGCTGCCCGCCGAGGACACGGAGCTCACCGTCGTACGACGGCATGGCGCCGGCGTCCGCCGCAGGACCACCCCCGCGCTGTCCCTGCCGCTCGGCGAGGCACTGCCGCTGCTCGTGCGGGCCCGCCGCGACCCGGCCGCCCACCCCGCCACCGCCTGCTGGGGCGCCGCCGCGCTGCACGCCCTGCGACTCACCGCGCGCGGCCGGCTGCTGCCCGGCCTCACCCCGGCCGGCCATGACGCCTGGCGGGCCGGCCCGCTCGACCCGGACGACATCGCGCACCTGCGCGCCGTCGCCGCGGCCCTGCCCCACGAGGGCCACGCCGTCCCCCTGCCCGGCCCGGGCCCGCTGCGGCTGCCCGAGCCGCAGGCGCTGATGCGCGCCTTCCTGGACGCGGTCGCCGACACCCTGCCCCGCACCCCCGCCGCACCGCACGTCTCGGGCAGGCCCTTCGCCGCCCGCGAGGCCCAGCGCCTGCCCGACGCGCACGACTGGGCGGCCGAGGTCGCCGCCGGCATGGACGCGGGCGTGCGGATCTCGCTGCGCCTGGACCTGTCGGGGTACGACCTCTTCGACGACCGCGACGCGGGCGCGCGCAGCGCGGGCGCGGCCATCGTCCAGGTGCACAGCCTCGCCGACCCCACCCTGGTGGCCGACGCGGCCGCCCTGTGGTCGGGCGAGGCGGACGCGGCCTTCGGGCCACGCGCGCGGGTGGACGCGGCGCTGGCGGTGCGGCGCGCGGCCCGGGTGTGGGCGCCGCTCGACCGGCTGTCCGAGCAGGACGTGCCCGATGTACTGGCCCTGTCCGACGAGGAGTTGGGCGACCTGCTGGGCGTGGCCGCGACCCGGCTCGCGGCGGCCGGGGTGGCGGTGCACTGGCCCCGGGACCTGGCCCACGACCTCAGCGCGGCGGCGGTGGTACGGCCCGCGCCGGGCTCGGCGACCGACGGCACCGGCTTCTTCGAGAGCGAGGAACTGCTCCAGTTCCGCTGGCAGTTGGCGATCGGCGGCGACCCGCTGACCGAGGCCGAGATGGACGCGCTCGCCGAGGCGCACCGCCCGGTCGTGCGGCTGCGGGACCGCTGGGTGCTGGTCGATCCGGCGCTGGTCCGCAAGGCCCGCAAGCGCGAACTGGGCCTGCTCGACCCGGTCGACGCGCTGTCCGCCGCCCTCACCGGCAGCGCGGAGGTCGACGGCGAGACGGTCGAGGCGGTACCGGTCGGCGCGCTGGCCGCCCTGCGCGACCGGCTGACGGCGGGCGTCCGGCCGGCCGAGGCGCCGCCGGGACTGCGGGCGACGCTGCGGGACTACCAACTCCGGGGCCTGGCCTGGCTGGACCTCATGACGTCCCTGGGCCTCGGCGGCTGCCTGGCCGACGACATGGGCCTCGGCAAGACGATCACGGTGATCGCCCTGCACCTCAAGCGCGCCCGGACGGCCCCGACCCTGGTGGTCTGCCCGGCGTCCCTGCTCGGCAACTGGCAGCGGGAGATCACCCGTTTCGCCCCCGGCGTCCCCGTCCGCCGCTTCCACGGCCCGGACCGCACCCTGGAGGACGCCGACGCCGGCTTCGTCCTCACGACCTACGGCACCATGCGGTCGGCGGCACCGGCGCTGGCCCAGCACACCTGGGGCATGGTCGTCGCCGACGAGGCCCAGCACGTCAAGAACCCGCACTCGGCGACGGCGAAGGCGCTGCGCACCATCCCGACGCCCGCGCGCGTGGCGTTGACCGGCACACCGGTCGAGAACAACCTCTCCGAGCTGTGGGCCCTGCTCGACTGGACGACGCCGGGCCTGCTCGGCCCTCTGAAGTCCTTCCGCGCCCGGCACGCCCGCGCGGTGGAGAACGGCGAGGACGACGAGGCGGTGGACCGGCTCGCTCGCCTCGTGCGGCCCTTCCTCCTGCGGCGCAGGAAGTCCGACCCCGGGATCGTCCCCGAACTGCCGCCCAAGACGGAGACCGACCACCCCGTCCCGCTCACCCGTGAACAGGCGGCGCTCTACGAGGCGGTGGTGCGGGAGTCGATGTACGCCATCGAGACGGCGGAGGGCATGGCGCGCAGGGGCCTGGTGCTGAAGCTCCTGACGTCCCTCAAGCAGATCTGCAACCACCCGGCGCTGTACCTGAAGGAGGAGACAGCGGCGACAGCCGAGCGAATCGCCGCCCGCTCCGGCAAGTTGACGCTGCTGGACGAACTGCTCGACACCCTGCTGGCCGAGGACGGCTCGGCACTGGTCTTCACGCAGTACGTCGGGATGGCCCGCCTGATCGCCTCCCACCTCGCGGCCCGGGCGGTCCCCGTGGACCTGCTCCACGGCGGCACACCGGTCCCGGACCGCGAACGCATGGTGGACCGCTTCCAGAGCGGCCGGACCCCGGTCCTGGTCCTCTCCCTCAAGGCGGCGGGCACCGGCCTGAACCTCACCCGCGCGGGCCATGTCGTCCACTTCGACCGCTGGTGGAACCCGGCCGTCGAGGAACAGGCCACCGATCGTGCCTACCGCATCGGCCAGACCCAGCCCGTCCAGGTCCACCGCCTCATCACCGAGGGCACGGTCGAGGACCGCATCGCGGAGATGCTCGAGTCCAAGCGGGCCCTGGCCGACGCGATCCTCGGCTCCGGCGAGTCGGCCCTCACGGAACTGACGGACCGTGAGCTGACGGATCTGGTGTCGCTGAGGAGGGAGTCGTGATGGGGGTGGAGGGGCGGGAGCCCGGTGGGCGTGAGGTAGCGGCGCCCGCCATGCCGACCGCGGACGGGCCGGGCCGACCGGATGAGCTCGAATCCCGACCGGCTGACGCCGCACGCCGGGCACTGCGCGCCGCTCGGGAGCGGCGGGAGGGGACGCCGGGGAGGGACGGCGGTCGTGGTTCGGTGCCCGGAGGGCCGGGGGATCGGGGGTCGGAGTCTCCGGGGTCGGAGTCTCCGGGGTCGGCGGAGCGGGGTTCGGGGGCGCCGGCAGCGTCGGAGGAGCGTGGCTCGGTGTCGCCGTCGGCCGAGGGGCGGACTTCAGAGCCGGCTGTCTCGGCGGGGCGGGCTTCGGCGCGGGGGGCGGCTGCCGGCGCCGAGTTGGCGGGTGCCGCGGACGAGCCGCGCCGCTCCGAGGCTCGGCCGGGTGACGCGGCCCGTGCGGCACTGCGGCGTGCCATGGCCGTGCGGCGGGGTGCGGGCGAGGGCGGCGCGGGGGAGGCGGAGGGCTCGGCGGGCTCCGACGGCTCTCCGGGTGAGCCGGTGCCGGGCGGGCGGCCCGGTGACTCGGGCGGCGACGGGGCGGTGGCGGCGGAGGGGAGGTCGGCATCGGAGGAGAGGTCGGCATTGGAGGGGGCTTCTGGCGAGAAGCCTCAGCCGCAGGCTGCTTCTGCTGGTGAGAGGCGTGTGTCGGAGGAGGATCCGGCCGAGGGGACGGCTGGGGCGGAGGCTGCTTCGGCCGGAGTACGGCGTGCGGCGCCCGAACCCGAACCCGAACCCTCCACCCCCGCGCGGCGCGCGGCGGACGGTGCCCGTGAGGCGCTGCGCGCTGCCCGGGCGGAGCGGGAGAGGCAGCGAGCCGAGTCGGACGAGGCCGAGCGGAGGGCGTCGGGCGCTCGACGGTCGCGCCGACCCGCATCGACCGGTTCCAGGGGCCGACCGGACCCGGGAGCCGACAGCCTCCGCAGCCGTGACGTACGGAGCCTGCTCGCCGACGCCTTCCAGATGCCTCCCCTGGACGAGCCCCAGGAAGATGACACGGCGGCCGCACGGCACGGCGGCCACGAGCCGACGACCCGCCCCACCTCGCCCTCGCGTCCGGCAGGGCCGTCCGAAGCGCGGTCGGCAGGCTCACACAGCGATTCCTCCGCCATGCCCACCGATCCCGTCCCCCCTGCCCCCGACACGCCCCAGATCCCCCACTCCATGGCCGCCCCAGGCCGAGACGGTGAACTCCGCCGCACCTTCCCCGCCTTCGCGCCCCGCGCGTCGTCCGACGAGTCCCGTTTCGCCGAGAGTTGGTGGGGCAACGCCTGGGTCCGTGCCCTGGAGGAGGGTGCCCTCGATGCCAAGCGGCTTGCCCGCGGACGCGGTTACGCGCAGGAGGGTCACGTCGATGCCATCACCGTGACGCCGGGGCTCGTGCTGGCGTATGTGCGGGGGAGCCGGCCGCGGCCGTACCGCGTGCAGGTGCGGCTGCGGACGCTGGACGACGCCGACTGGGCGCGGTTCCTGGACGCGGTCGCCGAGCGGCCGGGGCACATCGCGGCGCTGCTGGACAAGGAGATGCCGCGGACTCTCGCCGACTGCGGGGTGCCGTTGCTGCCGGGACCGGGCGAACTGGACCCCCGTTGCAGTTGCCCCGACCGCGGCCACCCCTGCAAACACGCCGCCGCCCTCTGCTACCAGACCGCACGCCTGCTGGACGCCGACCCCTTCGTACTGCTCCTGCTGCGCGGGCGCGGTGAACGCCAGTTGCTCGACGCCCTGTCCCGGCTGAGCGCCGCCCGCGCGGCCCGCGCCGCTCAGGAACAGGAACCGGCGCCCCTCGCGGGCGTACGCGCGACCGAGGCGTTGGATCCGCAGCGTCGACTGCCGCCGCTCCCCGCCCCGTTGCCCACGCCCCCGCACCCCGAGCAACCGCCCGTATACCCGGCGTCCCCGGGCGGCCCCGACCCCTTCGCACTGGACCAGTTGGCCACCGACGCAGCCGCGCGCGCCCACGCCCTCCTCGGCACCGGACGCGACCCGGTCGGCGAACTGACCCTGTGGCAGGACGCGGTCCGGCTCGCCGCCGCCCGGCCCGGGTCCGGCCTCACCGCCGCCACCCGCGCCCTGTACGCCTCCCTCGCCTCGGCCGCCGACCGCACTCCGGCGGATCTGGCCCGCGCGGTCGCCGCCTGGCGTCAGGGCGGCCTCGAAGGGCTCGCCGTACTCGAGGAACCCTGGGACCCGCCGGCCGGCCGGTTCGACCGTGCCCGGCCCCTGCTCCTGGCCGCCGACCTCCCCGCCTTCCGGCCGTGGCGCAACCACCTCACCCACCCCCGCGGCCATGTCCAGCTCCGCTTCGGCCGCGACGGCCTCTGGTACCCCTACGAATCGGAACCGGGCCAGGACGACTGGTGGCCACGCGGCACCCCCGACCTCGACCCCGTAGGCGCCCTCACCGGCCTCGACTCGGTCGGAGCCGCGCCGGAGGCCTGACCTGGCGCGACAGCCCTGCCCGAGCACGGCGCCGGCCGCCGCACGCGCCCCATGAACACCGCCACTGCCGCGATGTCGCCCGGCGACACACCACACCCGACCGGCCGGGCGCGGATGGAGGAATCCGGCGCCGACGCTGTGGGCGGAGATCGAGGACGTGGACCTCCCCGGGCCGACAGGTGCCCATGCGGGAGCCGGTGAGCGCGGGCACGGTGGACGTGAGCGCCCGCCACGCCATTTCCGGACAGCCGCCGGCCGCTGGCGCTGGTCGGACCGCGGAGACAGGCGCCGGCCAGGGCGAGCCGGCCGGTGCCCGTGCGGTCGCGCAGCGCCTGGATCGCCTTGTCCGTCACGGGACCGTGCTCGGCTCCGGCCACGGCGATGAGCTCGGCAGCGTTGGACGCCGTGTCGGCGCCGGCCGTGAACAACCCCCGTACGGGCAGGTGAACGCAGTCGGTGGTGTTTCCGTATTCCCCTCAGCGGCACGAACGTGTGACACGCCGCCGGCGTCGGTCGACTGTGCCGCGGGGCCGGCGGGCGGAAGGAGGGGCGATCATCCAGGGCGAGCGCGTGAGGTCCTCCGACGGCCGCCACGGTCGGCCGGGGGCGAGCCGTGTCTCGGCCTGTGCCAGGGCCGGGGTGTTCGCCCTGGCCGGCAGTGTCCTAGCCGCTCTGGGGCACCATGCCGTCGCCGCTGAGACGGTGCCGTGGCGGTTCGTGATGCTGTCGGCGGCGGCGCAGTTCGCCGTGGTCCGGCCGCTCGCCCGTCGACGCCTGTCGTTGCCCGCCGCCGTGGGATGCGGCCTTGCCATGCAGGGCGTGCTGCATCTGGTGCTGACGATCGCCGGTGAGCCGGATCCGGACGGGACGGACGGGATCGTCCACGCCGGCCACGGCACTGACGGCATGCGCGGTGCCGCGCTGATGGTCCTGCCGGGTGGTCATGCCTGGCAGCACGTCTGTGCCGCGATGGCCGCCGCCCATGTGCTGGCCGCTCCGGCGGTGGCCTGGCTGCTGCACAGCGCCGACGCCGCCGTGGCGGCCGCTGTGGCCACCACCCGCGCGGTACGCCGTGTCGCGGCCGCCGTCGCCGCCTGGGTCCGCTCGTTGCGGGGCGGCCTTCAGGCCCGCCCGCTGCTGCCCGCCGTGTCGCTCACCGGACCCGCGGTGGCTGTCGCGCGGACCCGGACTCGTCTGTTGGGGCACGCACTGGTGCGCCGGGGACCACCGGGACACGTCCACGTCCCGAGTCGTCGCTCGCCCGGGCGGTCCCCTTGGGCTGTCCGGCTGTCCCCGCAAGGAGCATTCCTGTGTCCGTGCACACCGCTGCCCGCACGGCAGGCCCCATCACCCTCACCTTTGCCGCCGCGCTGACGGCCACGCTTTCCCTGGCCGCTCCGGCGTACGCGCACGCGGAGGTCGAGGCCGACACCCCACGGGCTCTGGCCGAGAACGTCACCCTCACCTTCGTGTCCGAGGCCGAGTCCGCCACCGCCGGTTTCACCGGACTGCGCGTCGTCCTTCCCGAGGGCATCACCCCGGGCGACGTCACGCTCGCCGACGCGCCCAAGGGCTGGAAGCTGAAGACCACCGGCGACGGCTACACCGTCGCAGGGCCTGTCCTCAAGACCGGAGTCGATGCCCGATACAAGGTCAGGGTCCGGCAGTTGCCGGATGCCGGCCGGCTCGTGTTCAAGACTCTTGAGACCTACAGCGATGGCGAGGTCGCCCGCTGGATCGAGCTGCCGGGCGGCGACGTGGAGCCCGAACAGCCCGCCCCCGTGCTGCAGTTGGAGCCCGCGTCATCGGGCGCGGACTCCTCCGGCCCGAGCCCTGCCACGAGCAGCGCACCCGCGGCGGCGACGGACGCTCGGCCCGCCGGCAAGACGGCAGGTGCTCAGGAGGACGGGGCATCCACCGGGCCGGTGGCCGGCTCGGCGGTCGCCGGGCTGCTCGTGCTGGGCGCCGGCGCGTGGTGGCTGGCCAGGCGGCGGGCCTCCGGAGCATCCGAGACCCCTACAGCCGACCCGGAGTCATGACGTGGCACGACGACAGGCGAAGCAGCGCGGACAAGCGGCCGGGGCTCTGCTGGTGGTGGTCGCCGTGCTCGCCGCCGCCCTGCTCGGCGGCGCGGCACCCGCGTCGGCGCACGCGGTCCAGACCAGCAGCGACCCGCGCGGGGACACGGTGCTGAATACGGCACCGAAACAGATCACGGTCACCTTCAACGAGTCCGTCACCCTCGCCGAGGACTCGGTGCGGGTCCTCGATCCCGGTGGCCGCCCGGTGACCGCGGGCGACCCCGCGCACGCGGACGGCAAGGCGGACACCGCCCGCGTGCGGCTGACCAGTGGTCTGAAGGAGGGCACGTACACCGTCTCCTGGCGGGTGATCTCGGCGGACAGCCACGCCGTCTCCGGCGGCTTCTTCTTCTCCGTCGGCGCGCCCTCGCAGACCCGGGCCGAGTCCACCGCCGAGCCGGCTGTGGACTCTGTCGTCGACCTGCTCTACGGCATCGGGCGCTACCTCGCCTACGCCGGTCTGGCCCTGCTGATCGGCATCGCCGTGTTCGCCCTGGTCTGCTGGTCCGGGGCCACGTCCGTACGAGGAGTGCGCAGGCTGTTCCTGGCCGGCTGGTGGGCGCTGGCGCTGTCGACAGTGGCGTTGCTGCTGGTGCGCGGGGCGTACGAGAGCGGAGGCGGACCGGCCGAGGTGTTCGACCCGCGGCTGCTGAGCAGCACGGTGGGAAGCCGGCCGGGCATCGCGCTGCTCGCCCGCCTGGCCCTGCTCCTGCTGGTGGCCCTGCTCCTCAGGCGCGGGCGGTACGAGGGGCGGGTCGATCGGCGTACGGTCACGGCCGTACTCGCCCTGGGCCTGGCCGGGACATGGGCGGCGTCCGAACACGCCTCCACCGGCATCCAGGTGCCCGTGGCGATGGCCTCCTCGGTGCTGCACCTGCTCGCCATGTCGGTCTGGCTCGGCGGTCTGACCGCGCTGCTGGTCGCGCTGTACCGGGCACCGGCCGAGGAGCCCCTCCCACCGGCCGCCGTGGCCCGCTTCTCCCGGCTCGCCCTGGCCTCGGTGGCCGTGCTGGCGGCCACCGGCGTCTACCAGTCGTGGCGCGGGCTCGGCTCCTGGGAGGCGTTCACCACCCCCTACGGCCGGACGCTCGCCCTGAAGGTGGTCACCGTGGTCCTCATGCTGGTGGCGGCGTCGTACTCCCGGAACTGGACCGAGCAACTGCAGCGCGTGCCGGCGGAGGAACCGGTGCTGGTCACTGTGGGCGGCGGCCAAGACCCTCCGCCCGACCGGACGACCTCGCCCGCCTCGGGGCCCACCCCGTCCGGTCCCGGACCCGAGCAGCAGCGACGCGGTGTGCGCAGGTCCGTGCTGGCGGAGGTGGCGATCGGCGTCGTGGTGCTCGCGGTGACCACCGTCCTGACGGGCAGTCAGCCGGGGCGGGCCGACGCCGAGACCGTGGCGGCCTCCAAGGTGCCCGGCCGGCCCGACGTGAACCTCACGACAGTGCCGTTCGACACGGGCGGCTCGGGCCGCGCCGGAAGCGGCAAGGTACAGGTCACGCTGGAGCCGGGTCGGGTCGGCCGGAACGTGGTGGAGGCCACCGTCTACGGCGCGGACGGGAGCCTCATCGCCGTCCCCGAACTGCGGCTGACCTTCACGCATTCCGACAAGGGCATCGGCCCGCTGGACACGGAACTCGCCGACCAGAGCGGTTACTGGGGCAGCGACACCCTCAACCTCCCGGCCGCTGGGACATGGACGCTGCGGGCCACCGTCCGTACCTCGGACATCGACCAGGTCACCGTGGAGAAGGCGGTGAAGATCATCCCCTGAACGCTGTCGCGCGGCCGTCCGTAAGCAACAACAAGCCTGTCCGTCCTGAGGAGTCGCCCGATGCCCCGCATGCACCGCCGTGGCGGCGGAGCGAGTCATGGCCGCCGCATGGCAGGTGTCACGCAGGGTGCCACCGCGCCGCGTCTGGTGCGGACCGCGATGTTCGCGGCCGTATGCGCCATGACGACGGCGCTGGGCCATGCGCTGATGGCTGACGACGTCCTGCCCTGGTGGGTGGTGGGCGTCGCGTTCGCCGGGACGGCCTCGGGAGCGTGGCGGCTGACCGGCCGGGAACATCGGGCCGTGACGATCGTCGGGGCCACCGTGGTCGCACAGGGCCTGTTGCACCTGCTGTTCAGCCTCACCCACCGGCTCGTCCGGCCATCGACCGCCGTCGGCGCCCCGATCGCGGATCGGCCCTCCGGCACGCACGGAATGGCGTTCTCACACTCCGGCGTGGGCATGCACCACCCCGGTGCGCACGCCCCGGTGCTGGAGACGCACTCCGGCGCGCCGTTCCTGTCCGCAGTGACGCACGCGGCCTCCGCCGGAATGCTTCTGGCGCACCTGCTCGCCGCCGTCGCGTGCGGCGTGTGGCTGTGGCGCGGCGAGGCGGCGGTTCACCGGATCGGCCGGGCCCTGGCGGCCACCCTGTTCGCCCCGCTGCGCAGGGTCTGCCGCGTGCTGTCGCGGACGGTGGCCCGGCGTGCGGCGCCGCCGTGCCGTATCGCCGAGGGCGCCGCGGAGGACGCGCGGCCGACCCCTTCCGCGCTGAGGCACGCCGTCGTCCGCAGAGGGCCGCCGCAGGGCCACCACCCTCGCGCACATCGCCCGTCTCCCGCTCCGCTGCTTGCCGTACGGCCCTGAAGCCGGCCCGAACCGGTGGTGGCCGAGGCCGGGGGACAGGCAGTCGGCCGGCGTGCGCGTACGCGCGTCGGCGTGTTCTCTTCGGCCCGCCTCATCGATCGGGAGTTCCATGTTCAAGCACCACCACACATCCGTCCGCTCACACCTGCCTGACACCGCGTCAACGGTGCGGCCGGTGACGTCCGGAGAGGACGGGGACGGGGACGCTCGTTCGCGTCGCTCGCGCACCCGTCTCGCCGCCTGCTGCGCCGGTCTGACGGCTGCGGCCCTGCTGCTGTCCGGCTGCGGCGGCGACTCTTCCGACAGCGCGTCCGCGAACGCGGCGGCCGCCGACTCCTCCGCACCCTCCGCCGGCATGGACGACATGGAGGGGATGGCGATGGGAGACCCGTCGGCCACCCCCGCCGACAAGATCCCGGGCGCCGAGGTGGTCAAGGGCGCCTTCGAACTGCTCGACACCCGCCCGCCCGGCATGGACGACGTCCAGGGCACGGCCTGGCTGGCGCAGGGCCCGAAGGGCACCACGGTGACGGTGTCCGTGACCGGCCTGAAGCCGGGCGAGAAGTACATGTCGCACCTGCACGGCCAGCCGTGCGCCACCAAGGGCGGCGGGGAGCACTTCCAGTTCGACAAGGGCGGCGCGACCACCCCGCCGAACGAGGTGCACCTGATGTTCACCGCCGACAAGTCCGGCAAGGGCATGACCACGGTGAACAACGACCGTAAGACGGGCAAGGACGCGGTCGCCGTCGTCGTCCACCCCATGGAAGCGATGGACAACCGGATCGCATGCGCGGACTTCGACTTCTGAGGGCGCCGGCCGTCTTGCTGGGGTGCCTGTGCGCGCTGCTGTTCCTCGGCGGCACCCCCGCATCCGCCCACACCGCGCTGAAGGACGCGACACCGGGACCCGGTGCCAAGGTCGCCCCCGGTGTCGACGTCGTCGCGCTGACCTTCGGCCGGCTGAAGTCCGGCACCACGCCGACCATCGGCCTGACCGGGCCGGACGGCGCCACGGTGCCGGTCGGACGGCCCCTGGTGGTCGACGACTCCGCCACCTGCGCCGCGGTCGCCTCGCTGTCGGCGGGTGTCCACACCCTCAGCTACACCGTCACCTCCGCTGACGGCGACACCCAGAGCAGCGCCTTCCAGTTCGAGGTCGCCGACGGTGCCGAGAACGCCGCCACTCCGTCCGCCTGCCGGGAGCTGAGCCTTCCGGCACCGGGCGCGGGCGGCGAGAGCGACACGATCCTGGGACTCGGCCGCACCACGGCGCTGGTGGTCTTCTCCGTGGTCGGTGTCGTGGCCGTGGGCGGCGGTGTCCTCGCCGTGCGCACGATGCGGGGGGCGAAGCCGCCGGAGAGAAGGAGGGTCACCATGTGAAGTGGGGCACCTGCGGTGGACCGGCGCCCCGTGAAGACGGTGTGAGAGTTCCCGGCTGATCTGCGGTAGCCAGGTGTGCGGACGTGGGGTCCGTGGGGCCGGGGTTCGGATCCGGACGTTAGCGTGGAGCGGTGAGTGAGACGAAGACCCCTGCCCTGCAGTACCGCTTCGACGGCCCGGAAGACGCCCCGGTTCTCATCCTCGGTCCCTCGCTCGGCACCACTTGGCACAGGTAGTCAGAACCGTCTTCTGGCGTCCACGTGGTACGAAACGGTGCGGTTTGCGTGGGCGGAATCCTTGAGATCCGGGAGCGTCTACGGGGTTGGTGATACCGGCGTGACACCTGAGGTGCTTCTGCCGCCGTGCACCGACGGGGAGTCTGCGTGGACGGGGACCTGATGCGACGGGCATCGCGGGGCTGCTCCGGCGATGCCCGTCGTGCAGTCGGACAAGGTGCCCCGGCAGGACCCGTCTGTGCAGCTCGTGCTGATCAATGCCGTTTCCTGGCTCGCATTCCCTGATGTGCTCTTGGAGCCCGCTCACCAGAGGGCGCCCTGCTCGGCTGACGGGCTGGGCGTCGGAGGTGTCGCGGCCAGGTGCACGCGCGTCTTGGGTGTGATGGCACGAGGTTCCGTCGTTACGGCACCCGCGTTGCGTAGCTGTCGGACGGCATCGATCACCTTGCCGGGCTGGTAGACGGTTTCCAAGAGGGCGTATCGCTTGAGTTCTGGGATGGTTCGCCCGTCGGGAGCTTCGGAGATGAAGTCGCGCAGGATGCGTCGCAGCGGACCCGTATCGGGTTCGAATACGAGATTCAGCATCTGCTGTTGGGTGTCCCTGGGTCGCGGTAGCGGACGCCGTAGGAAGGGTCCACCTTCCACATGGCGTCTTTCATCTTCTCCAGTCCCAGCTCGTGCTGGGCTGGTCACTCCTCGCGGCGGGCGATCACCCGGAAGGCGTTGGAGAAGCGGCTGCGGCGGATCAGCGGGGCGAGGAGCCGGTCCAGGGCGTACATCGGGAAGCAGAACGGTATGCCCGCCCAGAAGACCGTCTTGGTGACCGCGGTGCCGAGACGGCCCGGGGGCCGGGGCAGCCAGGGCTCGTCGCGGAACGGCAGCAGCCGCAGCACGTACAGCCCTACGAGCGCGGTGAAGTCCACGGGGATATGGGACTCCTCGCGGTCCGTCGCCACCACCGTGAAGCCCAGCTCGGTGAGGGCCCGGCGCAGGTTCCTCATGGTCACGAAGTGCTGGTGCTGAGGCTGGAACCACGGCAGCCAGTACCGGCCGAAGAGGCGGCCGAAGGGCGACTCCGGGTTGGGTACCTCGATGATCAGGTGGCCGCCGGGGCGGAGCACGGTGTGAACCGCGGCCAGTTGGGCCTTCGGGTCCGTGGTGTGCTCCAGGCAGTGGAACATGCTCACCGCGTCGTACTGGCCGGCGAGTTCGTCCGCGAGGTCGGGCAGAAAGCCCTGGTACGCCCGCTCGATGCGCCCCGACTGCTGGGCCCCGAGCACATGGGCGCCGATGTCGAGCCCGTCGAAGGTGGTGCCGGGCAGTGCTTCCTTGGCGGCCAGGCAGAAGTCACCGCCCGCCGTGCCGACGTCCAGCCAGCGCTTCGGCCGGGCGTGCCGCCGCATGGCGGCGGCTCGGTCGCGGTTGCGTTCCCTCGCGGCGTCGCTGTCCAGGGCGCCGCCGATCTTCTCGGCGTACAGGCCGTCGTAGAAGTCCCGGTAGTAGAAGTCCAGTCCGGCCGCGCTGAGCTGCGGGTTCTGGAAGGTGTGTCCGCAGTCGCGGCACTGGTCCAGGGTGAAGGTGCCGGGCTTTCGCTGCAGGTGGTCCTTGGTGCGCAGGCGGCGACGCAGCTGCCGCGCACCGCACCAGGGGCAGTCGGTGCGGCGCGGCTCGAAGAACCGGGCGATGCCGTCGGCCAGCTCTGCCTGGTACGCGGGGCGCAGGCGGGCGACGCGTTCGGCGTCGGAAGCGGGGGGCGGTGGGGCGGGTGTGTCGGGGGTGTCAGGGGGCTGGTTCGTGGTGGCCATGTCCGTGGTCTCCTCTCGTTCCACTCTTCGGCACGGCGGTCGCCCTGCCGGTCGGTCGCTCACCGCTCCCGTGACTCCTGCGGCTCCCGTGGCTTCTGTGCCGCGAACTTCTCCAGGTACGCCGCCGCAGCAGCCGCCCCGCCCGCCGCACGGAAGGAGTCCCCGACGCGCCGGGCCGCCGCGCGGTAGGCGGGCCCGTCGAGTACGGCGTCGAGGGCGGCACCGATCCGTCGGCGGTCGGCGCGCCCGAAGCGCACCCGCACTCCGGCGCCGGCGCCGGTGACCTGGCCGGCGATCAGTGGCTGGTCGTCCCGGATGGGCGCGACCACCAGCGGTACGCCGTGCCACAGGCACTCGGCGACGGTGTTCTGCCCGGCGTGGCTGACCATCGCGGACGCCCGGCGCAGGAGCGGCAGTTGGGGGATCCGGGGCAGCACCAGGAGGTCGGCGTCGGACTCTTGGTCGAGTACCCCTCCGGGGTCGGCGACTACTGCCTGCAGCCGCCGCCCGCGCTCCCGCACGGCGGCCGCGCACTCGGCGAGGAAACGCGCCCCCAGGCCGGTGTTGGCGGTGCCGAGTGAGACCAGGACGGTGGCCCGGTGCTCGTCGAGCCACTCCCAGGGGAAGTCGGCGGCCGGGCGCCGGGTGAACGCCGGACCGACGTACCGCAGCTGCGGCAGCCGAGGGCCCGGGCCCGCGAGTTCGGGGGTGGTGAAGGAGAGCACCAGGTCGGGGGAGAAGCGCGGATCGTGGGTGCGCCCCGGGTCGCCGAGGCGGGCGCGCAGCTCCGCGACGAGCCCGGCGGTCCACTGAGCCACCTTCGGCATGCCGTCCAGGGCGTCGCTGAACTCCGCCGGGGTGGTCGACGCGGTGGCGTACGGCACCCCGAGGCGCTCGGCGACGAGGGCACCGGCGAGGGTCTGCTGGTCGGCGACGACGACATCGGGCCGGAACCCCTCGACCGCGCGGCGCACACCGGGCGCCATCGCCCCGGCGAGCGGCACGAGGAACTCCTCCCACAGGAAGCGCAAGGCTGCGGCACCGCGCAGGGCAGCCGGACGTTCCGGGAGCGTGGGCACGTCGCACGGGTACACCTCGGCGTCGGGTCCGGCCAGTTCCCCGACGAACCCGGGCAGTCCGGCCCAGGCGGCCCGGTGCCCGCATCTGGTCAGCTCGGCGGCCACGCTGACCGCCGGGTTGACGTGCCCGACCAGGGGCGGCACGACGAACAGAAAGCGGCTCACGGCGTGACCAGCTCCCGGTGGCCGTCCCGTAGCCAGTCGAGCAGCAGCGGGACGACCGTCTCGGGGGTGCCGACGAGCACGGAGTGCCCGTGCCCGGGCACCGTCAGGGTGCGGCAGCGGGGCAGCAGCGATTCCAGCCAGGGCGCCGTGTCGGCCAGGTCGGAGGTAGCGCCGTACACCGCGCAGACCGGCACGTGCAGGCTCTGCCAGGACTCCTCGGCGGGGACGGAGCAGGACCCGATGTCCTCGGCGATGGAGGTGCCGTGCAGCAGCCGGGTGGCCCAGCGCACCAGGCGGGCCTCGTGGCGGCCGTAGGTCTCCTCGATCCACGGCAGGGTGCGCTCGTCGTGGAGCTGGTGGGCGGAGCCGGCCAGGATGCCGCTCATCTTCTTGGCCCAGGCGGCGGTCGGCGGCTCGGACTCGAGCATCAGGATGCCGGCGACCCGCTCCGGGCGGCGCAGCGCGTAGGCGAGGGCGACGGTGCCGCCGAAGGAGTTGCCGATCAGGTGGACGGGCCCTTCCAGGGCGAGGGCGTCGAGCAGCGCGTCCAGGTCGCCGCTGAAGTCCTCGACGCCGTAGCCGCGCGGCGGGCGGGAGCTGCGGCCGTGGCCGCGCTGGTCGTACATCACGACGTCGTGTCCGGCTGCGGCGAGCGCGGGCGCGATGGTGAAGTAGTAGCTGGTCAGGTTGTCGGTGGCGATGCCGTGCACGAGGACAACCGTCTGGGGCGGGCCCGGTGCCGGGGTGGGTGCGCCGCTCAGCCGCTCCACGTTCAGCCGGATCCCGCCCGCCTCGATCGTGGTCACCGCAGGCACCCCGCGATGTACTGGACGAGTTGTCCGACGGTCAGTCCGATGATGTCGGAGAGTTCGAGCGAGGCGAACCAGGCGGGGAAGTCGACCCGGTCGCCGTAGCGCCCGCCCAGCTCGGCGGTGAGCGTGACCAGGTCGATGGACTCCAGGTCGAGGTCCTCCACGAAGCGGGTGTCGGGGGTGATCGGGGTGTCGTCCAGTTCGAGGTCGTCGAGGACCGTGTGCAGAGCGTCGGTGACCTCGGCGAGGACGGCGGCGTACGCGGGGCCGGTGGTGGCGGGGCTGGTCATGATGGGCTCTCCTCGGTCCAAGCGACGGCGTAGGTACGGGTGGGCAGCCCCGGCGGGTTGGTCACATCGGCGAGCCGGATGCGCCGCAGCCGGCCGGAGGGTGCCCGGACCGTGAGGGCACGGGCGCCGTCTTCGACCTCGACCGCCGTGAAGTCCCGCGGCCGGCCGCCCAGTCCGGTGCCCTCGGCCTTGGCCGCGGCTTCCTTGGCGGCCCAGAACCGGGTCAGCGGGCCGGGGCCGCCGCCGAGCCCGGTGAAGAGCGCCCGCTCGTCCGGGGCGAGGATGGCGTCGTAGGTCGTTTCGGGGCGCTCGACGATCTCCTCGATGTCGATTCCGGTGCCGGTGCCGGTGCCCGTGCCCGTGCCCGTGCCGGGGCTGTCGGCGGCGGGGCGGACGAGTGCGACGGCGGCCTCCCGGCAGTGCGCCAGCGACAGTTCCAGAGGCGGGAGTTCTCTGCCGTGTACGCCCTCGGGGCGCGGTCTGCCGTCAGGGTCGTTGGCGACCCGTATCTCGGCGGGGAAGACGGGGCCCGCGCCGTGCGCCCACAGGTGGCGGCGTACGGCGTCCTTGGCGGCGATCCGGCCGAGCAGCCACTGGCGCCGGCCGCGCGGGGGGTGCCCGGCGTACTGCTCGCGCTCAGGGCCCGCGAGCTGGCCGCGCATGTAGATCTCGCGGGATGCGGGGTCGGGCCAGCGTTCGAAGACCAGCTGCCAGCCGCCCTCCTGGATTTCCGACAGAGTGTTGTGCTCGGGCCATCGTTTGACCGGATCGACCTCGGGCGGCGAGTCGAAGCGCCGGTCCCGCCAGCCGCGGATCTCGGCCCAGACCTCGCCGTCGCGGGCGAGCTGCGCGTCAGCCACCAGGGCGGTGTCCGTCACGGTGGTGACCCTGATGTGGCAGTCGAGTGCGGTGCCCTGTTCCGGGGGCGGGCCGTGGAAACGGATCTCGTCGACGCCCGTCGGGAAGACGATGGTGCGGTCGGTATGCGTGGCCATCAGCCAGTAGCCGAGCAGCTGACCGACGTTGTCGAGAAGCGCGCCGGGCGCGGACGGGGTGATCAGGACACCGCGGACGTGCCGCTCGCCGAGCGCGCCGATCTCGGTGACGCCGCGGAACCGCGGCCCGTGGAACATCCAGCGGTCGTCGTACATCTGCCGCGCGGACACAGCCGGACGGCTCTCCGGGGCGTCCGTCCGCCACGGCCGTGGGCGGGGCGCGGTGTCGTGCCCGTGGGCGGTCTCGACCGTGGCGCGGGCGAAGCGCCCGAACTCCACGGCGTACCGCCCCTGTCCCTCGGGCCGGGCCGTGACCGTGGCCTCGGTGGGCGGGGCGGCGACGGTCCACTGCAGAAACCGGGCGTCGTGCACGGCCACGGCCCTCCCCGGGCCGGGCACGGCGTCGATCATGTGCTGCACCAGGGTGGTGGCGGGCACCACGGGCCAGCGGTCGGCGATCTCGGGCCAGTGCGCGGGCTGCCGGAAGAAACAGTGGTCGGCGAGGTACGGCATGGTGTCGAGTGAGATGCCCAGGGTGGTGACGCGGGGGGTGTCGGCAGGCGGCGGCACCGCCCCGGTCGCCGAGGGCTCGGGGGGCGGCACCGCGGGCGCGGTGCGGCGCGGGGCCGCTGCCGCGGCGAACAGTTCCGCCAGTTCCGCTGCCGTGTCCGCCGTCTCGCCGAGCAGCGAGCGCAGTTCGGCAGCCACGGGGCTCCGCGCGGCCACGGCCGCGAGCCGGTCCGGCCCGGGTGCGGGTGCCTCGCGCAGGGTGCTGCGGAGCCGGTCCCGGGTGGCGGCGTCGAGCGAGACGAGCCCGGAGCCGAGGGTGAGGGGGACGGTGACGGTGACGGGGACGGAGGCGGGGACGGCTCGCGGGATCTCCGCGGCCGTACGGACGGTCTGCGCCGTAGGGTCGGTCTCCGCCGTACGGGCAGGCGCCGCCGTCGACCGAGGCGTGGCCCCCGCCCGCAGCGCCGCGAAGTCCGGCTCGGCGCCGTGCGACCAGAGTCCGGCCGCCACCCGGTAGAGCTGCGAAAGCCCGCTGTGCCGGGGCGTGTTGGCGCTGAGCGTCAGGCACGCGCGGCCGGTGAGGGTGTCGTCCACGAGAGCCGGCAGCTGGCCCTGGCCCAGCTGGACGAAGGCCCGGAACCCGGCGTCGTACAGGGCCGTGGTGAGCTGCCGGAAGCGGACCGGTTCGAGCAGGTGGCGCAGGAAGAGAGCGCGCGCCGCGGCCTCGTCGGCCGGGAAGGGCGCGGCGGTCGTGGCGGACCAGACGGGCACCCGGGGCGGGTGCAGGGTGAAGCCGCGCGCGGCCTTCTCGATGGAGGTGAGGTACGGGGCGAGCATCGGCGTGTGGAAGCCGGACTCGAAGGGCAGCAGCCGACCGAGCACTCCCGCGCCGCGCAGCCGCCCGGTGAGCGCCTCGACCTGGTCGTGAGGCCCGCAGACGACGGTCTGGTGGGGCGCGTTGTCGTGCGAGACGACGACGTCCGGGTATGCCGCGAGCTCGGCATCCACCTGGTCCGCACCGGTGCCGAACGCGGCGAAGGCGAGCCCCGGGACGCGCAGCGTGGCCGGGTCGAAGTCCCGCAGGAAGGCGTCGACCTCGGCGTCCGCGTACATCCCGCCGACCGCCATCGCCGTCCACTCCCCCACACTGTGCCCGGCCAGCGCGTCCGGCCGGACGCCGATCCGGGCGAGCGCTCCGGTGAGCAGCCGGCCGAGGCCGACGACGGCCGCGCCGTGCCGGGCGACGTCGCCCACGCGGGCGTCCGGCCAGTGCGGCGTCGGCAGGCCGAAGTGGCGGGCGACGTCCTTTGCCCGCGGCTCGAACTCGGCCTCCAGCCCTGGGCAGAGGAAGGCGATCTTCCCGCCGCCCGTGCCGAGCACCGGCCGCGGCGCGCACCAGACGTCGCTCCGGCCGCCCCAGGTCCGGGCGCGGGCGACTGCCTTGCGGGCCAGGGCGAGGCGGCGGTCGGTGGGGTCCAGGACGGCGACGCGGGCGCCCCCGGCTCCTCTCGCTCCGCCCTCGGCGGCGGCCGCGCGCAGCGCGGTGTCGTCGGCGTCGAGCAGTTCGGCGAGGCCCTGCGGGGTCGCGGCGGCGAGCCGCAACAGCCGGGGCGGCTCGGCCACTTCGGCACGGTCCGCGCAGGCAGCAGGCCCAGCGCCCGGGCCGCCGGGTGCCGGGGCCGCAGGCGCGACGGCCGGGGCCGATGCCGGTGCGGGAGCCGACGCCGGGGCAGGCGCCCATGCGGGGACAGGCACGGGCTCCGGTACCGACTCCAGGACGACGTGGGCGTTGATCCCGCCGAAGCCGAAGGCGCTGACGGCGGCACGTCGGACGTCCCCGTCCCAGGGCCGGGCCTGCTGGGCCGGAGCGAAGCGGGTGACGCGGAGCGCCGGGTGAGGGTCGTCGCAGTGCAGGGTCGGCAGGAGCGTGCCGTGGTGCACCGCCAGGGCCGCCTTGACGAGGCCCGCCACACCCGCCGCCGGCATCGTGTGGCCGATCATCGACTTCACGGAGCCGATCACGGCGTCGGGCCCGGCGTCCGGGTCCGGCGGCCCGAACACCTCGGCCAGCGCGGCCAGTTCGGCCCGGTCGCCGCCGGGGGTTCCGGTGCCGTGGGCCTCCAGGAGGCCGAGCGACCCCGGTGCCGCCGGGTCGAGCCCCGCCGCCGCCCAGGCGAGCCGGACGGCGCGGGCCTGGCCGCCGGGGTCCGGGTTGACCAGGGAGCCGGCCCGGCCGTCGCCGGCCACGCCGACGCCGCGGACGACGGCGTAGATCCGGTCGCCGTCGCGCCGCGCGTCCGCGAGCCGTTTGAGTACGACCACGCCGGTACCCTCGCCCATCAGCACGCCGTCCGCGTCCCGGTGGAACGGGCGGATCCGCTGGGACGGCGACAGCGCCCGCAGCCGGCTGAAGACGGACCAGAGCGTGATGTCGTGGCAGTGGTGTACGCCGCCCGCGAGCATCACGTCGCAGCTGCCCGCGGCGAGCGCGCCGACGGCCTGGTCGAGTGCGACGAGCGAGGAGGCGCAGGCCGCGTCCACGGTGTAGGCGGGGCCACGCAGATCGAGCCGGTTGGCGACCCGGGACGCCGCGAAGTTGGGCACGAGGCCGATCACCGACTCGGGGCTCTGCTCCCCGCCGAGCGCGGCCGTGAACGCCGTCCGTACCGCGTCGAGCCGCTCGCCGTCCAGCTCGGGCAGTAACTCGTGCAGGGTGCGCACCAGTTGGGCGGACGTACGCATCCGCTGGTCGAGTCGGGCGAGCCCGTCGCTCAGATAACCGCCGCGGCCGAGCACGACACCGACCCGGGAGCGGTCTTCGGGCAGTGCGGCCTCCCCCGCGTCGGCGAGCGCGGCCGCGGCGGTCCGCAGTGCGATCAGCTGGTCGGGTTCGGTGCCGGGCACGGAGTCCGGCATGAGTCCGAAGACGGTCGGGTCGAAGGCGGTGAGCGCGTCGAGCCCGTCGACGAAGCCGCCGCGGCGGCAGTAGACACCATCGAGGCCGCGCCGTCCGTCCGGGTCGTAGTAGGTGTCCGCGTCCCAGCGGGCCTTGGGCACCTCGGAGATGGCGTCAGCGCCGGTGACGAGGTTGTGCCAGAACGCGGCCAGGTCACAGGCGCCGGGCAGGGTCACCGCCATGCCGACGATGGCGACGGGCTGCCGGTGCTGCGGGGCGGTCGGTCGCATCGTGGGGCTCACCGGCCCGACGCCGTCAGGACGACCTCGTCGGTCTCCGGCTCGCCCCAGGCCAGCTCCCGCAGCAGCGCGAGCACGCCCTCCTCCGGGTCGATCAGCTCGATGCCGCGGCGCGCGTACTCCCGGCCCAGCTCAGGGCCGACCATGCCGCCGTGCGCCCCGGCCGGCGCCCACGGGCCCCAGTGCACGGTGACGGTACGGCTGCCGGTGTCGGCGCGCCAGAGGCGGCCGAGGCGGGCGAGTGCGTCGTTGGCGGCGGCGTAGTCGGCCTGGCCGCGGTTGCCGTACACCGCCGCGACGGAGCCGAACATGACGGTGAAGGCGGGCAGTTGGGGAAGTCGCCGGAGAGCCGAGAGCAGCGCGCGGGCGCCGTCCACCTTGGTGCCGTAGACCCGTTCGAAGGAGACGGGGTCCTTCTCGGCGAGCAGCCGGTCCTCGATCACTCCGGCGGCGTGTACGACCCCGTCGATCCGGCCGTACGTCGCGTACGTCTCCTTGACCGCCTGCTGCACGGCCTCCGCGTCCCGCAGGTCGAGTGCCCGGTATCTGGCCCGGCCGCCCGCGTCGTGTACCTCGGCCAGGGTCGCGGCGATCTCGCGGCGGGCCAGGACGCGGCCCGCTTCGCGCTCGATCTCGGCGGTGCTCAGACCGCCCCGGGCGGCGAGCGCTGCACGCAGCGCGGGCAGGTCGGTGGCGTGGGCCAGCTCGTGGTGCCCGCCCGTGCCGTCGTCGAGCGGCGTACGCCCGATCAGTTCGACCCGGCAGCGTGCGGCGGCGGCAAGGGCGAGGGTGAACCGGGCTGTGATGCCGCGTGCGCCGCCCGCGAGGACGACGACCGACTCCGGGCCGAGCCCGAGTGCCGCGGCTGCGGCGGCGCCGGAGGAGGCGGGCCCGGTGCCGGAGGAGACGGGCGGGCCCAGAGGGCTCTCGTACGGTACCGGGGCGCGGCGGACGCCGCGGGTGCGCAGCACGACGGGCTCCCGGTCGGGCGCCAGCAGTTCCCCGACGAGTGCCTCGGCCTGCTCGGTGGCGGGCTCGTCGGGGTCGAGCTCCACGGTGCGGACCACGGTGTCGAGGTATTCGCGGGCCGCGGTGCGCACGAAGCCGTCGATGCCGCTGGTGTCGTCGGGGAGGCGGGGGCAGAGCAGCCGGCGCGGGCCGCGCAGCAGCAGTTCCTGGAGCACGGTGAGCTTGGCGGGCAGCAGTTGCTGTTCCGCACCCGCGAGAGCGCCCAGGTGCAGCACTCCGTCGACCGGGCCGGTGTGCCCGGCGAGCTGTGCGGTGTCCGGGCCGCCACGGGCGGCGAGCGCGCCGAGTGCGGTGAGCCGGGTGACGAGTGCCCGTGCGAGTGGCGTGTCGTCCGCGACGATCAGGAACCGCTTCCCGCGCAGCTGTGCCGCGCCTTCGGCGCCGGGCACGGGCGCCGGGTCGAGCGGGGCGGGCCGCAGCAGATAGCGGTGGGGAGCCTGGCCGGTGAGCGGGTCGGGGGACTCCTCGGCGACGGGGGCCGAGGTGGCGAGGGCGGGTGCCGGGTCCGGGTCGGCGAGCGCCTTCGCGCGGGCCCGCAGCCAGTCGGCGATCCCGGCGGCGGTGCGCTCCCGGGTCAGCTCCTCCAGGTCCGCGTCCGGCAACGACCGCAGATCCGCACCCGAGCCCAGCAGCCGCCGTCCCAGCTCCCCGGCGATCTCCGTCCGCTTGATCGAATCCACACTCAGATCCGCCTCCAGATCCGACTCCGCCCCCACCATCTCCACCGGATATCCCGTACGTTCAGCGATCACCGCCAGCACCTCGGCCAGCACATCCACCCCCACCGGAGCGGGAGCGGGGGCCGGAGCCGCAGCGAGAGGGGCCGGAGCCGGGGCCGGAAGGGGTTCGGGGGTCGGCGGAGCCGCCTGCGGCGCGGGCGGAGCCCCGAAGTAGCCGAGGAGCACGTCCCGTTGTGCGGCCAGCATCTCCCGGCTGTTGCGCAGGAACTCCCGGAGCAGTTCTTCCCGTTCGCCCATCGTCGTCGCCTCACTGGTCCGCTCTCCGGCCCGCGGGATGCCCGAGATGCGCCGGGCCGGGCGCAGCGCTCCCGGCACCGGCCGGCCGTCCGCCGTGCGTACGAGGTGGCCGTCGACCGTCCAGCCGGGCCGCTCCGGCACGGCGGCCGGGTCGGCGAGTGCCGTGTCGCGTCCGCTGAAGAGCCGTGCGGGCGCCACCGGGACACCGGCCGCGGCGAGCCGGGCCAGGGCCTCGAGGTGGCCGCGCAGGCCCGCGTCGGGGCGGGGTTCGAACGGGACGGCGACATGCGGCCGGTCGCCGAGGATCTGGCCGACCAGACCGGTGAGCACGGTGCCGGGCCCGCACTCGACGAAGATCCGCGCCCCGGCGTCGTACATCGCCTCGATCTGCTCGGCGAAACGGACGGGGGCGGCGATCTGCTCGGCGAGGCCGGCCCGTATCCGGGCGGGGTCCCCGGCATAGCGGGTGCCGGTGAGATTGGCCCAGACCGGGAACTCGGGGCCGCGCACGGTGTACGCCGTCAGGATCTCGGCGAAGCGGGAAACGGCCCCGGCGACCAGCGGGCTGTGGAAGGCGCAGGCGACGGGCAGCGGGCGGACGGCGAACCCGGCGGCGGTGAGCGCGTCGACGGCTTCGGCGACGGCGTCCCTCGGGCCCGAGAGCACGCTCTGTGCCGGCGCGTTGTGGTTGGCGACGACGACCCGCTCGGCCAGGCCTGCCCCGGCGAGCACCCGGGTCACCTGCTCGGCGGAGGCCACGGCGGCGGCCATGGTGCCGGGATCGGACCCCTGTGCGCCGATCGCGGCGAGGATCGCCTCGGCCCGCTCCCGGCTGAGGTCACCGAGCGTGTCGGGGTCGAGGGCGCCCGCGGCGCAGAGCGCGACGAGTTCGCCGTAGGAGTGCCCTGCCGCCATGTCGGGGCGGACACCGACCGCGGTGAGGGTGTCGTACGCGGCGAGGCCGACCGCCCCGAGCGCGGGCTGGGCGTGGCGGGTGTCGGTGAGCCGGGCGGCCTGTGCGGCGCGTTCGGCGGCGTCGAAGGCGGCGGGCGGGAAGAGGGCGGCGGCCGGGGCGTGGTACAGGTGGCGGCCGAGTTCGGGGAAGGCGGTGAACAGCTCGGCGAACATGCCGGGGCGCTGGCTGCCCTGGCCGGGAAAGAGGAACGCCACCTTGCCACCGTCGTTGCTTTCGCCACCGTCGTTGCCGTTGCCGTCGGCCGCCCCGGCGGGGGCGCCTTTGGCCGGGAACACTCCGCTTCTCCCGGGTGTGCCGTCGAGTAGGTCCCGTATCAGGTGCGGGAGTTCGGTGACGGACTCGGCGACCACGGCACCGAGGAGCGGGCCCGGACCGGTCTCCGCGCGCTGTGCGGCGGTACGCGCCAGGTCCCGCAGCCGCCAGTGGCCGCTCGCCGCGAGGCCGGCGAGCTCCTCGGCCGCTGCGTGGGTGCGGAAGACGAACAGCTCGGCGGGCCAAACGTCGTGGCTCTGGCGAGGCGGCGCTCCGGCGTCGGCGTGGGCCCGCAGCACCACGTGGAAGTTGGTGCCGCCGAATCCGAAGGCGCTCACCCCGGCGACACGGCGAGCGGCGGGCTCGGCCCAGGGCCGGGCCTCGCTGTGGAAGACGAACGGGCTGTCGGGGCCGGTCCAGACGGGGTTGGGCACGTCGATATGCAGGGTGGGCGGGCGCACCCCGGTATGCAGGGCGAGCGCGGTCTTGATCAGTCCGGCGAGACCGGCGGCGCACTTGGTGTGCCCGATCTGGGACTTGACGGAGCCCACGACGCAGCTGCCGGGCGCGGCCCCGGCCTCCTCGAACAGCCGGGTGAGCGTGCTGAGTTCGGTGCGGTCACCGACGACGGTGCCGGTGCCGTGGGCCTCGATCAGGCCGACCTCGGCGGGCGAGACGCGGGCCTGCGCGTAGGCGCGTTCCAGGGCGGCGCGCTGGCCCTCGGGGCGGGGCGCGGTCAGGCCGAGGGAGCGGCCGTCGCTGGCGCTGCCGACGCCCTCGATGACGGCGTAGATCCGGTCGCCGTCCCGCTCGGCGTCGGCGCGGCGCTTGAGTACGAGACAGGCGACGCCCTCGCCGAGTGCGATGCCGTCGGCGGCCGCGTCGAAAGTGCGGCAGCGGCCGGTGGGCGACAGCGCGTGCGCGGAGGAGAAGAGCAGGTAGTCGTTGATGCCGTTGTGCAGGTCGGCGCCGCCGCACAGGGCCACGTCGGCGGCACCGCAGGCCAGTTCCTTGCAGGCGGCGTCGACGGCGGCCAGGGAGGAGGCGCAGGCGGCGTCGACGGTGTAGTTGGCGCCGCCGAGGTCGAGCCGGTTGGCGATCCGGCCGGCGATGACGTTGGCGAGCATGCCGGGGAAGGAGTCCTCGGTGAGCTTCGGGAGCTGCTCCTCCAGGTCCTCGGGAAGGCGGCCGACGTACGAGGGCAGGACGCTCCGCAGCGTCGCGGCGCCGGAGATGTCGCTGCCCGCCTCGGCACCGAAGACGACGCAGGTGCGCTCGCGCGGGAAGGCCCGGCGGTCGAGCCCGGCGTCGGCGAGCGCCCGCCTGGCCGCCTCCAGGGCGAGGAGCTGGACGGGTTCGATGGCGGCCAGGGAGGCGGGCGGGATTCCGTAGGCCAGCGGGTCGAAGGGGATCGGAGGCAGGAAACCGCCCCACTTGGACGCGGACACGTCGTCCGCCTCGGCGTCCGCGCCGAAGTGCAGCGCGGGATCCCAGCGGGTGTCCGGGACCTCGGTGATCGCGTCGGCGCCGGCGAGCACCTGGGCCCAGTAGGCGGGCAGGTCGGCGGCGCCGGGGAACATGCCGGCCATGCCGACGACGGCGATGTCGAGCGGTTCGGGAGCGGGGGCCGGGTTCCGCGCGGGTACCGTACCGCCCGCGTCGCGGACGTCAGCGGCGAGTTCGGCGGTGCGGCGCCCGTAGAAGCCGGCGGCCCCGTCGGTGACCGCGTGGTGCAGGGCGGCGACGGTGGTGACGGCGGAGCGGAGCACGGCGACCTCGCCGGCCATGAACATGCCCGCTTCGCGCTGGCGCTCCTCGTCGACGTCGAGGAGCTCGTCGCCGACCCGCTCGACGCCCTTGCTGGCGATGCGCAGGCGGCCGACGTTGAGCCGCTCCAGCTCCTGCCAGACCTGCCGCTCGGGTATCCCCTGAGTCCGCAGCTCGTCCTTGACCTCCTGGTACGTGTCGCTGAACGCGCTGGGCAGGCAGCGGGTGGTGTGGCCGGGCGCGGTGTGCAGGAGCGCGGTCGACCTGGCGTCCAAGGCCGCGCGCTGGAACAGCGGCCGGATGGCGCCGCAGTCGACGGCCTCCTCGGTGAAGAGGTAGCCGGTGCCCATCAGAACGCCGACGGTGGCACCGCGGGTGGTGAGCGGGGCGGCGAGCGCGGCGACCATGGCGGCGGAGCGCTCGTCGTGGATGCCGCCCGCGAACAGCACCTGTACGTCCTGTGGGTCGGCGGCGTCACCGCCATCGGCGTGACCGTCGTCGGCCGCCGCGTCGAGGAAGTCCTCCAGGACGGCCAGTTGCGCCTCCCAGAGCGGGAAGCTGTTGCGCGGCCCGATGTGCCCGCCGCACTCGGCGCCCTCGAAGACGAAGCGCCGGACGCCGGCCGCCAGGAACTGGCCGAGCAGCCCGGGCGACGGCACGTGCAGAAAGGTACGGATGCCCTCGGCCTCCAGAGCGGCCGCCTGGGAGGGACGGCCGCCCGCGATGACGGCGTGGCTGGGGCGCAGCTCACGGATGGCCTCCAGTTGGGCGGTGCGTGTCTCTTCCGGAACGAAGCCGAGGATGCCGACGCCCCAGGAGCGGTCGCCGAGCGCGGACTTGGTCTGCTCGAGCAGGGTGCGGGTCTGCTCGGGCCCGGCCAGGGCGAGCGCGACGAACGGCAGTCCGCCGCCGTCCGCGACGGCCGCCGCGAACCGCGCCTGGTCGCTGACCCGGGTCATCGGGCCCTGGACGACCGGCAGCGCGGTGCCGAGCGCCCGGCACATCGGCGAGCCGCCGCGCAGCACGGCGCCGTCGTCCGCCACGGCGGCGTCGATGCCCTCCGTGACGGCGGCGAGGGCGCGGTCCACGGTGCCGTACCGCTCGGCGAACCGGGCGGCGAGAAAGGCGTCCTGGCCCAGCGGCAGGGGCCGGTCGCGCAGGACGGCCGGGAGGCCGGGGCGGCTCCGGTCGAGCACCCGGCGGCCGTCGACGACGACGGTCTCGGTGCCGTCGGCGGCGCGCAGCAGACCGGCGGCCGCGGGGGCCGTACCGGCCTCGTCGAGCAGTGCGAGCTGGATGTCCAGTACGACTCCACGGGCGCCCGCGAGCACGGCGGCGGCCGCGGTGTGCGGCCCGATGCCGCCGCAGGCCCACACCGGCAGGTCGGCCGGCAGGGCGCCGAGGATGCGCTGGAGCAGCACGAAGGTGGAGTGTTCGCCGCAGGGGCCGCCGGACTCCTCGCCGCGCACGACGAGCCCGGTGGCACCGTCGGCCACGGCCCGGACGGCCTCGTCGGTGCCGCGGACCTCGGCAAGTACGGCGGGGTCCGCGGCGGCGGCGCGGGCGGCGGCCCGGACCCCGGCGACGGTCCAGGGCGCGTCGGGGGCGAGGAGCACGGTGCACGGTCCGGCTGCGGCCGGGTCCGCGGTGCGACGCGTTCCGGCGGGCGCCGGGGCCCACAGCTCTCCGGGGCACAGCGCACAGTCGGCGGGGACCCGCACGCCGTGGCGGCCGGGGGCCCACTGCCGCACGAGGGTCAGGGCCTCGCGGGCGGCGCGGGCGCCCGGGCCGAGGTCGAGGACACCGGACCCACCGGCCCGGCAGACGGCGGCGACGAGGCGGGGGTCCGGTGCACCCAGCGGGCTGACGCCGATAACGGTGTGCGTCATGGGGGGAGGCTCCTCTGTGCGATCGAGGGGGGTCTGCGATCGGGACGAGCAGATTCGGCGCACGCCGCGCGCCTTTGGCGCTGACGGTCTGTCAGATACTAATGGGTAGTCAGATATCTGGCTGCACCTCCGACACCGATCAGTGAACAAGAACCGCAACGAGCCGGACCGGGTCGCCGCAGAGCTCGGCCATGTCGTTGATGTCGGAAATCAGCATGACCACCGGCCGGGACCGCACGCCTGTCCGCGCGGCCTCTAGCCTTGATCCACCGATCAATAGCCGGTCCAGAGCCTGGACATGAGGGTGCGGATGCCCTCTGACCTGGGATGATGGGACTTCTTCAAGGTTCCATGTCCACAGATCGAGAGAACACCCGCGAGAGACCACGGACCCCCGCCGGGGCCGTGTCCGGTCCGCCCCCCTGCCTGCCGCCGTCCTGTTCGCGTTCGCGGCAGGCACGGATGACCGTGGGGGCCCGTGCCTGCCACGCTTCCGCTGGGTTGCATCCGCTGGGGTTACAGCGGGCAGGTGATCTGGAAGAAGACCGTGTTGGGGTCGTTGGGGGTTGGGCAGAGGAACTGGTCGTAGCGGGTGTCGTTGTCGACGAAGCGCTTCAGCCAGGAGACGCTGTACTGGGCGATCGTGGTGTTCGGGTCGGTGAAGGTGAAGTGGTCGGTGTCCTTGAGCACGATGAGTGACTTGTCGGGGGCGTTGGCCAGCCCGTTGTAGAAGGGCAGGGCGAAGTCGTCGACGGAGGCGACGGTGTCACCGTCGGCGCCGAAGATCATGGTGGGGACCGTGATCTGGCTGGAGACGTCGTTGAGGTCCCAGGGTGCCAGCGGGATGGCCGCCTTGAGCGACGGGGTGTTCGCCGCGCTCTGCAGCGAGCCGCCGCCGCCCATCGACCAGCCCATCACGGCCAGCCGGTCGGGGTCGATCCGGTTCTTCACCGTGCTCTGGGCCGTCAGATAGGTGAGTGCGGCGAGTTGCTGTTTACTGCGGTCTGTGGGGAAGTCCCACAGCGCATTGGTGTCCAGGGTCATCACCACGAAGCCCTGGGAAGCCAGCCGGGGTCCGTACCAGGCGATGTCCGACTGCGAGGCGAGGAAGCCGGGCATGATGACGATGGCACCGAAGGTGCCCTCGCTGGTGTCGGTGGGGTAGTAGATGGTGCCGTTGTTGAAGCCCTGGCCGCTGCCTGCCGGCACGGTGACCGAGTCGATGTCGAAGGGACCGGTTTCGGCGGTGATGCTCTCCAGGGTCGGGGCCGGGCCGCGCTC
The DNA here is from genome assembly GCF_015160855.1 of Streptomyces ferrugineus. Classification (NCBI taxonomy): domain Bacteria; kingdom Bacillati; phylum Actinomycetota; class Actinomycetes; order Kitasatosporales; family Streptomycetaceae; genus Streptomyces; species Streptomyces ferrugineus. The sequence continues at coordinate 6,975,270 of NZ_CP063373.1, read as the reverse complement.
GTAGGGGTTGTGGGAATCAGCCTGGGCGGGGGTGGCGAGGGCGGTCGCCATGACGACCGCGACGATCGCCATGAGTGCTCGGAACGGGAGCAGTTTCACGGAAGTCCTCTCGGCCGGGCTGTCAGTTGGTGTAGATGGCGGGAGAGCCGCTGACGCTGCTGTCGACCACGGGGGCGTAGGTGGCGGTGAAGTAGCCGTTGGCTGTGCACAGCGCCGAGCCGGAGACCTTGGTGAACTCCTGGTTGGTGAAGGTCAGACTGTTGTCGCTGTTGGAGCTCACCGCGGAGAGGCTGGGCGCCTGGTAGACACAGGTGATGGAGCCCAGCAGAGTGGAGAGCGCCACCGTGGTCTGGATCGCCCTGCCCGGGGCCGCGGTCACCGTGACGGTGCCGTCGGAGGAGGCGGCTGTGCTGTAGGGCAGGTCATCGACGGTGATGCTCTGCACCCCGAGGACGCCGAAGGTGTTGCTGGTGCAGCCTTTGAAGGTCTGGGAGGTCGCGGACTCGGTGGCGGTGCCCGGGGCGGCGGGGTTCGCCGTCACCGTGGCGGAGAGTGTCGATTCGGTGCAGGTGATGCCGGAGGTGCCGTCGCTGCTGGTGGCGAGGGTGGCGTTGGTGCCGCTCGCCAACGACGCGGTGAGTACGTCGCCGACGGAGACGGCGTTGCCGTCGGCACTGCCGTAGGTGAGCACGGCAGTGTCCGCCGAGGCGGCGGTGGCCGGGAGGATGGCCAGGGCCGTCGAGGCGGCCGTGGCGACCAGGGTGGAAAGGGCGTATCTGCGCATGCGGGTTCCTCTTCTACTTGCATGGGTGGTGAGCAGGGCCGGGCCGCTGCCCCCGGGGGAGTGGGGCAGCGGCCCGCGCATCGCCGTTCCCGGGTGAGATGGAACGGCCGGACCGGCCCGGTCGCTGACTTGGCGTCAGAGACTCGGTGCACTTGTTGCGGCCTTGCAGGGTGCGTGACACTGACGGCCCCGGCTGCTCTACGACCGCGGGCCGCACGAGAAGAAAACCTGTGAGAGTTGTAAACCTGACGGGTATTCAAGTCAAGGCGCGCGCACAAGAAGGCGCGCGCAAGTTCGAGGAAGGATGCGGAATGGCAGCAGGCTCGTCGGCGCGGCCTCCGCTGGTGCTGCCCGGTACCCGCGCGGGACGCGATCCGGAGCGTTCCCTGCGGCGTGGACCGCGCCGCACCCCGCCCGAGGTGGTCGCCGCCAACCAGCGCGACCGGCTCCTGGACGGCTTCGTCCGCACCGTCGCCCAGGTCGGCTACGCCCGCACCCGGGTCAGCGACATCTGCCAGGCGGCAGGCGTGACCAGGCCGGTCTTCTACGAGCTGTTCAAGGGCAAGGAGGATGCCTTCCTCGCTGCCCACCAGTACGGCACCTCCCTGGTCTTCAGCGCCATGGAGGAGGCCCACGCCCAGGCCTCCGACTGGCCGGGCCGGGTGCGCGCCGGGCTCGGCGCGCTGCTCGACATCCTCGCCAACGCGCCCGAATTCGCCGCCATGGCCATCGTGGAGATCGACGCGGTCGGCCCGGCCGGGCGGGAGGCACGCGAGGAGCTGCTGGCCCGCTTCCGGGACTTCTTCACCGACCTGCACGAGGTCGAACTTCCCATCCCGACCGAGGAGTTGGTCGACATGGTGATCGGCGGGGTGTACTCCGCGATCTACCGGCGGATCGCCGCCGACCGAACCGCCGAGCTGCCCGGCCTGCTGCCCGGCCTGGCCTTCTCCGTACTGGCCCCCTTCCTCGGCCCGGAACGCGCCGCCGCCGACCTCGCCGACCCGGCGCCCTCCGCTAACCCCGTCCCAGCCTGCCTGGCCCCGGAGACCTGATTCCGAATACAGCGGAAAATCGCGTCATCGCCCCGGAACGGTCCACTCCCGTCGCACGTGCAAGCTGTGACACGCGTCCACCGGAGCGATGACGTACCAGCCATCCCAAGGCCCCGCACCCAATGAGCGACTCCTCACCGCATGTTGGATGGCCACGTCGGCCTGGTACAAGGCCCGATTGCGTGCGAACTGATCGCCGTGCAGCAAGACGGCCTGCTCAGCCCTGGCCGCGGCCCTGTCGTCCTGGTCGAGGTCTGCCCGCGCGAGGGCTTCGAGCCCGGCCGGTTCGGCGGGCGTGTAGAACTCCAGCCAGTCAGGATCGGCGTCGCTCGGCCCCTTGGCGTACAGGCGGTGAGCACGCACGATCGCTTGATCTGTGGCGCTCGCGTCGCCCATCAGCGCCCAGCCACCGGCCTCCCGCATCGCGAACAACGAGAGCATCCGCGCCGAGCCGTACGACTTCACCGCTGTCTGCGCGCCCTGGGCTGCGGAGATCGCCTCACGGGGACGGCCTGATGCCTTGACCAGGAGCGAGAGGCAGCCAAAGGCGTGCCCCTCAAAGGGCCCGGGTCGTGGGCGATCCGGGCGGCGGCCAACGCCTCGTTGTAGAGGCTGCGGGCGTCGGCGGGGCGGCCGGAGTCGTAGGACAGCCACCCGGCCGCGATCGACAGATGGCCGGTCGCCGACCGCAGCCGCCTGCCGGTCCGCTCCGTGAACACCCGCGTGTTCAACCACTGATAGGCGGTGTGCAGCGCCTGGGAGGCACTGCGGCGAAGAACGACGGAGCCGTAGTCATGGTCGTGCGCGTAGATCTTGCTGACGGCTTGGTCGACGGCGCGGACGTCGCTGACTCCGATCCGGCGCGGTGGCTTGTCCGTGGCAGGCTCGATCAGGATGAGGGACAAGGCAGCACCCGTGCCGTCCATCACGAAGGCTCGGCGGTCCACCGCTTGCTCCTGTTCCGGCCCGTTCGCTACAGCTGCCGACGCGACCTGCCGCGCCGGGCTGCTGAGGTGGAATCCCAACTCATCCATGGTGCGCCCGGTCAGCCGCGTGAGGATACGCCGGTACACCGGGCGCGGAAGCGAGACGTCCCCGTCCTCCCACGCCGCCACCAGGCGCGGAGCGCAGGCAACCGCCTCGCCCATCTCCTCGCTCGTCTTCACGATGAGCTTCGCGAACTCCTGGCGGGACATCTGCAACTCGTTCTCGCGCACCGCGCGCAACGAGGCGTTGGGGTCCTTGCGGCGGTCAGCCATATCGGCTCCGGGCAGCATCCGACGTGACGGGAGAGGTTACGGGGGACCGTACCGCCCCTACCTTGTTCGTGCCCCGGCCTTGGCAGAGAGCACCCACCAACGCCCGGTTCTTTCATCGCTCTTACATCGCTCCGGCGTCGCAGCCGCCCCCGCGATGCTGCTTGCCTGGACCGTGACGTGACGACTCCATCTCGACGCAGCCTTCGGGCACGTCAGCCGACCCGCGGAGGCCATCGCATGACCCCGGACACCACACCCGCTCTCCGGCCCGTCCAGCCACAGACCGACTTCCTCGTCGAGCCCAGACCGGATCTGGGGCTGACGGCCGTACCGTGGCTCCTGGCCGCTGCTGACGATCCGCAACGGGCCCGCAGGGAGTGGGACAGGGGCGGGATCGCGCTGCTCCGGTGTGGCGTCCGCTTTACCGCGGTCCGCTTCACCGCTGGCCTCGTTCAGGCCGCCGCCGACAGCGACGACCTGCGGGGCATCGACGCCTACCTCGGTCAGGTACTGCCCGGCGGGCCGGCGTTCGCCGACACCCGGTGGGGCCTGTACTACGCCCTCGTACCGGCGGGCACCGACCGCCTCCCGCCTTGGAGCTACCACAGTGAGGACGCGGAACGCCTCGGCCCGAACGCCTACCTCGGCGTACCCGACCCCACGCACACCGACCCTGGCGTCGGCGGCCTGTGCTTGCTGATCACTGTCGCCTCGTTCGGTTTCCTCTTCCCCGGCTTGAGCGCCGTGGGCCAGAGCCGCGGCCGGACCGCCCCAGGCACGATGTCAGCACTGCTGGGCGTAGCCCAGTTCTCCTTCGGCGCCGCAGCCTCCCCCCTCATCGGCCTCTTCGGCACTCGCAGCGCCACCCCCATGGCGGTGGTGATGAGCACCTTCCTGGCGCTAATGGCCATCGGGGCGATCATCTGCCGACAGCAGGACAGAACAACTACCAGTCGGTGATCTTGACTCGCCTCGATGCCCCGATTACCCCGAGCGGGCTGCCGAGATGACCGGCAGGTGACATCACTTCTCGGCTCTGGCACAGATCTTGGGGAGCGGTTGCGGAGCGTCATCGGGCAGGTCGCTCCGCGTCTGTGATCACACTTGTTCTTGGTAGACCTTGAGTTCCTTGGGATGGAAGTTGCGGATGATTGTCCAGAATTCCTGACGGCCAAGGCCGTCGAGTTCGTTGTCCGTGTCGTGGAAGAACCAGGACACGAAGTGCTCCAGGGACCGAAGTTGGGGGACGGGCTCGTATCGAAGTTCGCAGTGGAGCTGGATGTAATGATCATGCTCGCCGGAAGCGTCGTTGATCTCGAACTGCCGGACAAGGTCCAGCGTGAAAACGGGCGGCCCTTCGAAAGCGTGAGTCCCGTACTGGAAGAGAAGGCCATCAGCGTCGGGCGTGTTCGCGGTATCGAAGCGTTGGGAGCCGAAGCGTACGAACCTGAGCCACACCTCGTCCAAGTCCAGTTCGGCGAAGGGCTGCTGTCCAGAGCTCAGCTCATGTTGAAGTCGCTCCTGGGCCCGGTCTACGGGCAGTCTCCTCGACATCCCTGTCCTTTGTAGTCTCGACGGAATCTCTGGCCTTGCGGCGATCTTCTCAGCCCGCCACACTCGCTGGCGTGATCAGGATTGGCCGCAGAGCCTGGGGCGAGACGCTATTGGAGCAGGATCATCTTGCGTAGTAGTTCGAAGCCGGCACGGCCGTAGAGCTGCCTCTTGATCTTCTTGATGCGGTTCACGGCGCCTTCCGTGCCGCCGGAGCTCCAGTGCAGGGTGAGGCCGGCTGTCACCGCGTTGAGGTCTCGGAGCAGGTGGAGGGCGAAGTTGGTCAGGCCGGGCAGTTGGCTCGTGTCGACGGCGGAGATCCATGCGGGGAGTGTGGGACCCAGCCGGTGAGCCAGGATCTCGCCGAAACCGCGGACATGTTCGGCCGCAATATCCAGTTCAGGACAGCGAGCCAAGGCGTCCTTCAACGCGGCGCGCTCGTCCTCGCTCAGGGTTGAGGGGTGACGGGTGAGCCAGCCGGTGACCCGCCGCACGGTCGGCGGCGGGGGCGGTGCCTGCGGCGGTGTGGCGCACAGGGTGGCAATGTAGGCACGGACCATCTGATAGGTGACGGGCGCGTTCTCAGCGATCAGCTCGCGATGCAGGCGGGTGACGTTCGTGCATCCCGCAGCGAACCGACGCTCCAGATAGGGCTTGTAGGGGTCCAGACGACTGGGCCGGGGACGGTTCTCCCGGAGGGTGTCCTGCCAGGTGGGAGCACGTGCGTAGCGCAGCACGGTGTTGAGTCCCCAGCCCAGATGCCGGGCGATCGCCCGGCGGGAGTGCCCCCGAGCGAGCAGCTCGTGGACCAGGGCGTGCGCGGCCTTCTTGCGCTGGGCTCGCCTGCCATCAAGGTCCGGTCCGCCGCGCACCGAGTCGCTGGTCGACGCCTTATCGTCCGTTCGTCTTGATGGTGTTGGTCCGTTCAGGCATTCGCGGTGGGCGGCGACACACGTTTCCACGGCTCGGCCGATGCCCTGCCACAGGTGGAACCGGTCGGCGACCTGTATCGCGGCGAGAGCGCCGAGCCGAGCGCCCTCGGCATAGGCCCCGCCCGGTCCCGGCAGATGATCTCCACGCCCGGATGAGTAGCCAGCCAGGCCGCCAGCGGTCCGGAGTCGCGCGTCGGAAGCACGTCCACCACGCGATGGGTCTCTCCGCAGGTCAAGACGGTGGAGTAGGTCTGCCCACGGCGGGTGGCGAAGTCGTCCACGCCCAGCACTCGCGGCGTGCTGGGCTGCGGGTCGGGTAGCGCCATGACCCTGCGCAGCAGGGTCATCCGTCCCACCGGGAAGCTAAGTTGGGCGGTCAGCCGGGCGCCGGCTCGTCCGGAGAGTGCGAGCCCGACGCGCTCCAGGACGTGGCCCAGCCGCGTGGTGAAGCGCGCGTACGGGGCGGTCAACTGAGCGAACGGCTCGGCGAAGGTGCGACGCGGGCAGTTGTCCGTGCTGCAGATGAAGCGCCGGACCGTCAGATGGATCACGACACTCTGTTCAGCGAGCGGCAGATCCTTCAGTCTGCGCTGGTAGGAGTCGTGCACTCGGTTCGAGGAGCGGCCGCAGTCCGGACATGCTGCCTCGGGTGCCCGGCCTCTGGCCGTGACGTCGACCGTGCCGAAGGCGGCGGTCACCGCTTCGACGTTCACGTCGTCGATTCCGTCGAACGCGAGCGAGTCCCAGAACGTTGCGCTGGCCTGCATGACCAGCACCGTCACCGCTCGCCGTGGTTGCCAGAGAGGCCGAGTGCGGAGCTGACGGAGCGCCACTCCCTGCTGCAGGGCGGGAAGGCGCACGCCGTCTCACGCGAATCTGGGTCCTTGTATTCGAACGCCGCGGTGACGCTCCGCGACCGCTCCCCAAGATCTGTGCCAGAGCCCATTTTTCGTGAACATCCGTTGGCCCGCTGATCACCAACTGCTGTTCAATCCGATCGACAAACGCTGCCGCCGAACGTGAACGAAGCCAGGCAGCACACCGTCGTGCCCGGCGAAACTGTGATCGCCCAGCTCATTCGGACGCTCGCCGAGGAGGTCCAGACCCTCAACGAGAAGGTCGCCGAGGTCGACCGGCTCATCGAGGCCGGGTTCCGGACGCACGAGCTCGCCGAGAACGTGGCCAGCCTGCCCGGCATCGGTCCGCTGCTGGGTGGCGAGTTCCTCGCCACGATCGGCAACGACCTCTCGGACTTCGCCAGTCCGGACGGGCTCGCGGCCTTCGCCGGCCTGGCTCCGGCACCGCACGATTCCGGGAAGCGGAACGGCAACCTGCACCGGCCGCGCCACTACCACCGGGGTCTCCAGCGCCTCTTCTACATGTCCGCCCTGATGAGCGTGCGCTACGACCCAACTCCCGGACGTATTACGACCGTAAGGGCGCCGTGGGCGAACGCCACTCTCAGGCGGTAATCGCCCCCGCCCGGCGCAGAGTCGACGTCTTGTGGGCCCTGATCCGGGACGGCCGCTTCTGCGAAGTCGTCGCGTCTCAGCCCACCGGTTGGTCCGGGTGATCGTCCGACCGCCACAACCAGCGCAGGGCGTCGGGAAGCAGGACGCCGCCGTGGTTGGGGCTGTGGCCGCCATCGCCCAGGACGAGGCGGAAGTCGTAGCCGGCTTCCGCGAGCGCGGCCGCGACGAGCAGGTTGTGGGCGAGCCAGTTTGCCTCGGGCTCGTTCCAGCGCAGGTCACGATGGCCCGCTTGCATGAAGACGCGCAGCGGCTTGCGAGGGACGCCGGGGATGAGTTCGGGGTATGGGTTGCCGCCTGGCATCTGCGTGAAGCTGGACAAGTACCCGATCACCCGGCGGAATTTGTCCGGGCGCAGCCACGCTGCGGTAAAGGCGCAGTTCCCGCCGCTACTGCCACCGCAGATGCCCCAGCGGTCCGGGTCCTCGGCGATCGAGTAGTGCTTCGTGACCTCAGGGATGATCTCTGTCAGGAGGAAACTGACGTACCGATCGTCGTAGGCGTCGTACTCGGTGTTGCGGTTCTTCGGATCCTCGTCATCTGGGAAGACACCCGGGTCGACGAACACGCCGATGGTGACCGGGATGTCACCGCGGTGGACGAGATTGTCCAGAACGATTGCGCCGCGGACCTCCCCTTCAGGGTCCAGGTACCACCATCCGTCCTGGAACACCATCAGCGACGCCGGCTCCGACGGGTTGTACCGCGCGGGCACATGCACCCAGAACTTCCGTGACGTTCCCGGGTAGATCTCGCTGTCGCTCCAGTCGAACTCGATCGTCTCGCCGACGGGTACGCCTGGCCGCACGGCGGAGTCGGGGCCATGGGCATAGCGCACGTCTGACTGATGAATCGGAAGCGGCTGGTAGGGCACCTCGATCGTCACGCGGGCCAACCTAGGAGAGATCACGAACGGCCTCAACGGGGTTATGACTGGCCCCACGCGGCTTGACTTCTCCATTGGGAGGCTGCCAGGCCGTGGCGGGCAAGAACTGTGTCATCGACGCCCACACCGGTACAGGCGCTGAGTCGAGGCCCCCACTGCGAGCGGATCGAGCCCACCCTCGCGGAACGCAGGGCCAAGACGGAGCGCCGGCGCCGGGGCCGTATGACACCGCCTGCACGGACTGCGCTAGGTGTACCCGGTCATGACTTTGGTGACAGTCGGCTGATTGGTGGCTGGCCGCCGAGCGCGGTGTGTCGGCGGCCAGTGTTGTAGAACTGCAGCCAGGGTGCGAGTGCGTCGGCGCGTTCGGTGTTGCTGGCAAAGACCTGGTGGTAGGCCCATTCGGCCTGCAGGGTGCGGTTGAAGCGTTCGACCTTGCCGTTGGTCCATGGGCAGTGGGGCCGGGTGAACTTCTGCTGTGCGCCCAGGGTTTGGCAGGCGTCGCGGAAGGAGCCGGAGGTGCGGTAGTTGCGGGCGTTGTCGGTCATCACGCGCTCGATGCGGGCGATGCCGTGGCCGGCGAAGAACGCGGCCGCGCGGGTGAGGAACGCGGCGCAGGTGACGCCTTTCTCGTCGGCCAGGATTTCGGCGTAGGCCAGGCGGGAGTGGTCGTCCACGGCGGCGTGCACGTAGTCGTAGCCGATGCCGCGGCCGCGGACGTCCTCGCTGCGGCCGTGGGCGCGCCAGCCGCCGCCGTCGGGGATTTTGCCGAGCTTCTTCACGTCCACGTGGACCAGGCCGCCTGGCTGGTTGTACTCGTAGCGTGCGGCGCTTTTGCGCACCGCCCGGATGACCTGCCCGGTGAGCGGGTCGCAGGCTGCCAGGGGCGGCATGTGGTGGCGGCGCAGGATCCGGGTCACGGTCCGGGCCGGAACCCCGGTGGCCTCGCTGATCTGCTCGGGTCCCCGGCGCAGGCGTCGGCGGGCCTGAAGAACACGCTCCTCGACCTCGGCCGGCGTGCGTGTGGGGCAGGTGCGGGGGCGGCTGGAGCGATCGTGCAGCCCCGGCCAGCCCTCGACCCGATAGCGATTGACCCAGCGGTGAGCACACTGCCGGGAGACTCCCAGTTCCTTGGCGACGTGCGCGACCGGGCGCCGGTCGAAGACAACGCGACGCACCAGCAGGCATCTGCCGTGAAAGGTCAGCCGGGCATTAGCGTGGGCCACCAGGACCTCCGAGGTGAGTGAAGACGGCAATCTCCACTACGCCCGGAGGTCCCTCCATGATCAACAACCGGTAGCGGGCGTGTCACCAACCTCCCGGCCGAGTACAGCTAGGCCGCCGGGCGCGCGCTGCACCTCACCGAGCGGCGGCGTTCATCGCTCGCGTTCCGAGCGCGCACAGGAGGCCGGCCGGTAGTCCGCTTGGCCGCTGCAACGGAGCTCCGTCCGCGCCTGTTACCCGTCGCAATGCCCGGCCCGCGGAAGGGTGCGACATCGCGCTGATGGCGATATTCGAAAGTGGCTCTGTCCGCGCTTCCGTGAACGGCCAGGTGTCGGCAGGGTGGCCAGGATCGATTGTCATAGGGGCGTGGCAGAGTGCGCGGTCATGGACATTGACACGTTCTGGGACGTCATCGAAGCCGCTCGGGCCGGGGCAGCCGAAGCAGGCGAGCTGCTTGACGAGGTTCTCGTCAGGCAGCTCGCGGATAGACCGCGGCAGGAGATCCTGGAGTATGCGGAACGCTTCGACGAACTGCATGACGCCCTGTACCGGTGGGACGTGTGGGCGGCGGCTTACCTCATCGGGGGTGGGTGCTCCGACGACAGTTTCATCGACTTCCGCGCTGGTGTGATCGCTTTGGGCCGTGAGTGGTATCAGCGCGTGGCCACTGGCCCCGACAACCTCGCTGCGCACCCTGATGTGATCCAGGCGGCCAACGTCCGGGACCGTTCCGAGGTGCTGTTCTACGAGGACGTGAACTATGCAGCCAGCGGGGCGTTCGAACGGATCACGGGTGATGCGGATGCCTTCTACGAAGCCTGGCAGATCTTCCGAGGGGCTGATGCAGAGAGCGGCGACGCGGTTGATATGGGCGAGGATTTCGACTTCGACGACGACAAGGAGATGAGCCGTCGGCTTCCCCGTCTGGCCGCCCTGTTCCTTGGCACAAACCGCTGAGAGAGTCCCCCCGCGGCTCCGTGATGCTCATGGCTGGGTGAGGATGCGGGTCCGGAGGAGTTCGAACGAGGCCCGGCCATACATCGCTCTCTTGAGCGTTTTGACCCGGTTCACGTGCCCTTTGACCACGCCAGAACTCCACGGCGGGGTGAGCCCGGCGATGACGGCGTCGAGGTCCTGACGGAGGAACCCGGCGAAGCCCTGCATCGGCTTCGGCGCGTCCTGCTCGGCCTGGCGGATCCACTCCAGCAGCAGGTATCCACGCCGGTGACGTACCAGGTCGGCGAAGGCGCGGGCAAGGTCGCAGGCCCGGCTGATGTCCGAGCAGGCGAGCCGGACCTGAAGGAGCCGCTGGTCCTGGCTCTCGGTCAGAGTCTCGCGTGGGCGCATGATCCAGGAGGTGATCTTGCGAGGGCTGGGTATGTCGGCCCGGACCGGTTCGGCTGTGCCCGCCCGCAGGGCGGCGAGGTGCTTGCGAACGACCTGGCGGCTGCCCCGGTAGCCGCGTTCGTGGATCTCGTGGAACAGGCGGGTCCCGCTGACCTGGCCCTGGGTCTTGATGAAGCGAGCGTTGAGGTATGCCTTGAACGGCTCCAGCACCCCGTTGGGGCGGCGATCGCGGGCGGAGACGAGCAGTTGGTCGAGGTCGGTGTCGCGGAAGCGGCGTACGGTCTTGCGGTCCAGGTTCAGCCGCCGGGCGATCGCGCTGATCGTCCAGCCCTCGTCCACCAAGCGGTGGACGTCCTCATAGCGGTGACGGGTCCGCTCGATGATCTGGGTGCGGGGCAGTTCCGGCACCGGCAGTTTCATCGAGACCGGTTCCGGCACCGTCAGCTCCGGCTCTTGTCCGGGGTGTTTGCGCAGGCAGTCGCGGTGCTGGTGACAGGTCTTCTCCACCGCGGCGGACAGGTTCTGCAGCAAATGCCAGCGATCAGCGACTTCCAGGGCGCCAGGGGCGGCCTCCTTGATCGCCTTGGTGTAGGCGGTGGCCCGGTCACGGCAGATGATCTCCGCGCCGGGATGGTCCTGTAGCCAGGCCGCGAACGTCTCCGAGGAGCGGTCGGGCAGCACGTCCACGACCCGGCCGGCCTCGGCGTCGACCAGCACGGTGCCATAGGTGCAGCCCTTACGGAACGCGAACTCGTCCACCCCCAGCACCCGCGGAGCACGGTCTGGCACCGCCGGCGCCTTCAGTAACCTGAGCAGCCGGGTCCGGCCCGCGGCCAGCCGCAGGCGGCGGCACAGTCGCGCGGCCGGACGGCCGCCGAGTTCCACCGCGATCGACCGCAGCCAGCCCGTCAGCCCGACGCTCGAGCGGCGGTGCCGCTCGGTCAGCCCGCCGACCTGCTCGACAAACGTCTTTCGAGAACAGCTCCTGCGGTCGCAGAAGAACCGCCGTACCCGCAGCCGGACGATGACCCGGCGGGGACCCAACGGCCGTTCCTGCAGGGTGCGTTGGTAGGTGCTGTGCATGCGTCGGTTGCGTCCATGGAGATGGTGTACGGGTTCGACCTGATCCGGGGGTTTGCTCCGGCGTCGGGATGATGCCCGCATAGATGAACGGCCACCGGCTGATCTTCGAGGTGTCGAAGCCCGAAGGAGATCAGCACGATGACCGCACCTGACAGTCTGCCCCTGCACGCCCTTGCCGAGGACAACCTCGCCGCGGCGAGTCCCGATCTGCTGCGCGCGATGATCAAGACATTCGCCGACGCGCTCATGTCCGCGGAGGCAGACGCGCTCTGCAATGCCGAATACGGGCAGGTCAGCGACGAGAGAGTCAATCACCGCAACGGATATCGCTCGCGTGAGTGGGACACGAGGGCCGGCACCGTCGAACTCGCCATCCCCAAGCTCAGGAGCGGGAGTTACTTCCCGCACTGGCTTCTCGAACGACGTCGCCGGGCCGAACAGGCCCTCATCTCGGTGGTCGCCACCGCCTACCTGCTGGGGGTGTCCACCCGCCGTGTCGAGAAGCTCGCCGAGTCGCTCGGCGTCACCCAGCTGTCCAAGTCGCAGGTCTCAGCGATGGCCCGGCACCTCGACGAGCAGGTCGCCGCCTTCCGCAACCGGCCCCTGGACCAGGGCCCTTACGCGTTCGTCTGGGTCGATGCGCTGACCCAGAAGGTCCGTGAGGGCGGCCGGATCATCAGCGTCCACGCCCTGATCGCTGTCGGCGTCAACGCGGACGGTCACCGCGAGATCCTCGGCATCGATGTCGCCACCGCCGAGGACGGCGCCGGCTGGCTGGCCTTCCTGCGCTCGCTGATCGCTCGCGGCCTGTCCGGCGTCCAGCTGGTCATCTCCGACGCCCACGCCGGCCTGGTCGACGCCATCGGCGCGGTCCTGCCCGGCTCATCGTGGCAGCGATGCCGCACGCATTACGCCCGCAACCTGCTCAGCCAGGTCCCGAAATCGGCCCAGCCCTGGGTGGCCACGCTGCTGCGGACCGTCTTCGAACAACCCGACACCGACGCCGTGAAGGCCCAGATGCAGCACGTCCTGGATGCGCTGGAGGCCAAGTTCCCCAAGGCCGCAGCCCACTTGGACACCGCCCAGCACGACCTGCTGGCCTTCACCGCGTTCCCGCGGGAGATCTGGCGGCAGATCTGGTCGAACAACCCGCAGGAACGGCTGAACAAGGAGATCCGCCGCCGCACCGACGTGGTCGGCATCTTCCCTGACCGCAGCGCCGTCATCCGCCTGGTCGGCGCCGTGCTGGCCGAGCAGAACGACGAGTGGACCGAAGCCCGCCGCTACATGGGACTTGACCTGCTGGCCAAGGCCCGCCTCCACCCGATCGAGTCAGAAACCGACGAGACCGTCCTCCCGACCGAACTCACCGCATAGCTTCAAAACGAGATCACCGAGTGGCCGTCAATACACCACTCCAGCGGACGTGACCCCGGCGATCCTGACGACCATTGAGGGCGTTCGCATGCGGCTGCGCTTGGCGGTGGAGCAGTAGCGGATGCAGTAATGAGGCGCCGCAACCCGTAGAGAACGGCACCGTCTGCTGGTGCCTTGACGTCCGCGGCGTCCTTCCCGGAAGCATTGCGGCCCTCCGTCAATGTGGAATTTTCGCGGCCTCAAGGAGAGTGAGTAACCCTGTCCGACCCGATCAAGAAGTTGCCGCCGAACACGAAGGGGCAGATCCGGTACCGGTTCGTAGTCGATATAGGCATCGACCCCACCACCGGGAAGCGCAAGCAGCTAACTCGTACATTCGGCACGTTGAAGGAAGCGAAGGCCGAGTATGCCCGCATCACCAACCGTCACCAGGAAGGGACGCTCGCACCGCCGAGAAGGGTGGATGCACTGGCTCTGAAGCACGGGCGCGTACGCGGTGGAGAGGCCGGCACCCCACTCGGAGTGACCAGCGTGGACATGAGCCTTGCTCGGCTGAAGGACGCTTTGAACCGAGCCGTGACGCGTCGGCTGGTGCCCATAAACGTCGCCCAGCACGTGACCATTCCGCGCAGAGCACGCAAGGAAGAGAGGAAGAACAAGCAGGAGGTGAAGCCCTGGAGCGTCCTGGAGGTTCGGACGTTCGTCCGTGGCGTCAGCGAAGAACGGCTCTACGCTCCACTCCTGCTGTCCCTCATGGGTCTACGTCCGGCTGAAGTCTGCGGACTCCGGTGGGAAGACGTCGACCTGGACAACGCCACGATCACCATAGCCAACACACGGACGATGATGGGCAATCGGTACGTGGTGGAGAAGGACACCAAGTCCGTGGCCGGTGAACGGGACCTTCCGTTGCCGGCTCCGGTGCTGGCTGCTCTCAAGTCGTTCAAGGCCCTCCAGGCCAAGGAGAAGCTGGCCCTGGGTGAGGCGTACGCAGAGTCCGGGTACGTCTTGGTGCACGAGACCGGAGCAGCCTTCACGATCAAGCAGCTCCGTCGACGCGCGTATCGGCTCATGGAGATCCTCGGTCTCCGCCGAGTCCGTCTCTACGACGCTCGTTCGTCGTGCTTCACGTTTCTGGCCAACAACGGCGTGCCAGATCACATCCTTGCGCGGTGGGCCGGACACACGAATGTGAAGACCACCAAGAAGTGGTATGTGAAGCCGGATGTCGAAGACCTTCGCGAAGCCGCCACAACGTGGGATGGCCTGCACGCTGCTGCGACGGAGGGGCAAGCGTGAGCCGGGCGGCCTACCGACCGAGCGACCTGCCCAGCCCCATGGCAGCCAAGATCGAGGTGGACCCGGAGACCGGCTGCTGGCTGTGGACCGGTAGCTGCATCCAGGTCTCCTACGAGGGAAAGACACAGCTTGTCCACCGTGTGGTGTTCAGGTTGTTGGTCGGTGAGATTCCGGAGGGCTTCCAGGTGCGTCGTGCCGATCCTTGGGGGCGGCAATTTACGCTTTGCTGCAACCCGGACCACCTGGAAGCAGTGCCGAAGAAGGAAGTGCTGCGGCGCAGGGACTGGGAGAGCGCGCGAGCCATGAGGACGCACCGTCCCCACGGCCACGCATACACGCTGGAGAACTCGTATCTGGATCCCCGAGGGTTCCGGCAGTGCCGCGCCGAGAGGGGCAAGAGCCGCCGGGTTCCCCGGGCTCTGTGAGATTTTGTGAGACGTGAGAGGGTCTGAGGCGTGAGTGAGACACCGTCGAACACCCTGCAATACCGCTTTGACGGGCCAGAAGAGGCTCCCGTCCTGATCTTGGGTCCCTCACTGGGTACCACATGGCACATGTGGGACCGGCAGGTCCCCGAGCTGACCCAGCACTGGCGCGTCTTCCGGTTCGACCTGCCCGGACACGGCGGCGCGCCCGCGTACCCGGCGGGCTCCGTCACCGACCTCGCCGAACGGCTGCTCGCCACCCTCGACGGCCTCGGCGTGCAGCGCTTCGGCTACGCGGGCTGTGCGCTCGGCGGCGCCCTGGGCCTCGAGCTCGCCCTGCGCCACCCCGGGCGCCTCGCCTCGCTCGCGCTGATCGCCGCCTCGCCGCGCTTCGGCACGGCCGACGAGTTCCGGCAGCGGGGCGTGATCGTGCGCACGAACGGACTCGACCCCATCGCCCGTACCTCACCGGACCGTTGGTTCACCTCCGGTTTCGCCGCCGCCCAGCCCGCGATCACCGAGTGGGCGGTGCAGATGGTGCGCACCACCGACCCGGGCTGCTACATCTCCGCCTGCGAGGCGCTCGCCTCCTTCGACGTACGGGACCGACTCGGCGGCGTCACCGTGCCCACGCTCGTCCTCGTCGGGTCGGACGACCAGGTCACCGGCCCGGCCGAGGCCCGCACCCTGGTCGCCGGCATACCGGACGCCCGCCTCGCCGTCGTGCCCGGCGCCTCCCACCTCGTCCCGGTCGAGCAGCCCGCCGCCGTCACCGACCTGCTGGTCCGGCACTTCTCCACCGCCTGGCAGCCCGCCTACGACACCGGCACCGGCCAGATGGCCATCGTCGCCGCCCCCGCCAAGCCGGTCCTGGCCCCCGTACAGCCGCAGCCCGCCCCCGTCGCCGAGATCGCCCCGGCCGTCGTACCGCCGCAGCCGACGGGCCGGCCGGACCCCTACGACGCCGGGATCAAGGTCCGTCGCGAGGTGCTCGGCGACGCGCACGTCGACCGGGCGCTGGCGCAGGCGGACGAGTTCTCGGGGGACTTCCAGGAGTTCATCACCCGGTACGCATGGGGTGAGATCTGGGACAGACCAGGTCTCGACCGGCGCTCCCGGAGCTGTGTCACCCTCACCGCCCTGGTCGCGGGCGGCCACCTGGACGAACTCGCCTTCCACACCCGCGCCGCCCTGCGCAACGGCCTCACCCCGGACGAGATCAAGGAAGTGCTGCTGCAGGCGGCGGTGTACTGCGGCGTGCCGGCGGCCAACAGCGCGTTCAAGGTCGCCCAGCAGGTCATAAGGGAGGAGACCACCCCGCAGGAGTGAGCACGCAGGGGGCACGGAGTGAGCATCCCGAACGGGGGCGCGCCAGGATGGACCCATGAAGCTCACGAAGAAGTCGCACGCCTGCGTCCGCCTCGAGAAGGACGGACAGACGCTCGTCGTCGATCCCGGTGGGTTCAGCGAGGAGGACGCCGCGGTCGGCGCCGACGCGATCCTCGTCACCCACGAACACCCCGACCACTTCGACGAGGCCCGGCTGCGGGCGGCCATGGAGGCCAACCCCGCCGCCGGGATCTGGACGCTGAAGTCCGTCGCGGAGCGGATCTCGGCGGCGTTCCCGGGCCGTGTGCACACCGTCGGCCACGGCGACACCTTCACCACCGCCGGCTTCGACATCCAGGTCCACGGCGAACTGCACGCCGTCATCCACCCGGACATCCCGCGCATCACCAACGTCGGCTACCTCATCGACGGCGGCCGCGTCTTCCACCCGGGCGACGCCCTCACCGTGCCCGACCACCCCGTCGAGACGCTGATGCTCCCGGTCATGGCGCCCTGGAACAAGATCGCGGAGGTCATCGACTACGTCCGCGAGGTCAAGCCGCAGCGCGCCTACGACATCCATGACGCGCTGCTCACCGACCTGGCCCGCCCGATCTACGACCGCCAGATCGGCGGCCTGGGCGGCTCGACCCATCTGCGCCTGA
This sequence comes from Streptomyces ferrugineus, assembly GCF_015160855.1. Taxonomy (NCBI): domain Bacteria; kingdom Bacillati; phylum Actinomycetota; class Actinomycetes; order Kitasatosporales; family Streptomycetaceae; genus Streptomyces; species Streptomyces ferrugineus. The sequence goes on along the minus strand of NZ_CP063373.1, from coordinate 6,958,525 downwards.
CGCCGGGGGACTCGGCGGAGCTGTGACCGGTGCCACCCCGGGCGGGGCCGGGTTGTCAGTCCCGCCCGGTAGGTTGTGAGACATGCGCATCGCCACCTGGAACGTGAACTCGATCACCGCCCGCCTGCCCAGGCTCCTGTCCTGGCTGGAGAGCAGCGACACCGACGTGCTCTGCCTCCAGGAAGCCAAGGTCGCCGAGGAGCAGTTCCCGTTCGACCCGCTGCGCGACCTGGGCTACGAGGCGGCGGTCAACGCCACCGGCCGGTGGAACGGCGTGGCGGTGCTCTCCCGCGTGGGCCTCAAGGAGGTCGTCAAGGGCCTGCCGGGCGACCCCGGCTACGACGGCGTCGTGGAGCCCCGCGCCATCTCCGCGACCTGCGGCCCGATCCGCGTCTGGTCGGTGTACGTGCCCAACGGCCGTGAGGTGGACCACCCCCACTACGCCTACAAGCTCCAGTGGTTCGAGTCCCTCAAGGCCGCCGTCGCCGGCGACGCGGGCGGCAGCCGCCCGTTCGCGGTGATGGGCGACTACAACGTGGCGCCGACGGACGACGACGTCTACGACCGCTCCGTCTTCGAGGGCTCCACCCATGTCACCCCGGCCGAGCGCGCCGCCCTGGCCTCCCTGCGCGAGTCCGGCCTGACCGACGTGGTCCCGCGCCCCCTGAAGTACGACCACCCGTACACCTACTGGGACTACCGCCAGCTCTGCTTCCCCAAGAACCGCGGCATGCGCATCGACCTGGTGTACGGCAACGAGCCGTTCGCCAAGTCGGTCACCGACTCCTACGTCGACCGCGAGGAGCGCAAGGGCAAGGGCGCGTCGGACCACGCGCCGGTGGTGGTGGACCTGGATGTGTAGGCGCCGGTCGGCGACATCCAGCCCAAACGGCCACCGCGACGCCGGTCAAGGAACCAACACCCTCAGGTCCACCGACTCGGCCAGCGCCGCGAGCCCCGCATCCCCAGGATGCAGATGGTCTCCACTGTCGTACGCGGGGAGCATCCGGGAAGGGCGTGCCGGGTCCCGGACGACGGTGTCGAAGTCGAGGACGCCGTCGAACACCCCGGCACCGCGGATCCACGCGTTCACCGCGGAGCGCTCCGCATCGACGGCGGCCGTGCACCGCGCCTCCCCCTCGCACGGCAGAATCGTCGCCGCCAGCATCCGCAGCCCCCGTGCATGCCCCCGGTCGGCGATCGCGCGCAGCCCGGCGATCACCTGCTCCGAGGTCGTGCCCCAGCGCACATCGTTGATGCCCTCGAACACCACCGCGGTACGCACCGACGTCTGGGCCACGACATCCCGGTCGAACCGGTACAGCGCACTCACCCCGGCCGTGTCCGTGGAGACCCCGTCCCCGGGGTAGCGGTCGGAGACCACACGGTTGCCCGAAATCCCCTGGTTGAGCACCCCATAGCGCGGGACCACACTCTGCTTCAGCAGCCGTGTGGCCAGCACATCGGGCCACCGCCGGTTCGCGTCCACCGTCGACTTGTCGCCATCGGTGATCGAGTCCCCCAGCAGCACCACGGACCCCGGTCCACCGCCCACGTCGACGCCGGTCAGCAGCGGCCAACTGGTCAGAACGGTGCCGTACGCCGCCGCGGACACGTCCGCGGTGTGGTCGCCCGGCCCGCTCACATACGACCGCTGCTGCGCGAGCCGGTGCACGGGCGCGGCCGGCACGGTCCCCGGCAGATGGAAGCTGACCAGCAGATTGGCGTCCGCCGGCACGGCGAAGCCCAGCGGATCGCTGTACGCCTGCGCCCCCGCCGGGATCTCGACGCCCGCCGCGCCCCGGAACGACACCCGCGCCGGCGTCGACTTCGCCGCCGCGCCCGCCCGCTGCACCGCCACCGTGGCGCCGCCGATCCGCACCGGCCCCGCCGCGAAGGTGTTGTCGAACCGCAGCCGCACCCGCGGCCCGCCCACCGAGGTGTGCACCACCAGGCGCAGCGTCCGGTCGGTCCACGGCCCCACGGTCGGGTAGCCGCCGGTCGCCGTCGCCCAACTCCCCGTCCAGCCCGGGGCCGGGGCGCGCACCGCCACCGCGAACACATGCAGCCCGGTGGCCTGCGGCAGCCGTACGGCGGCGACCTCGCGGCCCGGCAGGAGCGGGACGGTGACGACGTACAGCCGTGCGCGCTCGGCGAGTTGGCCGCCGGGGGTGTTGATGTGCGGCAGGGCGACCGCCTTGGTGGCGAGCGGGCCGGTGCGCCAGTCGGAGGCGGTCAGATGGTAGGCGGACCGGGCGCCGTCGGCGTACAGCACCGTCCCGGCGCCGCCGACGTCGACGCCGGCCGTGCCCGCCACCAGGAAGGCGAGCGCGTCGCCGTGGCCGCGCATCCGCACGTCCTGACCGGCGGCGAGGACGTTGTCCGGCTCGCCCGGCTGTCGGTTCGGCCAGGTCAGCCTGGCGCCCTGCACGGTCAGCGCGCGGCCGGCCGTCCAGCCGGCGGCCGCGAGGTCCTGCGCCGACAGGGAGGCGCCCGACCCGTCGAAGTTGGCCGCGGTGGGCCGGGTGTCGTCACTGACGGCCATGTTGTCGAAGAGCCGCTCCAGCGGGAGCGGCACGGCTCCGCGCTCGCCCGCCGCCTGTGCGGAGACGCTCGGCACCAGGGCCGCGAAGAGGGCAAGGACGACCGCGGAGATCCACACACATCGGCGCACTGCCGACTCCTCCCGTTCACGACCGCTCAGGACTGCGTATGACTGCGCATGACAGGTTCAGGCGGGACGCAAGACGCAGGGAGAAGTTAGAGAGGCACCCGTGACCCGTCAACGAGCCATGCCAGAAGTCGGCGTGAACTCGACCGGAATCGGCGGCCCGCGCGCCTGTGGTGCGTTCGGCAGTGCGAATGACACGCTGTGGATATGAAGATCCCTTTTCTGGGCCACCGGCCCGAGAAGCGCGGGGCTCCCGACCCCGAGGGCATCGCCGAACTCCTGGCCGAGTGCGAACTCCTGCGCTCCCACGCGTCCAGAGCCGGGATCCAACTCGACGACACCGCCGCCTCGTTGGAGGCCCTCGATCAGCTGATTCCGCGCTGGCGGGACGACGAGGAGGTGCTGCCGTGGCTGGGCAACGACGCCGGGCTGTACCTCGGCACCGTCATCGTGCGCACCGTGCCCGGGGCCGCCTGGGAGATCTGGCCGGACGGCCAGCCGGTCGTCCGGCTCGCGTCCGGCCGGGAGTTCGACGTCGTGACATCGGGGCGGGAGTGGGCCGCGAGCGGGGTGCCCGAGCTGTCGCAGCTGTACGCGGAGGTCGCGGAGGAGTGAGGTCCTGCGCCATGGATCGGCATAAGGGATAGATAAATACGGCTTATGTCCGAAAAGTGCGTGTCGCGCACTAGGTTCGCTCTTGTCTGGATAGTTTGCGGCCATCACTACGCCGAAATCCTCGCCGTGTCCGACCTCGACTACGATGTTCCGTCCGTCCCCAGGGGCGCTGCTGCCGGGTGGGGATCCCCCCACGGCCCCTGGGTCCAGGGGCAGCAGGGGGCAGCAGTCACAGAGCCATACCCGTCCGGCGCCGGCCGGAGATCACTGCTCGCGCAGTGGAATCGACACGTACGACGGGTCGTTCGCCGGTGAGGAGAAGGTCAGCCGCGCGCCGGACGGGTTGTGCTCGATGTAGAGCGGGTCGACCGTGTCGACGACCAGGGCGAGACGATGCCCGGCCGGGACGTCGTAGGCCGTGGAGTACAGCTCCAGGTCGACGCCGAACGGCTGTCCGGGCGTTCGTCCGTGGAAGGTGTACGGCGCGTTGCTGACCAGCTTGCCGAGGCCGAGCGGGCCCACGTCGTAGAGGTAGGCGACGAGGGTGCCGCTCTCCTTGGTCGGGGTGACGGTGGTGTGCAACTTCGTGGTGCCGCGCACGCGTTGCGCCGTCGGGTACTTCTCCGACTGCCACACGGCCGCCCAGCGGCGGGGCAGCAGCGGGATCGAGGCCATCGGGGGCAGCTGGGCCACCTGGTCGAGGATGCTGGAGAGGAAGACGACGCCGCCGTTCGCCCCCGAGTCGATGTTGGTGCGGATCGTCCTGGTGCCGCCGAGGGCGATCTTCCTGTCGGTCGCGCCCACCGACTTCCAGTCCGGGTAGCCCTCGTAGCCCCCGCTGGAGCGGGACTTGAGCTGGACCGGGAGCTCGCGGTCGATGCCGTTGTCCTCGCCCTTGAGGTAGCGGTCGAACCAGCGCTCGGTGTCCTTCCACACGTCGTTGGGCAGGCCGAACAGCCCGGTCAGCTCGGGGGTGGCGTGGTCGCCGGGACGGAACTCCAGCCGCTTGGGGCCGGTCAGCTTCTCGTAGAAGTCCGCGTACTGGTTGGGCGGGAAGACCGTGTCGCCCCAGGCGTTGGCCATCATGACCGCTGCGCCGCTGTCGTTGAGTTGGTCCACATATGTGGCGACCGAACGTTTCTTCCCCCAGTTGATGATGTCCTGTTCCTTGGACAGGTTGGAGGCGTAGAAGTCGTTGAAGATCTGCCGCAGTTCGGCGCTCTGGCGGCCGGTGACCAGGCTCGCGCCGTCGAGCAGCCCGGCGGCCTGGACGTGCTGGGTGCGGCCCGCGTAGATCGAGCCGATCAGGTCGGCCCAGCCGCTGAGGGCGGCGACCGCCCTGACCCGCTTGTCGTGTGCGGCGGTCAGCAGACTGATGCCGGCGCCGTACGAGACGCCCGCCATGCCGACGTGCTCGGACTCGGCCGGGGTGTTGGTGAGCGCCCAGTCGATCACCCTGGACGCGTCGGCTATGTCGGGCGGGCCCGCCACTTCTATCTCGCCGCCCGACTGCCAGAACCCGCGCACGTTGTAACTGACCACGACGTACCCCGAGTTCGCGAGCTTCTGCGCCTGCGCGAAGTACTCCACCTGGGGCAGGCCCCAGCTCGTGGGCAGCACGAGCAGCGGGTAGCGGTGGGTGCCGTCGGCGCCGGCCGGAGTGACGACGTTCGCCTTGAGGGTGGTGCCGCCGTCGCCCGTGATGTCGACGAAGCGGACGCTGCTCGGGGCCGCCTGTGCGGCGGGGGCGAGCCCGAGGGCGCTACCGGCGACCAGGGTCGCGGAGACGGCGCCCACGGCGGTCGTACGCAGGGCCTTGCGTTGGGTTCCCACGGTCACTCCTCACTCGTGTCAATGCAAAGTGACCGAACGGTAACCGGGGCCTCTTACCGCAAGTAACCCGTGGGTAAGTTACGTGCCAGTAACGATTAGTGGAATATGGCGGACCTCAGGAGGCACGGTGTGAGTTGCGTGCCGGAACGGCCTCCGTGGCCGGCGGGGCGGTCTGCGCGGCCCGTGTGACGTCCGCGACCAGTTCGACCACGTCCGGGCCGTAGGCCTGCGAGTTGACGACCTTCAGCAGCAGCACGAAGGACTTGTCCCCGTGCTTGCGGGCCAGCCGCTCGTGGTTGCGGGCGAGATAGCGGGTCGCGGCCTGGTTGGTGATGGCGCGCTGCCCGCAGAAGAGGAACACCGGCCGCGCCTCGCGCCGTTCACCCGCGGTGAGGCGGGCCAGCAGGACGTACTCCGTGACACCGGGATCCATCCGGTAGCGCTCGCCGCCGATCTGGAAGGCGCCGCGGTCCGGTCCCGGTTCCGGGTCGATGTTGACGCGTACCCCGGGCAGCATCGCCGCCATGTGGGCCAGCATGCGCCGGTTGGAGCCGGGCCCGCCGACGCAGAACTCGGTGCGTTCACCGAAGCCCTGCTGGACGTTGTCCTGGGTCACCATCTGCAGATGCGCCCCGCAGTCCTTGATCAGGGCGGCGAGCTCCAGCAGCGCGAACACGTCGAACCGGTGGACCGCGGGCTCGGAGGTGGCCGGGTCGCGGTTGACGACGAGCAGGGACTCCGAGTTCTGCGGCAGCCCGAGGAACGCCTGCTTGCGGCGGAGCTTGCGCTTCCACAAGTACGTGCGGGCCAGCCAGCCGAGCGTGGCGCTGATGCCGGCCGCGACCACGCCCAGCACGATGTTGCGTACGTCGTCATTCATGGGCGCGCATGCTAGCGGGCCAACGCAAACCCGTGTTCGACGAAGGCCGGACGAGGCCTGGCTGACGGGGGCATGCCGATCGAATAGGCTGCGCGAACGGTCCCTGACTGGAGGTGCGGATGCGTCGCCCTGTCGTGCGGAAACTGTCGGTCCTGGCGGTCTCGGCCGCCGTGGTGTCGGTGGGCGCGGCGGCGCCCCCGACGGCCCCGGACAGCCCCGTCCAGAAGGTCCCGGTCGCCGTCGGCCACGGCGGCGCGGTCGCCAGCGTCGACGCGGACGCCTCCGCGGCCGGCATCGAGGTCCTGCGCAGGGGCGGCAACGCCGTCGACGCCGCCGTCGCCACGGCCGCCGCGCTCGGCGTCACCGAGCCCTACTCGGCCGGCATCGGCGGAGGCGGCTACTTCGTCTACTACGACGCCAAGTCCCGTACGGTGCGCACCATCGACGGCCGCGAGACCGCGCCGCTGACCGCCGACTCCGAGCTCTTCGTCGAGAACGGCACCGCCATCCCGTTCGCCGAGGCCGTCAGCAGCGGCCTGAGCGTCGGCACCCCCGGCACGCCCGCCACCTGGCAGCAGGCGCTGCAGAAGTGGGGGAGCAGAAGCCTCGGGTCGGTGCTCGCGCCCGCCGAGCGCCTCGCCCGCGACGGCTTCACCGTCGACGACACCTTCCGCGCGCAGACCGCCGCCAACGAGACCCGGTTCCGCTACTTCCCGGACACCGCGAAGCTGTTCCTGCCGAACGGGGCGCCGCCGGCGGTCGGCTCCACCTTCAAGAACCCCGACCTCGCCCGCACCTACGCCGAGCTGGCACGCAAGGGCGTCGGCGCGCTCTACCGGGGCGACATCGCCGAGGACATCGTCGACACGGTCAACAAGCCGCCCGTGGACCCCGGCTCCGGCTGGAACGCCCGCCCCGGCGACCTGTCCGCCAAGGACCTCGCCGCCTACCGCGCCAAGTTCCAGGCGCCCACCAGGACGTCGTACCGCGGACTCGGCGTCTACTCCATCGCGCCCTCCTCCTCCGGCGGCACCACCGTCGGCGAGGCCCTCAACATCCTGGAGAACACGGACCTGAACAAGGCGAGCGAGGTCCGGTACCTGCACCGCTACATCGAGGCCGCCCGCATCGCCTTCGCGGACCGCGGGCGCTGGGTCGGCGACCCCGCCTTCGAGGACGTACCGGCGAAGGAACTGCTGTCGCAGCGGTACGCCGACTCGCGCGCGTGCCTGATCAAGGACGACGCGGTGCTCACCAGCCCGCTCGCGCCGGGCGACCCGCGCGATCCGGCGGCCTGCTCCGCGGGCGGCACGGCGGCCCCGACGACGTACGAGGGCGACAGCACCACCCACCTCACGGTCGCCGACAGGTGGGGCAACGTCGTCGCCTACACCCTCACCATCGAGCAGACCGGCGGCAGCGGCATCACGGTGCCCGGCCGCGGGTTCCTCCTCAACAACGAGCTGACCGACTTCTCCTTCACCCCGGCCAACCCGGCCGTCCACGACCCGAACCTGCCCGGCCCCGGCAAGCGGCCGCGCTCGTCCATCGCGCCGACGATCGTGCTGGACCGGCACGACAGGCCGGTCGTGGCGCTCGGCTCACCCGGTGGCGCGACCATCATCACCACCGTGCTGCAGACCCTGACCGGATTCCTCGACCGGGGCCTGCCGCTGGTCGACGCGATCGCCGCGCCGCGCGCCAGCCAGCGCAACCAGACCACCACCGAACTCGAACCGGGCCTGTACGGCAGCCCGCTCAGGGCCCGCCTCGAGGCCATCGGGCACGGTTTCCGGCTCAACCCCGAGATCGGCGCCGCCACGGCCGTACAGCGGCTGCCGGGCGGCAAGTGGCTCGCCGCCGCCGAGAAGGTACGGCGGGGCGGGGGCTCGGCCATGGTGGTGCGGCCGGCGTCGTAGGCCTCAGAGTTCGGGGGCGGGCGGCAGGTCCTCCGTGCGGAAGGCGAGCCGCCCGTTCTCCACGTCCACCGTCACCCGGCCGCCCTCGCCGATCCGGCCGTCCAGGAGCAGCCGGGAGAGCTGGTTGTCGACCTCCCGCTGGATGGTGCGGCGCAGTGGGCGCGCGCCGTACTCGGGCTGGTAGCCGCGCTCGGAGAGCCAGTCGACGGCCTCGCCGGTGAAGTCGACCGAGACGCCCTGGGCGTGCAGCCGCCGTCGCGTCTTGTCCAGCAGCAGGTTGGTGATCCGCTCCAGCTGGTCGGGGGTGAGCTGGCGGAAGACGACGATCTCGTCGATGCGGTTGAGGAACTCGGGCCGGAAGTGCTGGCGCAGCGGCCGCAGGATCCGCTCCTGCCGCGCCTCCTCGTCGGCCTCTCGGTCGCCCGCGCCGAACCCGATCCCGGCGCCGCTCCGGCTGATCGCCTCCGAGCCGAGGTTGCTGGTCATCACGACGACCGCGTTGGTGAAGTCGACGGTCCGGCCCTGGGAGTCGGTCAGCCGGCCGTCGTCGAGCACCTGCAGCAGGATGTTGAAGACGTCCGGGTGGGCCTTCTCGATCTCGTCCAGCAGCAGCAGCGAGTACGGGTGCCGGCGCACCACCTCGGTGAGCTGTCCGGCCTCCTCGTGGCCGACGTAGCCGGGCGGGGCGCCGATCAGGCGGCTGACGGTGTGCCGTTCCTGGTACTCGCTCATGTCGAGACGGACCATGCGCTCCTCGCTGCCGAACAGCGCCTCGGCCAGCGTCCGGGCCAGCTCGGTCTTGCCGACGCCGGTCGGGCCGAGGAAGAGGAAGCTGCCGATCGGCCGGTCGGGGCTGGCGAGTCCGGCGCGCGAGCGCAGCACCGCGTCGGAGACCACGCGCACCGCCTCGTCCTGCCCGACGACCCGCTCGTGCAGATGCTCCTCCAGACCGAGCAGCCGGTCCTTCTCCTCCTCGGTGAGACTGCTCACCGGGATGCCGGTCTGGCGGGACACGACCTCGGCGATGGCCTCGGCGGTGACCTCCAGGTGCATGCCCTCGTCGACCTCCTCGTCGCCGGAGGCGTCCACGATGCGCTTCTTCAACTCGACGATACGGTCGCGCAGTTGCGTGGCCTGCTCATAGCTCTCGTCGGCGACGGCCTGGTCCTTGTCCCGGGTCAGCTGCTCGACCTCGCGCTCCATGGCCCGTACGTCCGTGCCCTTGGTCCGCGCGCGCAGCCGCACCCGGGCGCCCGCCTGGTCGATCAGATCGATCGCCTTGTCGGGCAGCCGGCGGTCGGTGAGATAGCGGTCGGACAGCTCCACGGCGGCGACGAGCGCCTCGTCGGTGTAGCGGACCTGGTGGTGGGCCTCGTAACGGTCGCGCAGCCCGCGCAGGATCTCGATGGCGTCCGCCGTCGTCGGCTCGGGAACCATGATCGGCTGGAAGCGGCGGGAGAGCGCCGCGTCCTTCTCGATCCTGCGGTACTCCTCCAGCGTCGTCGCGCCCACGACGTGCAGTTCGCCGCGGGCGAGGGCCGGCTTGAGGATGTTCCCGGCGTCCATGGACCCGCCCTCGCCGCCGCCTCCGGCGCCCACGACGGTGTGCAGCTCGTCGATGAACACGATCAGCCGGTCGGAGTGCGAGCGGATCTCGTCCACGATGTTGGTGAGCCGCTCCTCGAAGTCACCCCGGTAGCGGGTACCGGCCACCACGCCGGTCAGGTCCAGTGCGACCACCCGGCGCCCGCTGAGCACGTCGGGCACGTCGCCGTCGGCGATCCGCTGCGCCAGGCCCTCCACGATCGCGGTCTTGCCGACGCCCGCGTCACCGATGAGCACCGGGTTGTTCTTGCCGCGCCGGGAGAGCACCTCGACGGTCTGCTCGATCTCCTCGTCCCGGCCGATCACCGGGTCGATACGGCCCTGGCGGGCGAGGTCGGTGAGATCGCGTCCGTACTTGTCGAGGGTGGGCGTACCGGTGTCGACGCGGGGCCGCTGGTCGACTCGGGGCGCTCGGGGCCGGTCGGCGTCGGGGACCTCGGGCGGCCTGCCGGACGGGGCGAAGTGGGCCGCGTTCAGGATGTGCCCGGCGGCCGAGTCGGGGTTCGCGGCGAGGGCGCTGAGCACATGCTCCGGGCCGATGTAGCCGGCACCGCGCGCCCGGGCCAGGTCGTGCGCGTCCAGCAGGGCGCGCTTGGCGGCCGGGGTGAGGGAGAGCGACGTCGGCGGCGGGGCCTCGCCCGGCGGGTGCTGGACCGGGCCCGACCGCTCGTCGATCTCCGTCGCGAGCGAGTCGGGGTCCGCGCCCGCCCGCGTCAGCAGGCTCCGCGTCGGCTCGGCGGACAGCGCGGCGCGCAGCAGATGCTGGGTGTCCAGATCCCGGCTGCCGTGCTCGGCGGCGTACTGCGCGGCGCCCCGCACCAGCTCCCGGGCCGGCTGACTGAGCAGCCGGCCGATATCGATCTGCCGGGGCCCGGGGCGCGGTCCGCCGAAGAAGCGGGCGAGGAATTCTCCGAAGGGGTCGTAGTCCTCGGGACCACTGAAGCCGCTGGTCATGGCGTTCCCATCCGGCGTCCCTGCGCGGGCAGGGTCGCCCTCGCTGATCGACGTGCCGGAATCGGGTAACCCGGGCGAAAGCCGGTTACACCTGGCCGCGCGTTCGTAGAACACCTTCGCACGAACGGTGGCCGGGGGCACCTTCAAGGAGGGCGGGGGTGCGCGGCCGCGGCTCCGCGGCCGCCTTCGTCCGTGCGCAGGGTGCGGCCGCCGGGGCCGCGCGGGAGTCGTCGTCGCCGCGCGAATGGTGGCCGGGGTCCCTTCGGGGGAGGAGGTGGGGACGTCCGCCTACGCCTCGGCGCCCCCAGCGCACCTGCTCGGTGCGCCCGTCAGGGGCCACGGCCCGGTGCCCCTGCTCAGCCCGTCCTCAGCCTCCGCACCCCGGGTGCACCTGCTCGGCGTGTTCCAAGGAGCCGCGCCCCGGGTACACCTGCTCAGCGTGCCTTCAGGCGCCGCGCCCCTGGCGCCCCCGTTCACCGTGCCGTCAGGATCCGCAGCCCGTCTGCGTGATCGCCACCCTGTCCTCCGTGTGGGCCGCGCGGGAGTCGTCGTCGCCGCTCGAGCGGTGGCCAGGGGCCCTTGGAGCGGGGAGGCGGGGGGCGTCCGTCTCCGTCGTGGCGCCCCCTGCGGGCCTTCTCAGTGCGTCCCAAGGGTCGGTGCCGCCGCGCCCCCGTTCACCGTGCCGTCAGGATCCGCGGTCCCGTCTGCGTGATGGCCACCGTGTGCTCCGTGTGGGCCGCGCGGGAGCCGTCGTTCGTGCGCAGGGTCCAGCCGTCGGGGGCCGCGTGGTAGCCGTCGCGGCCGCTCGCGATGACCATCGGCTCGATGGCCAGGACCATGCCGTGCCGCAGTGGCAGGCCCCGCCCAGGGCGGCCCTCGTTCGGCACCGACGGATCCTCGTGCATCTTGCGGCCGATGCCGTGCCCGCCGAAGCCGTCCGGGATGCCGTACCCGGCCGACCGGCACACCGAGCCGATCGCATGGGCGATGTCGCCGATGCGGTTGCCGACCACGGCCGCCTCGACGGCCGCAGCCAGGGCCCGCTCCGCCGTCTCGATCAGGCGTACGTCGGCCGGACGCGCCCTGCCGACGGTGAAGCTGATCGCCGAGTCGCCCGCCCAGCCGCCCAGTTCGGCACCGCAGTCGATGGACACCAGGTCGCCGTCGCGCAGCCGGTACCCGGTCGGGATGCCGTGCACGATCGCGTCGTTCACCGAGGCGCAGATGACGGCGGGGAAGGGGACGGGCGCGAAGGAGGGGCGGTAGCCGAGGAAAGGCGACGACGCCCCGGCCCCGCGCAGCACCTCGCGTGCCAGCTCGTCCAGCTCCAGTAGGGACACCCCCACGTCGGCGGCCTTGTGCACGGCCGTCAGGGCCTGCCCGACGACCTGCCCGGCCTCGTACATCGCATCGATCGACTTGTCCGTCTTCAACTCCACCATGCCAATTACTATACCGGTATTTGAATGGGGTGGGGTGCGGTATTAGAATAGGTGTCATGGTGCGCACCCCTCTCACCCCGGAAGAGCGCGAACGCGGCGAGCGGCTCGGCCGGCTGCTGCGCGAGGCCCGTGGCGGCCGCAGCATGGCGGAGGTCGCGGCGAGCGCCGGCATCTCCGCCGAGACGCTGCGCAAGATCGAGACCGGCCGGGCGCCGACCCCGGCGTTCTTCACGGTGGCCGCGCTGGCGGACACCCTCGGTCTGTCGATGGACGAGCTGGTCGGGCGCTGCGCGCCGGTCGTAGAGGCCGCCGCCTGACGATCACGCACGTCACGTTCCGGCAGTTGGGGCGTACTCTGCGTTCAATTCGAAAACTTCCCGTAGCGCGCCCGTAACACGGTTGGTGTTGCCTAACGGACCGGAGTGTTCCGGTCTGGCGGGAGTTGAGATGTCAGTGGATCAACTCCCGGCTCGGATGCGGGAGTTCGTGAACTACCTGGACGGCCTCATGGCGCGCCTGGATCAAGGCGGCGGCTGGTGCGGGGTGTTCTGGCAGCGCGATCCGGAGGGCATGCGGGCCTGCCTCGACGGCCGGGAAGTCCCGCCCTGGGACGTGGTGGAGTCCCTGCTGCACGACCTCGCCGCCCAGTACGGCACCGGAGGCGCCGCCCCCGAGACGGAACGCGCCCGCGCCCTGCACACCGCCGCCCTCGCCGCGTACGACGCCCGTCCCGGCGGGCGCGACGCCCTCGGGGACCGCCTCGACGTGATGCTCCGCGAACAGCGCTACGCCGCCGAACGGCAGGCGGAACTGGGACGGTTGCTCGCCTCCGCCACCACCCGGGAGCAGGCCGACACCATCCGCCTCGACCTCGCCTGGGCCCGCGACGACCACGAACGCGCGACCGCACGGTGCGCCGAACTCCGGGGGCGGATGGCCGACTTGGAGTGGCGGGCGGCGGGCGCACGGGGACCGGAGATACGGCGGGAGCGGGCGGGGGAGGGAGCCGTCTTCCGCGCCGATGAGCGGGGCGAGAGGGGCGAGAGGGGTGAGAGGGGCGAGCGAGACGGGCCCGGTGGTGACCGGTTCCGGGGCGGTCGGGACGGCGACGAGGGGCGTGGAGGCGGCGGCTCGGTCGGCGACGAGGGTGAGTGGCACTCTCGTGCGGGGGTGACGGAAAGCCCTGGCCCCGGGGGGCGGCCCGCGGGCCACAACGCCGCGGATCCGACGGGCCACGCCGCTCCCGTGGAGTCCACCGCGGCGTCCAACCGGCCGCAAGCGCGGCGCACCCCCGCCCCCGCAGCGCCCGAGAACCCCGCCCCGGCCCCGTCGAGCACCCCCGAACCCACCCCCAAGCAGCGCAAACGCCGCCGGGGCAGCGCCCGCTTCGCCGGGATCGCCGAGGAGGAGGCCGCCCCCGTCGTCGTACCACCGACCGACCAGCCCACCCTCCCCGCCCAGACCGCCGTCACCAGCCGCCGCACCCCGCGCGGAGCCCGGTTCGCCGGGGCCGGCGCCGAGGAGGCCGCCGTGCCGCCCGCGGAGCCGCAGGCCCAGGCGCTGGACCCGGCGGACCTACGGGAGGTCGCCGGGACGGTGGAGACGCTGGTGCGGCTGCGGGGCGAGGGGCGCAGCGGTGAGGCGCATGTGCTGCTCGTCGAGGCCGCGCACTGGCCCGCCGTACGCCTGCCGCTGCTGGCCGCGGAGATGCGGCGCGCCGGGCTCGGGGCGGACTGGGCGACCCTGCTGTGGGAGGCCGCCTCGCTGCCCGCCGAGCGGCTGGTCGCCGCCGCCGACGCGCTGACCGTGGCGGGGCGGGCCGAGGACGGGGAGCAGATCCTGCGCCAGGGCGTGCTGCGGCCCGCGCCCGAGATCGGGCAGGCCGTGCTGGGGCTGGTCGGTAAGGGGCGCCGACGTGAGGTCCGCGCGCTGCTCGACGCGTACGTCCGCATGCGCACCCCGGAGGAGGCCGCCCGCAGCGTCGCACCCGACCCGAAGACCCTCGTACCGCTCCTGCTGGAGGCCGCCCAAGGCGTCTCCGACGAGCGCCAGTGGGATCTCGTCCACGCTCTCCGGGTCGCCGGCGTCACGGCCTGACCCGTCCGGCGCCGCGCCGTCACAGCCCTCCCACCGGCCCCATCCATCACCCACAGGAGGGTGAAACCTGATCGACTCGGCGGGTTAACGGCGACAGTCTTGGCAAGGCTGTCCCAGGGGCTTACTTTCGAGCCTCTACGGCCCCCCTCTACGGGCGTAGAGGCTCTGACGTCCCGTCGAAGGAGCAGCTCATGGCCAACGTCGTACGCGCCGCTCTGGTCCAGGCCACCTGGACCGGCGACACCGAGTCCATGGTGGCGAAACACGAGGAGCACGCACGCGAGGCGGCCCGGCAGGGCGCCAGGATCATCGGCTTCCAGGAAGTCTTCAACGCTCCCTACTTCTGCCAGGTCCAGGAGCCCGAGCACTACGGCTGGGCCGAGCCGGTTCCCGACGGGCCCACCGTGCGCCGTATGCGGGAGCTGGCCCGCGAGACCGGCATGGTCGTCGTCGTGCCCGTCTTCGAGGTCGAGAGCTCCGGCTTCTACTACAACACCGCCGCCGTGATCGACTCCGACGGAACCTTCCTCGGCAAGTACCGCAAGCACCACATCCCGCAGGTCAAGGGGTTCTGGGAGAAGTACTACTTCAAGCCCGGCAATGTGGGGTGGCCGGTCTTCGACACCGCCGTCGGGAAGGTGGGGGTCTATATCTGCTACGACCGCCACTTTCCGGAGGGATGGCGGCAACTCGGGCTCAACGGCGCCCAGTTGGTCTACAACCCGTCCGCCACCTCGCGCGGCCTGTCGGCCTACCTCTGGCAGCTCGAGCAGCCCGCGGCGGCCGTCGCCAACGAGTACTTCATCGCCGCCATCAACCGGGTGGGCCAGGAGCCGTACGGCGACAACGACTTCTACGGGACGAGCTATTTCGTCGATCCACGTGGGCAGGTTGTCGGGGAGATCGCCAGCGACAAGAGCGAGGAACTCGTCGTGCGCGACCTCGACTTCGACCTGATCGACGAAGTGCGGCAGCAGTGGGCCTTCTACCGCGACCGCCGCCCCGACGCCTACGAAGGACTGGTGCAGCCGTGACCAAGGACCTGCTGGGACGCCACCGAGCCGTCATGCCCGACTGGCTCGCCCTGTACTACGAGGAGCCGCTGGAGATCACCCACGGCGAGGGCCGCCACGTGTGGGACACCGAGGGACGGCGCTACCTCGACTTCTTCGGCGGCATCCTCACCACGATGACCGCGCACGCGCTGCCCGAGGTCACCAAGGCGGTGAGCGAGCAGGCCGGGCGGATCATCCACTCCTCGACCCTGTACCTCAACCGGCCCATGGTCGAACTCGCCGAGCGCATCGCCCAGTTGAGCGGCATCCCGGACGCCCGCGTCTTCTTCACCACCTCCGGCACCGAGGCCAACGACACCGCCCTGCTGCTCGCGACGGCCCACCGGCAGAGCAACTCGGTCCTGGCGATGCGCAACAGCTACCACGGCCGCTCCTTCAGCGCGGTCGGCATCACCGGCAACCGCGGCTGGTCGCCGACCTCGCTGTCCCCGCTGCAGACGCTGTACGTCCACGGCGGGGTCCGCACCCGTGGTCCGTACGCCTCCCTGAGCGACGAGGACTTCATCGCGGCCTGCGTCGACGATCTGAGGGACCTGCTCGGCCACACCCGCCCGCCCGCCGCCCTGATCGCCGAGCCCATCCAGGGCGTCGGCGGCTTCACCTCGGGCCCGGACGGGCTGTACGCCGCCTTCCGCGAGGTGCTCGCCGAGCACGGCATCCTGTGGATCGCCGACGAGGTGCAGACCGGCTGGGGCCGCACCGGCGACCACTTCTGGGGCTGGCAGGCGCATGCGCGGTCCGGCCCGCCGGACATGCTGACCTTCGCCAAGGGCATCGGCAACGGCATGTCCATCGGCGGGGTCGTCGCCCGCGCCGAGATCATGAACTGCCTGGACGCCAACAGCATCTCCACCTTCGGCGGCACCCAGATCACCATGGCGGCCGGCCTCGCCAACCTCTCCTACCTGCTGGAACACGACCTCCAGGGCAACGCCCGGCGGGTCGGCGGACTGCTTCTGGAACGGCTGCGGGCCGTCGCCGCGCAGGTGCCGCACGTACGGGAGGTGCGCGGCCGGGGCCTGATGCTGGGCCTCGAGCTGACCAGGCCCGGCACGGACGAGGCCGACCCCGCCGCCGCGTCCGCGGTGCTGGAGGCGGCCCGCGACGGCGGACTGCTCATCGGCAAGGGCGGCGGGCACAACACCACGTCCCTGCGGATCGCCCCGCCCCTGTCCCTCACCGTCGCGGAGGCCGAGGAGGGCGCCGCGATCCTCGAGACCGCCCTGCGGAGCCTCTAGCAGGACCCATCTGAGCCGCGCATGCAGCACATGTAAGGGAACGCCGCCATGACCACCATCCCGGAACCCCTGGAGCCCGCTCTGTCGGTCCGGCAGGTCCTCACCCTGGAGCGGGTGCTGGCCGGGGAGCCCGAGGTGGTGGCCGGCGCCGGTCAGCTCGACCGGCCGGTGCGCTGGGTGCATGTCGCCGAGGCGCCGGACGTCGGGGTGATGCTCACCGGCGGCGAGATGGTGCTCACCACCGGCGTGCTGCTCGCCGGGGACGAGGACAAGCAGGCCGAGTACATCCGCTCCCTGCACCGGGCCGAGGCGGCGGCCGTCGTCCTCGGTCTCGGCCGGGCGTTCC
Source organism: Streptomyces ferrugineus (assembly GCF_015160855.1). Taxonomy (NCBI): domain Bacteria; kingdom Bacillati; phylum Actinomycetota; class Actinomycetes; order Kitasatosporales; family Streptomycetaceae; genus Streptomyces; species Streptomyces ferrugineus. The sequence continues at coordinate 6,941,849 of NZ_CP063373.1, read as the reverse complement.
CGGCCCCGCCGGACGTGATGCGCCGGGCCGCCGAGCGGTGCGGGCTGCCCATGGTCGTCCTGCACCGGCCCTTCCCCTTCGCCGAACTGACCGAGGAGGTCCAGTCCCGGCTCGTGCGGCGGAAGTTCGCCGCCGTCAGCCTCTCCGAATCCGTACGGACCACGCTCACCGCGCTCATCACCGCCGGTGCCCCGCTGCAGAGCCTGCTCGACGAGGTCGCCTCGCACAGCGCCTGCCCCGTCGTCGTCACCAACCTCGCCCACCGGGTCCTCGCCACGGCGGGGGAGCGGCCGGCGGTGGACGACGTGCTGCGCGACTGGGAGCGCATCGCCCGGCAGGCAGGCGGCCGCGAGGGCGACGGCTGGATCCGGGCCGAACTGGGCGGACGCGGGGAGCGGTGGGGGCAGATCGTGCTGTGCGGGCACCGCGGCGACACCGCCACCGGGCGACTGCTCGCCGACCGGGCCGCCGAGGCCCTCGTCCTGCACCGCATGCTCGGCGGCAACTCCGCGCACACCTGGGAGGAGCAGTCCGCGCAGAGCCTGCTGACCGACCTCGTCAGCGGGGTCGTACCGGCGCGCCAGCTGCTGCCGCGCGCGCGTGCCGCCGGGCTGCCCGTCAACAGGCGCACCTTCGTGCCGTTGGTGGTGCGGGACGGTGACGCGCCCCAACTGGAGCGTGTGCTGCGCATGCTGGGGCTGTCCGGGATCGTGGCCGAACTCGCCGACGGGGCCACCGCCGTGCTGCTCAGCCTCGCCCGGGACCAGGACGCCGCCGTGCTCGCCGCGAACTTCGCCGCCCGGGTGCGTACGGAGTCGGGGGCCGCCCAGGCCGTCGTGGCCGCCGCGGACGCCCGTACCGCCTGGGACGACGTGCCCGCAGGGCTGCGCGAGGCCCAGCACGTCGCCGACGCCGTCGCCGACTCCACGGCCGCCCTCGACCTGCCGGCCGTCGTACGCCTGAAGGACGTTCATCTGCGCGGCCTGATCCGGCTGTTGCGCGACGACCCGTATGTGCAGTCCTTCGCGGAGCGAGAGCTGGACGGGCTGCTGTGCACGGCCGACGACGACATGCTGTCCGTGCTGCGGACCTATCTCGCCACCGGCCGGAACAAGTCCCGCACCGCCCAGCTCCACCATGTCTCGCGGCCCGCGCTCTACCGCCGCCTGGAGGCGATACAGACGCGGCTCGGCGTCGACCTCGACGACTTCGAACAGGCCGCATCCGTGCACATCGCACTCCTCGCACACGACGCGCAACAGAGTTGAAACCTGCCACGACCTGGGAAAACGGCGGTGAAACATGGGACCACGACAGAGTGACACCGTGACACGCCGCACGCCCCCAGACGTGACACCGTGCAACTCAAACCGACGGACCGGACTTCCTAGCCTTCTCGCACACCGAGCGACCGGAGGTCCCGATGAGCCGAGTGATTCGTGCCGCCCTCTTCCAGACCGCGTGGACCGGCGACAAGGAATCCATGATCCAGGTACACGAGCAGGCGGCCCGCGACGCGGCCGCGCAGGGTGCTCAAGTGCTGTGCTTCCAGGAGCTGTTCTACGGACCGTACTTCTGCCAGGTGCAGGACAAGGCGTTCTACGAGTACGCCGAGCAGATCCCCGAGGGCCCGACCGTCCGGCGCTTCCAGGCGCTCGCGAAGGAGCTGGGCATCGTCCTCGTCCTGCCGATGTACGAGGAGGAGCAGCCGGGCGTCCTGTACAACACCGCCGCCGTGATCGACGCGGACGGCTCCTACCTCGGCAAGTACCGCAAGACCCACATCCCCCAAGTGCAGGGCTTCTGGGAGAAGTTCTACTTCCGCCCGGGGAACAGCGGCTGGCCCGTGTTCGAGACGGCCGTCGGGAAGATCGGCGTCTACATCTGCTACGACCGTCACTTCCCGGAGGGCTGGCGGGCGCTGGGCCTGGGCGGCGCGGAGATCGTGTTCAACCCCTCGGCCACCTCCCGCGGGCTCTCCCGCTATCTGTGGCAGCTGGAGCAGCCGGCCGCGGCCGTCGCCAACGAGTACTTCGTGGGCGCGATCAACCGGGTCGGGGTGGAGGACCTCGGCGACAACGACTTCTACGGCACCACCTACTTCGTGGACCCGGAGGCCCAGTTCGTCGGCGAGGTGGCGAGCGACAAGGAGACCGAACTCGTCGTCCGCGACCTGGACCTGGCCAAGCTCCGCGAGGTCCGCGACCGCTGGCAGTTCTACAGGGACCGGGCGCCGGGTGCGTACGGCCCGCTGACGGCGCCGTAACAGCACCGGCCGCATCAGCGCCCCGTAGCGGGCGCGGGGAACTGCGCGACCAGCCACAACCGAGCCGCACGTGACCACCGAGGGAGAGGACCCATGACCGGCCGAACAGTAATCCGCGGCGGCCTCGTCATCACCGCGTCCGACGAGATGCACGCCGACGTCCTGATCGAGGACGGCCGTATCGCCGCCCTCGCCGCCAGTAGCACCCCGGTCGCCGAGGCCTGGACGGCCGAGCGGACCATCGACGCCGGCGGCAAGTACGTCATCCCGGGCGGCGTCGACGCCCACACGCACATGGAGCTGCCGTTCGGCGGCACCTTCGCCTCCGACACCTTCGAGACCGGCACCCGGGCCGCAGCCTGGGGCGGTACGACCACGATCGTCGACTTCGCCGTACAGAGCCAGGGCCACTCACTGCGCGAGGGCCTCGACGGCTGGCACGCCAAGGCCGAGGGCAACTGCGCCATCGACTACGGCTTCCACATGATCGTCTCCGATGTGAACCAGGAGACGCTCAAGGAGATGGACCTGCTGGTGGAGGAAGGTGTCACCTCCTTCAAGCAGTTCATGGCCTACCCCGGCGTCTTCTACTCCGACGACGGCCAGATCCTGCGCGCCATGCAGCGCTCCGCCGAGAACGGCGGACTGATCATGATGCACGCCGAGAACGGCATCGCGATCGATGTCCTGGTCGAGCAGGCGCTGGCGAGGGGGGAGACCGACCCCCGTTACCACGGGGAGGTCCGCAAGGCCCTTCTCGAAGCCGAGGCCACCCACCGGGCCATCAAGCTCGCCCAGGTCGCGGGCGCCCCGCTCTACGTCGTGCACGTCTCGGCCATGGAGGCAGTGGCCGAGCTGGCACGGGCCCGCGACGAGGGGCTGAACGTCTTCGGCGAGACCTGCCCGCAGTATCTGTTCCTGTCCACCGACAATCTCGCCGAGCCGGACTTCGAGGGCGCGAAGTACGTGTGCTCGACGCCGCTGCGGCCGCGCGAGCACCAGGCCCAGCTCTGGAAGGGCCTGCGGACCAACGACCTCCAGGTCGTCTCCACCGACCACTGCCCGTTCTGCTTCGTCGGCCAGAAGGAGCTGGGGCGAGGGGACTTCTCGAAGATCCCCAACGGCCTTCCCGGCGTCGAGAACCGGATGGACCTGCTGCACCAGGCCGTCGTCGACGGCCACATCTCGCGCCGCCGCTGGATCGAGATCGCCTGCGCGACCCCGGCCCGGATGTTCGGCATGTACCCGAAGAAGGGCACCATCGCACCGGGTGCCGACGCCGACGTCGTGATCTACGACCCGCGCGCGGAGCAGGTCATGTCCGCCGACAGCCACCACATGAACGTCGACTACTCGGCGTACGAGGGCAAGCGCACCACCGGCCGGGTCGAGACGGTCCTCTCGCGCGGCGAACCCGTCATCACCGAGCGGGAGTACACCGGCCACGCCGGGCACGGCGTCTACACGCCCCGCTCCACCTGCCAGTACCTCAACTAGGAGCGGAGCACATGGACTTCGGACTCGTCCTGCAGACCGACCCGCCCGCCTCGCGGGTCGTCAGCCTGATGAAACGCGCCGAGCGCAGCGGGTTCACGTACGGCTGGACGTTCGACTCGGCCGTGCTGTGGCAGGAGCCGTTCGTCATCTACAGCCAGATCCTGGCCAACACCCAGAAGCTGACGGTCGGCCCGATGGTGACCAACCCGGGCACCCGCACCTGGGAGGTCACCGCCTCCACCTTCGCCACCCTCAACGACATGTTCGGCAACCGCACGGTCTGCGGCATCGGCCGCGGCGACTCGGCCATGCGCGTCGCCGGCCGCAAACCCAACACCCTGGCCCGCATCAGCGAGGCCATGAAGGTCATCCGGGCGCTGGGCAGCGGCGGGGAGGCCGATCTCGGCGGCGGGACCGTGGTGCGGTTCCCGTGGATCAAGGAGGGCGCCCGACTTCCGGTGTGGATGGCGGCGTACGGCCCGAAGGCGCTGAAGATGACCGGCGAGGAGGCCGACGGGTTCATCCTGCAGCTCGCCGACCTCTATCTCACCGAGTACATGGTCAAGGCCGTGAAGGACGCGGCGGTCGCCGCCGGCCGTGACCCCTCCGAGGTGAGGATCTGCGTCGCCGCGCCGGCGTACGTCACCGAGGACGACTCGCCCGCCGCGCTCGCCCACGCGCGCGAGCAGTGCCGGTGGTTCGGCGGGATGGTCGGCAACCATGTGGCCGACCTGGTGTCCAAGTACGGCGAGCACTCCGCCGCCGTCCCCGACGAACTCACGGACTACATCAAGGCCCGCGAGGGGTACGACTACTCCCACCACGGACGCGCCGACAACCCCGACACGGCGTTCGTGCCCGACGAGATCGTCGACCGGTTCTGCGTCATCGGCCCGGTCGAGAAGCACATCGAGAAGCTGCACGCGCTGCGCGAGCTGGGCGTCGACCAGTTCGCCGTCTACGACATGCACGACGCGCAGGAAGCCGTGATCGACGCGTACGGCCAGAAGGTCATCCCCGCGGTCAACGCCGCCTGACGCACACACCACCTCCGCACACCGCTCCACCCGACCCCCCACCTTGCTCCCCCTCCCGCCGTCCCGGGAGGGGCCCAAGGCCCCCGCACGGCCTTTCCCGTCCCGCATATCGATTGGCCTGCTCATGACCGACATAGCCCCCACGGGGTCGCCCAGCACCCTGAGTGCCCCCGACGGCCGGATCGAACTCGGCCCCGACGCCTTCCCCGCCGACAGTCCCTTCGCCAACGAGGACCTGCGCCCGGTACCGCTCGCCGAGCGGCGGTGGACGACGTACAACTTCGCCGCGCTGTGGATCGGCATGGCGGTCAACGTCCCGTCGTGGACGCTCGCCGCCGGTCTGGTCGCGCTCGGCATGGACTGGAAGCAGTCCGTGCTCACCATCGCCCTCGGCAACGTCATCGTGCTGCTGCCGATGCTGCTCACCGGGCACGCCGGACCGAAGTACGGCATCCCGTTCCCCGTGCTGGCCCGTGCCTCCTTCGGGGTGCGCGGCGCCAATCTGCCCGCGCTGCTGCGAGGGCTGGTGGCCTGTGCGTGGTTCGGCATCCAGACCTGGATCGGCGGGCAGTCCATCTACTTCCTCGCCGGGAAGGTGTTCGGCGCGGGCAGTTGGTGGAGCGACGCCGGCAAGGTGGGCGGCTATCCGTGGACGCAGTGGCTGTGCTTCCTGCTCTTCTTCGCCGTGGAGATCGTCATCATCCTGCGCGGCATGGACGCGGTGCGGAAGCTGGAGAACTGGGCGGCGCCGCTGATGCTGGCGGGCGCGGTGGCGCTGCTGGTGTGGATCGCGAACAAGGCGGGTGGCTTCGGGCCGCTGCTCGACCAGCCTTCGCAGCTCGGCTGGGGCGGCGACTTCTGGAAGGTCTTCTTCCCGGCGCTGATGGGCATGATCGGCTTCTGGTCGACGCTCTCCCTCAACATCCCCGACTTCACCCGCTTCGGTGCCGGGCAGAAGGCCCAGGTGTGGGGGCAGTCGCTCGGACTGCCCACCACCATGGCCGTGTTCGCGCTGCTGTCGGTGCTGGTCACCTCGGGCGCGCAGGCCGTGTACGGCGAGCCGATCTGGGACCCGAGCCAGCTCGCGGCCCGGATGGACAGCACGGTCGGCGTGCTCTTCGCGCTCTTCATCCTGCTGCTCGCCACGCTGTCCACGAACATCGCCGCCAACCTGGTCAGCCCGGCGTACGACCTGTCCAACCTGGCCCCGAAGCTCATCAGCTTCCGTACCGGCGCGCTCATCGCCTGCTTCGTCGGCGTGATCATCTTCCCGTGGAAGCTGATCGAGAACCCGGACATCTACATCTTCACCTGGCTGGGCACGGTCGGCGGCCTTCTCGGCACCGTGGCCGGCATCCTCATCGCCGACTACTGGCTGATCCGCCGCACCCACCTGGACCTGCCCGGCCTCTACACCGCGGGCGGGCGCTACTGGTACGGCTCCGGCTGGAACTGGCGAGCCCTGGTGGCCTTCGCGGTGGGCGCCGTCCTCGCGGTGGGCGGCTCGTACTCCAACGTCGACGCCGACGGCAACAAGGCCGGCCCCTTCCCGGCGGACGGAATCGTCCCGTTCCTCAAGCCGCTCGCCGACTACGGCTGGGCGGTGGGCCTGGGCGCGTCGCTGGTGCTGTACGTGGTGCTGATGGGCGGCCGCAAGGAGCGCGCCGAGGCTTGATGATCCATCCTTGGAGTCCTTGGAGTCCTTGGCGTCCTTGGCGTCCTTGGAGGACGGTCACTCCTTGCCCTCCTCCAAGGACGCCACCGCCTCCTTGGCCGCCTTGATCGCGCCCTTGTTGATCTCGTCCGTGCCGGGCGCCTTCTTCGACTCGAAGTCACTGCCGCTGTAGGTGATGGAGACCAGCGCGTTGGACGAGCGGACCATCACCACGCCCTCCCGGGTCTGCTGCTTGTCCTCGGTGGTGAGGTTCACGACGGAGTAGCCCGCGTCGCCGATACCGGGGACGTCGCCGCCGCCGCTCTTGGCCGCGACGCGCTCCTTGAAGGACTCCTGAGCGGCCTCGTCCGACGCCGTGATCTCGAAGGACACGTCCAGCCAGCGGTAGTCGTAGCCCTTGAGCGCGTTCCACGAGCAGGTGCGGCGCAGCTTCGAGTCCGTCGACGGGAGCTCCTTGCCGGCCGGCTTGGCGCCCGGCACGAGGTCCTTGATCGACTTCGCGGCGAGGCTGCCGCAGGGCGAGGGAGCGGCGGAGTACGTCTTCGACACGGCCGCCGTCGCGGGCGCCGAGGGCGAGTCGGCCTCGGTCTTCTGCGTCGCCGTCCGGTCCTCGGCGGCCGGCGTCGCGGCGGGGCCGGACGACAGCGCCCAGCCCGCCGCGGCGAGCACGACGACGGGCGACAGGCGCGCGGTGAGGGCGAGCGGCAGGGGAAGAGAACGCACGGCGCACTTTTCGTGGGGGACGGTGCGGAGGGGGTCCGCACAGCGGACGGGACGCCAGTGTCACACGACTCCCTGTGGGGCGGAAGTGCCAACTCGCTCCGTGCCGACGCCATTACGCAAGGGTCCCAATTACGCGGTGACCTGGGCGAGTTACGGGGTTTTACAGGGCCTCCTGGGTGATTTGGGAGGAGATAGCGCTTTCGATGCGGTCCACGGCGAGAAAGGCGCCGTATGCGATGAGGTGCACCAGACAGTGGTCGGTGTGCTCCGGCCGGCGCCAGGCCGCCACGTCCTCGTCCGTGATGCGGTACGGCGCCAGGGCGGCCAGCAGCGCCAGCCGCGCCCCGGGACGCTCCCGGCGATCCGGGAAGCCGTCCAGGGCGAGCGGCGGATGCGCGCCGTCCCAGTCCTGGAGAGCGGCCTCCAGGAGATGGTGGTCGTCGGCGTCCAGCAGGCCCGCGCCCCGCATGGCCGCCCTGAGCAGCGTCGCGTACGCGAGACCGACGGGTGTGCCGCCCGCCCACGCGGGGGCCTCCCCGGGGTCGATGTCGTCGAGCAGCGCGAGGGAGTGCCCGGGGCGGGCGGGGCGGCGCACGGTGCGGGCCAGCGCGCGGCCCGCGACGCTCCGTACGGCTCGGAAGCGCTGGGCGCCCGCCGGGAGCAGGTTCTCGGTCAGCAGGGCCGACGCGATCCGGTTGATGAAGTGGAAGGTGAGCGCGGTGCCGAGGTAGGCGGGGGCGTGCTCGCGCGGGGTGCATATGAGGCTGGCTTAGCTCGATCGTGTGATGATCGGCTCCGGGCTTGCAGTGCGTTGGGCCGTTCGGGTTAGCGTTGTCGTGCGATCTGGGACGCCGGGTGCGGTGCCAGCGTGCGGGGCCCCTGCTCCACCGGAGTGATGGTTCAGGGCCTCCCCGTCGCCTCTGGCCGCACCCACATGGCCAGGTCGCGCAGGGAACTGGCCTCCCGGGCTCGGACCACGCACGCGATGCGTGTCGCCGCCCCGGGGTCGAGTACGCCGGGGACCAGTGCGCTCAAGACCGTTCGGGGCGTGCGGCTGACGGGCTTGGCTCCTGCTCAGCCTTCAGGAACGGTTCGGTGTGACGGAAGGGTGTGGACCCCGGCAGCAGCACGGGCTGCCGGGCTGGACCAGTCGTCCTACCGCTGACGCCAGTTGGGTCCGCAGCGGCCGGGCGGGCCGGTGAGCCGCACTACTACGCCGGGAGTAGCGCGGGAGCCGTCCACAGGGCTGACGTCACTGTCAGTGGCGCGGTCTAGTGTGCGGGTATATGAGCGGGCATCGAATCACGCGCGAGCGGCTCGCCGACCTGGCCGTCGCGGTCGTGGTCGGCGCCATCACCGTGCTCGCCGCCGTGGCGGACGACCGCGCCGGGCTGCTCGACTGGGTGCTGATCCTCGCCGGTTCGCTGGCCCTGGCCGCGCACCGCACCGCCCCGCGCGTGGTGCTCGCGGTCACCACCGGCTGTCTGCTCGCCGACGTCTTTCACGCCGGACCCGCGAGCGCCCTGGCCATCCCCGTCGCCGGCGCCGTGCACACGGCCTCGCGGTCCGGGCACCGGGGCACGGCCGCGGTGGCGGCCGCCGTCTTCCTCGGCGGGTACGTGACGGCGGGCTCGGCGGCCTCGGACGTCGTACGCGAGACCCTGCTGCTCGCCGGATGGTTCCTGTGCGCGGTCGTGACCGGCCTCGCCGACCGCAACTGGCAGGCGTATCTGCGCCAGACCGAGCAGCGCGCGCTGGAGGCCGAACGCACCCGCGAGGAGGCGGCGCTGCGCCGGGCGGGCGAGGAACGTCTGCGTATCGCCAGGGAGCTGCACGACTCCCTCACTCACAGCATCTCGATCGTCAAGCTCCAGGCGGGCGTCGCCGTCCACCTCGCCCGCAAGCGCGGCGAGGAGGTGCCGCCCGCGCTGCTCGCCATCCAGGAGGCCAGCGGGGAGGCCATGCGCGAGCTGCGGGCCACGCTGGAGGTGCTGCGCACCGACGAGCCGACCGGCTCACCCGCGCTGCTCGTGGAGCGGGCGCGGGCGGCCGGGCTCGCGGTCGAGCTGACGGTGACGGGCGACGAGCGGCCACTGGCCGCCTCGGTCGACCGGGCCATGTACCGCATCGTCCAGGAGGCGCTCACCAACGCGGCACGGCACGCGGGCCCGGCGAAGGTGGGCGTGCGACTCGACTACGGCGACGGCGACTTGACGATACGCGTCGAGGACGACGGCACCGCCGACGCGGCCCGTCCGCCCACGCCCGGCATCGGCCTGACCGGCATGCGCGAGCGCGTCGCGGCCCTCGGGGGCACGCTGGACGCGGCCCCGCGTGAGGAGGGCGGATTCGCGGTGCGGGCACGGCTGCCGTTGCGGGAGGCGGGATGACGGACCAGGTGATCAGGGTGGCGCTCGTCGACGACCAGGCGCTGATGCGGGCGGGCTTCAGGGCCCTGCTGGAGGCCGAGGACTGCATCGAGGTGGTCGGCGAGGCGAGCGACGGCGAACGGGGCCTGGAGCTGATCCGCGCCCACGTCCCCGACATCGCGTTGATCGACGTGCAGATGCCGGTGATGACGGGCATCGAGGCCACCCGCCACATCGCCGCGGACCCGGCGCTGTCGGCGGTCCGCGTGGTGATCCTCACCAACTACGGCCACGACGAGTACGTCTTCGAGGCGCTGCGGGCCGGCGCGAGCGGCTTCCTGCTGAAGGACACCGAACCGGCCGACCTGCTCCAGGCCATCGAGGTGGTGGCCGGCGGGGAGGCCCTGCTGTCCCCGGCGGTGACCCGCACCCTCATCGGTGAGTTCGTCTCCCGCCCTCCGGACCGGGCCACGGCACCGGGCCTGGAGTGCCTGACCCGTCGCGAACGCGAGGTGACGGCGCTGGCGGCACGCGGCCTGACCAACGAGGAGATCGCCGAGCACATGGTGATCAGCCCGTTCACGGCGAAGACCCACATCAGCAGGGCGATGACCAAGCTGGGCGCCCGGGACCGGGCCCAACTCGTGGTGTTCGCCTATGAGTCGGGTCTGGTGGCGCCGCGCGGTTCCGACCCGTCGGTGTGCTGACCGCGCTCGCCCTCGAACGCCGCGAGGATCCGCTCGGCGGCCAGCGTCGCCGTCAACTCGCCGTCCCTGACCTGCTGTTCGAGCGTCGGCGCGACGACCCGTACGGCCGGGTCGGCGTGCAGTCGGCCCAGCAGCTCGTCGCGGACCATGGTCCAGGTCCAGTCGACCTGCTGCTCACGCCGCTTGGCGGCGAGCCGGCCGGTGGAGTCGAGCAGGGCCCGGTGCTGTTCGAGGCGGTCCCAGACGGTGTCCAGGCCGATCGACTCGCGCCCGCTGCAGTGCAGCACGGGCGGGGTCCAGGCGGCGTCCTTGCCGTGCATCAGGCGCAGGGCACCGGCCAGTTCCCGGGCGGCGGCGCGGGCGTCGCGCTCGTGCGGGCCATCCGCCTTGTTGACGGCGAGCACGTCGGCCAGCTCCAGCACGCCCTTCTTGATGCCCTGGAGCTGATCGCCCGTACGGGCCAGCGTCAGCAGCAGGAAGGAGTCGACCATGTTCGCGACCGCGGTCTCGGACTGCCCGACGCCGACCGTCTCCACCAGGATCACGTCGTAGCCGGCCGCCTCCATCACCACGATCGACTCCCGGGTGGCCTTGGCGACCCCGCCCAGCGTGCCCGCCGTGGGGGAGGGGCGGATGAAGGCCGCCGGATCGACCGCCAGGCGCTCCATCCGCGTCTTGTCGCCCAGGATCGACCCGCCCGTCCGGCTGGAGGACGGATCGACGGCCAGCACCGCCACCCGGTGGCCCAGCGCGGTGAGCATGGTGCCGAACGCGTCGATGAACGTCGACTTCCCGACCCCCGGCACCCCGCTGACCCCGATCCGGCGCGCCCTCCCGCTGTGCGGGAGCAGCTCGCTCAGCAACCGCTGTGCCAGCACCCGGTGTTGCGGCCGGGTGGACTCGACGAGGGTGATGGCGCGCGCGACGATCGCCCGCTTCCCGTCGAGCACCCCCTTCACATACGCGTCGAGATCGATCACAGCTCGTGCCCGAGGTCGGCCCCCAGCCGCCGTACGAGGTCGTACGCGGCGTCCGGGATCACCGTCCCGGGCGGGAACACGGCCGCCGCGCCCATCTCGAGGAGTGTGGACACGTCCTGCGGCGGGATCACCCCGCCGACCACGATCATGATGTCCTCGCGGCCCTCCTCGGCGAGCTGTTCCTTCAGCGCCGGTACGAGGGTGAGGTGACCGGCGGCCAGCGACGACACCCCGACGATGTGCACGTCCGCCTCGACGGCCTGACGGGCCACCTCGGCCGGGGTCTGGAACAGCGGGCCGACGTCCACGTCGAAGCCGAGGTCGGCGAACGCGGTCGCGATCACCTTCTGGCCACGGTCGTGGCCGTCCTGGCCCATCTTGGCCACCAGGATGCGCGGACGGCGCCCCTCGGCCTCCTCGAAGTCGGACACGAGGGTGCGGGTGCGGTCCACGGACGGCGACTCGCCGGCTTCGTTGCGGTACACCCCGGTGATGGTACGGATCTGGCTCGCGTGCCGCCCGTACACCTTCTCCAGGGCGTCGGAGATCTCGCCGACGGTGGCCTTGGCGCGGGCGGCGTGCACGGCCAGCTCCAGCAGGTTGCCCTCGCCGCCTGCGGCCCGGGTGAGCGCGTCGAGTGCGTCCTGGCAGGCCCGCTCGTCCCGCTCCGCCCGCAGCCGCCGCAGCTTCTCGATCTGCTGGGCGCGGACGGCGGAGTTGTCGACCTTGAGGACCTCGATCGCCTCGTCGCTGTCCACCCGGTACTTGTTGACGCCGATCACCGGCTGCCGCCCGGAGTCGATCCGGGCCTGGGTGCGGGCCGCGGCCTCCTCGACGCGCAGCTTGGGGATGCCGGCGTCGATGGCCTGCGCCATGCCGCCCGCCTGCTCGACCTCCTGGATGTGCTGCCAGGCCCGGCGGGCGAGGTCGTACGTCAGCTTCTCGACGTAGGCGCTGCCGCCCCACGGGTCGATGACCCGGGTGGTGCCCGACTCCTGCTGGATCAGCAGCTGGGTGTTGCGGGCGATGCGCGCGGAGAAGTCGGTGGGCAGCGCGAGCGCCTCGTCGAGGGCGTTGGTGTGCAGCGACTGGGTGTGGCCCTGGGTGGCCGCCATCGCCTCGACGCAGGTGCGCGTGACGTTGTTGAACACGTCCTGCGCGGTCAGCGACCAGCCCGAGGTCTGCGAATGGGTGCGCAGTGACAGCGACTTGGCGTTCTGCGGGTCGAACTGCTTGACCAGCTTCGCCCACAGCAGCCGCGCCGCCCGCATCTTGGCGATCTCCATGAAGAAGTTCATGCCGATCGCCCAGAAGAAGGAGAGCCGGGGCGCGAACGCGTCCACGTCCAGCCCCGCTTCACGGCCCGCCCGGATGTACTCCACGCCGTCCGCGAGCGTGTACGCCAGCTCCAGATCGGCCGTGGCACCGGCCTCCTGGATGTGGTAGCCGGAGATGGAGATGGAGTTGTAGCGCGGCATCCGCTGCGAGGTGAAGGCGAAGATGTCGGAGATGATCCGCATCGACGGCTTCGGCGGATAGATGTAGGTGTTGCGGACCATGAACTCCTTGAGGATGTCGTTCTGAATGGTCCCGGCCAGCTTCTCGGGCGCCACGCCCTGTTCCTCCGCCGCCACGATGTACAGCGCGAGCACCGGCAGCACGGCGCCGTTCATCGTCATCGACACCGTCATCCGGTCCAGCGGGATGCCGTCGAAGAGCTGCCGCATGTCGTAGATCGAGTCGATCGCGACGCCCGCCATGCCGACGTCACCCGTCACGCGCGGGTGGTCGCTGTCGTAACCCCGGTGCGTGGGCAGGTCGAAGGCGACCGACAGGCCCTTCTGGCCGGCCGCGAGGTTGCGCCGGTAGAAGGCGTTGGACTCCTCGGCGGTGGAGAAGCCCGCGTACTGGCGGATGGTCCAGGGCTGGTTGACGTACATCGTCGGGTACGGGCCGCGCAGATACGGCGCCATGCCCGGGTAGGTGCCGAGGAAGTCCAGGCCCTCCAGGTCACGGCCGGTGTACAGCGGCTTGACCGCGATGCCCTCCGGGGTCTCCCAGAAGGCCCCGTCGTTCCCGGCGGCCTTGCGCCACTCGTCGGCGCCGACGTCGGTCCTCGGCTCCCCGAGCTCGATCCCGGTGAAGTCGGGGATTCCCATCAGGACACTCCCAAGCGGTCGAGGGTGGCGGACAGCACGGCGACGGCGTCACAGCCCGCGAAGACGTATGAGTCGACGCCGGGATGGTTCCCGGGCCGCCCGGCGAGGAACACATGCGAGGCGCCGGCGGCCTTCAACTGCCCGGCCACCGCCTCCGCCTGCTCCTCGTACACCGCGTCACTGGAGCACAGGCACACCTCGGTGGCACCGCTCTCCTCGAAGCCGCCGTCGGTGACGGGCTCGATGCCGCCCGCCTGGAAGAGGTTCGAGGCGAAGGTGAGACGTGAGGTGTGGGCGGCGGCCGGGCCGAGGGCGGCCAGGAAGATCCGGGGCCGGGAGCCGGTCGCGGCCAGGTGGGCGTCGGAGCGGGCGCGCAGGGCCTCGTACGCCTCGTCGCGGCGGACGCGGGGGAGGCCGCCGGACGGGGCCTCGGGGGCGGGCTCGCGCTCCACGGGCTGCTCGGCGAGGTGCGGGAACTCGCTGACGCCGGTGACGGGTTCGCGGCGCTTGGCGAGCCTGCTGGCGCGCGCCTCCCAGGTGTCGGCGAGGTCCTGGCCGAGCTGACCGGAGCGCAGTGCGGCCGCCTGGCCGCCGGCCCGCTCGATCCGCTGGAAGAACTCCCAGCCCGCGTGGGCCAGTTCGTCCGTCAGCCGCTCCACGTACCAGGAGCCGCCCGCCGGGTCGATCACCCGGGCGAGGTGCGACTCCTCGATGAGGATCGTCGAGGTGTTGCGGGCGATGCGGCGCGCGAACGCGTCCGGCAGGCCGAGCGCGTGGTCGAACGGCAGCACGGTCACCGCGTCGGCGCCCCCGACCCCGGCGGCCAGCGTCGCGACCGTCGTGCGCAGCATGTTCACCCACGGGTCCCGGCGCGTCATCATCACCGGCGAGGTGACGGCGTGCTGCACCTGGGCACTCGGCGCCCCGCACACCTCGGTCGCCCGCGCCCACAGCCGGCGCGCGGCCCGCAGCTTGGCGACGGTCAGGAACTGGTCGGCGGTGGCGGCGTAGCGGAACTCCAGCTGCGCACAGGCCTGTTCGACCGTCAGGCCCGCCTCGGTCAGCTCGCGCAGATAGGCGACACCGGTCGCCAGCGAGGAGCCCAGCTCCTGGGCGGCCGAGCCACCGGCCTCGTGGTACGGCAGCGCGTCCACGGTCAGCGCTCGCAGCCCCGGGTACTCCTCGGCGCACAGCCGCGCCAGCGAGGCGGCGGGAGCGAACTCCGAGGACCTTCCGGTACGGGCCGCAAGGCCGAGCGGGTCGGCGCCGAGGTTGCCGCGCGCCGCCTCCTTGGCGACGCCGCGCTCCTCGTACAGCCGCAGCAGCTCGCGTGCGGCGGGCTCCACGTCGCCGCCGGCGTCGAGGACGACGGGGGCCAGGTCGAGGTAGACGCCGTCCAGGGCGCGGCCGAGGTCCCTCACCGGGATGCCGCCCTCGCCGAGGACCAGCCAGAGCGAGGTGCCGCCGTTCTCCAGGTCCGCGAGCACCACGCCGTCCGTGAGCGCCGTGTGCCGCTGCCGCACGTCCCAGCCGCCGACCGTGTTGCCCTCGGCGCGAGAGCCGCGGACGAACGGGGCGAACCCGGGCAGACCGGAGTCGGGCGCGGCGTCGCGCGCGGTGTACAGGGGGCGGGTGCGAAGCCCGTCCTCCAGGGCAGTGGACAGGGCGTCCTCGGCGGCCGTACCCGAGACGTCCTTGCCCGACTTGCGCAGCACACCTGCCACCAGGTGTTGCCACTGCTCATGGGTTGCGTCAGGGAACTCGGCGGCCAGCGAGAGCCCGTCGTCAGGCAGGACCGTCATGCTCGGATGCTAGGTCAGATCATCAAAGGAGCAGCAGTGGGCACGGCTGTGACCTTTCCCTCTTCCGCACTGTGACCTGGGTCTCCGGACCTTACTGTGGGGTCCTCGGCGGTGGATTTACTAGGACGTCCAACTATATAACGGTGCCGAGAAGATCGTCCGTGACCTGCGGGTCCATCAGATCCTGGAAGCAGAACCCGGAAGGGGCAACGAGATCATGAGCGCCGCCGAAGAGCCGGTCCTGCTGCACACCACCGGCCGGGCGGGCCGCATCACCCTCAACCGGCCGAGGGCCCTGAACGCCCTCACCCACGCGATGGTCCGCCGCATCGACGAGGCCCTCACCGCCTGGGAGCACGACCCGGCCGTCGAGACCGTCGTGATCACCGGCGCGGGCGACCGCGGTCTGTGCGCCGGCGGTGACATCCGCGCCATCCACGACGACGCGCGCGACGGCGACGGCACCGCCTCGGCCGCGTTCTGGCGCGACGAGTACCGCCTCAACGCCCGGATCGCCCGCTACCCCAAGCCGTATGTCGCCCTCATGGACGGCATCGTGATGGGCGGCGGCGTCGGCGTCTCCGCGCACGGCGCCTTCCGCGTCGTCACCGAGCGGTCCCGGATCGCCATGCCCGAGACCGGCATCGGCTTCGTCCCGGACGTCGGCGGCACCCGTCTGCTCGGCCTCGCCCCGGGCGAACTGGGCACCCATCTCGCCCTCACCGGTGCGCGGATCGGGGCCCGGGACGCCATGCTGTGCGGGCTCGCCGACCACTATGTGCCGTCCGCCGCGCTCGGCGACCTGGCCGACGACCTCGCCGAGTCGCCCGTACGGGACGCGCTCGCCCGGCATGCGCAGCAGACCCCGCCCCCGGGCGAACTGGCCGAGTGGCGCGACTGGATCGACGCCTGCTACGCCGCCGACACCGTCGAGGACATCGTCGACCGGCTGTTCGCCGCCGGCGACCCGGCCGCCAAGGAGGCCGCCGAGACCCTGCTCGCCAAGTCGCCGACCGCGCTCAAGGTCACCCTGGCCGCGGTGCGCCGCGCCCGCCGGCTCGGATCGCTGGAGCGGGTCCTCGACCAGGAGTTCCGCGTCTCCTGCGCGGCCCTGACCCGCCCCGACCTGGTGGAGGGCGTCCGCGCCCAGATCATCGACAAGGACCGCACCCCGCGCTGGTCCCCGGCCACCCTCCCCGAGGTCACCGAGACCGACGTGGAGCGCTTCTTCGCACGGCTCGACGGGCGCGAACTCGGACTCGCGGCCGACGGCGGCCTCGGGGGTGGGGCGTAGGGCCCGGTTGTGGGGTGGGGCATCGGCGGTTGGGTGTGGGCCTCGGTGGTGGGGCGTGGGCCCCGGGTGGGGCGTGGGCCCCGGTGGCCGACAGCGGCCTCGGTGGTGGGGTGTAGGGCCTGATGGTTGGGTGTGGGCCCTGGTGGTGAGGTGTGGGCCTCGGCGGTGGGGCGTGGGCCTCGGTGTGGTGTGGGCCTCGGTGGCCGACAGCGGCCCCGGTGGTGGGGTGTAGGGCCCGGTGGTTGGGCGTGGGCCTCGGTGGTGGGGTGTAGGGCCCGGTGGTGGGGCGTGGGCCCCGGCGGTGGGGTGTAGGGCCCGGTGGTGGGGCGTGGGCCCCGGTGGTGGGGTGTAGGGCCCGGTGGTTGGGTGTAGGCCCCCGGCGGTAGGGCGGGGGCCCCGGCGGTGGTCACTCGAACCGGCCGCACCGTTCAGCGGAGGAGCCGAGTAGCCGGACACCCCCCGGCCCCGCTGTATCACCGCCGTATCACCCTCAGGGGCGGTGACGCCGTCGCGCTGACGCCCGATCAGTACCGGCGGCTGATCGTCGCCCCGGACGACGGCGGCGGTGCGGTGGCGCGCGGACACCGGCACGGCCCGTCCGCGCTGTGCGGTCGCGGTACCGCTGCGGGCGGTACCGCGATCCGGGTGCGTGACGGGCGTCAGGCGCGGCAGCGCAGCATCTCCAGCGGAGGGTCGGCGCGGAAGTCCGCCCAGAAGTCGGCGCCGTACTCGCGCACGCCGGCCTCGGACACCTCCAACGGGACCCAGGTCACCTCGCCGAACCCGGCCGCCCCCAGGCACGCTTCGTAGACCTCGCGGCGCGGGGCCGCGCTGACGATGCTGACCGGCGGGTCGAGCAGCGCCGTGACCCGGAAGCGCGGCCCGGTCTCGAGTTCCTCGCCGGTCGGCTCGCAACGGAAGCCGTACTTCTCCAGCGCCGACCCGCCGCCGCGGTAGTCGGGGGACTGGGCCAGCACGAAGAACTCGGCGCCGGGCGCCAGGCTGCGGTGCACATTGCGGCACATCCGCTCCATGGCGGCGACGTCCGGCGCGTAGTTGAGCAACTGCACTCCCAGCGCGACGTCGAACTGCCGCCCATGGGGCCGCAGTTCGGCCACGTCCCCCACCTCGTAGCGCACCCCCAGCGGATCACGCGCCTCCAACGCCCGCGCCGCGGCGACCATTTCCCCGGAGATGTCGACGCCGAGCACCTCCGCGGCGCCCCGCCGCATGAACTCCCTGCTGTAGAAACCGGTGCCGGACGCCAGGTCGAGGACCGACTTGCCGCGCACGTCCCCGACCATGGCCAGGAAGCCGGGCACCTCCGCATACCGCGTCAACGGCAGGGACTTGAAGCCCTCGAACGCCTCACCGATCTCGTCGTACTGCTGCACGCTCACCGTGTCGTCCTCCCGTGTGCTTCGTCGATGGCGGGCAGTCTTCCCGCACCTCGGCAAAGGGCCGTACTGGCAGAAGCCACAAAGATCCGGACCCCGTCCCGGGTTCCCGTACAGGCGGGTGGGGCGGCCGCCCCCGAGAACGGACCTCAGGCCCCGGGCAGCTCCGCGCGGACCGTGCGGGCCGCGTCGACCAGGTTCTCCAGGGACGCGCGGGTCTCGGGCCAGCCGCGGGTCTTCAGGCCGCAGTCGGGGTTGACCCACAGGCGCTCGGCGGGGATCGCCCCGAGCCCGGTCCGCAACAGCTCGGCCGCCTCCTCGGCGCTCGGCACGCGCGGCGAGTGGATGTCGTAGACACCCGGCCCGGCCTCGCGCGGATAGCCGTGCGCGGCCAGCTCCCGGGCGACCTGCATATGGGAGCGGGCCGCCTCCAGGCTGATCACGTCGGCGTCGAGGTCGTCGATGGCCTGCACGATGTCGCCGAACTCGGCGTAGCACATGTGGGTGTGGATCTGCGTGTCCGGCCGGACTCCGCTGGTGGTGAGCCGGAAGGCCGCCGTGGCCCACGCCAGGTACGCGGCGCGGTCCGCGGCGCGCAGCGGAAGCGTCTCCCGCAGCGCGGGCTCGTCGACCTGGATCACCGAAGTCCCGGCCGCCTCCAGGTCGTTCACCTCGTCGCGCAGGGCGAGGGCCACCTGCCTGGCCGTCTCGCCCAGCGGCTGGTCGTCGCGGACGAAGGACCAGGCGAGCATGGTGACCGGGCCGGTGAGCATGCCCTTGACCGGGCGGGCGGTCAGGGACTGGGCGTACGTCGTCCAGCGCACCGTCATCGGCTCGGGACGGGAGATGTCGCCGGCCAGGATCGGCGGGCGGACGTAGCGGGTGCCGTAGGACTGCACCCAGCCGTGCCGTGTGGCGAGGTAGCCGGTGAGCTGCTCGGCGAAGTACTGGACCATGTCGCCCCGTTCGGGTTCGCCGTGCACCAGGACGTCGATGCCGGCCTTCTCCTGGAAGGAGACGACCTCCTGGATCTCGGCCCTGACGCGCTGCTCGTAGCCGGCGGTGTCGATGCGGCCCGCGCGCAGGCCGGCGCGTGCGGCGCGCAGTTCGCCGGTCTGCGGGAAGGAGCCGATCGTGGTGGTCGGCAGCAACGGCAGGTCGAGGTGGGCGCGCTGGGCGGCGGCCCGTTCGGCGTACGGCTGTGAGCGGCGGGCGTCCGCGTCGGTGACGGCCGCCGCACGGGAGCGGACGGCCGGGTCGCGGGTGATCGGGGAGCCGCCGCGGGAGGCCAGGTCGGCCCGGTTGGCGGCGAGTTCGGCGGTGATCGTGCCGGTGCCCTGGGCGAGGCCCTTGGCGAGGGTGACGATCTCGGCGGTCTTCTGCCGGGCGAACGCGAGCCAGCGCAGGATCTGCGGCTCGATGTCCCGCTCCGCCGCCGCGTCCAGCGGCACGTGGAGGAGGGAGCAGGAGGCCGCGACGTCGACCCGGTCGGCCAGGCCCAGCAGGGTGCCGAGGGTGGTGAGCGACGCCGACAGGTCGTTGACCCAGATGTTGCGGCCGTTGACGACGCCGGCGACGAGCCGCTTGCCGGGCAGCCCGCCGACGGCGGCGAGTGCCTCCAGGTTGGCGGCCGCGGACTGCGTGAAGTCGAGCGCCAGCCCCTCGACCGGTGCCTTGGCCAGCACGGGCAGCGCCTCGCCGAGCCGGTCGAAGTAGGAGGCCACGAGCAGCTTGGGCCGGTCGGCCGACGTGCCGAGGTCCCGGTAGGCGCGCTCGGCGGCGTTCAGCTTGGCCGGGGTGCGGTCCTGGACCAGGGCGGGCTCGTCGAGCTGCACCCACTCGGCGCCGGCCGCGCGCAGGTCGGCCAGGATCTCGGCGTACACGGGCAGCAGGCGGTCGAGGAGGGTGATCGGTGCGAAGTCCGCGGCCACGCCGGGCGCGGGCTTGGCGAGCAGCAGGTAGGTGACCGGGCCGACCAGGACGGGCCGGGCGGTCAGGCCCAGCGCCAGGGCCTCCGTCAGTTCGGCGACCTGCTTGGCCGAGTCGGCCGTGAAGACCGTGTCCGGGCCCAACTCCGGGACGAGATAGTGGTAGTTGGTGTCGAACCACTTGGTCATCTCCAGCGGCGCGACGTGCTGGGTGCCCCGGGCCATGGCGAAGTAGCCGTCCAGGGCGTCGGCCTCGACCGCGGCGCGGTGGCGCTCGGGGATCGCGCCGAGGGCGACGGTGGTGTCCAGGACGTGGTCGTAGTACGAGAAGTCACCGGTCGGCACCTCGTGGACGCCGGCCTCGGCGAGCCGCCGCCAGGTGGAGCGGCGCAGTTCGGCGGCGGTGCGGTGGAGGGTGTCGGCGGTGACCCGGCCCTTCCAGTAGCCCTCGACGGCTTTCTTCAGCTCCCGGTTCGGGCCCTGGCGGGGGTAGCCGTACACGGTGGCCCGTGCGGCCGAGGCCGCGGTCCTGGTGGTCACGGAGATCTCCTTCGCGAGATGAATCCCTGAGATCCCGGGGACGGGACGAGAGCGCGAAGGGGTGCCGGAGAACCGGACGGCGACGGCCCGGTCCACGGCCGCCCGTTCGGTTGTGCACGCCGACCCGCCCTCGAGGTCACCGGGAGTCCGCGCACGAGTGGTTCGCGCGCGGGCAGTTGGCAGGTCTTCGGACTCGCGGGCACGTCTCGTCGTACGAGACACCTACTGGCCGTCGCTTCCCAAGTCCGGTACGTCGGACCCAGTGCGTATGACGGCGGTCGTTCCCGCTCACCGCTGCGGGGCAGTCCCGGATTCCCACCGGGTTCCCTCTTGCGACGTCCCGCCTGGCTGACGGGGCGAACCAGCTGCACAGGCCAGCCTACCGTTCAGGTGCGGCCGTACACATGGAACCCCCGGCCGGTCCTACGGCCCAGCAGTCCCGCGTTGAGCCCGGCCCCTGGCCCGCGTCGATCTGGCGCTGCGCGCAGGGGAAGAAGTACAGCCCGAAGCCGACCAGAGCGCCCTCCGGCGTGGCGACTGAGCACCCTCCAGCGCCCGCGTCTGCGCGGCGTCCCCCTCTCCTTCGTCCGGGTCGACAGGGTCGGCAACATGTCCAAGCGACAGTCCGCGACCGGGTTCCACTTCTCCCGGGCCGGCGCACCTGCCCGCTGTGGAACGTCTACGAGGCGTTCGCCGCGCCCGCGCGGTCACCCGGCACCGCGGCGGCTGGGGTGAGCCCGGAAAGACGTATGCCATCGGGCTGGGCCGCGAGATCCGGATCGACCAGAACACCAGCACGTTCGTGCCGTGTGCGGTGACCGATCGCACGATCCGAACGCCGTGCGGACTTGGTAGCCTCATCAGGCCAGTCGAGCCACATCCGAGGCCAGGGAATCCGGTGCGAATCCGGAACTGACGCGCAGCGGTGAGGGGGACGGGCGGGGCACGCTGCCACTGGGAGACCGGGAAGGCGCCCCGACCGGACGAACCCGAGTCCGAAGACCTGCTGGCACCTCCGCGCCCACCCCGGCGAGGAGGACGTCCGTAGGCCAGGCTCCGCGTACGAGCCCCGACACCCGAGGCATGCCCGTGCTCCGCACTCCCACACTTGTCCTTGCGTCCGCCCTGCTGCTCACCGCGTGCGGCGGCGCCTCCGACGCGGACACCGCGAGGCCCGCCGGCGCGGGCCATCCCCGCACGATCGACAACTGCGGCCACAAGGTCACCCTGAAGTCGGCCCCGCAGCGCGTCGTCTCCCTCAACCAGGGCACCACCGAGATCCTGCTCTCCCTCGGCCTCGCCGACCGTATGGCGGGCACGGCGACCTGGACGGACCCGGTGATGAAGGGGCTGGAGAAGGCGAACGCGGCCGTGCCCCGGCTGGCCGACGACAACCCCTCCTTCGAGAGGGTCCTGGACGCCGAACCCGACTTCGTCACCGCCTCGTTCGTCTCCACCCTCGGCAAGGGCGGCGTCGCCACCCGCGAGCAGTTCGAGAAGCTCGGCGTGCCCACGTACGTCTCGCCCTCCGACTGCTCCACGGGCAAGGACAACGACAGCGGCGGCGACGGATCGCGCAGCGCGCCGCTCACCCTCGACGCCGTGTACGGCGAGATCCGTGACCTGGCCCGTGCCTTCGGCGTCGACGAGCGCGGCGAGAAGCTCGTCGCGGAGCTGAAGCAGCGGGTGCGCAAGGCCACCGACGGGCTGCACGCCTCCGATGTCTCCCTCATGTACTGGTTCGCCAACTCCCAGTCGCCCTACCTCGCCGGCTGCTGCGGCGCACCCGGTGCCATCACCCGCGCGGTCGGCGCGCGGAACGCCTTCTCCGACACCCACGACGAGTGGCCCCAGGTCGGCTGGGAGACCGTCGCCGACCGTGACCCCGACGTCATCGTGATCGGCGACCTGACGCGCAGGCAGCAGACCGCGGAGAGCGCCCGGGCCAAGATCCGCTTCCTGGAGACCAACCCCGCCACCCGCAGTCTGACCGCCGTGCGGAAGAAGCGGTACGTGCTGCTCAGCGGGCAGGCGATGAACCCGTCCATCCGCACGGTCGAGGGGATCGAGCAGGTCGCCGCCGGACTGCGCGACTTCGGGCTCGCCAAGTGAACGTGCGCCCACTGCTGTTGACCGGCGGCGGGCTGGCCGCGCTGCTCGCGTCGGTCGCCGTCACGGTCACGATCGGGCCGGCCGACATCTCCACGGCGGACGTGTGGGCGTCCGTGGCCGCTCATCTCGGGCTCGGCGAGAGCGCGTTGGCGCCGCTGCGGGACGGCATCGTGTGGAACCTGCGGATGCCGCGCACCCTGCTCGCCGCCGTGTGCGGGGCCGGGCTCGCCGTGTGCGGGGCGGTCATGCAGTCGCTGCTGCGCAATCCGCTGGCCGACCCGTTCGTGCTCGGGGTGTCCTCCGGGGCGTCCACGGGGGCCGTCGCCGTCGTGGTGCTGGGCGTCGGCGGGGGAGTGGTGTCACTGTCGGCGGGTGCCTTCCTCGGCGCGCTGCTCTCCTTCGCCCTGGTGCTGCTGCTCAGCCATCTCCTCGGCGGCAGCACGGACCGGGTCGTGCTGTCCGGGGTGGCCGCCATGCAGCTGTTCTCCGCGCTGACCTCGTTCATCGTGCTGACCTCCGCCGACGCCGAGACCACCCGGGGCGTGCTGTTCTGGCTGCTGGGTTCGCTCACCGGCGCCGACTGGGGGCAGGTGGTGCTGTGCACCGCCGTCCTGGCCGTGGTCCTCGCCGTCTGCCTCGGACACGCCCGCACCCTGGACGCCTTCGCCTTCGGTGACGACGCCGCCGCCGGACTCGGCGTCCGCGTCGCCCGCACCCGGCTGGTCCTGCTCTGCGCCACCGCGCTGCTCACCGCCGCGCTGGTGAGCTGCGCCGGCGCGATCGGCTTCGTCGGCCTGGTCCTGCCGCATGCCACCCGCGCCCTGACCGGCTCCGGCCACGCCCGCCTCCTGCCGGTCACGGCGCTGACCGGAGCCGTGTTCCTGGTGTGGGTGGACACCGCCGCCCGCACCCTCCTCGACCCCCAGGAGGTCCCGGTGGGCGTGGTCACGTCCCTCATCGGCGTACCGGCGTTCGTGGCCGTGCTCTACCGGGGACGGAGGAAGGCATGACGAGCCTTCAGGCCCAGGGTCTCGTACGGCGTGTCGCCGGCCAGGTCATCGTCGACGGCGTCACCCTCGCCCTGCGCCCCGGCGAGACCGTCGGACTGCTCGGCCCCAACGGCTCCGGAAAGTCGACGCTGCTCAGACTCCTCGCCGGCGTCCTCGCCCCCACCGCCGGGGTCGTCACCCTGGACGGACGCCCGCTCGGCGACATCGGCCGCCGTGCCACCGCCCGGCGCGTCGCCACCGTCGAGCAGGACGCCCACACCCAGACCGAACTCACCGTCCGCGACGTCGTCGCCCTCGGCCGCATCCCGCACCGCCGCGCCTGGACCCCGGCCACGGCCGCCGACGCCGCGGCGGTCGGCGCGGCCCTGGAGCGCACCGGCCTGACCGGCCGGGCCGACCAGTCCTGGCACACCCTCTCCGGAGGGGAACGCCAGCGCACCCAGATCGCCCGCGCCCTCGCCCAGGAACCCCGCGAACTCCTCCTCGACGAACCCACCAACCACCTCGACATCCAGCACCAGCTCGACCTGCTGGACCTCGTCGCGGCCCTCCCGGTCACCACCGTGATCGCCCTGCACGACCTCAACCTCGCCGCGATGTACTGCGACCGCCTGCTCGTCCTGCGCGACGGCCGCGCGGTCGCGGAGGGCACCCCGGCCGAAGTCCTCACCCCCGCCCTCATCGAGCAGGTCTACGGCGTCCGCGCCGAGGTCACCGACGAACCCGGCCACCCGGTGATCCGCTTCCTGCGGCCGGCCACCCCCGCAGGGCGGTACTGACATGCCGACACCCCCCGAACAGCCCGTACCCAGCCGGATCGTGGTCTGCCGGGACTGCTGCTGCGGGACCCCGAAGGTGCCCGGAGTCGATCACGCCCGGCAGACCGCGCGGCTCGCCGAGAACGCGCCGGTGCGCATCTCCGACTGCCTCGGCGTGTGCGAGCACGCCAACGTGATCGTCGTCCAGCCCTCCGCCGCCGGCCGTGCCGCGGGCGCCCGCCCCGTCTGGCTCGGCCTCGTCAACGACCCCGACGCCACCGAGGACATCCTCACCTGGGTCCGGTCCGGCGGCCCCGGCGTCGCACCCTGCCCCGACATACTCGACCTCTACACCTTCACTCCGCCCGGGCGGACCACGCCGAAGCCGGGGACGACCGCGTCCCGGCCGGAAGGCTGAGGCCCGGGCGGCAACTGGGGTGTCAGGGCCGCGCCTCGAGCCGCCCCACGGTCACTGCACGACCCCGCCCCGGCGGTTCTCCTCGAGCGACACGCCGTGATCTTCGGCGAAGATCCGCAGGCACTGGCCGTCGCAGAACCCATGGACGGTGCCGTCGTGCTCCAAGGTGAGACCGGTGGTGTTCAGGTCCACGGTCATGCCGCACACCGGGTCGACGACATGGCCCGGCGGCAGGTTCGCGGCGGACCTGCGGGCGATGGCGTCACGGTGCGGGGCGGTGAGGTGGCGGATCAGGTCCAGGCTCCCCATGGGGCGGCCCAGTGCGCCGAGGCTGCCTTCGGTGACGCCGGTGACATGGATCCACGCATGCGGCTCGTGCAGCAGCCGGTCGGGGTCGCGGCCGGCCGCCTTCTCGGCCTCCGCCAGGGCCTGGGTGAGGACCTCGATGACATGGCCGCTCATCTCCTTGCGCCAGGCGGCCGGTGTGCTGACCCGCACCACATAGCGGGGCGGGTCGGCGGGGTCCACCGGCTGCTGTCCGCCCACCACCCAGGTCGTCGGCTCGTGGACCAGCACCTGCGTCAAGGACTGGGCCGCTTCGAGGACTTCGGGGGCGTGGGAGTCGTCCGGCTGGTCGGACGCCATGAGCAGGTCGATCATCCGCCGGGCCAGCCACTCGCGCTGTGCGGCGCCCAGGGCGCCCGGGGGTGCGAAGAGTTCGATGAGAATCACCGTCTCAGGCTGTCCCGGAGCACCGCCGTCGCGCGTCGCCCCGGAGGCGTCACTCGGGGCTACTCCCCAGGGAGTGGCGGCCTACTGCACGCGAAGTAGCGCTCGACGGGGCGGCCGCGGTCGCGGCTCCTCCCAGGGCGAGTCGGTGAGGAGGTCGCCCCGCGGGTTCCGCGGCCCCTATTCGACGGAGGCGACAGGCGCGGACGGCTCCGCGCCGGGCCGGGACGGGAGGTCGGTCGCCGTGGGCGGCTCGTGCCGGGCTCGCTCCGACTGCTGCACGGTGATGTCGTCCAGCCCGCCCTCCGGGGCGCCCGCTGTGGTGGACAGCCAGGACCACGCCCCCAGGGCCAGGGCGATCGCGGCCCCCGTGGCGACCACGCGGCCGACCCGCCGGGCCCTGGCTCGGCTGTCGAGGTCCCGCCAGGCCGGTCCGGCCCGGTGATCCGCCGGCCGCCACAGCTCGCCGACCGCGTCGGCCTCGGCGGACGCCGGCGCGTGGTGCCGGAACCGCTTCCGCTCCTGTGCCCTGTCCAGGGGGCGGGGACGCCGTCCCAACGCCCGTTCCCGCGCGGAGGGTTCCTTGGGGGCGGAGGTGCGGATGGCGCGCTCGTTGTCCGTGAGGAACTTCTGCCATATCTCCTCGGAGCCGGACGTGCTGCCGTCCCACTCCTCCGGCGCCCCGTCGCCGCCTGCACCGTGTGTGGTCACGGCCCCGTTCTCCCCTCGCACGCGCACGCTGTGAACACCGCCGCCTCACTCCTTGAGGTGCTGTGCGGCTCCGTGAGCGACAGTGTGCCGTCGCTCGTGCCTCGGCCGGTAATACCGAGTGCGGGCAACCTTGTTCGGGACGACGCCCCCGCTTCGGCGCTCGTGAGCTCAGGCGGCGAGCTGTGGGAGGGAGCCGGCGACGGTCGGCGTGTCGTCCCGTGCCGCGTAACCTTGCCGATATCACTCCTGGGCGCCGCACGGCGATCGGTCGCCGACTCCCCCTCGCCTGATCCTTGCACGGTGCAAAAACAGATCGCCAGAGGTTCCGAACGATTTTCACATCGCTGCCGGCGGGCTCCGGCGGCGGGATCGCGTGCCTCGCGGCGGTGGGTTCGCTGCCGTGCCGGAGGAAGGCCGTGGACCTTACGAGGGCCTGACATGATCCGGAAAAACCTTTGCCCCGCCTGTCTCGTGGGCCACTCTGGTACTGCCCGATGGCCGGTCGACGGCGACTCCGGCCGCCGACGGGTGATTGCCGCGGTGTAAGAGAAAGCGGCCACTGCGGCCCGGCGCCCCGGACTCCGCGTCCGGGGCGTCACGCGCGTCCGCGCGTGTGCCCGCGCTGTCCGACGGCGGCCTCGAGCCGGACGAAGGGGATGGCTCTGCCCGCCTCGCGGAACGACGCCTTGCCGCCATCGGCCGGCAGTCCCATGAACGCGCACAGCCGGCGAGCCGTCCGCGGGTGCCGGTGCCCGTAGCCGACCATGACCTCGGCGCCCTCGTCGGGCGGGAGGAAGTGGGCGGTGACGGCGTAGGGACGATTGCCGAACTGGATGAGCGTCTTCGGCTCTTCGCGCAGGTTCTGGTACCAGTCCGCCTCCGGCCCGAAACACGACGCGACGGTCCAACTCCGGTAGGCCGGCTCGTAGAACACCACCTCCAGGGCCACCATGCGGTCGAGCCCGGTCACGCGGCCGGTGTGGTGCAGCAGGAGAAACCGCTTCCCGAACACCGGCCCCAGTCCCGCGCGGAAGAGCAGGATCGGCAGCCGCGCGGCCAGCCTCCGCCATCCGGTGCGGGGTTGAGGGCGGCGGCGTGCGGTGTCTCCGTGCGTCATGGTCGCCTTCCGCGGGTCGGGAATGTCGGCTCTCGGACTCGATTGGGTAAAGGACCGGAGTTGAGAGCCGTGTCACCCGGACCACCTTTGCATAGTCTAAAGGTGGGGGAGGGGCGCCCGCGGTGGCAAGGGGCGACTCTCGAGTGCCGCGACACTGCTGGAGTACTTCATGACCGACCAGAAGCCGCCATCGAGCCGGACGGTGCTGTCCTCCATGCCGGTTGTGGTGATGGCCATCGTGGCGGTCGCGGACGTGGTGGCGGGGCCGGGGGTGGGCTTCCTCCCTCTGGTCTCGCTCGGTCCCGCCTTCTCGGGGCTGGTCGGAGGGTGGCGACGTACGGCGGTCTTCGGGCTGGTGGCGCTGGTGCTGTGCGTGGGGCTGGGGCTGTACGACGGGCTGTTCGAGGAGCGCCGGGGGTTCACCGCCATGGCCGCGGTGGCCGGCGTGACCGCCATCGGCGTCGCGGCGGCCGTGATGCGCTCGCGCCGGGAGGCGGAGCTGGCCAGTGTGCGGTCGATCGCGGAGGTCGCGCAGCGGGTGCTGCTGCGGCCGGTGCCGTTGACCGCGGGTCCGCTGCAGGCGGCGGTGTCGTACACCTCCGCCGTCGCCGAGGCGCGCATCGGCGGCGACCTGTACGAGGTCGTCGCCTCGCCGCACGGCATCCGGGTCATCGTGGGCGATGTCCAGGGCAAGGGCCTGGCCGCGGTGGAGACGGCGGCCCTCGTCCTCGGCGCCTTCCGGGAGGCCGCCCATGACGAACCCGACCTGGTGGGGCTCGGCGAGCGACTGGAACGCAGCGTGGCCCGCGAGCTGGAGGGTGAGAAGTTCGTCACCGCGATCCTCGCCGAGATCGGCACCCGCCAGGAGGCCGTCTTCCTCAACTACGGCCATCCGGCCCCAATGGTCGTGCGCCGGGACGGCGCCGTCGACTTCCCGAGGCCGCCCGCCCATGCCCTCCCGTTGGGCCTCGGCGTGCACGGGACCGAGGGCCCGAAGCCCTATCGGGTGGACTTCGCCCCCGGCGATCAGCTCCTGCTGTACACCGACGGCGTCACCGAGGCCCGCGACGACGAGGGGCGCTTCTACCCCGTCGGTGAGCGGGCGCACCTGCTGAAGGATCCCCATGCGCACCGCGCCCTGGAGGCCCTGCGCGCGGATCTCGCCCAGCACTCCGACGGGCCGCCGCACGACGACGCCGCCATGCTCCTGCTGCGCTACCACGGTCATGAGGAAGGAAAATCTGTTCCCACTGGGTGAGTGAGCAGCGACTTCGGCACGATAGAAAGGACATATGCCGGAGCGTGAGACCCCCGCGGGGGCGATGGACGATGTTGATGCGGTGACCCGGGCGGTGCTGACCGCGTCCCGGCTGTTGGTGGCGGTCTCCGCCCGCTCCCTCGCCGAGGTCGAGGAGGGGGTGACGCTCCCGCAGTTCCGGATGCTGGTCGTCCTGCACACCCGGGGCGCCACGAAGCTGGTCGCGCTCGCCGAGCTGCTCCAGGTGGCGCCGTCCACCGCGATGCGGATGGTCGACCGGCTGATCGCGGCCGGTCTCGCCGACCGGCATCTGAACCCCGGCAATCGCCGCGAGACCCTGCTGCAGCTCACCGACGAGGGGCGGCGTACGGTCGAGGACGTCACCGCCCGGCGCCGCACCGAGATCGCCGCGATCGTGGAACGCCTCACCCCCACCCAGCGGCTGGCACTCATCGAGGCGCTGGCCGCCTTCAACGAGGCCGGGGGCGAGCCTCTCGCGCCGGCGCTGGACGACGCGGAGCCACACCCCCTGGGCTGGGCCGTGGATCTCCCGGTGGCCCGCGACGCCTGAGCTGCCGGGGTGGCGTCGGACCCGGGCCGAACTTCTCGGCCCGCCGATCGTTTTGCATAATGCAAGGGAATCGTGAAGGTGCGGCCCGTTGCCCGATGTCGGCAACGCGGACCGCGTTGGTGTGTCCTACCGAGGGCAATGCGCACCGGGCGCTCGGTGCACCAGGATGACGGACGCGGAAGGACGCGGGAAGGGAAGACGCATGCGGCGAAGACGTCAGCCCGTGTCCGCGCCGGAGGCGCACCTGATGGGGCATCTGCGCAGCACGGTGTGGGGGCCGGCCGAGTTCGTCGGCCTGCCGCCCTGGTGGCTGACCGTGGAGGGGCTCTTGGCCGGGTGCGTGGCAGCGGGCGCGATCGTCGGTGCCGCTCTCGCCGGGGCCTGGTACGGGGTTCCCGGGCTGGCGGACGGTGAGGGCGGACTGGTGTGCGCCGGTGCGCTCGTGCTCTACCTCTGTGTGGTGCGCGCGGGGCGGGCACTGATCGGCATCGTCGCCGTGCTCGGGATCTGTCTGGCGCTTCAGACGCCCCAGGCGGCCGTGGGCGTGGTGCTGGCGCAGCGGGGACAGGTGGAGTCGGTGGTGGTGACCGCGGTCGAGGGCGGGCCCGGAGCCGTCTCCAGCCGCGGCCGCTACCTGTGCGCGGTGGCCGACCGGGACGGGGTCCCCCTGAAGGTGCGCCTCTGGCGTGGTTGCGGGCAGGCCACCCGGCCCGGCGACGCGCTCGCCATGGTGTACGACCCGAAGGGGCAGGTGCCGCCGCGCGGTGTGGAGGCCGGAGCGTCGCCGTCGCACCCGCTGCGCTCGCTGGGCGGCTGGGCCGCCGCACTCGTCGCCGCCTGCACGGTCGCGGTCGTACGCTCCTTCCGGCTCGCCCACACCGCCTCGCACGGCCCTGCGGCCTCGGGCGCGCCCGGTGACGACCCGGCCGCCGCCTCCTGATCACCCGGCGGACGGCGAGGGACTGGGGGAGCCCGTGTTGTAGAAGTCCGGCAGGTCCGGGCGCGGGGTCAGCACGACGACCGGGGCGCCGGGCTGGGGCACCGGCGGGGTCAGTTGCTCCCTGGGCAGCTTCGGCGGCGTGGTCTGCTGGAAGTTGGCCTGGTCGAAATTGACCAGTCCGGTCTTCTCCAGAACCGTGATGTGGTCCAGGACGACGTCGTTGGCCTGGTCGGCGAGCTGGCGCACCAGCGTGTTCTGCGTGGTGGCGCGGATCTTGCCGATGGTCGGAAAGATCTGACCGTGTGTGACGCGCATGATGTTCACCGCCGTGGAGTCGAACTCCTTGCCGCTCTTGGCGTCCACGGTGGCGACGAACTGCTGCTGCTGCGGCGTGGCCTGGTTGGGCAGGGTGATGTTCAGCTCGGCGGCGACCTTGCGGGAGCTGGCGTCGAGCAGGGCGTGCCCGACGACCAGGTGCTCGCCGGCCTCCTTCATCGCCTTCGTCGTCCCCTTTTCCATGGACAGCTCCCCGAGGGGGTACTCCCACAGCCCGGCGGAGCGCACCTTGACCACGAAGTCGCGGTCCGCCTCGGTCAACGGCCCGTAGGGGGTGTTGGCGATGATCCGGGCCGTGTTGTTCGAGGCGTTCTGCAGGCCGAGCATGGACGGGTAGGCGAGCGCGGAGCAGGTGATGACCAGCGCACCGCCCACGAAGACGGTGCCGATCGTGTTCCGGGAGAGGGCCATGGAACCTCCTGACGTGAGCGGACCCGGTGTCGGAAGGTACGGATGCGCCGCCCCCCGCGATCATTGCACTGGGTAAATTTTGCACCATGCCTGGTGCTCTGCGTCACACCGGGGCACGCTGCCGGTCCGTGTGACCGCTCATGCCGCCGCGTGCACCGCGCGCAGTGCGCTTTGGTGGCTGAGCCAGCCGACCGGCCTGCCGTGTTCGGGATCCAGGACCGGCACCCCGGTGCCCGCCGCCGAGAGCAGGGTGTGCAGCGCCTGCGCGAGGGGCTGGTCGGTCGTGACCGGTGCGGGCGGCTCGGCGAGCTGCCCCACCACCGCGGGGACCGCGTCCGGCTGCTCCGTCAGCGCCTCGGCGATCGCCTGGGCGGTGACCACACCGACGTAGCGTCCGCGGGCGTCGACCACGGGCAGTGCCCCGTACCCGGACAGGCTCAACAGATCGGCCGCGTCCGCGAGTTCGGTCGACGCGGGCAGCGGTGAGGGCAGCGGGTCCATGACGGAGCCGACCTGCTGGGCGCCGATCCGGGCGCCGGGGGCGGGGCCGTCGAGGTCGATGCCGCGGCGGCGCAGCTTCAGGGTGTAGACCGTGTCGCGGGTCAGCAGCCGGCTGACGGCGGTGGCCAGCACGATGGCCAGCATCAGCGGCAGGATGATCGAGTACTCGCCGGTCAGCTCGAAGAGGATCACCACGGCGGTGATCGGCGCGCGGGAGGCCCCGGCGAACACGGCACCCATGCCCACCAGCGCGTACGCCCCCATCGAGCCGGCGGTGCCGGGCAGCAGGTGGTGGACGCCCGCGCCGTACGCCGAACCGAGCATCGCCCCGATGAACAGACTGGGCGCGAACACCCCGCCCGAGCCGCCGATCCCGATGGTCAGACTGGTCGCCAGCACCTTGCCCACGAGCAACAGCAGCAGGAAGCCGACCGCGTACCCGCCCTCGGTGGCCTTCTCCAGGACCGGGTAGCCGACCCCGTACATCTCCGGCAGTGCCAGCAGCACCAGGCGAGCGCCAGGCCGCCGACCCCGGGGCGCAGCCACTCCGGGCCGCGCCAGGCCCAGTCGCAGGCGTCCTCGATCAGATACAGCACCCGGGAAAAGCCCACGCCGACCACCGCGGCGATCACACCGAGCAGGGCGAACAGGCCGTACTGGGCGAAGTGCGCGACGTGGAAGGCGGGCAGGGCCAGGAAGGCGACGTCGCCGAAGGCGGCCCGGCCGATCACGCTCGCGGTGACGCTGGCCAGGACGGTCGCCCCGAACGCCTCCGCGGAGAAGGTGCCCAGGATCAGCTCCATGGCGAAGAAGACCCCGGCCAGCGGCGCGTTGAAGGTGGCGGCGATGCCGCCCGCCGCGCCGCACGCGACCAGCAGCTTCATCCGTCCCTCGGGCACCCTGGTCACTCGCCCCAGCGTGGCGCCGAGGGCGGAGCCGATCTGCACGATCGGCCCCTCGCGGCCCACCGAGCCGCCGGAGCCGATGGTGAGGGCGGAGGCGAGCGTCTTGACCACCGCGACCTTCGGGCTGATCCGGCCGCCGCGCTGGGCGACGGCCAGCATCACCTCCGGCACCCCGTGCCCGCGCGCCTCCTTGGCGAAGCGGTGCACCAGCGGCCCGTACAGCAGACCGCCGACCACCGGGGCGAGCAGCACGAAGTACGGCCCCAGCCACGGCACCTGCGGGTTGCCGGCGCCGGGCGAGGCCGCGTAGTCGGCATGACCGGAGAAGAGGCGGGTGAAGGCCGTGATGCACCAGCGGAAGATGACCGAACCGGCACCGGCTCCGGCGCCGACCACCACGGCGAGCGCCATCACGCCCCAGGGCGCGGAACGCAGCCGCGCCGCGCCGCGCGCGGGCGCGAGAGTGCCCTTCGCGGCCCCGATCCGCCCGCCGTCGCCGACCGCCTCAGTGGTGCCCATTCCTTCCCCTTCCGTACTTTTGCATTATGCAAAACGCGTCAGGGGGGCCTCCACGCGGGGTGCCTGAGCCGCGGACGGCCGCCTCCGCGGGCAGCGCCTCAACGAATGGTGGAGGCGGGATCGGGTTGCGAGTCAACCTATTGTGTAGCGCAGAAATACATCAATGGATGGATGACAGGAGTCAATGCGGCTGAAAAACTCAAGCCAGAGTTGAGCGGATCAAACACTCCTGTCGCCAGTGCAGAGCAGTGCTCTGGTGGGGGGTGGGTCACTGGTCCTTTCGAATGGTCCGTTCCCGCTGAATTGCAGGGGCGACTCCATTTCGCGTCAGACCCGGGGGAGTGACTTGCAAATCAATATACTGGGCCCGGTTTCCGTTGTCGCAGAGGGGCAGATACGCGCCATTCGAGCCAACAAGGTGCGGGCGATGCTCGCCACCCTTGCGCTGGAAGCGGGTCGAGCGGTGTCCAACGAAGACCTCGTCGATGAACTGTGGTCCGGGCATGCCATCGGCAACGCCCGAAACGCGTTGCAGGCGACCGCGACCCGACTGCGCAGGGCGATCGAGCCCACCTTGAGTCGGCGCGGCGGCTCCGTGCTGCGCGGTGTGAACAACGGCTATCTCATCGAGGTGTCACCGGAGTGCGTGGACGGCAACAGGTTCCTCGATCTGGCTGCCCAGGGAGCCGCGCACCTGCCGATGCGGCCCGAGCGCTCACTGGAAGTGCTGCAGTCGGCTCTGGATCTCTGGCGCGGTCCCGCCCTCCTCGACGCCGGCGACGGCCTGCGCGTGCGGGGCGCGGCGGCCCTCTTCGACGAACGCCGACTGACCGCCTGCGAGGACCTGGTGAGCGCCCTGCTGTCGGTCGGCGACGGGGCGCGCGCGATCGCGGAACTGCGCCAGCTCGTCGCCCTCTACCCGCTGCGAGAACGATTCTGCGAACTGCTCATGGTCGCCCTCTACCGCCAGGGGCGCCAGGGGGAAGCGCTGGATCTCTTCCGGTGGGCCAGGCGGCGACTCGATGAGGAACTGGGGATCCAGCCCGGGGCGCCGCTGCAGCGGCTGCATGCCGAGATCCTGGCCCAGGACCCGGCGCTGCGGCTGCCGGCCGCGGTCCTGCCCAGCCAGGGCGAACCCGCGGCGGTCAGCAGGTAGCGGACGGCTCGGATCGTCGGGGTCGGGCCTGCGCCGTTTTGCTCGTCTTGTTCGTCCGACCCCCCGTGTTCTCCCTTCCCCGCCTTCGGCCCTTGCGGAATTTCACCCGGGTGACGGCCCGGAACAATATGTAGGAGAGGCCGCATCATGTCGTCCGATTCGGTATTGCGCCGCGACGAGTGCGCTTCCCTGAACGAGCCTGTGGCGATTGTGGGGATCGCGGCCCTTTATCCCGGTGCTTCGGGTCCGGACCAGTACTGGGAATTGCTGAATCGGGATTCTGCACCCGGCGTCGGGGGTCCCACTCCCGGTTCACTGGACGACCTGCACATCGACATCGCTCGATTCGGGATTCCACCGGCTCAGGCAGGGGCCATGGCTCGGATGCAGGTTCTCATGCTGGAAGCGGCACGCCAGTGCCTGTCGGACGCCGGACACCCAGGACGCGCACTGCCGACGGACCGTACCGATGTCATCACCGGCACATGCTTCGGCCTGGACCGCCAGTACGCCAACGCACTGCGGATCGAAGCCGGCCGCTACGCCCGTGAGGTCGAGCTGGCGGCCATGGCAGAGGGCGTCGACGCGGCAGCGGCGCGGGCAGCCGCCCGGGAACTGCGGTCGCTGGTGGCACGGCAGGCGGGTGCCTCCCCGCACGATCGGGTGGGAGAGATGGCGAGCACGATCCCCGCCCGGATCGCCACCGCGTTCAGGTTCCACGGCCGAACGCTCGCGGTCGAGTCGGCGGACGCGACCTCGTTCGTCGCCCTCGACCACGCGGTGCGCAATCTCCGCCGCGGGGTGTCCGACGCGGTCCTCGTGGTCGCGGGACAGCGGTGGGAGAGCCCCTTCGTCACCAGGGCGCTGCAGGCCAAAGGGCTCATGGGTCCGATGAGCCGGGGTACCCCCGGGCACGAGTCCGGCCGGGTCGGTGAGGGCGTCGGCGCCCTGTTGCTCAAGCGGCTCTCCTCCGCCGTCCGGGACGGCGACCGGATCTACGCCGTGATCCTCGACTCCTCCGTGCGCCATGACTCTCGTCCGGGCGCTTTCCGCTCCTCACGCTCCGCCGAGCTG
The DNA here is from genome assembly GCF_015160855.1 of Streptomyces ferrugineus. Lineage (NCBI taxonomy): Bacteria > Bacillati > Actinomycetota > Actinomycetes > Kitasatosporales > Streptomycetaceae > Streptomyces > Streptomyces ferrugineus. The sequence goes on along the minus strand of NZ_CP063373.1, from coordinate 6,906,949 downwards.
CGGCGCTCGCTCGCACAGGCGTCTTTGCGTGCTGCCGAGGTGCGCCCCGAGTCGGTGGCGTATGTGGAATGCGTGGGCTCGGCCGTCACCGCTGAGGCCGAGGCGGAACTCAAGGCGCTGGCGGGGCTTCACGAGGGTGCCGCTCCGGCGTCCGTGGCCGTGGGAAGTGTGCGGGAGCGGCTCGGGAACACCTTTGCCAACGCCGGTGTCGCCGCCGTCACCAAGGTCGCTCTCGTCCTGCACCACCGGCGGATTCCTCCCCAGCGTGTGCTGGGCGGTGCCGCTGGAAGCGACTTCCTCGGCACACCGCTGCGACTGCCGTCCCGGAGCGAGGAGTGGCGGGCGAGCCCTGATGGCACTCCGCGCCGAGCCGCGGTGCTCGGAGCCTCGTTCACCGGGACCGTCTGCCATCTCGTCGTCCAGGAGTACGGAGACGACGGGGCCGGCGACGTCGACGAGCCGGAGGGGCAGGCCGGACGCCGTACCGCGTCCACGCCGGGCCGGGTCCGGGGAACCGTGGGCGGGGCCGCGGCCATGCCGGTCCCGGCGCCGGGCCCGGAACCGATCGCGGTGGTGGGTGTCGCCGGCCGCTTCGCGGGCGCGGCCGATGCCGAGGGCTTCTGGCGGGTCGTCAGCTCCGGCGAGACTCGTATCGGCCCTGTTCCGGAGTCCGTGCTCGACCGGGAGCTGTACTACGCACCAGGGGCACTCAGTCTCACCCACAGCTACACCGACCAGGGCGGTCATGTGCCGGTGCCGGAGGAACCTCCCGGCGAGGTGCGGATCGTCCCGTTGCGCCACGCGGCCATGGACGACACTCAGCGCCTCGCGCTCGCCGTGGCCGCCGAGTTGTTCCGGGGACGGGCAGCGCATCCGGGTGGGGATCCGGGTGCGGGCGGTGTGACGGGACGGCTCGCGGGCAGGGGACTCGTTGCGATCGGCACCAATCTGGGCCTGACGCGCGAGCGCCGCACCCATGCGGAAATGGCTCTGCAGTCCTGGGACGAGACGGTCGGACGACTCGCCGGCTTGGACGGCCTGTCGTCACTGCAGAAGAAGGCCCTGCTGGCAACGGTGCGCGAGGGGATGTCGGGGGCGCCGGACCATGCGATGTCACCGGCTCTCCTCGACGGCTGCCTGGCCAGTGGCGTGGCGGCGCTGCTGGCCAACGAGTACCGGCTCGACGCCGTGCCCCTCGGTGTCGAGGCCGCCTGCGCTTCGTCCCTCGCGGCGCTCGACATCTGTGTCGGCGCTCTTCGGCAGGGGACGGCGGACTTCGCTGTGACGGGTGGTGTCGAGCTGGCCTGCAACACCCGGGACATGGTGCTCTGTTCGGCGCTCGGACTGTTGTCGCACAGCACAAACGCACCCTTCGACCAGGCAGCCGACGGCTTCAGCCCGGGCGACGGGTGTGGCCTCTTCCTGCTCAAGCGCTACAGCGACGCGCGCCGCGATGGTGACGAGATCGTCGGTCTCATCAGCGGCATCGGTGCGTCCAACGACGCCAAGTCCCTGATCGCCCCGGACGTGGAGGGGCAACTGCTGGCCATGCGCCGGGCCTTCGCGGAGGTGGACTTCGAGCCGTCCGCGGTCGACTACCTGGAGGCGCACGGCACCGGAACCAAGGTCGGAGACCGGGTCGAGATCGCGGCCGCGGCACGGATGTACGGCGGCGAGGAGCGGTCCCGACCTCTTGAGATCGGGTCGGCCAAGTCGTTCTTCGGCCACACGTTCGCGGCCGCCGGCAGTGCCGGGCTGCTGCGCACCCTGCTCGCCATGCGGGCAGGGACGCTGCCCCCCAACGCCAACCTGCGGACGCTGAATCCGGCCCTCGACCTCGACGCCATCCCGGCCGCCGTCTCGACCGCGCCCTCGCCGTGGAACCGCCGGCCCGGGCAACCGAGGCGCGCGGCCGTGAGTTCCTTCGGCACGGGAGGCATCAACTACCACGTACTCATCGAAGAGCACCTGGACGGAGCGCGATGAACTTCGAATTCGACGCGGACAGCGAGGAGATGCGCGCCATGGTCGTCGCGTTCGCCCAGCGCGAGCTCGTCGGCCGCAAGGATGCGGCGCGTACCGCGTTCGACCCCGGTGACTTCCGCAGGCGCTGGCGGCTCGCGGGCGCACAGGGGCTGGTGGGCGGTGCGGTGCCCCTGGAGTACGGCGGCAGTGGTCTGGACGCGGTCACCTCATCGGTTGTCATGGAGGCACTGGGCTACGGCACCGAGGACACGGGTTTCGCGTTCTCCGTCGCCGCCCATCTGTTCGCCTCACTGATGCCCATCGTCGAGTTCGGAACGGAGGAACAGAAGAGGGAGTGGCTCCCCGCACTCTGCTCGGGAGAGCGGATCGCCGCGCACGGCATCACCGAGCCGGAGGCCGGATCCGACGCGCTGAACCTGCGAACCCGCGCGGAGCGCAAGGGAGACGAGTACGTGCTCCAGGGCAGCAAGTGCTTCACGACGAACGCACCCGTCGCCGACGCCTTCGTCGTGCAGGCGGCGACCGAGCCGAACGGAGGCTTCTTCGGACTCACGGCGTTCATCGTCGAGGCCGGCACCCCGGGACTCAGCGTCGGTCCGGTCTACGACAAGGTCGGACTGCGCGGATCACCCACGGCCGATGTCCACTTCGACGGATGCGTCGTCCCGGCCCGCCAGATGCTCGGCGCCGAGGGCTCGGGGGCCAGCGTGTTCTCCGCGTCCATGAAGTGGGAGCGTGTCTGCCTGTTCGCGATATACCTGGGCGCCATGCGTCGCATCCTGGAGTCCACGATCGAATACGCCGGGGAGCGCGCACAGTTCGGTTCCCCCATCGGGGGTTTCCAGGCGGTCAGCCACCGGATCGTCGACATGACGCTGCGCCTGGAGTCCGCCCGGCTCCTGCTGTACAAGGCCGCCTGGGGGCTGGCGCGGGGCAGCCAGGACGAGATCGCACCCGCACTCGCGAAACTCGCGGTCAGCGAGGCCGCCGTACAACTGGGCCTGGATGCCGTCCAGGTGCGTGGTGGCCTGGGGATGGTCGAGGGCGAGGCCGAGACCTTCCTCCGTGACGCCCTGCCCTCACGCGTCTTCTCGGGCACCAGCGAGATCCAGAAGAACAACATCGCACGCGCGTTGGGTCTGGGGAACAGCCGACGCCCGCGCCGTCGCCGTTGACGGCCCCAACTGCCCCATCCAGTGGGAGGTTCACCTTGACGATCATCATTCACCGCATACAACTGCACGACGGCGTCGAAGCCGACCACTTCGAGAAGTGGGTACGGGAGGTCGACTACGCGACCTGCCCCGAGCTACCCAGCGTCCTCGCCTTCGGTGTTCAGCGGGTAGCCCGGTCCCCTCACTACTTCGAGATCATCGAGGTGACCAGTCGCGAGGAGTTCGAGCGCGACATGGAAAGCTCACAGTTTCAGCGGCTCGTCGCGGACTTCGGCCAAATGGCGAAAGTCCTGGAGGAAGTGACGGGAGAGCGGATCGGTGATGGGTACCGGGCGTAGGAGTTTCACGCAGTAAGGTTGAAACCCATACTGAATCTTTTTCAGTTGGCCTGGTCTCAGGTGGCCGATTTTCGCCCGATGGCGGAGATGAGCCCCGACTCGTAGGCGACGGCTACGGCCTGGGCGCGCGTGCCCACTCCGAGCTTCCTCAGTAAATGGTGAACGTGGGTCCGTACCGTCGCCGTGGAAACAGACATCTTTTCAGCTATCTCGGCATTGGACTTCCCTTGGGCGAGCAGCACAATCACTTCGGATTCCCGTGGTGTCAGGTTGGTCACCAGGCTCGCGGCCGGCGTCGAGGAGGTCTCGTCCGGTGGGTGGTGGAGGAGGCTGGGCCTGGCCTCTTCGGGCATGACGATGGCCCCGCCGGCGCTGACCGCCCGCAGTACGTGGACCAGCTCGTCGGCCGAGGTGCCCGGAGTCAGGACCGCCCGGACGCCGACGCGCAGGGCCTCGATGGAGCGCGGTGCGTTCTCCGCCTTCGCGATGAGGACCACCTTCGTGCCGATGGACAGGGCGGCGAGTTCCCGCTTGTGCTCCACGGTCAGCGCAGGTGACACGATCACGAGGACGTCAGGCTGCTGCCTCTCGGCGGCTGCTGCGGATTCGGCGCCGGTCGTGTTGCCGATCACGGTGATGTCGGGCTGCTGGTCGAGCAGCGCTCGCATCCCGGCACCCAGGATTGCATCCTCGCAGCAAATGAGTACGCGGATGATCACCGACTTCCTCCCATGAGATGGGACCGCGCGGGTGCATGGCTGGTTCACCCGACATGGCCAGGGGTGTGACGTTGGCCGGAGATGCCCTCATCGGGCGATGGCTGGGTGGACCGTCCAGGTGGACCGGCAGGAGGATTTCGGGCGTGATCGCATGCGGTGGTGCAAAGTACGTGCCTCCCCCGAGAGTGCGCCGAAGCGCTCTTCTGACACTCATTGCTGCCTAAGGCGACTGATTGTGTAGTCCATTTTTCGCCCATGTAATTTTTCGTATAAGCGCACATTGAGGCTAGCACGTAATGAGGCAGCGGAACGGGACTTGGGACGACGCCACATCGCCAGGGTCCATGTGCCGGGCACACCGGTGATTGGCCGGTCAGAGGCGTGTTGGGTGAGCCGTCAGGCTTTGTGTGACACCGGGTTCATCAAACGAGTCGCAGTGCGTGGGACGCTGCGAGTCGGCGCGACGGCGGGAATGCCGTGACCGCATGTCCCAGTCTGCTCACGAAGAACGCCCGCCCGGGCAGGCCGAGCCGTTGCTCCAACTCGGCCCGGACATCGTCGTGCTGGAGGATGACGCTCACGGGATGCAGGACCAGTCCGGCGCGGGTCGCGCCGAGCCAGTAGTCGGCCAGAACGGCGCCGCCGCGGACGACGGACTCGGCGCCGGGTGCCCCGTCGTCGAAGCACAGGGCGACGGCGGCGGGAGAGCACCGCACCATGGCGGCGAGTTGGCGAGCGAGGATCCGGTGGTAGCCCACGTGCCGCAGGATCCGCATGGTCACGGGTGCCAGGGCGATCCGCATCCCGAATCGACGCGGCGGCGACATCGGTCCGAAGAGCTGACCGAGAGTGAAGCCGTCACCGCTGGTCTCGGCGTCGGCCTCGTCGCGGCGTATGAACGAGTGCGTCTCCCGCCAGGCGGCACGGTGGCTGAAGTCGCGCCCGCCGTGCCGAGAGACGAGGTCGCCGACCGCGGCGCGCTCGGCATCGGCCACCACATGGCGGACGGTGACCTCTGAGTCGCCCCCCGGTGCCGCCCGGAACAGCGAAAGCCCCGATCGTGTCGTCGACAGTCCCGCCAGCACGGCGGGCTCGATCCTGTCGGGACGGTAGGGGCCCCGGTTGGTGTGCCGGGCGCGCACGGTGTCGCGCAGCTCGGCGAGGTCACCCGAGGGGGTGGGCGCGTGTGACAGCCGGACAACGCACAGCGGCATCCAGGCACGCGGCCATCGGCCACCGAAGATCCGGTCGGGGTCGTCGTCCTTCAGCCCGTGGGCCGCTGGGGCCGGGTCGACGAAGCGGACCCGGTCGGCCCGCCAGCCCTGGGCGGCCAGGGCCCGCAGCAGGATCTCTCCGTACGCGCCGCAGCTGACCAGCATCTCGACCCCGTGCGAGGAGAGCGCCGTGAGCTGCCGTGCGCGGTCGAGGGCGAGGACCAGATACTCGACCTCGTTCCGCGCGGCGGGACCGCAGCCGGCTCCGGTCTGCTCGGCAGTGTCCGCGAGCAGTGCCACCGCGGTGTGCCGAGCGGCCGCGCCGATCGCCCAACCGACGCCCCAGGGCTGGCAGTTGTGCGAGGACGGACTGTAGGCGGCGATCTCGGCCGCCGCCTGGAGCGCGTCCTGGAACGCTACGCCCCGGTTCGCGGGAGCGGACTGGGAGGGGGATGTCGATGTCACTGCCGCTGAGCTCCTATCGCCACACCAACGCCACGGAGTAGCCGTCGACTTCGCGTGCCCAACTGTCGAACCGCGCCCCGTCGCCCTGGGACACATGACGCCTCAGGCCCGGCCCGGCACGCCACGAGAAGCGGCCGTCGGGACGCCAGCCGGTCAACTCGACCTCTTGCGGGTCGACGCGCAGGCCGAAACCGAAGTGCTTCAGCACCGCCTCCTTGCACGCCCAGCGCAATGACAGCGGCATGGCCCGCACACCGACGGACTCCGTGCCCTTCGCCGCACCGGGCGTGCGAGTGAGCAGCTCCGTGAGCATCGGCGGCATGCGCCGGGTGCGCTCGACGTCGATGCCGACGGCGCGCGGTCCGCACGCGGCGACGGCGAAGTCCACCGAGTGGGACAGCCCGACCTCGACCGGGAAGTCGACCCACGGCCTGCCGGCCCGCAGGCCGTCGGCGACGGCGCTGATGTGGACGTCGCGGGTGCCGGTCCGCGCGTCGAAGTGCCGCCGCTGGTAGGCGCACACCCCGTGCTTGAGCGCCAGGCGTCCCGCCAGCCACTCCAAGCGCCGCTTGGGCAGGGGCAGTTGCCGTGCCTGCGCCGACTCGGCATCGCTGAGGTGCCGGGACTCCAGGGCCGTACGCGCTCGGTCGCCGATCGCCTGCAGCCATGCGATCGACACAACGGACAGGGTCAGGGGCCCGCGCACATGACAGACGTACAGGGGCCGCGCCGGATCGAGAGTCAGGCAGTCGTCGAGCCCGGTCACCGTGACACGGGCCGGTGGTGTGGTCACGGTGCTCACGTCAGCGGTCCACGGGCGGCGGCAGCAGGAACGGGTAGGGGCGGCGCAGGACCTTCAGGTGCCAGAAGCGGTCGGCCTTGCGCAGCCGCTGGATCAGCTCCCACATCCGCGCGTCATCGCGGTAGTAGGCAGCGACCTCCTCAGCCGTGATGGGCTCGGTCAGGCGGCCGTTGGCCTGATCCAGAAAGGCCGGGATCAGCGAGTCGAGCCGCTCCTTGTGGAGGTTGCCGAGGAAGTCCAGCAGTACACCGCGCGTGCCGTAGAACTTGTCGAAGATCGACTTGCTCAGCGACAGCCGGACCGCGTCGCGCAGCACCCACGGCAGCGAGGTGAAGAAGAGTCGGACGTCGAGCTTCTCCCGGCCCTTGTCGTCCCGCATGAGCGGAGAGGTCACGTCGAGGTACGTCAACTCGCCGCCCATGTCGATCCAGTTGGATGCCTGGGCGTCCAGCCCGAGCGAGGGGGAGACCGTCCGGTCCACCTGGTCGAGGAACCGGGAGAAGAAGTCCTTGGCCCAGGTCTCGTCCTCGGTGTGCAGGAGCCGTGAGCACAGCCGCCGCTCCGGCAGCTCGCGTTGCACGCAGTACGCCACGATCCGCCCGGCCGGTCGATGGGTGTGCCACACCTGTGTGTCGGCGACGTTCAGGCCGCTGTCGGTGAGGCGTCGCAAGTACTCGTCGAGGCTGCGACGGTAACGCTCGAAGCGTGCGCGGTCGGGGAAGACCGGCAGCCGTTTGCAGGCATAGGCACCATGGTCGGTCCGTAGCCGGAGCACCAGGGTGACCTCGCCATGGCCCAGGATGTCCAGGGAGCTGTCGTCGGCGGTGCGCAGCGCGGCCTGGACCTGCTTCTCGAGGTGACCGAGTTCGTCGTGGGGAACGGTGAAGGACATGGGCATCGGGCCTTTACGTCTCTGTGTCCGCCCCGGCTTCGGCGCGGCGATGGGCGGAGCCGGCCGGTGCCCGGCGGTGCACCACGATCAGATGGACGGCGGCGGCGAAGAACGCGGCGTCGAGCAGCAGGATCTGGGGCACGCTGCTGACCAGGACGATCACGAAGCAGACCAGCATCACCAGCTGCCCGTAGAGCGCGGCGAGCACCAGCTCCCGGTTCCGGATCAGCACCAGGCCGCTCACGACCATCGCGGCTGCGACGAAGACGGTCACGCCCGTCGGGTACTTGGCGAGCCAGTCGGTGAAGTCTCCGATCACGGCGATGTCGTGGTTGGCGTCGGCGGCGTCGTTGAGGCGCTGCTCCACCGACTCGATCTCCGGGAAGAACTTGCCGACGCCCGCGATGATGTAGAGGACGCCGACGACGCGCTGCAGAATCAGGATTCGTTTGGTCACCTGTCGGATTCTTCCGATGTAGTGGCCGTCTGGCCGGGGTTGTTTCCGGACAAGATCCGTCGACCGCGCCCGGTTGCTCACGCGGCCGTCACGACCAGGACGGCGTTCTGGCCGCCGAAGCCGAACGAGTTGCTCACCGCCACCTCCACGCCGCGCCGGCGCACGGACCCGGCGACCACGTCCAACTCGACGCCGGGATCCAGCCGTTGAAGGTTGGCCGTCGGGGGAACGGTCCCGTGCTCGACGGTGAGCACGGTCAGTGCGGCCTCGATCGCACCGGCCGCTCCCAGGGTGTGGCCGAGGACTCCCTTCGTCGACGTGACGGCGGCTCCCTCGCCGAGGACCTTGCGCAGTGCCCGCGCCTCCGCCGCGTCGTTGAGCGGCGTGGACGTGCCGTGGGCGTTGACGTGATCCACCTCGTCGGGCATGACGTCCGCCGCGGCCAGCGCCGTGCGCAGGGCCTGGATGACGCCGGCGCCCTCGGGGTCCGGGGCGGTCATGTGGTGGGCGTCGGCCGAGGCTCCGTATCCGGCCAGTTTCGCGCGGACATGTGCTCCACGCGCCCGTGCGTCCGCCTCCCGCTCCAGGACCAGCATGCCGCTGCCCTCGCCGATGACGAACCCGTCGCGGTCCGCGTCGAACGGCCGGGAGGCGGCGGAGGGTTCGTCGAGCCGCCTCGACAGCGCCCCCATCTGGGCGAAGCCGGTCACCATGAGGGGACTCACGCCGGCTTCGCCGCCACCCGCGATCACGATGTCGCAGCTGCCGTCGCGCAGTAGCTGCAGTGCGGCTCCGATCGCGGTGGCCCCGGACGCGCAGGCCGTCGCCGTGACGAGGTTGGGGCCGGTGGCGCGCAGGTCCATGGCCAGGTGGCCGGCGACCATGTTGGGCACCAGCATCGGGATCAGCAGCGCGGACACCGCCTGCGGCCCCTGTTCCAGCATGCGCCGGTGCTGGGTCTCCCACGTCGCCACACCGCCCAGACCACAGCCCACGACCACGCCGACGCGCGCGCCGTCCCACGTCGTCGGGTCCAGGCCGGAGTCGGCGACGGCCTCGCGCGCCGCGGCGATGGAGAGCTGGATGAACCGGTCCTGAGTCAGAGAACTGCGCCGCCCCACGTGCTCGCGCGGGGAGAAACCCGGGACCGTGCAGGAGATGTCCACGGAAAGGCCGGCCAGCAGCGGGTTCCGGGCGGCGGCCGACCTGCCCGCGCACACACCCTGCCAGGTGGCGTCGGTACCGATGCCGGCGGCGGTGACCAGACCGATCCCCGTGACGGCGGTGGCGGGTGGGGTGCGTGCGGTCATGACGAGGCCGGGGAGGTGGTGTGCCGTTCCAGCAGATCGGCGACCTGGCTGATCGTGTCGCCGGGCGAGGCGGCGTCGTCGTCGATGTGCACGCCGAACTCCGACTGGATCACCAGGAGCAGTTCCACCAGGAACAGGGAGTCCATGTCGAGGTCCTCGAACGTGGTGTCCGGGCCGATCTCGGCGCGGTTCACCTCGAAACGGTCGACGAGAAGGCCGACCAGCCTGCCGTACATCGCACTCATGGGATGCGCCCTACCTTTCCGGAGGCCCGTCTCACGCTCCGCGGGGAGCAGAGGCGAACGCGCATTCGCGTGCCGGGTGTTCGCCGTACCGAGTCTGGGCTTCGGGGCTGACCGACCGCTGACGGATGGCTTACGGCTCGCTGACCGCCCGGTGCCGCCGTCCGGGACCGGGGCCGCACGGACCGCGCCGGAACAGCGGCGTCACGCCGCGTCAGTCATCCGTCAGTGCGCGGTAAGCCATCGGTCAGGCCACCGGACAAGACTCGGCTCGGACAGCAGCTGGGGATCCGGAAGACGAGGAGCTCACGTGGTGGCACGTCGTGCGGGCAGGCCGAAGCCGGGCATCGTCTTAGACCCTCGTGGCGGATTCCGGTGAACCGGGCTGCGGTGATGGCCGGCGTCGGCAGCTGTCTGCCGAGCCGGGTCGTGTCCAACGACGAGCTGGCCACCCGGCTGGACACCTCCGACGCGTGGATACGGTCGCGGACCGGCATCGAACAGCGCCACTTCGCGGCGCCGGGCACGGCGACCTCGGACCTCGCCGTCGGTGCGGGCGCGAAGGCCCTCAAGAGCTCGGGCGAGCCCACCGTGGACGCCGTCATCGTGGCCACGACCACGCCGGACCGCCCCTGTCCGGCGACCGCTCCGGTCGTGGCCGCCCGCCTGGGCATGACGGGGACGGCCGCCTACGACGTGTCCGCCGTGTGCACGGGCTTCGTGTACGGGCTGGCGACCGCGGCGGGCCTGATCCTCGCGGAGGTGGCCGACCGGGTCCTGGTGATCGGGGCGGAGACCTTCTCGACCCTTCTCGACCCGGACGACCGGTCCACCTCCGTGATCTTCGGCGACGGAGCCGGCGCCGTGGTCCTGCGCTCCGGCACCGGCACCGAGCCCGGCGCGCTCGGACCGTTCGACCTGGGGAGCGACGGAGAGGGCGAGGCCCTCATCACCGTGCCCGCGGGCGGCTCGCGGCAGCGCCTCTCCGGGGTGGCACCGCGCCCGGGCGAGGCGTACTTCGCCATGTCGGGCAAGGACGTGTTCCGTCACGCGGTACGACGTATGACCGGGTCGGCGAAGGCCGTGCTCGACCGAGCGGGCTGGAACGCCGGGGACGTCGACCACCTGGTGAGCCATCAGGCCAACCTCCGGATCACCCACCACGTCGCGGAGGGGATCGGGCTGCCCAGGGAACGGTGCTTCAACAACATCGCCGAGGTGGGGAACACGGCGGCCGCGTCCATCCCCCTCGCGCTCGACCAGGCGCACACCCGGGGGGTGCTGCGGCCGGCGCAGCGGGTGCTGCTCACCGCGTTCGGCGGCGGGCTGACCTGGGGGTCGACGGTGTTGACCTGGCCGCAGCTGGACCGGTCCTGACCGACGGCATCCGGCCGACGACCGAGAACGAGAGAGAGCAGGAGCTCAGCCATGAGTGCGATGTACGGCAGGCTGGTCGGCCTTCTCGTCGACCGTTTCGAGGTGAACCGCGCCGAGATCGGCCCGGACACCACGTTCGAGGACCTCGACATGGACTCCCTGTTCCTGGTGGAACTGCTCCTGGTGATCCAGTCGGAGTTCGGCGTGCACATCGACGACGACGCCGCCTCGCCCGGCGACACGATCAGCCAGGTCGCCGATCTGCTGGAACGGCACACCACCTCCCCGGCCTCGTCATGACCGCACGCACCCCACCCGCCACCGCCGCCGTCGAACCGTGGCAACCCGGCCAAGGGCTGCCGGACACACAGCCGAGGACGACCATGAGCACCCAGCAGTCAATCATCGACCACATCGCCGAGGTCTGGCTCGACGGCGACGCCGACGGGCTCGACGCGCAGGTCCCGCTCGCCGAACTCAACATCATCGACTCGGCGGAGATCTTCGATCTCGTGCACTACCTGCAGGACCGCTTCCGGATCACCGTTCCGCTGCGGGAGGTCTCCGCGGCGAACTTCCGGACCGTCGACGCGATCGCGTCGCTCGTCGAACGGCTCCGGCGTGAGGGGGAGGTCGTCCGATGACGAACGCCACGGGGGACACCCGGCACGGGGAAGTCGTCCACCGGCAGATCGTGGACATCGTCGCCTCCCGCACGCTGTACGACGAGTCCTACCTCCTGCCCGACAGCCATTTCGAGGCGGATCTCGGGATCGACTCGGTGATCCTCGAATCCATCCTGGCGTCGGTCAACGAGCACTTCACCCTGAGCCCACCGCTGGCCGCGGGTCCCGCGACGATCCGAGAGCTCGTCGACGCCGTCGAACAGGCGCTGGGCGGCGATGTCGGACCCGTCGGACACCCTGCCGACGCGGGCGAGAACGGCGACGCGGTGCTGGAGACGGTCGTCGCCGCGGCACAGCGGCACACCCAGTACCAGCGTCACCAGCTGCCCGTCGACGCCGACTTCGAGAGCGAGCTCGGCATCGACTCCGTCGTCCTCGCCTCGATCGTCGCCGACGCCGCACGCGAACTCGGCCTCGGTGACGGCCTGGTGGACCCGGCCGGTGTGACGTCCCTGCGCGCACTCGCGGCCGGGCTGCGCTCCGCGCGTGAGAGCACCGGTGCCGCGGACCGGGCGCCGTCCGTCGATCCCGACGTGCCCGCCCTGCCGGAGGAGGGCGACGCACCCGCCGAGGACGACCCCGAGTGGGACGGCCGCTCCATGAAGGACTTCGTGGAGGAGCGCAGCCGGGACCTGTTCGCCAAGGCCCGCAGCTTCGGCACGTACCTGCGGCGGCGCGAGGCCGACCAGCTCTACTGGTACGGGATGCCGCTGCGGTCCCGGTGCGGCAACCGGGCTGTCATCTTCGACGAACTCGCCGGTCGTGAACGCGAGTTCCTCATGTTCGCCTCCAACAACTACCTCGGCCTCGCCAACCACCCCAAGGTGATCGAGGCGGTCTGCGACGCCACCCGCACCTATGGCGCGACCCACACGGGCTCACGCTTCATCGGCGGCACCAACGTTCTCCACAAGGAGCTGGAACGCCGGCTCGCGGCCTTCAAGCAGCGCCCGGCCTGCATCGTCTATCCCGGCGGCTACGCCGCGAACCTGGGTGCGATCTCCGCGCTCGTCAAGAGCTACGACACCCTCGTGGTCGACCGGCTCAATCACATGAGCATCGTCGACGGCGCCCGGCTCTCGGGCGGCATCCGCAAGATCTACCAGCACAACGACATGGCGGACCTGGAGCGGATCCTCAAGCGTGCCGACGACCGGTCCGGGGGCCGGCTGATCGTGGCCGACGGCGTGTTCAGCATGCACGGTGACATCTGCGACCTGCCCGAGATCGTCCGCCTGGCCAAGGAGTACGACGCCAGGGTCATGATCGACGACGCCCACGCCACCGGCGTTCTGGGCGAGCGGGGCTCCGGCACGACCGAGCACTTCGGCCTCAAGGGCGAGGTCGACCTCGAACTCGGCACGATGAGCAAGACGCTGGCGGGCATGGGCGGCTTCGTCGTCGGCGAGGAGGAGGTCGTCGAGTACCTGCGCTTCTACTCGAACTCGTACGTGTTCGCCGCCAACATCCCGGCCGGAGTGGCCGCGGGACTGATCGCGTCGATCGACGTCATCGAGTCGGAGCCCGAGCGGATCACCCGCCTGTGGTCCAACATCCGCCTGCTGCACGGCCAGTTGGCCGACGCGGGCTTCGACCTGGAGAACACGCGCAGCGCCATCCTGCCCATCGTCATCGGCGACGAGCGCAAGGCCATGGAGATGGGACGCGCGGTGCGGGCCCGCGGACTGTACTGCCAGACGGTGGTCTTCCCGGGAGTGCCGCTCGGCGACGCCCGACTGCGGGTCAGCGTCACCTCCGAGCACACGCGGGAGGACCTGGAGAACGCCGCGGGGATCTTCGTCGAGGCGGCCCGCGAGGTCGGTGTGCTGCCCTCGGCGGCGTGAGGCAACGGTGACGGGAGCAGACATGACGCACACGACGAGCGAGTCCGACACAGCGTTGATCCGTTTGCCACGGTCCCTCTCACCGGAGCAGTCGGCCCGCCCCGCCCTCGTGGGGGAGCGGACGGTGACCTACGGCGAGCTGCAGGCGGGCGTCGCCGCTGTGGCCTCGGGGCTCCTCGGCGTCGGTGCCCTGGTCGGCGACCGCGTGGCGATCTGGATGGACAAGCAGCCCCGCTACGCCGAGGCGATCCTCGGCACCCTGCAGGCGGGATGCGCCTACGTTCCCCTCGACGGCGGCCAGCCGGCGAGCCGGGTCCGCACCATCCTCGCCGACTGCGAACCGGTCGCCCTCTTCACCGACCGCCACCACTGGGAGCTGCTGGCCGGCCTCGAACTGCCGGGCTCGATCAGGACGATCGTCGTGTCGGAGGGCCCGGCCGACGAGCCAGCGCACACCCTGCCCACGGCGGGCGGCGCCCGGGCCCTGGTGGAGAACTGGGCGGGCTTCGCCGCCGGCGCCGCGCGGCACATCGTGTTCCTGCCCGCCGTGGACCGCGACGACCTCGCCTCGATCCTCTACACCTCCGGATCGACAGGCACGCCCAAGGGCGTCCGTATCAGCTACCGCAACCTGGCGAACTTCATCCGGTGGGCGCGTGCCGAGCTGCGCGTGGGCCCGGACGACGTCTTCGCCAACCACGCCTCGTTCAACTTCGACCTGTCCACCTTCGACCTGTTCACCGCGCTGTCGGCCGGCGCTCGCGTCTGGATCGTCGCCGACGACCGGACGCGCGATGCCGCCGCGCTCGCCGCGGGCATCCGCGAGCACGGCGTCACCGTGTGGTACTCCGTGCCGTCGGTGCTGCACCTGCTCACCGCGTCCGGAGCGCTCACGCCCGAGACCGCCCGCAGCCTGCGCTACGTCCTGTTCGCCGGCGAAGTCTTCCCGATCCGGCAACTGCGGGCGCTGACCGAGCTGTTGCCGGCCGGAACGGAGCTGTACAACCTGTACGGCCCCACGGAGACCAACGTCTGCACCTACCACCGCGTCAGCCCCGAGGACCTGACACGTGTCGAACCCGTGCCGATCGGCCGACCGGTCACCGGCGCCCGGGTGTCCGTCGTCGACGAGGACGGGCGGGTGCTCGACGGGCCGAACGCCTTCGGTGAGCTGGTCGTGGAAGGCGACTGCGTCACGCCCGGATACTGGCGCCGGGAGACGGAGCCCGCGGCGGCGGACCACTGGCAGGGCCGCCATGCCACCGGTGACCTCGTCAGCTACGAACAGGGCGAACTCGTCTACCGGGGCCGCAAGGACCGCATGGTCAAACTCTCCGGCTACCGCGTCGAACTGGGGGAGATCGAAGCCGCCGTGCTCCGGCACCCCGACATCTCCTCCGCCGCCGTGGTCGTCGACACGCAGAGCGCCGACCGGCGCATCGCCCTCTACTACACGCTGCGGACCGCCGGCCGGGGACCGGGCCTCATCGAGATCAAGCGGCACTGCGCGCGGTACCTGCCCCGCTACATGCTCCCGCACACGGCGACCCGCCTGGACGCGCTGCCGCGCAACGCCAACGGCAAGACGGACTACCGCCGGCTGTGCGAAACCGCCGGCGCGGCCCGGCCTGCGCGGGCCCTGCCCGGAAAGTGACGGAGACGCTCATGAACCAAGGCCCGAGTGGCACTCCCCGCCGGGGTGAGGAACCGAGGACAGTTGCCGGGCTCCTGCGACACCACTGCGAACAGCGCCCGGACGCCCTCGCGTACCGCTTTCTCACCGGCGCCGGCGGCGACGGCGAGTCGCTCACCTACCGTGAACTCGATCTGCGCGTCAGGACGGTGGCCGCCCTCCTGCAGCGCGAGAACCTGGCTGGCAAGCCGGTCCTGCTGCTCCACCCGCCGGGGCTCGACTACATCGCCGGATTCCTCGGCTGCCTGTACGCGGGAGCCATCGCCGTACCGGCATACCCACCGGACACCCGGCGGTTCGGCCACACCATGCCCCGTCTCGCCGCGATCGCCCGGGACGCAAGGGCCACCCACGCGCTGACGACCGGGGAGATCTCCCGCTTCGTGGCCGACCGGCACGACGAACTCGCCGCGCTCGGCCTGGGCGGCCTGCGCTGGCTGGTGAGCGGCGGACCCGACACCACCGACGCCGACGACTGGCGCGCCCCGGGGCCCGAGGGGCAGGCGACGGCCTTCCTCCAGTACACCTCGGGCTCGACGTCGTCCCCCAAAGGCGTCATGGTCGGCGACGACAACCTGATGCACAACCTCCGCGCGATCCACCGGCGACTGCGGCACGACGCCGACTCGGCCATGGTCTCCTGGCTGCCGCCGTACCACGACATGGGCCTCATCGGCGGCATCCTGACCCCGCTGTACGGGGGGTTCCCCGCACACCTGATGGCGCCCATGTCCTTCGTACGGCAGCCGCTGCTGTGGCTGGAGACACTGTCCCGCACCCGGGCCTCCACCAGCGTCGCGCCCAACTTCGGCTTCGAGCACAGCGTCCGGAGGATCACGGACGAGCAGTGCGAGGGCCTGGACCTGAGCCACTGGCGGCTGGCGCTGAACGGCGCCGAGCCGGTGCGCGCCGACACACTGCGGCGCTTCACCGACCGCTTCGCGTCCCGCGGCTTCCGGGAAAGCGCCCTCCTGCCCTGCTACGGCCTCGCAGAGGCGACGCTGATGGTGACCGGCGTGCCGGCCGACGTGGCGCCCACCGTCGGCACCTTCGCGTCCCGGGCCCTGGGGGACGGCACCGTCCAGCCCGTGGCCGGGACGGATGACGTTCGGGTGACCGAGGTCGTCGGATGCGGCCCGGCTGTCGACGGCGTGGACGTCGCGATCGTCGACCCGAGCACGCGGCGACGGATCACGACGCGGGACCGGATCGGGGAGATCTGGATCGCCGGGGGCAACGTCGCCCACGGCTACTGGCGTCGGCCCGAGGCCACCGACGAGGCCTTCCGGGCCCGTATCGAGGGCGAGGGCGACACACCCCATCTGCGCACCGGCGACCTGGGCTTCCTGCGCGACGGCGACCTGTATGTCGTCGGCCGCACCAAGGACGTCGTCATCGTGCAGGGCCGCAATCACTACCCGCACGACATCGAGCTGACCGCGGAGCAGACCGACGAGTGTCTCCGTACGGGCAGTGGTGCCGTGTTCTCGGTGGAGGTGGACGGCGCCGAGGAGATGGTCGTCGCCTACGAGGTCGAGGGCCGGCGCGTCGCGAACGCGCCTGCGCTGCTGGCCCGGCTGCGCACCGCCATCGCCGAGGCGCACGACGTCACACCGCACGCCGTCCTCCTGCTCAAGCGGTCGACCTTGCACAAGACGACCAGCGGCAAGATCCAGCGCCAGGCGTCCAAGCGGGACTTCCTCGATCTCAGGCTCACCCCGATCGCGGCCAGTGTCACACGGGACACCGAGGTGCCCGCTTCCGGCGGGCCGCTCACCGGGTTGCCCGCCGACCGGCGCAGGCGACTGGTGATCGACTCGGTGACCGAGGCACTGACCGGAGTCGCCCCGGCGGACGACGCCCCGGACATCACCGACTGGACGTTCGCCGAGCTGGATCTCGACCACCCGACGCTCCTGACGACCGTGCGCGAGCTGGAGCGGCGGCTCGGCACCGCGATCCCGTTCGGCGAACTGCTCGTGCGGCCACGGGTCGACACGCTGATCGCCCTCTTCCTCGGCGAACGGCCCGGGGCGGGCACGGCGCCGCACGGGCCCGAGGCCCTCGAGGGCTGGCTCATCCAGCGGATCGCGGACCGTCTGGGACTGCCGAGGGCGGCGGTCGACCCCACCAAGCCGCTGGCGTCCTTGGGACTGGATTCGAAGCAGGCCGTGGAGATCGTGACCGAACTCGGCTCGGTGACGGGGCGTGAGGTCACCACCGGCGCGGCCTTCGACCACCCGACGGTGCGCGCCATCGCCCATCACCTCGGCGCCGACCACGCGCCCGCGGCGGCAGATGACGCGCACTTTGCCGAGGGGCACCGCGCGGACGCCCCGGTCGGGGACGCGTCCCTCGACGAGGCCCGGGAACCGGCCACGCCCGCGGCCGTGGGCGGCGGCGCGGACGAGCCCATCGCGATCGTCGGTGTCGGCTGCCGCTTCCCCGGGGCGCCCGACGCGGACAGCTTCTGGCGGCTCCTCGTGGACGGCCGCGACGCGATCACCGAGGTGCCCCGCGGCCGCTGGGACGCCGATCGGGTCAACGCCCCGGCATACGGCGGCTTCCTCGACCGCGTCGACGAGTTCGACGCCCTCTTCTTCGGCATGTCGGCGAGGGAGGCCATCCGCACGGACCCGCAGCAGCGGCTGCTCCTCGAAGTCGCCTGGCAGACCCTGGACGACGCCGGCCTCGATCCGGGCCGGCTCGCCGGCAGCGCCACCGGAGTCTTCGTCGGCATCAGCAGCCACGACTACTCCGAACTGCAGATGGGCCGACTGGAGGCCATCGACGTCCACGGCGCCACCGGCAACGCCCACTCCATGGCCGCGAACAGGCTGTCGTACACGCTCGACCTGCACGGGCCGAGCCTCGCCGTCGACACGGCGTGCTCGTCGTCCCTGCTGGCCGTCCACCTCGCCTGTGACAGCCTGCGCCGCAAGGAGTGCACGGCGGCGCTCGTAGGCGGTGTGAACCTCATGGTCACGCCGGGTCTCTCCGTGGCCTTCGCCGCGGGCAACATGCTGTCGCCACAGGGCCGTTGCCGCACCTTCGACGACTCCGCCAACGGCTATGCGCGCGGTGAGGGCGCGGGCCTCGTCCTGCTGAAGCCCCTCTCCGCCGCACTCGCCGACGGCGACCGGATCCACGCCGTGATCCGGGGCTCGGCGACGGGACACGGCGGCCGGAGCAACGGTCTGACGGCTCCGAAGGGTTCGGCGCAGCGTGCCGTCTGCGAACGGGCCCTGGACCAGGCCGGCCTGGCCCCCGGTGAGATCCACTACGTCGAGGCCCACGGCACCGGGACCGCGCTCGGTGACCCCGTCGAGTGGGAGGCACTGGCCGCCGTCTACGGCCGGGACCGTACGGAGGGCGAGCCCTGCCTCGTCGGATCCGTCAAGACCAACATCGGTCACCTGGAAGCGGCCGCGGGCATCGCCGGCCTGATCAAGGCGGCCCACGTCGTGCGCCACCGCCAGGTACCACCGACCCTGCACCTGCGCACCGTGAACCGCCGTCTGGTGCGCGACGCGGCGCTCGACGTGCCGACGCGACTCACGAGCCTTCCGGAAGGAACCGTCGCACGGGCCGCCGTCAGCTCCTTCGGGTTCGGCGGCGCCAACGCGCACCTGATCCTCGAGGCGGCCCCCGAGCCGACCCGGGGCGAGACGGTTCCACCCAAGCGCCCGGTGCACGCGTTGTGCCTCTCGGCCCACACCCCGACCGCCCTCACCGCCCTGGCCCAGAAGTGGCGCACCCACCTGGCCGCCCGTCCGGACGCGGCCATCGCCGACCTGTGCCACACGGCGAACACGGGCCGCCCCCGCCTCGGCCACCGGGCAGTCGTCACCGGCGGCTCCGCCGAAGCACTGGACACCGCACTCGACGCCCTGGTCCGCGGCGAGGCGTCGACCGCCGTGGTCCGCGACCGGCCCCGCTCCGGCCCGGCACCGAAGACGGCCTTCCTCTTCAGCGGCCAGGGCACCCAGTACACCGGCATGGGCAAGGGCTTCTACGACACCCACGGCGGCTTCGCCCGCACCATCGACCGCGCGGACGGCGTGCTGCGTCCCTACCTCGGTGTGCCGCTGCCGGACCTGCTCTTCGCCGAGGGCGGCGGAGCCCGGCTGGGCAGCACCCGCTACTGCCAACCCGCCCTGGTGGCGCTGGAGGTGGCCCTCGCCGAGGTGTGGATGTCGCTGGGCGTGCGGCCGGCCGCGCTGCTCGGCCACAGCATCGGGGCGTACGGCGCCGCGTGTGTGGCCGGAGTGATGTCGCTGGAGGACGCGCTGACGCTGGCGGCCGTACGCGGTCGGCACATGGACGAACAGCCGGGCGACGGCGCGATGATCGCGTGCGTCGGAGCCGCGGACGTGATCCACTCTGTGGCCGACGCGTTCGCCTCCATCTCGGTGGCCGCCGTCAACGCTCCCGGCCACCTGGTCCTCTCCGGGGCCCGGGAGGAGATCGACGAAGCCGGGTCCCTGCTCCAGAACCGGACCGTCGTGGTGCGGCCACTGGCGGTCTCGCACGCCTTCCACTCCGCGCTGATGGCCGGCGCTGCGGGGCCGCTGCGGGAGGCGGCCCGTGCCGTGAGGTTCGCGGAGCCGCGCATCCCGTGGGTCTTCGACGGCACCGGCGAGCAGATCACCGGACGCATCGGCGCCGACGACCTGGCGGAGCACATGCTCGGCACGGTCCGCTTCGCCGACGGATTCGCGACGCTGCGGCGCCTGGGCTGTGACACGTTCATCGAGATCGGCCCACACCCCACCCTGCTCAATCTGGCACGCACGACGACGTCCCCGGACAGCGAGAACCCGATGCTGTGGCTTCCCTCGCTGCGCAGGGGCGGTCCGGTGGGCAGCTCCGACTGGGAGACCCTCCTGCAGTCGCTCGGCCGCCTCCACTGCGCCGGCGGCGAGGTGGACTGGGCGGCGCTCGACGAGGGGCACCGGCGAGCCCGTGTGTCCGTACCGCACACGGTCTTCGAGCGACAGCCGTACTGGTTCACGTCGCCCACGCAGGAGGCCCCGGAGATGCAGAATCCCGCGACTGAAGCGACTGAAGCGACTGAAGCGACTGAAGCGACTGAAGCGACCGACGCGATCGTGCGGGACGAGCGCCGTGACGCCGCAGAGCGGACGGCGACGCGTCCGGCCGCCACCACCGCGCCGGACGTTCGCCAGGTGATCCTCGACCACGTCGCACGGGTGTGCTCCTTCTCCGTCGACCAGATCTCGCTCGACGCGCACCTGGGCAGGGACCTCGGTTTCGACTCCCTGATGCGTACCGAACTGGAGCGGGCGCTGGCCCGCCAGTACCCCGGATGCCTGGAGAGGCACCGGGAGTCGCTGTCCGACGACCCCAGCGTCCGGGAGCTGGCGGACCTGCTCGGCCCGGAGGCGGCACCGGACGTCGCGAGCGGTGAACCCGTGCCTGAACCCCGCCGAGAACGCACGGTCCGGCAGGAGCGGGAGTTCGAGGAGTGGCCCGAGTTCGCGGAGCTGCAGGGCAGGCTGCGCCAGGCCAGGTCGAGCGGCGCCAACCCGTACGGCCGTATCCACGAGGGGCACAACGCGGGGCGCGCCACCGTCGACGGCCGTACCGTGCTGAACTTCGCGTCCTTCAACTACCTCGCGCTGTCCCATCACCCGCGCGTGCGCCAGGCGGCGCAGGAGGCCATCGACCGCTACGGCACGTCCAGTTCGGCGACGCCGCTGCTGTTCGGCGAGACGCCGCTGCACCACGAACTGGATGCCGAGATCGCCTCCTTCCTCGGCACGGAGGACGCGATCGTCTTCGCCGGGGGCCATGCCACCAACGTGGCGACGATCGGCCACATCCTCGGCCCCGAGGACCTGGTTCTGCACGACGAGTGGATCCACGACAGCGCCGTACGCGGCTCCATCCTGTCCGGAGCGCGGCGCAGGCCGTTCCCGCACAACGACTGGCGGGCCCTGGACTCGATGCTGGGTTCACTGCGCGCGCAGCACCGCCGGGCACTGGTGCTCATCGAGGGCGCCTACAGCCAGGACGGCGACATCCCCGACCTGCTCCGGTTCATCGAGGTCAAGCGGCGCCACGGCGCGATGCTGATGATCGACGAGGCCCACTCCATCGGTGTACTGGGCCGCACGGGCCGGGGCATCGGCGAGTACTTCGGCATCGACCGCCGCGACGTCGACCTGTGGATGGGCACGCTCAGCAAGGCCCTCGGCAGCCTCGGCGGCTACATCGCCGCCCGCGGCCCGCTCATCGAGTACCTCAGGTTCACCGCGCCCCTGCACATCTTCAGCACGGGAATCTCGCCGGCGAACACGGCCGCGGCCCTGGAGGCGATCCGGGTCGTCAAGGACGATCCGCAGCGGGTGGCCCGGGTACGGCGCCTGGCCGAGCACTTCCGCGACGAGGCCCGGGCCCGCGGCCTCGACATCGGCGTCTCCCGCGCGTCCGCGGTGATCCCCGTCATCATCGGCGACTGGGAGAAGACGATGGCGCTGTCCAACACCCTGCTGGAGCGGGGCGTGAACGTGATGCCCATCGGCTACCCCGCCGTCGCTCGCGACGAGTGCCGCCTGCGCTTCTTCATCAACGCCGACCACAGCGAAGAAGACCTGGAACATTCCCTCGACATCCTGGGGCGTGCCATGGCAGACCACGCGACCGAGAAGCCCCCCACGGCCTCCGAGGCGGCGGAGCGGACCGCACTCGGCGTGACCGCGTCCGAAGCCCTGCCGGAGGCCGCTGCGCAACACCCGCATGTCCCTGTGCCCGACTCCGGCGCGGACGTGCTGGTCGCGGGCGCGAGCGGCTTCATCGGAGGGCACCTGGCCCGGCGGCTGGCCGAACACGGCCACCGCGTACGGGTGCTGGTCCGCGACGGCAGCGACCGCTCCGCCTTCGACGGCGTCGACGTCGAGATCGCCACCGGTGACCTCGGCGACCCCGACAGCCTGCGCCGTGCCACGGCCGGCGTACGGCACGTCTACAACTGCACCGGGATGTCCGCCGACTGGGGCCCCTGGGAGGAGTTCCGGAGCATCAACGTCGACGGCAGCCGCCGCCTCGTCGAGGCCGCGCACCACGCGGGAACCGTCGAACGCTTCCTGCATGTCAGTACCACCGACGTCTACGGCTACCCGGCCAGGCCCTGCGACGAGTCCGCCCAACCGCGGGACATCGGGCTGCCGTACAACCGCAGCAAGGTGCTGGGCGAGCGCGCCGTGCGGGAGGCGGCCGAGCGAGCCGGACTGCCACTGACCGTCGTGCGGCCGGTCTCGGTCTACGGGCCGCGCAGCAAGGACTTCGTGATCGAGATCGCGACCCTCCTGCTGACCAGGCAGATGGTCTACATCCGCCGGGGTGACGTTCCGGCCGGACTCGTCTACGTGGGCAACCTCGTCGACGGCATGATCGCCGCCTGCACCTCCGAGACCGCTGCCGGCCGGGCGTACAACCTGCGCGACCCCGATCTGACGACCTGGCGCGAGTACGTGGAGGCACTGGCGCACGGCCTGGGCGTCCGGCCGCCGGCCTTCAGCCTGCCGACGCCGCTGGCGCGCGGCGTGGCCACGGCGTCCGAGAAGATCTACGGCGCCCTGGGGGTCAAGGCCCGCCCGGTCCTCACCCGGCACGCCGTCCATCTCTTCGACCGGGACCAGTCCTACGCCATCGACCGCGCCCGGGACGACTTCGGCTTCAAGAGCGAGGTCGGCTTCCAGGAAGGCATGGACCTCACCCTGGCCTGGCTGAACTCGCCCGAGGGCCGCAAGCACGTCCCCCGCTGAAACCGGCACCCCCAACACCCACGAACAGCGACGACCGAGGACTGCGAGGATCCACGTGCCCATCACCGAGCGGCCGCCGGGGCCCGCCACGGCCCCGCGGCCACCCGCCGTCGGCTGGTTCCCGGGGCTCACGCCCGCGAGTGGAGCTCATGCCGCGCCGCTACGACTGATCTGCTTCCCGTACGCGGGCGGCACTCCCTCCGTGTACCGCGGCTGGGACGCCCCGCTGGGTGCGGGCGTGCAGGTCGTCCCCGTCCTGCTGCCCGGTCGCGGTCTGCGGATGCGCGAGAGGCCCTACTCCGCCATGGGACCACTGGTCCGCGATATCGCGGAAGCGCTGGTTCAGGGTGAACTCGCCCATGACTACGCCCTGTTCGGCCACAGCATGGGCGCGCTTCTCGCCTACGAGGTCGCCTGCGAGCTGCGCGATCGAGGACACAGCGCCCCTCGGCACCTGTTCGTGTCCGGGAGCAGGGCGCCCCACCTCTACGGCGACCGCGACGACCGGACGCTGTCCGACGCGGACCTGCGGCAGTTGGTGGCCGCCCTCGGCGGCCTCGGCGACGACCACACCATCGGCAGCGCCTACCTGGACCGTCGACTGCCGGTGCTGCGCGCCGACCTGACGGTGTGCGAGGAGTACCGCTGGGTACCGCGGGCCCCGCTGGACTGTCCCATGACCGCGTTCTCGGCCACCCGCGACCCCATCGCGCCGCGACCCTCCGTGGAGGCGTGGCGGTCGTACACCAGCGGCTCCCTCCTCCACCACCACCTGGAGGGCGACCACTTCTTCCTCAGCGGCCTCTCGCGGCCGTCACTCCTGCGCGAGATACGGAGCGAACTCGCCCGGCTCACCGACGAGCCGGGCAGGCCGGCCCCGGACGCGCCAGACCGACTCCCCACTGCGAAGAGGGAACCCTCATGGATCTGCTGAGCCTGGCCAGGAACGTCAAGCACCGGGTGGAGGAACCGCTCACGGACGCGCTGACCGTGGCGAAGATCGTCACGGACCCGCGCAACCCGGTGCTGCTGACGCTGTCGACCGCACTGGTCAACCCGCTGTACCGGGCGGCGTTCCTGGCCTCCGCCGCGGGCTCGGGCGTGCTGCGGTGCCTGGCGGTGCGCCCGTGCGACCTCGAGAGCCTCGCCGAGTACCTGGACATCCCCGAGGACGACCGTCCCCGGCTGAGGGCCTGGCTCGAAACCGGCGTCCGGCTGGGCGAGTTGGGTCGGCGCGAGGGCTGCTACCGGCTCAAGAGCCCCACGGCCAGGCTCCTGGCCCAGCCCGGGAACGACGCCGTCGCCGCAGCCCTCGAGGAGATCCTGCGCTTCCATGTGCCGGTGCTGCTGGACGCGCCCCGCATGCTCTCCGCCGGCCGCCGCTTCTCCCTTCAGGACCAGGACGGAACCGTCATCGCACGCTCGTCCCTGGCGCTGCGCTCAATGGTCCAGGCGGCCATCGACCGGACGCTCGACCGCGAGGGCCCGGTCCGACTGCTGGAGATCGGCTGCGGGACGGGCGCCTACGTGCGATACGCGGCCGAGTCGAACCCCCGGCTGACCGCGGTCGCCGTCGACCTTCAGCAGGAAGTCGCCGCGCGTGCCGCCGACAACATGGCCGCATGGGGCCTCACCGAGCGTGTGGAGACCCGCCAGGGAGACCTGCGCACGCTGGACCTGCAG
Source organism: Streptomyces ferrugineus (assembly GCF_015160855.1). Taxonomy (NCBI): domain Bacteria; kingdom Bacillati; phylum Actinomycetota; class Actinomycetes; order Kitasatosporales; family Streptomycetaceae; genus Streptomyces; species Streptomyces ferrugineus. The sequence goes on along the minus strand of NZ_CP063373.1, from coordinate 6,882,276 downwards.
CCCCAGTTCGACCTGGTCACCCTCCACAACAACATCTACTACTTCCCCGAGACCGAGCGCGTCGAGGCGCTCGAACGGGCTCGGTCCCTCCTCGCCCCCGGTGGCCGGATGCTGCTCACCACGTCGTGTCAGGGCGGCGGCAACCTCGGCCTCGACGTGCTCAACCTCTGGTTCACGTACGCCGACTTCGGCGGCCCCTTGCCCCAGGCCGACGAACTGGTCTCCCAGATGGAGAAGGCGGGCTTCACCGACGTGCGGGCCACGCGGATCATCCCCGGTCAGCCGTTCCGCGCCTTCGTCGGCACCAACTCTCCCGTCCACAGCGCCTGACAGGCCAGGAGACCTCATCATGGAAACCCGAACCGACAGCATCCCGGCCCCCGCCCCGGCCACGACGGTCTCGCAGGCGCCGCACGCGGACCTGGTGATCGCCCTCGGCCGCACCGGTGCCACCGTCGAGACAGCCGGGGGCAAGGCCGCCCGGCTGGGCGAGATGATCGAAGCCGGCCTTCCGGTCCCGCCCGCCTTCTGTCTGAGCACCGGTCTGTTCGACCTCTTCCTGCGCGAGACCGGTCTGGCGGCCGAGATCCGCGCCGCCGAGGCGCGCGGCGCGGACAGCCGGACCATCCGTGAACTGATCGTCGACCGGGAGATGCCCGAGTCCATCGCCCGGACCGTCCTCGCCGCCTACGAGGACCTGGGCCGCCCGCGGGTCGCCGTCCGGTCGTCCGCCTGCCGGGAGGACTCCGCCGCCCAGTCGTTCGCCGGACAGCACGACACCGTCCTGGACGTCTCAGGCGACCAGTCACTGCTGGAGGCGGTCAAGACCTGCTGGGCCTCGCTCTGGTCGGACCGCGCCGCGGCCTACCGGGACAGCGGCTCCGCGGGCTCGATCGCCGTGGTCGTGCAGGAGATGGTCCATGCCGACGTCAGCGGTGTGCTGTTCACCGTCGATCCGGTCGGCGGACAGCCCAACCGGCTTGTCGTGGAGGCCTGTTGCGGCCTGGGGGAGGGCCTGGTGTCCGGGCGGGTCTCCAGCGACTTCTTCGCCGTCGACGACCGCACGCTGGAGGTGGTCGAGGAGCGCGTCCGCTACAAGGTGACCAAGTGCGCCTCCGTGACCCCGGGCACCATCGGCATGACCAAGGTCGATGCCGCCGACCGCAACACCCCGTGCCTGACACGCGAACAGCTCACGGCGCTCGCCCGGCTCGCCCTCGACGTCCGCGCCCACTACGACGCCGAGCAGGACATCGAGTGGGCCCTGCGGGACGGCACGCTGTATCTGCTGCAGACCAGGCCGATCACCACCCTGCCCCGGGAGAACGCGGCCGAGGCGAAGCGCAGCCCCTACGTCGCACCGCAGCCGGACGCGGTGCGGCAGGGCACGCTCTGGTCCAGGATGGACATCGGCGAGATCTTCGTTGGCCTGATGTCACCGCTGGGCCTGAGCTTCGCCCGCTACTACCAGGAGCACGTGCACCGCGACTGCGCCGCCGCCCTCGGCGTCCGCGACACCGGCGACGTCGACCTGCACATGGGCTATCTCCAGGGCCACGTCTATCTGAACATCTCCTACACCGCCTATCTGCTGGGCCAGTGCCTGCCCACGCGCGACCAGCGCCACTTCACCAGCCGTTTCGTCAGCGAGGAGGCCGACCTCTCCAGCTACGAGAACCCCTTCGGCACCTTCCCCGGCGGCATCGACGACCTCCTGTCCACCCTCCACTGGGCGCAGTCGACGGCCACCGAGATGCTGACCATGAAGCACCGCGCCGAAGAGATGGTCGCCACCCGGCTGTACGAGTTCGACCGTGCCCGGCGACTGGACCTCACCCGGATGAGCCGCCGCGAGCTCAACGCCGAGCTCATCCGCTACCTCGACTTCTTCCACGACGCACACGTGGGCTACATGCCCTACTACATCAACGCGTTCGGCTTCTACGGAGTCCTGACGGAGCTCTGCCGGAAGTGGCTCGGGGCCGACGGCGACAACCTGCAGAACCGTCTCAAGACCGACATGTCCAGCCTGCGGACCGTGGCATCCGCGCAGGAGATCTGGAAGGTCGCCCAGGCCGCCAGGGCCCGGCCGCGGGTCATGAAGATCATCGACGAGGCGCCGCTGGAGCAGATCGCGCGGCGGCTGCGCGACGACGACGAGGGCCGCGCCTTCTGGAACGCCGAGATGGAACCGTTCCTGCGGGCCAACGGCACACGCGGCCGGCAGGAGATGGAGCTCACCCATCCGCGCTGGATCGACGACCCCTCGTACATCTTCCAGATGATCCGCCGCTACGCCGCCGACGGATTCTCCGTCGACGACATCATGGGGCGCAGCCGGGCCCGGGTGGAGGGCGACGCCCGGTCGGCGCTGGAGAAGCTGCCGCTGCCCCAGCGCAAGACGCTGGAGACGGTCATCGCCATGTACTCCCTGTGCAGCGAGCTGCGCGAGACCACGCGCATGTCGATGATCACGTCGATCTGGCTGGTCAGGAACGTGGTGTACGAGGTCGGGCGCAGGCTGCACGCGGAAGGCGTCCTGCACTCCCTGGACGAGGTCGCGTACCTCGACTTCGACGACGTCCGGACCTACCTCGCCGGTACCCGCACGGGCCGCGAGGCGTTCTCCCGCGCGGAACTGGACGAGCGTCGGCGCGCGCACGACTACCACAACCGACTGCCCGAGCCGCCCCTGACGTTCATCGGCGAGCACGACCCGACCCGGTCGGTGCGACCCGCGGCCGGCGGGACGCGCCTGGAAGGACTGGGCTCCAGTCCGGGACGGATCGTCGGACGGGCCCGCATCGTGGAGGACCTGGTCTGGCAGGCGGACGAGTTCCAGCCGGGAGAGATCCTGGTCACCCGCTACACCGACGCCTCCTGGACACCGCTCTTCGCCATCGCCGGCGGCGTGGTCACCGACGTCGGATCGATGCTCTCCCACAGTTCGATCGTGTCGCGGGAGTTCAACGTGCCGTCGGTGGTCAACACCAAGTACGCCACACAGCGCATCAACACGGGCGACATGGTCATGGTCGACGGCGACACCGGTGTCGCCGAGGTCGTCGAAGGCTGAGCCGGTGCCGCCCATCCGCCAGTACACCGCGCCCGGTTCACCACGGTGCGGGTGACGAGAGGAACACAGCCGGATGATCCCCAACCAGTGGTACCCGATCCTGCAGACCGGTGACATCAAGCGCGACAAGCCCACCGGGGTGCGCCGCATGGGCGAGGAACTCGTCCTGTGGCGCGACCTCGACGGCAACCTCGTGTGCCAGACGGCGCGCTGTCCCCACAAAGGCGCCAACATCGCCGACGGCCGGCTCAAGGGCAACACCGTCGAATGCCCCTACCACGGCTTCCGTTTCAACGCCGAGGGCACCTGCAAGGTGGTGCCCGCCCTGGGCACCGACGCGCGCATTCCCGCCTCCCTGAAGCTGCGGACCTACCCGGTGCGTGAGGAGCACGGCCTGGTCTGGCTGTGGTGGGGAGACCAGCGGGAGGACCTTCCGGCGATCGAACTGCCGACCGAACTCGTGAGCAATCCCCGGCCCTACGAGACGATTTCGTGGACCCGGCCCATCCACTACACGCGCTACATCGAGAGCCTGCTCGAGTTCTACCACGTGACCTTCGTGCACCGGGATCACTGGACGAACAACATCGACTACACCTTCATGTACGGCACCGCGCGCAACCTCTGGATGGACGGCCGGGACCGCTACCTCGCCGCCAACAAGATCGTCAATCACAAGGTCGAGGTCGACGGGACCATCATCCGCTCCACCTTCGACCAGTGCGAGGAGGCCAATCCGGAGAACAGCTCCCACTTCAACCTCATCTACCAGGCACCGGGACTGACGCACGTCAAGACCGGGCTCCTGGAGATCACCACCTGGCTCACCCCCATCGACGACGAGAACACCCTGGCGATCATGCGGCTGTACGAGTACCCGATGCTGCGGACCATGGTGCCGGTCAAGCAGCTGCGGCCCTGGGTGCTGCGGGCGTCGCTGCTCATGGAGAGGCTCGTCCAGGACCCGCAGGACGTGGGCATCATGCTCCGTCAGGAGCCCAAGGTGAGCGAGCGCGGTGTGAACAAGCTCATCGCGGTCGACGAGATGAACGCCAAGTTCCTGCAGATGCGCGACCGGCTCAAGGCGGAGGCCGCGGCCCATTCGAACGCCCCGGTGAGCGAACCGGACGACGGCCAGGGGGCGGCCGGCGGCAACGGTTCCAAGGGGACGAACGGCACCCGCGGAAGGCGCACCGCCGAATCCCGGAGCCGGACCGGCAACCTGGCCAAGGCCCGGTCATAGGGGCGGATCCGCCTGCCCGCCCCTCGGTTCCCACCCCCCACCCCAACAGAAAGCGAGCGTGAGAGATGTACGGCGGGTACGACACGTCGATCGGCCCGAAGACGCTGGTGACCACGTGCAACACCGCGGCCGTGGTGATAGCCGCCTGGTTCCTCTTCGGCGGCACGGACACCGTGGCCGACTGGTTCGGCATCCACCTCGACCACGCCGAGCTGCTCCGCCGTGGACTCCTTCTCGCCCTGTCGGCGATCTACCTGCTGCGGTTCATCGCCACGACCTTCGTCATGCTCAAGCGCAGCATGGAGTGGTCCGAGGCGGCGACCGTGGGCGTCTGGGTCGTCATCATCCACGGCACGATGGCCTACCTGGGCGGCACCAACGCCGCCTCCGTGGGAGCGTTCGCCTGGCTCGGCGTCGTGCTCTACCTCGTCGGGTCGTACCTCAACACCGGCTCGGAGTACCAGCGCAAGCTGTGGAAGCAGGTGCCGGAGCACAAGGGAAAGCTCTACACAGAGGGCTTGTTCAAGTACTCCATGCACATCAACTACTTCGGTGATGTCGTGCTCTTCACCGGGTTCGCGCTGGTGACGGGCAGTCCGTGGGCCTTCGTCATCCCGGCGATCATGGCGTGCATGTTCGCCTTCCTGAACATCCCCATGCTCGACAAGTACCTGGCCGAGCGATATGGCGACGCCTTCCAGGAGTACTCCAAGAAGACGGCCAAGCTGGTGCCGTTCGTCTACTGAGAGCGTTCGCGGCGCGGTTCTCCGGAGCCGGGGACCGCGCCGCGAACGCCGCGTTCGAGGCACGGCGAAACACGCCACCGGCTGTCTGCACACGCACATCGCAAGCGGGAGGAGAGGCCTATGGACGAGGCAGGCCAAAGAGAAGGTCAGCCTCCGCAGGACCGGGTGAGCCCCCGGGACCTGCTCATGGAGACGGTGGCCCAGGGCATGCTCGCCCTGGCCCGGGGACGCGACCTCCTCGACCGCTGTCTCACCGACGAGCAGGGCGTGGACGACTTCGGCTACGACCCCGAACTCACCGACGACGTCCTGCTGGCGCCTCTCCGGCAGCTGTACGGCAAGTACTTCCGCGTCGATGTGGAGGGCCTGGACAACATACCGGCCGAGGGCGGCGCCCTCATCGTGGCCAACCACTCCGGAACCCTGCCGCTGGACGCGCTCATGCTGCAGATCGCCGTGCGCGACCATCACCCCGCGCACCGGGCACTGCGGCTGCTCGCCGCCGACCTGGTCTTCGAACTGCCGGTACTGCGCACACTGGCCCGCAAGGCCGGCCACACGATCGCCTGTATGGACAGCGCACTACGGCTGTTGGAACGCGGCGAACTGGTCGGCGTCATGCCCGAGGGCTACAAGGGGCTCGGCAAGCCGTTCGCCGAGAGGTACCGGCTGCGCCGCTTCGGCCGGGGCGGCTTCGCGGCCGTCGCGCTGCGCACCGGGAGCCCTCTCGTGCCCTGCTCCATCGTGGGCGCCGAGGAGATCTACCCGATGATCGCGGACGCCCGCCCCCTGGCCCGGCGCCTCGGCCTCCCCTACTTCCCGATCACGCCCACGTTCCCCCTGCTCGGCCCGTTGGGCGCGCTACCCCTGCCGACCAAGTGGACGATCCGGTTCGGCGAGCCGGTCCGGACCGACCACTATTCCCCTCAGGCCCTGGAGGACCCGATGTTCGTCCACAAGGTCTCGGACGAGGTCCGCGACACCATCCAGGAAACGCTGACCGCGATGGTGCGCGAACGGGGTTCGCTCTGGTCAGGGTGAGGAAGGCAGGGGCGTGCCCTCGAGCCGCACGAACGGGGTGGCCTCTCCGATGCGCCGGTAGGCGGCCTCGCTGCCGTCCACGGGGAAGCCCATGAGCGAGGACAGGCGGCGGGCGGCTCGTGGGTGTCGACGGGCGTATTCGGCCATGACGTCGGCGCCTTCCTCGGGTGACAGGAAGTGAGCCCTGACGGAGAAGCGTCGCCTGCCGAACTGGATGGCGGCCTGCGGCCGATGACGCAGGTTCTGGTACCAGTCGGATTTCGGACCGAAGCCTGAGGCGACGGTCCAGGTGTGCGTGTCCCGGTCGTAGGAGACCACCTCGAGCACCACCTGGCGTTCGCGGCCGGACTTGCGACCAGTGTGGTGCAGGAGGAGGAAGCGTTTGCCGAGCAGTGGTCCCAGTCCGGCGCGATACAGGCGGATGGGAAGTCGGAACGCCAGACGCCGCCATCCGGTGGGGGGTTGGGGGCGCTGGGACGTGCTCCGGTGTTGCGTCATTGTCGCCTTCCTGGCCTCGCGGAGGTGCGGCCCTTGTGCCAACTGGCAGCGAAACAACGGAAGTTCTGTGTCCATGGAAAGCTTTGCATAGTCTAAAGGTCTCGGGCAAGGCCGTTCGCGGAGTCGCGCGCGGCGCGGCGGTTGCGGTTGCGGGTCCTGATATGGAAGATCACCAGCCCCACGGCGCTGAACGAGGCCGCCCACACCAGTCCCAGGGCGAGGTGGCCCCACAGTGCGGTGTGGCCGAAGGAGCCGCCGGCGGCGAACTGCATGGGGCCGAAGGACGGGAACCACTGCAGGACGGGCTTGTTGGCGAGCGGGTTGCCCAGCGGGTTCTGCAGGAAGGTGTCCATCAGCCCGCCCATGATGATGAGGAAGAAGCCCTCCAGGTCGCGCTTGACCAGTACGCCGAGGAGCAGGCCGAGGGCTCCGTAGGTGAGGGCGATGACGGTGTACCCGGTGAGCACGGCGAACCAGCCGCCCACCGTCGGGCGCCAGAAGAACAGGATCGCGAGCGCGGTGTAGAGGGCGATCGCGCCGGCGATCACGGCGATGGCCAGGGTCTTGGCGCCGAGGAGGGTGGACTGCCGGTATCCGGCGAAGACGAGCCGCCGGTCGAAGGCGAGCGCCTTGCGCACGGCGTCGAAGACGACGAACCCGGCGATCATCGTGACGGAGTTGAGGCCCGCCGAGATCAGGGTGAGATGGCCGCCGTCGACATGCAGGACCCGGCCGGTCGCGTACAGCTTGAAGTCCAGTACCTCGCCCGAGGCGAGGGCGTCCATGAGCAGGTACCAGGCGGGCACGAACAGCACGAGCAGCAGTCCGGCGAGCCGGTTGCGGGTCTGGTCGCGCACCGAGAAGCGCAGTGCGGTGGGGAACTGCCCGTACAGGGCCCGCGGTTCGGTCGTGTCAGGCGCCGACATGGTGGTCCTCCTCGACCGTCGTGCGGGGCGTGACCCGGCCGTCGGCGAGATCGGCGAGCAGGTCGAAGCGGTCCTGTTCGAACACGAGGTGGGTGATGATCACGACGGCCTTGCCGCGGGTGCGCAGATCATCCACCAGGGTCCAGAAGCGCAGGTAGGTCTCCCAGTCGAAGCCCTGGTAGGGCTCGTCGAGGAGCAGGACGTCCGGGTCGTGCAGAAGGGCGAGCGTGAGGTTGAGCTTCTGCCGGGTGCCGCCGGAGAGTTCGCCGGCGGCGGTCTGCGCGTAGCGCTCGTAGCCGAGGAGGCGCACGAGTTCATGGCCGCGGTGCAGGTCGGGCAGGCGGTGGGCGGCGGCGAAGTAGCGCAGATGCTGCTCGACGGTCAGGGCGGCGTTGAGCACGGGCTCCTGCGGACAGTAGCCGAGCGTCCCGGACAGGGACACCTCGCCGCGATCCACGGGAAGTGTGCCCGCCAGAATCCTGAGCAGGGTGGACTTTCCGGCGCCGTTCTCCCCGACGACGGCGACGAGTTGCCCGGTGGTGACGGTGAGGTCGGCGCCGCGCAGGACGTGGTGCCTGCCGTAGGACTTGTGGACGTCGTGGGCCTGGAGCACCGGTGAGGGTACGACTGTGGATCCGGCCGGCATGGAGGGTTCCTAGCCTTTCTCGATTGTGTCTCCTTGCGGTGATGCGTTCAGTCCGCCCGCGTAGATGCTGAGCATCTCCGGCGCCCAGCGGGCCACCCCGTCGGCCGACAGCGGGTCGGCGCCCAGGACTTCCGCGAGCCGGTCGCGCAGGAGGAAGACGGCCAGGTCGTTGGCGAGCAGGAAGGCCGCGCGGACCGCCGTGTCCCGGCCGGGTGCGGCCAGGCCGGCCGCCGCCAGGCCGCCCAGTGCGGCCTTGCTGAGGTCGAACAGGCGCTGGAAGAGCCGCCTGCCGACGTCGGTGTCGGACAGCAGCAGCCGGCGCAGGTAGCCGGGCAGCGGAGAACCGGCCGGGAGATGGCGGGCGAACGCCTCGCTGAGGGAACTCGCCCCGGTGCGGGGATCGAGGAGCTGAGCCCCGCTCTCGCCGGTCAGTTCGCCCAGCATCGCCTCGAACACGGCCAGGACGTACTCGTCGACCTCCTGGCGCAGACCGTCCTTCGAACCGAAGTGGTGCACCACGAGTCCCGCCGACACGCCTGCGGCCTCGGCGATCTGACGCATGGTCACCGACTCGGGTCCACGGTCGGCGAACAGCCGCAGAGCCTCGTCGCGGATCACCGCGCGAGTGGTCCGGTCATCCAGGATTGAACGCATGTACAGCATACTAAACAATCGTTCAATGCCGCGTCCAGGGCAGGCACCAGAGCCAAGGTGACGGCGCCGGTGCGGTCGGCGACGCCGAGGAAGAAGGGGCGCGGGGTGATCGGTAGCCTGCTGGGGAGCGGCGGGAGGAGAGCCCCGGTCCGGACATCCCGGGTTCCCCGGATCCCCCGCAGGACCGGTCCGAGCGCCCATCAGTCTGGCCGATGTGCGCGAACAGTGAGGTGAGAGGCCTTATGTTCACCACCCGCCCCACCCTTCAGGGCACCTTCGGCATGGTGTCCTCCACCCACTGGCTGGCCTCGCAGTCCGCGATGGCCGTGCTGGAGCGCGGCGGCAATGCCTACGACGCCGCGGTGGCGGGCGCGTTCGTGCTGCATGTCGTCGAGCCGCACCTCAACGGTCCGGCCGGCGAGGTGCCGATCCTCATCGCCCCGGCCGGCGGCGAGGTGCGGGTGCTGTGCGGGCAGGGCGTGGCGCCGGCGGGGGCGACCGTCGCGCACTACCGGGGCCTCGGCCTGGAGCTGGTGCCCGGGACGGGCCCGCTCGCCGCCGCCGTGCCCGGCGCCTTCGACGCCTGGATGCTGCTCCTGCGGGACCACGGGACCCGGACGCTCGCCGAGGTGCTGGAGTACGCCATCGGGTACGCCGAACACGGCCACGCCCCCGTGGAGCGGGTCGGCGAGACCGTCGAGACCGTGCGGGAGCTGTTCGAGACGGAGTGGACCTCGTCGGCCGAGGTCTATCTGCCGGACGGGAAGCCGCCCCGGCCCGGGGAGCCGTTCCGCAACCCCGCCCTCGCCGCCACCTGGAAGCGACTGCTCGCCGAGGTCGCCGGAGCCGGGGACCGGGTCGCGCAGATCGAGACCGCGCGGGAGGTGTGGCGCTCCGGATTCATCGCCGAGGCCCTCGTGCGGCAGGCCCGGCGCCCCACCATGGACACCAGCGGCGAGCGGCACTCCGGCACCCTCACGGCCGCCGACCTCGCCGGCTGGTCCGCGACCTACGAGGCTCCTGCCACGTACGACTGGAACGGCTGGACCCTGTGCAAGGCCGGCCCCTGGAGCCAGGGCCCCGTCCTCCTCCAGCAGCTCGCGCTGCTCCCGCCCGAGCTGCCGCGGTACGGCTCCGCCGAGTACGTCCATCTGCTGATCGAGGGCTGCAAGCTGGCCATGGCCGACCGGGAGGCCTGGTACGGCGACGCGGCCGAGGTGCCGCTGGCCGAGCTGCTGTCGGACGAGTACAACGCCGCCCGGCGTCAGCTGGTCGGCGACAAGGCCTCCCACGAGCTGCGGCCCGGCAGCCCGGGCGGCCGCACCCCACGGCTGTGCGCGCACGCGGGCCTGGTGGCCTCCGGCGAACCCGGCTTCGACGTGCTGGGCGTCGGCGAGCCGACCGTCGCCAAGCGACCGACCTCACCGGTGCCGGGCGAGCCCGACGTGTCCGCCGACGGCGGCACCCGGGGCGACACCTGCCACCTCGACATCGTCGACCGCTGGGGCAACATGGTCGCGGCCACGCCCAGCGGCGGCTGGCTCCAGTCCAACCCCGTGGTGCCGGAGCTGGGCTTCCCGCTCGGCACCCGGCTGCAGATGAGCTGGCTGGAGGAGGGCCTGCCGAACTCCCTGACACCGGGCCGCCGCCCCCGCACCACCCTCACGCCCTCCATCGCGCTGCGCGACGGCGTGCCCGTCATGGCCTTCGGCACGCCAGGCGGGGACCAGCAGGACCAGTGGCAGACGCACTTCTTCCTCGCGGTCGCCCTGCGTGGCCCGGTCCGCGGCGGCCTCGACCTCCAGGGCGCGATCGACGCCCCGAACTGGCACAACGACAGCTTCCCCGGTTCCTTCTTTCCGCGCGGCATGCGGCCGGGCAGCGTGACGGTGGAGTCCCGCACGGACGCCGGGGTGGTGGAGGAGCTGCGGCGGCGCGGTCACGACGTCACCGTCGGTGACGCCTGGTCGGAGGGGCGGCTGTGCGCGGTCGCGCGGGACCCGGAGACCGGAATCCTGTCGGCCGCGGCGAACCCGCGGGGGATGCAGGGATACGCGGTCGGACGCTGAACGCGTCTCCGACCTGCTGATACGTGCCCCGCGTATTCACGTCGACGCCATCCGGCGGCCACCGAGCGGGCGGGGATTGTCAGTGGGCCGTGTTCTTATTGACACGTGATCGAAAACAACGAAACCATCGAAGAGTTTCTCGCACAGCACTCGGTCGACGTGGAGGAAGCGGTCCGCAAGGCGGCCGCGGCCGAGATCATGCCCCGCTTCCGGCAGCTCGCCGAGCACGAGGTCGACCAGAAGGCGGGACCGCACGATCTGGTGACGGACGCCGACCGGCTCGCCGAGCAGTACCTCACCGAGGCACTGGGCGCCCTGCTGCCCGGCTCGGTCGTGGTCGGCGAGGAGGCGGTGCACGCGGATCCGGCGTCGTACGACGCGCTGCAGGGCGACGCCCCGGTGTGGATCGTCGACCCCGTCGACGGCACCCGCCAGTTCGTGCACGGCGACGACGGCTTCTGCACGCTGGTCGCGCTCGCGCGGCGCGGCGTCCTGCTCGCCTCCTGGACCTACGCCCCCGCCCGCGACCAACTGGCCACGGCGGTCCGGGGCCGGGGCGCCTTCCTCGACGGCGAGCGCCTGCGCTCGGGCGCACCCGAGCCCGGCCGCGACCTCGAGGTCGCCACGTCGCATCCGGACTACACGACCGACGAGCAGAAGCGCGGGCTGCTCGGCCTGTGGACCGACGGCATCGCGCCGCGCTCGTGCGGCTCGGCGGGGCTGGAGTATCTGGCCGTCGCGCGGGGGGAGCTGGACGCGACCGCGTTCAGCTGGGAGGCCGCGTGGGATCATGCGGCGGGCATCCTGCTGGTCGAGGAGGCGGGGGGTGCGCACCTGACTCGTGCGGGGGAGCCGTTCCGGATCACCGGGGGTAACGCTCTGCCGTTCACGGCGGCGCGGGACGTAGCGACGGTCAGGCAGGTGGCGGGACTCTTGCAGCAAGGGGTCGGCTGACGCCCTAAAGGGGCGCGGGGCTGTGTTGCATGTGCGGCTACCGCCGCGCGGGCGCGACGAGCCCCCACGCTCCCGCAGCCGCGACACAACGGACCGGATCGAGCCCTTGGGCGAACGACCGGCTGTCAGTGCCCCGGCATATCCTGATCCTTCAGTGGCCATCGGCTGACGAAGGAGTCCGAACGTGCCGTCGATGCTCGATGCGGTCGTGGTGGGAGCGGGGCCGAACGGACTGACGGCCGCCGTGGAGCTGGCCCGCCGCGGCTTCTCCGTGGCCGTGTTCGAGGCACAGAGCACCATCGGCGGGGGCGCCCGCACGGAGGAGCTGACCCTCCCCGGCTTCCGGCACGACCCGTGCTCCGCCGCCCACCCCCTCGGCATCAACTCACCCGCATTCCGGGCCATGCCCCTGGACCGCTACGGCCTGGAGTGGCTGCACGCCGAGCTGCCGATGGCGCACCCGTTCACCGACGGCACCGCCGCCGTGCTGGCCCGCTCCATCGCCGAGACCGCCGCCTCCTTCGGCCCGCGCGACGCGGGTCCGTACCGCAAGCTGGTCGAGCCGTTCCTGGCCAGGTGGGACACCCTCGCCCGGGACTTCATGTCCCTGCCCCTGACCGCGCTTCCCCGGGACCCGGTCACCCTCGCCCGGTTCGGCCTGGTCGGGCTGCCCCCGGCCACCTGGCTGATGCGGCGGTTCCGGGACGAGCGGGCCAGGACCCTGTTCTCCGGCCTCGTCGCGCACGTCATGGCCCCGCTCGGCGGCTTCGCCACCGGCGCCATCGGCCTGGTCTTCGCCCTCGCCGCACACGCCCGCGGCTGGCCCGTGGCCCGCGGCGGCTCCCAGTCCGTCTCGGACGCCCTCACCGCGTATCTGAAGGACCTCGGCGGCACGGTCCACACCGACTACGAGGTCAAGCGCCTCGACGACCTGCCGCCCGCGCGCGCGTACGTCTTCGACACCTCACCCACCGCCCTGGCCCGTATCGCCGGCCTCGGCAACTACTACGAGGGCTATCGCTACGGCCCCGGCGTCTTCAAGATCGACTACGCGCTGGACGGCCCGGTGCCGTGGACCGCGCCCGAGGCCCGGCGGGCCGGCACCGTGCAGATCGGCGGGGACAGCGCCGAGATCGGCGCCGCACTGCGTGCCGCGTCCCGGGAGGGCCGGGCACCCGACAAGCCGTTCATGATCACGGTGCAGCCCAGTGTCGCCGACCCGGGGCGGGCCCCCGAGGGCAAGCACGTCTTCTGGGCCTACGGCCATGTGCCCAACGGCTGGACCGGGGACCTCACGGACGCCATCGAGCGCCAACTGGAGCGCTTCGCCCCGGGGTTCCGCGACCGCGTCCTCGCCCGCGCGACGGCCGGGCCGGCCGAACTCGCCGTGCGCAACGCCAACTACGTCGGCGGGGACATCGCCTCCGGGGCCGTATCCGGGCTCCAACTCCTGCTGCGCCCCAAGCTCTCGCTGTTCCCGTACACCACCCCGCACCCGGCCGTCTACATCTGCTCGTCGGCGACCCCGCCCGGACCGGGCGTGCACGGCATGTCGGGGCACAACGCGGCCAAGGCGGTGTGGCGGCGACTGCGACAGGAGCAGTGAGGCTGCCCAAACGACCCACGTTTACCGTCAGTTCGGCTCGCTCGGTAAGAAGAAGACCGTGTCTACTTTGTCACTCGTCTTACCGGGGGGTAGGTACCTGAATGGTCAACGGCCGCGAGTAAGGTGCGGCCATGAAAGATCGGAAAGCGGTTGCCCGCTTCGGATCCCGGTCTGCCGTGCGCCTCTCCGACCTCGCCCTGCTCGTCAGAGCACCGGCCGCGCTGAGTGTCCCCGGTGACGTGATCGCGGGAGCGGCCACCGCCGGACGTCCGCTGAACGCCCGTACCCTCGGAGTGATCGGTTCCTCCGTCTGCCTCTACTGGGCCGGTATGGCCCTCAACGACTACGCCGACGCCACGGTCGACGCCGTCGAGAGACCGGACCGGCCGGTGCCGTCGGGGCGAGTCCCGCGCCGCACCGCGCTTGCCGTGGCCGGGGGGCTGACCGCGGCGGGGCTCGGTCTTGCCGCTGTGTCGGGTGGGCGCCGCAGTGTGTCGGTGGCGGTTCCCCTGGCCGGGCTGGTCTGGGCGTATGACCTGAAGCTCAAGTCCACGCCGGCGGGTGGTTTCGCCATGGCGGGGGCGCGGGTTCTGGACGTCGTGGCCGGAGCGGTGGTGGCCGGGACCGGCGCCGGATCGGTCGGTGCCGCGCTTCGTCGGGCCGCTGTGCCCGCGGGGCTGGTCGGTGTGCATACCGGTACGTTGATGGCGCTCAGCAGGCATGAGATCTCCGGGGCGGCGGTGCGGGTGCCTGCGGCGACTTTGGCCGTGTCGGTGGCTACGGCAGTCGCCACGGCTGTTCCGGTGGGGCGAGACGACGTAGGAAGTGCCGCGAAGGGTCGTTGGTCGTCTGCTGCGCCGTCCGGGCTGGTCGCGCAGTTCCCCGCGCCCCTTAAGGGCGTTGCGGGCGCCGTTCGTTCCAGGAAACCGTTGGCCGCCGCCGGTGCTCTCGCCTACCTCGGAACCTACGGCACCGCCCAAGTCCGTGCCGTCCGCAAGCCCTCGGGGGAGAACCTCCGGCGGGCCGTCGGGGCCGGGATTCTCGGGCTGATGCCTCTTCAGGCGGCGCTCACCGCGCGCGGCGGGGCACCGACCGTCGCCGCGGCGCTCGGCGTCGTGCACCCCCTCGCGCGACGGCTGGCCCGGCGCATATCCCCCACCTAGGGCGTGTGTCGAATGTCCCGCCTGCGCCCCGGCGTCCGGTGCGCCCGCGTTGCGCGCGGACGACGGGACATTCGACACACGCCCTGACCACCCACCTCCGTGTGAGGAACCGGCATCATGAGACCTCCCCCCACCCCGTTGAAACTCGGCTACGGCACCAACGGGTTCGCCCACCACCGGCTGAGCGACGTCCTCGCCGTCCTCGCCGACCTCGGCTACGACGGCGTCGCCCTCACGCTCGACCACAACCATCTCGACCCGTACGCCGACGACCTGCCCCGTCGTGTCACCGCCCTGGCCCGGCAGCTCGCCCGGCACGGGCTGGACGTCACGGTGGAGACCGGCGCGCCCTACTTCCTCGACCCTTGGGGCAAGCATCTGCCCACGCTGATGTCGGACGGCTTCGAGCGCAGGGTGGACCTGCTGCGCCGCGCCCTGCGCATCGCGGCCGACCTCGGCTCGCCGACCGTCCATCTGTGCAGCGGTCCGGCGCCGGACGGGCTGCCGGAGCAGGACGCGTGGAAGCGGCTCGCGGCAGGTGTCGAGGCCGTGTTGGAGACCGCCGGGGAGCACGGGGTCGCGCTGGCCTTCGAGCCCGAGCCGTACATGTTCGTCGACACCGTGGAGCGGTGCCTGCGGCTCGCCCGACTGGTCGACGGGCACGAGCTGTTCGGGGTCACCCTGGACGTCGGCCACGCGCACTGCGTGGAAGAACGGTCCGTCCTCGACTGTGTGCGGCAGGCGGCTGGGCTGCTGCGCAACGTGCAGATCGAGGACATGCGGCGCGGCGTCCACCAGCACCTCGAATTCGGCGCCGGCGAGATCGACTTCCCGCCCGTGCTGGCCGCCCTGCGCGACCTCGGGCACCGCGGCCTGGTCTCCGTGGAGATCCAGGGCGGCTCACTCGACGCCCCCGAGGTCGCCCGCCGCTCCATCGAATTCCTGCGCGCGGCCGAACGGACCGCCGCCGCGTAGGACACCGTCCAGCTCAGCTCCTCCCCCCTCTCCGCCTCTTCGGAAGTTGTTCCCCCCCATGGCTGTCACGAGCGCCTCCCCCTCCGCCCCACCGGACCCCCGACCCGCCCTGAACGCCGCACTGGACCCCACGGCCCGCGCCTGGCTGGACGAGAGCGCCGCCGAGGTCGCCGCCGAACCGTCCACCGTACGACGGCTCTTCCCCGCCGCCCGAAGGCGCTGCGGACACGACCGGCTCACCGAGCACTGGAGCGTCGACGAGGCCGCCCGCGCCGTCCTGCTCACCGCCCTGCCCCTGCGCGGCCGGGCCCTCGCCGACGAGGTCGCCCGCCTCCACCGGCACGGCGACCCGGCCGAACAGCGCGCCGTCCTGCGCACCCTGCCGCTGCTCGACCTCGGCGACCTCGCCCTGCCCCTGGTCCGGGAGACCCTGCGCGGCAACGACACCACCCTGATCGAGGCCGCCCTCGGCCCCTACGCCGCCGCACACCTGCCGGACGCCGAGTACCGGCAGGCCGTACTGAAGTGCGTCTTCTGCGAGATCCCGCTCGACCGCGTGGCCGGCCTCGACACCCGCGCCGACCGTGAACTGGCCCGGATGCTCGCCGACTTCGCCCACGAGCGGATCGTCGCCGGACGGGACGTACCCCGGGACATCCGCCCCCTCGTCCGCGCCTTCCCGGACGCCATCGCCGCCGAAATCGAGCCCGCACTCACGGACGTACTCAAGGAAGAGGGCTGACCGTGCGCATCTTCGACCCCCACATCCACATGACCTCCCGGACGACCGACGACTACGAGGCGATGTACGCGGCCGGGGTGCGCGCCGTCGTCGAGCCCGCCTTCTGGCTGGGCCAGCCCCGCACCTCGCCGGAGAGCTTCTACGACTACTTCGACGGGCTGCTGGGCTGGGAGCCGTACCGCGCCGCCCAGTTCGGCATCCAGCACTTCTGCACCATCGCCCTCAACCCCAAGGAGGCGAACGACCCGCGGTGCCTCCCGGTCCTCGACGAACTGGACCGCTACCTCGCCAAGGACCGGGTCGTCGCCGTCGGTGAGATCGGCTACGACTCGATGACCCCTCAGGAGGACGAGGCGCTCGCCCGCCAGCTCCAGCTCGCCGTCCAGCACGAACTGCCCGCCCTGGTGCACACCCCGCACCGCGACAAGGCGGCCGGCACCCGCCGCACCCTGGAGGTGGTGCGGGAATCGGGCATCGCCCCCGAACTCGTCGTCCTCGACCACCTCAACGAGCTCACCGTCGGCTTGGTCCTCGACAGCGGCTGCTGGGCCGGGTTCTCGATCTACCCGAAGACCAAGATGAGCGAGGACCGGATGGTCGAGATCCTCAAGGAGCACGGGACCGAGCGGGTGCTGGTCAACTCGGCCGCCGACTGGGGGCGTTCGGATCCGCTCAAGACCCGTAGGACCGCTGACGCCATGCTCGCCGCCGGGTTCGACGAGGACGACGTCGACAAGGTGCTGTGGCGCAACCCCGTCGCCTTCTACGGCCAGAGCGGACGGCTGGAGCTGGAGGAACCCAAGCCGGACGAGGAGGCCACCTTCCAGGGCAACTCCATACGTCGCGGGGGAGCGTGAGCATCCCATGCGCTTTCAGCACCCGGACGGCAGCACCGTCCACCTCGGCTACTGCAGCAACGTCCACCAGGCGGAGGACCTGGCGGGCGTGATCGCCCAGCTCGCCGAGTACGCGGAGCCCGTGCGCGAGCGGCTCGGTGCCGACCGGCTCGGCATCGGGCTGTGGCTGGCCCGCCCCGTCGTCACCGAACTCGCCGAGGACGCCGCGGCGTTGGCGCGACTGAAGAGCGAGTTGCGGGCGCGTGCTCTGGAGACCGTCACCCTCAACGCCTTCCCGTACGCCGGATTCCACCGCGAGGTCGTCAAGAAGGACGTCTACGAGCCCGACTGGGCCGACGAGGCCCGGCTGAAGTACACCCTGGACTGCGCCCGCGTCCTCGCCGCCCTCCTCCCGGACGACGTCGCCCACGGCAGCGTGTCCACCCTGCCGCTCGCCTGGCGCACCCCGTGGCACCGCGCCTGCTCCGAGGAGGCCCGCCACGCCCTGGACCGGCTCACCAACGGGCTCGCCGCGCTGGAGTCGTGGACGGGCCGCCGTATCCGCGTCGGCTTCGAACCGGAACCCGGGTGCGTCGTCGAGAACACCACTCAGGCGGTACGGGAGCTGGGCGGACTGGACCCCGACCGGCTCGGCATCTGCCTCGACGCCTGCCATCTGGCGGTCCAGTTCGAGAACCCGGCCGAGGCGCTGCGCCGGCTCGGCGAGGCCGGGCTGCCCGTGGTCAAGCTCCAGGCGTCCTGCGCCGTGGAGGCCGCCCGCCCGGCCGACCCCGCCGCCCGCGCGGCCCTGCGACGGCTCGCCGAACCCCGGTTCCTGCACCAGACCCGCACCGTGACCGACGGTGACGTAGTCGGTGTCGACGACCTCCCGCAGGCCCTGGACGGCGACCTGCCCGACGACACCGGGCCCTGGCGCGTCCACTTCCACGCCCCGCTGCACACCGAGCCCGAGCCCCCGCTGCGGACCACCGCCGACCAGCTCGACCAGGTCCTCGCCGGGCTGCTGGGCGGCCCGGCGGCCCACTGCGACCACATCGAGGTCGAGACCTACACCTGGTCCGTCCTCCCCGAACCCCCCACCGACCTGCCCGGCGGCATCGCCGCCGAACTCGCCTGGGCCCGCGACCGGCTGACCGGCCTCGGCCTCAAGGAGGACCCCTCATGACCCGCGTGGTCGTACTCGACATCGTCGGCCTGACCCCGAAGCTCCTGAAGCACATGCCGGCCGTCGCCGCCCTCGGCGACCGCGGCTTCAAAGCCCGGCTCGACACCGTGCTCCCCGCCGTCACCTGCACCGTCCAGTCCACCCTCCTCACCGGCGAACCCCCCTCCACACACGGCGCGGTGGCCAACGGCTGGTACTTCCGCGACCTCGGCGAAGTCTTCCTCTGGCGTCAGCACAACGCCCTCGTCGGCGGCGAGAAGATCTGGTCGACGGCCCGCAAGGCGAACCCCGACTACAAGGTCGCCAACATCTGCTGGTGGTACGCGATGGGCGCCGACGTCGACTGGACCGTCACCCCGCGCCCCGTCTACTACTCCGACGGCCGCAAGGAACCCGACTGCTACACCTGGCCGCCGTCCCTGCACGACGAACTCACCGACCGCCTGGGCCCCTTCCCCCTCTTCACCTACTGGGGCCCGAACGCCGGCATGCCCTCCACCCAGTGGATCCTGGGCGCGGCCCGCCAGGTCTTCGACGAGAAGCAGCCCGACCTCACGCTCGTCTACATCCCGCAGATGGACTACGAGCCCCAGCGCACCGGGCCCGACTCACCCGAGACCATCCGCGCCGCCCGCCAACTCGACGACGCCCTGCGCCCGTTGATCGACCACTTCCTGCGCGAGGGCGCGACGGTCGTGGCGCTCAGCGAGTACGGCATCGCCCCCGCCTCCCGCCCCGTCGACATCAACCGCGCCCTGCGCCGGGCGGGCCTGCTGGAGGTGTACACGCAGGACGGCATGGAGTACCTCGACCCGTGGACCTCGCGCGCCTTCGCGGTCGCCGACCACCAGATCGCCCACGTCTACGTCCGCGACCCGGCCGACACCGAGGCGGTCGCGAAGACCGTCGCCGAACTCGACGGCGTGGAGCGTGTGCTGGACGCCGACGGCAAGGCGGCCCACGGCCTGGACCACGAGCGCTCCGGCGAACTCGTCGCACTCGCCGACCCCGACGCCTGGTTCACGTACTACTACTGGCTGGACGACGACCGCGCCCCCGACTTCGCCCGCCAGGTCGAGATCCACCGCAAGCCCGGCTACGACCCCGCCGAGCTGCTCTACGACGACACGGTCCCCGCGGTGAAACTGCGCGCCGTCGGCCAGGTCGCCCGCAAGAAACTCGGCTTCCGCTACCGCCTCAAGACGGTCCCCCTCGACCCGTCCGGCATCCGCGGCAGCCACGGCCGGCTGCCCGCCGACCCCGACCACGGCCCCGTACTCCTGTGCTCGGAGCCGGACCGGGCGAGGCAGGCATACGCCGCCACCGAGGTCAAGTCCCTGCTCCTGGGCCTCGCGGGCCTGCACACCGAAGGAACGCGGAAATAGGGACCGTGGACATAACGCAGAAACAAGGACCGTGGAAATGACGACGCACCCGCCCCTGCCCACCATTCGCCCCCTGCTCGACCCGGCCCCCGAATACGCCAAGTGGCGGTCCGAGGAGCCCGTCCGCCGGGTGACGATCTGGGGCGACAACAGCCCCTGGCTGATCACCGGGTACGAGGACGCCCGCACCGTCCTCGCCGACCCCCGCTTCAGCGCCGACGCCAACCACCCGGCCTTCCCGCACACCCGCCCCGGCGCGCCCCCACAGGCCCCCGGCCTCTTCCACCAGATGGACCCGCCGGACCACACCCGGCTGCGCCGCATGCTGATCCCCGACTTCACCTTCCGGCGCATCGAGCAGATGGAGGGCGCGATCCAGCGGATCTGCGACGACCTGCTGGACACGATGACGGCGGACGGCACCACGGAAGCGGACCTGGTGCCGTCCTACGCCCTGCCGCTGCCCACCCTGGCCATCTGCGAACTGCTCGGCGTCCCCTACGAGGACCACGGCTTCTTCCGCGAGAAGTCCAACGCCCTGACCAGCGTCGCGGGCGACCCGGCGGAGGCCATGGCCGCCCGCATGGCGCTCTACGGCTATCTGCGCGCCCTCATCGAGCGGCGCGCGCAGGACCCCGCCGACGACCTGATCTCCCGGCTGGCCACGGAGCGCGTGGCGACCGGCGAGGCCACCCTCGACGAGGCCACGGGCATGGTCTCCCTGCTCCTGCTGGCCGGCCACGAGACGACGGCGAACATGTTCCCGCTGGCCGTGATCGCCCTGCTGCACAACCCGTCCCAGCTGGACGCCCTGCGCGCCGACGACTCCCTGTGGCCCGGGGCGGTGGAGGAACTCCTGCGCCACCTGACCGTCATCCACTCCGGGATACGGCGGGTCGCCACGGAGGACGTCGACCTGTCCGGCGTCCGCATCCGCGCCGGCGAGGGCGTGGTCGTGGCACTCCAGGCCGCCAACCGGGACCCGTCGACGTACTCCGGCCCCGACTCGCTCGACGTCCACCGCGACGCGTCCGGCCATCTGGCCTTCGGCCACGGCCTGCACCAGTGCCTCGGCCAGTCGCTGGCCCGCGCCGAACTCCGTCTGGGCCTGTCCACCCTGTTCCGCCGGCTCCCGGCCCTGCGGATGACGGCCTCGCCCGACTCGCTCGCCCTGTCGGCCAGCACCGTCCACGGGGTGCGCTCGCTGCCGGTCGCCTGGCGGTGAACCTGCGGTGGTCGCACTGCCCTGTTATAGAGGCAGTCATGACCACCATCAGGCTCGTCCAGGGCGACATCACGCGAGAGTCCGCCGACGCGATCGTCAACGCCGCGAACTCCTCCCTCCTCGGCGGGGGAGGAGTCGACGGTGCCATCCACCGCCGAGGCGGCCCCGCGATCCTCGCCGAATGCCGCGAACTGCGCGCCTCTCGGTACGGCAAGGGCCTGCCGACGGGACAGGCGGTCGCCACGACGGCCGGAGAACTGGACGCGCGGTGGGTGATCCATACGGTGGGCCCGGTCTGGTCGGCCTCCGAGGACCGCTCGGACCTGCTGGCCTCCTGCTACCGGGAGTCGCTCCGTGTGGCCGATGAGCTGGGTGCCCGTACGGTGGCGTTCCCGGCGATCTCCACCGGCGTCTACCGGTGGCCGATGGAGGATGCGGCACGTATCGCGCTGGAGACGGTACGGAACACGCCGACCGCCGTCGAAGAGGTGCGCTTCGTTCTCTTCGACGACCGGGCGTACGAGGCGTTCGCCCGGCGACTCGGCTGACGGACACGGTGGCTGTCGGTGGCCAGGTGCCGGGCGGTTCCCCGATCTCTCTGCACGCCGAGGCGTGCCTAGCCGGCTTGCAGCGCGGCGAGGAGCCTGGTTCGCAGGAGTTGCACGGCTGGGGAGTGCTGACCTCGGCGGATGATGAGTCCGAGCCGGGCGTGCGTGGTGGCGTCGGTGAGCGGGATGGTCTGCAGGCTGGTGCCTTGCGTGGAGGAGGCGCTGAGCACGGCAACGCCCGCGCCGCGCTCAGCGAGGCGGAGCAGGGTGACCGGAGAACTGGCGTCGATGTCCACGCGTGGGCCGAGACCGATCCTGCGGCAGGAGTCCTCATAGGCGGCGCGGATGCCGCTGCCTGGGGAAAGGCAGAGAATCTTCTCGCCCCGTAGGTCGCCGAGGCGCAGTTCCGGCCGGTCGAGGGGGTGCCCGGCAGGGACGGCTGCGGTGATCGGCTCGTCGGTGACGATGCTCGCCTCCAGGCCAGGGGTGACGCCGTTCGCGTAGCCGATCAGGGCGAGGTCGAGAGAGCCGGCGAGGACCTGGGCCTGGAGATCATCGGAGTAGCCCTCGTGAAGGCTGACCTCGATGCCGGGGTGAGTGTGGCCGAGGACGGCGATGGTGTCGAGGAAGGCCGGGATCGAGCAGCCCATGATCATGCCGAGACGGACCCGACCGCGGACGGCATCGGCGAACTCGGCGGCGGTGTGCTTGATGGCCTCGAGCGTGGCGAGGGCGCTTTTCGCAAGGGGGAGAACGGCCTCGCCAGCCGGGGTGAGGCGGATTTGGCGACCGGAGCGGTCGAGCAGTTGTTGGCCCAGCTCCAGCTCCAGCTTGGCCACTTGGGTGCTGATGCCGGACTGGCTGACGTGCAGGCGATGGGCGGCAGCGGTGAAGGTGCCCTCGTCCACGATCGCGGCGAAGTAGCGCAGCTGGTGGATCTCCATATCCAGTGATGATAGATGCCATCTGATCCATCTGTTGGACGGATGGAACAGAAGATTCAAGGATGGAGGCATGACGACGAGGACCGCGCGAGAGGTTGCCGAGACCTACTTCACCGCCTGGGAGGCGGGCGACTTCGATGCCTTGCGGGGGGTGCTGGCCGAGAATGTCGACTTCGTCGGAGCGCTGGGAACGGCGTCGGGGGTGGACGAGGCGCTCGCTGGGCTGAAGGGGCTTGGCCGGGTACTGGAGAAGATCGACGTGAAGGTGCGGGTGGCGGAAGGTGGTGAAGTGATCACCTGGTTCGACCTGTGCACAAGCGTTGCGCCACCTACCCCGACGGCGAACTGGATGCATGTGGAAGACGGGAAGGTCACCCGGATCCGGGTGACCTTCGACCCCCGGGCACTCCTGGCGGGATTCGAGGCGCAGAACGCGGCGGGCTCGTTGTCCGCAGAGGTATGAGCACCAGCGACGCTGGCTGGCTGGCACTCGGTCGTCAGGCGTCGAACTCCTGGTCCCGGGTCTCCGGCAGGGCCAGCAGGCACAGGAGGCTCAGCAGGCAGAGTCCGCCGGTGTAGAAGCCGAGGACGAGCGGTGAGTCCCAGTGGCTGTTCAGCCAGGTGGCGACCAGCGGGGCGAAGCCGCCGCCGAGGGTGTTGGCGAGGATGAAGGCCGCGGAGGCGCCGGTGTAGCGCAGCCGCGCCGGGAAGAGTTCGGGGAGGAAGGCCGCGACCGGGGAGAACATCAGCGCGAGCAGCATGAGTCCGACCGTGTAGGCGCCGGTGATCACCCAGGGGTCCCGGGAACTCAGCGAGGCGTACATGGGCACCGCCCACAGGACGCAGCCCACGGCTCCGGTCAGCATCACCGGGCGTCGGCCGATCCGGTCGGCCAGCCTGGCGGCCGGGAGGGTGACGGCGATTCCGGCCGCCGCGCCGACGCTCGCGGCGGTCAGCATCGTGTTCTGCGGGATGCCGAGTTCCTTCGGCCCGTACGAGAGGCTGTAGACGATCGTCAGGTAGTAGACGGCCGAGCCGCCCAGCGCGGCGCCGATGCCGAGCAGCAGTCGTCCGGGGTGCCGGGTGAGCAGCGTACCGAGCGGGAAGCGGGACGTCGGTGCGGGTGCCCTCTCCGGGGCCCGCGCCTGCGCCTCGGCCCGCGGCGTGAACACCGGTGACTCGGAGACCGTCGTACGCACCCACAGGCCGGCCACGACGAGCACGGTGCTGAGCAGGAACGGGATCCGCCAGGCCCAGTCGGTGAAGCCGTCCCGGCCCGCGATGTTCAGGGTGGGCAGGATGACCGCGCTGGACAGCAGGAAGCCGAGCGAGGGGCCGACGTTCGGGATGGACGCGTACAGCGCGCGGCGTCCGGGCGGCGCGTGCTCCGCGGCGAGCAGCACCGCCCCGCCCCACTCGCCACCCATGCTCACACCCTGCAGCAGACGGAGCGTCACCAGGAGGACGGGGGCGAGGAGTCCGGCGGTCTCGTAGGTGGGGAGCAGTCCTACGCCGACCGTTGCGACGCCCATCAGCAGGAGCGAGGCGACCAGGGCGCGCCGGCGGCCCAGGCGGTCGCCGATCGTCCCGAACAGCACGACGCCGAGGGGACGGGCGACGAAAGCCGCGGCGAACGTGAGGAACGCGGCCAGGGAGGAGACGGCGGCGTTGCCGGAGGGGAAGAAGGCGGGGCCGAGGACGAGTGCGCTGGCTGTGCCGTACACGGCGAAGTCGTAGTACTCGATCGTGGTGCCGACCAGGCTCGCGGCGGCGGCACGCGATGCCTGGGGCCGGGCGGCGGTCCCCGGGATCGGCCCTGGGGACGTAACGATCACGGGTGCTGCCTCAGATGGCAATTCGGGCATGGGGAATCCATTCAGATGGGGACGGAGGGCACCCTAGACCCGGGAATTCAATTTCGACAAGAAATTGACGAGGAAGTCGCATCGTTCGAAAAGCCGGACAGTGGGATCGGCTATTTGCACGCGTCATCAGTAATGAAACACCCGATGCGGCTACGAGTTCGGACAGATCTACCTAATGCATGGAACTGCACCCCAATATGCACCTCTCCAAGGCGTCAACCCCCCGCCACCTGTCAACTTCCTTTCAATATTTATACGCGCAATTGCATGAATATTTGCCTCCCGACGCACCCTTGCCAACGGCTGATCAAGCGCGGAATGCTGACGCCCCGGAGGAACTTGAAACTTCTACGACCGTCGATTTTCGGACATTGAAGGAACGCGCACCAATGACTATGGATGGGGGCGGAGCGTTACCCATGCTGAAAACCGGCAAGCTATTTCGCTTGAGAAGACTTTCGCTGGCCGGAGACGGCCGGCATCTCCTCGTACCGCTCGACCACAGCGTTTCGGACGGCCCGATCGTCCCCGCCGACCAGTGGGACGGCCTGGTGCGCGCACTGGTGGACGGCGGGGCCGACGGGATCATCGTCCACAAGGGACGTGCCCGCGCTTTCGCTCCGGACATCCTCAAGAGCTGCGCGCTGGTGGTGCACCTGAGCGCCAGCACCGCCCACTCCGCCGACGTGCACGCCAAGGTGCTGGTCGCCGATGTCGAGGAGGCGCTGCGGCTCGGCGCGGACGCGGTGAGCGTGCACGTCAACATCGGCTCGGACACCGAGGCGCAGCAGATCAGCGATCTCGGGGCGGTGGCGCGTTCCTGCGACGCGTGGGGCATGCCGCTGATCGCGATGGTCTACCCTCGCGGCTCCCGGATCGCGGATCCGCGCGACCCGGCCCTGCTCGCGCATCTGGCCAATGTGGCCGCGGATCTGGGCGCGGACATGGTGAAGACCTCCGTCGCCCTGCCGCTGGAGCGGATGGCCGAGGTCGTGGCGGCCAGCCCCATCCCGATCCTCGCGGCCGGCGGTCCGCCGGACGGCTCCGACCTCGTCGCGTACGGCACCGCGGTGATGGATGCCGGCTGCCAGGGGCTGGCCATCGGCCGCCGGATCTTCTCGGCCCCCTCCCCCTGTGCGCTGGTGTCTCGGCTCTCCGCCGTCGTGCACCGCGGAGCTCGGAGCGTCCCGGACGCCGACCGCGCCTCCGGCAAGAGCACACAAACCCCCACCGACTACTCGACGATCGTGGCAGGTGTCGCATGAGATTCGCATGGATCGACCTCCGTGAAGTCCCCCGACAGCAGATCCAGGCGGTCGTGGACGCCGCCGTCCATGCCCGGATGGCGGGCGTGCTCTCCGCCGACGCCGAGTTGCTCGCGACGCTGCCCCCGACCGTCACCCGGGTCCTGGCCGACGGGGGCCCGGCCGGGGCTGCCGTCGCCGCCGCGAAGAAGCCCGACGGCAAGACGGCGAAGCCCGCCGCCGACGGCAAGTCACCGGCCGAGCCCGCCGGTTCCGCGGCCGGTACCGGAAACCCCGCGTCCCGCCCCGGAGCCGACGTCCTGCTGCGGACGTTCACCACCCAGGACGAGCTGGACGCCCTCGCCGCGAGCAACCGCGCCGTCGGCACCGGCACGCCCGGTACCGGCACACCCGTAGCCGGATTCATCGACGTACGGGACGACCGCACCCTGCAGCTGTCCTGCACGGGCGCCATGGCGCTGCCGTACACCGTCATCCACTTCGCCGACCCGACCAAGATCCCACTGGAGATCGTGCTCGCCGCGGCCGAGTCGGCCGAGGGCAAACTGGTGACCGTCGTCGACGGCCTGGAGGAGGCGGCGATCGTCTTCGACGTGCTGGAGCGCGGCTCGGACGGCATCCTGTTCACGCCCCGCAGCGCCGACGACGTGTTCGCGCTGGCCCGGCTGCTTCAGGCCACCACACCCCAGCTGGAGCTGTCCACGCTGACCGTGGAGAGCATCCGGCACGTCGGGCTCGGCGACCGGGTCTGTGTGGACACCTGCTCGCACTTCGAGGAGGACGAGGGCATCCTCGTCGGTTCCTACTCCTCCGGGTTCGTGCTGTGCTGCTCCGAGACCCACCCGCTGCCCTACATGCCGACCCGGCCGTTCCGGGTCAACGCCGGCGCCCTGCACTCGTACACGCTCGGCCCCGACAACCGCACCAACTACCTCAGCGAGGTCGGCTCCGGCACCGCCCTGCTGGCGGTCGGTGCCGACGGGCGCACCCGGCGGGTGGTGGTCGGCCGCGCCAAGCTGGAGTCCCGGCCGCTGCTGGAGATCCGTACCCACGCCGAGGACGGACGGCTGGTCAGCCTGACCGTGCAGGACGACTGGCACGTACGGGTGCTCGGCCCCGGCGGCAAGGTCCTCAACGTCACCGAACTGCAGACGGGTGACGAGCTGCTCGGCTACCTGGCCACGGACAAGCGCCATGTGGGTCTGCCCATCGGCGAGTTCTGCAAGGAGGTCTGACCGCATGGGCGAACGCGCGGCGAGCCTCGCGCCGGACGGGCACGACGACGGCATGCGGTCCCTCGTCCGAAGTCTCTTCGACGCGCACGACGGCGAACTGCCCTACCTGACCCACCGCCAGGAGACGCTCACCCGAGCGGAGTCGCGCGACCGGGTGGCCAAGCAGGCCGCGGTCTTCGCCGGATACGGCATCGGCGCGGGCAGCACCGTCGGCCTGCGGACGCCGCCCAGCTTCACTCAGGTCGAGGTGCTGCTCGCGCTGTGGGGGCTCGGCGCCCAGGTGCTGCTCTTCGACTTCCGGCTCAAACCGGCCGAGGTCAGCGCACTGTGCGCCTCCTGCCGGCCGCAGTTCATGGTCAGCGCGGGCACCAACGCGCGGGCGACGTTCGGTTTCCGGTCCGAGTACGAGGTCGTCACCGAGCGCGTCGGCGGCGGTCGCCCGGCCGGCACCGGCCACCGACTGGTCCAGTTCAGCTCGGGCTCCACCGGGCGGCCGAAGGTGATCGGCAGAACCGCCCGTTCCCTCGCCGCCGAGGTGGACCGGTTCACCCGTATTCCGGGCATGCCGGGCGCGGGCGACCGGCTGCTGCTGCTCAGCTCGACGGCGCACAGCTTCGGTCTGATCGCCGGTCTGCTGCACTCGCTCGCGGCCGGGGTCTGCGTGGTCTTCGCCCCCCGGATCTCCGCCCGCGACATCCTGCGGACCGCGGTGGAGCACCGGGTCACCACCCTGTTCGGGGTGCCGATGCACTACGAACTCCTCGCCACCGCCGGTGATCCCCCCGCGCTGCCCGAGCTGAGGGTCGCGGTGTCGGGCGGCGAGCTGATGCCCCCGCAGGTCGCGGCGCGGTTCGCGGAACGCTACGGGCTTGCCGTCGGCGAGTCCTACGGCACCACGGAGACCGGTGTGGTCGCCATGGACGCTCACGGCACCCTGCGGCCGGCGGTCGGCCGGGCCGCACCGGGAGTGGTCGTACGGGAACACCGGGGCGAACTGGATGTGGCCCTCGACGAGTCGCCGTACCTCTTCGACTCCGGCGGCACCCAGTACACGGGCGGCTGGCTGCACACCCGCGACCGCGCCACGGTGGACGCCTCCGGGACGGTGCTGGTGCACGGCCGCGCGGACTCCCTCGTCGTGATCGGCGGCCTCAAGGTGGACCTCCTGGAGGTCGAGAACGTGCTCCGCGAGCATCCGGCGGTTCAGCAGGCGGTCCTGGTCCACGAAGGCGTGACCGAGGCGTACGTCGCCCCGGCCGCCGGGGCCGAGCGGCCGTCCGCCGAGGAGCTGCTGCGCTGGTGCCGGGAGCGGCTGGCCGACTACAAGCTGCCGCGGGTGATCCGGGTGCTGGAGTCCCTGCCCCGCACGTCCAACGGGAAGCTGCTGCGCCAGGCAGCGGTGCTGCAGGCGGCTGCGCCCGGCGGCGGTTCCTGACCCACGCGCCACTGACTCCCACACCCCTGCTTCCCTCTCCTGCTTCCCTCTCTTCCTTCCCTCCTTTTCGACCCTTCACGTGGAGACATCGATCATGAGTACGTCGACCCTGGAAGACGAGATCCGCGAGTTCATCCTGACCTCGGTCATCGACGAGATGAACGTCCTGCTGAGCCGCGAAGGCATCACGGACGACAGCCCGATGACCGTCGACGGGCTGGAGGTGGACTCACTGAGCCTGATCGAACTGACGCTGCGGCTGGAGTCACGGTTCGGCGTGGAGATACCGGACACCGACATCGAGCCGCTGGCCTCCCTCACCCTCGGCGGACTCGTTGCCGAGGTGATCCGGCGCGGTGCGAAGGCATGAGCACGGCCACCTTCACCACCGACTCCGTCCGGGAGCTGCTGTCGGACCGGAACATCTTCCCGGGCCTGCCCGACGATCTCGGCGAGGACGCCGAACTGGTCCTGGACTCACTCGGGCTGGTGTGGCTCCTGCATGTGGTCGAGGAACGCTACGGCCTGGTCGTGGAGCCCAGCGACGAGGAGATCTCCGGGCTCACCTCACTGCGGCGGCTCACCGCGTACCTGCGTGCCGTCGAGGAGGGCGGGCGCGATGAGCAGTGAGGTCACGGTGACCGGATTCGGGGTACGCACCGCGTTCGGCACCGGTGCCGACGCCCTGCGGCGCGGGGTCTTCGCGGGAGTCCCCGCCTTCGCGCCCACCACCCGGTTCGACACCGGCCCGTACCGTACGCCGATGGCCGCCGCCGCCCCCGACGGCCCCGACGCGGTCGAGCACTGGGCCCTGCGCCACGCCCTCGCCGAGTGCGGTACGCAGGCCCTCGACATGGCGGGGCTGCGCCCGGGCACGGAGGCAGCGGTCCTGCTCGGCGTGGCAGGCGACCACACCAGCGTCACGCGGTACTGGCGCAACGCCGCCGAGGCCGACGGCGCGGACGCGGCCGTGGAGCGGGCCGCCGACGCCGTACCCGCCCAGCTCGCCGAACTGCTCGCCGCACAGCTCCGGTTGAGCGGACCACGGCTGACCTTCACCAACGCCTGCGTCGCCTCCGCCGCCGCGATCGTCCACGGCTGTCGGCTGATCGCCTCCGGGCGGACCGACGTGGCGATCTGCGCCGGCGGTTACCTGGTGGAGGAGGAGACCTTCGGGAAGTTCGACTCCGGGCGGGCACTGTCCCGGGACGGCATGGTGCGCCCGTTCAGCGCGGACCGCAGCGGGCTGCTGCTCGGCGACGGGGTGGCGGTCGTGGTGCTGGAGTCCGCCGAGCACACCCGGCGCCGGGGCGCCCGGCCGCTGGCGTCGGTGGTGGGCTGGGGCGCGGCCACGGACGCCCACCACATCGCCCAACCGCACCCGCAGGGAGCGGGGCTGGCGCGGGCGGCGCTGCAGGCGATGCGGCTCGCGGGCGATCCGGACGGGGCGGTCCTCGACTACGTCAACGCCCATGGCACCGGCACCAAGTACAACGACGGGGCGGAGACCCGCGGGCTGCGCGCCGCCTTCCCGGACCGGGCCGAGTCGATACCGGTCAGCTCCACCAAGAGCACCACAGGCCACCTCCTGGAGGCGGCGGGCGTCGTGGAGTTCGTGATCACCCTGCTGGCCCTGACGGACGGCGTACTGCCGCCGACCGCCGGGTTCACCGAGCCGGACCCGGAGTGCGACCTCGACTACGTGCCGAACCGGCCACGCCAGGCCGATCTGCGCCGGGCTCTCACCGTCAACGCCGCGTTCGGCGGCGCCAACACCGCACTCGTGCTGGAGCGGCCGTGACGAAGATGACGACGAGCCAGAAGACCGTGCTCCGCGCACCCCTCGGCATTCTCGCCACCGCCACCGCCACCCATGGCACCGGCCGGGACGACGACATCCCGCTGCCGAGGCTGCCCGGCTTCGTGGAGTCGGCGTTCAGCCCGCTGGCGTACGAGGTGAGCAGACAGTGCCTGACCGAGCGGCCGGGTGACTGCTCCCGCACCGCCGTGGCGCTGGGCAGTCTGCTGGGCGACACCACCACCGCCGACCTGGCCAGCAGTCGCATGGTCTCCGGCAAGGTGCACAACCCGCTGCTGTTCATGCAGGCCACGCCCAACTCCGTACTGGGCCACATCAGCCGGGAGTTCCAGATCACCGGGCAGATGTTCAGCATCTCCTCCTTCGACGACCCGGTGACCGAGCTGCTGGCCATGGCGGATCTGCTGCTGGAGGACCCGGAGCTGGACCGTGTCCTGGTGCTGGGTGTGGAGTTGGGCGGCAGCGAGCGGCTGGCCGCCGTGCACCGGGAACTGACCGCCGACAGTGACCGCCCGGTGCCGGACCTCCCCGCGTCCGCAGGCCTGGCGGCCGCGGTGCTGCTCGGCCGTGCCGGGGCCGGGGCGCCGATGACGGTCCGGTCGGCGGAGGCCCCCGGCCCCGACGCCGGGGCCGTTGACCGTCCTGGCGGTATCCAGGGCCTGTTCGACCTGGTCGCCGCCCACCGACGGCTGCTGCGGGACGGCGGGAACCTGCTCCTGCCCGGCCCCGCCGCGTTTGTCCTCACCGCAAGCGACGAGACGGAGACCCATGCTCATCAGTAGGCAGGAGCGGGCACGGATCTGCTCCGACACCGAACTGGGCGCCGGCAACGTCCTGGACCGCCTGAAGGCGTACGGCCGCCCGCTCGACGAACCCGTACTGCGCACGGACGGCACCTGGCGGGCGCCCGACGGCAGCCGCCCCGAGACGCTGACGCTCGGCGAGCTGTACGAGGCGGTCGAGACCTACGCCGGCTGGTACGCCGCCCACGGGGTACGGCCCCGCGACCCGGTCGCCATCCACTCCTACTCCAGCGCCGAGTTCGCGGTGAACTTCCTGGCGCTGACGTCCCTCGGCGCGATCCCGTCGTACGTCAACGGCAATCTCGCCCCGGAGACGGCACGCGCGTACGTACTCCGGCAGGGCGCGGTCGGCGCGTTCACGGACGAGGCGCACCGGGCGGCGCTCGCGGATTCCGGGCCCGGGCTCGCCTTCCACGTCACCGCCGCCGACATCCGCCCGGAGCACCGCGCGTCGCTGCCGCCGCCGTACCCGTACCGGCACGACCCGACCGACCCGGTGCTCATCTCGCACTCCTCCGGCACCACCGGCATGCCCAAGGGCGTACCGCACACCCACCGGACCCTGATGTACGCGCAGCTGCACCGGCTGCGCTACTCCACCGGGACCGACATGGAGCGCACCCTGGTGGGGCTGCCGGGCGCGCACAACGCCATGGTGGCGACGCTGCTGTACTGCCTGCTGCTGCGCACCGACATCAAGCTCCTGTCCAGCCAGCGCGGCGCCGACGTGCTCGACGCGGTCGAGGAGTTCCGGCCGACCACCGTGCTGGCCTTCGCCGGGACGTTCGGCGAGATGGCCGCCGAGGACCTGACCAGGCGTGACCTGTCCAGTGTGCAGGTGTGGTTCAACACCGGGGACGCGGCGCACGAGGCGCACATCCGCGCCCTGGTGGAGCACGGCAGCCACCTGAAGATCGGCCGGGACCTGCGCCGCGTCCGCGTGGACGGTTCGGTCTTCGTGGACGGGCTCGGCTCGTCGGAGGCCGGCTACTCCGTCTTCCACAACCGGCACACCAAGGACACCGACGCCTACTCGCGCTGCATCGGCAAGCCGATCAGCTTCGCCGAGGCCGCCGTGCTCTCGGAGGACGGCATCCCGCTGCCGCCGGGGCAGATCGGCCGCCTCGGCCTCAAGTCCCCGACACTCACGCCCGGTTACTGGAACGACTCGCTGACCTGGAACCGGATGCGGCTCGGCGGCTACTGGCTCACCGGAGACCTCGCCCACCAGGACGAGGACGGCAACTTCTACCACCTTGACCGGGCGCCGGACGCCATCCGCACCCCGGGCGGCATCGTCTTCAGCACCCGCACCGAGGAACTCCTGCTCGCCGAGCTGCCCGAGCTGGCCGACTGCACGGTCGTCGGGGTCGCCCCGGACGGCGTACGGGCGGACTGGGACGGCGACGGAGAGGCCGAGGCGTACGCGCTGCTCCAGGTCGTCGACCAAGACGCTGCCGACGACGAGGTGTGGACCGGGCGCGTCAACGCGGTGCTGACGACCGCCGGATTCCCCCCGGTGCACCGGGCCCTGCGGATGAAGCCCGACGACGTGGCCAAGGGCGCCACCGGCAAGGTTCTGAAACGAGTGATGCGCGACAGGTTCGCCGCCAAGGAGCAGCACGCATGAGCACGAACACGACCGGCGGCGACGGCGTCAACCACCGCGCCCGAGCGGGCGAGGCGTACCGGCTGTGGTGGCAGCACGACGCCAACTGGTACCAGGGGGTGGCCGCGCGGTTCGGGCAGGAGGTCGCGAACGAGATCAACGCCGAGGCGCTGCGCAAGATCGCCCTGCACGTCGCACAGCGCGTCGGCCGCCTCTCCGGTCCGCTCCCGGATACCGGTGACACCCGCAAGGACCTGGAGGAACTGCGCCGCCGCTACGACGACTGCGGTGACCGGATGTTCCCGCCGGAGCTGCGCAACGCCTCCACCGAGATCGAGGACGACGACCTGATCGTGCTCACGCTGAAGCGGAGCTTCGCCGTCACCATGGTGCGGATGGCCGGCTCGCTGGAGGGCTACCGCTGCCCGTGCACGGACATCCACGCGGGCTGGTCGGAGGGCCTCGGCGTGACCCTCACGGAGAACAGGGCCGAGAGCTGCCTGCGGGACGGCGACAAGGCGTGCCGTCTGCTGATGCGGGTCGCCGCGCCGGTCTCCGACGATGGGGAGGGCTGACGCATGCGCGTGCTGGTCGCCGGGGCCACCGGCGTGGTCGGACATCCCCTGGTGGGCGCGTTGCGGGCGCGGGGCCACGAGGTGAGCGCACTGGTGCGGGACGCCTCGCGGGCGCCCGAGGCGGACCGGGTAGTGGTCGCCGACGCCCTCGACCGCGAGGCCGTGCTGTCGGCGGTGTCCGCCGCCCGGCCCGAGGTGGTCGTCCACCAACTGTCGGCGTTGCGGCTGCTGCGCGACGACCCTCCGGCGGCCTTCGCGCAGACCGCGCGGCTGCGCACGGAGGGCACCGCCAATCTGGCCGAGGCGGCCCGCGCGGCCGGCGCACGGCGGCTGATAGCCCAGTCCATCGCCTTCGCCGCCGCGCCGGAAGGGCCGCCGGTCCTCGACGAGGACGCGCGGCTGTACGTGGACGCCTCGGACCCCGGCTGGGCCGCCACCGTACGGGCCGTCGCCGAGCTGGAGCGGCTCGTTACGGGCAGCGACCTCGCGGGGGTGGTGCTGCGGTACGGCACGCTGTACGGCCCCGGCACCGCGTACGCCCGGGACGGCGGGACCGGACAGCGGGTGCTGGGCGGGAAGTTGCCGCTGCCGGAAGGCGGCGCCGGAGTCACGTCGTTCCTGCACGTGGACGACGCCGTGGGGGCCGCGGTGGCGGCCGTCGAGTCGACGGCGACCGGCGTCTTCCACGCGACCGACGACGAACCGACCCCGGCCGCCCAGTGGCTCCCGCACTACGCCCGCGCGCTCGGCGCCCCGCCCCCGCGCACCGTCCCGGCGGCGCTCGCGCCCCGGCTGCTGGGCTGGTTCATGGCCCATCAGCTGACCACGGCACGCGGGGCGGCGAACGACCGGGCCCGTACGGCACTGGGCTTCAAGCCGCTGCACCCGAGTTGGCGGGACGGGCTGGGCAAGGAGTGAGCGGCCCCGTCGACGCCCTCGCCATCTGTGTGATCGGCGCCGGTCCGCGCGGCCTGTCCGTCCTGGAGCGGATCTGCGCCAACGCAGCGGGCACCGCCCGGCCGGTCGCGGTGCACCTCGTCGACCCCTACCCGCCCGGTCCGGGCGCGGTGTGGCGCACCGGCCAGCCGGGCGAGCTGCTGATGAACACGGTCGCCTCCCAGGTGACCCTGTTCACCGACGACAGCGTGGACTGCGCGGGCCCGTCGGTGCCCGGGCCCAGCCTGTACGCATGGGCGCGCATGATCGAGCGGGACACCGAGGGCCACCCGCTCCACGTCCTGGAGGAGGCACGGCGGCTCGGCCCGGACTCCTATCCGACCCGGGCGTTCCACGGCCACTACCTGGAGTGGGTGTTCCGGCATCTCTTACACACCGCGCCCGAGGAGGTGACGGTTCACACGCACCGGTCGACCGCGGTCGCGCTGGACGACACCCCCGACGGAAGGCAGACGGTGACGCTGGCGAACGGCGGACGGCGGGCCGGGATGGACGCGGTGGTACTGGCGCTTGGCCACGCGGAGCAGCTCCCCGGCCAGGAGGAACGCACGCTGGCCGGCTTCGCGGACCGGCACGGTCTGACCTACGTGGGGCCCGCCGGCCCGGCCGACGTCGACCTGACCGGGATCGCGCCGGGCACACCGGTCGCCCTGCGCGGCCTGGGGCTGACCTTCTTCGACCATCTGGCGCTGCTCACCGAGGGCCGCGGCGGCACGTTCAAGGAGAGCGAGCACGGTCCGGTGTACCTCCCGAGCGGCAACGAGCCGGTGCTGTACGCCGGTTCGCGGCGCGGAGTGCCGTACCACTCGCGGGGCGAGAACCAGAAGGGCGCGCTCGGCCGTCACCACCCCCGCTTTCTGACCCCGGAGGTGATCGCCGGACTGCGGCGGCGGCCCGTGCGCTTTCGCCGCGACATCTGGCCGCTGATCGACCGTGAGGTCCGGACGGTCTATTACGAGGCGTGGATCCGCGCGGCCCACGGAGCCCCGGCCGCCGAGGAGTTCGTACGCTCCGCTCTCGCCGGCCGGTGTCCCGAGGCGGCCCTGCTCGACCGGTACGCGGTGCCGGCCGGCGAGCGGTGGGACTGGCGGCGCGTCGAGCGCCCGTACGGCGAGCGCGCCTTCGCCGACCGCGACGACTTCCGGCACTGGCTGCTGGAGTACCTGCGGCGGGATGTCGCCGAGGCCCGCCTCGGCAATGTGGACGGGCCGCTGAAGACCGCGCTGGACGCCCTGCGGGACCTGCGCAACGAGATCCGGCTGGTGGTCGACCACGGCGGCGTCCGTGACACGTCCTACCGTGCCGAACTGGACGGCTGGTACACGCCGTTGAACGCCTTCACCTCGATCGGCCCGCCGGCCTTCCGGATCGAGCAGCTGATCGCGCTGATCGAAGCGGGGGTGCTGCACATCGTCGGGCCGGGGATGCGCGTACGGCCCTCGGCGCGCGCGGGCGGGTTCCTCGTGGACGCGGAGGCGGTGTCCGAGCCGCCGGTGCCGGTCCGCGCGCTGATCGAGGCACGGCTGCCCGGCACCGAGCTGCGGCGCACCGCCAACCCCCTGCTGCGGTCGCTCCTCTCGGCCGGTGACTGTGTCCCGTACCGGCAGGGCGGGCTGGCCGTGACCGACGGCCCGCCCCGGCTGGTGGACGCGGCGGGCAGGGCGCATCCGCGCCGGTTCGCCTTCGGGGTGCCGACGGAGGGGGTGCGCTGGGTGACGGCGGTGGGTGTCAGACCCGGCGTCGGCTCGGTGACGCTGGAGGACTCGGACGCGATCGCACGGGCGGCTCTGGGGTTTCCGGAGGCCGAAGTCCCAGCTTGTTCCGATGTTTTGACGTCACATCAGATATCCGAGACAGGGAGTCGACGAGCGTGAACGCGCTGTCCGTGGGCACCGACGCCGGCCTGCTCGCCCCCACCTGGGCGGACACTCCGGCGGCTGCCGAGGTGACCGACGAGGCCTGGCTGCAGGCCATGCTCGACGCGGAGGTGGCGCTGGCCCGTGCCCAGTACGCCGTCGGGCGCACGCCCGCCGCCGCGGTGGCGGCGATCGCCTCGGCGGCCCGCGCCGACCGGCTGGACCTGATCGCCCTCGCCCGCGCGGCCCGGGCCACAGCCAACCCGGTGGTCGCGCTGGTCACCGCGTTCACCGAGCTGGTCGCCGCCAAGGACCCGGCCGCCGCCGAGTACGTACACCGCGGATCGACCAGCCAGGACATCCTCGACTCGGCGGCCATGCTGGTCGCCCGCCGGGTGCTCGGCCTGATCGCCGCGGACCTGGAACGCGTCCGCGCCGCCCTCGCCGCGCTGGCCGACACCCATCGCCACACCGTGCTGGCCGGGCGCACCCTGGCCCAGCACGCGGTGCCCACCACCCTCGGACTCAAGGCGGCGGGCTGGCTCCAGCTGGTCGCCGACGCCCTGACGCGGGTACGGGCCGTCGCGTCCACGCTCCCGGCCCAGCTCGGCGGCGCGGCCGGCACGCTCGCCGCGTACGGGGAGTACGCGGTACTGGACGGTGGGCGGGGCAAGGGCGGGCAGGGCGAGAGCGGGACGGGCGAGGACGGTACGGAGTTGCTCCGGCCGTTCGCGCGGGCGCTCGGGCTGGCCGAGCCGGTGATCCCGTGGCACACGGCGCGCACCCCCGTCGCCGACCTGGGGGCGGTGCTCCAGCTGGTCACCGGGGCGCTCGGGAAGTTCGCACTCGATGTGCAGACGCTGTCCCGCACCGAGATCGGCGAGCTGTCCGAGCCCGCGGCGGCCGGGCGCGGGGCCTCGTCGGCGATGCCGCAGAAGCGCAACCCCGTGCTCGCCACCCTGATCGTGTCGGCCGCCCGTCAGGTCCCCGCGCATGCCCTCGTCCTGGCCCAGTGCATGCTCGCCGAGGACGAGCGGCCCGCCGGGGCGTGGCACGCCGAATGGCAGCCGCTCCGGGAGGCGCTACGGCTCGCGGGCGGCGCCGCGCACACCGCCGTGGAGCTTGCGGAGGGACTGGTCGTCCGTCCGGAGCGGATGCTCGCCAACCTCGAACTGACCGGCGGCGCCCTCGTCACCGAGCGGCTGACGGTGGCGCTCGCCCCGGCACTCGGCAAGGCACGGGCGAAGACACTGCTGTCCGCCGCCACGGCCGAGGCGGCGGACACCGGGCGCCCGCTCGCCGAGTTGCTGTCCGAGCACCCCGAACTGTCGGCCCGGTTCACCCCCGCCCGCCTGGCGGAACTCCTCGACCCGACCGGCTACACGGGCGCGGCCGACGCGCTCGTCGACCGGGCGCTGCGCAGGTACGGCGACCCGGGCGTCACCCCTGACGAGGAAGGCATGCGATGACCACCGCAAGCAGGACCGAGAAACGGGCGTCACCCACCCGCTCCTGGCCCGTCCTCCTGGTCGTCGTCTGCGCCCAGATGCTGATCTGGCTGGACACCTCGATCCTCAACGTCGCGGTCTCCACGCTGGCCGACCCGGCCGAAGGCCTGGGCGCGACCCCCGCCGAACTGGAGTGGGTGGCGAGCGCCTACACCCTGGTCTTCGCCGGCGCCCTCTTCGCGGGCGGCGCGCTCGCGGACCGCTTCGGCCCCCGAGCCACCCTCCTCGCCGGTCTGGCCCTGTTCGGCGCCGCCTCCGCCGCCGGCGCCTTCGCCCCGAGCCCGGCCTGGCTGATCGTGGCGCGGGCCTTCATGGGCGCGGGCAGTGCGCTGCTGATGCCCGCGACCCTGTCGGTCATCGTGCAGAGCACCCCGGAGGAGAAACGCACCCGGGCCATCGCGATCTGGAGCTCGTCCAGCGGCCTCGGGGTGGCGGTCGGTCCGGTCGTGGGCGGGATGCTGCTCGACCACTTCTGGTGGGGTTCGGTGTTCCTGGCCAACGTGCCGATCGTGGCCCTGTGTCTGGCCGGGGTGGCGGCCGTGGTGCCCGCGCTGAAGGGTCCCGGGCGCAGGGTGCTCGACCTGCCCGGCCTCGCCCTGTCGGTGCTCGGCCTCGGCGGTGTGGTCTACGGCGTCATCGAACTCGGCAACGGCCGAACCTGGTACGGCGCACACGTCCTCCTGCCGCTCCTCCTGGGCGGCGCCCTGCTGGCCGCCTTCGTCGCCGGTCAGCGCAGATCCCCGGCGCCCAGCCTGGACCTGCGGCTCTTCCGGCAACCCGGGTTCACGGCCGGGAGCGTGGTGCTGCTGATCGCGTTCATGGCGCTGGCCGGGCATCTGTTCTACGCGGCCTTCTACCTCCAGGGACCCCGCGGACTCTCCCCCGCCGAGGCCGGAACGGTCATGGTCGCCGCCGCGGTCGGCATCGTCCTGGGCAGCCAGGCGTCCCCGGCGATGAGCAGACTGTTATCGGCCCGCTGGACGATCGCGGCCGGCGTCCTGGCCACGGCGGCCACGTACGCCGGCTATCTGTGGTTCGACGGACGGACCCCCATCACCGTCGTCGCCGCCCTGCTGTGGGTGCAGGGCTTCGGCATGGGTCTGGTCGGCACACCGGTCACGGCCGTGATGATGCGCGGGGTGCCGCCGCGGCTCGCGGGCGCCGGGTCGGCCGTCAACAGCGTCACGCGGCAGGTCGGCGGCACGCTCGGGGTGGCGATGACGGGCTCGATCCTCTCCGCCGTCTACCGGGACCGCATGGCGGACACCGTCCTGCCCGTCGGTCCGCAGGGACTGTCGGCGGACACGGCGGCGCAGGCCCGCACCTCGGCCGAGAGCGCCCGCTCGCTGGCCGGTTCACTGCGACTGCCGGAGCTGGCGGCCGCGGCCGACCGCGCCTTCCTGGACGCGATGTACGCGGCCACGTTCTGGACCGCCGTACTGGCCTTCGCCGGGTTTGTCGTAGCCGTCGTGGGGCTGCGCACACAAGGCGCCGAGAGCAAGAGAGAACAGGGCTTGGGAGAACAAGGCAAGAGAGAACAAGGCAGGACAGGACTGGGGAGGAAGGACTGACATGGCGGGAACCGGAGAACGGGACGAGGCTCGGTCGGTCTTCGTGACCGGAGGGAACAGGGGGATCGGGCTGGCCATAGCCCGCCGCTTCGCGGCGGCGGGAGACCGGGTCGCGGTGACCTTTCGCGGTGACAGGCCGCCCACCGACGAGAACCTCCTCGCCGTACGGTGCGACGTGACGGACGGACAGCAGGTGGACCAGGCCTTCAAGGAGGCGGAAACCGCCCACGGTCCGGTCACCGTCCTGGTCGCGAACGCCGGTGTCACCCACGACCGGCTGCTCGTGCGGATGAGCGAGGAGGACTTCACCTCCGTCATCGACACCAACCTCACGGGGGCCTTCCGGGTCGCCCGCCGCGCGGTGCGCGGGATGCTCGCGCGGGGTCACGGCCGTATCGTGCTGGTCTCCTCCACGGCGGCACTGCACGGCGCCGCCGGCCAGACCAACTACGCGGCGGCGAAGGCGGGACTGGTCGGGTTCGCCCGATCGCTGACCCACGAACTCGGCCCCCGCGACATCACCTGCAACGTGGTGGCTCCCGGCCTGACCGAGACGGACATGAGCCGAGCCCTCACCGAGGAACAGCGGCAGCACCTGCTCAGCAACACCCCGGCGGGCCGCCCTGCCCACCCCGACGAAGTCGCGGACGCGGTGGAGTTCCTGGCCCGTGCCGGCTATGTGCGCGGCGCCGTGATCCCGGTCGACGGCGGCGCCGGACTGGGCCACTGAAGCGCGGTGCCTCACCCGAACCGATCGGACGATTGCGACTCTCCGCTGAGGACGGTGTTCGGTGTGCGGGCAGCCGCGATACTCGCCGAGGCGGCGGCCGTCGTAGCGGCTGAGCAGGCAGAGGGCTCGAGACGGAACGGCACGCAGATCATGGCGTAGGGCCCTGTTGGCCGCGGCCGGGGTCCGGATCATCCCGGCGGCACGAAGGCGCTCCCCAAACCCGGGTCGATGGTTCTACGGTGTGCTGTTGAAGGTCAACGACGGTTTGTTCTAAGGAGGTTGCCCGTGTCGCAGGACCCGTCCGCGGCCGACACCGCAGCGTTTTCGAAGATCGATTCTGCGGTGCCGCACTCGGCCCGGATCTGGAACTACTGGCTCGGCGGTAAGGACAACTACCCCGTCGACGAGGAGGCGGGCGATGCCTTCCGTCAGATCTTCCCCGGCATCACCGATCTTGCCCGTGACTCGCGGGCCTTCCTCGGCCGCGCCGTGGGGCACCTGGCCAAAGAGGCCGGGATACGCCAGTTCCTCGACATCGGCACCGGCCTGCCCACAGCCGACAACACCCACGAGATCGCCCAGCGAATAAACCCCGAGGCGCGCATCGTCTATATCGACAACGACCCCCTGGTCCTGGCCCACGCCCACGCGCTGCTGACCAGCACGCCCGAGGGGGTCACCGACTACGTCGACGCCGACCTGTACGATCCGGAGACCGTCCTGCGGGAAGCGTCCCGGACGCTGGACTTCACCCAGCCGGTCGCGCTCACCATGATGCAGGTCAGCGGACACATCGCCGACTACCAGCAGGCGCGCTCGATCATCGGCTCACTGATGGGCGCCCTGCCGTCCGGCAGCTACTTCGCGTTCAACGACAGCGTCGACACCAACCAGGCCAACGCCGAGGCCACCCGCCTCTACAACGAGAGCGGGGCGGCCCCCTACCACCTGCGCAGCCCCGAGCAGCTCGCCGGCTTCTTCGACGGCCTGGAACTGCTGGAACCCGGAGTCGTACCCCTCAACGAGTGGCGCCCCGAACCCGGCCGTTCTCCTGGAGAGGTGATCGCCCTGGGAGGTGTCGCCCGAAAGCCCTGACGCCGTGCGCCTCCGGCAGAGGCATATCCGCCGCACCACCGCCCGGATCGCAGCGATGCCGCGCACCTGGAAACCGGCCAGATGCCGGGCCGCCGCCTCGGCGGACCAGTGCGCCTGCGCGAACGCCCGACCGACGGCCTCGGCATGGTCGGTGACCGCGTACCGGCCCCGCAGTGTCGCCGTCGTCGGCATCGGCTCAGCGCAGCTTGTCCTTGGCCTGGTAGTAGGCGCCGCCGAACGGCAGGAACCAGGCGGTGCCGTTGTAGAAGGGGACGGGGACCTTGGGGAAGCCGAGGCCGCGCAGGGGGTTGGCCTCCGGCTTGCCGTCCATCATCTCGGCGACCGCGCGGCCCATGTAGGTGGCCATCTGGACACCATGGCCGCAGTAACCCATGGAGTAGTACAGGCCGTTGACCTCGCCCGCGTGCGGGATGCGGTCCCAGGAGAAGCCGACCCGGCCGCCCCACAGGTAGTCGATGCGCACCCCCGCCAGCTGCGGGAAGCTCGCGAGCATGTCCCGTTTCAGGATCTCTCCGCTCTTGGCGTCCGAGGCCGGGTTGGAGGGGGTGAAGGCTGCCCGGCCGCCGAAGGCGAGACGGTGGTCGGGGGTGAGGCGGACGTAGTGGCCGATGTTCTTCGAGTCGACCACCAGGCGGGCGTTCGGGATCAGCTCCTTGGCACGCGCCTCGCCGAGCGGTTCGGTGACGATGATGAAGCTGCCGACGTTGATCAGCCGCTTGCGGAACCAGGGGAGTGACTTGTCGGTGTAGGCGTCGGTGGCCGCCATGACCTGCTTGGCGCGGATGGTGCCGTGCAGGGTCTCCACCAGGAAGCCGCCGCCGGGGAGGCGGGTGAGGCCGGTGGCGGCGTTGCGTTCGTGGATCTCGGCGCCGGCTCGCTCGGCGGCGTCCGCCAGGCCGTGGACGTACTTGCCGACGTGGAGGGCGGCGCTGTCCGGGTCGAGCAGGGCGCCGTGGTAGTGGTCCGAGCTGAGCTCCGACTTCAGTTCGCCGCGCGTGAGGAGCTGTGTCTCGTGGCCGAAGTTCTCGGCCAGGTCACGCTGTTTGGCCCGCATTGCCGCGAAGTGCCGAGACTTGGCGGCGACGGCGAGGCGTCCGGCGCGGTGGAAGTCGCAGTCGATCTGTTCCGTCCGCGTGAGGTCCTCGACGACGTCGACCGCGTCGCGGAAGGCGTCGTACAGCTCCAGTGCGCGCTCCTGGCCGTAGCGCTTGCGCGCCTCGGCAGGGCTGATGGTGATGCCCTGGGTGCACATGCTGCCGTTGCGCCCGGAGGCGCCCGAGCCGACCTTGTCCTTCTCGACGAGGACGACCCGGGCGCCCTTTCGGGCGGAGTGGTAGGCGGTGGACAGTCCGGTGAGGCCGCCGCCGATCACCACCACGTCCGCCTCGTCGGGCAGGTCCTTTCCGGAACGGTCGGGCAGGGCGGGGGCTGTGTCCAGCCAGTAGGGGATCTGCTTCATGGCGTACGTCCTGTCGTGTTCTCTGTCCTGTGTGGCCGGGTCGCGTGCGGTCGGCAGCCGAGCGGAGCCGGCGGGCCCGTCATGTCGGGCAACTGGTCGTCATGCGGTCGTAGCCGCAGTGCTGGGCGCCGCCTGATCCGGAGTCGACGATCATCCGGGCTGTGCCGTGTGGATGGCGTGCGGCCGCTCGACGCCCCCTGCCTTGCGGTGTGTTCGAAGGTCACGGAGAGGTGGGGCCCCGGTCTGGCCGACGCAGAGCATCGGCAGGATGCGAGCAGGTCCGTTCTTGCGGCCGGCGGATGCTGCCGAAACGCAGGACGCTTCCGTCCGGCTCGCTCAGGTGTGAAAGCCGGGCAGGGACAAGTACTTGAGCTGCTGGTACTCGTGGAGGCCCTCGGGTCCGCCTTCGCGGCCCAAGCCGGACTGCTTGATCCCGCCGAAGGGTGCCGCGACCTCGGAGACCAAGCCGCGGTTGATGCCGACCATTCCGGCCTGCAGACGGGCGGCGACCCGGCGGGCGCGGTCGAGGTGTGACGTCATCAGGTACGACGCGAGGCCGTGCTCGGTGTCGTTGGCCACCGCTATGGCCTCGGCCTCCGTGGAGAACCGGTGGATGGCGGCGACGGGGCCGAAGACTTCCTCGTGCATGATCGCGGCGTCGGCGGGGACGTGGTCCAGCACAGTCGGGGCGGCGTAGTGGCCCGGCCCGTCGGGGATGTCCGCCTCGGCGATGACAACGGCACCGCGGGCCACGGCGTCCTCGACGAGGTGGCGGACCTTGTTCACCGCACGGTGGTCGGCCAGCGGGCCGAGGTCGGTGTCCTCCAGGTCCGGGGGACCCACCCGAATGGCGGCCATCCGTTCGGCCAGGGCGGCGGCGAACGCGTCGGCGATCGGCTCCTGGACCAGGAATCGGTTGGCGCCGACGCAGGACTGGCCGCCCAGCCGCATCTTCGCGATCATCGCTTCGCGGACGGCGAGGTCGAGGTCGGCGTCGTCGAAGACCAGGAACGGCGCGTTGCCGCCCAGCTCCATCGAGGTGCGCAGTACCCGGGCACCGCTCTGCTGCAGCAGCAGTCGGCCGACCGGGGTGGACCCGGTGAAGGAAAGCTTGCGCAGCCGGGGGTCGGCCAGCAGAGCCGTGGTGACCGCCGCCGCGTCGCAGCTGGTGATCACGGTCAGGACACCCGCGGGCGCGCCGGCCTCACGCGCCAGCTCGCCCAGTACCAGGGAGGACAGCGGGGTGAGCGCGGCCGGCTTGAGCACGGCGGTGCAGCCTGCGGCCAGGGCAGCGGCGGCCTTGCGGGCAGCCATGGCCAGCGGAACGTTCCAAGGAGTGATCAGCAGACAGGGCCCGACCGGTTCGGCGACGGTGACGATGTGACTCCTGCCGTCCGGGGAGGGAGTGCTGCGCGCGTGAGGGCGGACCGCCTCCTCGGCGTACCAGCGGAAATAGGCCGCGGCGTAGTCGACCTCCCCCCGGGCTTCGGTGATCGTCTTGCCGATCTCCAGGGTGATGATCCGGGCCAGACGCTCACGGTGTTCGATCAGGGCGTCGGTGAGCCGGTGCAGGACTCGCGCGCGGTCCCGCGGGCTGGTGAAGGCCCACCGGTCGGCGGCCGCGGCCGCCGCGTCCAGTGCACTCAAGGCGTCCTGTGCGCCGCAGTCGGCGACGGTGGCGATGATTTCTTCGGTGGCGGGGTTGCGCACCTCGAAGGTGCGACCGCCGGTGGCGGGCTGCCAGTCGTGGGCGAGGAAGCCACGGGGGACGGATTCGAGGACTGCCGACTCCCCTGAGGGAGCCGTGAGCGTGTCAGTCATGCGCGTGGCTCTTTCGCTGATCGCAGGATGGTGTGTTGAGAGAGCACGATCGGTGGGTGGTCGTCATACGGCGTCGCCTCCGGGGTTGGCGACGCCGACGGTGTTCTCGACGGAGAGCAGGGATTGCTGTCGTCCGGAGCCGATCCAGCGGACGAGGGCGACGAGGCCGAGGGCGAGGATGGCGAAGGCGGTCAGGAGTGCGCTGACGGCGGTGACGCTGGGGTCGATTTCGAAGGTGAGGGAGTTGTAGACGCGTACGGGCAGGGTGACGGTGTCGACGGAGGAGAGGAACTGGGCGATGTAGAACTCGTCGAAGCTGGTGATGAAGGAGAAGATCGCGGCGGCGATCATGCCGGGT
This sequence comes from Streptomyces ferrugineus, assembly GCF_015160855.1. Taxonomy (NCBI): domain Bacteria; kingdom Bacillati; phylum Actinomycetota; class Actinomycetes; order Kitasatosporales; family Streptomycetaceae; genus Streptomyces; species Streptomyces ferrugineus. Next base: position 6,837,831 of record NZ_CP063373.1, on the reverse strand, counting down.
GCGGCGAGGGGGAAGGTGATCTTCCGGGCGATGGTGAGGCGGCCGGCGCCCATGCTGGCGGCGGCGTCTTCGAGGCGTTCGTCGATGCCGCGCAGGGTCGCGATCAGGATGAGGACGGCGATCGGTGCGGCGAGCACGGTGTGGCCGAGGGCGATGGCGATGGGGCTGCCCAGCATCGCGGCGGGTTCGAAGAGCAGGAACAGGCCGAGTGCGGTGACGATCTGGGGGATGAGCAGTGGTCCGAGGACCAGGGCGAAGACCGCGGAGCGCAGGGGGAGTTCGCTGCGGGTCAGGGCGGTCGCGGCGGTCACGCCGATGATGAGGGAGAAGACGGTGCTCAGGGCGGCGACGAGTGCGCTCAGGGAGAGTGCGGCGGGCCATTTGCTGCCGTCGGCGAACAGGGCCTTGTACCAGTTCAGTGTCCATGCCTCGGGTGGGAAGGCGGCGAAGGCGTTGTTGCTGAAGGAGGTGACGAGGATGACGACGATCGGCAGCGCCAAAAACAGCAGGATGATGGTGGCGACGGCGGTGAGGGCGATGCGTCCGGTGAGGGTCTTGCGCAGTTCCATCATGTGGCGCTCCTCTTCTTGCGGCTGGCGCCCAGGGAGGTGACGGCCTTGACCAGGAGCAGTCCGGCCAGGGTGAGGACCAGCAGGATGACGCCCTGGGCGGCGGCCCCGTTCCACTGGTTCTCTTTCGTGACCTGCTGGTTGATGAGGGTGGCGATCATCGTCTGGTTGGGTCCGCCCATCAGGGCGGGGGTGATGTAGTAGCCCAGGGAGAGGATGAAGCTGAGCAGTCCGGCGCTGGCCAGGCCGGGGGCGACCAGCGGCAGGTAGATGCGGCGGAAGATGGTCACGCGGCCCGCGCCCATGCTGGACGCGGCGGCGAGCAGGCGGCGGTCCACGCCGCGCATCACGCCGTACAGCAGCAGCACCGTATAGGGCAGCATCATGGAGGTGGTGCCGATGACCACGCCGAGCTCGTTGTAGAGCAGTTGGTACGGCCCGCCCGGTATCGACTCGTTCACCAGGCCCTTGTCGCCGAGCATGATGATCCAGCCGTAGGTGCGCACCAGGGCGCTGACGAAGTGCGGAACGACGACGACCAGCATGGCCAGTCCGGCCAGGAGGGGCTTGAGCCGGGAGATGGCGTTGGCCAGGAGGAACCCGAAGACGAGGCTCAACAGCGCCGTCTCGGCGGAGATCCGCAGCGTGGTGATCAGAACGGAGAGGTTGACGCCGGTCAGGGCGTCGGCGTACCAGTGCAGCGTCAGCGACCCGTCGGCGTTCCTCAGGCTGAGGAACAGGGTGCTGAAGATCGGGTAGACGAACAGCACCAGCAGGTAGACGACGACCGGCAGCGCGTACAGGATCCCGACCCGGGTCCTGCGTGAGGCGAGGAGCTTGCGCGGACGGGCAGGAGCCCCCGCGGTGAGGGTGGCGGCCATGGCTCACCCTGCCTGTTCGCTGGGGAAGAGGTTGACGTCCTCGGCATCGGCGGTGATCCCGACCCGCTCGCCGGCTACCGGGCCCCGGCCGGCCGGGACCTCCAGTCGCAGCAGCGGCGCCTGGCCGCCGTCGATGCGTACGCCGGCGCGGACCAGCGTGCCCACGTAGGTGGCGCTCTCGACGGTGCCGGAACAGAACCCGTCATCACTGGCGCAGGCCCGCAGCCGGCCCGGCTGCACGGCAACCTTGACCGGGGTGTTGGAAGCCAGATCGTGACGCCGCGCCTTGATCAGACCGCCACTGGCATCGAGGCGGACCAGGGTGTGCTCGCCGTCCTGTTTCTCGATGCGGCCGTCAAGGAAGTTGGCCGCGCCGAGGAAGTCCGCGACGAACGGGGTCTTGGGCCGTTCGAACAGCTCCCTCGGGGTGTCGAACTGCTCGATCAGGCCGTTGCGCATCACCGCGATCCGGTCCGACATCACCAGCGCTTCTTCCTGATCGTGCGTCACGTAGATGACGGTCAGGCCCAGTTCCTGCTGGATGGTCTTGATCTCGACCTGGAGCTGGTCACGCAGCTTCTTGTCCAGCGCGCCCAGCGGTTCGTCCATCAGGATGACCGGCGGGCGGTAGACCAGCGCCCGGCACAACGCCACCCGCTGCTGCTGACCACCCGACAGCTCACGCGGCTTACGCCCGCCGAACCCGGACAGGCCGGCGATCTCCAGCGTCTCCCCCACCCGGCGCCGGATCTCGTCCTTCGGCACCCCGCGCAGGGTGAGCGGGAAGGCGACGTTCTCGGCGACCGTCATGTGCGGGAACAGCAGGTACTGCTGGAACACGAAACCCAGGCCCCGCTTCTGCGGCGCCAGCCGCGTCACATCGCGGCCCCCGACGGTGATGGTGCCGGAGTCCGGCTCGCAGAACCCGGCGATCATCATCAACGTCGTGGTCTTGCCCGACCCGGAGGCGCCGAGGAAGGTGACGAACTCCCCGGCCGCGATCTCCATCGACGCCTCGTCGACCGCGACGACATCCCCGTACGTCTTGCGCAGAGCCACCACCGACAGCGACTTGCCGCTCCCGGCGGCCGGCGTGGCGCCGGACATCTTCACCGACGGTGCGGCGATACCGAATTCAGCCACGAGCCCACTCCAGCCAGCGCTTGGTGACGGCCGATTCGTTCTTCAGCCACCAGTCGATATCCGCGTCAAAGCCCTTGTCGTAGTACTTGGGCGCACCCGCCAGCGCGTCGCGCTCCTCCTCGGTGAGCTTCTCGTAAGCCAGCGGGGAGGCCGGGTTCGAGGGGAAGGCCTTCGCCAGAGCGGCCTGGCTCTCCGCACGCAGCGAGAAGTCCATCAGCTGGTAGGCGGCGTCCACATTGGCCGCGCCCTTGGCGATGGCATAGCCCTGGAACTGCCGGCGCATACCGTTGAGCTGCCTGGTGACCGGAACGCCCTGCTTCTGCAGATCGGCGATACGACCGTCCCACACGGTGGACATCGTCACCTCCTCGCGGCTGAGCAGAACGCCGGGGAGCGGGCCGCTGTCCCAGAACTTCTTGATGTCACCCCGCAGCCGGGTCAGCACCTTGAACGCGCGGTCCACATCCAGCGGATACAGCTTGTCCATCGGGACACCGTCGGCCAGCAGCGCGAACTCCAGCTCCGGCAGATCACCGTCCGGGTTGCACATCGAACGGCCGCCCTGGAACGCCCCGGTGTCCCAGAAGTCCGCCCATGACTCCGGCTTCTTACCGCCGAACGCATCCGTGCGGTATGCCATACAGGCGCCGTAGAAGCTGCTGCCGATGGCATGGTCGGTGATCTGGTTGTCGGGGAGCTTCGCGCTCTTCACGCTCTTGACCCGGTCGAGGTCCAGCGCCTCCAGCGCGTCCTGGGCCACGTACTTGTGGTGAGACGTCATCGAGTTGTTGATGAGGTCACACTGCGGCCGGCCCTGCTTGATCTGCGCCAGCAGCGGAGCGTCGTCCAGGTTCAGCACCTTCACCTGGATACCGGTCTCCTGCGTGAACGGCGTGTAGATCGCCTTCTGCAGAGCCGCACCATAGGAACCGCCGCTGTCACGGACGACCACCGTCTTCCCGCCCTTGCCACCGCTGCCGGCGCCGGACCGGCTGGTACCGGTGCCACAGGCGGCGAGAGAGGGAAGAGCGGCAAAGGCGGCCAGGCCGCCCGCTCCACGCAGGAGCGCTCTCCGGCCGATCATGGAATCACTCATGGCAATACTCCCTGTCCAAGGACGTACGGGAGAAGCTGTGCGGGGAATTACCTCGCGGGTGGGGGTGGGATGGTGCAGGGCGGTGACCAGCAGGGTGGCGGTGGTCCTCAGCGCGATGTGTCGCGGTGGCGTCGGTGTGGCCGGGGTAGCGCGGATGCGGTCCTCGGCAGGGGCGCACTGTGGGTGGCGCAGCCCCATGCTGGGGGCGATGCCCAGCAGGGTGTTCAGAAAGCGGTGTACCCGCCGTCGACGGGGAGGACCGATCCGGTCACGTACGACGACTCCGCTGATGCGAAGAAGAGGACCGCGTCGGCGACCTCTTCGGGAGTGGCGAGGCGCTGGAGCGGGATCTGGGTCTCGCGCTCGCGGCGGTAGGCCTCGGGGTCGGAGCTGCGCCGGAACGATGCTTCGATGGTCGGGGTGGCGGTCAGACCTGGAGCGACGACGTTGACGCGGATGTTGCGCGGCGCCCATTCGATCGCCGCTCCCTTGGCGAGCATGATGAGGCCTCCCTTGGCGGCGGAGTACAGGACTTCACCGGGCTTGCCGACCATGCCGAGCCGTGAACTGACGCAGACGAACGAGCCTCCTGTCTCGGGCATCAGCGGCGCGAAGTGCTTCATCACCAGGAACGCGCTGAGCAGGTTGCTGTCGAGCACGTTCTTCGCGTCGTCGTACGGCATCTCGGTGAGCGGACTGCTGGCCTGCAGGCCGTGGTTGAGGACGACGACGTCGACGGTGCCGAGGGACTCGGCGGCCTGCTTGGCCAGGTGCTCGACGAACGCCTCGTCATTGAGGTCCCCGGGGACGTACAGGTCGTCGGGCCGGGCGGTGTCGAGTCGCTCCTTGCGGCCGGTGAGCAGCAGCCGCGCGCCCTCGCGGCGGAAGTGGGCACTCACCGCCTGACCGATGCCACTGCTGGCGCCGGTCACCAGGGCCGCGAGGTTCTTGAGTCTCATGTCAGGCATTCCTTTGCGGGGGAGGTCGGTCGGGTTGCGGGCTCTGCTACGGACATCTCGTCCCCGCGGCCGGTCAGTTGAGGAATCCGCGGGCGTCGACCGGCCATCGCCGCAGCGACGTGCCCGTGCTGTCGGTGACGATCAGCTCCTCGAAATTGAGGACGACCGGGCATACGTGGTTCGGCACCACCGGCACCACGCCGCCGACGCTGGGGCGGAAGTCGCCGACCGGCAGCGGGAGGAATCCGTGGTACTCGTTGAGCTTGGCCAGGACCGCCTTCGTGCCGGCGATGCCGCCGTAGCCGAGCTCGGGGCTGCCTTCGCGGCTGAGGGCTTTGCTGCCCACATCGAGAATGACCTGGTCGGGGACCCAGTCGCTGACCACGGTGCCGGCGACGAACAGTGCGATCTGGTCGTCCGTACAGGCGCCCAGCCGGACGTTGTTCAGATCGCCGAAGACGTACTCGCCGGGACGGATCTCGGTGATCACGGCGCTGCTGGTGGTGAACTCGACGGTGGGCGTGGAGCCCGCACTGACCACCTCTGCCGTGATCCCGACGCCCTCCAGGCTGCGTACCGCGGTGGTGAGCGCGGCCTCCTGGTCCTGCGCGGCGCGCCGGCGAGCGTCGCGACCGGCGCTGCCGTGACCGGGATAGGTGAAGACGCCCACCGGCACCAGACCGCGTTTGCGGGCGGCGAGCGCGAGGTCGCCCGCGGCCTCGGGCGGCGCCCCGGAACGACGGGCGCCGCAGTCGACCTCGATCACGACCTGCAGCCGGTCCGGTTCGTCTCCCATCGCGTCGGCGAGGGCCTCGATCGCCGCGGCGTTGTCGACGCCGACCCGCAGCCGGGCGGACTCGGCGAGTCGGCGGATCCGGGCCCCTTTCGTTCCCGCGGGCCAGATCGGGTAGGCGAGGAAGATGTCGTCGAATCCGGCCGCGGCGAAGACCTCGGCCTCACCGACGTTCCCCGCGGTGATTCCGACCGCGCCGGCCTCGATCTGGCGTCGTCCGATCTCCACGCACTTGTGCGTCTTGACGTGCGGCCTGACGTCGAGGTTGTGCTGGGCGGCGAAGCCCTGCATGCGGTCGATGTTGCCTTGCATGACGTCGACCAGCACGATCGGCGCGGGGGTGTCGACCCGCTCGACCAGAGCGTCGAGTGCTCGTTGGAGCCGGTTCACACTGCCCTCCTTGTGGTTCTGCCTGGGAATGATCGAGGGGCGCGGGGCTGACTTCCCCAGATGCCGAACGTGCACGGCCCGCGACATCGCGCGCTCGCGTACACCGCCGTCGCGGCCGCACTACACCGCGGTGCAGACCATCTGGATCTCGACCGGACTGTTGAGCGGCAGCCCGGCGACACCGATCGCCGTGCGAGCGTGCCGTCCGTTCTCGCCCAGCACCTCGATGAGCAGTTCACTGGCCGCGTTGGCGACCCGCGACTGCAGACCGAAGTCCGGCGTACTGGCCACGAAGACCAGCATCTGCACGATCCGGACCCGGTCCAGATCTCCCACCGCCTGCACAGCGGCGGCGAGTGCGTTGAGCGCGGCATGGCGCGCGAGCTCCCGCGCCGTCTCCAGCTCGACCTCCCGGCCGACAATGCCCTGACCCAGCAGCTCACCGTCCCGGTAAGGCAGTTGGCCCGAAATGTGGATGCTGGAGCCCACCGTCCGGTGGTCCACGTAGTACGGGTTACTGGCGAGGACGGGCAGGTCCAGACCCAAGGCCTTGAGCCGATCGGAAGCCGAGCCGGTGTTCACTGCCGAAGTCATGGGCCCGCTCACTGAGCCACCGCCGTGGACGGCGCGGGGCGTGCACCCTCGCAGCTGGCCACGAGAACCCGCTTCGCATGAATCTCGATCATCTGTACTCGGTTCTCCTCTCGAGTAGCAGTGGCGGAGAAGCGCCGCATGGTGGCTTAAAATCGCCACCGGATTGTCGTTTGTCGACCATGTCGTTTGTCGACCATATGGGCGCCTGTCGAGAACTGTCAATACGCAGCGACGGTCGACGCCGTGCCCCGGCTCACCGGTCTCATGCGGTTCGGCGTGGACGGTATGTGCAGCACACCTGTCCGCATCGCGATCGCTGACGGCGGCGGGATCTCGAGCGGTCGACGACGTCCACCGCCGGGTTCCGGCTGCGGCGCCAGAACCTCACCGCCCGTCGGCGCGTACCGTTCGAGCGAGCGATGGTGGCGGTGCGCCGAGCAGCTCTGATCCGTCTGCCAGGAGAGTCGAGGGCCGACGAGTCAGCGAAGAACCTGACCGCTTGCCCCGACCTGCAGAGCCGCCGCCAATGGGGCACCCGGCGACAGCTGCCTCCGGTGTTCGGGCCGGCGGTCCGGCCGACCGCATACCGGTGCTTCGCCCAGGGGTCGATGCCAGGGACACTGCTGGGTTGATCCCGACTTCACGGTGGCGAGCCGGCTTGGGTACTTCAGGCAGGCGGCATGGCTTCATGAGTGCGGGGGCGCGCCTTACCCTTGATCTCCCGGCTGGGCTCGCAGCCCCTTGGGGAAATGGGCAGCCAGTTCCTGGCGGAACGCGTCGGCGTCGCCTTCCAGGGCAACCGCGGCCAACCTCTCGTGCTCGACGACCAATTGATGCGGGTCGTCGCTGTAAGTGCGGTGATCGGCGCTGAGGTGGAGGCGCAGCTTGGTCTCCCAGCCCTTCCAGAGACTCTGCAGGACGCCGTGCTCCGAAAGCTCGTAGAAGAGCCCGTGGAATCGAAGGTGCGCGTCGATGCTGGCCGGAATGTCGTCCTTCTCCATCGCCCGGCGGAGATCCTCGACGGTTTGCAGCAACCGCGGCCGCTCAGGACCGCGCAGCGCTTCGGCCGAGAGCTCGGCGGCGTACGGCTCGACACGTAGCCGCACTGAGTCGATCTCGGCGACCTCGCGAGCGCTCACCTCTACGACGAACGCCCCACGGTAGGGGAACTTTACGACGAGCCCCTCCTCCTCCAGCTTGGTCAGCGCCTCGCGCAGCGGGGACCGGCTGATACCGAGATCCGCGGCGATGTGTGCCTCACGCAGCTGGCCACCAGGAGGTACGGTCCCGTCGAGGATGGCAGCACGCAGTGTGCGGTAGACGCCGTCCGGCGTCGTCATCCGCTGCTCCTGCCACTCGAACTTGTGGTCCACCCCGTCGCCCTCCCTTGCCCGTTGTCGACCACTTGGTCGTTTGTCGACTATACCTCCGCTGATCTGCGTCGACGCCTCAAGCTGGTCATCTGCGCCCCAGGTCGGCGTCTCGGACGTGCATGTGGACCGGCAGCAGGGTGCAGCAGGCCATGCAGGCGCCGTGGTTGGGGCGGTACCGGAACAAGGCGGCCCTGCTGGAACGTGTCCAGCAGGGCCGACGTGGTTGACCGGGCCGCGGTGGAAGCGGATCCGGTAGAACCCACTCGGCGACTCGCGCCTTGAACGCCTTGTGGTGGGTGAGCGCGGCGGTCCGTGGCTCAGGGTGCCCCGGATGTGCGGCGCAGCACCCGCGCCTGCGCACTCTCTGCATCTCAGCGATCCGGAGACCGCCTCCCGTGACCCGCCACCGCACGTGGGCGTCAGGGGCGGGGCAGGCCGAAGAGGACCGGGAGGTCGGCGATGTCGGTGATTCGCTGGTAGTCGAGCCAGTGTTCGTCCTGCTCGAAGCCGCGGTCGACGTACACCTTGTTCTTGATGCCCAGGGTGGCCGCGGAGCGCAGGTCATACATCGGACTCGCGGAGACGTGCACGATCTCGTCGGGTGTCACGCCGAGCTTGTCGAACGTGTACTCGAACGCACGGAGCCGCGGCTTGTAGACGCCCATCTCCTCGGCGCTGATGACGACCTCGAACGGGGCCTTTAGGTTCTCCGCGAGGCGCACGGCATGCGCGGTGTCGCTGTTCGTGATGATGACCAGCGGGACTTCCTCGGCCAGGCGGTTCAGCGCCTCGGTGACACCGGGGTGCGGGCCCCAGGTCGGGATGATCTCGTACACCGCTCGCGCCTCGTCCTCGCGGTACTCGATACCGACCCAGCGCGAGGCGCGTTCCATGGAACGCGCGACGACCTGGTGGAACGGCTGGTACGCGCCCGTGCACTCGTCGATCCGGTACGCCTTGCAGATCCGCAGGTACTCGTCGGCGACCTCGGCCGGCAGCCGGTCGCCCAGGACCTCACGCATCGCGTCGTTGATGCTGAACTTGATCAGCGTCCCGTTCATGTCGAACGTGACGAACTTCGGCTTGCTCTCGAACTCCATGGGTCTCTCCAGTTGCCGATCGAAGGAGCCAGGCACTGTCGCTTGTCGATTGTCGACGATAAGTTTATTGTCGACAACTGTCAACAGGCCCGAACTTCAGGCCTGACCCACGCGCCGCGCGTTCACAACGGACGGCACTGGCAGGAGAGAGCAGCGACATGAAGTTCACCCCTTACTGGCTCGACACCGCTCCCCAGGGTCCGGACCGATCCCGGACCGAGATCGGTGGGCGCGTCGACGTGGCGATCATCGGTGCCGGCCTGACCGGCCTCTCGGCGGCACTGCATCTGGCGCGCAAGGGCGCCAGCGTGCACGTCTTCGAGAAGGACACGATCGGATTCGGGGCATCGGGCCGCAACGGAGGCATGGCCACCACGGGCTTGTCGATCGGGTTCCGGCAGGCGGTTGCCCGCTACGGGTTCGATACCGCGAAGGCGTACCTGATGACCTACCACGACGCGGTCGACACCATCGAGAAGCTCGTCGCCGAAGAGGGGATCGACTGCGACTTCGCCCGCACGGGCAAGCTGGTCCTGGCCTCCAAGCCGGCTCACGTCGACGGTCTGCGCAGGACCCACGAGATCATGTCCGGCCGCCTCGGAATCGAGACCCGGCTGATCTCCAAGAGCGAGCTCCACACCGAGATCGGCTCCGACCGCTTCCACGGCGGGCTGTCCGACACCAAGAGCGCTGGGCTGCACGTCGGCAAGTTCACCAAGGGCCTCGCCGAGGCGGCCGCGCGGCTCGGCGTCACCCTTCACGAGAAGGCACCGGTCGAGAAGGTCGAGCGGCTGGGCGGCACGCGGCACGAGCTGGTCACTGCGCGCGGGACCGTCGAGGCCGACCAGGTGCTCGTCGCGACCAGCGGCTACACCCGCAGGCCGCTGCGCTGGCATCAGGTCAGGCTCGCGCCCGTCGGCAGCTTCATCATCGTGACCGAGCCGCTCGGCAAGGACGTCTGCGACGCGCTGCTGCCGAACCGGCGGATGTCGTCGAACACCTTGAACCTGTTGAACTACTTCCGGATCACTCCGGACCACCGGCTGCTGTTCGGTGGCCGCGCCCGGTTCGCCCTGCCCGACCAGCAGTCGGACGCGAAGAGCGGGCGCATCCTGCACAAGGCGATGACCGAGACCTTCCCGCAGCTCACGAACACGCGCGTCGACTACTGCTGGGGCGGCCTGGTCGACATGAGCATGGACCGCATGGTGCACGCCGGCGAGCACAACGGGCTGTTCTACTCGCTCGGCTACTCCGGCCACGGCGTGCAGATGGCCACCTACATGGGCAAGCAGATGGCCGAGTACATGAACGGGACGCCGTCCGCCAACCCCTGGCGAGACCTGCCCTTCCGACGGATCCCGGGCCACTTCGGCCCGCCCTGGTTCCTGCCCTTCGCGGGCGCCTACTACAAGTTCAAGGACCTCATCAAGTAGGCGTGAAACAGAGATGCTGAGCAGATGCCGTGGCCTTTCCGCAGCACCACCGACCACATGGTCGGTGGTGCTGTAGGCCTGCCGTGAGGGTGGTGTGCCGGTCACGGCCCCGGGGCGGTGGCACGAGCATGGCGGGCAACGCGGTCGGGCCGAGTGCGGTCCTGTGCTGGACCTTCCGGCGCGGGTCCTCCGTCCTTGGCGACGGGTGGCCGATGGACGACGCCGCCAGGATCGCGGTGCCGGCGGCAGGGTCGGCGACGAGACCGGACGAGGACGGCAGGTCCGTGGCCCGTTCACCCCTCCCGTACGAATCCCCTGTCCAACTGCGCCGAATGCGCTGATACATGGCCTGTCAGACGCAGGAAAGGGCACCGACCGGCACGGACCTCAGCGGACCCGCAGGACGTCGAGTGCCGTGAGTGCCACGTGCAGTTCGGTGCGCTGTTCGCCGGACTCGAGGTCGCAGTCGAGGATCCGCTCGATGGCGCGCAGACGTTGGTAGACGGTCTCGCGGGACAGACCGCCGGAGCGGGCGGCCACCGTCTTGTTGCCCGCCGCGTCCAGGTAGTGGCGCAGGGTGGTCAGCAGGTCCGTGCCGTGGCGGGCGTCGTGGTCGGCGAGTCGGCCGAGCCGGCGTTCGGCGTAGTCCTGGATCCGGGTGTCGTCGCGGAGGGCGAAGAGGAGGCGACGCAGGCCGATGTCGGATCGTTCGTGGTAAGAGCGGTCCGGCGGGAGCGGCTGGCCGGGCTCGGTGGCTTCGGCGACGCGGGTCGCCTCACGGAAGGAGCGGGCGACGGCAGGGAGGTCTGCCGCCTCGCTGCCCGTGCTCACCGTTGTCCCGGGAACCAGGTCGAGTGCGGTGCGGCTCAGGTGCTCGACGACGGGTCGCCACGGTTGCTCGGGGCGCAGGGACAGGAGGATGCCGAGGCGGGTCGGTGCGAGGAGGCCGACGAGGGCCTGCGTTCCCTTCTTCTTCAGCTCCTCGGAGAGGAGTTCCTCGGCCTTGGTCGTGTCGTCCTCGCATCGGACGTCTGCGAGTACGGCGATGAAGCGGGAGTCCGCCGTGGGCAGGCCCAGCGCGGCGATCCGGGCCTCGGCGTCGGCGGGCGAGCGGTGGCGCTGTTCGACGAGGTCGCGCAGCACGCCGCGGTGTGCTGCGCGTTCCCACGGCGTGGGGTGGGTGAGACGGGCGATGGTGAGGGCCATCGCGGTTCTCTCCAGGACCGTGACGGCTTCCGGACCGAACGGGCCGAGGGCCGAGTGAGCGGCCGGGCCGGGCGGGGGCGGGAGCATGGCCACCCTGCCCCAGCGTTCGCCCTGGTACTCGACGGGCGCCACGAGCCAGCCCTCGGGACCGGAGACGGTGGTGCGGTCGGCGGACGGTGTCGCTCGGGAGCGCTGTTCCCAGGAGGTGAGCGCCGCCTCGGCCGTGCCACCGGAAGGCTCGCAGACGAGGGCCTGGTGGATCAGGTTCTCCAGTACGACGGTGTGGCCGCTCATCTCGGCGGCGGCGCGTACGACGTCCTCGGGCCCGGCGCCGCGCAGGGTGAGGGCGGTGAACGCCTCGTGGACGCGCTGGGTCCGCCGCATCACCTCGGCCTGGTTGCCGAGGATGAACGCGTGGACGACCTGGGTGACTTCCAGGAAGTTGACGTCCTTGGCCAGGGTGACGAGGGGCAGGCCGCGGACCTCGCAGGCGTGGACCAGGGCGTCGGGCGGGCGGTGGTAGCGGCGGACCAGCTCGATGACCAGGGCCGCCGCGCCGACGTCGGCGAGTTCGTCGACGTATCGGCGTACACCGGCCGGCTCCTCGGGCAGCGGCATGCCGGTGGTCAGGACGAGTTCGCCGCCCTTCAGGAACGAGGCGGGATCGGTCAGTTCGGTGATGTGGACCCAGCGGACGGGGCGGTCGAGCCGGGACAAGCCGGTGACCACCTGCGGCTGTCCGGCGGCCAGGACGGGAAGGGCCAGTACGTCGGCCACGGTGGGCGGGCGGCCGGCGGTGTTCACCTCGCGGCCCGGCACGCAGGCGTCGGGGCCGTCGGTGCCCGGCCCTGGAGCCGTGGGGTGGTTCTCGCTCACGGTGCCTCCATGGGGGGCCGGCTCCGATGAAGGCACAGAGCTCGGGGAACTGCCCCGTCACTCTGACAAGCGTCGCTGACCTGCGCAAGAGCGCGGAGACGGCAGCCACGACGCGGAGGGGCGGGGTGAGGGCCCGGCGCGCGCCTGACACAACGTCCGGATACCGCGTCCCGGTCGGACAGATCGCGCGTTGGCGCGGCCCTGGTCCGCCGAGATGCTCGTCAGGGCGCAGTACAGCCGCAGTACAGCCGCAGCAGAACCGCAGCAGACCGAACACCGAGGCCGGGAGACGAACATGACCGCACTGTCGCCGCACCTTCGCCAGGCCACGCCCGTGGTGGCGGCCCGGGGCGAGGGCGTCCACCTCTTCGACCAGGACGGCCGCCGCTACCTCGACTTCACCGCCGGCATCGGCGTCACCAGCACCGGACACTGCCACCCCAAGGTCGTCGCGGCGGCACAGGAGCAGGTGGGCACGCTGATCCACGGCCAGTACACGACCGTCATGCACCAGCCGCTGCGGCGTCTGGTCGACAAGCTGGGCGAGGTCCTGCCGACCGGCCTGGACAGCCTGTTCTTCACCAACTCCGGCAGCGAGGCGGTGGAGGCCGCGCTGCGGCTGGCCCGCCAGGCCACCGGTCGGCCGAACGTCATCGTGTGTCACGGCGGCTTCCACGGCCGTACCGTCGCAGCCGCTTCCATGACCACCTCCGGCACCCGTTTCCGCTCCGGTTTCTCGCCGCTGATGAGCGGCGTGGTCGTGACCCCCTTCCCGTCGGCCTACCGGTACGGCTGGGACGAGGAGACCGCCACCCGCTTCGCCCTGAAGGAGCTCGACTACACGCTCCAGACGATCTCCTCACCCGCCGACACAGCCGCGATCATCGTCGAGCCGGTGCTCGGCGAGGGCGGCTACGTGCCCGCGAACCGTGCCTTCATGGAGGGCCTGCGGGAGCGGGCGGACCGCCACGGCTTCCTGCTGATCCTCGACGAGGTGCAGACGGGCGTCGGCCGCACCGGCCGCTTCTGGGGGCACGACCACTTCGGCGTCAGGCCCGACATCCTCGTCACCGCCAAGGGCCTGGCCAGCGGGTTCCCGCTGTCCGGCATCGCCGCGTCCGAGGAGCTGATGACCAAGGCGTGGCCCGGCTCGCAGGGCGGCACGTACGGCGCCAACGCCGTCGCCTGCGCCGCGGCCTGCGCGACGCTGGACGTCGTACGCGACGAGAAGCTCGTCGAGAACGCCGAGGCGATGGGCAAGCGGCTGCGCCAGGGCCTGGAGGCGGTGGCCGACCGGACGCCGGGCATCGGCGACGTGCGCGGCCTCGGCCTCATGCTGGCCACCGAGTTCGTCACCGAGGACGGCAGCCCCGACCCCGAGACCGCAGCCCGCGTGCAGCGCGCCGCCGTCGACGAGGGCTTGCTCCTGCTGCTGTGCGGTGCCTGGAACCAGGTCGTACGCATGATCCCGGCGCTCGTCATCGACGAGACGGCGGTGGACGAGGGCCTCCAGGCATGGGCGACCGCCGTCGAGGTCGGCACATCGGGAGCGGCGCGGCGATGACGGACGCCACCACGGCCCTGGAGGCGCTGGTCGCGCGGCTCGCCGAGACCGCGCCCGGCCTGCGGGTGGAGACCGGCCCTGGCTCCACCGGCCTCTACGCCTACGACGCCTCCAACTACCGGGTCCCGCCGAGGGCCGTGGTCTTTCCCCGCAGCGCCGACGACGTCGTCGCGGTGCTGCGGGCCTGCCGCGAGGCGCACGTTCCGGTCACCGCGCGCGGCGGCGGCACCAGCATGGCGGGCAACGCGGTCGGGCCGGGCGTCGTCCTGGACTTCTCCCGCTACATGAACCGGATCCTGCACATCGACCCCACGGCGCGCTCCGCACGCGTCGAGGCCGGAGTGATCCTGGACGCGCTGCGCAGCGCGACCGCACCGCACGGACTCACCTTCGGCCCCGACCCGTCCTCGCACAGCCGCTGCACCCTCGGCGGCATGATCGGCAACGACGCCTGCGGCAACCGCTCCGTGCGGGACGGGCGCACCAGCGGGCACATCGAGGCGCTGGAGATCGTGACGGCCGACGGCCTGCGGGCCGTCGCCGACCGCACCGGCCTGCGCGCGGCCGACCCGAACGACACGGACGCGGTCGAGCGGGTCGCCCGCCTCGAAGCGGACGTACGCCGCCTGATCGAGGCGAATCTGGCGCCGATCCGTACCGAGCTGGGCCGCATTCCGCGTCAGGTCTCCGGCTACCAGCTGCACCACCTGCTGCCTGAGCACGGCTTCGACATGGCTCGCGCGCTGGTGGGCACCGAAGGCTCCTGTGCGGTCGTCACCGCAGCGACGGTCCGCCTGGTGGCGACCGCACAGGCCGCCACCCTCCTCACCCTCGGATACGACGACGTCGTGGACGCCGCCGAGGACGTGCCGGAGATCCTGCGGTGGAATCCGACCGCCGTGGAGGGGATGGACGAGGCGATCGTCGCCACCATGCGCGCCCGCCGTGGGCCGGACTCCGTCACCGGACTGCCCGAGGGCCGTGCCTGGCTGTACGTCGAACTCGACGGGGACGACGAGGGCGCGGTGGACGCCCGCGCCGCCGAGCTGCTGGCCGTGCTCAAGGCCCGGGGCCGGATGACCGGCGGACGAGTCGTGGAGAGCGCGGCCGAGCGGCGCTCACTGTGGCGGGTACGGGAGGACGGGGCGGGGCTCGCGGCTCGTCTCGTGGACGGCGGGGAGTCCTGGCCCGGCTGGGAGGACGCGGCCGTCGCGCCCGAGAACCTGGCCGCCTACCTGCGCGACTTCCGCAAGCTGCTGGCCGCCCACGGGCTGACCGGCGTGCTGTACGGGCACTTCGGCGCCGGCTGTGTCCACGTACGCATCGACTTCGACCTCGCCACGGATGCGGGGCGGACCGCCACCCGCCGGTTCCTCTCCGAAGCCGCCGCCCTGGTCGTCGAGCACGGCGGAACCCTGTCGGGCGAACACGGTGACGGGCGGGCCCGGGGCGAGCTG
The DNA here is from genome assembly GCF_015160855.1 of Streptomyces ferrugineus. NCBI lineage: Bacteria > Bacillati > Actinomycetota > Actinomycetes > Kitasatosporales > Streptomycetaceae > Streptomyces > Streptomyces ferrugineus. The sequence goes on along the minus strand of NZ_CP063373.1, from coordinate 6,822,394 downwards.
CTGGAGGTCATGTACAGCCACCGGATGATCCGGGCGTTCGCCGCCTTCAAGGAAGTCTTCGACCCCGAGGGGCTGCTCAACCCGGGCGTCATCGTGGCCCCGGCTCGCCTCGACGCCGACCTCGCGCTGCACACCCCCTCCGACGTGCTGCCCGTCGAGACCCTGTTCTCCTTTCCGCACGACGAGGACGGCTTCGCTGGAGCGGTACGCCGCTGTGTCGGCGTCGGCCGCTGCCGCAGCGCCGCCGGCGGCGTGATGTGTCCCAGCTACCGGGCCACGGGGGAGGAGAACGACTCGACCCGAGGCCGGGCCCGCCTGCTCCAGGAGATGGTGCGGGGCGGAACCGTCCAGGACGGCTGGCGCTCCACGGAGGTGCGTGACGCCCTCGACCTGTGCCTGTCCTGCAAGGCCTGCTCCAGCGACTGTCCGGTCGGCGTCGACATGGCCACGTACAAGGCGGAGTTCCTGCACCAGCACTACAAGGGCAGAGTCAGACCCCGCTCCCATTACTCCCTGGGCTGGCTTCCCCTGACGTCCAGGCTCGTCGGATACGTGGCCCGCCCGGTGAACACGCTGCTGCGCGGCCCTCTCGGGAAGCTGCTCGCGCGCCTCGGCGGCGTGACCACGAAACGCCGGATGCCCGCCTTCGCCTCCCGGCATGCGCTGCGCCGGGCCCTGCGCACGGAAAGGACCGGCGAACCGGCGAAGACGCTGCTCTTCGTGGACAGCTTCACCCGCGCCTTCCGCCCCGAGGTGGCCGGGGCGGCGAGCCGCGTACTCGCCGACGCCGGCCTCCCCTGCACGGCGGAGGACGATCTGTGCTGTGGCCTGACCTGGGTGAGCACCGGACAGCTGTCCCACGCGCGGCGCATCATGGCCCGCACGGTCGCCCGCCTGGACAACGGCGACGACCGGCCCATCGTCGTGGCCGAACCCAGCTGCGCCGCCGCCCTCAAACGCGACGTCCCCGAACTCCTTGGCACCGACGCTGCCCGCCGCGTCGCGGCCCGGGTCCACACCCTCACCGGGGCCCTGAACGATCTCGCCGCCCCCGGCTGGCGCCCGCCCGCTCTGCCGGACGACGTCGTGCTGCAGACCCACTGCCACGAGTACGCCACCTTCAAGGGCCGCCACCCTCGCGACCTGCTCAGTCGCCTCGGCGTACACAAGGTCGACGAGGCCGAGGGCTGCTGCGGACTCGCCGGGAACTTCGGCTTCGAGGCACAGCACTACGACACCTCGATGGCCGTCGCCGACCTGGCCTTGAAGCCACGCCTCGACGGCATCGACCCGCGCACACGGGCAGTCGTGGTGGCCGACGGCTTCAGCTGCGCCACCCAGATCGACCACCTCGCCGGAGACCGGGGCATCCGCGCCCTGCACCTCGCGGAACTGCTCGACCCCGCCGCCGACCGGCCCGGACAACCAGGAGAGAACTCATGACCGACACACCCACGCAGTTGTTCATCGGCGGTGCCTGGGTGGACGCCGCGGACGGCGCCACCATGCCCGTCGACGACCCCGCGACCGGCGACATCCTCTGCCACGTCGCGGACGCCGGCCCCAAGGACGCGAAGCTCGCGGAGGACGCGGCGGTTCAGGCGCAGGAGGAGTGGGCGCGTACGGCGCCCCGGGTGCGCAGTGAGATCCTGCGCCGCGCCTACGAGATCATCGTCGGGCGCACCGACGAGCTCGCCCACCTGATGACGGCCGAGATGGGCAAGCCGCTGGCCGAGGCCAGGGGAGAGGTGGCGTACGCGGCGGAGTTCTTCCGGTGGTTCTCCGAGGAGGCCGTCCGTATCGACGGTGGTCTCGCCACCCTGCCGGACGGCCGCAACCGCATGCTGCTCTCCCGCCGCCCCGTCGGTCCCTGCCTGCTGATCACCCCGTGGAACTTCCCGCTGGCCATGGGCACCCGCAAGATCGGCCCGGCCGTCGCGGCCGGCTGCACGATGGTGCTCAAGCCCGCCCCGCAGACCCCGCTGTCCAGCCTGGCTCTCGCCGCGATCCTCAAGGAGGCCGGGCTGCCGGACGGCGTGCTGAACGTCGTCACCACCTCCCGTGCGGGGGAGGTGTGCGAACCGCTCCTGCGCGGCGGGCGGATTCGCAAGCTCTCCTTCACCGGCTCCACGGCCGTCGGACAGCTGCTGCTCGCCCAGAGCGCGCAGGCGGTCGTACGGACCTCGATGGAGCTGGGCGGCAACGCGCCGTTCGTCGTCTTCGAGGACGCCGACCTGGACAAGGCCGTGGACGGCGCGATGGTCGCCAAGATGCGCAACATGGGCGAGGCCTGCACGGCCGCCAACCGCTTCTTCGTGCACCGGTCGGTGGCGGAGGAGTTCGGGCGGCGGCTGGCCGAGCGGATGGGCGCGCTGGTCGTCGGTCCGGGCACCCGGGACGGCGTCGACGTCGGCCCCCTGATCGACAGGAGGGGACGCGCCAAGGTGGAGGAGCTGGTCGCCGACGCGGTGGAGCGCGGGGCGCAGGTGCTCGTCGGCGGCCGTACGCCCGAGGGCCCCGGCTGCTTCTACCCGCCGACCGTGCTGGCAGACGTCGATCCCGGCAGTCGCCTGATGGACACGGAGATCTTCGGCCCCGTCGCCGCGATCCTCACCTTCGACGACGAGGACGAGGTGATCCGCCGGGCCAACGACACCCCCTGGGGCCTCGTCGGCTACGTCTTCACCGAGGGACTGGACCGCGCCTTGCGGGTGAGTGAGCGGCTGGAGGTGGGCATGGTGGGGCTGAACACGGGTCTCGTGTCCAACCCGGCCGCACCCTTCGGCGGCGTCAAGCAGTCCGGGCTCGGTCGCGAGGGTGGCCGGGTGGGGATCGACGAGTTCCTGGAGTACCAGTACCTCGCGGTGCCGGTGCGATGACGGCGGTCATGCCCTGACCGCGCCGCAGCACGCATCGTGGCGGGCCTCACCCGTGCCCGGTTTTCCACGCCGCCGGGCACGGGTGGACGGCCATCAATTTCTCGACTCCAAGAAAGCTCGACCGAACGTCTGATCTCCGGCGACCCCGCGTTCATGACCTGGCCCCAGGACATCGCCCGCGGGGAGATGATCCATACGGGAGTCTGGGAAGCGACACCCGGCGAGACGCGCTCGATCAAGGGCGAGACCTTCGAGTTCTGCCACATCCTCGCCGGCATCGTCGAACTCACGCCGGAAGGTGGCGAGCCGGTGGTCTACAGGCAGGCGACGGCTTTGTCATGAAGCCGGGCTTCGTCGGTGTCTGGAAGACCGTGGAAACCGTGCGCAAGATCTACGTGATCGTGAAGTGATACGGCGCCGGGACCGTCGTCAGGCCAGGTGCCGGGCGGTGATCTCCGCCGCCGTCTCGGCGACCAGCCGACCCATCTCGGGCAGCCGGCCGGCCTCGAAGCGCGAGTCGGGCAGGGAGACGGCCACGGCGGCCAGTGCTGCGCCCTCACCGTCCAGCACCGGTGCCGCGATGGCGCTGACACCCTGAAGGTACTGGTTGTGGTTGACGGCGTAGCCACGCTCTCTCACGCGGTGGAGTTCCGCCCGCAGTTGCTCCGGGTCGGTGATGGTCTCTTCGCCGTAACCCTCCAGCGTCCCCGCGGTGACCTCGTCTATCTCGGACTTCCTCAGATGGGCGAGGACGGCGTTTCCGGCGGCGGTGGCGTGCAGGGGCGAGGTGTCACCGATGGCGTGGAAGGTCCGTACGGCGTGGTCGCAGTCGACGCGGTCGACGACGACCATGCCCTGGAGGGCGTCCGGCACGGACAGGTGGATGGTCTCGTTCACCGCGTCGCGGAGCCGGATCATGGGTTCACGCGCGGCGGCGAACAGGCTGGAGCCCTGCAGGGCGGCGGGTCGTACGGCCAGGACGCGGGCGCCGATCTCCCAGCGTGTGGTGTCCTTGCGGTTCGCCCGTAGCCAGCCCGCCTCATTGAGCGTGATCAGCGTGCGCTGCACGGTGGACTTCGGCAGCCCGAATATCTTTGTCAGCTCCCCGACGGTCACGGGTTGATGTCGGGCGACCGCCTCCAGAACCCGCAGCGACCTGGTGACGCTCTTCATTTCCATTCGATGCCCCCTCGGACCGGTGGATTCCTGGTTCTCACCTCGTGACTCCAGCACCGGTTCACGGCCATGGTCGTGCCGTACTCTAGCATAGCGTTCCACTATATGGCACGAAGCTTGAGGGCGGTGGTCGGGCATGGCTGAGGGCCGGCTCGAGCGCTGACGCGTGCGAGCCGGCCCTCGGTCGACGGCTCGGGGGTCGTCGTCTGCCGTTCAGACGCCCAGGCGGCGCTGAGAGATCTCCGCGGCTGTGTCGGCGACGAGGCGGCCCCACTTGGATGCCTGTGCACCGTCGTACCGCGCCTCGGGCATGGAGACGGCCACGGCGGCCAGCGGGGTGCCGTCCTCGTCGAGCACAGGTGCGGCGACGGCGCAGACGCCGGGCCGGTACTGGTTGCGGTTGATCGCGTAGCCGTCGGTGCGGACCCGGTCCAGCTCGGTGCGCAACTCCTCGGGCTCGACGGGGGTCGTGTCGCTGAACCGCTCCAGTCCCGCCGCGATGAGGTCTTCGACGTCCCGCCTCGGCAGGTGGGCGAGGACGGCACGCCCGACGGCGGTGGCGTGCAGGGGTGAGGTGTCGCCGATCGTGTGGAAGGTGCGTACCGGGTGGTCGCAGTCGACGCGGTCCACCACGACCATGCACTGGAGGGCGTCCGGCACCGACAGGTGGATGGTCTCGTTCACCGCGTCCCGAAGGCGAACCATGGGTTCACGTGCGGCGGCGAACAGGCTGGAGCCCTGGAGGGCGGCGGGTCGTACGGCCAGGACGCGGGCGCCGATCTCCCAGCGGGTGGTGTCCTTGCGGTTGGCGCGCAGCCAGCCGGCCTCCGCCAGCGTGACCAAGGTGCGCTGCACGGTGGACTTCGGCAGCCCGAAGAGCTTCGTCAACTCCCCTACGGTCACGGGCTGATGCTGGGCGACCGCCTCCAGGATCCGCAGCGACCTGGTGACGCTCTTCATTTCCATCCGATTTCCCCCTGTTGATTATCAAAATTTCCGCCGGACACCCTCTTGACTCCTCGCTGAAGCCACTGTCATTCTCTGTGCCAGATTCTAGCACAGCATTCCACATAGTGGCACGGCAGCCTTGGGGGGATCCCCCGGAAGTGAGCCGGACTGCGAGGTGCGGCGGTTGCGAGCCGCAGGTTCACAAGGAGGACCTGGCTCCCGCTCAAACCATCCCGAATCGAACATTCTCACGTCGAAGGCCCAGCATGCGCCTCGGCGATACGAAAGGAAAGCCCTGTGTCAGCTGCCAGGAAGCGCGTCGCGGTGGTCGGGGTCGGAACGATGGGCAGCCAGGCCGCCTGGCGGCTGGCGGCCCGCGGCGCCGAGGTCGTCGGCTACGACCGGTTCGCCCCCGGCCACGACCGCAGCGCCGCCGGCGGCGAGACCCGCATCTTCCGCAGCGCGCACTTCGAGGACTCCCGGTACGTCCCGCTCCTCAAGCACGCCGACGCCCTCTGGGAGCAGCTGCAGCAGGAGACCGGCCGCGAGCTGCGCCGCCTGACCGGGTGCCTGCTCATGGGGCCGACCGACCACCAGCAGATGGCCACCGTCCTTCAGTCCATCGCCGAGCACGACCTCGACCACGAGGTGCTCGACGCCGAGGCACTCGCCAAGCGCTTCCCGCAGTACCGCCTCGAGGACGGCGACGCGGCCGTACTCGACCGCCGCGCCGGGTTCATCCGCCCGGAGCTGACCATCCAGACCGCCGCCCGCCGCGCAGAGCAGCTGGGCGCCGTGATCCACCGCTACAGCACGGTCCGCGAGATCGTCCCCGTCGCGGGCGGCGTGGAGATCCGCACCGACTCCGGCAGCGAGCGCTTCGACACCGCCGTCGTCACGCCCGGCCCCTGGGTCAACGACCTGCTGCCCGACCTGCCGTGGGAGGTGGAAGTCCGCCGCGTCGTCAGCGCCTGGTACGTGCCCACCGCCCCCGACGCCTGGTTCGGCGAGGAGCGCCCGGCGTTCATCCGCACGGCGCCCACCCACTGGTACGGCCTGCCCTCCCCGGACGGCATCTCGGTCAAGCTCGGACTGAACCGCGTGCTGCACCGGGTCGTCGGCGACCCGAACCAGCTGGAGCGGACTGTGCAGCCGGAAGAGCTCGAAATCTTCAGCGAGTTGATCGGCCGCTACATGCCCGACCTGCACCCGGACCCGACCCGTCTCTCCGCCTACATGGAGGGCTACACCGAAAGTTCCCGCCCGCTGGTCGGTCCGCTGCCCGGCGCCGAGAACGTGATCCTGCTCGCCGGCTTCTCCGGCCACGGCTTCAAGCTCTCGCCCGCCTTCGGCGACATCGCCGCGGACCTCGCGCTGGACGGCGCCTCGCCCCAGCCCATCGACTTCCTCTCCACCGTCGGCCGTACGGAGGCATGACCATGCAGGACGCCACCCTCTCCGTCGGCTCTCTGGCGGCCCGGCCCGGCACCAAGGCCCGCGGCACCGTCCAGGCCGATCTCGGCACCCGCACCGCGGACATCCCGGTGACCCTGGTCAACGGAACCCGCCCGGGACCCCGGGTCGTCATCACCGCCGGTGTGCACGGCGGCGAGTTCACTCCCATCGAAGCCGCCGCGCGCCTGGCAGACCTGCTGGAGCCCGGCGAGGTGAGCGGGCAGGTGACCGTCTGCCCGGTCGCCAACCCTCCCGCCGTGTACCAGGGCCGGCTCAACGTCTCCCCGGTCGACGGCGTGAACCTCAACCGTGTCTTCCCCGGCGACCCGGCCGGCGGCCCCACCGAACGGCTGGCCGCCTGGCTCTTCACCCACCTCGTCGACGGCGCCGACGTCTACATCGACCTGCACTGCGCCGGCATCGACCAGGTCCTGCGGGACTTCGTCGGCTACCGCCTCACCGGTGACCCGGACCTGGACAAGGCGACGGCCGAACTGGCAGGCTCCTTCGGCATCCAGGACGTCATCCTCGGGCTGACGCCCGAGGGCGGCAACAGCCACGCGGCCGCCGCCCGCCGGGGTATCTCGGCGGTCCTCGTCGAGGTGGGCCAGCTCGGTCAGCGGGACGAGGCCACCGCCCTCCGCCGTGTCGACGGACTGCTGAAGGCACTGCGCCATCTGGGCGTCCTCGACCAGGACGGTTCCGCCCCGGCACCGATCCGCGAGTGGGTCTGGTCCGCCGGCGTCACCGCCGAGGCCACCGGCCTGTGGTACCCGGAGTTCTCCTTCGACGCCGACGTCATCGGCGAAGTGGCCGAGGGCGACCTCCTCGGCCGCATCATCGACCCGACCGACGGCACCGAGCACACCGTCCACGCCCCGGCAGACGGCCGGATCTTCTACGGCATGCATGGCCTCACCGTCGCCACCGGTACCGAACTCGCCGCCCTCGCCGTCCCGTGGGACCCCGACACGGCCGCGCGGGCCGACACCCTCCGGGCCCCCGGTCTGGGTGCCGGATCCGACGAGGCGGGCCCCCGCCCCTAGACCCCCATTCCAGCCGCCCCCCTTTCCACGTCCCCAGCCGCTCCCCTTCACGGCCAGCACCACCCAGGAGGCACACGATGAAAGATGCCCGAATAGACCGCAGACTGTTCCTGCGAGGAATAGGCGGGGTCACTGCGGGTGTCGCCGCCGCGACCGCCCTCTCCGCCTGCGGTACCGGTACCAGCCGGTCCGGCGCCGGCAGCGGTGGCAAGGGCGGGAAGACGGTGGTCGTCCGTGACAGCGGCGGTTCCTATGGTGCGGCTCTGCAGAAGGCGATCTACACGCCGTTCACGCAGGAGACCGGTATCCAGGTGAAGGTGCTGAACCTGGACGACGCTCCGCTGCTGGCGCAGATCAAGCAGGGCCGGCCGCAGTGTGACCTCATCAACAACTCGATGACGTCTCACCACAAGTACGTGGCCCAGGACGCGCTGGAGGCGCTGGACCTCGACCGGGTCAAGAGCGTGAAGAGCGCGAAGCTCCCCGACAACCAGATCACCGACCATGCCATCGGCAGCAGCTTCTACGGCGCCTGTATGGCATACCGCACGGATGCGTTCGGCGGTAAGAAGCCGGAGTCATGGGCGGACTTCTGGGACACCGGGGCGTTCCAGGGCGGCCGTTCGATGTGCAACCCGGACGGTGATCTGCCGGAGCTGGAGTTCGCGCTGCTGGCCGACGGTGTCCCGATGGACAAGCTGTATCCGCTGGATGTGGACCGCGCGTTCAAGGTGCTGACCCGGCTGCGGGGTGACATCAAGAAGTTCTGGGACAGCGGCCCGCTCCCCGGCGTTCTGCTCAGCCGCGAGGAGGTGACGATGTCCACCGTGTGGGACGGTCGTATCGCCGATCTGCAGAAGCAGGGCGTTCCGGTCACCAGGCAGCTCAACGGTATGCGCCGGCAGTTCCAGGGCTATGCCATCGCCAAGGGCGCGGCCAATGTGGACGCCGCCTACCAGCTGATGGACTTCTCGCTGCGTGCGGAGAGCCAGGCCGCTCTGGCGAAGGCCTTCCCCTCGAACCCGGCCTCCCCGCTGGCTTACGAGAAGCTCACCGAGGAGGAGCGCGACGCGCTGGCGGGTGCGCCCAAGTACTACGACAAGGGCTTTGACGCGGATATCGACTGGTGGCTGAAGAACGAATCGGCCGTCACCAAGCGCTGGCTGGAGTGGGCTCGTGGCTGAATTCGGTATCGCCGCACCGTCGGTGAAGATGTCCGGCGCCACGCCGGCCGCCGGGAGCGGCAAGTCGCTGTCGGTGGTGGCTCTGCGCAAGACGTACGGGGATGTCGTCGCGGTCGACGAGGCGTCGATGGAGATCGCGGCCGGGGAGTTCGTCACCTTCCTCGGCGCCTCCGGGTCGGGCAAGACCACGACGTTGATGATGATCGCCGGGTTCTGCGAGCCGGACTCCGGCACCATCACCGTCGGGGGCCGCGATGTGACGCGGCTGGCGCCGCAGAAGCGGGGCCTGGGTTTCGTGTTCCAGCAGTACCTGCTGTTCCCGCACATGACGGTCGCCGAGAACGTCGCCTTCCCGCTCACCCTGCGCGGGGTGCCGAAGGACGAGATCCGGCGCCGGGTGGGGGAGACGCTGGAGATCGCCGGCCTGTCCGGGTTCGGCGGGCGTAAGCCGCGTGAGCTGTCGGGTGGTCAGCAGCAGCGGGTGGCGTTGTGCCGGGCGCTGGTCTACCGCCCGCCGGTCATCCTGATGGACGAGCCGCTGGGCGCGCTGGACAAGAAGCTGCGTGACCAGCTCCAGGTCGAGATCAAGACCATCCAGCAGGAACTGGGCCTGACCGTCATCTACGTGACGCACGATCAGGAAGAAGCGCTGGTCATGTCGGACCGTATCGCGGTGATGCGCAACGGCCTGATCGAGCAGTTCGACACCCCGAGGGAGCTGTTCGAACGGCCCAAGACGCCGTTCGTGGCGGACTTCCTCGGCGCGGCCAACTTCCTTGACGGCCGCATCGAGAAACAGGACGGCGAGCACACCCTGGTCCGCCTCGATGGCAGTGGCGGGCTGCTGAAGGCGCGCCGCCACGAGCTGGCCCCTGGTACGCAGGTCAAGGTGGCTGTTCAGCCGGGCCGGCTGCGGGCCTGCGCCAGTGATGACGGGTTCTGTTCCGGCACCGTCGAGACGGCCACCTACGTGGGCACCCTGGTCCGCGCCGGCGTACGCATCGACGGCGGCCAGGCGCCGCTGCTGCGCCTGGAAGTACCGGCAGGCCGGGGTCCCGTCGCCGGCGAGCGGGTCGGGATCACCGCCGATGCCGGCGACGTCAACCTCTTCCCCAGCGAACAGGCAGGGTGAGCCATGGCCGCCACCCTCACCGCGGGGGCACCCGCCCGTCCGCGCAAGCTCCTGGCCTCGCGCCGGACGCGGGTCGGGATCCTGTACGCGCTGCCGGTCGTCGTCTACCTGCTGGTGCTGTTCGTCTACCCGATCTTCAGCACCCTGCTGCTCAGCCTGCAGAACGCCGACGGCTCCTTCACCCTGCACTGGTACGCCGACGCACTGACCGGGGTCAACCTGTCGGTACTGTTCACCACGCTGCGGATCTCCGCCGAGACAGCGCTGTTGAGCCTGGTCTTCGGCTTCGTCCTGGCCCAGGCGATCTGCCGACTCAAGCCCCTCCTGGCCGGGCTGGCCATGCTGGTCGTGGTCGTCCCGCACTTCGTCAGCGCCCTGGTACGCACCTACGGCTGGATCATCATGCTCGGCGACAAGGGCCTGGTGAACGAGTCCCTGGCGTGGGCACCGGGCGCACCGTTCCGGCTGCTCTACAACGAGCTCGGTGTGGTCATCGGCACCACCTCCATGATGCTGCCCTATACGGTGCTGCTGCTGTACGGCGTGATGCGCGGCGTGGACCGCCGCCTGCTCGCCGCCGCGTCCAGCATGGGCGCGAAACGCGTGACCATCTTCCGCCGCATCTACCTGCCGCTGGTCGCCCCCGGCCTGGCCAGCGCCGGACTGCTCAGCTTCATCCTCTCCCTGGGCTACTACATCACCCCCGCCCTGATGGGCGGACCCAACCAGACGATGATCGCCACCCTCATCAACCAGCAGGTCACGAAAGAGAACCAGTGGAACGGGGCCGCCGCCCAGGGCGTCATCCTGCTGGTCCTCACCCTGGCCGGACTGCTCCTGGTCAAGGCCGTGACCTCCCTGGGCGCCAGCCGCAAGAAGAGGAGCGCCTCATGATGGAGCTGCGCAAGACCCTCGCCGGACGGATCGCCCTGACCGCCGTCGCCACCATCATCCTGCTGTTTTTGGCGCTGCCGATCGTCGTCATCCTCGTCACCTCCTTCAGCAACAACGCCTTCGCCGCCTTCCCACCCGAGGCATGGACACTGAACTGGTACAAGGCCCTGTTCGCCGACGGCAGCAAATGGCCCGCCGCACTCTCCCTGAGCGCACTCGTCGCCGCCCTGAGCACCGTCTTCTCCCTCATCATCGGCGTGACCGCCGCGACCGCCCTGACCCGCAGCGAACTCCCCCTGCGCTCCGCGGTCTTCGCCCTGGTCCTCGGACCACTGCTCATCCCCCAGATCGTCACCGCACTCGGCCTGTTCCTGCTCTTCGAACCCGCCGCGATGCTGGGCAGCCCCATCGCCATCGCCCTCGGCCACACCGTGCTCGCCGCACCGATCGCCGTCCTCATCCTGATCGCGACCCTGCGCGGCATCGACGAACGCCTCGAAGACGCCGCCGCCAGCATGGGCGCCGGCCGCCTCACCATCGCCCGGAAGATCACCTTCCCCCTCGCCGCACCCGGCATGATCGCCGCCGCGATCTTCTCCTTCATCACCAGCTTCGACGAGTTCTACATCGCCCAGTTCCTCTCCTCCGTCGACACCGTCACCCTGCCCGTACGCGTCTACAACTCCCTCACCTTCGAAATCGACCCCAGCGTCACCGCCGTCAGCGCACTCCTGACCGCCTTCGCCATCCTCGCCCTCGGCCTCGTCGCCCTCGTCCGCTGGATCGGCTCCGGACGACAGCAATCCCTGCTCTCCGTCGAGAACACCGTCGGCGTCGCCAACCCCGGAGGCGACGCCGTATGACCACCGCCGCCACTCAGCTGACCGCGGCCACCGCTCAGCGGCACCTGCTGCTGAACATGACCGCCAACGGATCGCTCGGCGACCGGGGCGAAGACCTTCTCGTCGTCCAGCGAGGGGAGGGCCCGTACGTCGATGACGCCGAAGGCAGGCGCTACATCGACGGCCTGTCAGGGCTGTACTGCTGCCAGCTCGGCTACTCCTACGGGCCCGAGTTCGCCGAGGCAGCCGAACGGCAGCTGAGCGAGCTGTGTTACAGCCCGCTGTGGACCGGCTCCGCGCACCCGTCGGCCATCGAACTCGCCGAGCGACTGTCCTGGATCGCCCCCGTCGACATCGAGCACACCTTCTTCTCGAGCGGTGGCGCCGAAGCCGTCGAGACCGCCTGGAAGATAGCCCGTCGTTACCACGCCCTGCGCGGCGAGCCGGGCCGCACCAAGGCGATCGCCCGGCGCGGCGCCTACCACGGCCTGACCATCGGCACCCTGTCGTTCAACGACGACCCCGGCCTGACGGAGCCGTACGGACCGCCGGCCATCGACACCCGGTTCGTGTCCAACACCAACCGTCTCGGCCTCGCACCGGAGTTCGCGGACGACGAGGTGTACACGGCATGGCTGCTCGCGGAGTTGGAGACCGCGATCCTGACCGAGGGCCCGGAGACCGTCGCGATGCTCATCGCCGAGCCGGTGCAGAACCGGGGTGGCTGCATCACGCCGCCCCAGGGTTACTGGCAGGGGTTGCGGGCGCTGGCCGACCGGTACGGCTTCCTGCTCGTCGCCGACGAGGTCATCACGGCCTTCGGCCGGATCGGGGAGTGGTTCGGCGGGGACCGCTACGGCGCCCGCCCGGACATGGTCACCGTCGCCAAGGGCATCACCGCCGGATACGCACCCCTGGGTGCGACCCTGGTCGGCACCAAGGTCACCGAGGTCATCAACCGGCCCGGCGCGGTCCTCAACCACGGCTACACCTTCGCCGGGCACCCGCTGAGCACGGCCATCGCCCTGCGCAACCTGGAGATCATGGAGCGGGACCGCATCCTGGACAACGTCCGCGGTCTCCAGGGGGACTTGGCCAAGCGCATGGCGGCGCTCAAGGACCTGCCGATCGTCGGCGACGTCCGCGGCACCGGGTTCTTCTACTCCTGCGAACTCGTGGGCGACCTGGACGACGGCGGCTTCAGCGCCACCGCCCGAGCCGCTCTGATCGGCGACCTGATCCCGCGTCGGCTGCGCGAGGCCGGCCTGCTGGCCCGCGTCTACGACCGCTCCAGGCCCCTGGTCCAGATCGCGCCCCCGCTGATCAGCGACCGTGCCGTCCTCGACCGTATCGCCGCGATCATCGCGGGCACCCTCGCCGAGGCGTCCGCCCGCATCTGATCCACGTTCCGCATCTGGCCCACGTTTTGGGAAGGAACCACATGTACTCCATCGGTCCGCTGACCGTCGCCCCGGGCGAGCGCGCCCAGGGCCTGATCCCGGTCGGCACCAGCAGCTACGGCGTGGAGCTCGGCATTCCGCTGATCGTCGTCAACGGCGCGCAGGACGGCCCGGTCCTGTGTGTGGACGCGGGCGTGCACGGCGACGAGTACGACGGCCAGGAGGCCATCCGCCGCGTGCTCGCCGAGATCGACCCGGCCACGCTGCGCGGCACCGTCGTCGGCATCCCCTGCATGAACACCCCGGCCTTCGAGGCGGCCGCCCGCGCCAGCGGCATCGACCACCTCAACCTCAACCGCATCTTCCCGGGCGACGCCGAGGGCTCGTACTCGCAGCGTCTGGCCGCCACCTTCGTCGAGCAGGTCGTCCCCGCCGTCGACGCCGTGGTCGACCTGCACACCGGTGGCGCCTACGGCGAGATCGCCCCACTGGTCATCCTCCAGGGCGGCTACGAGGAACTGGCGACGGACCTGGCGCTGGCCGCCGGGCACGAGCTGGTCTGGAAGGGCGGCAAGTGGGGCGGCACGGTCCGCCACCCCGTCCTCGAAGCCGGCAAGCCCGCCATCACCATCGAGTGCGGTGGCGCCACGTACCGCGAGACCAACGTCGAGCACCACATGCACTCGATCCGCAACATCCTGCGCAGCCTCGGCATGATCGACGGCGAGGCGGAGCTGCGGGACACCTACACGACGGTCTCCGGCACCTTCGCCCGCTCCGCCGCCGGCGGCTTCTTCGTCGCCCGCGCCGAGCCGGGGGAGACCTGCAAGGAAGGCGACCTGATCGCCACCATCACCGACCACTACGGCAACACGCTGGAGGAGGTCACTGCCCCGCAGGAGGGCATCGTGCTCTGGGTGCGCCGGATCCGCACGGTCCGTCCCGGCGACGAGGTCGTCATCTTCGGCGAGGTGCTGGGGGAGATCCAGCCATGAGCGGCGAACTGCAGCTGAGCGAGCTGCTGATCGACGGCAAGCAGGTCCCCGCCGTCGACGGCCGCACCTTCACCGTCCTCGACCCGTCGAACGGCATGGCCATCGCCCAGGTGGCGCTGGGCGGCAAGGCCGATGTGGACCAGGCGGTGGCGGCGGCGCGCGCGGCCTTCACCGCACCCGAGTGGGCCCGGATGCGTGCCGCCGATCGCGGCCGGATCCTGTACCGGATCGCCGAGGCCATCCGTTACCAGGGCGAACGGCTGGCCCGCCTGGAGAGCCAGGACGTCGGCAAGCCGCTCCGCCAGGCGAAGGCCGATGTCGAGGCCGCGGCCCGCTACTTCGAGTTCTACGCGGGCGTCGCCGACAAGCTCGGCGGCTCGACGATCCCGCTCGGCCCCGGCCTGATCGACTACACGGTCCGTGAGCCGATCGGCGTGTCCGGCCAGATCATCCCGTTCAACTACCCGCTGCAGAACACCGCGAGAGGCTCCGCCCCGGCGCTGGCCGCCGGCTGCACGGTGGTGCTCAAGCCGTCGCCCGAGGCGCCGCTCACCCCGCTGGAGATCGGCAGGATCGCCCTGGAGTGCGGTCTTCCGCCGGGCGTGCTGAACGTCGTCCCCGGCGACGGCGAGACCGGCGCGGCCCTCGCCGGCCACCCCGACATCGACCAGGTCACCTTCACCGGGTCCGTGCCGACCGGCATCAAGGTCGCGCAGGCCGCCGCCGCGAACGTGGTGCCCTCGGTCACCGAACTGGGCGGCAAGTCGCCGGTCGTCGTCTTCGCGGACGCCGACTTCGACCTGGCGCTCGGCGCGGTCGCCGCCTCCGCGTTCGGCAACGCCGGGCAGACCTGCTCGGCCGGCACCCGGCTGCTGCTCCAGCGTGGCGCCGAGGAGTTCCTGGACAAGCTCGTCGCGCACGCCGCCTCCCTGCGCGTCGGCCCAGGCCTCGCCGACCCCGACGTCGGCCCGCTGGTCGCCGCACGGCAGCGGGACCGGGTCCTCGGCTACCTGGAGCTGGCGCGGGAAGAGGGCGCCGTGGCACGGGCCGGCGGAGGCGCCCCCTCGGACCCCGAGCTGGCCGACGGCTACTTCGTCGAGCCGACCGTCCTCACCGGGCTCGACAACCAGGCCCGTTGCGCCCGCGAGGAGATCTTCGGTCCCGTCGTCACGGTCATCGAGTTCGACGACGCCGACGAGGCGCTGGAGATCGCCAACGACAGTCCGTACGGCCTCGCCTCGTACGTGTGGACCCGCGACATCGACAAGGCGATGCGGATGGCCGAGGGCATCCGGGCCGGCCAGGTCTATGTCAACGCCACCGGCGTCGGCACGGGCGTCGAGCTCCCCTTCGGCGGCTACAAGCACAGCGGCTGGGGCCGGGAGAAGGGCCTTGAGGGCCTGGCCAGCTACCTGCAGACCAAGAACGTCTGCATCGGGTTCGGAAACCGGTCATGAGATACCGCACCCTCGGTGAGCGCGGCCCGACCGTCTCGGTGGTCGGCGTGGGCGGCAACAACTTCGGCAGCCGTCTCGACGAGGACGGCACGAAGGCCGTCGTCCACGCCGCCCTCGACGCCGGGATCACCCTGTTCGACACCGCCGACATGTACGGCGGGTCCGGTGAGCGGGGTGGCTCGCGCGGCGACGGCGAACGCCTGCTGGGTGCCGCCCTCAAGGGCCACCGCGACGACATCGTGCTCGCCACCAAGTTCGGCATGGAGATGAGCAGGGATGCCGACCTGTGCGGTCCGCGCGGATCCCGCGCCTACATCCGGTACGCGGTGGAGGCGTCGCTGCGCCGGCTCGGCACCGACCGGATCGACCTGTACCAGTACCACGAGCCGGACGGTGTCACGCCGTTGGCGGAGACAGTCGCCGCGCTCCGGGAGCTGGTCGCCGAGGGCAAGATCCGGTACATCGGCTGCTCCAACCTCCCGGCCGAGCACGTCACGGACGCCTTCGTGTCCACCCAGGCGCCCTACCACCTGCTCGACCGCGGTGCGGAACGGGACCTGATCCCGGCCTGCCTGCACCACGGCGTCGGCCTGCTGCCGTACTACCCGCTGGCCAACGGCCTGCTCAGCGGAAAGTACCGGCGCGGCGAGGAGCCCCCGCCCGGCAGCCGCCTGTCCTGGCGCCGGGGCTGGCTCACCGACGCGGCCCTCGACAGGGTCGAGGCGCTCACCTCGTACGGCGCCGACCGCGGCCTGACCCTCCTCCAAGTCGCGGTCGGCGCACTGGCGGCCCTGCCCGCCGTCGGCTCCGTCATCTGCGGCGCCATGACACCCCACCAGGTCACCGCCAACGCGGCGGCGGCCGACTGGATACCGAGCCCGGCCGACCTGGCCGTGCTCGACGCGATCGTCGCCCCCGGCGAACGCGTCGTCTGAAGCCCCCACCCCCTCTGAAAACCGCGAGAGACCAAGGCTGGACACCATGCGAGAGATCGTCACCTTCGACGCCTACGCGACCCTGATCAACTTCGAGCTCGGCCCCACGACCCTGAAGGTCCTGGAGGACCGGCTGGACCTGGACAACCTGGATGTCGACGAGTTCCTCGACGACTTCCGCGTCATGCGCTTCCAGGCCGTCCTGGAGGCCTACCGCCCCTACCACGAGGTCCTGCACTCCAGCCTGCGCAACGCCATGCGCCTGCACGGCCTGGAGTACCGCGAGTCCGACGGCGACGCCCTGGTCGAGGCCGTCCCCACCTTCGGTCCCCACCCGGAGGTCCCGGACGCGCTGCGCGCCCTGAAGACCAAGTACGAGATCGCCATCATCTCCAACACCGACGACAACCTGATCGCGCGGAACGTCGAGAACATCGGCGTCGAGTTCGACTACGTCATCACCGCCCAGCAGGCCGGCGCCTACAAGCCGGACCGCCAGACCTTCGAGTACGCGTTCAAGACCATGGGCGTCGAGCCCTCGCAGGTCATCCACGTCGCCCAGGGCTGGGAGTACGACCACATCCCGACCCGCGACCTGGGCCTGAAGCGCCGGGTGTGGATCAACCGTTACGGCCGCAAGGGCAGCGCCGACTACCAGCCGTACGACGAGCTGCGTGACCTGTCAGGCCTGCCGAAGCTGCTCGGCTGCTGACCTGCGGCACACCGGCGACACAGGACCGAGAAACACAGAGGACGTACGCCATGAAGCAGATCCCCTACTGGCTGGACACAGCCCCCGCCCTGCCCGACCGTTCCGGAAAGGACCTGCCCGACGAGGCGGACGTGGTGGTGATCGGCGGCGGTCTCACCGGCCTGTCCACCGCCTACCACACCGCCCGCAAGGGCGCCCGGGTCGTCCTCGTGGAAAAGGACAAGGTCGGCTCGGGTGCCTCCGGGCGCAACGGCAGTATGTGCACCCAGGGCATCACCATCAGCCCCGCCGAGGCGCGCAAGCGCTACGGCCAGGAGCGCGCACTGGAGCTGTACGACGCCTTCCGCGAGGCCGTCGACCTCGTCGAGGACCTCACGCGGACGGAACAGATCGACTGCGACTTCCACCGCGCCGGGCGCCTCGGCCTGGTCTGCAAGCCCCAGCACTTCGACGGCCTGCGCGCCAAGCAACGCGACCTGGCCGACAACTTCGGCCACGAGACGATCGTCCTGAGCAAGAGCGAACTGCGGGCCGAACTCGGCTCGGACTACTACCACGGCGCCCTGCTCGACCCGGACAGCGCCGCCCTCCACGTCGGCAAGTACGTCCACGGCCTGGCGGACGCCGCCGAACGTGCCGGCGCCGAGATCCACGAGCGCAACGCCGCCACCGGCCTCACCCGCCTCCCCGGCGGCGGCTTCCTGGTGGAGACCCTGCACGGCACCATCCGCGCCAAGCAGGTCATGGCGGCCACCGACGCCTACACCGACAAGTCGATGCCGTGGTTCCGCAAGCGGCTGATCAACGTCGGCAGCTTCATCATCGTGACCGAGCCGCTGGGGGAGGCGCGCGCCAAGGAGCTGATCCCGAACGGCCGGCTGATGGTCGCCCACAAGAACGTCGGCCACTACGTCCGCCTCACCCCGGACAACCGCCTCGCCTTCGGCGGCCGGGCCCGCTTCGCCCCCTCCAACCCGGCCTCCGACATCAAGAGCGGCGACATCCTCAAGCGGGAGATGACCGAGATCTTCCCGCAGCTGGCAGGGGTGCGCATCGACTACGTGTGGGGCGGCATGGTCGGTTTCTCCTGGGACCGCATTCCGCACGCCGGCGAGGTCAACGGCCTGTACTACTCCATGGGTTACTGCGGCCACGGCGTCCAGATGGCCACCTACATGGGCCGTGCGGTCGCCGAGATGATGGACGGCAAGCCGGAGGCCAACCCCCTGCGCGGCCTCGGCTTCCCCAAGGTCCCCGTCCCCTTCTACAACGGCACCGCCTGGTTCCTGCCGTTCGGCGGCGCCTACTACCAGGCCAAGGACCGCCTGCTCTGAGCAGGTACCGACACCGGTGACACCGCGGGGCCTTCCGCGCAGCAGCGTGGAAGGCCCCCACCATGCCTCCCGAGAGAAGACCCCAGCCTCATGAACGCCGTCACCCGCATTGAGCACGACTTGCTCGGTGACCGGGATGTACCCGTCGACGCCTACTGGGGTGTTCACACCCTGCGTGCCACGGAGAACTTCCCGATCACCGGCACGCCCATCTCCGCTTATCCGCACCTGATCGACGCCCTGGCCGCCGTCAAGGAGGCCGCCGCTGAGGCGAATGAGGAGCTGGGGCTGCTGGCGCCGGAGAAGGCGGCCGCGATCGTCGCCGCCTGCCGGGAGATCCGCTCCGGCAAGCTGCACGAGGAGTTCGTCGTCGACGTCATCCAGGGCGGCGCCGGCACCTCGACCAACATGAACGCCAACGAGGTCATCGCGAACCGGGCGTTGGAGCTGCTGGGCCACGCCAAGGGCGAGTACCGGTACCTGCACCCCAACGAGGACGTCAACCTCGGTCAGTCCACCAACGACGTGTATCCGACCGCCGTGAAGATCGCCATCGTGTTCGCGGTGCGTGAGCTGCTCAAGGCGATGGCGGTTCTGCAGGACTCCTTCGCCCGTAAGGCAGTGGAGTTCCGCGATGTGCTGAAGATGGGGCGCACCCAGCTCCAGGATGCCGTGCCGATGACTCTGGGCCAGGAGTTCTCCACGTTCGCGGTGATGCTGGACGAGGACCGGTCCCGCCTCGCCGAGGCCGTGGAGCTTGTCCATGAGATCAACCTCGGCGCCACCGCCATCGGCACCGGACTGAACGCACCTGCCGGATACGCCGAGTCGGCGCGCCGCCACCTCGCCGAGATCACCGGGCTGCCGCTGGTCACCGCCGCCAACCTGGTCGAGGCCACCCAGGACTGCGGCGCCTTCGTCCAGATGTCGGGCGTCCTCAAGCGCATCGCCGTGAAGCTGTCCAAGAGCTGCAATGACCTGCGCCTGCTCTCCTCCGGTCCCCGGGCCGGCCTCAACGAGATCAACCTGCCGCCCGTACAGGCCGGTTCGTCGATCATGCCCGGCAAGGTCAACCCGGTGATCCCCGAGGTCGTCAACCAGGTCGCCTTCGAGGCGATCGGCAACGACGTCGCCATCACCATGGCCGCCGAGGCCGGCCAGCTCCAGCTCAACGCCTTCGAGCCGATCATCCTGCACTCGCTGTCGGAGTCCCTCACGCACCTCCGCGCAGCCTGTCTCACGCTGGCCGAGCGGTGCGTGGACGGCATCACCGCCAACAAGGACGAACTCCGCGCGGCGGTGGAGACCTCCATCGGTCTGGTGACCGCGTTGAACCCGTACATCGGGTACACGGCAGCCACCGACATCGCCAAGGAGGCCCTCGTCACCGGCCGGGGCGTGGCCGAACTCGTCCTGGAGAAGGGCCTGTTGCCCGCCGAGACCCTTGCCGACCTGCTGCGGCCCGAGGCCGTGGCGGGCAACGGCCAGGTGCCGGCCTGACAGGGAACGAATATGAGACTCCAGAAGGTCAACGCCGTGATCACCGGAGCATCGAGCGGGATCGGTCAGGCGGTCGCCTCCCACTTCCGCCGCGAGGGCGCCAACCTCCTGCTCACCGGACGGCGACCCGAGTTGCCCGAGAGCCATCCGGACGATCTCTACCTCGCGGGGGACCTCAACGACGAGACCTTCGTCTCCGGGCTCGCCACCAGAGCGGCGGATCACCTGGGGGAAGTGGGAGTCGTCGTCCTCTGCCACGGACTCCAGCAGTCCAGCCCGCTCGCAGAGACGACTGCCGACGACGCACGCGACCTGCTCCACAGCAACCTCCTGAGCGCGTTCCTGGTCATGAAGCACCTGATGCCGCTGGCTCCGGAGTCGGGGGCGTCGATGGTGTGCGTCAGTTCGCGCCTCGGCATGGTCGGCATGCCGAACCAGACCTTGTACTCCGCCGCCAAGGGCGGTCTCATCGCGCTCGCCCGCGGCGCTGCCATCGAATGGGCGTCCCGCAACATCCGCGTCAACGTGGTCGCGCCAGGTCTGACCGTGACGCCGCTCATCGAGGCCTCGTTCCAGCGACGTCCCGACCCCGCCGCCTACCGGCGCGCCAGAGAGGACTCCATACCGCTGCGCCGGCTCGCCACACCCGAGGAGGTCGCCGACGCGGTCCTCTTCCTCGCCTGTCCGGAGTCGTCGTACATCACCGGTGCCGTGCTTCCCGTGGACGGCGGCTACACGGCGTTCTGAGTCACCAGTCCGCGTCGCCCCATTGGTCCAGCAGGGCGTCGGCCGTGTCCGCGTCAGGTTCGGTTCAGGACCGCGGCGTCTTCCCGCCGAAGGCGTCGGTGCGGAACGCCATGACGCTGGCCCAGTAGTTCTTGCCGACGCCGTACGAGGTGAGCAGCGACTCGGCGATGCCGGCGTTCCTCGTGCTCTTCAGCCGGTCGTAGTCGAGCTCCTGCGTGGCCTCGTCCCCCGCGAAGCGTGCCAGGGCGCTCATGTCGATGTCGATGACGTCGAACCGCGGGCGACCTTCCTTGATCTGCGCAAGGATCTGCGCGTAGAAGGGGATGTTGACCACGCTGACCCGGATGCCGGTCTCTGGGTCTTGCTGCTCCCGGCGTCGTTGGTCCTCCGGTCGGTACGGCCTCCGCATGCGGTGAACGAAGTGGCGGCGGCGCCTGCCGCGACGGAGCCGATCCCGCGTAGGAAGGCTCTGCGGTCGAGCCTGACGTCCATCACCGTATGCCTCCTGCGAAGCCGTGCGAGGCGCGTCGGCGCGTCGAAGGGCCCTTCACGAGCCGTCCATTGATTGAGAATTCACCTAACAAGGTAGATCAAGTAAGGCTTGCCTTATATGCTGACGCAGCCTCCTCGAGCCGCCTGGCGTGCACGGGGGCCGTATCCCCTTATCCCGCGCGACAGGACCTCCATGCGTACGACCTCCCGCCGTCTCATCGCGGCGCTTGCTCTCACTCCGTTGCTGGCCGGCTGTTTCGTGTCAGGGGAGGGCGGCTCGGGTACGGGCGACAAGGGCGGCTCGGGCGGTCGGCTGCGGGTGGCCCTCGCCGTGCCGCCGGTGCAGTCGCTGTCCCCGTACAGCAATGACGCCACCGTGCTGAGCAAGCTCTCCGTGGCCGAAGGCCTCACCGCGCTGGACAAGGACGGCGCCGCCGCACCCGCCTTGGCGAAGTCCTGGAAGCAGACGAACGACACCACCTGGACCTTCGAACTGCGCAAGGCCACCTTCCAGGACGGCACCCAGGTCACCGCCGAGTCCGTCGTCAACGCGCTCGACCACGCGAGTGCCGCCGAACCCAAACCCCGCGTCCTCAGCGACGTCACCCTCACCGCGAAGGCCGACGACGCCGACACCGTCACCATCAGCACCAAGGCCGCCGACCCGGTGCTCCCGCTGCGCCTGGCCAGCCCGGCGCTGGCCATCCTCGCCGCCAAGGCGTACGCGAAGGACGGCACCGCCAGCCCGATCGGCACCGGAACCGGCCCCTTCAAGATCACCAAGCTCACCGGCAAGTCCAAGGCCACGCTCGACCGCTACGACGGCTACTGGGGCGGCACGGCCAAGTCGTCCGGCGTCGACGTCACGTGGATCGCCGACGGCAGCGCCCGCGCCAACGCCCTGCGCAGCGGCGACGTCGACGTCGCCGAGTGGATCCCCACCGCCCAGGCGAAGCTGCTGAAGAAGGGCACCCGCCACGAAGTCCCCTCCGTGCGGACCGACAGCCTGATTCTCAACACCGGCAGCGGCATCTTCGCCGACGCGTCGCTGCGGGCGGCTGCCCGCGAGTCCGTGGACGGTTCCGCCCTCGTCGACTCGGTCTTCGGCGGGTACGCCGACCGCGCGCAGGGCCTGTTCGGGCCGGCGGTCCCCTGGGCGGCCGACAAGCGCGTCGAAGTGACGGGTCGCGCGAAGGCCGGGACCACCGCGCAGGTGAAGGCAGAGACCAAGGGCAAGACCCTGCGCCTGGCCACCTACACCAACAGGGCCGAACTGCCCGAGGCCGCGACCGTGCTGCAGCAGCAGATGGAGAAGGCCGGGTTCACGGTGAAGCAGGACGTGCGCGAGTACACGCAGATGGAGGCCGACCTCCTCGCGGGCAAGTACGACGCGCTCGTCTTCTCCCGTGTGACGCTCCTCGACACCGGTGACGCGGTCGCCTACCTCGCGAGCGACTTCACCAGCGACGGCGTCTACAACATCGCGGGTCTGAAGGACACCAAGGTCGACCAGGCCATCAAGGCCGCCGCCGAGGAAAGCGACACCGCGCAGCGGCAGCAGAAGACCATGCGGGCCGAGGCGGAGATCCTGCGCACGGACGCCGTCGTGCCGCTGGTCCACGAGAAGGTCGTGCAGGGCATCAGCGCCGATGTCGAGGGCGTGCTCCTCGACCCGCGCGAGCGGTCGCTGGTCGACGTCGACACGCGTCTGAAGTAGATGAGCGTGACATCGGCCGGCGCCGATGCCCGTCACTCCTCATGGGGCACGGGCGTCGGCCGCCTCTTCGCAGGGACCGCGCTGCTGACGGCCGTAGCCCTGCTGCCCTGGCTGTCCGGCAACGACCCCGCGCTGACGGTCCTGCGGGCCCGCTCCGCCGACCAGGACCCGACGCCCGCGCAGATGGCGACCGTACGGGAGCAACTGGGCTTGGACGAGGGGCCGTTCAGTCACCTCGTGGGCTGGCTCGGCGGGCTGCCGCGCGGTGACGCGGGCACGTCCTGGGTGTCGGGCGAACCGGTTCTGCCCCAGGTGACGACCGCGTTCGCGGTGTCGGTGACGCTGATGCTCGGGGCGCTCCTGGTCACGGTCGCGGTGGCCGCGCTGGTCTGCACCCGCACTCTGTACCTCGGCGCCCGGCGACGGCTGCGGCGGGCGCGGGCGGGCACCGCGGCGGCCGTTCTCGCGGCGCTGCCGAAGTTCCTGCTGGCCTCGCTGCTCGCCACGGTGTGCGGGGTGTGGCTGGGCTGGTTCCCGTCCAGCGGATGGCAGGGACCTGCGTCGATGGTGCTGCCCGCGCTCGCCCTCGGCGTGCCGTCCGGGGCGATGATCGGCGGTCTGCTCGACCAGTCGCTGCCCGCCGCCTTCAACGAGCCGTGGGCCCGGACCTGGCACGCCCACGGCTTCGCACCCAACCACGTCGCCCGGCATGCGCTGCGTCGCGCGCTGGCCGGTGTCCTCCCCCAACTCCTGCCGACCGTCGTGGCCCTGGTCGGAGGCGCGGTCGCGGTGGAGAAGATCTTCAACATTCCCGGGCTCGGCCGCCTGGCCCTGGACGCCGCCATCGCCCAGGATCTCCCGCCCCTGCAGACCGCGACACTGGCCCTCATCCTGCTCGGCGTCGCCGCCGGCCTCCTCATCCAGGCCCTGCGTCGCGCCCTGCTCGGCCCCGCCCTGCGGGACAGGGCCCTGCCCACCCTGCACGCGCCCACCCTCGCCCGAGGGCGCTCCACGCGCTGGGCCGCCGGAGCCTGCGCCATCGCCCTGATCGCCCTGATCATCGCCGGACTGCTGCGCGACCCCCTGCACGTGGACACGGCGGCCCGACTGCTCCCGCCCTCCGCCGCGCACCCGTTGGGCACGGACTCACTCGGCCGGGATCTGCTGGCCCGGCTGGGCCACGGAGCGCTGCGCACGGTGGGCGTGGCCCTCGCGGTGACCGCCGTGTGCACCCTCACCGGGCTGCTGCTCGGCATGGCGGCACAGGTCGGCGCGGGCCTGACGGAAGTGGTGTCGACGATGCCGGCCGTCCTCGCCGGACTGCTGACGACCGCTGTGACCGGCCCGTCGGTCTGGGGTGCCGCGCTGGCGGTCTGCCTGGTCGGCTGGACCCCCTACGCCGCCCAGTCCGCGGCGCTGCTCGAACAGGAACGGGCCAGCGGCCACATGCTCGCGTCCATCTCCTTCGGCGCCGGCCCGGGGTATCTGCTCCGCCATCACCTGCTGCCCGCCGTACTGCCCGCCGTCCTGCGCAACGCCCTTCTGCGTCTGCCGACCACGGTCCTCGTACTGGCCTCCCTAGGCTTCCTCGGTCTGGGGGAGCAGCCGCCCACCGCGGAGTGGGGCCGCCTGCTGTCGGAGAACCAGCCGTATGCGGAGCTGGCGCCCTGGACGGTACTCGGCCCGGCCTTCGCCCTCGTCCTGCTGTCCGTTCTCGCCGTGTCCGGTACGGCCTCGGGACGGAGCTTGCTTCGACGGGCGGCCGACCGATGAGAATCATGCTGCCCTGCTGAATCGGCGGTGCATGAGGACGAGGGGCGGGTGGCTTGTCGCGAGAGCGTGTGAGGGCACTGGGGTCTGAGGATCCCCGATGGCGTGTCGCGCCGGCAGGGCGAGCCTCACCGGGAGAGGTCGTACCACTCGATGGTGGGCCGATGTCGCTGGCGGCGACGACGCGACGGAGGCGCGGGTGATGGGGCAACGGTCAGGGGCGATTTGACGGTGCCGTGTCGGCGGACCAGATCGCCGGCCGGGTCGGCTTCGCCACGGGCGCCTCCCTACGCCAGCATCGGCACGCGGCGA
This sequence comes from Streptomyces ferrugineus, assembly GCF_015160855.1. NCBI lineage: Bacteria > Bacillati > Actinomycetota > Actinomycetes > Kitasatosporales > Streptomycetaceae > Streptomyces > Streptomyces ferrugineus. The sequence continues at coordinate 6,797,467 of NZ_CP063373.1, read as the reverse complement.
TCGGCATCTCGCCCCAGGCTTACCGGCGTACGTTTCAGGCGGCCCGCCAGCGCCCAGCAGGATCCACTCGTAGCCAGCACTTCGGTGAACCGACTCCATGCGGGACTGCGGGGGAGCGCTCGAAGGGTGCGCCGGCTCTCATCGGCGTGGGCCCGTCGACGGCACGTGAGCACCATCGCCACGAGAAAGGAAGAGGGCCGTCGCCTCACACCGGTTGCCAGATCCGGGCGAGCGTTGAGGCGGTGAGAAGTTGCTCGGGGTGTCCCTGCCCCGCCAGCCGGCCGTCGCGGAGCAGGAGGCAGGCGTCCGCCGAGCGTGCGGCTTCCAGGTCGTGTGTGGCCTCGACGACGGTCCTGCCGTCGGCGACCAGCTCCGTCAGCAGCGCGGCGATCCGGTCCCTTGCTTCGGGGTCCAGGCCCGTGGTCGGTTCGTCCAGGAGGAGCAGGTCCGATTCCTGGGCGAGTCCTTGGGCGATCAGGGCGCGTTGCCGCTGTCCGCCGGACAGTTCTCCGAGTTGGCGGGTGGCGAGGTCAGTGATGCCGAGCCTCTCCATGGCCTGGTCCACGGTGGCTCGGTCCTGCCGGTTCAGTCGGCGCCACGGCCCGCGGTCGCCCCAGCGTCCCATCTCCACTGTCTGCCTGACCGTGAGCGGCAGTGTGTCGGCGACGGCGCCGCGCTGCGGGACGAACGCCGGCGGCCGGTCGCCGGCGTGGTGGAGCCGGCCTGATGTGGGTTGGATCACTCCGGCCATGACTCCGAGCAGCGTGGACTTCCCGCTCCCGTTCGGGCCGACGAGCGCCGTGATCGCCAACGCCGGTATCTCCGCGTCTAGTTGATGCAGAACGGGGCGGCCGGGATATCCGGCGGAGAGCTCCGTGAAGCGGACCCGGGGCGACCTGGCCTCGGTGAGGGCGGGAGAGGGCCCCTGTGTTTTGAACATGGTTTTCATTATAGTGCGTTTATATGGAGTGGTTGACGGGCCCTTTCGAGGTGACCTTCGTGCAGAGGGCGCTGTGGGGCGGAATGTTGGTGTCGGCGATCTGTGCCCTGGCCGGCACCTGGGTGGTGCTCAGGGGAATGGCCTTCCTCGGTGACGCCATGTCGCACGGGCTGTTGCCCGGAGTCGCGCTCGCCGCGCTGTTCGGCGGCAACCTGCTGCTGGGGGCGCTGTTGAGCGCGGCCGTCATGACAGTCGGCGTCACGGCTCTCGGCCGCACCCCGCGGCTGTCTCAGGACACCGGGATCGGGCTGCTGTTCGTGGGGATGCTGTCGCTCGGTGTCATCATCGTGTCGCGGTCGCAGTCCTTCGCGGTCGACCTGACCGGGTTCCTCTTCGGTGACGTCCTCGCCGTCCGTGAGCAGGACTTGCTGTTGCTGGGTGTGGCGCTGCTGCTGGCACTGTCCGTCTCGGTCCTCGGCCACCGGGCCTTCCTCGTCCTGGCCTTCGACGCACGCAAGGCCCAGACGCTCGGCCTGCGGCCCCGCCTGGCCCACGCCGTGCTGCTCGGCTTGCTGGCGCTGGCCATCGTCGCCTCCTTCCACATCGTGGGCACGCTGCTGGTGCTGGGCCTGCTCATCGCTCCGCCGGCCGCAGCGCTGCCCTGGGCGCGCAGTGTGCGGGGCGTGATGACCCTCGCGGCGCTCCTCGGTGTCACCGCCACCTTCGGTGGCCTGCTGCTGTCCTGGCACCTGAGCACCGCGGCCGGCGCGACCATCTCGGCTCTCGCGGTGAGCCTGTTCTTCCTCTCCCACCTGGCATCCGCTCTCCGCCACCACCGCCGTGCGCGCCTCCTCGGCGCTCACGCCACAGCGACCGACTGAAAGAACCTGAGGCGATCCCTTTGCTCGTCCGAAGTAACGTCATGCCTTGGGCGCCCGCCGCGCTCGTGGCGATCTCCCTGCTCACCACGAGTTGCGCGAGTCACGACGACACCGCGTCAGCCCCGCGGGCCACCGCCTCGGCCTCCGCTCCGCACGGTTACGTCGAGGGGGCCCAGGAGAAGGCCGAGCAGCAGTCCCGGCTGCTGCTGAACGACCCGGTCACCGGCGACAGTCGGGTACTCGATCTGATCACCGGGAAGACGCACGAGGTGTCCCGGACGGCGGGCGCCACGGAACTGACCACGGACGGCCGGTTCGGCTACTTCCACACCGCGGGCGGCACGCACGTCCTGGACAGCGGCGCCTGGATGGTCGACCACGGCGACCACGTCCACTACTACCGCGCGGCGATACGTGACGTGGGTCGGCTGCCCGCAGGCCCGGGCACCCGCGTCCGCAGCGACGCCGCCGTCACAGCGGTGACCGACGAGGACGGTCGCGCCAGGATCTACCGCCGGGCCGGTCTGGAGAAGGGCGAGGTCGGCTCCGCCCGCACGCTTCGCGGGACGCACACGGGAGCCGTCGTGCCGTACGCGGAGCACCTGCTCGGCGTCACGGACGACGGGAAGGTCGCGGTGTACGACCGCGATGGCCGGCGGGCCGCGTCGCCGGACGCCCGGTGCGAGGAGGCGCGGGGCGACGCCGTCACCCGCCGCGGAGTCGTCCTCGGCTGCGCCGACGGCGCCCTGCTCGTCCGTGAGACCGACGGCACCTTCACCGCCGAGAAGATCCCGTACGGCAGCGACGTACCCGAAAAGGAACGGGCCACGGCCTTCCGGCACCGGCCCGGCAGCGACACGCTCACAGCGTCGGCCGGGGACCGGGCCGTGTGGGTCCTGGACGTCACCGAGCGCACCTGGACACGGGTGAAGACCGGGCCCGTCGTCTCCGCCAACACCGCCGGCGAGGGCTCCGTCCTGATCGTCCTCGAGGCCGACGGAGCACTCCACGGCTACGACATCGCCACCGGCAAGCAGGTCTCCAGGACAAAGCCGCTTCTGACGGGCGCCCCCGAGACCCGTACCGACGCGAACGCGGGACCGGTCATCGAAGTCGACCGCAGCCGCGCCTACCTCAACGACCCCAAGGGCAAACGCGTGTACGAGATCGACTACAACGACAACCTGCGCATCGCGCGCACCTTCGACCTGGACATCGAGCCGGCCCTGATGGTGGAGACCGGACGATGACGAGACGTACGCGAGGGCCGCGGCGGCCGCGCACCCTCCTGCTGGTCCTGCTCACCCTCGCCTTGGCCGGTGCTGGCACCGGCTGCAGGAGCAGCGACGACCGGCCCCGGGTGGTCGTGACGACCAACATCCTGGGCGACATCACCCAGGAGATCGTCGGCGACGAAGCCGACGTCACCGTGCTGATGAAGCCGAACGCCGACCCGCACTCCTTCGGCCTGTCGGCCGTGCAGGCCGCCGAGTTGGAGCGCGCGGACCTGGTGGTCTTCAACGGGCTGGGCCTGGAGGAGAACGTACTGCGGCACGTGGACGCCGCCCGCGAGTCCGGGGTGCCCACCTTCGAGGCCGGCAAGGCGGTCGACCCACTCACCTTCCAGGCGCACGACGACGGCGGGCCCGAGGGGGAGGCCGGGCAGTCCGACCCGCACTTCTGGACCGACCCCGACCGCGTCCGCAAGGCCGCCCGCCTGATCGCCGACCAGGTCGTCAAGCACGTGGACGGCGTGGACGAGAAGACGGTCCGCGCCAACGCCGACCGCTACGACGGCCGACTCGCCGACCTCACCGCCTGGATGGAGAAGTCCTTCGACCGCGTACCCGAACAGCGGCGCGCGTTGGTGACCAACCACCACGTCTTCGGCTACCTCGCCGAACGCTTCGGCTTCCGCGTCATCGGCGCGGTGATCCCGAGCGGTACGACGCTGGCCTCGCCCAGCTCCTCCGACCTGCGCTCGCTCACCCGGGCGATGCGGCAGGCAGGCGTACAAACCGTGTTCGCGGACTCCTCTCAGCCCAAGCGGCTGGCCGAGGTCCTGCGCACCGAACTGGGCGGCCAGGTGCGGGTCGTCGAGCTCTACTCCGAATCGCTGACCGAGAAGGCCAAGGGCGCCGGCACCTACCTGCAGATGATGCGCGCCAACACCACCGCCATGACCGAGGGCCTGACCGGCGCCTGAACCAGCGCCACCTGACGTGGACACCGGCCGACCACGGCCATCACACACTCCCACCCGACGCCGCGCACGCGCGGCACAGAAAGGAACACACCGGTGAACAAGCCGATACGCAACAGAGCCGTCACGGGGACGGCCCTCGCCCTGGCGGCCGCCGCGGTTCTGACCGCCTGCGGAGGGGAGGACAGCTCCTCGTCCGACGCGAAGGCCAAGGCGGCGCCGAGCACGAAGGCCGTGGCGGTCAAGGACCCGCTGGTCGCCACGTTCGACGGCGGACTGTACATCCTGGACGGCGAGAGTCTGAAGCTCGCCAACACGATCGAGCTGCCCGGCTTCAACCGCCTCAACTCCGCCGGCGACGACTCCCACGTCATCGTCTCCACCGACGCCGGCTTCCGCGTCCTGAACGCCACCGAGCAGACCCTCACCGACATCGAGTACAAGGGCGCAAAGCCGGGCCACGTCGTCCAGCACGCCGGCAAGACGGTCCTGTTCACCGACGGCACCGGCGAGGTCAACGTCTTCGACCCCGACGACCTCAAGGGCGGCAAGAAGCCGCAAGGCCGCACCTACACCTCCGCCGAGCCGCACCACGGCGTCGCCATCGAACTGAGCAACGGCGAACTCCTCAGCACCCTCGGCACCGAGGAAAAGCGCACCGGCGCCCTCGTCCTCGACAAGAACAACAAGGAGATCAAGCGCAACGAGAACTGCCCCGGCGTCCACGGCGAGGCCGCCGCCAAGGGCGAGGCCATCGGCATCGGCTGCGAGGACGGCCTCCTGATCTACAAGGACGGCAAGTTCACCAAGGTCGACGCCCCCGACGACTACGGCCGCATCGGCAACCAGCGCGGCAGCGACACATCCCCCATCCTCCTGGGCGACTACAAGACCGACCCGGAGGCCGAACTGGAGCGGCCGACCCGCATCTCCCTCATCGACACCGAGACGGGGAAGCTGCGCCTGGTCGACCTGGGCACCAGCTACTCCTTCCGCTCGCTCGGCCGCGGACCCCAGGGGGAGGCCCTCCTCCTCGGCACCAACGGCGCCCTCCATGTCATCGACCCGGAGACGGGCAAGGTGGACAAGAAGATCCCCGTCGTGGACGAGTGGCAGGAGCCGCTGGACTGGCAGCAGCCCCGGCCCACCCTCTTCGTCCGCGACCACATCGCGTACGTCTCCGAGCCGGGCAAGCGCAAGCTGCACGCCGTCGACATCGAATCGGGCGAGAAGGTCACGTCCGTGACCCTGCCGAAGAGCACGAACGAACTGTCCGGCACCGTCGCGGGCCACTGATCCTCCGACCTCGGTGAGGCCGTACCGCACCGGGCAGCGGCTTGTCATCGCCGCGCCGGTGCACCGCGGTCTCGCCGAGGTGGTCCGAGCGGACTCGTCACCTGGGACCTGCCGCCGAGAGGCGCGGGCGCGGTCCGGGGAGCGTGGCGCCGACGGCTCGGGCACTGTGGTCAGCAGCCGCTGGCCGCGGATGACGCCGTGCACCGCGCGGGTGATCCGCCGGGCCGGGCTCCAGGGCGTGGAGAACTGGAAGTCCGCCGACCACCACGATGTTCTACGGCAAGGACGGCGGGCTGACCGGCTCCGACAAGGAGTTCCAGGACGCCTCCATGCTCGCCCTGCACCTGCCCCAGTCCGCGCTGGCCATGAACTCCCACCTTTCTCTTGCCGTCGCAGCGGCCCACGGTGCCTGTGCCCGGCCCCGTGGAGGCTGCCGCGGCTGATCAGGCGGTGGGCCGCCCAGGGCATCAGGGCATGGGCAGCTTCCGTCAGGCGCGTCGGAAGGTGCTCGATGCTGGGCTCAGCCAGCACTATTTGTTGCAGTTCCAGTCCGAAACAAAAGCTGTTACGCTCGTGCAGAGGTCAAGCCGCCCTAAGGCAGGGCGCCGGCCCCGGGCTTCCTGCCCTTCTCCGCAACGCGGCGATGCGCCCCTGGAGCGCTTGGGGGACCTACGGAGTTCATGACAGATGAGTCGAGAACCGTCCGGCAAGGCGGAGGAAGCCGATACGGACCCCTTCGAGCGCGCCCGGGCGGGAGCGGCGGATCCGCCGAAGCACCTGCTTGTCACCGCGTCGAAACCCCTGGTCGTACTGCCCAAACCGGTCCCTGCCCGATCGACGTACCGGGCTCGCTATGGTCATCACGTGACCAATCCGACCTCGCGCGACTACAACAAGGCATCAGTCCTCGACGTGGTCCTCTCCCACGCGCCCTTGACGCGGAACCAGCTCATCGAGCTGACGGGCCTGAGCAAGGCCACGGTGTCCAGAGCGGTGGAGGAGCTCCGTGCCGACGGCTTCGTCGTCGACGGCGGGGTCGACGAGATCACCGGCCGCGGCCGCCGCTCCACCTATCTGGACCTGCCCGGCACGACCGGGCATGTCGCCGGTGTCAGCTTCGGTGCCCAGACCACGGGTGTGCTGGTGACCGACCTGAGGGGTCGTGAGATCCAGCACGTGACGGTTCCCACCGCCGATCACCAGGAGGTCGAGGACGCCGCGCGATGGCTGGTCGACCTCATCGCGGAGGCCGCCCGATCCGCGCAGGGTCCTCTGCGTCAGATCGTCGCCGCAGTGCCCGGCCGGGTCCGGGGCGGCACCGAGATCTTCGGCCCCGCGGAGTCGATGAAAATCTTCGCGGGCCCAGGCCTCCAGCAAGCCGTCGAAAACCTCGTGGAGGCCCCCGTGCTCCTCGACAGCGACGCCAACGCGTCCCTGCTCGGGATCCTCACGAACGACGCCACCATCAGGAACGCCGCGCTTTTCAGCGTCAGCACCATACTGAACTTCGCCAGCTGCACGGATCACGAGCTCGCCCGGGGAAGTACACCCACCTTCGGCGACATCGGTGTGCTCTCCTCCGGAGTCGGCGACGAGAGCCTTGACGACCTGCTGAGCACCCGAGGTCTCCTCCGGTTCGCCCGCAAGCGGGGGCTCGACCTGGAGCGCATCGAGGATCTCTGGCTGCAACCGCACACGGAGGCGCCGCACGCCGAAGTGCTGCAGGCGTTCACCACCGCGATCGTGACCGCTGTCAGCGTCGTCGCCGTGACGCTCGACCCGGAGTCGGTGTACTTCGTGGGCCGACTGCGCCCGCTCGTCGACGTCGTCCTTCCCCAGGTGCGCGGGCGGCTCGACCAGAGCCTTCCGGCGGTGCCGGAGATCAGGACGGGTCCGCATCAGATCGGTCTGTCGACGGCACAAGGCGCGGTCTACGCATGCCTGACGATCGTTCAGGAACGGCTGCGCGACGCCGTGCTCGGAGCACGGCAACAGAACCGGCTCTCGCAGAAGTCCGCACCGGCCTTCTGAGCCGACCGCCGGCAGGCGAGACGCTTCCGGGCGCAGGTGAGGACACGGGTCCCGCCATCAGACGGAGCCCACGACAGCAACGGCCGGCCGGCGCCTCTCGCCTGTGGCGATCATCGGGGCGGACACAGGAGTTTCTAGTTTCAGATTGGAACTGGAATTAATGGTGGTATGGTTCCGGCCAACGCAGCGAGCAACCCGGAACGAGACTGAAGGTGTGCCTGCCGATGACTTCGACGCTGAGTCGGGCGATAGCTCACTACCCCAACCGGTTCGACCCCGGGGTACTGAGCGAACTCCCCGAGCACCTCCAAGAGACCATCCAGCGCCGGAACAAGGTGCTGGGCCCTGGCTACACGCTGATCTACAGGGAGCCGGTCGAGTTCGTCTCCGGCCGCGGCGCCCACCTGATCGACCGTGACGGCAACGACTACCTCGACGCCTACAACAACGTCCCCTGCGTCGGGCACGCCCACCCCCACGTGGCCGAGGCCGTCGCCCGCCAGATGACCGCGGTCAACACCAACACGCGCTACGTCCAGGAAGCACTGGTCGACTACGCGGAGCGGCTCCTCGCGACCTTCCCCGAGGAGCTGTCCAGGCTGAGCATCGCGTGCAGCGGGTCGGAGGCGAACGACCTGGCGGTTCGGGTGGCGCGGTTCCACACGGGCGGTGAGGGCATCATCGTCACCCGCTGGGCTTACCACGGCCTCACTCGTGAGGTGGCGAGCTTCTCACCGACCCTCGGTGCGGGCTCGCCGCTGGGCCCGAACGTCCGGCTCATCGACGCTCCTGACCCGCGCCACGTCGCTCCCGGATCCACGCTCGACGAGCACATGCGGCAGCAGGTGCGCGGCGCGATCGACGACCTCGAGCGCCACGGATACCGGCTCGCGGCCCTGATCACCGACTGCGCCTACAGCAGCGATGGCATCTTCACCGACCCCCCCGGCTACATGCAGGCCGTGGTGGAGGAGGTGCACGCGGCCGGCGGTGTCTACATCGCGGACGAGGTCCAGTCGGGATTCGCCCGGCTCGGGGAGTCGATGTGGGGCTTCAGCCGCCACGGTGTGCTGCCGGACATCGTCACCATGGGCAAGCCGATGGGCAACGGCCTGCCGATCTCGGGTGTGGTCTTCCGCCCCGAGGTCTGCGAGGAGTTCGGACGCAACGTCCGCTACTTCAACACCTTCGGCGGCAGTTCCATCCCCGTGGCCGCAGGCGCCGCGGTGCTGGACGTCTTCGAGAAGGAGAACGTGCAGCAGCGCGTCCTGGAGAGCGGCAACGCTCTGCGCGCGGGGCTGCGGGAGATCACCAAGGACTCCCCCTACGTCGCCGAAGTCCGCGGCGCCGGTCTCTACGTCGGCGTGGAGATCGTCAAGGACCGCCAGACCCTCGAGCCCGACCGCGCACGTGCCGAGGACGTCATCAACGACATGCGCGATCGCCGCGTCCTGATCAGCGGCACGGGCACGTCGGCGAACACGCTGAAGATCCGCCCTCCGCTGGCCTTCGACTCCGCCGATGTGACGCGATTCCTCGAGACCTTCGCCGAGGTCGCGAAGAACCGTCTGTGACAGGCTGACCGAAGGGACTGACCGTGAACACCTCACCAGCCGCGAACCATGCTCAGCGGCTCCTCCATGAGAGCGGCCTGACGTCGTCCCACGAGCCCATCGACGTGATGCTGGTGAGCATTCTCCTCGAGGAGCACTACCGCCTGACCGGACGCTTGGGGCGACTGGCGACCGAGAAGGACGACACGTTCCGACTCAGCACCGACTCGAGCAACTACCTCGTGAAGGTCTCACCACCTGACGAGGCGGAGGCGGTCGTCGCCCTCCAGACCGCCGCGATGCGCCACCTCGAAACCACCGCCCCGCACTTGCCCGTCCAGCGGGTGAAGCTGACCGCCGACGGAGACGACCATGTCACGATCAGGCTGAACGACGGCAGGACGCGCACCCTGCGGGTGTTCGACTTCGTCGAAGGCCAGGTCCTGGCCGATGCGAACCCGGACACGGAGCGGCTCGCCGAGGCGGGCGAGATGCTGGGGCTGATCGACGTGGCGCTCAGGCCGTTCACACACCCGGCGGACCGACGACGACTGGCATGGGACATCCGGCATTTCCACCAACTGACCGAACTGGTCGAGCACACGCCGAGCCCCGAGCACCGCCAGTTGGCCCAGTCGGTCTTCCGGCTCTTCGGCGAAAACGTCGTCCCGAGGCTGAGTGATCTCGAAACGCAAGTGATCCACGGAGACTTCAGCCCTTACAACATCGTGGTGGACCCAGAGAAGAGCGATCACTTCGTCACCGGTGTCATCGACTTCGGCGACACGGTGCGCAGTGCGGTGATCTTCGATCCCGCCGTTCCCATGGCGAACCTGCTCGGCAGGACACCGGATCATCCCTGGCGGGACGCCTGCGCCTTCGCCGCCGGCTACCAACGCAAGCGGCCGATCCAGGCCTCGGAACTCCCGCTGCTCCCGGTTGCCGCGTTGGCACGACTCACACTGCGTGCGCTGATCACGAACTGGCGCGCGGAGCGCGCACCTGAACGGCGTGAGTACCTCCTCGGTCACGCCAAGGACGACTGGATCAATATCGGGCGTTCCTTGACCGTGAGCCTGGACGACGTCGTCGAGTACCTCAGGGAAGCCCGTCACGGGCATGCCTGAAAAGCCAGTCCCGAACATGTGCAGTTGCGTCCGCGCACGGTCACCACACTCCAAGGAGGATCCATGAATCTCGCCGACTACGACGCGCTGAGCTTCGATTGTTACGGCACGCTTATCGACTGGGAGGCCGGCATCGCCGCCGTGCTGGCCCCGTGGGCGAAGGAAGCTGCTCTCGACCTCTCCGACGAGGAACTGCTGCTCGCCTACGCGGATAACGAGGCCCAGGCCGCAGTGGACATGCCCGATGCCCTCTACTCGGCGGTTCTCGCCGAGGCGTTCCGACGCACCGGGGACAAGCTCGGACGGCCCGTGAGCGAGGAGTGGGCGCAGCGACTGGGCAACTCTGTTCCGGACTGGCCGGCCTTCGACGACTCGGCCGAAGCGCTCGCCCTCCTGGCCGAGGACTACAAGCTCATCATCCTGTCCAACGTTCACCGGGCGGGCTTCGCAGGGTCGAACAAGCGTCTGGGTGTTGAGTTCGACCGGATCATCACGGCCGAGGACGTCAAGGCGTACAAGCCGGCTCCGAACCACTTCGAGGCCCTTGACGAGGCGCTGGAGGAGATGGGCGTCCCGCGCGAGCGGGTGCTGCATGTCGCGCAGAGCCTCTTCCACGACCACGTGCCTGCCAAGCGTCATGGTCTGCCGTCGGTGTGGATCAATCGCCGGCACGACCGTCCGGGCTGGGGCGCCACTCCCGAGCCCGCGGCGGAGTACTCCTACGCTCTTGAGTTCCCGGACATGATCTCGTTCGCGCGAGCGGCGCGGGAGGCGAAGCGCTGACATCCCCCGGATAGTTGACGATAGGACGTTCGAGCGCAGCCCTCGTACCGTCCAGATCCATTACAAGCTCACTCGGCACGGCCGGCACCGCGCTCGCCGCCGGAGAGCGGAAGTAGCGTCGGGCGGCCGCGGCGCCGGCCAACCACGACCTGAGGTGGCGGAGGGTCACGGTACTTCCTCTCCGGGTGTTCGCTATGTCGAGTGTCGTGCGACCGGCGGGTGGGCGCGGGCCCGTGAGCAGACGCCGACGGCCACCTCCGTCAGCATGGGGATGCAGAGGAAGGGGACGCCGGCGCTCTCGTGGAGGCGCCGGCGTCCCTGTCGGTGCGGGTCAGTTCGTCACGCGGAAGGTGGCGTCGGCGCGTCCTGTCGCGGTGGTGATCGGGTCGAGGCGGAGTTGGTAGGCGTAGTGGCGGATGTAGCGGTCGGGGTGGTTGTAGGACTGGAAGGAGGACCAGGTGGCGTCGGCGAGGCCGGCGACCTGGCGGAAGGTGGCGTCAGCGGCGAACTGGGTGGTGCCGTCGTTGCGGACCAGCTGGAAGTCGTTGTTGGCGTGCCGCAGGAAGTAGCCGGGGTAGTTCACCGACTCGAAGGAGACGGTTCCGGAGCCTGCCAGGCCGGGCCGCAGCCGGAACTGGGCGTCGGGGCCGGTGATGTTCTGGTCGATGCGTACGTCGAAGTTGGCGTGGCGCACGTACCGGTCCTGGAAGTTGTACGACTGGAGCCGCTTGGCCGGGGTGCTGGCCCAGCGTGCGAGGACGCGGGTCTCCTCGGTGGCCGTGAGATTCAGGATCGAGCCGTGGCGCTTCTTGGTGCCGCCCATGGAGTAGCTTCCCGACGCCGGAATCCGGTAGGTGCCGGGGGCGGAGGGGTTGGCCGTCGTGACCGGCATGTACCCGCGTCCGGAGGAGTACTGGTCGAGGTAGAGCGCCCACTCGTCGCGGTCGCGGAACCTCATCCACATCGGGCCCTCGACCTGGGCACCGGTCAGGCCGATGCCGGAGAGGTTGCCGAGGTTGGTCCAGGTTCCGAGGATCGAGTTGCTGCCTTCGAGGGTGATCTGCCCGTCGCCGGAGGCCCGCACATAGCGGTAGTCGCCGACGCCGGCCGGCATCTCGACGATCTGGGTGTCGATGATTTCCTGCATGCCGGGGCGCTCGATGTAGATCTGCGGGGTGGTGATGGAGCGGAAGTCGCTGGTGTGGGCGTAGTAGATGCGGTGCTTCTTCACGCCGTCGACCGGTTTGTTCGTCGCCCAGTACAGGACGTAGTTGTTGGAGGCCGGGTCCCAGATTGCTTCCGGCGCCCAGGCGTTGCGCCCGTCGGGGATCGCGCCGGCGACGTTGAGCAGCCACGGCTCCGACCAGTTGATCAGGTCCGTCGACTCCCACACCACGAGGTTGCGGCTGCCGTTGTACACGGCGGCCTCCCAGTTCTGCCCGCAGCCGATGCACAGGTCGGTGGCGATGATCCAGTACTTGTCACCGTTCGGGGATCTCACCAGTGCGGGGTCACGCACCCCGCGCGTGCCGACCGTGGAGCGCAGGATCGACGCTCCGTCGTTGAGGTCGTTCCAGTGCAGGCCGTCCGTACTGTGGGAGAGGTACATCTGCTGACCGGTCGACCCCTCCCCGGTGAAGTGCAGCATCAGATAGCCCGGGTCGGCGGCGGCCGCCCGCTGAGGCGCGGCCAGGGATTGGGAGGTGAAGAAGAGGCCGACGGCGACGAATATCGCCGCGAGCCGGGTGAGCAGTCTTGACATGCGGGTGTCCTGTCTTTCTACGGGTGCCGGGACGGGGTGGAAACGGGGTGCCGGACGCGTGACCACTGGAAGCCGGTGGCTGTGCCGCAGGGGCAGGGGTACTGGGCTGTTGCCTGTGGCAGCGGCTGCCCCTGTCGCGGCCGTCGTCGTGGCGAAGAGTCGGCGGACGACCTGTTCCACGCCGGCAGCGGCGGGAGCATCGCTCATGAGAGAGACATCCTTGTTTCACGTCGCGGAGCGGAAGCGGAGGCGAGCCAGAGGGGTCCGGCAACGGGCTTTGCTTTGTTCGACATGTCGGACATCGTTCGTGAATTCGGCCAAAAGTTAGAGGGGTGTAAAAGCGGGTGTCAAGAGGGGTGAAGCAGCGTTGCTCCGTCCGTTCTCGGTGCGGGGCCGTACACACAGGAGACGCGCCGGCGCGTCGCGCATAACGGAAAACGCGGCACGGACCAAGGCACGGGGCATCCTCCGGATTCGCTCCTGGCACACTGTCGCCCTCGGCACATCGGCAGGACGACGGGACGGGTGGGGCGGGGTGCGCTCGCAGAACAGGCAGGAACGGCCGGATGTCGCCGTCGTCATGGCGGCGCGGGCCGGGGACCGGCAGGCCTCGGAACAGCTGATACGGGACTGTCTGCCGTTGGTCTACAACATCGTCGGGCGGGCGCTGGACGGGCACAGCGACGTCGACGACGTGGTCCAGGAGACGATGATGCGAGTCCTGGACGGGTTGCCCGGACTGGAGCAACCGGATCGGTTCCGGTCCTGGCTCGTCGCCATCACCGTGCGACAGATCCGTGACCGGTGGCGCAGAGGGCACCCCTGGCTCACTACGGAACCCCTGGAGGGGAACGCCCACGAACCAGACCCGCAGGCCGACTTCTCCGACCTGGCGATTCTTCAGCTCGCGCTGTCGGGCCAGCGGCGTGAAGCGGTGGAGGCGACCCGCTGGCTGGAGGACGAGGAACGCGAGGTACTCGCGCTGTGGTGGATGGAGAGCGTCGGTGAACTGACCCGCGGCGAGCTCTCGGCGGCCTGCGGCCTCACACCGCAGCATGCCGCGGTCCGAATCCAGCGGGTCAAGGAACGGCTGGAGACGGCGCGCACCGTCGTACGAGCCGTGGCGGCCTCGCCGCGCTGCCCAGACTTGGCCGCCGTGCTCGCCTCGTGGGACGGGCGGCCGTCCGCGCTGTGGCGCAAGCGGCTGGCACGCCATGTCCGCGACTGTCCGCAGTGCCTGCTGAGCTCGTCCGACCTGATACCGGCGGAGGGGTTGCTGGCCGGCCTCGCGCTGGTGCCGGTGCCGGTCGGCCTGGCCGGCCTGGTACTGGCCAGGGCGCTGGGGGCGGAATCGGCCGGGGCGACCGTCGGCGCAAGCGGGGGCTCGGGCGCGGGCGCGCGTACGGCGAGCGGTGCGAGCCGTACGGCGCGGGCGATCGGGAGGCTGGCCGCCAAGCCCGCGGCTACGGCAGCCGCGGGTGCCGTCACGCTCGCGGCTGCCGCAGTGGCCTGGTACACCGCCACGGGATCACACGAGACGGCCCCGCGGCCCGCCGTCGCGGCCCCGCTGTCGCCAGCCGCCTCGTCCGTGCCGTCGTCCCCAAGAGCGTCCGCCTCACCGACACCGACGTCGACGCCGACATCAGCCCCGGCGACGACGGCTGCGGCGCGGGTTTCGGGGCAGCATGCCCTACGGTCGGTCGACAACCCCGGCGACTACGTGAGTCAGTCCGGCCGACTCGGCATCCTGGCCCCGGTCAGAGCCACCAGCTCCGCGGCCACCCGGCAGGCAGCCACCTTCACCTTCGTCCCCGGCCTGGCCGACCCCCGCTGCTACTCACTCAGGGACGCCACGGGCAGGTACCTGCGGCACTACGCCTTCCGTATCCGGCTGGACCCCGACGACCGATCCGCCATCTTCCGGAAGGACGCCACCTTCTGCCCCCGTTCCGGCTCCACGGCCGGTTCGGTCTCCCTGGAGTCGTACAACTACCCCGGCCGCTATCTCCGCCACCGGGACAACCTCCAGCTGTGGCTCGACCCTTCGCAGAACACGGCCTCGCACCGGGCCAGCCGCTCCTTCGTCGTCGAGGCGCCCTGGACCTGACGCTGAACGGCCTTGCCCTGAAGAATGTTGTTCGACGCATCGGAAGCAACGGGTACCTGTTCACCACCGGCGACTCGTTCCGGACCGCCATCGCGTCCGGGAGCTTCTCCACCGAGCAGAACACCCGGACCTCCGCCGCGCTGCGTGGAGGTGGCCCGCAACCCGTCGGTTTCACCGTCACCCCCCGGTTCCATCGGGTCCGGCGTCACCACGGCCAACCACATCGGCAAGTCGCTCTACAGCGGTGACAAGCTCTTCAAGGGCAGGATGCGTGACTCCCGGGTCTACAACCGCGCGCTGGCCCGGCGAGGTCCTCGAACTGAGCAACTACTCCGCCGACACGAACATCGGCGTCGCGGTCTCCGACTCGCCCACCGGCCCGTTCAAGGGCCCCCTGGGCAGGCCGCTGATCGCCCGCGGCGCCTACGCCGGCCAGATGATCGACCCGGCGGTCTTCACCGACGACGACGGCCAGTCGTACCTCTACTGGGGCCAGGGCCGGGCGTACGTCGTGCCGCTGAGCGACGACATGGTCTCCTTCGATGGCCGCGAAGGTCACCAACTTCATGTGGTCGGAGAACGACACCCGGGACGAGGACTACCGCGTGGCCTACGCCACCGGCACCGTTTCGCCATCCCCGGCGGTGACGGCACCGACCGCGAAACCACCGTCGACAGGATGGAGTTCGACGCCGACGGCCTGATCAAGAAGGTCGTCCCCACCCTGGGCAGCATCGACCCGGTCTCCGGCGGCACCACCCTGCCGACGAACACCAGCCGCTCGCTCCGGTCGGTCAACTTCCCCGGCCGCTACCCGCACAAGGACCTCCGCACCCGCTACGACGCGAGCAACGGCACGGCGCTCTTCAACAAGGACGCCACCTACTGCGCCCGGCCAGGTTCGGCCACCGGCTCGGTCAGCCTGGAGTCGTACAACTACCCTGGCCGCTACCTCCGCCACTACAACTACGAGCTGCGCGTCGACCCCTTCCAGGACAACGCCACCTTCCGCGCCGACAGTTCCTTCTCGGCGGTCGGCCCCTGGGCCTGATCGCGTTCCCCGCACGGCAAAGCCACAACGAGCGCCGGCCGCAACCTGCTGCGAGGTTGCGGTCGGCAACCGTGCCTTCCCCCCTCGGAGGGTGGTTACGTCACCGCGGGGCCCACCTGGACCGAGACCGTCGAGCAGGCAATGCGCGTGGCGAAGCCGTCCTTGTGCAGGGTGATGCCGTTCGTGCGGTAGAGGCTGAACGGCGAGCGTCGGTTGTCTCAGGCGGTCATGTCGCCGGGCCGATCGCCGATCTCCTGCCCATGGGCGCAAGGCCATCCCGGTGACGGGCCCAGGACGATCCGCTCAGCATCAGTCGCTTAGGCTGGTTTCCTTGTCGCCGGTGAGGAGGCGCAGGCTGCGGCGGCGTGCGCTCGCCGTCCGTCCGAGGGAGGCGTTCGCGTGGCAGTTGCCGGAGGCCGGTCGACGAAGCGGCTCCAGCGGGGCACTCTTTCCCAGGGGCTCATCGTGGGGGCTGCGCTGCGGATCCTCGACGAGGACGGGCCGGACGCGCTGACCTTCCAGCGACTCGGCAAGGAACTGTCCTCCTCCGCGACCGCGGTCTACCGGCACTTCGCGAGTCGCGACCACATCATGGTCGCCGTCGCGGAGGAGCTCGACAGGATCTCCCTCGAGGGGTACGAGCCGCACGAGTCGTGGACCGAGTCGCTGCGGGACCTGGCGATCCGTGCCTGGAACACCGCGCTGGACCACCCGGCGGCCGCCGCGCTCTGCATGGGGAGAGTCACCCGGGGCGTTCACGAGTTGCGCGCCGTGGACGCCGTCCTGGAAGCGTTCCACCGCGGCGGCTGGCGCGGCCGGGAGGCCGTCCTGCACTACCAGGCGTTCTCGAACTTCATCCTCGCCATGGCGAGCAACAACGCCTGGCGGCTCGTCAACCAGCGGTTCGGCGCCAAGGTGAACTGGGTGCAGGAGTACCAGTCGGCGGATCCTGACGCGTACCCCTACGCCGAGGCGGCGAAGGAGCACCTGCGCAGCATCGACATGACCGACGTCTTCCGCCGGCAGACGGACATCCTCCTCGCGGCCCTCGAGGCGGAGGCGGCGACGCTCCCGCGCGACTGACAAGCGTCAGTCTTCGCGCCCGCCACCAGCAGCGTTTTCTCGCGGCCGAAAACCGCGACGAGCGCAGCGCACGCAAAGTTAGTGAATGCTATTGACTACGCCGTTCACTTGGCTGCATCCTCTCCACACCAAACGCTCCACGGCTCGCTCCCGAGCGGCGTCCCGAGCGCCGCGCGCACCGCCTCCACCTCGAACTGCTCGCGCTCGTCCCGCCCGATCCCGTGCGACCTGCGCAGAGCGCGACATCCCTCTCCAGGAGCACCCATGCGCCAGACCCGTACTCGCACGGTCCCCGTGACCGCGGCCGTCGCCATGACGGCCGTACTCGCCGGATGCACCACCACGGGATCGACGTCCGGAGACCCGAGCGGCGGTGAGGCCGCCACGGCGAAGAAGATCCGGACGACGATCGACGTGCCGGCAAGTTTCGACCCGGCCAAGGCTCTGTCCCTGCCGGACTACCAGCTCGCCCGGAACAGTTACGACACCCTCGTGCGCAAGGACGACGGCGGGCTCGTCGGCGGGCTCGCCACCAAGTGGAAGAACACGCCGACCTCGGCCACGTTCACCTTGCGCACCGACGCGACCTGCGCCGACGGGACGCCGATCACGCCGCAGGTCGTCAAGGCCTCCCTCGACCGCTACGTCGACCCGAAGACGGCGGCGCCGGATCTCCCCACGGTGTTCGGGCCCGGCAACAAGGTGAAAGTGGCCGCCGACGACGCGGCGCACACGGTGAAGATCACGCTGGCCAGGCCGTGGGGCGACATGGTCACCGGCCTGTCGGTCGCGAGCACGGGCATTGTCTGCCCGGCGGGGCTCAAGGACCTCAAGGCCCTCGCCGCCGGTAAGGCCGAGGGCTCCCAGTCCGGCCCGTACCTTCTTGAGAAGTCCCAGTCCGGCGTCTCGTACTCCTACAGACTTCGCCCGGAATACAAGGCGTGGCCTGCCTGGCGCACGAAGATCCCCGGCAAGGTCGCCACGACGATGGAGTACCTGGTCTCGCCCGACCCGACGGCGACCGGCAACCTCGTGGCAAGCGGCCAGCTCGACATCGGCAAGATCGACGCCTCCGGCATCCCGCGCTTCGACGGCGTGGCCGGCCGCAGCGTGAGCATCAGCCGGTTCTCCGACTTCTACCTGCTCTTCAACGAACGACCCGGCACGGTCTTCGCGGACGTCGCCACCCGCCGGGCGGTCGCCCAGGCCGTCGACCGCGCCGCCTTCACCAAGGTCGTCTCGAAGGACACCGGTGAGCCGTCGACGATGTTCGTGCAGAAGGGCATCCCCTGCAACGACCCCGGCACCTCCTTCCTCGTACCGACGGACAAAGCCGCGGCGGCGAACGTGCTCAAGGGCAAGAAGATCCGCCTCGTCGGCCCCCAGGTCGTCGGGCCCGCCGGCGCCGGAAACCAGTACATCCAGGAGGCGCTGCGGGCCGCGGGCGCGGACGTCACCCTCGCCAACGTCGACGTCGGGGCCTGGGTCGGGACCGTGTTCGGCAAGCCCGACGCCTGGGACCTCACGGTCTTCGCCGACCTCAACTTCCTCGGCAGCCTCGCCAACCCGCTCGCCCACTTCGTGGGCCCGACCGTCCCCGAAGGCGGCGGCAACCTCGGCGCGGTGAAGAACCCCGTGCTGAACAAGGCCTTCGCCGAGGGCGCCGAGGCGACGACCGAAAAGGCCCGCTGCGCCGCCTACCAGAAGGCCGCCAAGGCCCTGATCTCGCAGGTGGACGCGGTGCCGCTGGTCAACGACCCGTTCATCTACGCGCTGCGCAAGGGATTCAGCGCACAGATGCTCGGCGGCTCGCTCGACGACCCCATCCTGCGCATCACCGGCTGACGGGCGCACCGCCCGCACGCGGCGGAGACCCACGCGGCCGGACCCGACCGTCCGGCACGGAGAATCCCCGCGCTGTTCCGGCGCCCCGCACCGAGATCCTCGCACCGTTTTGACAGGAGTCCCCTGGTGATCGACCCATTCAGCACCGCCCAGCAGATCGCCGACCTCGTGCGCACCAAAGAGGTCAGCCCGGTGGAGGTGGCCGAGACCTACCTCGACCGCATCGAGCGGATCAATCCCGCCGTCAACGCCGTCGTCTGGCTCGACGCCGACGCCGTGCGCGCGGCGGCCGCCCGGGCCGAGGAGGCGGTGCTGCGCGGCGATCCGCTCGGCCCGCTGCACGGCGTCCCCGTTCCCATCAAGGACCTCAGCTCCGTCGCGGGACAACCCAACACGATGTCCTCACTGGCCATCCGGGACACTCCGAGGACCGTCACGGACCCCGACGTCCAGCTCCTCCTCGATGCCGGGGCGATCCCCCTCGGCCGGACGAACTCACCGGAGTTCGGCGCCCTGACCGTCTCCGAGAACGCCCGGCACGGCAAGACGCGCAACCCGTGGAACCCGGCGCACACCTCAGGCGGGTCGAGCGGCGGCGCGTCGGCGGCCGTAGCGGCCGGGCTCGCCCCGGTGGCGCACGCCTCCGACGGCGGCGGATCGATCCGGGTCCCGGCGTCCGTCACCGGCCTCGTGGGCCTCAAACCGAGCCGGGGACGCGTGCCCGCGTTCGTCCGGGGCTGGGAACACTCGACGACCGAAGGCGCCATCACCCGCACGGTGCGCGACGCGGCCCTCATGCTCGACGTCATGGGCCGTCCCGACCGGCTCGCCTGGTACAGCGCGCCCGAACCGGGTCGCCCGTACATCGAGGAGGCCGGTGCCGATCCCGGACGGCTGCGGATCGGCCTGCTCCTCGACGCGCCGACCGGGCTGCCGGTCGACGAGGAGTGCCGCACAGCGGCGCTGACGGCCGCGCAGGCACTGCGCGACCTGGGGCACGAGGTCGTCGAGGCCCGTCCGAGGATGTTCTCGTACGAGGCGATCATGGGCTTCACCTGGACGATCATCAGTGCCTCCACTTACGCCATCGAGGTCGATGACCCCGAAGCGGTGGACCCCTACATCCGGCGCCGCCGGGAAACCGCCCTCGAGGTCACCGCGGGCGACTACGCCCGGACGGCGGCCCGCCTGCAGGCCGAGTCGCGCGAGGTGGTCGCCCAGTGGGGCCGGGACTTCGACGTCCTCCTCACCCCGACCACCGCGGTCGTGGCGCCACCGGTCGGCCCCGTGTACGACGAGGCGAACTCCGCCCCGGACGGCCCGCGACACACCGAGACCCGGATGGTCTCGTTCACCGCGTTCGCCAACATCGCCGGGCTGCCCGCGATCTCGCTGCCCGTCCACACGACCGCGGACGGACTGCCGGTCGGCGCGCAACTCGTGGGCGCGCCCTTCGACGAGGCGACGCTGCTGCGGCTCTCGGCCCAGCTCGAACCACGGTTCCGCTGGTACGAGCGGCACCCGGACGACGCGGCGCTCACGGCGGCGGCGCTGTGAGCGCCGGGTCCGCGGTCCCGACCGGGCCGCTGTCGGCCGCACCCGCCCGGCGCGTGCCCCGGCTGCGGCTGGGCGGTGGCTGGGCCGGGTTCGCCGTCCGCAGGGCGGGCGGGCTGCTGATGTCCATGCTGCTGCTCGTCCTCGTGACGTTCCTCATCGTGCCCCTGCTGCCCGGGGACCCGGCCCGGGCGATCGCCGGCACCAACTCGTCCCCGGCCACGCTCGCGGCGATACGCGAACGACTGGGCCTCGACGAGCCGCTGACGACACGGTTCGTCCACTACCTCGGCGACATCGCGTCCGGACGGCTCGGCACCTCGTTCCGGTTCGACACCCCGGTCGCGGACATCGTCGCGACCCGGTTGCCGTACACCGTCCAGCTCGTCATCCCGGCCGTCCTGCTCTCCCTGGTCATCGCCGTCCCGCTGGGCATGACCGTCGGCGTCCTCACCCGTGACGGACGCCGCCGCCGGCTCGGCGTCGGATTCGGCACGGTCGCCGGGCTCCTCGCGTCGGCGCCGGTCTACGTCGTCGCGACCCTCCTCATCGTCCTGTTCTCGATCAGTCTCGGGCTGCTGCCGTCCGGCGGCGCCGCGACGCCGAGTGCGCTCGTCCTGCCGATCGCCGCGCTCTGCATCGGCCCGGCCTTCGCCATCGCCCGCGTCGTCCGGCAGGAGACGGCCTCGGTGCTCGCCCAGGACTACATGAGGACCGCTCGCGGCCACCGCCTGGGATCCGTGCGTCTCCACCTCCGCCACGCGCTGCCCAACCTCGTGACGAGTGTCCTCACCCTGAGCGGTCTCGTCCTGACGTCCCTGCTCGGAGGGACGATCATCCTGGAGAACGTCTTCACCTACCCGGGGCTCGGCACCGAGGTCGTCCAGGCGATCATCTACAAGGACTATCCGGTGATCCAGGGCATCATCCTCGTCGTCGGCATGCTCGCCCTGCTCGTCAACCTCCTCGTCGACGTCGTCCTCGGGATCGTCGACCCCCGCACTCTCGAGGGAGGTCGTCGTGGCCACTGAAGCGACCGTGCGCCGACGGCGCCGCAACCCGTCGCTGCTGTCCGGCGCCGTGATCCTCGGACTGCTCCTCGTCGTGGCCGTCGTGGCCCCGCCGCTGCTGAGCGACTCCGCCGAGACCCTCACCGGCGACGCCCGGCTGGGGCCCGGCGCCGAGCATCTCCTCGGCACCGACGCCTTCGGCCGTGACGTCCTCGCCCGGGCGCTCGTCGCGACCCGGCTCACCCTGCTCATGGCCGCCGCCGCCACCGCCACCTCGTTCGTCGCCGGCGTCGCGATCGGCGCGCTGGTCCACCTGGCACCCGGGTGGCTGCGCGAGACCTGTCTGCGGCTCATCGACTCGGCGGTGGCTTTTCCCTCGCTCGTGCTCGCCCTCGTCATCGCGGCGGTGCTCGGACCGGGCACGGTGTCCGCGATCGTCGCGATCGCCGTCGCCGGCGTCCCCGGGTTCGCACGGCTGACGGCGAATCTCGCCGCCACCGTCGCGGACAAGGACTACGTCCTCACCGCGCGCCTGCTCGGCGTCCCCGGCCTGCGCATCCTGGGCCGACATGTCCTGCCGAACATCAGCGGGCCGCTGCTGGTGCTCCTCAGTTCGAGCTTCACCCTGTCCCTGCTCGACATCAGCAGTCTGTCTTTCGTCGGCCTCGGTGTGCAGAACCCGCAGTACGACTGGGGCCGGCTGCTCAACGAGGCGCTGCCGTCGATCTTCGCCCAGCCGTCGATCGTCCTCGCCCCGTCGATCATGCTCATCGTCACAGGTGTGGGCGCCATGCTCCTCGGAGACGGCGTGGCCTCACTCGTCGACCCGCGAACCCGTGGCACAGCGCCCGCACCGGCCAAGACGGCGGACACGGCGGACGCGGCGGGACCGGCCGCCCCGGCACAGGACGACGCGGTGCAGGCGTCTTCGGCGTCGGGCGGTGCGGGGGCAGCGGCCGGCACGGAGCCGGACGGCCTGCTGACCGTCGCCGGGCTGACCGTGCGGGCCGGTGACCGGACACTCGTCGACGACGTGTCGTTCACCATCGGGGCCGGCCAGATCGTCGGCCTCGTCGGGGAGTCGGGCTCGGGCAAGTCCACCATCGCCATGGCGGTCGCGGGCCTGCTCCCCGAGGGCGTGCGGGCGAACGCGTCGCGCCTCGCCCTCGGCGACCTCGACCTGCTCGGCACACCGCCGGAGCGGCGCCTCGCGACCGAGATCGGCATCGTCTACCAGGACCCGATCGGCACGTTCAACCCCGCGCTGCGGCTCGGCACCCAGCTCACCGAGGTGGCCAGGGTGCATCTGGGGACGCCCCGGCGCCAGGCCGCGCAGGACATGGGCCGCGCCCTGGCCGACATCCACGTCACCGAGCCGGAGCGGCGGCTGCGCCAGCACCCGCACGAGCTGAGCGGCGGCATGCTCCAGCGCGCCTCGATCGCCTCCGCGATGACGACGAACCCGCGCCTGCTCATCGCCGACGAACCGACGACCGCCCTCGACGTCACCGTCCAGGCGGAGGTGCTGCGGCAGTTCCGGCGCATCAACCGCGAGCACGGTACGGCGATGCTGTTCATCTCGCACGACATCGGCGTGGTCGGCGTGCTCTGTGACACGGTCCTGGTGCTCCACGGCGGCCGGGTCGTCGACCGGACGACGGGCGACGACCTGCGCCGGGGGACGGTCACCCACCCGTACACCCGCGCGCTGCTCGCGGCGACGCCCGCCGCGGCCGAGGCCGGTGGAACCCTCAGCGCGGTCCGGTGGACGGCCGACGCGCATGCGGCGCAGCCGAACGGGGCGCCGCCGGACGACCTTGCCGACAAAACCGCGGACCGCCCAACCCGGGCCGCGGAAGGGAGCCGCTGATGTCCGCCACCGCAACCGCACCGGACCCGCAGGCGGCCGCCCCGCTGCTGCGCGTCGAGGACCTCACCGTCGAGCTCGGCAACGGCGCCGCGGCCCGCAGGGTGCTCAAGGGAGTCTCGTTCGACATCCCCCGGGGCACCACTCTCGCACTCGTCGGCGAGTCCGGTTCGGGCAAGACGACGCTGGCCCGGACACTCGTCGGCGTCCACAGGCCGTCGAGCGGCCGGATCCTCGTGGACGACGCCCCGCTGCGCACCTCGCGCGGACGGGCGGGAGCCGCGACGGTCCAGATGATCCCGCAGGACCCGTACTCCTCGTTCGACCCGCGGCGCACCGTCGCGCAGTCACTCGCCGAAGCACTCGATCCGATCCGGGCCAGGGTCAAACCGGTCCGGACCCGGATCGCCGAGCTGCTCGGCCAGGTGAGCCTCGACCCGGACACCATGGACCGCTACCCGCACGAGTTCTCCGGCGGCCAACGGCAGCGGCTGGCGATCGCACGGGCCCTAGCGCCGCGTCCCCGGTTCGTCATCGCCGACGAGATCACCTCGGCCCTGGACCTGACGACCCAGGCCGAGATCCTCAACCTGCTCGCCGATCTGCGCCGTCGGCTCTCACTGACGATGCTGTTCATCTCGCACGACCTGGCCGTCGTCCGGCACGTCAGCGACACGGTCGCGGTCCTGCTGCACGGGGACCTCGTCGAGCTCGGCCCGACCGGAGCCACCTTTGCCGCGCCGAACCACCCGTACACCGCTCAACTCCTCGCGTCCGTACCGGGTGACCCGAGGTTCCACCTCGACGACGAGCCGGCCACGGTGTGAACCGACCGGACGCGGTGCGGTGTGGCGCTGAGGGCCTGGGCCTCGCGTGCTCGCCGCCGCCATGGAGATGATCGCCGAGCGCGGACTGGAGCAGCTCACCATGGCGGCGCTCGGCCGTGAGGTCGGGATGAGCAGCGGCCATCTCCTAGGGGGGATCGAGGGGCGAGTTCCGGCCGGTCGACCCGGACCGGGCGCAAGTCATGCGCCACGTACGGGAGTTCCTGGACGACAGCCTCCTCGCGGACTCCTGAGCCCACCTCCAAGGCAACGTCAGGGCTCTGGAACGCTCACGGAAACCGTCACCCGATTCGATTGATTCCATCGTCCTCACGCTTGAATCGAGCACATCAATGGGGCATCGTGCTTGAAACAAGCGCAATGACCTGCCGTTCACGCAGGAGAGAGGTGCCGCATGGACGACATCGACCGGGCCATCCTGCGGGAGCTGCAGGCCGACGGCCGGATCCCTTACGCCGATCTGGGTCCGAAGGTGGGGTTGTCACCCTCGGCCGCGAGGCTCCGGCTGCAGCGGCTGATCGACTCCAAGGCGGTCCAGGTCGTCGGAGTGACCGACCCGATGACCATGGGCCGGCAGACGATGGCACTCCTGGGCTTGCGCATCGACGGCGATCCCCGGGCGGTCGCCGATGAACTGTCCCGGCACGACGAAGTCGTCTACACGGTCCTGACGGCCGGCGGCTTCGACCTTTTCGCGGAGGTGGTGTGCCCTCAGCCCCGGGATCTTCTGGACTTCATCAACGACATCGTGCGGCCCGTCGAGGGCGTCGCATCCGTGGAGAACTTCCCCTACTTCGCGATTCACACGCACCGCTTCCTGTGGCACGTCGACTGAGGCGTCCCGAGTGTCCGAGCCCTGTTTGCCCGCACCAGCCGAGGAACCCCGCATGCTGCCCGACGAGCACCGCACGATCGACTTCTTCACCGAGGACGCCCTTCCCGCACCCCGCATGGCGCCGGCCGAGGCTGAGCTCATCGCTGCCGAACACCTCGGCATCTCTGCTCGCGCGCGGGCGCTGGGCAGCCAGCAGGACGCCAACTTCCTGCTGCACGCCGACGACGCCCCGACGGCTCCCCGCGGCGCACGACGGTGGACACCGAGAACGGTCCGGCCGTCGCGCGCCTGCTGCGCCACCTGCCCGGCGGCACGCTCTCGGGCCCACGACACCTGTCTCCCGGCACCGTGGCGGGCATGGGCACGATCGCCGGAAAGGTCAGCACCGCCCTGCGCGACTTCCGGCATCCGGGCCTCGACCGCGTGCTCCAGTGGGACCCGCAGCACGCCGATCGCGTCGTCGCCAAGCTCGCCCGGCACATCGCCGAACCCGACCGGCGCAGCGCCGTCCAGACCGCGACCGCCGAGGCCTGGGCACATGTCCACAAGCTCGCCGCCGCCCTGCCGTCGCAGGCCGTGCACCTGGACCTCACGGACGACAATCTGGTCCGCTCTCCCGACAGCCGTCCGCCCATGCCGGACGGGGTCATCGACTTCGGTGACGTGACCACGAGCTGGGCGGTCGGCGAACTCGCCGTGTCACTGTCCTCGATGCTCCACCACGACGGCATCGAGCCTCACCACGTGCTGCCGGCCGTCCGCGCCTTCCACGCCGTTCGGCCGCTCTCCGCCGAGGAGGCCGAGGCGGTGTGGCCGCTCGTGGTCCTGCGTGCCGCCGTCCTGGTGGCCAGCGGGCGGCACCAGGCCGCCATCGACGAGGACAACGTCTACGCCAAGGCCGCGCTCGACCGCGAATGGCGCATATTCGAACAGGCCACCAGGCTGCCCCTGCCGGTGATGACCCGCCTCATCAGGGACGCTACCGGCATGGCCGACATGCCCGCCCGGACCGCGCGCGCCGACGCACCGCTGCGTCCTCTCCTGCGGGACCTCGTCGCCGACGACATCGCCCTCCTCGACCTGTCCACCGACGCCGATTCCATGGACCACGGAGCCTGGACGGACGCCGGCACCGAGGCCCGGCTGGTGACCTCCGCGCTCGCGGACGGAGCGGCCGCCGTCGCCACCCGGTACGCCCATGCGCGACTCACTCGGACAGCGGCGCTGTCGGCGGTGTCCACCGCCACGGTGCCCACCGGGATCGACCTTTGGCTCGGCCGGGATGCCGTGGTGCAGGCGCCCGCCGCGGGGAAGGTCCTCGCCGCGGGACCGCGCCATGTGGAACTCACCTACGGCGCGCAGGTGCTGTCGCTGTCCTTCCCCCGCGCGGGCCGGCCCGTGGTCACCGCCGGTGCGACGGTGCAGGCGGGCGAGGACATCATCCACCTCGGCTCCGGTGCCTCGGTCCGCGTCACGCTGCGCGACGCCGACGTCCCCGCTGCCCCGCGCCTGGTCCGTCCCGAGTACGCCGCCGGCTGGCTCGCGCTCACCGCCGACCCCGCCCCACTCCTCGGCCTCCCGGCCGACTCCGACCGTACGCACGAGAGGGACCTGCTCGACCGGCGTGACGCCGCGTTCGCCACCGTGCAGGAGCACTACTACGCCAACCCTCCGCGTATCGAACGTGGTTGGCGCCACCATCTGCTGTCCACCGACGGACGGTCGTACCTCGACATCGTCAACAACGTCACCCCACTCGGCCACGCCCACCCCCGCGTCGAGCAGGCGGTCTCCCGGCAGTTGCGGCGGCTCAACACCAACTCGCGCTTCCACTACGCCTCCGTGGTGGAGTTCACCGAGCGCCTCGCCTCTCTCCTCCCCGACCCTCTTGACACGGTGTTCCTGGTCAACTCCGGTTCGGAAGCGGTGGATCTGGGCCTTCGCCTGGCCATCGGGGCCTCCGGCCGGCCCGACGTCGTCGCGCTGCGCGAGGCGTACCACGGCTGGACGTACGCCTCCGACGCGGTCTCCACCTCGCTCCAGGACAACCCGAACGCCCTGGCCACCCGCCCGAGCTGGGTGCACACCGTGGACTCGCCCAACTCCTACCGCGGCCGCCACCGCGGGCCGGATGCCGTGCACTACGCACCCGAGGCCGTCGCGGTGATCGACGAACTGGCCACGGCAGGCCGCCCGGCGGGAGCATTCATCGGCGAGACCTTCTACGGCAACGCCGGAGGGGTCGCCCTTCCCGACGGCTATCTCGCCCAGGTGTACGCGGCGGTACGGCGTCACGGCGGCCTGGCCGTCGCCGACGAGGTCCAGGTCGGATACGGCCGCCTGGGACACTGGTTCTGGGGCTTCGAGCAGCAGCAGGTCGTCCCCGACATCGTCTGTGTCGCCAAGGCCATGGGCAACGGACACCCCCTCGGCGCCGTCATCACGTCCAAGGCGGTCGCGGACCGGTACCGCGACCAGGGCTACTTCTTCTCCTCCACCGGCGGCAGCCCCGTCTCCAGCATCGTGGGCCTCACCGTCCTGGACGCCCTGCGCGACGAAGACCTCCAGGGCAACGCGGTGCGCGTCGGCGGCCATCTGAAAAGCCGGCTGGAGGCACTGGCCGACCGCTACGGCATCATCGGCGCCGTCCACGGCTCGGGCCTCTACCTCGGCCTCGAACTCGTCCGGGACCGCGTTCACCTGGAACCCGCCACAGAAGAGACCGCCGAACTCTGCGACCGCATGCTCGACCTCGGCGTGATCGTCCAACCCACCGGGGACCACCTCAACATCCTCAAGATCAAGCCACCGCTGTGCATCGACACCACCGCGGCCGACTTCTTCGCCGACATGCTCGACCTGGCCCTCACCCAACTCGGCCACTCCCACTGACGCCGCACATCCGAAGGGCCCGGGGCCCGGCGGCGTGTACGGCATGCATGCCCCACCGGACAGGTCGCGGCCGTAGCCGGAGCCCTTGAAGCCGCCCCAGGGGACTTCACCGGCGAGTACGAGGTGGGAGTTGACTCGCGGGCCACCTCGGCGCCCTCGGGGACGTCGACGAGGACGGTGGGGGCCACTGCCCGTCTGCGCATGTTCGCCACGGTCCTGGACATGGACTACAGCCAGGCCTTCGACACCATCACCAACGAGGACACCGCCGTCTTCGACGCGCTGCTCAACGCCGACGGCAACGAGGCGGCCCGCCTGTGGCGGGTCAAGAACGAACGCTGTGTCCGGTACATGATCGCCCAGCTCCCCGAGGACGACGCCGACCCGCAGCTGTGGACCACCGCCGCGTCTCGGATGGCTTCGCGAATGGCCCGCCATGTCGGACAGGCGGTCGATGAACAGGCACCAGATGCGCGTGGCCAGGCTGTCGTGGCGGACGAGGGTGTCCTCCCGATGTCCTCCCGATGCGAGTTGTGCGCGGCGGCGTAGCGCGCTCAGGGGCGCCCGGTCCGCGGCCCGACGCCGAGGCGTGGTTCCTCGCCCCCGGGCTCGATCGCCGGCCGCTCCATGGACGCCCCCTTGACCTGTCCCACGAGCTCCCATATCGTACCGCAGAGTTTAATATATCAGTTGCGCATTAGTTGGCCCCCAGGATGGTGCACAGATGGCAACCAGCCCGTCGACCAGCACACTCGCCTCGTCCGCCCTCTCCCTCCCGCTGGGCGAGCTCGACCCGGACGTCGCCGCCGCGGTGGCGGCCGAACTGCATCGCCAACAGTCCACGCTCGAGATGATCGCCTCGGAGAACTTCGCCCCGGCCGCCGTGATGGAGGCCCAGGGCTCGGTCCTCACCAATAAGTACGCCGAGGGCTACCCGGGACGCCGCTACTACGGCGGCTGCGAACACGTCGACGTCGTGGAGCAGTTGGCCATCGCCCGGGTGAAGGAACTGTTCGGCGCCGAGGCCGCGAACGTACAGCCCCACTCGGGCGCCCAGGCCAACGCCGCCGCGATGTTCGCGCTGCTGAGGCCCGGCGACACGATCCTCGGCCTCGACCTGGCGCACGGCGGCCACCTGACCCACGGCATGCGCGTCAACTTCTCCGGCAAGCTGTACAACGTCTTGCCCTACCACGTGCGCGAGTCGGACATGCGCATCGACATGGACGAGGTCGAGCAGCTCGCGCTCGCGCACCGGCCGAAGATGATCGTCGCCGGCTGGTCGGCCTACCCCCGGCGGCTGGACTTCGCCGCGTTCCGGCGGATCGCCGACGCGGTGGGCGCGTACCTGATGGTGGACATGGCGCACTTCGCCGGTCTGGTGGCCGCGGGGCTGCACCCGAGCCCAGTGCCGTACGCCGACGTCGTGACGACCACCACCCACAAGACCCTCGGCGGCCCGCGCGGCGGTGTGATCCTCAGCCGCGCCGACCTCGCCAAGAAGATCAACTCGGCCGTCTTCCCAGGTCAGCAGGGTGGCCCGCTGGAGCATGTCATCGCGGCGAAGGCGGTGGCCTTCAAGGTGGCGGCGGGGGAGGAGTTCAAGGAGCGCCAGCAGCGCACGCTGTACGGCGCCCGCATCCTCGCCGGACGGCTGCTGGCCGACGACGTGGCCGAGGCCGGCATCACGGTCCTGACCGGCGGCACCGAGGTCCACCTGGTCCTCGTCGACCTGCGGGGCTCCGCGCTCGACGGGCAGCAGGCCGAGGACCGGCTGCACCGCATCGGCATCACCGTCAACCGCAACGCGGTGCCCTTCGACCCGCGTCCGCCGATGGTGTCGTCCGGGCTGCGGATCGGCACCCCGGCCCTGGCCACCCGAGGCTTCGGCGACCCGGAGTTCCGGGAGGTCGCCGACATCATCGCCGAGGCCCTCAAGGGCGAACGGCCCGACGACGAACTGCGCGGCCGGGTCGCGAAGCTGGCCTCCGCCTTCCCCCTGTATCCCCACCTGTCCCACCTGAACGGAGACGCGGCGTGAGCACCGAGCCGCTGCCGGAGCACCCGGACTTCCTCTGGCGCAACCCCGAGCCGCGCTCCTCGTACGACGTCGTCATCGTCGGCGCGGGCGGCCACGGCCTGGCCACCGCCTACTACCTCGCCAAGAACCACGGCATCACCAACGTCGCCGTCCTGGAGAAGGGCTGGCTGGCCGGCGGCAACATGGCCCGCAACACCACGATCATCCGCTCCAACTACCTGTGGGACGAGAGCGCGGCGATCTACGAGCACGCCCTGAAGCTGTGGGAGCGGCTCCCGGAGGAGCTGGACTATGACTTCCTGTTCAGCCAGCGCGGCGTCCTCAACCTCGCGCACACCCTCCAGGACGTCCGCGAGGGCACGCGCCGGGCGAACGCCAACCGGCTCAACGGAGTCGACGCCGAGTGGCTCGAACCGGACGAGGTCGCCAAGGTCTGCCCCATCCTCAACGTCTCGCCGCGCACCCGGTATCCGGTCCTCGGCGCCACCTTCCAGCCGCGGGCCGGCATCGCCAAGCACGACCACGTCGCCTGGGCGCTGGCCCGCCGCGCCGACGAGCTGGGCGTGGACCTGATCCAGGGCTGCGAGGTCACCGGCTTCCTCAAGGACGGCGACCGGGTCGTGGGCGTCGAGACCAACCTCGGCCGCATCAACGCGGGCCGGGTCGGTCTCGCGGCCGCCGGGCACAGCAGCGTGCTGGCCGAGCGGGCGGGCGTACGGCTGCCGGTGCAGTCGTACCCGCTGCAGGCGCTGGTCTCCGAACTGCACGAGCCGGTGCACCCGACGGTCGTCATGTCGAACCACGTGCACGTCTACGTCTCCCAGGCCCACAAGGGCGAGCTGGTGATGGGCGCGGGCGTCGACTCCTACAACGGCTACGGGCAGCGCGGCTCCTTCCACGTGATCGAGCACCAGATGGCCGCCGCCGTCGAGCTGTTCCCCATCTTCGCCCGCGCGCACGTGCTGCGGACCTGGGGCGGCGTCGTCGACGTCACGCCGGACGCCTCGCCGATCATCAGCACCACCCCGGTCGAGAACCTCTACGTCAACTGCGGCTGGGGCACCGGCGGATTCAAGGGCACCCCGGCCGCCGGCTGGACCTTCGCGCACACCATCGCCACGGGCGAACCGCATCCGCTGAACGCCCCCTTCGCCCTCGAACGCTTCACGACGGGCGCCTTGATCGACGAGCACGGCGCAGCAGCCGTGGCCCACTGAAAGCCGCCGAGAGCCCGCCGAGAGCCTGCCGAGAGAAGGACACCGTGCTGCTGATCAGCTGCCCATGGTGCGGTCCGCGTGACGAGACCGAGTACCACTACGGGGGACAGGCCCACGTCCGCTACCCCGAGACCCCCGCGGACCTCGACGACCGGCAGTGGGCCGAGTACGTCTTCTACCGCGACAACCCCAAGGGCCCCTTCGCCGAGCGGTGGGTGCACAGCACCGGCTGCCGCCGCTGGTTCAACGTCCTGCGCGACACCGTCACCTACGAGGTGCTCGCCTCCTACCGGCTCGACGAGCCCCGCCCCGAACTGCCCCAGGCCGGAGGGAACCGATGACCGACCAGCACTTCCGGCTCCGGCAGGGCGGCCGTGTCGACCGCGGCACCGTGCTGCGGTTCACCGTCGACGGGCGGGAGCTGACCGGCCACCCCGGCGACACCGTCGCCTCGGCGATGCTGGCGCACGGTCTCATCGAGGTCGCCCCGTCGCTCTACCGCGGCCGCCCGCGCGGCATCGTCGCCGCGGGCGTCGAGGAGCCCAACGCCCTGGTGCAGCTCGACGGCCCGTGCACGGAGGGCATGCTCCCGGCGACGACCATCGAGCTCTACGACGGCCTGTCCGCCACCACGCTGTCCGGGATGGGCCGGCTCGACCCGACCCCCGACCCGGCCGTCTACGACAAGAAGTACGTCCACACCGACGTCCTGGTCGTCGGCGCCGGACCGGCCGGACTCGCGGCCACCGCCGCTGCCGCCGGCGCCGGTGCCCGGGTGATCCTCGTCGACGACCAGCCCGAGCCCGGCGGTTCGCTGCTCTCCGGCGCGCGGCGCGACCTCGACTGGGTCGCCGACGTGCGCGCGGCACTCGACGCCGCCCCCGAGGTCGTCGTACTGCAGCGCACCACGGCCTTCGGGTCGTACGACGACAACTACGTGCTGGCCCTGCAGCGGCGCACCGACCACCTCGGGTCCGCCGCTCCCGAGGGCGTCTCGCGCCAGCGGCTGTGGCACATCCGGGCCCGCCAGGTGATCCTCGCGACCGGCGCGCACGAGCGTCCGCTGGTCTTCGCCGGCAACGACCGGCCCGGGGTGATGCTCGCCGGGGCGGTGCGCACCTACCTCAACCGGTATGCCGTGGCGCCGGGTTCGCGGGCCGTGGTGAGCACGACCAACGACAGCGCGTACGACACCGTCGCCGATCTCCACGCCGCCGGCATCGACATCGCCGCCGTCGTGGACGCCCGCCCGGAGCTGTCCCAGCGGGCCGCCGAGGTCGCCGTGGCGACCGGGGTGCGGGTGCTGACGGGCAGCGCGGTGGTCGACACCGCCGGGGACCGCCGGGTCAGCGGTGTCACCGTCCAGGGGATCGACGAGAGCGGTCGACTCACCGGTGCCCCGCGGTCGTTCGACTGCGATCTGCTCGCCGTCTCCGGCGGCTGGAGCCCGGTGGTGCACCTGCACAGCCAGCGCCAGGGCAGGCTCCGCTGGGACTCCGAGCGGGTCGCCTTCGTGCCGGACGGGACCGTGCGCGACCAGCAGGTCGTGGGTGCGGCGCGCGGCACGTCCACCCTGGACGGGTGTGTGGCCGAGGGGGCGCGGGCCGGGGCGCTGGCGGCGACGGAGGCCGGGTTCCCGGTGCCGGTGCCGACGGCGTCGTACGACGAAGTCCGTCCCGAGGTGCGCGCCCTGTGGCTGGTGCCGGGCGTCGACGACGGCTGGGACACCCACTTCGTCGACCACCAGCGCGATGTCACCGTCGCCGACGTGTGGCGCTCCACCGGCGCCGGCATGCGCGGCGTCGAGCACGTCAAGCGCTACACCTCCCTCGGCACGGCCAACGACCAGGGCAAGACGTCCGGGGTCAACGCGATCGGCGTGATCGCCGAGGTGCTGGGCGGTTCCCTGGGAGAGATCGGCACCACCGCCTACCGGGCGCCGTACACGCCGGTGGCCTTCGCCGCCCTCGCCGGACGTGAGCGCGGTGAGCTGTTCGACCCGGAGCGGACCACCTCCATCCACGGCTGGCATGTGGCGAACGGCGCCGAGTTCGAGGACGTCGGGCAGTGGAAGCGCCCCTGGTACTACCCGCGGCCCGGCGAGGACATGGACACCGCCGTCGCCCGCGAGTGCCGCGCCGCCCGTGAGGGCGTGGCGTTCATGGACGCCTCCACCCTCGGCAAGATCGAGATCTGGGGCGCGGACGCGGGCGAGTTCCTCAACCGCGTCTACACCAACGCCTTCAAGAAGCTCAAGCCCGGCATGGCCCGCTACGGCGTCATGTGCAAGCCGGACGGCATGATCTTCGACGACGGCGTGACCCTGCGTCTCGACGACGACCGCTACTTCATGACCACCACGACCGGCGGCGCCGCCGGGGTCCTGGACTGGCTGGAGGAGTGGCTGCAGACCGAGTGGCCCGAACTCGACGTGCACTGCACCTCGGTGACCGAGCAGTGGACGACGATCGCCGTCGTCGGCCCGCAGTCCCGCGAGGTCGTCGGCCATCTCGCCCCCGACGTCGACCTGTCCGCCGAGGCCTTCCCGTTCATGGCCTTCCGCGAGACCACCCTGGCCTCCGGCATCCCGGCCCGCATCTGCCGGATCTCCTTCTCCGGCGAACTGGCCTACGAGATCAACGTCCCGGCCTGGTACGGCCTCGCGGTCTGGGAGGAGGTGTACGCGGTCGGCCGGCCGTACGACATCACCCCGTACGGCACCGAGACCATGCACGTGCTGCGGGCCGAGAAGGGCTACATCATCGTCGGCCAGGACACCGACGGCACCGTCACCCCGCAGGACGCGGGCATGTCGTGGGTGGTCTCCAAGCAGAAGGACTTCATCGGCAAGCGGTCCTTCGCCCGCGCCGACACCTCCCGCACCGACCGCAGGCAACTGGTCGGCCTGCTCCCGAGCGACCGCACCACCCGGCTGCCCGAGGGCACCCAACTCGTCGCGCCGGAAGCCTCCTTGGCCACGGTGCCGGTGCCGATGCTCGGCCACGTCACCTCCAGCTACCACAGCCCGGCCCTCGGCCGCCCCTTCGCCCTCGCCCTCGTCGCCGACGGGCGGGCCAGGATCGGCGAGACCCTGCTCGCCCCGGTGGGCGACGACCTGGTGTCCGTCGAGGTGGCCGACTTCGTCCTCTACGACCCCGAAGGGACCAAGCGCGATGGCTGAGCCGACGATCGAGTCAGGCGCGGGCCCGGTGGCCCTGCGCACCAGCCCCCTGGCCCATCTGGAGGAGCGGATGCGGGCCGCCGCCGTCACCGGCGCGCGCGGTGTCGCGCTCACCGAGTGGCCGTTCATCACCATGGTGAACCTGCGCGTCGACCCCGCCTCCGTAGCGGCCGACCGCATCGACAAGACCCTGGGCGCACCGCTCCCGCGCCAGTGCGGCCACACCACCGCGTCCGGCCCGCACACCGCCGTCTGGCTCGGCCCGGACGAGTGGCTCGTGCTGTCCCAGGCCGACAGCGGCGCTGTGACCGCCGAGTTGCGCGAGGCACTCGGCGGCGACCCGGGCTCGGTCGTGGACGTCTCGGCGAACCGCACCACACTGGAGCTGAGCGGCCCGGCCGCCCGGCAGGTCCTGGAGAAGGGCTGCCCGCTGGACCTGCACCCCCGGGCCTTCGGGCCCGGCCGGGCGGTGTCGACCACGGTGGGCCCCGTCGCCGTGCTCCTCTGGCAGGTCGACGACGCACCCACGTACCGCCTGTTCCCACGTTCCTCGTTCGCTGACTATCTGGCGCGCTGGCTCATCGACGCGATGAGCGAGTACCGCCGTCCGGAGGTGCCCTGATGGAGACACCCGTCGAGCATGTGCTCACCGTCGACTGCCCCGAGGCGCCCGGCATCGTCCACGCCGTCTCGCGGTTCCTTCTCGACCACGGCAGCGACATCATCGACAACCAGCAGTTCGGCGACCGCCGCGACGGTCACTTCTTCATGCGGGTGCACTTCGCCACCTCCGGCAGCGAGAACACCACCGAGGCCCTGCGCCGCGACTTCGCCGCCGTGGCCGCGCCGTTCGCCATGCGTTGGCATCTGGAACCGGCCGGCACCCGGCGCCGGGTGCTGGTCATGGTGTCCCGCTACGGCCACTGCCTGAACGACCTGCTGTACCGCACCCGCAGCGGCGATCTGCCCATCGACGTGGTCGCGGTGGTCTCCAACCCCGCGACCACGAGGCACTCGTCACCTGGCACGGCATCCCGTTCTTCCATGTGCCGGTCACCGCCGCGACCAAGCCCGACGCCGAGGCCCGGCTCCTGGAACTCGTCGACTCCTTCGACGTGGACCTGGTGGTGCTGGCGCGCTACATGCAGGTGCTCTCCGACGACCTGTGCGCCCGGCTGGCCGGCCGGACGATCAACATCCACCACTCGTTCCTGCCGAGCTTCAAGGGCGCCAAGCCCTACCACCAGGCACACGAACGAGGCGTCAAGCTCGTCGGCGCGACCGCCCACTACGTCACCGCCGACCTCGACGAAGGCCCGATCATCGCCCAGGCGGTCATCGACGTCGACCACAGCCACGCCCCCGACGACCTGGCCGCCATCGGCCGCGACGCGGAGTCGGCGGCCCTGGCCCGCGCGGTGCGGTGGCACTGCGAGGGCCGGGTGTTCGTCCAGGGCAGACGCACGGTGGTACTGCGCTGACGGCTCCCGGCAGCGGCCGCCGCCTGCCACGGCGCCATGTCCGCGAGGAGCTCCGGCTTCGCGTACAGGGCGCCGACGCCGGTCGGCGCGGCTGGTCGCGGGGGAGCGTGGAGTGGTTCTCGAAGGTCCTCCGTGGATCCAGTGACGGCTCCCCTGTCTACCGTGGACCCATGACATCACCGCCTGATGTGCTGATCGTGGGCGCCGGGCCCACGGGGCTCGCGCTCGCCGCCCAACTGAGCGCCCACGGAACCCCGTTCCGTATCGTCGACCGCTCCCTCGACCGGGTACGCGAGTCCCGGGCGCTCGGCATCCAGCCCCGCACCCTGGAGGCGCTCGCGGGCTTCGGCGTGACGGAGGAACTGGTGGCCCGAGGCAACCCCGCCATGCGGCTGCGCCTGCACCTGAGCGGGCGTACCGTCTCGGTGCCGCTGTTCGACATCGGGGCGACGGACACGCCGTACCCCTTCCTGCTGTTCCTCTCCCAGGCCGAGACGGAGAGCGTGCTCGGAGAGCATCTGGCCCGGCGGGGCGCAACGGTCGAGCGCGGCGTCGAGGTCGTCCGGCTGGAGCGGCGGGGATCACATGCGGTGGGCCGGCTGCGCGGCCGCGGCGGCGGGGAGGAGACCGTGACGGCCCGATACGTCGTCGGGTGCGACGGTGCCCACAGCACCGTGCGCGCACAGGCGGGCATCGGCTTCGAGGGCTACGCCTATCCGCAGACGTACCTGCTCGCCGACCTGGAGGTCGACGGACTGGAACCGGGTGCCGTGCACTCGTACATGTCGGGGCGCGGAATGCTGTTCTTCTTCCCGCTCGGCGCGCCCGCCCCCTGGCGCATGCTCGCCATGCGGCCGTCCGACGCCCCCGACGGCAAGGTGACGTTGCCGCTGCTGCAGCGGATCGCCGAGCGGTACGGCGCGCGAGGGGTGGCCCTGCGGGATCCCGTCTGGATGACCGACTTCCGCCTCCACAACCGCGGCGCCGCCCGCTACCGCTCCGGGCCCTTCTTCCTCGCCGGCGACGCGGCCCACATCCACAGCCCGGCCGGGGCCCAGGGCATGAACACCGGCATCCAGGACGCCCTCAACCTGGGCTGGAAGCTGGCCCTGGTGTGCCGGGGCGCCGCGCCGGAGGAGTTGCTGGAGACGTACGGAGCCGAACGCGTCCCGGTCGGCCGCGACGTGCGGCGCTTCACCGACCGCGCGTTCGTCATCGGCACCAGCCCCCACCCCGTCCTGCGGTTCGCCCGCTCCCGGCTCGTCCCGCACCTCGCCCCCCTGGCGCGACACGCGACCGCGCCCCGCCGCCGGGTCTTTCGCACCGTCTCCGAACTGGGCATCCACTACCGCCGCAGCCCCGCCTCGACCCCCGGCACCCGACCGCCCCGCCGCGGCCCACGGGCCGGTGACCGGCTGCCCGACCTGCCCAGCGGACTCCAGGCCCGCACCGCCGGACCCGGCTGGCATCTGCTCCTGACCGGACCGCCGCACCTGTGGCCGGACGAGCGGCTCGCCCCGGTCCTGAGCGGCCGCACCGACCTGATCACCGTGCACCGACTCGGCGAGAGGGGCACCTGGCCGGGCGTCGCCCAGGGACTCGTACGGCCCGACGGCCACCTCGGCTACGTCGCACGCGGCGCGGACCTGGAGGGCCTGCGGGCCTACGCCGCCCACTGGCTGCCGGTCGAGCCGGCCCGACGCACGCGGTGAACACCCGCCGCCCTTGATCCGTACCACCCTTCGTGCAGCTACACAGAGGAAGCAGCAGAGGAAGGACCGGCCGCCGTCTCGCGTCGGCCGGCAGTCTGGTTCTCCTGCTCACCGTCACCGCGTGCGGCGGCGGTGACGACAAGGGAGCCTCCGCGAAGGACAGCCCGGCGAACGTCTCGGCCACCGTGGCCGGTGTCGTGGCGCCGGCGAAGGTCGAGGTGATCGCCGGTCTGACCGACTGCAAGGTCAAGATCCGGACCGAGGCGGACCAACTGCGCGAGGGCCTGTGCCACACGGCGAAGGGCGACTACCTCATCACGACGTTCCCTGCGGAGAAGTACAAGCTGACCTGGCTGGACGCGGCCGCCGTCTACGGCGGCAAGTACCTCGTCGGCACCCGTTGGGTGGTCAGCGGCAAACCGGCGCTGCTGGAAAAGCTCCGGCCCCGACTGGGCGGGACCATCCAGCAGTTGAGGGGCGTGGGGCCGACTCCGGGCCCGAGCGCATCGTAACGCCGGGCCGGGGAGCGGCGCGGCTCACTCGGCCGCGTCGCTGATGCCCAGCCGCAGATGCTCCACGTGGTACACGGCCTGGTCGAGCAGCTCGGCGACATGGTGGTCGTGCAGCGCGTACACCACCGACCGCCCGCGCCGCTCGCCCACGACCAGGCCGAGATTGCGCAGCAGCCGGAGCTGGTGCGAGCAGGCGGACTGCTCCATGCCCACCTCGGCCGCCAACTCCGTGGCCGGCAGCGGCCCCTCGCGCAGCCGCGCCAGGATCAGCAGGCGGGAGGGGGTGGACAGGGCCTGGAGGGTGGTGGCCACCTTGGTCACGTTGGCCGCGTCGAGACGTACGCGCTCGGGGGCGTCCTGTGCGGCGGTGACGGCTCCATGACCCATGAGGGGTATCTTACCCATCATCCATGGATGCATGAAGGATTATTCATGCATTTCATTTCAGGTCCTCGCCAGGTGATCCGGCGGCTTCCAGGACACGCGAGGTTGATGTCGGATTCTCGCCAGCCCCGGCCTGTCCCGTGGCCGATGCTGGACACATGCAGAAGGGGATGCACACCGACACGGAGCGCTGCGTGCGCGCCGTCCAGTCCAAGGACGCCCGCTTCGACGGCTGGTTCTTCACGGCGGTCGTCACGACCGGGATCTACTGCCGGCCGAGCTGCCCGGTGGTCCCGCCCAAGCCGGAGAACATGCGGTTCCACCCGAGCGCGGCGGCCTGCCAGCAGGCCGGTTTCAGGGCCTGCAAGCGCTGCCGCCCGGACACCAGCCCCGGCTCCCCGCAGTGGAACCAGCGCGCCGACCTGGTGGCCCGCGCGATGCGTCTGATCGCCGACGGCGTCGTCGACCGCGAGGGCGTGCCCGGCCTCGCCGCCCGGCTCGGCTACAGCACCCGGCAGATCGAACGCCAGCTCCTGGCCGAACTCGGCGCCGGCCCGCTCGCCCTGGCCCGCGCCCAGCGCGCCCAGGCGGCCCGCCTCCTCATCGAGACGACGCCCCTGCCCATGGCGGACATCGCCTTCGCGGCCGGATTCGCGTCCGTCCGCACCTTCAACGACACCGTCCGCGAGGTCTTCGCCCTCTCGCCGACGGACCTGCGCGGCCGTGCCCCGCGCGGCAACCCGGGGACCTCGACGAACACAGGGGGAGCCCTCACGCTCCGCCTGCCGTTCCGCGCCCCGCTCAACCCCGACAACCTCTTCGGCCACCTCGCGGCGACCGCCGTACCCGGCGTCGAGGAGTGGCGGGACGGCGCCTACCGGCGCACGCTCAGGCTGCCGTACGCCCATGGCATCGTGTCCCTGACCCCCCACCCCGACCACATCGCCTGCCGCCTCACCCTCGGCGACCTGCGCGATCTGACCGTCGCGATCAGCCGGTGCCGCCGGATGCTCGACCTGGACGCCGATCCGGTCGCGATCGACGACCAGTTGCGCACGGATCCGCTGCTGGCGCCCCTGGTCGACAAGGCGCCCGGCCGCCGGGTGCCGCGCACGGTCGACGAGGCCGAGTTCGCCGTACGGGCCGTGCTCGGCCAACAGGTCTCCACGGCGGCCGCCCGCACCCACGCGGCCCGCCTGGTCACCGCGCACGGCGAGCGGGTCGACGACCCCGAGGGCGGCCTCACCCACCTCTTCCCGGCCCCCGAGGCGCTGGCGACCGTGGACCCGGAGTCCCTGGCGATGCCCCGCTCCCGCCGGACGACCTTCACCACCCTGGTCGGCCGACTCGCCGACGGCGAGGTGCGCCTGGGCCCCGACAGCGACTGGCCAAAGACCCGGGCCCGGCTGCTGTCCCTGCCCGGCTTCGGCCCCTGGACGGTCGACGTCATCGCCATGCGCGCCCTCGGCGACCCCGACGCCTTCCTCCCCACCGACCTGGGAATCCGCCGCGCCGCCCAGGAACTGGGCCTGCCGTCCACCCCGGCCGCCCTCACGGCCCGCGCGGCGGCCTGGCGCCCCTGGCGGGCGTACGCCGTCCAGTACCTGTGGGCGACGGACAGCCACCCGATCAACTTCCTCCCCGTATAAGGAACCCAGTGAAGCAGCACACCGTCATCGACAGCCCGTACGGCCCGCTCACCCTCGTCGCCGAGGACGGCGTCCTGTGCGGCCTCTACATGACCGACCAGCGCCACCGCCCACCCGAGGAGACCTTCGGGGCCCGCGACGAGACGCCCTTCGGCGAGACCATCGACCAGCTGGAGGCCTACTTCAGGGGAGAGTTGAAGGAGTTCACCCTGGAACTGCGCCTGAACGGCACCGAATTCCAGCGCCGGGTCTGGAACCAGCTCTGCCGGATCCCCTACGGCGAGACCCGCTCCTACGGCCAGCTCGCCGACGCGCTCGGCAACTCCGGCGCCTCCCGCGCGGTCGGCCTCGCCAACGGCAGGAACCCGATCGGCATCATCGTCCCCTGCCACCGCGTCGTCGGCACGAACGGCGGTCTCACCGGCTACGGCGGCGGCCTGGACCGCAAGAAGCGGCTGCTGGACTTCGAGAGCGGATCGGCGCTGTTCTGAACCCGGCCGGCTCAGCCGCCCGCCCGCTCCGCGGCACCGCGCTCCACACAGAACTCGTTGCCCTCCGGATCGGCGAGGACCGCCCAGCCGGTGCCGTCCGGGTTGCGGCGGTCGTCGACCAGGACGGCGCCGAGCCCGAGGACCCGCTCGACCTCCTCGTCCCGGGTCCGATCCTGCGGCTCCAGGTCCAGATGCACCCGGTTCTTGACGGTCTTGGGCTCCGGAACGGTGACGAACAGCAGCCCGGCCCCCTCGATCAGCGCGTCCTCGCCCCCCGGCCGGTCGTCCTCGTGCACGGGCAGACCGAGTACCCGGGACCAGAAGCCGGCGAGGCCGTAGGCGTCGGCGGAGTCGATCGTCACATGGCGAATACGAGAGGTCATGATCGTATTCTGGGCTACCCGCCGAGCCCGCGCAGCAGCTTCGGCAGCGCCGTGCCGATCGGCTCCCGGATCACCTCGTCGGCGAGTTCGTCGTACGGCGTCGGCTCGGCGTTGACGATGACGAGCCGGGCGCCGTGGTCGGCCGCCACACCCGCGAGCCCCGCCGCGGGCTGCACCTGAAGGCTGGTGCCGACGGCGATGAACACCTGGCAGGCCTTGGTGATCGCCACCGCCTCACCGAGCACCGCCGGATCGAGCCGCTCACCGAACATCACCGTCGCCGACTTCAGGATCCCGCCGCAGTCCAGACACGGCGGATCGGCCTCACCGGCCTCGACCCGGGCCAGGGCGTCCTCCATCGGCCCGCGCGCGTGGCACTTGGTGCACAGCACACTCCGTACGCTGCCGTGCAGTTCGAGGACCTTGCGGGCGGGCATCCCGGCGAGCTGGTGCAGCCCGTCCACGTTCTGCGTGATCACCCGCACCGGCACGCCCGACATCGCCAGCTCGGCCACCGCCCGGTGCGCCGCGTTGGGCTCGGCACCGAGCGTCCGGTTCCTGCGCCGCAGCTGCCACGAGCGGCGCCGGATCTCCGGGTCGCCCATGTAGTACTCGTACGTCACGAGCTTCTCGGCCTCGGGATCCCGCCGCCACAGCCCGTTCGGCCCGCGGTAGTCGGGGATCCCGGAGTCCGTGCTGATACCGGCGCCGCTGAGGATCGCGACGAGGGGCGGCTTGGTCATGCTGCCGAGGGTAGGACGGGCGAGGTGAGAGCGGCGAATGGATATTCGACCGCGCGGGTTTGGTGCTAACGTCCCGCCATGGCCAAGGTCACCGTGTCACTGGATGCCGAACTCGTCGTGGAAGCCATGGTCCTCGCGGGCGTGGGCAGCCCTCAGGACGCCGTCGAACTCGTCGTCCGCGACTACATCGCGCGCGGCCACCGCACCGAGGCCCGGGTCGCCGAACGCGACGAGGCGCTGCGCGCGGTGGACGTGAAGCCCAGGGACGTCGAGGGCTGAACGCGCCCCGCCCGACCGCTGGTCAGCCCACCCGGTAACCGTTCTCCAACTCAGCCGTCGCCCCGCCGTCGGCGAGCACGTCCAGCGCGGCCAGGCAACGGCGGCCCAGCGCGCCCGGCAGATGCGCGGTGAG
This sequence comes from Streptomyces ferrugineus, assembly GCF_015160855.1. Lineage (NCBI taxonomy): Bacteria > Bacillati > Actinomycetota > Actinomycetes > Kitasatosporales > Streptomycetaceae > Streptomyces > Streptomyces ferrugineus. The sequence continues at coordinate 6,755,596 of NZ_CP063373.1, read as the reverse complement.
CTCCGCACGCGCCACCAGCCGCCAGGACAGCAGCTCCTCCTCCTGCAACCGGATCGCCTTGAGGTCGTCCTCGCCGAGGACCCCGCCGTCGTACAGATACGCCACCAGCGGCGGCCGCCCGGTCCCGCCCACCCAGTCCACCGCCAGCAGCCGGCCCGGCTCCCGGTCCAGGCCGATCTCCTCGGACGTCTCCCGGCGCGCGCCCTGGCGGGGCGTCTCGCCGTCGTCGGACTCGATCGTGCCGCCCGGAAGCGCCCAGCCCTCACGGTAGTTGGGCTCCACGAGCAGCACCCGGCCCTCGGCGTCCCGGAAGAGGGCGGCGGCACCGGCGAGGACGCGGGGGAGACCCGCGATGTACGTGGCGAAGTCTTGCGTCGTGGTCATTGGGGAAGGGTAACCAGCCCGCGCCACCGCACCCCGGCCGCCCGCCCCGCCCGCGGAAGCACCGGCCCGGCTCCAGAAGCCCGCGCCCCGCGCGAGGAAGCGCCCCCGGGCGCCCCGCGCGCACCGCCGCCTAGACCTCCGCCCAGACCTCCGCCTAGACCTCCGCCTAGACCTCCGCCTAGACCTCCTCCGCCGCCTCCTCCGCGAGCCGCACCGTCCGCTCCGCCAGCTCGCTGATCCGCACCCCGTCGAACCCGAACACGGCACTGCGGACCGTGTCCTCCAGCGGCGCGGTCCACTGGTCCGGGATCGCCTCCGCCCCGGTCAGCACCCCCGCCACCGAACCGGCCGTCGCCCCGTTGGAGTCGGTGTCCAGCCCGCCGCGCACGGTGAGGGCGATGGTCCGGGTGAAGTCACCGTCGCCGTACAGCAGCCCGGCGGTGAGCACGGCCGCGTTCGGGACGGTGTGGATCCAGCCGAGCCCGGCGGTCTCCTCGGCGGCCGTGGTGAGGGTCTCCTCCCAGGTCATCCGGGTGTCGTGGAGCGAGACGACCCGGCGCACGGTACGGGCGAGGCGGCTGCTCGCCGGGATGACCGCGAGCGCCCGGTCGACCGCCTCGCGGATCGTGGCCGCCGTGAACGCCGCCGAGATCAGCGCCGCCGCCCACATCGCGCCGTACACGCCGTTGCCGGTGTGCGACAGCACCGCGTCCCGGCGGGCGAGGGCGGCGGCACGGTGCGGGGCGCCCGGGCAGGTCCAGCCGTAGATGTCGGCGCGGATCAGGGCGCCGATCCACTCCTGGTACGGATTGTCGTACGTCGCGGTCAGCGGCGGCTTCAGACCGTTCGCGAGGTTGCGGTACGCGGCCCGCTCCGCCGTGAAGGTCTGCAGATACGGCAGCCGCAGCAGCCACAGATCCCCGACCTGCTCGGTGCTGAACCCGAAGCCGTGGCTCTCCAGCAGGTTCAGGCCGAGGATGGCGTAGTCGACGTCGTCGTCGCGGCAGCTGCCGTGGATCCGGCCGCGCACGCACTGGCGCCACTCCGGGCGCAGCTCGAAGCCGTCGGCCTCGCTCGGCGGCTCGGGGAGATAGTCGGTGAGGGGCAGGGCGGCGGCCTGCCGCAGATACTGATCGATCCGGTCCCGCGTCCACAGGTCGCCCTGCTCGACCGGCTTGCCGAGCATGTTGCCCGCGATCCGGCCCAGCCAGCCCCCGAGGACGCGGTCGGCGAGCTCTGGCTCAGTGCCCACAGGGGTCATAGGACCGGTTTACCCAATTCCGGGGGCGTCCGCTCGGGGTTCGCCCGGTACGCACAGCGGGCGCGCACGGCGTTCTCAGGCTCCGGGCAGGGCATGACGCCGCGGGCCTCCTCCGGTTAAGGTCGCAGCGGCGCGACTGGCCTTGACGTGCGCGAGGCCCGGAGAGCAAGGGGAAAACAGGTGACACAGCGCGTGCTCATCGCCGCGGACAAGTTCAAGGGCTCGCTCACGGCCGTACAGGTCGCCGAGCGGGTGACGGCCGGTCTGCGCCGGGCCGTGCCGGGCGTCGAGGTGGAGGCCATGCCCGTGGCCGACGGCGGCGACGGGACCGTGGACGCGGCGGTCGCGGCCGGGTTCGAGCGCCGCGAGATGCGGGTCGCCGGGCCCCTCGGGGACGAGGTGACGGCGGCGTTCGCGCTGCGCGGCGACACGGCGGTCGTGGAGATGGCGGAGGCGAGCGGCCTGCAGCGGCTGCCCGCGGGCGTCTTCGCCCCGCTCACGGCGTCCACCTACGGCTCCGGGGAACTGCTGCGGGCCGCGCTGGACGCCGGTGCCCGCACGCTCGTGTTCGGCGTGGGCGGCAGCGCCACGACCGACGGCGGCGCCGGGATGCTGACCGCGCTGGGCGCCCGCTTCCTGGACGCCGACGGGGAGCCGGTGGCGCCGGGCGGCGGTGGCCTGGGCGACCTGGCCACGGCCGATCTGACGGGCCTGGACCCGAGGCTGGCCTCGGTCGACCTGGTGCTCGCCAGCGACGTCGACAACCCGCTGACCGGTCCGAAGGGCGCGCCCGCGGTGTACGGCCCGCAGAAGGGCGCCTCGCCGGACGACGTGGAGACGCTGGACGCGGCGCTCGGGCACTTCGCGAAGGTGCTGGAGGCGTCGTTCGGGCCGAAGGCCGCCGAGCACGCCGCCGCACCGGGCGCGGGTGCCGCGGGCGGCATCGGCTACGGCGCCCTCCTCCTCGGCGCCCGCTTCCGCCCCGGCATCGAGGTCATGCTCGACGTCCTGGGCTTCGCACCCGCCCTGGAGCGCGCGGATCTCGTCATCACCGGCGAGGGCTCCCTGGACGAGCAGACCCTCCACGGCAAGGCCCCGGCCGGCGTGGCGGCCGCGGCCCGCGCGGCCGGCAAGGAGGTCGTCGCCGTGTGCGGCCGCCTCGCGCTGCCGCCGGAGGCGCTGGGCCGGGCCGGGATCCGACGCGCGTACCCCCTGACGGAGGTCGAGCCGGACGTGGCGAAGTGCATCGCGGACGCCGGGCCGATCCTGGAGCGGGTGGCGGAGGGCATCGCGCGCGATTTCCTGCGCTGAGAGGGTTCCGCCCCCGCCGCCCTGGGGGCTCAGGCCCCCAGTGGGGTCGAAGGGGCGGAGCCCCTGGAGGACGGGACGGGTAGGGGCGGCGGGGGCGACAACCGGTAGGCGTCCAGGGCCAGCGTCATCTCGATCAGGTCCCGCGGGCGGGCCAGCGACCGTGAGGTCAGCTGCTCCAGGCGGCGCAGGCGGTTGAACACCGTGTTGCGGTGGCAGTACAGGCGCCCCGCGGCCCGCCCCGCCGACCCCTCGCAGGTCAGCCACACATCCAGCGTCTCCAGCAGCACCGCCCGATCGGCCGGTTCGAGTTCCAGAAGGGCGCCGAACACGTCCGCCACCAGCCGCGCCGCCAGCTCCGGCTGGCTGACCACCAGCGCGGTCGGCATCCGCTGGTCGAAGCGCACGACACGCGTCGCGTCCGGCGGACACGTCCGCAGCGCCAGCTCGGCCAGCCGCCGCGCCCGCCCCAGCTCGGACAGCCCGGTCACGACGGGACTGATGCCGCCGGGCCCCGCGCACCGCGCGTCCAGCAGCTCCGCCAGCCGGTCGAGCCCGACGCCGGCGTCCAGCCCCACCACCCCCACCTCGCAGTCGGTCCGCATCCGCCACACGAAACGGAACCCGGCGCCGCGCACCGGCCGGTGAAACGTCTCCTCACGTCCGTCACGCCGCTCCGCCCGCAACACCACCACCGCGTACGACCCGTGCTCGGGAAGATCGAGCCCCGCCGCCGCCCGCGCCGCGAGCCCGGGCGTCTGCCGCCCCTCAAGGAGCGCGTCCAGCAACGCCTGCAACTGCTCGTCCGTGCGCCGCCGCAGCTCCATCTCCGTCGCCCGGTACGCGTCCGACGCGGCCTGCACCTGCGCGTCCACCGCCGACCACACGATCGTCGCGGACCGCACCAGCGCCCCGAGCCGCTCGCGCTCCCGCTCGGCCGCCCCCTCCAGCAGGCTGTCCCACACCAGATAGCCGGCGCTGCGGTAGGCGTGCGCCAGGAGCTCCAGCGGCAGGCCCTGCTGGGCCCGGCGCCGCCCGGCCTCCTCGGCGTACGCGAGGTCCCGGCGCGGTGAGTCGCGGGGCGCGGAGATCGTCTCGATGCCGATGCGCATCGCTTCCTCCGACTCCCGCCAGTGCAGGTCGTAGGGCAGGACCTGCCCGTACACCGGCGAGTGCTCGGCGAGCCTGCGCAGGTGCTCGTCCACCAGCTCGGGCACCCGCTCCAGCAGGGCCGTACAGGCCTCCGCGAGCAGTTTCCAGTCATGACCGGTTCGCGGTCTGCGCCCACCCATGGCCCGGAGGATGCCACCGCGGACCCGCTGCGGACAGGCCCCTGACACGCGGTGTTGTGCCCGTGCACAATCGCCGGCCGCGCGTTCTGGTCACCCGCCACGTTTCGGCCGTCCACCGTGGACGGGCGCCCGGTGCGGTGCTGAGGTGACGCCACACCGAACGTGGACGAAGGGGGTGCGATGGGCGGTTCCGCGCTGCTCGTCCGGGACCTGTCGGTCGGATACGGCCCCGTGCGCGCACTGCGCCACGTGTCGCTGGAGGTACCCGAGCAGGCCGTGGTCACGGTCCTCGGCGCCAACGGCGCGGGCAAGTCGACGCTGCTGCGGGCGATCTCCCGCACCCTCTCCTTCCACGGGGGCGCGGTCACCGGCGGCACGATCGGCCTCGGCGGCCGCCCGCTCGACCGGCTCCCCCCGGACCGGGTGGTGGCCGCCGGCGTCTGCCAAGTCCCGGAAGGGCGAAGGGTGTTCGCCCGGATGACGGTCGCCGACAATCTGCGCGCCGGCGCGCTCGGCGCCCCCGGCGGCCGGGAGGCGAGGGCCCGCGCCCTGCGCCGCGTGCACGACCTGTTCCCCGTCCTCGCCGAACGCGCCCAGCAGCGCGCCGGACTCCTCTCGGGCGGCGAACAGCAGATGCTCGCCGTCGGGCGTGCCCTCATGGCCGCCCCCAAGGTGCTCCTCCTCGACGAACCCTCACTCGGCCTCGCACCCCTGGTGGCCGACCGGATCGCCGCCACCGTCCGGGAGATCAACGAACAGGGCACCTCCGTCCTCCTCGTCGAGCAGAACGCCGCCCTCGCCCTGCGCCTCGCCTCCCACGCCTACGTCCTCGAAGTCGGCGAGGTGACGCTGTCCGGCCCGGCGGACGAACTCGCCGCCTCCGACGAGGTACGCCGCCGCTACCTCGGCGTGGTCGACGAGGACGCGGCCGCCGACGCCTCGCAGGCCCGCACCACCCATCCCACGCTGACCAGATGGGAGGCGTGACGATGACCGACGTCCCGCCCCTGGAGGTCACCGGCCTCACCGTCCGTTTCGCGGGCCTGACCGCGCTGGACTCCGTCGGCTTCACCGTGCGCCCCGGCACCGTGCACGCCCTCATCGGCCCCAACGGCGCCGGCAAGTCCACCTGCTTCAACGTCCTGTCCGGCGTCGTGCGCGCCGCCTGTGGCAGCGTCCGCTTCGGCGACCACGAGCTGACCGGCCTGCCCCCGCACCGCATTGCCGGCCTCGGCGTCGCCCGCATCTTCCAGAACCTCGCCCTGCCGCCGCACACCACCGTCGAGGACAGCCTGCTGCTTGGCAGGCACCGGCTCACGAGCGCCGGATTCCTGTCCGCAGGACTGCGGCTGCCGTCGGCGGCCCGCGAGGAGCGCCGGCACCGCGAACGCGTCCGGGAGATCGCCGCGTTCGTGGGCCTGGAGAAGTACCTCGGCCACCCGGCCGGCTCACTGCCCTACGGACTGCAGAAGCTCGCCGAACTCGCCCGCGCCCTGTGCATGGAACCCCGGCTGCTGCTGCTCGACGAGCCGGTCGCGGGCATGACCGCCGGCGAACGGCGCCGCACGGCCGCGGTGGTCGCGGGGGTCCGCGACAGCCTCGGCATCTCGATCGTGCTGGTCGAACACGACATGGGGGTGGTGATGCGGCTCGCGGACGCGGTGACCGTACTCGACTTCGGGCGCCTGATCGCGGACGGCGCTCCCGGCGACGTACAGAACGATCCGGCGGTCGTACGGGCGTATCTGGGCGAACGCACCGACGGAACCGACGGAGAGGAGACCGGGGACGCATGAGCACCTTCGCCGAACTCCTCCTCAACGGGGTCTCGCTGGGCTCCGTCTACGCCCTGATCGCGCTCGGGTTCGTCGTCATCTTCCGGGCCACCGAGGTCGTCAACTTCGCCCACGCGTCCCTGCTGCTGGCGGGCGGCTACGTCACCGCGACCCTCCATGACGACATCGGCTTCTGGCCGGCGCTGGCCGCCGGGATCGCCGGCGCGGCGGTCGTCGGGGCGGCGGTGGAGTTCTTCGTCATGCGCCGCTACCGAGGCTCCGACCACAGCGTCCTCGCCATCGTCACCATCGGCGTCGACATCCTGCTCACCACCGAACTGACCCGCCGTATCGGCACGGACGTGCTGGCACTCGGCGACCCGTGGGGCGACGCCGTGCTCACCGTCGGGCCCGTCTCGCTCGCCCACACACGGATCGCCGCGTTCGTCGCCGCGGCCCTGCTGATCACCGCCTTCCTGCTGGCCTTCCGCCACACGTCCTGGGGCGTCGCCATGCGTGCCGCCGCGGAGAACGCGGAGACGGCGGCGCTGATGGGCGTACGGCTCGGACGGGTCTCGCTCGGCGCCTGGGCGGTTGCCGGGGGCCTCGCCGCCGTCGCCGCGCTGTTCCTCACCGTCTTCCCGACGCCGGGCCTGGAACGGGCCACGTCCCTGGCCGCGCTGAAGGCCTTTCCGGCGGCGATCCTCGGCGGCCTCGACTCGACGACCGGGGCGCTCGTCGGCGGGCTGCTCGTCGGAATCACCGAGTCGCTCGCCACCGGCTACCAGAGCGACCTCACCTTCCTGGGCCGCGGCCTCGGCGACCTCGCGCCCTACCTGGTGATGGTCGTGATCCTGCTCATCCGGCCCGCGGGGCTGTTCGGCACGAAGGAGCTCGCCCGTGTCTGAGGCCCTGGTGAAGCCGGTACGGCTGCTGCGCACACGGACGTATGTGTGGGCCGCCGGGGCCGTCCTGCTTCTCGCCCTGCCCTTCTACCTGGACCGCTTCTGGCTCCAGGCGGGCCTGTTCGCGATGGCCGCCGCCATCGGCGCGATCGGCATCAACCTCCTCACCGGCGCCACCGGACAGCTCTCCATGGGGCACGCCTTCTTCCTCGCGGTCGGGGCCTACGGCTACTGCGTGTTCGCCGGTGACGGGGGCGACGGGCTGTCCGGGCTCGGGCTGCCGACGTGGCTCGCGGCCGTCCTCGCCGTGCTCGTCGCCGGTGTCGCGGGCGGGCTCTTCAGCCCGATCGCGGGGCGGCTGAGCGGTGCCTACCTGGGCATCGCCACGCTCGCGCTCGTCTTCATCGGCCAGCACGTGATGTTCAACGCGCACGACCTCACCGGAGGTTCCAACGGCCGTGACGTACCGCCGCTGAGCCTCTTCGGCCTCACCTTCGACGACAGTGAACTCGTCGTCGCCGCCGTGCCGTTCGGCTCCGCCGAGAAGCTCTGGTACGCGGGCCTGGTACTGCTGACGGCCTGCGCGCTGTTCGCGCGCGGAGTGCTGCGCGGCCGTCCGGGCCGTGCCATGAACGCCATCCGCGACCACCGGATCGCGGCCGGCGTGATGGGCGTGCCGGTCGCCCGCTACCGGGCCGCCGTGTTCGTCCTGTCGTCGATGTACGCGGGCCTGGCAGGGGTGCTGCTCGCGCTCGTCTTCCAGCGGACCGTGCCCGACTACTTCGGCGTGGTGCTGTCGCTGGAGTACCTCGCCATGATCGTCATCGGCGGGCTCGGCTCGGTCGCGGGAGCGGTGGTCGGGGCGGTCTTCGTGTCCCTGCTGCCGCAGCTGCTGACCCGCTACAGCGACACGCTGCCGCTGGTCTCCGCCCCCGGCACGGGCGGGGTCGCACCGGGCGAGGCGGCCCGGTACCTGTACGGCGCCGCCGTCGTGGCGGTGGTGCTCTTCCTGCCGGGCGGCCTGGTCAGGGTGGCCGCCCGGCGTCGCGTCGGCACCGATCCAGGGGAGGAACGATGAGTACGACCTATGCGGCGAGGGTGGCCGCCGGGGCACTGGCGGCCCTGCTCGTGCTGGCGGGGTGCAGCTCCAAGGCCAAGGACGACGATGCCGACAAGGCGGGCGCCGGCGGGGTGAAGACCGGCGACGGCATCTCCGGCAAGACCATCAACCTCGGCGTCCTCACGGACATGACCGGTGTGTACGCCACCCTCGGCAAGAGCGTCACCCAGGCCCAGCAGCTCTATGTGAAGCAGACCAACGCCGCCGGCGGCATCTGCGGCTACCAGCTGGCCCTCACCGTCCGCGACCACGGCTACGACCCGCAGAAGGCCGTCTCCGGGTACACCGAGCTGGAGCCGAAGGTGCTGGGCTTCGCCCAGTTCATCGGCTCGCCGTTCGTGGCCGCCGTCAAGCAACGTGTGGACGGCCAGGACAAGGGGCTGGTGCTGCCGCAGGCCTGGGCGGCCAGCCTGCTGGGCAGTCCGTACATCCGGGTCATCGGATCCACGTACGACATTGAGACGATCAACGCGATCGACTTCTTGGTCAAGGAGAAAGGCATCAAGAAGGGCGACAAGATCGGTCACGTCTACTTCGAGGGCGACTACGGCGAGAACGCCCTGGCCGGCGCGAAGCACATGGCCGCGGAGTCCGGGCTCACCGTCGTCGAACAGAAGATCAAGCCGACCGACAACGACATGACCGCCCAGGTCGCCGCCCTGAAGCAGGCCGGCGTCAAGGCGGTCGTGATCAGCGCCGGCCCGCGCCAGGCCGCCTCGCTCGTCGGAGTCGCGGCCGCCGGGAAGTTCAACGTGCCGATCATCGGCAACAACTCGGCCTTCGCCCCGCAGCTGCTCGCCACCCAGGCGGGCCCGGCCCTGATGAACAACTACTACGTGTCCTCACCGTCGCTGCCGATCGGCGCCGACACCCCGGAGGCGAAGAAGCTGGTCGCCGACTACCAGAAGGCGTATCCCGACGACGCCCTCGACAACGGCATCGTCGCCGGCTGGACCGCCGCCTCCGTCTTCGGCGAGGCCCTGAAGAAGGCCTGCGAGAGCAAGGACCTCACCCGCGAGGGCGTCGACAAGGCGCTGCTCACCCTCGACTCCTTCGACAACGGCTTCGGCATCCCGCAGAACTTCACCGACCCGAAGGCCCCGTCCTCGAAGCAGAGCGTCATCCTGCAGCCGGACAAGTCCGTGACGGGCGGCATGAAGGTCGTACGGGAGGCCGAGGCGTCGCAGGTCGCGGAGGCGTACACGCCGGGTGCGTGAGCTGTGAGCACGGCTGCGGGAGGCGGGACAGCCCACCCCGCAGCCGCTGACTCGCGGTCGTACGACGTCACTTGACCGCGGCGAGCACGAGGTTGAACCCCGTGTCCGCGGCCAGCCGCACGTCACGGAAGCCCGCCTCGGCGAGCAGGTCGAGGCGCTTGGCGGGGCCGCCCTGGGTGCCGAGGCCGTACCGGCCGGGCTGGGCCAGGGAGCCCGGGGTGCACAGGGTGGTGGAGGAGGCGTATCCGATCCGCACGGTCGGATGGCCGATGCCGTCCTCCAGCCGGTCCGTGGACCACGGCTCGACGGCGATCACGATGCCGCCGTCCGCGAGCACCTCGTGGGCGCGGCGCAGCGCCGCGGGCGGGTCTCCCAGGTCGTGCAGGGCGTCGAAGAACACCACCACGTCGAACGGGCCGGGCCCGATCCCGGCCGCGTCGGCCACGCGGAACGACACATTGCCGGGGCTGCCCGCCTCGATGGCCTTCGCGCGGGCCTGGGCGATCGACGGCTCGTGCGCGTCGAAGCCGGTGACGGCGGACGCGGGCCAGGTCTGCCCGATGAGCAGGTCGGCCACGCCGTGTCCGCAGCCGACGTCGGCCACCCGCGCCCCGCGCTCCAGCCGCTCGACGAGGCCCGGCACGGCCGGGAACCAGGTCTGCGCGATCTGGTGGACGTACGCGGTGCGGAAGTACCTCTCTATGCCGCTGAACAGGCACGGGTGGTGGGTGCCGTAGGCGAGGCCGCCGTCGGCACGGAAGGCCTCTTCGACGCCGTCCAGTGCCGCGTACTGGCCGGCGATGATGCCGGCGGCGCCGACCAGGTAGGCCGGCGAGTCCGGCCGGGACAGGACGGCGGCGTGCGCCTCGGGCAGCTCGTACGTGCCGGCCGCCGGGTCGTGGATCACGTACTCGGACACGGTCTGGGCCTTGAGCCACTCGGTGACCAGCCGCGGGTTGAGAGCGGTCGCCGCCGCGAGGTCGTCGGCGGTCAGCGGCCCGGTGCCGGTCATGGCCCGGTACAGGCCGAGCCGGTCGCCGAGGGCGATCGTCAGGGCGGAGGACGCGCCGGCGAAGTCGGTGACGAGCCGGCCGAGGAACTCCTCGACCCGGGTCTGGGCGGTGTCGGTGGCGGCTGGTGCGGTCGCGTCGCGTTCGGTGGTTGTCGTCATGCCTCCACGGTGTCGGGGGCCGCTTGCCGGAGGCCTGCCGGCGGCTTGCTCTACGCCTGTTCGCGCCGGGCGGTGTGGTCCTCCTGGGCGCGCAGTGCCCGCAGCGCCCGTTCGGCGGCCCCGGCCCGGCCGTCCCGGCGGCCCTCGGCGCGGTGGGCCGCCAGCCGCTCGGGGCCGAGCCGGTCGGTGATGTCCCGCCACAGCGCGGCGTGCCGGTCCCGGTCGGTGCCCAGTACCGCGGGCGCCAGCGAGTCGCTGTCGGAGGCGGTGAACAGGGCGGCGGCGGTCGCGTGGTCGCCGAGCGCGACCAGCAGCTCGGCGGTGAGCCGCAGCACCATCCACACCTGGGGCCACAGGCCGAGCCGCCGCAGGCTCTCGACGAGTTCACGGCAGGCGACGACGGCCTCGGTGTGCCGCCCCAGGCGGATGAGTACGGCCGCCCGGCCGATGGCGGCGATTTCCCGGACGTAGGTGTTGCCCCGCGTGTCGCTGCCCCGGATCGCCTCCTCGAAGCAGGCCAGCGCGCGGGACGGGTCGTGCTCGGCGGCCAGTTCCCCGCGCGTGTACGTCACGAACTCGTTGACCAGGCTCAGCTCGGTGCGGAGCACCTCCTTCCGCGTCAGCCACCGCTCGGCGGCCTCGTGGTCCCCGGCGAACTCCCTGGCCAGCGCCGCGCAGCACACTCCCGACCCCGCCACCCAGCCCGGCGCCCCATGGCGCAGCAGAGCCTCCGCGTCCGCCTCGACCCCGGCGACATCGCCCCGGAACAGCCGGTTGGTCAGGTGGTGGAACTGCCCGAACCAGCGGTACGGATGACGGTCGGGCAGCATGTCCAGGGCCGCCCCGAGCAGCCGTTCGGCGGTCCGCCAGTCACCCGACATCCAGGCGGCCACGCCCACGACCATGGCCAGGACGGCCTCGGTGTCGTCGCCGGCCGGGCCGTGGGGCGGCTGCGGCACGGCGGGCTCGATGCCGCGCAACAGGTTGACCAGGGGCAGATCCGGGTCACCGGCGAGCACCACGACGGTCAGCAGCCCCAGCCGGGTGGCCTCCTTCCGGCGCCCGGAACCGAACAGCCACGACAGCGCCTGATACGTGTTGGCCGCCTCCCGGCGGAACGCCGCGGCGGCCACGGGAGAACGGTCGCGGCGCAGCCGGTGCACCGCCTCGGCGTGTGCCGCCATCCAGCGGGCGTGCGCCGCGCGGGCGTCGTCCGGGTCCGGCAGATGCGTGGCACAGACATGCCGTACGGTCTCCAGCAGCCGGTAGCGCGGCGGCTCGGCGCTCAGATCGCAGCCGACCAACGAGGCGTCGACCAGCTCGGCGAGCAGCGCCGCCGGATTGCCCGCTCCGGGCGGCGCCAGGTGGTCGACCGCCTCGGCGACGAAGCCGCCCCGGCACACGGAGAGGCGGTCCAGCAGGTCCCGGGCGGCGGGGTCGAGCAACCTGCGGGACCACTCGACGGTCGCGGTGACCGCGGTGGAGCGGTCGCCGCCGCGCGCCGGTTCCAGAACGTCGAGGCCGGCGGACAGCCGCTCGCGCAGTTGCCGCAGCCCGAACACCGCCTCCCGGTGCGCCGCCAGCTCCACGGCCAGCGGCAGCCCGTCGAGCAGCCGGCAGATCTCCGCGACGAGCGCGCCGGTCTCCGCGGCACCCGGTCCCTCTGCGAACCCGTCGCGCAACAGGGCCGCCCGGTCGCAGAAGAGCTCGACCTGCTCCTCCTCGGACGGCGGCCCGAGCCGGACGACCCGCTCACCGGGCACCCCGAGCCGCTGCCGCGAGGTCGCCAGCACCCGCAGGGCCGGGCACCGCCCGAGCAGCTCGGCGACGAGTTCCCGCACCGTCGGCAGCAGGTGCTCGCAGTTGTCCAGCACCAGCAGCGCCGGTGCACCGCCCAGCCGGTCGGCCACGGCGGTCACGTCCCCCTCGGGAGCGGCCCGCAGCCCCAGCACGGTGGCCACCGCGCCGGCGGTCTCGCCGGGCTTTCCCGTCCCGGCGAGCTCGACGAAGTGCACGGGCTCGTCCTGACCGCCCCGGCCCAGCAGCTCCGTCACCAGCCGCGTCTTGCCGACCCCACCGGGGCCAACGACCGTCACGGCCCGGTGTGCCTCCAGGGCGGCGGTGACCTGCGCCAGCTCCAAGGCGCGTCCCACGAAGCGGTCGCCGGGCCGGCGGAGGGCGGGGCTGGACGACGGGGTCGGAGGATGAAGGTCGGGCGGGGCATTCGGCATGAGCCCTTCCGCGGCGGCGGGCGGTGGGGCGTGCGTGCCGGATTCGTCTGCGGTGCCCGGCCGCAGGGCGTTCGTCCCGGCGCGCTGCCCGGGGCCCGGCCGCGGAGCGGGCTCCCTCGAATCGTCCGCCGACCCGCGCCGCGCCCCCAGTAGCCCCGGGTCGTGCATCAGCAGCCGATGCTGCAGCTCTGCCAGTTCCGGGCCGGGATCGAGGCCGAGCTCCTCCGCCAGGCGACGCCGATACGCCTCCATCGCCTCCAGCGCCTCCGCCGTCCGGCCCGCCAGGTGGCGGGCACGGATGAACAGCAACTGGACGCGCTCCCGGAAGGGGTCCGCGGCCGCGGCCTCCTCCAGGTCGGGCAGGACGTCCTCGGCCTCCCCGGCCGTGAGGCGCAGGGCGAACCACTCCTCCCGCAGCTGCCGTCGCCACTCGGTCAGCCGGGCGCGCTCGGGCGCGAACGCCGCCCGGTCGGCGAGGTCGGCGAGTGGATCCCCGCGCCAGCAGCCGAGGGCGTCGCCGAGCAGCCGCGCTCCGTGCGCCGGGTCCGTGGCCGCCGCAGCCCGCGCGGCGGCCACGCGCAGGTCCACCCGGCCGATGTCGACCTGCTCGGCCGCCACCCGCAGCCGGTATCCGGCGGGCTCCCGCCCGATCCGGTCGCCGCCCAGCAGACGCCGCAGCCGGGAGACGTAGCTGTGCAGATTGCCCACCGCGCCCCGCGGCGGCTCCTCGTCCCACAGGGAGTCGACCAGCTCGGCCACCGGCACGACCCGCTGCGGCCGCAGCGCGAGGCGGGCGAGGAGCACCCGTTGCGGCAGGCTCGGTACCGGCACCGCCCTGCCCGCGACCCGCAGCTCGACCGGCCCCAGCAGTCCGACCTCGACGACCGGGTCCGATCCGTCGTGCTCGCCTGAGCGTTCCCCCGACACCTGCCCTCAGCCCCCCTCCGGCAGTCACCCAACCGCCATTGTGGCCGAGCCGGGCCGTGCGCGAAGGCCATACGACAGGGGCCCGGACCAGAAGGTCCGGGCCCCTGAACGGCTCGATCGCCGCTACGGCGTCGCTACGGCAGTTGCGCCGCCCGCGCCTCACGCCGGTTGTCGCGGAAGTTGTTCACCCGGCGAGCCGTGGCGAACAGCGGGATCACCGCGCCCATCACCAGTTGCAGCGCGCAGCCCGTCTGGAGCAGCAGCTGGCCGCTGGGCGCGTCGAAGGCCCAGGCCGCCAGCAGGCCCATCGACACGACGATCCAGGCCAGCATCGCCACCGCCAGCCGACCCCGCGGCTTCGGGTACTCGACACGGCTCACCATCAGCCAGGCCGTGCCCAGGATCGCCAGCAGCGTCGCCACGAACGGCAGCTCGAGCAGCACGATCGAGACCACCGTCAACGCCCCGAACGGCGAGGGCATGCCCTGGAACATGCCGTTCGGGACCGTCACGCACGAGAATCTCGCCAGCCGTAGTACGACCGCCAGCAGCACCACGATCGCGCCGACCGCCGCCACCCGCTGGTGCGCGTCGTTGGCGACCATGCCGTAGACCAGCACGAAGTACGCCGGCGCCAGTCCGAAGCTGATCAGGTCGGAGAGGTTGTCCAGTTCCGCGCCCATCGGGGAGGAGCGCAGCTTCCTCGCCACCAGGCCGTCGAACAGGTCGAAGACCGCCGCGCACAGCATCAGGATGACCGCGGTGGCCGCGCTGTGGCGGGCCATGCCGGTCTCTTCGCTGCCGGTGAGGTGCGGGATCAGGATGCCGGTGGTGGTGAAGTACACCGCCATGAAGCCGCACGTGGCGTTGCCGAGAGTGAGGGTGTCCGCTATCGACAGGCGCAGAGAAAGAGGCATCTCCTCCTCTTCGTCGACCTCGTCGGCCTCCGGCACCCAGCCCGGCTGGGTCTCAGGATCAATCACGGTCAATGCGAGTCACCCCAGCCACGGTCTTCTGCCCGACCTCGACCGCGACCTCCACGCCCTCGGGCAGATAGATGTCGACACGCGAGCCGAAGCGGATCAGACCGATGCGGTCGCCCTGCTCGACCTTCGTGCCCTGCGGGATGTACGGGACGATGCGACGGGCCACCGCGCCGGCGATCTGGATCATCTCGATGTCGCCGAGTTCGGTGTCGAAATGCCAGACTACGCGCTCGTTGTTCTCGCTCTCCTTGTTGAACGCCGGAACGAACCCGCCCGGGATGTGCTCCACGGAGGCGACCGTGCCGGAGAGCGGCGCACGGTTGACGTGGACGTTCAGCGGGCTCATGAAGATCGCGACGCGGGTGCGGCCGTCCTTCCACGGCATGATGCTCTGCACCACACCGTCGGCGGGGGAGATGACCCGGCCCGTGGCGATCTCGCGCTCGGGGTCGCGGAAGAACCACAGCATGCCCGCCGCGAGAGCGGTGGCGGGCACGGCGACGGCCTTGGCGACGCCGGAGCGGCGTGCGCGCAGCAGGCTGACGGCTGCGGTGGCGACGGTCGGGAGAAGCCACGGCGATGCTCCGCGCGCGAGGCGTACGCCGCCGACCTGGCTGTCGCGTGGTGCAGAGGTTTGGCTGTGGGGCATGGATGACCTTCGTAGCGGATGATGCCGCGCGGTATCAGGGGACGGCGGCTTTCCCGGGATCGTACCGGTCGCGGGCCGCAACTGGGCAAGCCAGGAAGCCGAGTCGGCGTCCGAAGAGTGCTGACGGGGTGTGATCTTCTTCTCCAAGAAAACACCCCGTATCCGGACAATCAGCCCTGGAGCCGATACTCTTCGAGCAGCCGGCGACCGATGATCATTTTTTGGATCTCGGCAGTACCTTCACCGATCAGCAGCATCGGAGCCTCACGGTAGAGGCGCTCGATCTCGTACTCCTTGGAGAAGCCGTAGCCGCCATGGATCCGGAAGGCGTCCTCCACGACCTCCTTGCAGTACTCGGAGGCGAGGTACTTCGCCATACCGGCCTCAAGGTCGTTTCGTTCCCCGGAGTCCTTTTTGCGTGCCGCGTTCACCATCATCGCATGCGCGGCCTCGACCTTGGTAGCCATCTCGGCCAACTTGAACTGGATGGCCTGGTGCTGGGCGATCGGCTTGCCGAAGGTGTGCCGCTGCTGGGCGTACTCGACACCGAGCTCGAAGGCACGCTGAGCGACGCCGCAGCCACGCGCCGCCACGTTGACGCGCCCGACCTCGACGCCGTCCATCATCTGGTAGAAGCCTCGGCCGGTGACGCCGCCGAGCACACGATTGGCCGGAATCCGCAGGCCGTCCATGATGAGCTCGGTCGTGTCGACGCCCTTGTAGCCCATCTTGTCGATCTTGCCCGGGATGGTCAGGCCGGGGCGGACCTCTCCGAAGCCGGGCTCCTTCTCGACGAGGAAGGTCGTCATCGACTTGTGCGGCGCGGTGCCCTCGGCGTGTCCTTCGTCACTTCGGACGAGCACGGCGACCAGACTTGACGTTCCGCCGTTCGTGAGCCACATCTTCTGGCCGTTCAGGACGTACTCCTCGCCGTCCTTGACCGCCTTCGACGTGATGGCCGACACATCGGAACCCAGGCCCGGCTCCGACATCGAGAAGGCGCCGCGGATGTCGCCGGCCGCCATCCTCGGCAGGAAGTGGTCCTTCTGCTCCTGCGTGCCGTGCTGCTTGAGCATGTACGCCACGATGAAGTGGGTGTTGATGATGCCGGACACCGACATCCAGCCGCGGGCGATCTCCTCCACGCAGAGGGCGTACGTCAGGAGGGACTCGCCCAGGCCGCCGTACTCCTCGGGGATCATCAGACCGAACAGGCCCAGTTCCTTCAGGCCGTCGACGATCTGCTGCGGGTACTCGTCGCGGTGCTCCAGGCCGGTCGCGACCGGGATGATCTCCTTGTCGACAAAGTCCCGGACGGTGGAGAGGATCTCCTGCTGAATGTCGGTCAGACCGGCGGTCTGGGCGAGGCGCGCCATGGCTACTTCTCCTGCTGCTTCAGCTCCGGGCGGCCGGGCTGTTCGCCGCCGCGCTCCTTGATGTACGTCTCGGTGGGGACCATGACCTTGCGGCGGAACACGCACACCAGCGTGCCGTCCTGCTTGTAGCCCTTGGTCTCGACGTGGACGATGCCGCGGTCGTTCTTCGACTTCGACGGCCACTTGTCGAGCACGGTCGTCTCGCCGTAGATCGTGTCTCCGTGGAAGGTCGGCGCCACGTGCTTGAGCGACTCGATCTCCAGGTTGGCGATGGCCTTGCCGGAGATGTCCGGGACGGACATGCCCAGCAGCAGGGAGTAGATGTAGTTCCCGACCACCACGTTCTTGCCGAAGTCCGTCGTCTTCTCGGCGTAGTTCGTGTCCATGTGGAGCGGGTGGTGGTTCATGGTGAGGAGACAGAACAGGTGGTCGTCGTACTCGGTGACCGTCTTGCCCGGCCAGTGCTTGTACGTCGCCCCGACCTCGAACTCCTCGTAGGTGCGTCCGAACTGCATCGCGCTCAGGCCTCCGGGATCTCGAACTTGGACGTGCGCTGCATGCCGGCGGCGCGGCCCTTGCCGGAGATGACCAGTGCCATCTTGCGGCTGGCCTCGTCGATCATCTCGTCGCCGAGCATCGCCGAGCCCTTCTTGCCGCCCGCCTCGGACGTGTAGTAGTCGTACGCGTCCAGGATCAGCTCGGCGTGGTCGTAGTCCTCCTGCGAGGGCGAGAAGATCTCGTTGGACGCCTCGACCTGGCCCGGGTGCAGCACCCACTTGCCGTCGAAGCCGAGCGCGGCGGCGCGCTGGGCGACCTCGCGGTAGCCGTCGATGTTGCGGATCTGCAGGTAGGGGCCGTCGATCGCCTGGAGGTTGTTGGCGCGGGCGGCCATCAGGATCTTCATCAGGATGTAGTGGTAGGCGTCCGCCGGGTAACCGGGCGGCTGCTCGCCCACGACCAGCGACTTCATGTTGATCGACGCCATGAAGTCGGCCGGGCCGAAGATGATCGTCTCGACGCGCTGGGACGCGGTCGCGATCTCGTTGACATTGTTCAGGCCCTGGGCGTTCTCGATCTGCGCCTCGATGCCGATCTTGCCGACCTCGAAGCCCATCGTCTTCTCGATCTGGGTGAGGAGGAGGTCGAGGGCGACGATCTGCTCGGCCGTCTGCACCTTCGGCAGCATGATGCAGTCGAGGTTCTGGCCGGCGCCCTCCACGACCGTGACGACGTCGCGGTACGTCCACTCGGTCGTCCAGTCGTTGACGCGCACGACCCTCGTCTTGCCCGTCCAGTCGCCCTCGTTGAGGAACTTGACGATGGTGTGCCGCGCCTCGGGCTTGGCGAGCGGCGCGCACGCGTCCTCCAGATCGAGGAAGACCTGGTCGGCCGGGAGGCCCTGCGCCTTCTCCAGGAAGCGGGGGTTGCTTCCTGGGACCGCGAGGCAGGAGCGTCGCGGACGCAGACGGTTGACGGGCGTGGTCATGCGGGGACCTCCAGGGGGTCGAGCTTGTTCGCTTTCCGGATCTCGTCGACGATGCGGCCGATGATTCCGGTGATGTCGAAGTCCTTCGGGGTGAAGACGGCGGCCACTCCGGCGGCCCTGAGCTGCTCGGCGTCACCATTCGGGATGATGCCACCGGCGATCACGGGTATATCTGTGGCACCGGCCACACGGAGCCGTTCCAGCACGTCCGGCACCAGCTGCGCGTGCGAGCCGGAGAGGATCGACAGGCCCACCGCGTGCACGTCCTCCGCGAGGGCCGCGTCCACGATCTGCTCCGGGGTGAGCCGGATGCCCTGGTAGACCACCTCGAACCCGGCGTCACGGGCCCGCACGGCGATCTGCTCGGCGCCGTTGGAGTGCCCGTCCAGACCGGGCTTGCCGACCAGGAAGCGCAGCTTGCCCACGCCCAGGTCGGTCGCCGTCAGTTCCACCTTGCGGCGCACCTGGGACAGCGCGCCGCCCTCCTCGGCCGGGACGGCCACCGGAGCGGAGGAGACCCCCGTCGGCGCCCGGAACTCGCCGAACACCTCGCGCAGCGCCCCGGCCCACTCGCCGGTCGTCACCCCGGCGCGGGCGCACTCCAGGGTGGCCTCCATCAGGTTGTCGGTGCCCTTGGCGGCCTCCTTCAGCCGCTCCAGCGCCTTGCACGGGCGGGGGTGGTTGAACGGCGGCTGGTAGCGGGTGTCGCGCCAGTGCTGGAGCCCCGCGATCACCCGGGCCTCGACGGCCGGGTCGACCGTCTGGATCGCGGTGTCCAGGTCGGCGGTGAGCGGGTTGGGCTCGGTGCCCTCGAAGGCGTTGACACCGATGATCTTCTCCTGGCCGGACTCGATCCGGCCCCGGCGCTCGGCGTGCGAGGCGACCAGCTGCGACTTGAGGTAGCCGGACTCGACGGCGGCCATCGCGCCGCCCATCTCCTGGATGCGGTCGATCTCCGCGAGCGAGGCCTCGACCAGCTCGTCCACCTTCGCCTCGATCACCTTCGAGCCCTCGAAGATGTCCTCGTACTCCAGCAGATCGCTCTCGTACGCCAGCACCTGCTGGATGCGCAGCGACCACTGCTGGTCCCAGGGCCGGGGCAGGCCCAGCGCCTCGTTCCAGGCGGGCAGCTGCACGGCACGCGCGCGTGCGTCCTTGGACAGGGTCACGGCCAGCATCTCCAGCACGATGCGCTGGACGTTGTTCTCCGGCTGCGCCTCGGTCAGACCGAGGGAGTTGACCTGGACGCCGTACCGGAAGCGGCGCTGCTTGGGGTTCTCGATGCCGTAGCGCTCGCGCGTGACCTGGTTCCAGATCCGCCCGAACGCCCGCATCTTGCACATCTCCTCGATGAAGCGGACGCCCGCGTTCACGAAGAAGGAGATACGGGCCACGACGTCCCCGAACTTCTCCTCGGGAACCTGCCCTGAGTCGCGTACGGCATCGAGAACCGCGATCGCGGTGGACATCGCGTACGCGATCTCCTGGACCGGCGTGGCGCCCGCCTCCTGCAGGTGATAGCTGCAGATGTTGATCGGGTTCCACTTCGGGATGTGGGAGACCGTGTACGCGATCATGTCCGTCGTCAGCCGGAGTGAGGGCCCCGGCGGGAAGACATGGGTCCCCCGCGACAGGTACTCCTTGACGATGTCGTTCTGGGTCGTGCCCTGGAGCTTGGTGATGTCCGCGCCCTGCTCCTCCGCGACGACCTGGTAGAGCGCCAGCAGCCACATGGCGGTGGCGTTGATCGTCATCGAGGTGTTCATCTGCTCCAGGGGGATGTCCTGGAACAGCCGGCGCATGTCACCGAGGTGCGCGACCGGCACGCCGACCCGGCCGACCTCGCCGCGGGCGAGGATGTGGTCGGAGTCGTAGCCGGTCTGCGTCGGCAGGTCGAACGCGACCGACAGGCCGGTCTGGCCCTTGGCGAGGTTGCGCCGGTACAGCTCGTTGGACGCCTCGGCCGTGGAGTGACCGGCATAGGTCCGCATGAGCCACGGCCGGTCCTTCTCCCGCTTGCCTTCGGCAGGCTGACGCTCAGTCATTGATGACCTCGACTGCTCTCAGATGTTGCGGAAGCGGTTGATGGCGTCGATGTGCTGGGCGCGCTTCTCCTCGTCGCGCACGCCCAGGCCCTCCTCGGGGGCCAGGCACAGCACGCCGACCTTGCCCTGGTGGAGGTTGCGGTGCACGTCGAACGCGGCCTGGCCGGTCTCCTCCAGGGAGTAGACCTTCGACAGGGTCGGGTGGATCTTGCCCTTCGCGATGAGCCGGTTGGCCTCCCAGGCCTCGCGGTAGTTGGCGAAGTGCGAACCGATGATCCGCTTCAGCGACATCCACAGGTAGCGGTTGTCGTACTCGTGCATGTAGCCCGAGGTCGAGGCGCAGGTGGTGATGGTGCCGCCCTTGCGGGTGACGAAGACGCTCGCGCCGAAGGTCTCGCGGCCGGGGTGCTCGAAGACGATGTCGATGTCCTCGCCGCCGGTCAGCTCGCGGATGCGCTTGCCGAAGCGCTTCCACTCCTTCGGGTCCTGGGTGTTCTCGTCCTTCCAGAACTTGTAGCCCTCGGCGTTGCGGTCGATGATCGCCTCGGCGCCCATCGCCCGGCAGATCTCCGCCTTCTGCGGCGAGGACACGACACAGATGGGGTTGGCGCCACCGGCCAGCGCGAACTGCGTGGCATACGAGCCCAGTCCGCCGCTCGCGCCCCAGATCAGGACGTTGTCGCCCTGCTTCATGCCGGCGCCGTTGCGCGAGACCAGCTGCCGGTACGCGGTGGAGTTGACGAGACCCGGAGCGGCGGCCTCCTCCCAGCTCAGGTGGCCGGGCTTCGGCATCAGCTGGTTGGACTTCACCAGCGCGACCTCGGCGAGGCCGCCGAAGTTGGTCTCGAAGCCCCAGATGCGCTGCTCGGGGTCGAGCATCGTGTCGTTGTGGCCGTCGCTGGACTCCAGCTCGACGGACAGACAGTGCGCGACGACCTCGTCACCGGGCTGCCAGGCGTTGACGCCCGGGCCGGTGCGCAGGACGACGCCCGCGAGGTCGGAGCCGATGATGTGGTACGGCAGGTCGTGGCGCTTGGCCAGCTCGCTGGTGCGGCCGTAGCGCTCCAGGAATCCGAAGGTGGACAGCGGCTCGAAGATCGAGGTCCACACGGAGTTGTAGTTGACCGAGGAGGCCATGACGGCCACCAGGGCCTCGCCCGGGCCGAGCTCGGGCAGCGGGACCTCGTCCAGGTGGATCGACTTGCGCGGGTCCTTCTCGCGGGTCGTCATGCCCGCGAACATCTCCGTCTCGTCCTTGTGCACGGTGATCGCGCGGTACGACTCGGGGAGCGGCAGAGCGGCGAAGTCGGCCGGCGTCGAGTCCGGCGACTGGATCGCGTCCAGAATGTCCTTCACGGTCACGGTGTTGCCTCCGGCGATATGCACCCTGAGGGAGGGGTGCTGAGGGTTACGTCGGTGCTGCTGAGGGTTTGTGGTGATTGCCGTCGGTTCGGCGGGTGATGCTGTTCGGCAGCGCTTTGTGGCGCGGGAGGTTGCCTGTGACGCAGGCGTCCGGGCGCGCAGGCCCCGGGAAGGGCTTGCGGGGACAGCCGGCGTACGAAAGGTCTCTGCACGCCGGCCGCCCGGACTCCTTCAACGTATGGCACGGCGTGTCATCTAGCAAGGCACGGAGTGCCAGAACTTGCTCTCAGATGAAATCTTTACGTAACAAATGAGCGATGATCGATCAAAGCTACCCGTGAGTAGGTACCAATCGGGTGCTATCGGTCAGCCGTCGGTATGGCCGCGACATGGCTCAGCCCGGCCACGGGACTGCTCGTGGCCGGGCTGTTGACGGTGGGTGTCGGCGCGCTAGGCACCCAGGCCGAGCAGTGCCACCTGGAGGGGGAGCGTCGGCTCCGCGGGGAGGGCGGGCGGCTCCTCGCCGCGGCCCGTGTGCGTGGGCGGGACGGGGTGCAGACCCTTGATGCCGTCCGCGGCCCACTTGGCTTCGCTCGGGGGGAGCGAGAGGGTCATGCGCCGTCCGTCGGCCAGGGTGGCTTCGAGCTTGGTCGGGTCGTTCGCCTGCATGGCAACTCACTTCCGTCGCACACCATGAAGATCGTGCTTCGACAGGGAAGACGGATGAGCCGACCCGATGGTTCCTGCTACGCGCGCTCCTTCAGCGCCTGCTCGATCGTCCGCATCACCTCGTCCAGCGGCGCGTCCGTCCTGGCCACCGTCACCAGTACCTCGCCCTGGGCGGCCACGGAGGCCGGTGCCGTGCGCGGCGCGCTCTCCCGGCCCGCCCCGATCCCGGTCCCGAACGTCCTGCGCACGATCGCGAAGGCGTGGTCGAGCTGTGCCTCCACATCGCCCTGGCCGCCCGCGCGCAGCCAGCGCCGCAGGACGTGGTTGTGCGCGGTGACGACGGCGGACGCGGCGACCTCCGCCAGCAGCGGGTCGTCGTTGGCGTCGTCGTCATGGGCGTGCTCGTCGAAGTGGCCGAGGAGATAGCGGGTGAACAGGCGCTCGTAGCGGGCCACCGACGCGATCTCGGCCTCGCGCAGGGTGGGCACCTCGCGTGTGAGCTTGTAGCGGGCGACCGAGATCTCCGGCCGGGCCGCGTACATCTTCATGACTTCCTTGATGCCACGGCACACCGTGTCGAGCGGGTGCTCGTGCGCGGGAGCGGCGTTGAGCACCGCCTCCGCGCGGATCAGCGTGTCGTCGTGGTCGGGGAAGATCGCCTCTTCCTTGGAGCGGAAGTGGCGGAAGAACGTGCGGCGGGCGACCCCGGCCGCGGCCGCGATCTCGTCGACGGTGGTCGCCTCGTACCCCTTGGTCGCGAACAGCTCCATCGCCGCGGCCGCCAGTTCGCGGCGCATCTTGAGCCGCTGCGCGGCGGCGCGACTGCCCGCGGCACTCTCCGGCGCGTCGGGCGTGGCTGGTGTACGTGAGGACTTGGCGGGCTGGGACATGACCCGAACGTACTGCATGTGCGCAGCTTGATGCGCATGCACGGGGCTTCCCCCGCCCCGGGCGGGCGGGGGAGTGCCGGGTTCGGCGGGTGCGGCCGGGCCGCGCCGGGTGGCCGGGGGAGAGCTGCCGGGGTCCAGCAGCCCGCCCCACTCCTGACCGCCTCCGAACCAGTCGCCGGGACGCCCCCTGGGGCCTGCCCGGCGGATCATGCCGGCGTCGCGGGGTCCGGCACGCCCATCTGCCGCGTTGTCGTCGGTCGCCATGGCTCCGCCGTGACTCCCTCCTCCGCCTGCAGCTGCACGCTCCCCCACGCTCGAACAACCTCGCGCGGGGGCGCCCCCATCGGCCCCGCGCGGCTCGGCCAGGAGGCACCGTTCCTCACAGTCGGCCTGATCCGCCGGGCAGGCCCTAGCGCCGGGCATATTCGCGGAAGCCGCGGCCGGTCTTGCGGCCGAGGCAGCCCGCGGCCACCAGGTGCTCCAACAGCGGCGCCGGAGCCAGGCCCGGGTCGCGGAACTCGCGGTGCAGCACCTTCTCGATCGCGAGGGACACATCGAGCCCGACGACGTCGAGGAGTTCGAACGGGCCCATCGGGTAGCCCCCGCCCAGCTTCATCGCCGCGTCGATGTCGTCGAGCGTCGCATAGTGCTCCTGCACCATCTTGATCGCGTTGTTCAGGTACGGGAAGAGCAACGCGTTGACGATGAAGCCGGCCCGGTCGCCGCAGTCGACCGCGTGCTTCTTGATCTTGACGCAGACCTCGCGGACCGTCGAGTGGACGTCGTCGGCCGTCAGCACCGTACGGACGACCTCGACCAGCTTCATCGCCGGCGCCGGGTTGAAGAAGTGCATGCCGATCACGTCCTGCGGACGCGAGGTGGCGCGGGCACAGGCGACGACGGGCAGCGACGAGGTGGTCGTCGCCAGCACAGCGCCCGGCTTGCAGACCTTGTCCAGCGTCGCGAAGAGCTGCTGCTTGATCTCCAGGTCCTCGGCGACGGCCTCGACGGCCAGATCGACGTCGGCGAACGCGTCGTAGGAGCCCGCCGCGGTGATCCGGTCCAGGGTCTGCGCGGCGGCCTCGGCGGTCATCCGCCCCTTGTCGACGGAGCGAGAAAGGGACTTGCCGATACGGGCCTTCGCGGCCTGCGCCTTCTCCGCGCTGCGGGCGGCCAGCACGACCTCGTACCCGGCCTTGGCGAAGACCTCCACGATCCCGGACGCCATGGTCCCGGAGCCCGCGACACCGACGGAGCGGACCGTCCGGCCGGGGGTCGGGGCGGCGCCCTCCAGCGGCGTCAGCGCGTCCCGCACGACGGTGGCGCTGCCGGGCGCCTCGTAGGTGTAGAAGCCGCGCCCCGACTTACGGCCCGTCAGACCCGCCTCGCTGAGCTGCTTGAGGATCGGTGCCGGGGCGTGCAGCCGGTCGTGCGAGGCGGCGTACATGGCCTCCAGGACCCGGCGCGCGGTGTCGATGCCGATCAGGTCGAGCAGGGCGAGGGGGCCCATCGGCAGTCCGCAGCCCAGCCGCATCGCGGCGTCGATGTCCTCGCGGGAGGCGTACTTCGCCTCGTACATCGCGGCCGCCTGGTTGAGGTAGCCGAACAGCAGCCCGTCGGCGACGAAACCGGGCCGGTCGCCGACCGCCACGGGCTCCTTGCCGAGGTCCAGGGCGAGGTTGGTGACCGCGGAGACGGCCTGCGGCGCGGTCAGCACCGAGGAGACGACCTCGACCAGCCGCATCGCCGGCGCCGGGTTGAAGAAGTGCAGTCCGAGCACCCGCTCGGGTCGCGCCGAGTCGGCGGCCAGCCGCGTGACCGACAGGGCGTTGGTGCCGGTCGCGAGGATCGTCTCAGGGCGCACGATCCCGTCCAGCGCGCGGAAGATCTGCTGCTTGATCTCGTACGACTCCGGAGCCACCTCGATGACCAGGTCGGCGTCGGCGGCGGCCCGCAGATCGGTGGAGGTGCGGACGCGGGCGAGGACGTCCGCGCGCTCGTCCTCGGCCAGCCGGCCGCGCTCCACGGCGCGGGCGGTCGAGGACTCCAGGGCGGCGACGGCCTTGGCGGTCGCGGCCTCGCTGATGTCGATGCCGACGACCTCGCGACCGGCCTTGGCGAGAACTTCGGCGATGCCGGTGCCCATGGTGCCGAGGCCGACGACGGCGACGGTCTTGAGCGGGGACAGAGGGGTGTCGGACAGGGGAGTGGCCATCGCGGGACTCCAGGAATGAGGGTGACGACTGGAAGCGCGCCCGGGTGCGCCGAGAAGGCGCACCGGGTGCGGAGAGACTGAGTGCGGGTGTTGCCGGGCTGCTGGCGCACACGCCCGGTGCCGTCGCCGAGCGCGTGCACACGCGCCGGGGAACGGCGGATCCGACCGGCCCTGTCCCGGAGCCGGGTCGTACTGAGGTACCTGAAGTACCGAACCGACCAGCACTCGCAGTGGCTGCGTCACCAGGCCGCTGCAAGCAGATATGCGAGTGGGTGACTCGCTCGTATGAGCTTAACCGGTGGGTAACGAGCACGCCAGCCCTCGTCTTTGTGATGTAGGTCCCGTGAGGCGGGCCGCTTGCATACGCTCGCCTTCATGGACGAAGAGTTGCGATCACTCACGGAGCGCTTACGGCAGGAGTCAGGCGCGTCGGCCGGATACGACCGCCTCGTGGCGACCGAGGACCTCGACGAACTGGCGAGCGTGCTCACCGCGCCCGGGCAGCCGCTGTGGGCCAGGGAGCTGGCCGCGTTCCGGCTGGGCCTCGCCGGCGACCGGCGCGCCTTCGAGTCCCTCGTCCTGCTCCTGAACCACCGCGACCCTGAGCGCTGCGTCTCCGCCGCCCACGCCCTCGCCCGCCTCGGCGACCCCCGCACGGCCCGCGCGGCGGCCGCCCTCGCCACCAACGAACTCCGCGTCGCCTACGCCCTGCACCCGGTCCGGCTCCTGGTCGAACTCCGCGCCCCCGAGGCCGTCCCCGCCCTGATCACCACCCTGCAGCGCCGGCTGCGCCCGCACGACCCCTACCGCCGGGTGGCCCTCGCCTGCGTGGACGGCCTCGGCACCCTGGGCGACGCCCGCGCCAGACAGGTCCTCAACGAGGCCCTGGCCCACCCGGCCCTGGCAGAGGCGGCGGTACGGGCACTGGCACGCATCCCCCGTCAACGGTGAGCGGTCAGTTCCCGCGCGTACCGCACCTCGGGCACCGCCACCCCGTCCACCTCGAACGGCTCCTCGGCACCGTCCGCCCGGAAGCCCGCCCGCTCGTAGAAACGCCGGGCGCGGGCGTTGTCCCTGAGCACCCACAGCAGCATCCGGCGGTGCCCGGCGGCCGTACAGCGGCGCACCGACTCCTGGAGCAGCGCGCGGCCGATGCCGGCGCCGTACCGCCCGGGATCGACGTAGATCGCGTACAACTCGGCGTCCGCGGTGCGCACTTCGCCGTCACGGTACGGCCCGTGGCAGGCCCAGCCCATGACCTCGCCGTCCTGCTCGGCGACGAGGTCGAGCACGCTGCCGTCGGCCTGCGCGAAGTAGGACCGGCGGCGCTCGGCGTCCTGAGCCACGTCCAGGGTGTCCAAGTGCGACTGCGGTATCAGGCCCCGATAGGCGGTCCGCCAGCCACCGATCCGGATCTCGGCGACACGGTGGCAGTCGGGCAGGGCCATGGGGCGGATCCGTATGCGGTCGTCGTCCATGGAGGGACCCTAGGCGCCGCTCCTGGGGTATGGGCCATGTCTCCGTGTGGCGGGGGCGACACCGTCGGGGCGGTCAGCCGCTCAGGGGCGGAACCCGAGCAGCCCGTGCAGTTCCGCACCCCGCGACACCGTCGCCGCGGCCTTGGCGCTCAGTGGCTTCGGATCGGGCCGCGCCTCGCACACCGCGTCGACCGCGCCCGCGCCGCGCGGCACCGTGCCGTCGGCGAGATACGCCGCGAGGTGCCTGTCCAGGCAGGTGTTCCCGCCCAGCGTGACCGCGTGGTTGCCGCCGCCACGCTCGACCACGAGGCTGGAGCGGGCCAGTCGCCGGTGCACCGTGACGGCGCCCGGGTACGGGGTGGCGGCGTCGTCGGTGGCCTGGAACAGCAGGACCGGCGGCAGCTTGTCGTTGGCGATGTCCACCGAGCGCAGCGAGTCCGTCGGCCAGAACGCACACGGCGCGTTGTACCAGGCGTTGTTCCAGGTCATGAACGGCGCCTTCGCATGCACGGCCCAGTTGTCCTCCCGCCACCGCTCCCAGTCGCGTGACCAGGCGGCGTCCCGGCACTGCACCGCGGCGTAGACGCTGTAGCCGTTGGCGCCGGACGCGTCCGAGCCGCCGAAGTCCTCGTAGGCCTCGATCAGCGGGTCGGCGTCCTTGCTGTTCACGTACGCCGCGAACGCCTCGGCGAGGTGGGGCCAGTAGCCGTTGTAGTAGCCGCCGGGAATGAAGGTGTCCTCCAGTTCGGAGGCGCCCACCTTCCCGCCGGCCGGCCTCCTGGCCAGGGACGCCCGCATCGCGTACCACTTGGCCTCGACCTCCGCCGGGTCGGTGCCGAGCCGGTAGGTCACGTCGTACTTGGCGACCCAGGCCATGAAGGCGCGGTGCCGGTCGTTGAAGGCGAAGTCCTGCGCGAGGTTGTCCTGGTACCAGACGCCGGTCGGATCGACGACCGAGTCCAGGGCCGCGCGCCGCACCCGCTCCGGGAAGAGCTTGCCGTAGACCGCCCCGAGGTAGGTGCCGTACGAGTAGCCGAAGTAGTTGATCCGCCGCGCGCCGAGTGCCGCGCGGATCCGGTCCATGTCGCGCGCGGCGCTGATCGTGTCCATGTACGGCAGCACGTCCGCATGCTTCTCGGCGCAGGCCCGCGCGAAGGACTGGGCGCGCAGGAGGTTGGCGCGCTCGAGTCGGGGTGTGCGCGGTGCGGAGTCGGGGCGCACCGGGGCGAAGTGGGCCGGCTTGCACTCGAGGGCGGGCGTGCTCCTGCCGACGCCGCGCGGGTCGAAGCCGATGACGTCGTACTGGGCCGCCACGGCCCTGGGCAGCGCGGAGGCCACGAATCCGGCGAGTGTGAGACCGCTCGCGCCGGGTCCGCCGGGGTTGACCAGCAAGGGGCCCTGGTACCTCCTCGCGGTGTGCGGGACGCGGGACAGCGCGAGGGTGATCTGCCGACCGTGCGGAGCGCTGTGGTCGAGCGGCACCTTCAGGGACGCGCACTGCAACGTCGGATACTTCTCGGTGCCGCACTGCCTCCAGGCGAGGGGCGTGGCGCTCGCCCGGGCGGGGACGGCCGCCACGGTCCCGGCCACGAGGGCGGCAGTGCACAGCACGGCGGCGCGTCGTCTCATGGGGTTCTCGTCCCGGGAAGGCCGTACGAAAGAACCCGTTCTGTCAATACTTGACCCGATCGGGTCGCGGAGTGCGCCCCAATGCTCTCAAAGGAGCGAGAGTTGAGTCGGTTCGGTCGTCGCGGGCTCGGCCGGCTCGGGTTCGGGGATCCGACGGCGCATCCCCGCGCGCGTGGGGCCGATGCCGTACTCCTGCGCCAGATCATGGACCTGACGGGTGATCCGGCGCTGGTACCACTTCGGCGCGTAGGCGCCGTCCGCGTACAGCCGCTGGTAACGGCGCACCAGATGCGGGTGTTCGCGGCCGAGCCACGCCATGAACCACTCGCGGGCCCCGGGCCGCAGATGCAGCACCAGCGGGGTGACGGAGGTGGCCCCCGAGGCGGCGATCGCCCGCACCGTGGCCCGCAGTTGGGCCGGGTGGTCGCTCAGGAACGGAATCACCGGCGCCATCAGCACACCGCACCCGAGCCCGTGCTCGGTCAGGGTCCGTACGACGTCCAGGCGCCGCTCGGGGGTGGGCGTGCCCGGCTCCACGGTGCGCCACAGCTCCGGGTCGGTGAAGCCGACCGAGACGGACACGCCGACGTCCGTCACCTCGGCGGACTGCTTCAGCAGGTCGAGGTCGCGCAGGATCAGCGTGCCCTTGGTCAGGATCGAGTAGGGGTTGGCGTGGTCCCGCAGGGCGGCGAGGATGCCCGGCATCAGGCGGTAGCGGCCCTCCGCGCGCTGGTAGCAGTCGACGTTGGTGCCCATCGCTATGTGCTCGCCCTGCCAGCGCCGTGCGGACAGCTGGCGGCGCAGCAGCTCCGGCGCGTTCACCTTCACCACGATCTGGGAGTCGAAGCCGAGGCCGGTGTCGAGGTCCAGATAGCTGTGGGTCTTACGGGCGAAGCAGTAGACGCACGCGTGCGAACAGCCTCGGTAGGGGTTGACCGTCCATTCGAAGGGCATGCGCGAGGCGCCCGGCACCCGGTTGATGATCGAGCGGGCCCGGATCTCGTGGAACGTGATCCCGGCGAACTCGGGCGTGTCGAAGGTGCGGGTGACCACGGCGTCCGCGCCGAACAGCGCGGCGTCGGCACGGCTGTGGTCGGACTCCAGGGTGAGGTTCTCCCAGCGCATGAGGCCTCCTCGGTAGCACTGGCCCCAAGAATAGAACACATGTTCCCTTGATCGTGCGACCTAAGCCGAGCTTTCGTTTTCGATCACTGTGCGATCGCTTCGGTGAGCGGTTGGGGACCCCGATTTGGGCGGGGTGGGAGCGGGGTGGTTGGCTTGCCCCAGCCCCCGAGAATTCTGGTCCTGGAGGAAGTCAATGGCGCAGGTCGAGGCCACTACGGAGCGGGTCGTCGCGGCGGACGCGGAGAAGGTGTTCGACGCCCTCGCCGACTACAGCGGCACCCGGCGGAATCTGTTGACGGAGCACTTCAGCGAATACGAGGTGCGCGAGGGCGGCGACGGCGAGGGCACCCTCGTCCACTGGAAGCTCCAGGCCACCAGCAAGCGCGTCCGCGACTGCCTGCTGGAGGTCAGCGAGCCCACCGACGGCGAGCTGGTCGAGAAGGACCGCAACTCCTCCATGGTCACCACCTGGCGGGTCACCCCGGCCGGCGAGGGCACGTCCCGCGTCGTCGTCACCACCACCTGGCAGGGTGCCGGCGGCATCGGCGGCTTCTTCGAGAAGACCTTCGCGCCCAAGGGCCTCGGCCGGATCTACGACGCGCTGCTCGCCAGGCTGGCCGCCGAGGTCGAGAAGTAAGTCCCCGGTGTTCGGGGGTCGTTGACCCCCCTCACCGGATCGAGTGGATCTCTGCGGTTCGTCCCGGTCTGCCGTAACTCGTCGTGCTTGCTCGTAGTTGTCGCCTCGTGCGGGGAATGCGTGGCAGGTGCGACGAGGGGAGCGGTTCGTGAGCGTGACGACTCCGGTGCACGAGGAACGGGTCGAAGCGCCCCCGGAGGCCCCCGTCCAGGCCGTCGAACTCGGCCCGCGCCGAGTCCGGTTGGTCTTCTTCGGGCTGATGCTCGCGCTGCTGCTCGCCGCGCTGGAGCAGATGATCGTCGCCACCGCGCTGCCGAAGATCGTCGGCGAGCTGCACGGCCTGGACCGGATGTCCTGGGCGATCACCGCCTATCTGCTCACCGCCACCATCGGCCTGCCGATCTACGGCAAGCTCGGCGACCTCTTCGGCCGCAAGGGCGTCTTCCAGTTCGCGATCGTCGTCTTCGTCGTCGGCTCCGCACTCGCCGGACGCGCCGAGACCATGGACGAGCTGATCGCCTACCGCGCGGTCCAGGGCGTCGGCGCGGGCGGGCTCATGATCGGCGTCCAGGCGATCATCGCGGACATCGTGCCGCCCCGCGAGCGCGGCCGCTTCATGGGCCTGATCGGCGCCGCGTTCGGCCTCGCCTCGGTCGCCGGGCCCCTGCTGGGCGGCTACTTCACGGACCACCTCTCCTGGCGCTGGTGCTTCTACATCAACGTCCCCTTCGGCCTCGTCACCCTCGCCGTCGTCGCCGTCGTGCTGAAGCTGCCCAAGCCCGAGGCCAAGGCCCGGCTCGATGTCCTCGGCTCCCTGCTGCTGGCCGCCGCCTCCACCTGCCTGGTCCTGCTGACCAGTTGGGGCGGCACCGAGTACGCCTGGGGCTCCCGTGTCATCCTCGGCCTCGGCGCCGCAGCGGCCGTCGCCACCGTGCTCTTCCTCGTCGCCGAGCGCTTCGCCGCCGAACCCCTCATCCCGCTCCGGCTGTTCCGGGACTCCGTCTTCAACGTCACCGGACTCGTGGGCCTCGTGATCGGCGTCGCCCTGTTCGGCGCCGCGAGCTATCTGCCGACCTTCCTGCAGATGGTCGACGGGGCCACCGCCACCGAGTCGGGCCTGCTGATGCTGCCGATGATGGGCGGCATCGTCGGCGCCTCCATCGTCTGCGGCCAACTCATCAGCCACACCGGCCACTACCGGATCTACCCCGTGCTCGGCAGCGCCCTCTCGGCCGTCGGCATGTGGCTGCTGTCCCGCCTGGAGATCGACACGCCCCGGCTGCACTACAGCCTCTGGATGGCCGTCCTCGGCGCCGGCATCGGCATGGTGATGCCGGTCCTGATCCTCGCCGTGCAGAACTCCGTGCGCCCAGCCGACCTCGGCACCGCCACCAGCGCCAACAACTACTTCCGGCAGATCGGCGGCAGCGTCGGCGCGGCGATCTTCGGCACCCTCTTCGCCGACCGGCTCGGCGACGATCTCGCCCAACGCCTGCCCGCGCACGCCGGCGCCGATCTGCCCGACCCCGAGTCCATCACCCCGCAGCTCGTCCACACCCTGCCCCCGGAACTGCGCGACACCTACATCCGGGCCTACGCCGACGCCATGCCGAGGATCTTCCTCTACCTCGTGCCGGTGCTCGTGCTCGGCCTGCTCATCGCCTTCTTCCTCAAGGAGAAACCGCTGGTGTCCCACAACGCCCCGGCCCCGCAGACGGAACCGGCGCCGGTGAACAGCCCGATCCCCCAAGCCCGTTCGCCGCGCACGGCGGCCGCGGTCCCGGTCGGCGGCACCGTGCAGCACCCCGACGGCACCTTCGTCTCGCACGCTGCCCTCACGCTCATCGACATCGCCGGGCAGCAGGTCGGACGCGGCGCGAGCGGCGACGACGGACGGTACGCGCTGGCGACGCCCGGCCCGGGGGCGTACGTCATGATCGCCGCGGCGGGCGGCCACCAGCCGCAGGCCGTCACCGTGACCGTCGGCGAGCGCCCCGTCGAACTGGACATCGTCCTCGGCGGCGCCGGACGCCTCGGCGGAAGGGTGCTCACCCCGGACGGCACGCCCGTCGACGCCACCGTCACCCTCACCGACGTCC
This sequence comes from Streptomyces ferrugineus, assembly GCF_015160855.1. Lineage (NCBI taxonomy): Bacteria > Bacillati > Actinomycetota > Actinomycetes > Kitasatosporales > Streptomycetaceae > Streptomyces > Streptomyces ferrugineus. The sequence goes on along the minus strand of NZ_CP063373.1, from coordinate 6,723,359 downwards.
AGGGCGAGGTCGTCGCCACCACCCGCAGCGGACGCGAGGGCGGCTACGTCATCACCGAACTCGTCGCCGGCGAGTACACCCTCGCCGCGAGCGCCCCCGCCTTCCGCCCGGCCGCCGTCCCCGTCACCGTCAAGGCGGCCCGCGAGACCCGGCAGGACATCGAACTCGCCGGCGGCGCCCTGCTGCGCGGCACCGTGCGGGCCGGCGGCGGACGGGCCGTCGAGGACGCGCGCGTGACCCTGCTCGACGCGGCCGGCAACGTGATGGACACGCTCACCACGGGGCCCGACGGCACGTTCCGGTTCGTCGACGTGGCCTCCGGCGAGTACACCGTCATCGCCGCGGGTTACCCGCCGGTCGCCACCGTGCTCCAGGTCCCCGCGGGAGGCCGGACGGAACGCGATCTTCAGCTCGGACACGAGGACTGAGCCGGACCGTGCGCACCCGCGCTGTCCTGGACGAACGCGCCAGCGGCCGGCCTTGCGCCCCCCTTCCGCGCCGTCGTGATCCGAGCACACCAATTCCCGTATTGCCGCACATCACCACGGCCGCGAGCCGTACGGTGGTGAGGGCGCGCAGATCTTGCGGAGCCTTGGGGAGAGAGGGCCTGGGCCATGGACCGTGGCACCGAGAGGGACGGCGCGGCGACGGAGTCCGCCGCGTCCGGACGTATCCCACTGGCCGTGGTCGTGGTGGACCGCCAAGGCCTCGTCTCCCACTGGAGTTCCGGAGCACGCCGACTGTTCGGCGCGTCCAAGGAGGAGGCGCTCGGCCGTCCCGCCGTGGATCTGCTGCCCGTGTCCGGAGCGCTGCCCGAGGACGACGACATCTCACCGTACGGGGCCTACTCGGCGTACGACGGACTCGGCCACGACCTCGAGACGTCCCTGGACGGACGGCTGTACTACCCGGCCGCGGGACGCGCCCGCCTGACCGTGCCCGAACGGGACCACCGGGTCGACGTCCTGTGGTGGGCCTACCCGCTGGTGGGACCCGGTCCGGAGCGGCTGCTCGTGCTCGGCGCCGATGTGGGCCGGCTCCGGCAGGACGACCGTGACGGGGACCCCGGCTTCGAGCGCGTCGCGCCCGCGTTCGCCCTGCACACCGACTTCCCCGGCGCCACGGAACTCGCCGGCAGGCTCCCCGAGATCCTGCCCAGCATGAGTGTCGAGGAGAGCGCCCGTATCGTCGGGCAGATCCTCGAACTGGGCTATCCCGTCCTGGAGTTCAGCCAGAACGACCGTGTGCCCGTCGCCCCCGACTGGGGCGTGCCCCGGCGCGTCGAGCGCCGGGCCCGACGCGAGCGCGCCGCCCGCGCCGCGGCCGAAGGCCTGCCGTTACCGCAGGAGTACACCGACGAGGCCGAGGACCTCGAATACGTCGCCGTACGCGAACGCCTGGAGTTCCTGAACGAGGTCAGCGGACGCATCGGCACCTCCCTCGACCTGGCGCGGACCATCGTCGAGGTCAGCAAGGCCGTCGTGCCCCGCTTCACCGACGTCGCCGGCACCTATCTGCGCGAACAGGTCGTCGCCGGCGAGGGGTTCCCCGACGGCGTGCCGGACACCACCACCATGTGGCACCGGGTCGCCGTCGAGCACACCGACGAACCCGGCCGCTGGGACGACGTCGTGCCCGTCGGCGAGGCCATGCCCTTTCCGGCGCACACGCCGTTCTTCCAGTGCATGACCAGCGGTGAGCCGGTGCTCGTGCCGCGCATCAGCGAGCAGATGGGGCACGCCATCGCCTCGCAGTTCGAAAAGCGCGACATCCGGCCGCTGATCACCAACCGCTCGATGCTGGTCGTGCCGCTGAAGGCCCGCAATGTCGTCCTCGGCTTCATGATCCTGCTGCGCCACTCGGAGCGCGTCGAGTTCAACGACATGGACCGGGTCACCGGCGCCGAACTCGCCGCCCGCGCGGGCCTCGTGCTCGACAACGCGCGCATGTACACCTACCAGGAGAGCGTCGCCGAGACCCTCCAGGACAGCATGCTGCCGCACATCCCGCCGCGCATGGCGGGCTGCGACATCGCCACCCGCTATCTGCCCGGCACCCTCCTCGGCCGGGTCGGCGGCGACTGGTTCGACTCCGTCAAGCTGCCCGGCGCCCGCACCGCCCTCGTCGTCGGCGACGTCATGGGCCACGGCCTCAACTCGGCCGCCATGATGGGCCAGTTGCGTACGGCTGTACAGACCATGGCCGCCCTCGACCTGCCGCCCGCCCAGCTGCTGCGCAACCTCGACGACCTCGCCCAGCGCCTCGGCGACACCTACCTCGCGACCTGCCTCTACGCCGTCTACGACCCCATCGCGAGCGAACTGCGCATCGCCAACGCCGGTCACATCCCGCCCGTCCTGGTCCGCGCCGACGGCGGGCGCAGCGAACTGCTCGAACTGCCCACGGGTGCGCCGATCGGCGTCGGCGGGGTGCCCTTCGAGGCGGTACGCGTGCGCGTGGACGCCGGCGACCGGCTCGTGATGTGCACCGACGGCCTGGTCGAGGTGCGCGGAGAAGACATCGGTGTCGGACTCGCGACCCTCTGCGAGTCCGCCGCCCACCCGGCCGCGTCCATGGACGACGCCTGCGACACGATCATCCGCGCCCTCAACACACGCGGCGGCCGCAAGGACGACGTGGCCCTGCTGATGGCCCGCCTCAACGGCATCGAACCGGAGGACGTCGCCGAGTGGCGGATCGCCCGCGACCCGAAGGAGGTCGGCCGGGCCCGCGCCGTCGTCCGCGAGCAACTGCACGACTGGGGCCTGGCGAAGCTGGCCGACACCGCCGAGCTGATGGTCGGCGAACTCGTCACCAATGCCGTACGGCACTCCCACAGCCGCCCGGTCGAGCTGCGCCTCGTCCGCGGCGACACGCTGCTGTGCGAGGTGGACGACGACGATCACGACCTGCCGACCCTGCTCAACGCCGGTCCCGGTGACGAGGCCGGGCGCGGGCTGTGGGTGGTGAGCACGCTCGCGCGCGAGTGGGGCACGAGCCGTACGGGCGCCGGAAAGACCGTCTGGTTCGAACTCACGCTCCCGCGCCGCTGACCTGTCACGCCACAAACGGGCGTACGACGGCGTAAGAGTCTCGAATGCGGAGTGAAGGAGTGCGCCGCGCGCTTGTGGCCGAAACCGTGTCGCGATAGACCGTACTCGCCCGTCACTTCACGGCGGGTCGCCGTCGCAACCTGGGGAGTCGGTCATGAGCGTGACGAATCGGTACCGGGAGGCCTGGGAGGGCTTCTGGCGCGAAGCCCCCGACGAACAGGGGGCGGTGTTCTGGGACGCGGAGCCCGCGCTGACCGCCGCCCGCCATCTGGCCCTGTTCGAGGCGCACTTGGCCGATCCGGGCCTGCCGATGCTGGACCTGGGCTGCGGCAACGGCACCCAGACCCGTTTCCTCGCCGACCGCTTCAGGCGGGTCGTGGGCGCCGACCTGTCGGGTGCGGCACTCGATCACGCCCGCCGCGCCGACCCGGCCGGGCAGGCGGCCTACCGGCTGTTCGACGCCGTGGAGAAGTCCGAGGCGGAGACGCTGCACGCCGAACTCGGGGACGTCAACATCTATATGCGGGGCGTGCTGCACCAAGCCGAGCCGGACGACCGGCAGTCGATGGTGAACGGGATCGCCACGCTGGTCGGCGAGCGCGGCCGGGCCTTCCTCGTCGAGCTCTCCGAGGCCGCCAAGCCCGTCCTGCTGGGCCTGGCACAGAGCCCGTCGGGGCCGCCACCCAAGCTCGCGCCGGTCTTCCGGCACGGCATCGCCCCGGGCGAGGTCGCCGACGCCTCGGTGCCCGAGTATCTGCGCTCGGCCGGCCTCACCGTCCTCGCCGACGGTGAACTGCCGCTGGTCACCACGGAGTACGGGCCGGACGGGGCGCGGATCGAGCTGCCGTCGCGGTGGGTGGTGGCGGGCCGCAGGGCGTGACGACGACGGCCCTCCGGAGCTTCCGGAGGGCCGACTCGCCGTACCCGTCGCTCAGTTGACGCTACGGCCCTTGCGGTACGCCGCCCAGCCCGCCGCCAGCAGCAGGGCCGCGAGCGCGGCGACCGAGAGCGCCGTGACGCCGGTCGAGGCCAGGCTGCCGCCGCCCGCGGCCGAGGTGCCGGTACCGCCGGATCCGCCCGTGGTGGAGGCCGTACCGGTGCCGCCCGTACCACTGGTGCCGCCGCCCGTCGTGCCCGTACCGCCGCCGCTGTCGTCGTCCGTGTCCACCGGGTCCTGGCCGACGAAGGCGACCGGGACCTTGACGTCCTGGGAGCGGTCGCCGGACAGGGTGTGGTCGCCCCGGGTGGCCAGGACGCAGGTGGCCTTGAAGCAGTCGGTGTACTCGTCCTTGGCGTCCACGGTCAGCTCGACCTCGAAGGTGCCGCCCGCGCCGTACGGGATCGCCAACTCCTCCCCGTAGTCCGGCGGATCGGAGGAGATCCACGCGGAGGAGTGCGAGCCGCCCGACATGTCGACGCCGCCGACGCACGGCGTGGGCAGTTCGCCGTCGCCGTTGTCGACGCAGAGAGCGACGTAGATGCCCTTCCTTGTGTCGTAGCCGGTGCCGGTGACCTTCAGGGTCTGGTTCTCGGTGGCGAGGTCGTTGACCGGGGAGACGGTGAGCTTCTGGCCGTTCGGGCCGGTGACGGTCTTGGAGCCGGAGGGCTCGGCGCCGGGTGTCCCGCCGCCGTTTCCGTCGTCGTCGTCGTCGCCGCCGCCGCCGTCGTCGGGCTCGGTGACGGTCAGCGTGACCGGTGAAGTGCGCGTCGTGCCGACGGAGTTGGTGAACTCGGCGCGGTAGCGGTAGCCGTGCTGCGTCGCCTTCGCGGTGAAGGAGTACGCGTTCCGCGTCGCGCCCTCGACCGTGGACCAGGTCTGGCCGTCGTCGGGGCTGACCTGCCAGCGCACGGTCGGCTCCGGGGTGCCCTCGGCGGACGCGACGAGCGTGACCTCGTCACCGGGTGCGACGGACTGGTCGGTGGGGGACTGGACGACCTTCGGGGAGACGCGGCGGTCGAGCTTGACGACCTCGCTCTCGGCCTGGTTGGTGACGTAGACGGAGGTGGCGCCGGGGGCCACGGCGACGCCCGCGTGGGCGCCGGCGCGGCTGCCGGGCAGGGCGACGGGTTCGGCCGCCCGCTCGGCCGTGGCGCTGTCGTAGACCTCCAGGGCGCCCACGTTGTCCGCGCCGTCCTCGGCGGTGCCCCAGTCCTCGCGCAGCACGAAGGCCTCGCCGGTGGCCCGGTCGAAGGCCATGGCGGTGGCGCGGTCCTCGCCGGTCAGCTTGGCCAGCGGCTTGCCGTCCCGGTCGAAGACGAGCACGTCGTAGGCGCTGCCCACCCAGACGTTGCCCGTCGCCGGGTCCGTCTCGACGAAGTAGACCGAGGCCGCCGGGAGTTCGGCGGTGGCGGTGACGGCGAGGGTGCCGGTGTCGACGCGGTACAGGGTTCCGCCCGCGGCGTCCGCCGACCAGGCGACGCCGTGCGCGGTGTCCACGCCGAGGACGCCGCCGCCGGGCAGGGTGGCGGTCCTGCGGACCGTGCCGGTGGCCGTCTCGACCTCGGACAGGACGGCGCCCTGGGCGACCAGCGTGGTGGACGCGTCCGTGCCGGGACCGACGCCGGAGACCGTGCCACCGGACAGCCACACGCCCCGCGCGGCCGTGTCCCCGGCCTTCGCGGTGCCCAGCCCGCGCAGCGGGTAGTGGAAGGCGACGCCGTCGCCGGCCAGCGGGGCGGCGATCCGGCGGACCACGCGGGCCGCGAGGGTGCCGCCCGCGCCGGGGGCCTGCTGGACGTGGCCGAGCAGCTCGCCGTCCTTCGGGTCGATGGCGTACAGGCCCTGTTCGGCGACGTCCGCGGTGTCCGGGACGTTGTCCGAACCGACGTACAGCTTCCCGGAGTCGGGGTGCAGCAGCAGGTCGAGCGGGCGGCCCGCGCTGGTGAACTCGGCGGCCGGTACGTAGCCGACGGTGCCCGGCGGCACGTCCACACCGTCGCCGTCGCCGCCGTCCCCGGGGCCCTGGCCCTCGAAGGCGACGGGGATGCGGACGTCCTGGGAGCGGTCGCCGGGGTTGCGGTGGTCGACGCGGGTGACGACCGAGCAGGTGACCTTGGTGCAGTCGAGGCTCGCGTCCTTGGCCCGGACGGCGATCTCGACGTCGAAGGCGCCGCCCGCACCCCAGGTGACGGCGAGGTCGCCCGCGTACGGGTCGCCCTCGGGCACGATCCACTGCGAGGAGCTGCCGGTACCGCTCTGGTCGGCGCCGCCGAGGCACGGCGTGGGCACGCGGTTGTCGCCGTTGTCCTTGCACAGGGCGACATAGACGGCCTTCGTCGCGTCGTAGCCGGAGCCGGTGACGCGGAGCGTCTCGCCCTCGGGGTCGAGGCGGGCGGAGGCGGAGACGGTGAGTCTCTGGCCGTCCTTGCCGAGGGCGGTCTTCGGGGTGTCGGCGGCCCGCGCGGTCGATCCGACGACGACGGAGGCGGCCACGAGCGCGGCGGCGCCCAGGAGCGCCGCCGGTCGTCTGTGCTGCATCGGGGTTTCCTCCGGTCACTGGAAGGTGATCGGCACGTGGACGTCGTACTTGCGGTCCTCGCTGTCGAAGTGGTCCGCGCGCGTCACCACCGCGCACTCGACGTCCTGGCCGCAGACGCTGCCGTCGTCGAGGGTGGCCTTGACGAAGATCTGCACGCTGAAGTTGCCGCCCGAGCCGAACCTGGAGCTGTTGGCGAACATGCCGCCGAAGGTGTTGTTGACCCAGTGCGAGGCGCCGGTCGAGCCGCTCTCGTCCTGGCCGCCCAGACACGGGGTCGGCTTGTTCGCGCCCGGCGCCCCGTCGACCACGCACAGGCTGACGTAGACGCCCTGGCCCGTGTTGTAGCCGGAGCCGGAGACGGTGATGACCTGGCCCGCGGCGGTGGCCGTGTCGGGGGAGGTGAGCGAGAGGCCGTACGTCGTGCCGCCGTCGGTGACCGTGCGGGTGGAGGTGGCCGCCGAGGCCGAGGTGGCCAGGCCCAGGGTCAGGGCGGAGGCGGCGACGACGGTCAGGGCCGCGCGGGCGGCGGGGATGGCTCTCATGAGGGGACCTTTCCGGGAGTGGTTCGAGTTGGTTCCGGGCCTGAGGTTTCAGGTCTCGGGTGAGGTCAGGTGCGTTGTCGGGAAGCGGAAGCGGCGCGGACGTCGAACTCCGCGACGGCATCGCGTCCGCCGCTCACCGAGTACAGCTCGACCGTGTGCGCGCCCTCGGCGGCGCTGTCGTACACGGGGAAGGTCCGGGCCACCCGCCCCGCCGCGTCGGCCGTCGTCTGGTACCGGGTGTCGTGGTCGATCGCGACGAGGACGACCTCGCCGGGCTCGAAGCCCGTGCCGGTGACGGTCTGTTCGCCGCCCGCGGCCAGCTCGTCGACCGCCACGGCCGCGGCCGGTTTCTTCGCGGGCTCCGGGGCCTCGGTGTCCGGCGGTGGCGTCTCGGCGGAGGGCTCGGCGGGTGGTGGCTCGGCGGAGTCGGTGGGCCGGGGCGAGGCCGAGTTCCGGGTCGCGACCGCCACATCGAGCAGTCCCAGGTCGTCGCCCTGCTCGAACGGCTCCCCGCTCCACTGCGACAGCAGCCTCGCGCCGTCGTCCGTGAGTGCCGCCCGCAGGCCGGTCCATGTCACCCCGCCCGCCCGTACGACGGGGCCGTCGTCGCTCGCCGTCACGTCCGCCAGGGTCAGCTCCCGCGCCCGGCTGCCGACGGCCGTACGGGCGTGGAGCGTGCCGCCGTCGTCGCCGTTCAGCCGTAGGCGCAGGCCGGCGAGTGTCAACGGCTGATCCGACGCGTCGGCCGGCACGATCCGGGCGGCGCCCCCCAACTCGACGTCCACGGACCCGGTTTCGAGGTCGATGCTGCCGCTCATGGCCGGGAACGAGGGGCGGTCCGCGGTTCCCCGTACGGCGGGTTCGGTGACGTCGACCGACATGCCGAGGTCGGCCGGTTCGGCGTCCGTCGTGCTCCAGCTCGCGGATCCGCCGGACACCGCGTGCTCGAACGCCTGCGTGTCCTGCGCGACCGCCGACCCCGCGGCCGGGCACAGCAGTGCGAGCAGGGCGCCGCCTGTCACGGCGGCGGCGCCGGGTCTCTTCGTCATCTTCGGGTCTCCCTCCGGAGCGTGCTGTCGGTGCGGGTCAGCCCGCGTGCGAGGCGCGGCGCCTGCGCGCCCACAGCCAGGTCCCGGTGCCGGCCGCGACCAGGACCGCCGCCGTCGCGCCCGCCGTCAGGGCGACGGAACCGGTGCTCGCGAGCGGGCCGTCGGGCGTCTTCTCGTCGGCGTCGGCCGCACCGCCACCGCCGGTCGTGCTCGCCCCGGCCGTCGCGCTCGGCGTGGCCCTGGCGTCGTCGCCCTCGGCCGCATTCGCGCCGCCGGCGCCGAACGTCACCGGGACCCGGACCGTCTGGCTCTGGTCGCCGCCCCTGGTGTGGTCGTTGCGGGTGATGACCGCGCAGGTCACGCCGGGCTTGGTGCAGTCGGTGTCGGCGTCCTTGGCGCGCACCTTCAGGCGCACGCCGAACGAGCCGTCGTGGCCGCTGCCTTCGTACGGTTTCGCCAGTCCCTCGCCGTAGGAGGGCGGGTTGGAGGAGATCCAGACGGACGCCCCGGACTCACCGGACATGTCGACTCCGCCCACGCAGGGAGTCGGGGTCTTCCCGGCGCCGTTGTCCAGGCAGAAGGCGACGTAGACGCCCTTCTCGGTGTTGTAGCCGGAGCCGGTCACGGTCACCGTCTCGCCGCCCGCGGACAGTCCGGAGGACTTGGAGACGGTGAGCTTCTGACCCTCGGGGCCCGTCGCCGTACCGCCCGCCGCCGAGGCCGGTCCGGCGGTCGACAGCAGCAGGGCGGCGGTGCCGGCGACTGCGAGGAGTGGTCCAACTCTCTTGCGGTGCAGGCCAGTTGCCCACGCCATGAAATACCCCCACGAGAGGAAACTAAGGGAAGCCTAACCTAAACTATTGCTCGATTGTGTGTCAGGAGAGAGGACAGGAAACCCATGCGCGCACCCCGGAGATCCCTCGCCGCCCTAGGTCTGACCCTCGCGCTGCTCACGGGTGCCTGCGGCGGCGGAGGGGATGGCCCCTCGACGGCGGACGCGTCACCCGTCTCCGCGAGCGAGCGCGCCGCCGCGGCCGGGAGACAGCTCGCGAAGAACACCCTCGTACCCCTCGAAGGGGAGCCGCCCACCCCGGAGTTGCCGGTCACCGTCGACTCCTCCGACGGGCGGAAGACGACCGTCGAGGACGCCTCGCGCATCCTGCCGCTCAACGGCGGTGTCGCCGAGATCGTGTTCACGCTGGGCCTCGGCGACCGGGTCGTCGGCCGGGACATCACCGCCACCTTCGCCGAGGCGAAGAAGCTCCCGCAGGTCACCAAGGCGCACGACGTCAGCGCCGAGAGCGTGCTCTCACTGCGCCCGACGGTCGTACTGGCCGACACCGACACCGGCCCCAAGGAGGCCATCGACCAGATCCGCGAGGCCGGCGTCCCCGTCGTCGTACTCGAGACGGCCACCAGCCTCGCCGACGTCACCACCCGCACCACACGCGTCGCCGAGGCCCTCGGCGTCCCCGACGCGGGCAAGGCCCTCAACCGGCGCATGAGCGACGAACTCGCCGCGGCCCGCGCCGCCGTGCCCCGGGGCAGCAAGCCCAAGGTCGCCTTCCTCTACCTGCGCGGCAGCGCGGCCGTCTATCTCATCGGCGGCAAGGGCTCGGGCGCCGACTCGCTGATCGAGGCCGCGGGGGCGGTGGACGCGGGCAAGGACGCCGGCCTGGACAAGCCGTTCACGCCGATCACCAGTGAGGCCCTGGTGCGGGCCCGGCCGGACGTGATCCTGATGATGACCAAGGGGCTGGAGTCCGTGGGCGGAATCGACGGGCTCGTGAAGATCCCCGGGGTCGGCGAGACCCCGGCGGGGATGGACCGCCGGGTGGTGGACATGGAGGACGGGGTGCTGCTCGGGTACGGGCCGCGGACTCCGTTGGTGATCGACATCCTGGTGGACCGCATCCATCGGGCGTGACGCCGCCCGCGCGGCCGCACAGGCACGTTCACCATGACGGTCGCCGGTGTCAGCCGTCGGCCGGCAGCGTGGTCGTGGTGTGCGCGCCCGCCAGCGCGGCCAGCTCGTCCGCGTCGCGTGGACCGGGTGCGGCGTCGTCCAACAGCCCCTGGGCGCGCAGGAACCGGGCCGCCGCCACCCCCCACGGCAGCCGCAGCCCCGCCTGCCGGAGCAGATCGGTGCGGGCCAGCATCGAGGGCGCGGGGCCGGTGCGGACACCGGAGGGGGTCAGGAGCGCCGCGTCGTCGGCCCAGCGCAGGGCGAGGTCGACGTCGTGGGTGGCCATCACGACCGTGGTGCCGCCCGCGCGCAGCTCGTCGAGGGTGGCGAGCAGCCGTTCCTGGCCGTCGGGGTCGAGTCCGGCCGTCGGCTCGTCGAGGATCAGCACCCGGGGCCGCATCGCGACCGCCCCGGCGATGGCGGTGCGCTTGCGCTGCCCGTACGACAGCAGATGCGTGGGCCGGTCGGCCAGCGCGGCGATGTCCAGCGCGGCGAGCGCCTCGTCGACCCTGGCCCGCACCTCGGCGTCGGGCAGGCCGAGGTTGAGCGGGCCGAAGGAGACGTCCTGTGCGACGGACGCGGCGAAGAGCTGGTCGTCGGGGTCCTGCACCACGAGCTGGACGGTCGTGCGCAGCCGGGTCAGCCCCTTGCGGTCGTACGCGACCGGCGCGCCCTGCACCGTCAACCGCCCCTCGTGCGGCCTGAGCCCGCCGCTGAGCAGCCGCATCAGCGTGGTCTTGCCGCTGCCGTTGCGGCCCAGCAGCGCCAGCGCGCGCCCCTCGGGCACGTCGAAGTCGAGGCCGCTGAGCACGACGGGGCCGTCCTCGTAGGCGTAGGACGCGCCCCGCAGGGCGACCAGTGCGGTGGGCTCGCTCATGGCAGGGCCTTCTCCAGTACGAGGGTGAGGGCGGCCAGCGCTGCGAGCAGGGCGCAACTCGCGGCCGTGAAACGGACGGAGACCCGGGCCTCGGGCACCAGGACACGCAGGGTGCCGTCGTAGCCCCGCCCGGCGAGCCCGGCGTGCAGCCGGGAGGCCCGGTCGAAGGACCGCACGAAGGCGGTGGCGCCGAGCCCGGCGAGCGAACGCCAGGTGGCGGCCCGGGTGGTGTGCCCGAGCCGGGCGGCCTGGGCGTCCCGTACGCGGCGCATCGAGTCGAGCAGCAGGAAGCTCATGCGGTACGTCACCAGGGCGACGTCCACCACGGGTGCGGGCACCCCGGCCTTCACCAGGCGGGGCAGCAGGTCGGACATCGGGGTGGTGAACGCGAACAGCAGCACTCCGAGCGAGGCCGCCGAGGTGCGCAGCAGCAGCTCACCGGCCCGCAGGTGGCCGTCATCGGCCAGGGACACGAAGCCCTGCGGCCCGCCGACCTGTACGAGCAGCGTGGCCGCGCCGGTCACGCAGAAGCCCAGCGGCACGCGATAGGCCCGCCACAGCCGCCGTCCCGGCACGCCCGCCGGACCCAGCAGCACGGTGAGTGCGGTGACCAGGACCAGCGCGGCGCCCGGCCAGGGCGGCAGCGAGATCGCGAGCACGGTCAGGCCGAGCCCGAGCACGGCCTTGTCCACGGGGTGACGGCGGCGCCAGCGACTGCTGTGCGCCGCCGCGTCGATCGGCAGCACCCGTCAGACCCCGTCGGCCTTCGGCTTCTCGGCGTCCCGCTGCCGCTCCAGCGCCCGCTGCTCGCCCTGCCGCCGGCCCCGGTGCAGACCGAAGTAGTAGGCCAGAACCCCGGCACCGAGGGCCGCCTGGAGGGAGAACAGCGCCGACTCGATCTCACCGGACGGCGGCTCGTACAGCGGCGAGAACCAGGGCTCGTAGTCCGGCTCGATCTCGGTGATCGCCGTCTCCGCCTCGCCGTCGGCCCCCGTGAACGGCTCCTCCTTGTGGTCGCCGAGCCCGAGCGCGAGCGGCAGCACGGCGAGCGCGGCCACGACGGCCAGCAGCAGGATGTTGATCTTCGTGTTCTTACTCATCGTCTTCTTGCTCATCGGGCCACCGCCTCGGTCTCGCTCCGGGACTGCTTCTTGGCGAGGAGCACACCCAGCCGGGTCAGTTCGCCCTTGCTGGACTGCACCAGCAGCCGCATCACGAGCACCGTCAGCAGGCCCTCGCTCACCGCGAGCGGGATCTGGGTGACGGCGAAGATGGAGCCGAACTTGCCGAGCGCACCCAGGAATCCGCTGCCCGGGTCGGGGAAGGCGAGCGCGAGCTGGACACTGGTGACGCAGTAGGTGGACAGGTCGGCGACGAACGCTCCGAAGAAGACGGCGACCATCAGCGGCACGTCGTACCGCCGCAGCAGCTTGTAGACCGCGTATCCGGCCCAGGGCCCCACGATCGCCATCGAGAAGACGTTCGCGCCGAGCGTGGTCAGGCCGCCGTGCGCGAGCAGCAGCGCCTGGAAGAGCAGGGTGATGGTGCCCAGGACCGCCATGATCGGCGGCCGGAACAGGATGGCGCCGAGTCCGGTTCCGGTCGGATGCGAGCAACTGCCGGTCACCGAGGGCAGCTTCAGCGCGGACAGGACGAAGGTGAAGGCCCCGGAGGCGCCGAGGAGCAGCGTGCTCTCGGGATGCTCCCTGACCTCACGGGTGAGTGAACGGACTCCGTGGACGACGAACGGCGCCGACGCGACGCCCCAGGCGACCGCGTGCGCCGGAGGCAGGAAACCCTCGGCTATGTGCATGGCTCAGCAGACCCTCTCCAGCACCTCGTGGATGGTTGACGTGCCTTGGCCGGTCTCCTGGCTGACGGGTACCACCGCCCGTGCTCCGCCTTCCCGGGTCCCGAAGGACCCAGTGGCTGCCCGTGAGGGCCGGAGCCGGACTTCCCGATTCACAGTGGCGAGGGCCGCACCGGCATCACACCGGATTTCCCGTTCACCAAGGCGTGGTGACAGTAGTGCCCGCGCAGGGTGACTGACAAGCACGCCCAGGGGGCGCGAAGGGGGCGTTCGCCCGCTTCGTGGCGGGTTCCCCCGTCGGCGCGTAACGTGACGGACCATGAAGATCCTCATCAGCGCCGACATGGAGGGCGCCACCGGCGTGACCTGGCCGGCCGACGTGCTGCCGGGGACGCCGCAGTGGGAGCGGTGCCGGGGGATGTTCACCTCGGACGTCGACGCCGCCGTGCTGGGCTTCTTCGACGGGGGTGCCGACGAGGTCCTCGTCAACGAGGCGCACTGGACGATGCGCAATCTGCTGCTCGAACAACTGGACGAGCGGGTCGAGATGCTCACCGGACGGCACAAGGCGCTCTCCATGGTGGAGGGCGTGCAGCACGGGGACGTGGACGGCATCGCCTTCGTCGGCTACCACGCCGGCGCCGGAATGGACGGCATCCTCGCCCACACCTACCTCGCGAACCAGATCACCGGGGTGTGGCTGAACGACGTACGCGCCAGCGAGGGCCTGCTGAACGCGCACGTCGTCGCCGAGTACGGCGTGCCCGTCGTGCTCGTCACCGGCGACGACGTGGCCTGCGAGGACGCGCTCGGATACGCGCCGGAGGCGCTGAAGGTCGCCGTCAAGGACCACGTCTCGCGCTACGCCGCCGTGTGCCGCACGCCGGCCAGGACCGCCGCGGACATTCGTGCCGCCGCCAAGGAGGCGGCCGCTCTGGCGGTCCGTCAGAAGCCGGTCGACGACGGCCCGTTCACCATGGCCGTCGAGTTCGACGCCGAGCACCTCGCGATGGCCGCCACCGTCGTCCCCGGCGTCGCACGTGTCGGCGAGCGAAAGGTGGCGTACACCAGCGAGCGGATGTACGAGGGAATCCGTACTTTCAAGGCGGTCACCACGATCGTCTCGGCCGCGGTGGAGGAGCAGTATGGCTGACGAGCAGGCACTGGACGAGGTCGTCACGTTCACGTCCGACCTCATCCGCATCGACACGACCAACCGCGGCGGCGGCGACTGCCGGGAGCGCCCCGCCGCCGAGTACGCCGCCGCCCGGCTGGCCGAGGCCGGCCTGGAGCCCACCCTGCTGGAGCGCACCAAGGGCCGTACGAACGTCGTCGCCCGCTTCGAGGGCACCGACCCGTCGGCGGACGCGCTGCTCGTGCACGGCCATCTGGACGTGGTGCCCGCGCAGGCCGACGAGTGGAGCGTGCACCCCTTCTCGGGGGAGATCCGCGACGGCGTGGTGTGGGGGCGCGGCGCGGTCGACATGAAGAACATGGACGCGATGATCCTGGCCGTCGTCCGGGCCTGGGTCCGCGAGGGCGTACGGCCCCGGCGGGACGTCGTGATCGCGTTCACCGCCGACGAGGAGGCCAGCGCCGAGGACGGCTCCGGGTTCCTCGCCGACCGGCACGCGGGGCTGTTCGAGGGCTGTACCGAGGGCATCAGCGAGTCCGGCGCCTTCACCGTCCACGACGGCAGCGGCCGGCAGCTCTATCCGCTCTCGGCCGGCGAGCGCGGCACCGGCTGGATGAAGCTCACGGCACGCGGGCGGGCCGCGCACGGCTCCCGGCCCAACCGGGAGAACGCGGTCACCCGCCTCGCCGCCGCCGTCACCCGGATCGGCGCCCACGAGTGGCCGATCCGTCTGACCCCCACGGTCCGCGCCGCCCTCACCGAACTCGCCGCCCTGTACGGCCTCGACGCCGACCTGGACGACGTGGACGGCCTGCTTCAGAAGCTCGGCCCGGTCGCCAAGCTGGTGGAGGCGACCGTCCGCAACAGCGCCAACCCGACCATGCTGGAGGCCGGTTACAAGGTCAACGTCATCCCGGGTCAGGCCGTGGCCTACGTCGACGGCCGCTATCTGCCGGGCTTCGAGGACGAGTTCCGCGCCACGATGGACCGGCTCACCGGACCCGACGTCGACTGGGAGTTCCACCACCACGAGGTGGCCCTCCAGTCGCCCGTCGACTCACCGACGTACGCCCGTATGCGCGCCGCCGTCGAGGAGTTCGCGCCCGAGGGGCACGTGGTGCCGTACTGCACGCCCGGCGGCACGGACGCCAAGCAGTTCTCCCGCCTCGGCATCACCGGCTACGGCTTCTCGCCGCTGAAGCTGCCGGAGGGCTACGACTACGGGGCCATGTTCCACGGCGTCGACGAGCGGGTGCCCGTCGAGGCACTGCACTTCGGCGTCCGGGTGCTCGACCGCTTTCTGCGCACGGCCTAGGCGAGGTGGGGGAGACAGTGCGGACACTGGCGTACGGTTCCTGGCCCTCGCCCATCGACGCGGCCACCGCGGCGGCGCACGAGGGGCACCCCGAGTACGTGGGCTTCGTCGGCGACGAGGCGTGGTGGACCGAGCCACGGCCCACGGAGGGCGGACGGCGCACGCTGGTGCGACGGCGCGAAGACGGGGCCGAGGAGTCGGTGCTGCCCACGCCGTGGAACGTGCGCAGCCGGGTCGTCGAGTACGGCGGACAGCCCTGGGCCGGCGCGCTGGTCGACGGGCGGCCGCTCGTCGTCTTCGTCGACTTCGCCGATCAGCGGCTGTACCGGTACGAGGAGGGCGGCACACCGCGTCCGATCAGTCCGGTGTCCGAGACGGGCGGTGGACTGCGCTGGGTGGAGCCGCAGGTGCGGCTCGACCTCGGTGAGGTGTGGTGCGTGCTGGAGGAGTTCACGGGGGAGGGGCCCACCGATGTGCGGCGCGTCCTGGCCGCCGTCCCGCTGGACGGATCGGCCGCCGGGGACCGGGCCGCGGTACGCGAACTCACCGACGACCGGCACCACTTCGTCACCGGAGCGCGGATCTCGCCCGACGGGCGGCGCGCGGCCTGGCTCGCCTGGGACCATCCGCGGATGCCGTGGGACGGCACGGAACTGCTGGTCGCCGACGTCGGCGCCGACGGCACGCTCGGCGGCCCGCGGACCGTCGCCGGCGGCCTGCGGGAGGCGATCGCCCAGGTCGACTGGTCGGCCGACGGGAGGCTGCTGTACACCAGTGACCGCAGCGGCTGGTGGAACCTCTACCGCGACGGCGCCCCGCTCTGCCCGCGCGAGGAGGAGTTCGGCGGGCCGCTGTGGAAGCTGGGCCTGCGCTGGTTCGCCCCGCTGGCGAGCGGGCTCGTCGCGGTCGTGCACGGCCGCGGCTCGACGGCCCTCGGGATACTGGACCCCGAGACCGGCGAGATCGTCGACGCCGCCGGCCCCTGGACGGAGTTCGCGCCCACGCTCGCGGTGCACGGCGAGCGGGTGATCGCCGTGGGCGCCAGTCCGCGCAGCGCCTACGAAGTGGTCGAACTGGACACGCGGACCGGCCGGTCCCGGGTGATCGGGGCCGCGCACGACGACGCCGTGGACCCCGCCTACTATCCCGAGCCGCAGATCCGCACCTTCAGCGGCCCCACCGGCGACGAGATCCACGCGCACATCTACCCGCCGCACAACCCCGGCTGCGTGGCCCCCACAGACACCCCGCCGCCGTACGTCGTCTGGGCGCACGGCGGACCCACCGACCGGGCGCCCCTCGTGCTCGACCTGGCCATCGCCTACTTCACCTCACGCGGCATCGGCGTCGCCGAGGTCGACTACGGCGGCTCCAGCGGATACGGCCGCGCCTATCGCGACCGGCTCCGCGAGCAGTGGGGCGTGGTCGACGTCGAGGACTGCGCGGCCGTCGCGCTCGCCCTCGCCGACGAGGGCACCGCCGACCGCCACCGGCTCGCCGTCCGGGGCGGCAGCGCGGGCGGCTGGACCGCGGCCGCGTCGCTCACCACGACCGACGTCTACGCCTGCGGCACCATCCTCTACCCGATCCTCGACCTGGCCGGCTGGGGCACGGGCGAGACCCACGACTTCGAGTCCCGGTACCTGGAGTCGCTCATCGGCCGGCTCGCCGAGGTGCCTGCGCGCTACACGGAACGCTCGCCCGCCGCCCACGCCGACCGCCTCACCGTGCCGTTCCTGCTGCTCCAGGGCCTGGACGACGTGATCTGCCCGCCCGCCCAGTGCGAACGGTTCCTGGCCCGGATGGAGGGACGCCGGGTGCCGCACGCCTACATCGCCTTCGAAGGGGAGGGCCACGGCTTCCGGCGGGCCGAGACGATGATCCGCGTCCTGGAGTCCGAGCTCTCCCTGTACGCCCAGGTCTTCGGGCTGAACCCGCCCGGAATCCCGAAGCTGGAGCTCGCCAAGTGACAGCGCCGATACGGCCGCTCGTCCGTCCGCCCCGACTCGCCCCCGGCGCCCGGGTGGCCGTCGTCGCGCCCAGCGGACCCGTGCCCCAGGAGCGGCTGGAGGCCGGACTGGACGTGCTGCGCGGCTGGGACCTCGATCCGGTGGCGGCGCCCCATGTGCTGGACCGGCACCGGGAGTTCGGCTATCTGGCGGGCGCCGACGCCGACCGGGCCGCCGATCTCCAGAGCGCCTGGTGCGACCCGTCCGTCGACGCCGTGCTGTGCGCCCGGGGCGGCTACGGGGCGCAGCGCATGGTGGACCTCCTGGACTGGGAGGCGATGCGGGCGGCCGGGCCGAAGGTGTTCGTCGGCTTCAGCGACATCACCGTGCTGCACGAGGCGTTCGCCACCCGGCTCGGCCTGGTCACGCTGCACGGCCCGGCGGCGGCCGGAGTCGACTTCGTCAAGAACGTCCGTGCGCAGGAACATCTGAAGGCCACGCTGTTCGAGCCGGAGACGGTCCGGGTGATCCCCGCCGGCGGTACGGCCATGGTTCCGGGGCGGGTCCGGGGCGTCACCCTCGGCGGCTGCCTGAGCATGCTCACCTCCGACCTCGGCACACCGCACGCCCGGGCCGGTGCGCGGGGCGGGCTGCTGCTGATCGAGGACGTCGGCGAGCAGCCCTATCGCATCGACCGGATGCTGACCCAACTCCTCCGCACAGGGTGGCTCGACGGAGTCGCCGGGATCGGGCTCGGGTCCTGGGCGAGCTGCGGTCCGTACGACGTGGTGCGCGCGGTCCTGGTCGACCGGCTGGGTGGTCTTGGCGTGCCCGTCGTGGCGGAGTTCGGCTTCGGGCACTGCGAAGGGGCGTTGACGATGCCCTTCGGCGTGCGGGCCGAACTCGACGCCGACGCACGGGAGTTGGCTCTCGACGAACCCGCGCTGCGCTGAGCGCCGTTTGCTGAATTTCTGTCAAGAAACCGCTCATCCAGGTGATTGACCTCGTCTGACACGTGTCACACCATGGCAGCCGGCCAGTCGTGTGGAGGTCCCCGTGCCCCGTCGCGTGCCCAGATTCCGAGCCCCATTCGCTCTCGTCCTCGGCGCCACGCTCACCGCCCCCCTCGCGCTCACCGCTCCGGCCACCGCCGCGACCGGTCAGTTCACCGTCACCGCCCTGAAGTTCACCGTCCAGGCGGGCGGCCGTACCTGCACCGTGGACGCCGACCTGTACCGGCCCGCGGACGTGGACCGGGACCGTCCCGCGCCCGCCGTCGTCGCCACCAACGGCTTCGGCGGCAGCAAGTCCGACGGCTCCACCAACATCGTCGGCGCGGCCTTCGCCCAGCGCGGATACGTCGCCCTCGTCTACTCCGGGCTCGGCTTCGGCAGGTCCGGCTGTCTGATCTCGCTCGACGACCCCGCCATCGACGGCGTCGCCGCCTCCCGGCTGATCGACTTCCTGGGCGGCCGGCGCGCCGCCGACGACGGCACCAAGGCCGACTTCGTCACCCTCGACGCCCCCGGCGACCCGCGCGTCGGCATGGTGGGCGGCTCCTACGGCGGAGCCGTCCAGCTCGCCACGGCCGCCGTCGACCGGCGCCTCGACGCACTCGTGCCGATGATCACCTGGAACGACCTGGCGTACTCGCTCGACCCGAACAACGCCGTCGGCGGCGGCAACGTCCCCGGCGCCTTCAAATGGCAGTGGGCCAACGGCTTCTACCTCATGGGCGAGGGCCAGCCCCTGCTGGAGCCCAGCCTCGACCCGTCCCGCATCAACTCCATGGACTGTCTGCACTTCGTCACCCGGGCCTGCGACACGATCCGCACCCTCAACTCCGGCCGCTACCCGGCGAAGCAGACGGCCGAGCTGCTCGCCTACGCCCGCAGCGTCTCACCGGTGTCCTACCTGCACCGCGTCAAGGCGCTCACCCTCCTCGTCCAGGGCCAGGCCGACAGCCTCTTCAACCTCAACGAGGCGACCGCCACGTACAAGACGCTCAAGGCGCAGGGCACCCCGACCAAGATGATCTGGCAGTCCTGGGGGCACAGCGGCGGCCGCACCGACCCGGCCTCCGGCGAACTCAACCTCGGCCAGGGCAACCTGGAGACCAGCTACGTCGGCCGCCGCGTCCTCGCCTGGTTCGACCGCTACCTCAGGCAGCGGCACGTCGACACCGGACCCGCCTTCGCCTACTACCGCGACTGGATCACCGACCCGAACCACACCTACGCCACCACCGACCGCCTCCCCGGCCTCAGCCGCACGCTCTACCTCTCCGGCGACGGCAAGCTCGTCGACAACCGCCGCAAGGTCGTGCGCGGCAGCCGCACCTACACCAACCTGCTCGTCTCCACCAGCCACTCGGAAAGCTCGCTCGCCGGACTCATCGGCCTTGAGGACCCGGCGCCGTACGACACCCCGGGCACCCACCTCGGCTGGACCAGCGAGCCGCTCGCGCGCACCACCGACGTCGTCGGCGCACCCCGGGCCACGCTGCGGGTCGTCTCCCCGAATGCCGAGCGCACCCAGCACTCCGGGGACGCCGCCGACAAGCTGGTGCTCTTCGCCAAGCTCTACGACATCGCGCCCGACGGCACCCGGACGCTGGTGCACCGGCTGGTGGCACCGGTGCGGGTCCCCGACGTCACCAAGGGCTTCACCGTGACCCTGCCGGGGATCGTGCACCGGTACGAGAAGGGGCACCGGCTGCGCTTCGTGATCGCGGCCAGTGACGACGCGTACTTCGGAAACCGGGGGATCAAGCCGGTGACCGTGGTCAGCACGCCGCGGGACACCGGGGTGCTCCGGCTGCCGGTGCTCGACTGAACGATCCGGCGGGCCGCTCACCGTGCGTGATCGCGTCCGCGGGAGCATCCTTGGTGGTATGAGCACGAAGGCGTCACGGAAGGGCACGAGGGTCGGCGGGAGGCGCGGTGGCCTGGCCGGGGCGATGACCCCTGCCAGGGTCACCGTGCTGGTGCTCGCCGTCCTCGCCCTGGTCTTCATCTTCGAGAACACCGGCGAGACCGAGATCCGGCTGCTGGTCCCCCTGGTGACGATGCCCCTGTGGCTGGCGCTGCTCGCCATGGGCCTGATCGGCGCGGTGTTCGGCGCGTACTTCATGGGCAGGCGCCGCTAGGGCCCGTCCGGTGGAGCCGGCTGCGGCGGGCCGTAGGCTGGCGGGATGCCGCACCTCGCGTCCCGCTACCTCACCGAAGGCCCCCGTGTGGGCATACGTCACTTCACCTACGAGGACGCCGCCGAGTTCACCGCGGGTGCCCGCGCGAGCAAGGAACTGCACCACCCGTGGCTCTTCCCGCCGGACAGCGCCGCCGCGTACGCCGCCTACGCCGGGCGGCTGATCGAGGACCCGACCAAGGCGGGGTTCCTGGTCTGCGCGAAGGAGGACGGCGGGGGCATCGCCGGGTTCATCAACATCAACAACATCGTCGAGGGCGCGTTCCAGAGCGGCGCCCTCGGATACGGCGCCTTCGCGCACGCGGCCGGGCGCGGACTGATGCGGGAGGGCCTCGACCTGGTGGTCGGCCACGCCTTCGGGCCGATGCGGCTGCACCGGCTGGAGATCAACGTCCAGCCGGCCAACACCGCCTCCATCGCCCTCGCCCGCGCCTGCGGATTCCGCCTGGAGGGGTTCTCGCCGGGCATGCTCTTCATCGACGGGGCCTGGCGCGATCACGAACGGTGGGCGATCACCGCCGAGATGCGGTCGGCTCCGCCGGCTCAGGCCTGACGGTCCACGTACTCGTAGATCGCCCCGTCCGGGTGCATCGCGATCAGATTGCGGCCCGCCGGTGTCGGGAGCGGCCCCGCGACGATGTGCGCCCCCATCTCGCTGAGCACCTTGTGGGCCTCCTCCACGTCCGTGACGGCGATGGTCGCCGCCACCTTGCGCAGCACCTCCAGCTCGGCCTGGGGGCCGCTCATCAGCAGGAAGCAGCCGACCGCGGCCACCTGCACGCCACCGCGTTCGAAGCGGAGAGCTGTGCCGCCCGCAAGGCGTTCGTAGAAGGGGACCGCGGCCTCCAGATCATCGACGCACACGCGCAGCGTGGCTCCCAGAATGTCCATGTGGAGAGCCTAGTTGGGCACGGCCGGGAACGGAGATCGTTTCACGTGATCCCCTCACTCCCTGTTATGCGTGCGCCCGCGTTATGCGTACGCCCGCACGGGTACCCGGCCGCCATGGACCGCTTGGATCATCTTGAGCATCTGGACAGGGAACTGGTCGACGAGCTGGCACAGGTGGCCCGCGAGACCGTACGCGACGAGCTGCGCGAGCAGACGCGCAGGCAGCGCCGCCGGGCCACGCTCTACGCGGCGTCAGGCGCCGTCGCCCTCTACGCGGGCGCTGCCCTCGCGCTGGCGCTGGGGCTCGGCCTCGCCGCCGGGCTGCCGGACTGGGCCGCCGCGCTGATCACCGCGGTGATCCTCGGCGCACTGGCGTACGTGCTGCGTGGCGCGGCACGGCCGGCGCCGGAGCACCGCGCCGGGACCGCCGCCGCGCCCGGACACCCCGTCGGCGGCACGGCGCCGGCAGCCCCGCCGAGCGGGCTCGGCATGCCGTATCCGCCGGTGCCGCCCACGCCACCGGCGACGGATGCCGCGGAGCAGACGGCGCCGCGTCCGGACCGCATCGACCCCGAGCAGCCGCACCACCGGGCGTGACGCGTCATGCGCACGTCGTGGGAGAGGGCCCTGCCGGGGCACGGCAGGGCCGTCGTGGTGACCGGGGCCAGCGGCGGCGTGGGCCGGGCCGCGGCCCTCGCCTTCGCCGCCCGGGGCGACCGGGTCGCCCTGCTCGCCCGGGGGCGCGAGGGCCTCGCCGCGGCGGCGGACGAGGTGCAGCGGGCCGGCGGTGAGGCACTCGCCGTCACTGTGGACATGGCCGACGCCAAGGCCGTCGACGACGCGGCTCAGCAGGTCGCCGACGCCTTCGGGCGCATCGACGTCTGGGTCAACAACGCCTTCACCGGGATCTACGCGCCGTTCACCGAGATCAGCCCGGACGAGTTCCGGCGGGTGACCGAAGTGACGTACCTGGGCTATGTGTTCGGCACCCGGGCCGCGCTGCGCCACATGCTGCCGCGGGACCGGGGCACGGTTGTGCAGGTCGGATCGGCGCTCGCCTACCGGGGGATTCCGCTGCAGTCGGCGTACTGCGGGGCCAAGCACGCCATTCAGGGGTTCAACGAGTCCCTGCGGTGCGAGCTGCTCCACCAGGGGAGCCGGGTGCGGACGACGATGGTGCAGCTTCCGGCCGTCAACACCCCGCAGTTCGACTGGGTGCTGAACCGGCTGCCGGGGCGCGCCCGGCCGGTGCCGCCGGTGTTCCAGCCGGAGGTGGCCGCACGGGCGATCGTGCACGCGGCCGGGCACGGGCGGCGGCGGGAGTACTGGGTCGGCGGCGCCACCGTGGCGACGCTGCTCGCCAACGCGGTCGCGCCCGGGCTGCTGGACCGCTATCTGGCGCGGACCGGGTTCGAGGCCCAGCAGGACGGGGGCGAGGCCGGGCCGGCCGGGCCGGGCAATCTGTGGACGCCGGCGGACGGGCCGCACGGGCGGGACTTCGGGGCGCATGGGCGGTTCGACGAGGAGGCGGTGGCCGGCGGCCCGCAGGAGTGGGTGTCGCGCAACCGCACCCGGGTCGGGGCCGGTGTCCTGGCCGGAGGGCTGGGCGCCGTCATGACCGCCGGGCTGCGCCGACGGGGCCGGGCGCCGCGGAGCTGATTCCGCCGACGCAGCCCACGCCCCAGCGGGTCACGCCACCCGGTACTGCTCCACTTCCTCCGCCCGCAGCGTCAGCCCGTGTCCGAGGCCCTGGGTCGGGGCGATGGTGCCGCCTGTCGGGTCCAGGGCTCCCGCGAAGAACATGTCCTCGATCCGGACGTGGTCGTGGAACCACTCGATGTAGCGGGTCATGCCACCCGGTACTGCTCCACTTCCTCCGCCCGTAGCGTCAGCCCGTGTCCGAGGCCCTGGGTCGGGGCGATGGTGCCGCCTGTCGGGTCCAGGGCTCCCGCGAAGAACATGTCCTCGATCCGGACGTGGTCGTGGAACCACTCGATGTGCCGGAGGTTGGGAAGCGCGGCGGACGCGGCGGCGTGGGCGTGCGGGGCGCAGTGGGCCGAGACGTCCAGGTTGTGCGCCTGGGCGAGGGCGGCGGCGCGCAGGAACTCCGTGAGGCCGCCGCAGCGGGTGGCGTCGATCTGGAGGCAGTCGACCGCGCCCGCGGCGATCATGCGGGCGAAGTACGGGAGGTCGTAGCCGTACTCACCGGCCGCGACATCGCAGGGCAGGGTGTCACGCACCAGACGCAGCCCCGTCAGGTCGTCCGACGACACCGGCTCCTCGAACCAGCCGACGCCGTACTCGGTGAGCGCGTGGCCCACCCGGACCGCCTGCTTGCGGGTGTAGGCGCCGTTGGCGTCCACGTACAACTCGGCCTCGGGGCCGATCACTTCCCGCGCCGCCCGCACCCGGGCCACGTCGCGCTCGACCGCGCGGCCCCACTCCTCGCCGATCTTGATCTTCACGCGCGGGATGTGCTGACCGTGCACCCAGCCGTTCAACTGCGCGGCCAGATGGGTGTCGTGGTACGTGGTGAAGCCACCGCTGCCGTACACGGGCACGCGCTCGCGGCAGGCGCCCAGCAGCCGGGCCAGCGGCAGCTCCAGGATCCGGGCCTTGAGATCCCACAGGGCGATGTCCAGCGCCGAGATCGCGCACGCGGCGACCCCCGGCCGGCCGGCGTTGCGGATCGCGCGGCACATCGCTTCGTGCGCGGCCGGGATGTCCAGGGCGCCACGGCCCTCGACCAGCGGAGCGAGACGGTCACGCAGGAAGTCGCCGACCGCCGCCGGGCCGTACGTCCAGCCCGTGCCGGTCGCGTCGCCCGCCGTCACCTCGGCGATCACCACGGTCGTGGAGTTCCAGGCGAGGGTGCCGTCCGCCTCGGGGGCGTCGGTGGGCACCGTGTAGACGGACACCACGGGCAGGTGGAGTTTCATGATGAGGGCCGGGAACTCGTCGCTCGCCAAGGCATACACGCCGACCGGGTACCCGCAGACCCGGCACGAAACCGGGCCGGCCGGGCCGGCATGCCGGAAGGACGAGGCCGCCCGGGCGCACGTTTGGCGGCCCTGACCTGGGGGACGCGGAAGGCTCCCGAGGTACGCGACAGCGCCGGAGGCCCACCGTGAGTCGACCCCGCATCGTGATCGTCGGAGCCGGATTCGCCGGGTACCGGGCGGCCCGAACCCTGTCCCGGCTCACCCGGCGCAAGGCCGAGATCACCCTGCTGAACCCGACCGACTACTTCCTGTATCTGCCCCTGCTGCCCCAGGTCGCCGCAGGCATCCTGGAACCGCGCCGGGTGACCGTCTCGCTCTCCGGCACCCTGCCGGACGTACGGCTGGTGCTGGGCGAGGCCGGAACCATCGACGTCGACGGGCACACCGTGCACTACACCGGCCCCGAGGGCGGCCCCGGGACCCTGTCCTTCGACCGGCTGATCCTGGCCGCGGGCAGCGTCAACAGACTGCTGCCCATCCCCGGCGTCGCCGAGCACGCGCACGGCTTCCGCGGGCTGCCCGAGGCGCTGTATCTGCGTGACCAGGTCACCCGGCAGATGGAGCTGGCCGCCGCGGCCGACGACCCCGGGAGCTGCGCGGCGCGCTGCACGTTCGTCGTGGTCGGCGCCGGCTACACCGGAACCGAGGTCGCCGCGCAGGGCAAGCTCTTCACCGACTCCCAGGTGCGCAGGCACCCCTTGCGGGCCGGGATGCGGCCGCGCTGGCTGCTGCTCGACATCGCCGGGCGCGTTCTGCCCGAGCTGGACGAGAGGCTGTCGCGCACGGCCGACCGGGTGCTGCGCGAGCGCGGCGTCGAGGTGCGGATGGGGACCTCCGTGAAGGAGGCCACGCGCCGCGGGGTGCTGCTGACCGACGGCGAGTTCGTCGAGACCCGCACGCTGGTGTGGTGCGTCGGCGTACGGCCCGATCCGCTCGCCGAGTCCCTCGGACTGCCGATGGAGCGGGGCCGGCTGCTCGTCGACCCCTACCTCCGGGTGCCGGGCCGGCCCGAACTGTTCGCCGCCGGCGACGCGGCCGCCGTGCCCGACCTGGACAAGCCCGGCGCGTACACGCCGATGACCGCCCAGCACGCCTGGCGGCAGGGCAGGACCGTGGCCCACAACGTCGCCGCGTCCCTGGGCCTGGGCGAGCGCCGCGTCCACCGCCACCGCGACATGGGCTTCGTCGTCGACCTCGGCGGCGCCAAGGCGGCCGCCAACCCCCTCGGCGTCCATCTGTCCGGCGTGGCGGCGGGCGCGGTCGCCCGGGGCTACCACCTCGCCGCGATGCCCGGCAACCGCGTCCGCGTCGCCGCCGACTGGCTCCTGGACGCCGCACTGCCCCGCCAGGCCGTGCAGTTGGGCCTCGTACGGTCGTGGTCGGTGCCGCTGGACACGGATTCGCCGGAGCTGGCCCGGGTGCCGGGCGGGCCCGAGCGGAACCGGCCCGGCGGGGAACCCGCCCAGGGCCCCGAAGCCCTCGACCCCGTCCAGGACCCCGACGCCGCCACCCACGCCGAACCCCCCGGCCCCGTGAAGCAGCCGGACCTCCCGGCGGGTCACGAGCCGCAGCGGCCCCCGTCCCCCGGTTCCCCGGAAGGAGACACATGAACACCGCCGAACTGACCGAGCTCGCCCAGCAGCTGCGCGTGGACAGCGTGCGGGCCTCCGCCGCCGCGGGGTCGGGGCATCCGACGTCGTCGATGTCCGCCGCGGATCTGATGGCCGTACTCCTCGCCCGGCATCTGCGCTACGACTTCGAGCGGCCCGCCCATCCGGGCAACGATCGGTTCGTCCTGTCCAAGGGGCATGCCACGCCCCTGCTGTACTCCGCCTACAAGGCCGTCGGCGCCATCGACGACGGCGAGCTGCTCACCTTCCGCAAGGTCGGCAGCCGGCTCGAAGGGCACCCCACCCCGCGCCGGGTGCCATGGGTGGAGACCGCGTCCGGCTCGCTCGGGCAGGGGCTGCCGATCGGCGTCGGCATCGCGCTGGCCGGGAAGCGGCTGGAGCGGACCGGGTACCGCGTGTGGGTGCTGTGCGGGGACAGCGAGCTCGCCGAGGGCTCCGTGTGGGAGGCCGCCGAGCACGCGGCGTACGAGCACCTGGACAATCTCACCGCCATCGTGGACGTCAACCGGCTGGGCCAGCGCGGCCCGACCCGGCACGGCCACGACCTAGACGCCTACGCCCGCCGCTTCCAGGCCTTCGGCTGGCACACCGTCGAGGTCGACGGCCATGACGTCGACGCCGTCGACCGGGCGTACGGGGAGGCCGAGTCCACCACCGGACAGCCCACCGTCGTCCTCGCCCGCACCCTCAAGGGCAAGGGCGTCGAAAGCGTCCAGGACCGCGAGGGACTGCACGGCAAGCCGCTGCCCGACGCCGACGAGGCCATCGCCGAACTCGGCGGACCGCGCGATGTGCGCGTGCGGGTGCACGAGCCGCCGGCGACGCGCATGCTGCACGCCGTGCGCGCCGGACAGTTCGAGCTCCCGCGGTGGGAGAAGGGAGGGGACGACGTCGCCACCCGCGACGCCTACGGCAAGGCGCTCGCCGCCCTCGGCACCGGGCGCGGCGACGTCGTCGCCCTCGACGGCGAGGTCAGCGACTCCACACGCGCGGAGTTCTTCGCCAAGGAACACCCCGAGCGGTTCTTCGAGTGCTACATCGCCGAGCAGCAGATGGTGGCCGCGGCCGTGGGGCTGGCGACCCGCGGCTGGGTGCCGTACGCCTCCACCTTCGCCGCCTTCCTCACCCGCGCCCACGACTTCGTGCGCATGGCGTCCGTCAGCGGCGTCGGCGTCAACCTCGTCGGCTCGCACGCCGGCGTCGCCATCGGTCAGGACGGGCCCAGCCAGATGGGCCTGGAGGACCTGGCGATGATGCGGGCCGTGCACGGCTCGACCGTGCTGTACCCGTGCGACGCCAACCAGACCGCGCGGCTCGTCGCCGCCATGGCGGGACTGGACGGCATCCGCTATCTGCGCACCTCGCGCGGCGCCGGCCCGGTGATCTACGGCCCCGACGAGGAGTTCCCGGTCGGCGGCTGCAAGGTGCTGCGCGCCGGCGACCGCGACCGGCTGACCGTCGTAGCGGCCGGTGTCACCGTGCACGAGGCGCTCGCCGCCGCCGACGCCCTGGACCGCGAGGGCATCCAGGTCAGGGTCATCGACCTGTACTCCGTCAAGCCCGTCGACCGGGAGACGCTGCGCCGGGCCGCCGAGGACACCGGCTGCCTGCTCACCGTGGAGGACCACCACGAGGAGGGCGGCATCGGCGACGCCGTGATCGACGCCTTCCTCGACGGCCGTCCGACGCCGCGCCTGGTGCGGCTCGCCGTGCGCATGATGCCGGGCTCGGCCTCCCCGGACGAGCAGCTGCACGCCGCGGGCATCGACGCCATGTCCATCGCCGCCGCCGGGAGGCTGCTGGTGGAGGAGGCGGTCGTACGGTGACGGGCGAGGGCGCCACGAAGAAGGTGCGGGCGGGCCGCCGTACGGTCGACGTCAAGCGCGTCGGCAAGGTGCTCTTTCCCGGCCACGGGGGCGCGAAGGAGTACACCAAGGGCGATCTCGTCGACTACTACCGGTCCGTCGCCGCGTTCATGCTGCCGCACCTGCGGGGCCGGCCGCTGATGCTGGAGCGGCACCCCGACGGGCTCGACGGGCAGAAGTTCATGCAGAAGAACACCCCGGAGTACTACCCGGACTGGATCACCCGCGTGGAACTGCCCAAGGAGGACGGCACCGTCTGCCACACGGTGTGCGACGACACCGCCACCCTCGTCTACCTCGCCGACCAGGCCTGTCTCACCCTGCACCGCTTCCTCTCCCGTATCGACGGCACCGGCGGCATCGACCGTCCCGACCGGATGGTCTTCGACCTCGATCCGGCCGGGGACGACTTCGAGCAGGTCCGCGAGGCGGCCGGGCTCCTCGGCGAACTGCTCGACGAGCTGGAGCTGCCCTCCGGGCTGATGACCACCGGCTCGCGCGGGCTGCATGTCGTCGTCCCGCTGAACGGGCGGGAGGAGTTCGACGGCGTACGCGACGCCGCGCGTGACATCGCCGACGCCCTCGCCGCCGCCCACCCGGACCGGCTCACCACCGCCGCCCGCAAGAAGGACCGCGGTGATCGTCTCTACCTCGACGTGCAGCGCAACGCCTACGCCCAGACGGCGGTCGTGCCCTACACCGTCCGGGCCCGCCCCGGCGCCCCGGTGGCCACGCCCCTCGCCTGGTCCGAGCTGGACGACCCGGACCTGGACGCTCGTCGCTGGAGCATCGCCGACGCCGTGCAGCAGGCGCGAACCGATCCCTGGTCCGGGGTGCCGCGCCGCGGCCGCGCCCTGGGCCCGGCGCGGCGCAGGCTCGACGCACTGCGGGACTGAAGAAAACCGCGGAACGGGTTTGACGGGCGACGACCAGGCCACTCGGCGCGGGAGGCGCCCATGAATGATTCACAGAAGACACCCAAGTCATCCAGACGGCACACGGGCGGGGCGGGCGAGCGGCCGGCCCCTGTCGAGGTCCTGCGTGAGGCACGGACCCAACTCGCCGAACTCACCGGCATGAACGCGGAGACGGTGACGTCCTTCGAGCAGACGGAGGACGGCTGGACGCTCGAGGTCGAGGTCCTGGAGCTGGCCCGCGTACCCGACACGATGAGTCTCATCGCGAGCTACCGAGTCGATCTTGACCCCCAGGGACAGCTCACCGGATACCGGCGCACGCGCCGCTACGAACGTGGGCGCTCCGACGCACACAGGTCCGGCGGTCGGTAGGCCGCCCGCCCACACCCAGTACCCCGCCCCGAGACAAGGAGGAACGGTCGGTATGACCGTTGTCCCCGCACAGCAGACCGGCGGAGGCGGCAGCAGCGGCCTCTACGACGTCCTGGAACTCGTCCTCGACAGGGGGCTCGTCATTGACGCGTTCATACGGGTCTCCCTGGTCGGCATCGAAATCCTGAAGATCGACATCCGGGTCGTCGTCGCCAGTGTCGACACGTATCTGCGCTTCGCCGAGGCGTGCAATCGGCTGGACCTGGAGGCCGGGCCGAGCAAGAGCCCCGGTCTGCCCGACGTCGTCGGTGAGGTCACCGAGTCCGGCGCGCGCGGCAAGTCCAAGGGCGCGCTGTCCGGCGCCGCCGAGACCGTCTCGGAGGCCTTCAAGCAAGCGCGCGACGAAGGCGAGCGCGAGCCCAGGCAGCGTGCCCGCAAGTCCACCACGGCGCGCAGGAAGGAGGAGCAGGAGTGAGTACGTACGTGTACGGGATCACCGCGAGCTCGCACCGTGCGCTTCCGAAGGACATGGGAGGCGTCGGCGACCCCTCCCGGCCGGTGCGCGTGCTGACGGAGGGCGAACTCGCCGCCCTCGTCAGCGACGCGCCCGAGGGGCTGCGCCCCAAGCGCAGGGAACTGCTCGCCCACTCCAGCGTGCTCGCCGAGGCGGGCGCGGCCGGCTGCGTGCTGCCCATGCGGTTCGGCAGCGTCGCCCCCGACGACGACACCGTCACCGCGGTCCTCGCCGAGCGCGCCGAGCACTACAAGGAGCGGCTGACGGCCCTGGACGGCAAGGTGGAGTACAACGTCAAGGCGTCCCACGCCGAAGAGGCCGTCCTGCACCGCGTGCTCGCCGAGAACCCGGAGATCCGGGCCATGACCGAGGCCAACCGGCAGTCCGGCGGCGGCAGCTACGAGCAGCGGCTGCGGCTCGGCGAGATGGTCGTCGCCGCCGTCAAGGCCCGGGAGGCCGAGGACGCGACCGATGTGCGGCACACCCTGGAACCGGCCGCCGCGGCGGTCAGCGTGGGCCCCGAGTCCACCGGCTGGCTCGCCAACGTGTCGTTCCTGGTGGACCGCGACGAGGTCGAGACGTTCCTCACCGCGGTGGAACAGCTCCGCGAGGGCCATCCGCACCTCGAACTGCGGGTCAACGGCCCGCTCCCGCCGTACAGCTTCGTCGAGCCCGGTCCCGCCGAGCCCGCGGACAGCATGTCCGGCGGCGGAGCAGCGAAGGAGTGAGGCCGTGGGACTGATCGGAGAGGTGCTCCTGCTGCCGTTCGCCCCGGTGCGCGGCAGCGCATGGGTCATCAGACAGGTGCTGCACGAGGCCGAACGCCGCTACTACGACCCGACTGCGGTGCGGGCTGAACTGGCGCGGTTGGAGCAGCAGTTGACCGCAGGCGAGATCGAGGAGGAGGAGTTCGACCGCCGCGAGGACGAACTTCTCGACCGACTCGAGATCGGCCTGCGCGCAGGGTACGGAGACAGCGACGGGACGGCATGATGAACCGAGTGGGACTGGGCCTCGCGATAGGGGCCGGATACGTCCTCGGACGGACGAGGAAACTGAAACTGGCGTTGGCCGTCGGCGGCGTCGTGGCCGGCAAGCGGATGCGTCTGAGCCCGCGGGCCGTCGCGGACCTGGTGTCCCAACAGCTCCAGGACAACCCCCAGTTCAAGGAGATCGGGGACCAGCTGCGCGAGGATCTGCGCGGCGTCGGCCAAGCGGCGTCCGGCGCCCTGGTCGAGCGCCGGCTCGACGCGCTCGCCGACCGGCTGCACGGACGCACGGCCGACGTGCGTGACAAGCTGTCGGACGCTGTGCCGACACCGGACAGCGGCGAGCAGGACGAGGAGGAAGCCGCGGAAGCCGCGGCACAGACCGAGGAGGAGACCGAAGGCGAGGCCGAGGAAGAAGAGCCGCGCGCGCGGGACGAGGAGCCGTCCCGGAAGGGGACGGCGAAGCGGGCCTCGGCGCAGCAGGCCGCCAGGAAGCCGACGCAGAAGGCTTCCACGAAGAAGGCTTCCACGAAGAAGACGGCGGCGAGGAAGACCGCTGCCGGGAGGACAGCGCCCAGGAAAACGGCGGAGAAGCGGAGCGGGACCGCTCGCGGGGGCCGGGCGCGCCAGTCGAAGGGCGGTGCCGGGTGATGACCAAGACACTCGGATCCGCGAGCTCCGCGGCCCGCGGAGCGGCGAAGCAACCACTCGCCGGGGTGGCCCACAGCGAGGCCGCCGACCGGTTCAAGGCCGAGCTGCAGGAGTACCTCGCCGCACAGACCCAGCGGCTGTTGGTCGGCGCGGGGCACAAACTCGGCGAGGCCACGGTCAAGCTGAACGACATCGCCGAGGGCCGCAGCCCGGGCCTGATCGAGCTCGCCCGCGACGGCGGCCGCAAGCTCGCCGACGGCAAGAGCCCCCTGCGCAGCGCGCTCGAGGTGGGCGCCGCCCACGCCAAGGACAACGTCGTCGGCGCGTTCAAGAGCCTCGGAGACAAGGCCAAGGGCAAGACCAAGGGCAAACGCTCGGCCGGCAACAAGCCCACCGTCATCATCGAGTACGTCGATGTCGGCGTGCCGGTGCGCACCGCGTACGACCAGTGGACCCAGTACCAGGACTTCAGCACCTTCGCCAAGGGTGTGAAGAGCGCGAACCGCGCCGACGACACGACGTCCGACTGGCAGCTCAAGGTCTTCTGGTCCAACCGCAGCTGGAAGGGGCGCACCACCGAGCAGGTGCCGGACGACCGCATCGCCTGGGTCTCGGAGGGCGCCAAGGGCACCACGAAGGGCGTGGTCTCCTTCCACCGCCTCGACGACAGCCTCACCCGCGTCCTGCTGGTCGTCGAGTACTACCCCAAGGGTTTTTTCGAGAAGACCGGCAACCTCTGGCGCGCCCAGGGCCGCCGGGCCCGCCTCGACCTGAAGAACTTCGTCCGCTTCATCACCCTCAAGGGAGAGGCCGAGGACGGCTGGCGCGGCCGGATCCATGACGGCGAGGTCGTCCGCAGCCATGAGGACGCGGTCGCGGAGGAGGAGGAAGAGGGCGAAGAGCCCGAGGGCGAGTACGAGGAGGAGGACGAAGAGGCCGAGGACGCGTACGAGGAGGAGCCCGAGTACGAGGAGGAGCCGGAGCGCGAGGACGAGGACGAGTACGCCGGCGGCGGGAGCCGGCGATGACGATGCCCAGTCGGCTCCCCGAGCCCTATGGCCAGGGCAGCGGAGCCAACCTCGCGGACATCCTGGAAAGGGTGCTCGACAAGGGTGTGGTCATCGCGGGTGACATCCGGATCAATCTGCTCGACATCGAACTCCTCACCGTCAAGCTCCGCCTCATCGTCGCCTCGGTCGACAAGGCGAAGGAGATGGGTATCGACTGGTGGGAGGACGACCCGGCCCTGTCCTCGCGCGCCCGCCGCAACGAACTCGCCCGGGAGAACGCCGAGTTGCGCGAGCGGCTGGCCCGGCTGGAGCCCGGCCGGGAGCAGGAGGAGGCCCCATGACCGGACTGCGCTACGTCTACGCCGTGTGCCGCCCCTTCCGCTCCGCCCTCCAGGCGCAGCTGACCGGGGTGGCCGGGGCGCCGCCGAAGCAGCTGACGCACCACGGCCTGGTCGCCGTCGTCGGCACGGTGCCGGAGGCGGACTTCACCGAGGCGGCGCTGCGCGCCCATCTGGAGGACCTCGACTGGCTCACCGCGACGGCCCGCGCCCATCAGCAGGTCATCGACGCGCTCACGGCCGTCACCACACCGCTGCCGCTGCGGCTCGCCACCGTCTTCCGGGACGACAGCGGCGTACGGACCATGATGGAGGCCCGCGAGGAGGACTTCCGGCGCGTCCTCGACCGGCTGGAGGGGCAGGTGGAGTGGGGCGTCAAGGTGTACGTCGAGACGGACGCCGCCGAATCCGCCGAGGCCGCGGAGCCCGGCCGGCCCGAGGCGAAGGCCGAGTCGGGCCGCGACTATCTGCGCCGGCGCCGTATGCAGACCCGCGCCCGTGAGGACGTATGGCAGCATGCCACCGCGTTCGCCGGACGGCTGCACGAAAAGCTCTCCGCATTCGCCGAGGATTCCCGGCTGCACGCCCCGCAGAGTGCGGCGCTTTCCGGTGCCTCCGGGCAGAATGTGCTCAACGCCGCCTATCTGGTGCCGCGCGCGGATTCCGAGGAATTCGTGGAACTGGTGGACCGGGAGAAGGACGACGCCCCCGGAATACGGGTCGAGCTCACCGGACCGTGGGCGGCGTATTCCTTTACCGGGGAGTTCGGGGAGGATTCGGAGGTGGAGCGGTGACCGTCGTCGAACGACGCGAGATCGCCCTGGTGGACCTGCTCGACCGGCTGCTCGCCGGGGGCGTCGTCGTCACGGGGGACATCACCCTGCGCATCGCCGACGTCGACCTCGTCCGCATCGACCTGAACGCGCTGATCAGCTCCGTCAACGAGCAGGTCCCGTCGCCCTGGGGGGAGTCGTCGTGACCTCACCGCACCACCGGCCGACCCGTCGCGACCGACTGGACCTCGATCCCGACACCGTGGAGCGCGACCTCGTCAAACTCGTCCTGACGGTCGTGGAGTTGCTCCGCCAGCTCATGGAGCGCCAGGCGCTGCGCCGCTTCGACGAGGGCGATCTGAGCGAGGAGCAGGAGGAGCGGATCGGGCTGACGCTGATGCTGCTGGAGGAGCGCATGACCGAGCTGCGCGAGCGCTACGGGCTGCGGCCCGAGGACCTGAATCTGGACCTCGGGCCGCTGGGACCGCTACTTCCCAGGAAGTGAATTCAGGAAGTGAATTCACCTCACCACCGATACCAGCGACCCCTGCCTCCCGCCGCGGTCGTGCCGCGCATCAGGAATCCCAGGAGCCACACGACCAGCACTACGAGCGCGATCCACCACAGGACCTCCAGTGCGAATCCGGCACCGAAGAGAATCACAGCAAGCAGCAGTACGAGCAGAATAGGAACCATAGTCCGACCTCCTGCTCGCCGAGTTTCCAGAAATTCGCGATTCAGGCTTCCTTACGGCACAGAATCTCTCCGTGCAGGACACTGAACCAGCCGTCGTCCCGCCGCCCCCACTCCCGCCATGCCTCCGACACGGCCCGCAGCCGCTCGGCCGTGGCGTGTCCGCCCTCCGTGGCCCGTTCGGCATACGCCGAGGCCAGCGTCCGGTCCGCCCACAGCCCGCTCCACCAGGCCCGCTCCTCGGGCGTCGAGAAGGTCCAGGTGCTCGATGTGGCCGTGACGTCGGTGAGCCCCGCGCGCAGCGCCCAGGACTTCAGCCGGCGCCCGGCGTCCGGCTCGCCGCCGTTGGCGCGGGCGACCCGGCGGTACAGGTCCAGCCAGTCGTCCAGGCCCGCGGACGCCGGATACCAGGTCATGGCGGCGTAGTCCGAGTCGCGGACCGCGATGAGACCGCCCGGCCCGGTGACCCGCCTCATCTCGCGCAGCGCGGCCACCGGGTCGCCCACGTGCTGCAGCACCTGGTGGGCGTGGACCACACAGAACGTGTCGTCGGGGAAGTCCAGCGCGTGCACGTCGGCGACCGCGAAGTCCACGTTGGTCAGACCCCGCCCGGCGGCGGTGGCCCGGGCCTGCTCCAGGATGCCGGGCGCCCGGTCGACGCCCGTGACCTGGCCATCGGGGACCAGGGCCGCCAGGTCGGCGGTGATCGTGCCGGGGCCGCAGCCGACGTCCAGGATCCTCATGCGCGGCTTCAGCGAGCCGAGCAGGTAGGCCGCCGAGTTGGCGGCGGTGCGCCAGGTGTGCGAACGCAGCACGGACTCGTGGTGCCCGTGGGTGTAGACGGCGGTCTCCTGTGTCTTCGACATGCTCGACACCATACGCCCGCATGTCGAATGCTGAGACCTGTGTTCTGTTATGTGGACTGACGAGTGATCAGAAGCCGGTCTGCAGCGGACGGTAGACCGTCAGGGCCTCCGGCAGCTTCTCCAAGGTCACCTCGCCCCCGACCTCGGTGATCTCACCGTCGTAGGCGAGCAGTGCCCCCGGGGTGACGCCCGACAGGTGCAGTCGGCCGACCTGGACCGCCGCGTGGGCCGGGGAGCGGGTCAGCGGGCCCGCGACGGCGGCCGCGAGCAGGCGCAGCGCCGGACGTCGGCCGCCGTGCACCACCCGTACGTCGAGCACGCCGTCCGCGAGATCGAGCCGGCGGGCGGGGGTGAGGCCCAGCCGGTGATAGGTGCCGTTCCCGGCGAACAGCAGCCACAACGGGTGGGCGCGGCCGCCGACCTCGGCGTGCAGCGGGTGCCGTTCCCTGCGCAGGACGCGCAGGGCCGCCAGCACCCCGGCCGGCCAGGAGCCGATCCGGTGCGCGAAGCGGTCGCGCTCACGCACCAGCTCCGGATACACGCCCAGGCTGCAGGTGTTGAGGAACAGTCCCTGCCGGCCGTCGCACCTGAACCGGCCGACGTCCACGCGCACCGCCTCGCCGCGCTGGACGGCCCGGCCCAGATCGTGTTCGTCCTCCACGCCCAGGTCGTAGGCGAAGTGGTTCATCGTGCCGCCGGGCAGCACCGCCAGCGGCAGGCCGTGCCGCAGCGCGGCCTCGGCGGCCGCGTTCACCGTGCCGTCGCCGCCGCACACCCCGAGCACCCGGGCGCGGGCCGCCGCCTCGCGCAACTCGGCGCGGACGCCCGCGGGTTCGCACTCGACGAGCTCCGCGCGCGGCAGCAGATCCAGCAGGGCGTGCACCCGCTCGGCACTGCCCGAGCCCTTGTTGGCCACCACGATCAGGCCGTCCCCGTCCGGCAGCGCCGGAACGTCCGTACGGGGCCGGGCCGGCGGAACCACCCGGTGGCGCGTCGGCACCATGCCCCGTACGGCGAACGCGGCTCCCGCGCCCAGTGCCGCGCCCGCCAGCACATCGCTCGGGAAGTGCACGCCCGTGTACACGCGGGACAGCGCGACCGACCAGGCGACCGGGGCCACCACCACGCCCCAGGCGGGCGACTCCAGGGCCACCCCGGTGGCGAACGCGGCCGCCGACGCGGCGTGCCCGGACGGGAAGGACGTGGTGATCGGCTGCCGCTTCAGCTGCCGGACCATCGGCACCGGATCCAGCAGCGGACGGGGACGGCGCACCGACCGCTTGCCGAGGGTGTTGATGGTCAGTGAGGCCAGGCTCAACGAGGCGACCCCGCGCACCGCCGCCCGGCGGGCCCGGGGCGTGCGGCTGGCGGCGATCGCGGCGGCCGCCGCGAACCACAGCACCCCGTGGTTCGCGCTCCGGCTCAGCCTCGGCAGGATCGGCTCGGCGTACGGCCAGTGCCGCTCGGCGGCGAACTCGAACAACCGGGAGTCGAGTGAGAGGAGCCGGTCGCGCAGGGCATGCCGGCCGGGCTTGGGGACGGTGAGGTCGACGTCTGGGCTCATACAGGGCTGGGTACCCTGAAGTGGCCGATTGCTGTCCGTCCGGCGGTGACCGACACACGGAGGAACCCGTACATGCGCCTGCTCCTCGTCCGTCACGGTCAGACCCCGACCAATGTGGACTACCTGCTGGACACGGCCGTTCCCGGCCCCGGCCTGACCGAACTGGGCTCGCAGCAGGCCGCCGCCCTGCCCGCGGCGCTGGTTGGCGAGGACATCGGGGCGATCTACGCGTCCACGCTGATCCGCACCCAGCTCACCGCCGCGCCGCTGGCCGCGACCCTCGGCCTCGACGTGATCGTCCGCGACGGCATCCGTGAGGTGTCCGCGGGCGACCTGGAGATGCTGCCCGGTGACACCGAGGCCGGGCACGCCTACATGAAGACGGTGTTCGCCTGGGCGGCGGGAGACACGGGCCTGCGGATGCCGGGCGGCGAGAGCGGCGTCGAGGCGCTGGGGCGTTATGACGCCGTGGTGGCGGAGGCCGCCGGCGGTGGGGCCGGGACTGTCGCTCTCGTCAGTCATGGTGCCGCGATTCGGATGTGGACGGCGGCTCGGGCGGACAACGTGGATGTCGCGTTCGCCGCGGCCCATCCCCTGGCCAACACCGGGGTGGTGGTCCTTGAAGGGGCGCCTGGGGAGGGGTGGAAGGTGCTGTCGTGGGCGGGGGCGGTGGTGGCTCCAGCGGGGGAGAGCGGGCCGGCGGGGCAGGTTGTGGACGGGGATGCGCCGTAGGGGCCGCGTCTCGTGGCCCGGCGTTCTGAAATAAGGGTTTGCCCGGGCTCTCCCGTCCCCCGCACAATCCGCCCATGGGACATCTGGAAGCCGCGCACCTCGAGTACTACCTCCCCGACGGGAGGGCGTTGCTCGGCGACGTCTCCTTCCGGGTGGGCGAAGGCGCCGCCGTGGCGCTGGTCGGGCCCAACGGGGCCGGTAAGACGACGCTGCTGCGGCTGATCTCCGGTGAGCTGAAGCCGCACGGCGGCACGGTCACCGTCAGCGGCGGCCTGGGGGTGATGCGGCAGTTCGTGGGGTCCGTACGGGACGAGACGACCGTACGCGACCTGCTCGTGTCGGTCGCGCCGCCCCGGATCCGCGAGGCCGCGAAGGCCGTGGACGTCGCCGAGCACGCCATCATGGCCGTCGACGACGAAGCCGCCCAGCTCAAGTACGCGCAGGCGCTCGCCGACTGGGCCGAGGCGCGGGGCTACGAGGCCGAGACGCTGTGGGACGTGTGCACCACGGCCGCGCTCGGCGTGCCGTACGAGAAGGCGCAGTGGCGGCAGGTGCGCACCCTGTCGGGCGGTGAGCAGAAGCGGCTGGTGCTGGAGGCGCTGCTGCGCGGCACGGACGAGGTGCTGCTGCTCGACGAGCCGGACAACTACCTCGACGTGCCCGGCAAGCGCTGGCTGGAGGAACGGCTCAAGGAGACCCGCAAGACGGTCCTCTTCGTCTCCCACGACCGCGAACTCCTCGCCCGCGCCGCCGAGAAGATCGTGTCGGTGGAGCCCTCGCCGGCGGGCGCCGACGCCTGGGTGCACGGCGGCGGCTTCGCCACGTACCACGAGGCCCGGCGCGCCCGTTTCGCCCGCTTCGAGGAGCTGCGCAGACGCTGGGACGAGAAGCACGCCCAGCTCAAGAAGCTGGTGCTGACACTGCGTCAAGCCGCTGAGAACAGCCCCGACATGGCCTCCCGCTACCGCGCCGCGCAGACCCGGCTGCGCAAGTTCGAGGAGGCCGGACCGCCGCCGGAGCCGCCGCGCGAGCAGGACATCAGGATGCGGCTCAAGGGCGGCCGTACCGGGCTGCGGGCCGTCACCTGCGAGGGGCTGGAGCTCACGGGCCTGATGAAGCCGTTCTCGCTGGAGGTCTTCTACGGCGAACGCGTCGCCGTCCTCGGCTCCAACGGCTCCGGCAAGTCGCACTTCCTGCGCCTGCTCGCGGGCGACGACGTGGCGCACTCGGGGGCGTGGAAGCTGGGGGCACGGGTGGTGCCCGGCCACTTCGCGCAGACGCACGCGCACCCCGAGCTGATCGGGCGGACCCTTCTGGACATCCTGTGGAAGGAGCACGCCCAGGACCGGGGCGCCGCGATGTCCCGGCTGCGCCGCTACGAACTCACCCAGCAGGCCGAGCAGACCTTCGACCGGCTCTCCGGCGGACAGCAGGCCCGCTTCCAGATCCTGCTCCTCGAGCTGGAGGGTGCCACGGCCCTGCTGCTCGACGAGCCGACCGACAACCTCGACCTGGAGTCCGCCGAGGCCCTCCAGGAGGGGCTGGAGTCCTTCGAGGGGACGGTGCTGGCCGTCACCCACGACCGCTGGTTCGCCCGCGCCTTCGACCGCTATCTGGTCTTCGGCGGCGACGGACGGGTACGGGAGACGGCCGAGCCGGTGTGGGACGAGCGACGGGTGGAGCGGGCGCGCTAGCCACGCGGCCGCAGCTCAGGCCCAGCGCAGCAGTGCCCCCGGCCCGCCTGCCGGGTTCCGGGTCGGGGCTGCTGGGGTGACCGGCGTGGTTGCTGTGCCGGTGGTGGCTGCCGGGGTGGTGTGGGTGGAGCGGGTGCGGTGGGCGCGTGGGCTGGGGTTCAGGTCCAGCGCAGTGGGGCCCCGGCCCGTCTGCTGGGTTCCGGGTCGGGGCTGCTGGGGTGACCGGCGTGGTTGCTGTGCCGGTGGTGGCTGCCGGGGCTGGTGGAGCGGCGGGTGCGGTTCATGTCCAGCGCAGCAGGGCGCCCAGCCCGCCTGCCGGGTCCCGGGTCGGGTGCGCCGGGGTGACCGACACGGCCGACGCGCCGGTTGCGACCGCCGAGCGGATCAGGGCGTCGTCGGCGCGGGCCGGCCAGGAGTGCTGTTCGCCGAGGATCCTGAGGTCCGTGCGGCGCACCGCCAGCTGGTCCGGGTCCTCGCCGATCCACACCTCGCGGTGGGCGTCGGGGCCGTCCGGGCGGATCAGCAGCTCGTCGATACGGTGCTCACGGGCGGCCTCGACCAGCGCGGGCACGCCCTCCACCGCTCCGG
The DNA here is from genome assembly GCF_015160855.1 of Streptomyces ferrugineus. NCBI lineage: Bacteria > Bacillati > Actinomycetota > Actinomycetes > Kitasatosporales > Streptomycetaceae > Streptomyces > Streptomyces ferrugineus. Next base: position 6,683,887 of record NZ_CP063373.1, on the reverse strand, counting down.
CGCGCCCCTCGGGACCCGGCTCGCGGGCCGCCAGGAACCGCTCCAGCTCCCGCGTCGCCCGCTGCCGCACATGCTCGGCCCGGGCCTGTGCCACGTCCTCGTCCAGCAGCCTGCTGCCGGTGCCGTGCGGGGCCTCGACCACCAGGTCGTCCAGGCGCTGCGGCAGCCGTTCGCGCACGGTGCGCCGCTCCCGGTCGTCACCGACGAGAACCAGCAGGTCGGCGCGGGTCTCCTCCTGGCAGACGGCGAGCGCGTCGGCGATCTCGGCGGCGTTGTGCTCCCAGGTGTTCTCCACCTTGAGCTGGAAGTGCCGCTCGGACCAGTCGGCCGTGCTCGTACGGTGCACCGGATGCTGCCGGCCGGAGACCTCGCCGACGTCCTGCCGGCCCAGCGCGGTGCGCAGCTCGAAGGCGGCGCCCTTGCGGTCGACGTAGGCCACCACGCAGACCGGGTCCTCGCCGGCCAGCTCCAGCAGCGGCGCGGTGTGCGGCAGCGGGGCCCAGTGGGCGCTGTCGCGCACCGGGGCGCGGGCCAGCGGCGGGTCCAGGACCACCTCACCCGCACGGGCGAAGATCGCGCGGCCGTGCGGCTCGGACGAGTGCTCCAGTTCCTCCAGCGCGCCTTGCACGGCCCGGCAGGTCGCGTCGTCGCAGCCCTGCCCGGCCAGCTCCTGGGACAGGGCCCGGGCCGTCAGGTGCCGCTCGTGCGGCGTGTCCGCCGTGTGGCGGGAGGTGTCGACGTACACGGAGGCCCAGGGCCCCAGGTGTTCGTACAGTGGATGCAGAAAGGCGAGATCCATGGCTCACTCCCGTACACCGCTCGGGGGCTGTCTGCTCGACGGGCGGGTACCCGGACCGCAAGATTGAACACGACGAGCGGGGCACCACCATGACCGGAGTCGACCCTGGCCGGCTGGACGACCAACAGCTCATGAAGGAGCTGGAGACCATCCACCGGACGCGCCACGACACGCTGCTGTACGGCTCGAACGACGCGCTGCGCGCCCACAACGAACGGATGGCGCAGCTGGAGGGCGAGTACCTGCGCCGCAACCCACGCCGCACCGTCGCCTCGGGCCGGACCCGCGACGGCGCCCGCGACCGCGGCTGCGGCACGCCGGCGTCCACCGCGCCGCCGGGGTGACGCCCGAGGGCCGGGCCACCTGCGTGCAGATCGTCGAGAAGGCCTTGAAGTCGCCGGCCGCCGACTGCGAGACGGCCACCTTCTCGTCGGTGGGGACCTTGCCGCCGCGCTCCGGGATGCCGGCGGTCTTCGCGAGCGCCGGCATCCCGGAGGGCTTCAGTGGCGCACCGGTGGGCGGTCCCAGTGGCGGTGGGCCGAGAGGGCCGCGGTGAAGGCGCGCAGGAACTCCTCGCTCGCCGGGCCCGGTGAGGTGTCCGACACCACGCCGTGGTCGCTCACCGGGTGGTGGAACTCGGCGGACAGCCGTACGCCCGCCGGCTCCAGGGACGACAGGACACCCACGCCGGAGCCGAGCGCGCCCACCGGCTTGCCGTGCCGGTAGGCGTTCCGCAGGAAGCGCATCGCGTCCGGGTCCGCGGCCGTGGACGGGGTGCCCACCGGTCCGCCCGGCAGCAGCACCGCGTCGTACAGCACGGAGGCGACGGTCGGCAGCGCCCGGTCCACCGCGAACCGCTCACCGTCGGCACCGGTCACCGCGCCGTCCGCCGGAGCCAGCGCCTCGACGACCGCGCCCTCGGCCGCGAGCGCCTCACGCACCGACGTGATCTGCGTGGTGTCGACGCCGTCGGCGACGAGAACCGCGATCTGCCGGGTGCGGACCGAGCCGTCACCGGGCAGCGCCTCCAGGCTCAGCGCGGGGGAGGACAGCTTGTCGGCCGCCTCCGCGGCGGACGGCTCGGGCACCCCGACGCCGCGCGCGACCCGGGTCGCCAGGTCGCCGTTCACCTTGGCGAGATGCTCGACGGTACGGGCCCGCACCGTCATCGAGCCGACCTTGCCGAGCTCGAACCGGAACGCCGCGACGATGTGCTCCTTCTCCCAGTCCGCCATGCTGTTCCAGAACATCGCGGGCTGGCTGTAGTGGTCCTGGAAACTCGGGCTGCGCCGCCGGATCTTGGCGCCGTCGACCCGCTCGGCGTAGTGCGTGTAGGCACTGCCGTCGACGCCGGCGTGCGCCGGACAGCCGCCGCCGAGGGAGTTCGGGAAGTAGTTCGTGCCCCGGTGGATCGCGCCCTGGTGGTAGCCGTCGCGCTGGTTCGTGCGGACCTCCGCCACCGGCCGGTTCACCGGCAGCTGAGCGAAGTTGGGGCCGCCGAGGCGGATCAACTGGGTGTCCAGATAGGAGAAGTTGCGGGCCTGGAGCAGTGGATCGTTGGTGAAGTCGATGCCCGGGACCACGTTGGCCGTGTGGAAGGCCACCTGCTCGGTCTCGGCGAAGAAGTTCTCCGGGTTGCGGTCCAGCACCATCCGGCCGATCGGCCGCACCGGCACCTGCTCCTCCGGAATGATCTTCGTGGCGTCGAGCAGATCGAAGTCGAAGGCGAACTCGTCCTCCTCCGGCACGAGCTGGACACCCAACTCCCACTCCGGGTACTCGCCGGCCTCGATCGCGTCCCACAGGTCACGCCGGTTGAAGTCCGGGTCACGGCCCTGGCACTCCTGCGCCTCGTCCCACACCAGCGAGTGCACGCCGAGGCGCGGCTTCCAGTGGAACTTCACGAACGTGCCGCGCCCCTCGGCGTTCACGAACCGGAAGGTGTGCACACCGAAGCCCTGCATCATGCGGTAGCTGCGCGGGATCGCCCGGTCCGACATCAGCCACATGATCGCGTGCAGCGTCTCCGGCTGCAGCGACACGAAGTCCCACAGGGAGTCGTGGGCGGAGGCGCCGGTCGGGATGTCGTTGTGCGGCTCCGGCTTCACCGCGTGCACGAAGTCGGGGAACTTGATGCCGTCCTGGATGAAGAAGACCGGGAAGTTGTTCCCGACCAGGTCGTAGTTCCCCTCCGAGGTGTAGAACTTGGTCGCGAACCCGCGCACGTCCCGCACCGTGTCCGCCGATCCCTTCGGACCCTGCACCGTGGAGAACCGCACGAACACCGGGGTCCGCACCGACGGATCCTGGAGGAAGGCCGCACGGGTGAACTCCGCGCAGGACTCGTACGGTTCGAAATAGCCGTACGCCCCCGCGCCCCGCGCGTGCACCACCCGCTCGGGGATCCGCTCGTGGTCGAAGTGGGTGAGCTTCTCCCGGAAGTGGAAGTCCTCCATCAGCGTCGGCCCGCGTTCGCCGCCGGCGAGCGAGTCGTCGGTGTGGTCGACCTCCACACCCTGGTCGGTGGTGAGCGGCCCGCCCGTCGGGTCGTCCGCCCGGAAGAACTCCCGCTGCTCCTGCTTGCGGTCTCCCATCAGACAGCCTCCTTCGACGTCCTGGCGAACACGTCGAGGAACGTCTCGCAGAACGCCTTCAGATCGTCCGGCTTACGGCTGGTGACCAGCCTGTTCGGACCGTGGTCGCAGATCCGCACCTGCTCGTCGACCCAGGTGCCGCCCGCGTTGCGGATATCGGTCCGCAGGCTCGGCCAGGAGGTCAGCACCCGGCCGCGTACGACGTCGGCCTCCACCAGCGTCCATGCGGCATGGCAGATCGCCGCGACGGGCAGGCCCTGCTCGAAGAAGTCCCGTACGAAGGCGACGGCCTTGCGGTTCGTGCGCAGATAGTCCGGGTTGGCGACCCCGCCGGGCAGGACCAGCCCGCCGAAGGAGCCGGCCGACGTCTCGCCCACGACCTCCTGCACGGGGAACTTCTCCGCCTTGTCGAGATGGTGGAACGCCTGGATCGAGCCCGGCCTGGTCGACACGAGCACCGGTTCGTGCCCCGCGTCCACCACCGCCCGCCACGGATCGGTGAGCTCGACCTGCTCGACGCCCTCGGGCGCGGTCAGAAAAGCGATACGCATGATGTCCCTACGTCCTTCCGTCATTCGTCCGGAACGGCGCGGCTGATCTCGGCCAGCGCCGAGCCGGGATCCCGGGCCTCGGCCAGGTCCCCGAGGCTGACGACACCGACCGGCAGACCGTCCTCGACCACCGGCAGCCGCCGCACGGCGTGCTCGCGCATCAGCGAGACCGCCACCGACAGCCGCTCGCCCGGGCCGATCACCACCGGGTCCCGGGTGCACACCGACCGGGCGCTCACCGTCAGCGGATCGACGCCGTCGGCGACCGCGCGCACCGTGATGTCACGGTCGGTGAGCACACCGAGTACGTCCTGCCCGTCGGCCACGACCACATCGCCGATGTCCTGCGCGCGCATGAGCTGCGCCGCCTCGACGAGCGAGGCGTCCGGGCGTACGGCGACGACGCCGGCCGTCATGACGTCCCTCACGAACTCAGCCATCGCCGGCCCCTCCTGCACGGTCCGGGCCGCGCCGCTAGGCGTTCCTCCGCCGGGAGCGCGGCCGGCCCTCCCCGGTCAGGGCCTCGGCCAGTTCCTGGACATTGGCGTAGCGCGTCCCGCGCGGCAGCCGCTCCAACGACTCGACAAGGGCGTCGGGCGCATACCCGCGGCGCAGCTCACTGATCAGGTCCCGGGGGCCCGCCGGGAAGGCGCTGCGGCCCAGGATCCGCGCCAGCTCCAGCCGGACCGTCTCCAACGATGCCGCCGACGGCCCCGGCCACCCCACGGGCCCGCCCGCGACCTGCGGATCGTCCTCGGCGGACGGCTCCGGATCGTGCCACTCCTCGGTCCGCGTGGGGTGCCCGGACCGCAGCAGTCCCTGGAGCTCGTGCTTCATCTCGTCGTCGCGGTGAACGCTCAGCCGGTCACTGCCTCGCTGCATGACTCCCTCCAGATCTTCGGGGGTGCGCACCGCGTACCCGATGAGAAGGAGCCGACACAGGGTTTGCACTTCTGAAGACGGGTGACCCGGCCCTCACCCCCCGCGCACATTCTGGGGAAGGACCAGGCCATGGCACTGCTCGCTGTGCTCCTCCCGCTCCTGATGCTCGGCGTGGTGCTCGCGCTGGGGCGTTACGAGGAACTGCTGCTCCCGGAGAAGGACGAGGACCGGCCCGAAGGGGCGGCGCTGGGGCACTGACGGGGGAGGGCGGCCGTCAGTCCCGCCTCTTCTCCCGCCCCGGCAGGAACTCCTGCATCTTGGCCTTGAACCCCTGGCGGACCATCGACCCCCGGTCCGCGTCACCCTTCAGGATCGATGCGGCCGTCGCCTCCATCTGCTCCCAGGTGGCGTGCGGCGGGATCGGCGGTACGGCCGGGTCGGTGAGGAACTCGACGACCGCGGGGCCGTCCGCCTCCAGGCCCGCGCGCCAGCCGGACTCGACGTCCTCGGGCTTCTCCACGCGGATGCCGGTCAGGCCCAGGGAGCGGGCGAACGCGGCGTACTGGACGTCGGGGATCTCCTGGGACGGCAGGAAGGAAGGGGCGCCCTCCATGGCGCGCATCTCCCAGGTGACCTGGTTGAGGTCGTGGTTGTTGAACACGCCCACGACCAGGCGCGGGTCGTCCCACAGGTCCTTGTACTTCGCGGCCGTGATCAGCTCCGCCAGCCCGTTCATCTGCATCGCCCCGTCCCCGACCAGCGCGATCGCCGGACGGTCCGGGTGGGCGAACTTGGCGCCGATCGCGTACGGCACACCGCAGCCCATCGTCGCCAGCGTCCCGGACAGCGATGCGCGCATGCCGGGCCGCATGGTCAGATGGCGGGCGTACCAGTTGGCCGCCGAGCCGGAGTCCGAGGAGACGATCGCGTCGGCCGGCAGCAGCGGGTCCAGGGCGCGGGCGACGTACTCCGGGTTGATCGGGTCGGCCGACAGATGCGCCCGCCGCTCCATCACCTCGCCCCAGCGCACCACGTTGTCGCACACCGTGTCGTACCACTCGCGGCCCCGCTCCTCCGACTCGATCAGCGGGATCAGCCGCCGCAGCGTCGCCCCGGCGTCGCCGACGAGATTCACCTCGTACGGATACCGCATCCCGACCATGTGCGGATCGATGTCGATCTGCACCCCCCGCGCCTTGCCGAACTCCGGCAGGAACTGGGTGTACGGGAAGGACGACCCGATGGTCAGCAACGTGTCGCAGTCCCGCATGAGTTCATACGACGGACGGGTGCCCAGCAGGCCGATCGAGCCGGTGACATACGGCAGTTCATCGCTCAGGACGTCCTTGCCCAGCAGCGCCTTCGCCACCCCGGCACCCAGCAGTTCGGCGATCCGCTCCACCTCGTCCCGGGCGCCGGACGCGCCCTGGCCGACCAGGATCGCCACCTTGTCGCCGGAGTTGAGGATCTCCGCCGCCCTGCGGACCGAGTCGTCCGAGGGGACCGCCGTCCAGGAACTGCGGTCCAGGCTGGACGGCACCATCTTGAACTCGTGCGTGGGCGGGGAGTAGTCCAGCTCCTGGACATCGCCCGGGATGATGATCGCCGTGGGCGCGCGGCGTGCGTACGCGGTGCGGACAGCCCGGTCCAGGACGTTCGGCAACTGCTCGGGGACCGTCACCGTCTCCACGAAGTCCGAGGCGACGTCCTTGAACAGGGTGTGCAGATCCACCTCCTGCTGGTACGAGCCGCCCATCGCGGTGCGGTGCGTCTGGCCGACGATCGCCAGCACCGGGACGTGGTCGAGCTTGGCGTCGTACAGGCCGTTCAGAAGGTGGATCGCGCCGGGCCCGGACGTCGCGGCGCACACTCCGAGACGGCCGCTGAACTTGGCGTAGCCGACCGCCTGGAACGCGGACATCTCCTCGTGCCGGGACTGGATGAAACGGGGCTCGTTCTCGGCCCGGCCCCAGGCCGCGAGCAGGCCGTTGATGCCGTCGCCGGGATAGCCGAAGACATGGTCCACACCCCACTCGCGCAGGCGCTGCAGGACGTGGTCGGCGACCTTGGTGCTCATGCGGGACCTCCTGGTTCCGAGGGACTGCGCGGCACCGCTACGAGTGACCCGGCGCGCGGTCGGAAAACCCTGGCCGGTGTTTGAGGACTGTGAGTGAGGGCAGGCGGACAACCAGTGCTTCGGACAGGAGGCACGTCCGTGGGATCGGTGGTTTCCCACCACGGGTGTGTCCGGTCCCGGTATACGCCCACCCTCCCACGGTGACCGTCCAAGCCAGAGCACAACCAAGGGAGTTGCTACGCAACATGCCCACTTCAGTGAGCGCGAAGCACCACCCGCACGACGACGCCCCCGACACCGCCGACGACTTTCGCAGGCTCGCCTCGCTGCCCGAGGGGCAGCAGCGCGACACCGTCCGCGAACGGATCGTCGAGGCCTGGCTGCCCATGGCCGACCGGCTCGCCGGCCGGTTCCGCAGCCGTGGCGAGAGCTTCGAGGACCTGCGACAGGTCGCGGCGCTCGGCCTGGTCAAGGCCGTCGACCGGTACGACCCCGAGCGCGGCAACGCCTTCGAGAGCTACGCCGTGCCCACCATCACCGGCGAGATCAAGCGGCACTTCCGCGACCACATGTGGACGCTGCACGTGCCGCGCCGGGTGCAGGACCTGCGCAACCGTGTGCGGTTCGCCGTACAGGACCTGCAGACCGTCTCGGGCCGCAGGCCCAGCGCGGCCGAGATCGCCGAGCACGCGGACATGAGCGAGGCCGATGTCCGCGTCGGGCTCGAGGCGCTGGAGAGTTTCACCGCCCTGTCGCTGGACGCGGAGCTGCCCGGCAGCGACGACGGGTACTCGCTGAGTGACGCGCTGGGGTCGGCCGACCCCGCGCTGGACACGGTCGTGGACCGTGAGGCCGTCAAGCCGCGGATCGCCGCGCTGCCCGAGCGGGAGCGGGCGATTCTGTACATGCGGTTCTTCGGGGACATGACGCAGAGCAGGATCGCGGAGCAACTGGGGATCTCGCAGATGCATGTGTCCCGGCTCATCAGCCGGTGTTGTCACCGGGTGCGCGAGCAGGTTCTGAGCGACGTGGCCTGAGAAAGGCCGTCACCCACTCGGCCGTCCTGCATCCCGCGAATGGTGTCCGGCCGCGCGCGGCCGGGCGCCGGGCGGGCTGTCATGGCTGCGGGGGCACGATCGCGTTCCCCCGCAGCCGTCGGCCGAAGGAGCCCACCCCATGTGCCGCACCGCCCGTGCCCTGTCCGTCGCCGCTCTGGCCGGTGCCGCCCTGGGCCCTGCCGCCTCGGCCACCGCCGCGCCGGGCGGCACCGTCACCGTCGCGGTCTCCTGCGACGCGTCCGCCGGATCCGCGCCCGCCTACGGCGGCACCGCCACCGTTCCCCTTGCCGAGACCTTCGAGGGCGCCTGCCCGGGAGCGGCCGGAGGGGAGGGCAAGGTGTGGAGCGCGTCGTTCACGGTGGACGGGGAGACCGGCGGCGGTGAGGGCGGCGCCGGTGCGGACGTCTCCGGTGGGGGGACGGGCAGCGATGAGGGCGGCAAGGGCGACATGGAGGGCGGCCAGGGGGGCATCGGCGGGGGCGACGGCGGCCTGGGCAGCAGCGGTGGCGGCGACCACGCCTGCACCGGACCCCCCTCGGGCAGGTCCGAAGCCGGTAAGTCGGAGTCCCACTCGGGCAGGTCCGAAGCCGGCCAGTCGGAGCCCCACTCCGGCAGGTCAGAGGCCGACAAGAGCGATCCCGGCTGGGGCGCGGGCGATGCCGAGCCGACCGAGCCCGGCTGGGACGGTGCGACCGGATCCGACGGGACCGAGCCCGGCTGGGGCGCGAGCGGGACCGACAAGGCGGAGCCGCACTGGAACGCGGGCGAGTCCCACCCGGAGGACTGCGGCAGCGGCGCCACCGAGCACGGAGTGCGGGCCGGCGCGGGCGGCACCTTCACCGACTCCGTCCCCGCCCTGGTCGCCGGCGGTCTCCTGATCGCGGGCGCGGCCGGCGGCGCGGTGTACCGGCTGCGCCGCAGGACGCCCGGCGCGCAGGACTGATCCGTACGGCCGCCCCGGCCCGCCCTGTGATCGGCGCAACCCCTGCGGGCGGCCATGGAGTCGGGCCACCATGGGTACGCAGAGCCGCGCGGACACGCGACGCTGCACCACGGCACCAGGCACAGCGGAGGCACGGATGCGCCGGACGGACCCCGAAGGCCACGGCCCCGTCCGTTACGGGCCGCCGCTCCCGGACGACGGGCTGCCGGTGCTGCCCGAACTGGCCGCCGTGCTCTCCGCCGCCGCGGACCGGGCCGAGAGCGAGCCCGTCGGCGGCGGCACCGCCCTGCTGGAGGCGGCGTGCGGGTACTGGGGACGGCGCGGACTGCCGACCGAGCCCGAGCACGCGGTGGCCGGGCCCGGCGCGCCCGCCCTGCTGCTCGCCCTGACCTTCGCGCTCGGCGGCGACGTCCTGGTGCCCCGGCCCTGTGCGGCCTGGTGGGCGCCGTACGCGCGCCTGTTGGGCAGACCCGTCTTCCATGTGGCCACACCGGCCGAGTGCGGCGGCGTCCCGGATCCGTACGCCCTTCTGGAGACCGTCCGCCGGGTCCGCGACGAGGGCGGTGACCCGCGGCTGCTGGTGCTGTCCGTCGCCGACGACCCCTCCGCCACCGTGGCCCCGCCCGAGGTGCTGCACGAGACCGTGGAGGCCGCCAGTGGCGAGGGACTGCACCTGGTCAGCGACGAGACCTGGCGCGACACCGTGCACGCGCCGCACGACACCGTGCTGGTCAGCCCCGCCGAGATGCTCCCCGAACAGGTCACCGTCGTCACCGACCTGGCCGGCGCCCACCTCCCGCCCGGCTGGCCGGCCGCGGTCGCCCGCTTCCCCGCGCACGACGCCGGGAACGGCCTCCACGCGCGCGTGCTCGACGTGCTCACCGCGCTCGGCGCCCGCGTCGCCGGCCCCGTCGCCCTCGCGGCCCGGTACGCACTGGGGGAACCCGCGCCGGTCACCGCGCGGGTCGAAGCCGCCGTACGCCTGCACGCGCGCGTGGCCGCCGCCGCGCACGCCGCCGCCGTACGGGCCGGCGCGCTGGCACGGCCCCCGCAGGCCGGGCGACACCTGTACATCGACCTCGGCCCGCTGCGCGACGGGCTGTCCGCGCGGGGCGTCGGCGACGCACAGGACTTGGAGGACTTCCTCGCCGCCCGGCTGGGCATGCCCGCGCCCGGCGGGCACCGCTTCGGCGACGACCTCGGCGCGCTGCGCGTGCGGCTGTCCACCGGACCGCTGCTGGCGGGCACCGACGAGGAACGTGCGGAATGCGTCGGTTCACCCGCGCCGTTGGAACTGCCGCACGTGCACCGCGCGTTGATCCACCTGAAGACGGTCTTCGACGATCTCCGCGACGACGCTCAGCGATGGGAGTCTCCTCGATGACGCAGCAGTCCGAGTCGCCCACCGGGCGTACGGCCACCCCACGTACGACCACCACACGTACGTCCACCACCCCGTTCCCGCCGCCGGCCGCACCCCGCCCGCTGGGCGAACGCCGGGTGTGGCCGCGCACCTTCCACGACCGCCTCACCGCCCCGCTGCCCGGCATCAAGGCTCTCGCCCGCTTCGCCCGCGAGGGCGCCGTACGCCCCGGCCGCGACGGCCTCGCCGACATCCCCCGACTGCCCTTCGCGCCCGGCCCGGTGCCCCGCGTGGACGCGCGCACGGTCGCCGTCTCCTGGGCGGGGCACGCCAGTTGGGTCGTCCAGATCGGCGGACTGACCGTGCTGACCGACCCGGTCTGGTCCCGCCGCATCCTCGGCACCCCGGCCCGCATCACCCCCGTCGGCATCGCCTGGAGCAGCCTGCCGCCCATCGACGCCGTCGTCATCAGCCACAACCACTACGACCACCTGGACGCCCCCACCCTGCGCCGACTCCCGCGCGACACCCCCGTGTTCGCGCCGGCCGGCCTCGCCTCCTGGTTCCGCCGACGCCGATTCACCCACGTCACCGAACTGGACTGGTGGGAAGGGGCGGAACTGTCCGGCGTCCGCTTCGACTTCGTGCCGGCCCACCACTGGTCCAAGCGCACCCTCGTCGACACCTGCCGCAGCCTGTGGGGCGGCTGGGTCCTCACCGCCCCCGACGGCCGCCGCGTGTACTTCGCGGGCGACACCGGCTACGGCCACTGGTTCACCCGCATCGGCGGCCGCTACCCCGGCATCGACCTCGCCCTGCTCCCCATCGGCGCCTACGACCCCCGCTGGTGGCTCAGCGACGTCCACTGCGACCCGGAGGAGGCGGTGCGGGCGGCTCGGGACCTCGGGGCGAGGCGGATGGCCCCCATGCACTGGGGCACGTTCGTGCTGTCGGCGGAACCGGTCCTGGAACCGCTCACGCGTGTGAGGGCGGCGTGGGAGAAGGCGGGGCTGGACCGGGAGGACCTGTGGGATCTGCCGGTGGGCGCTTCAAAGGTGCTGTAGCGCAGCCAACCAAGGGGCGCGGGGAACTGCGCGACCAGCCACAAACCACCCGCACTCCGCAACGAAACCTCACTTGGCAGCCCGAACCCGCCTCCACACACTAGGCGCCACACTGATGACCACCGTCAGCGCGACGGCCGCCACGACCCCCTCCCACGGCTCCGGAAACAACGACCCCCCAAGAATCCCGATCAACTGATACGTCACCGCCCACGCCAGACAAGCCGGAAGATTGCCCCGCGCAAACCTCCGCATCGGCCACTTCGCCAGCAGACACGCCAACATCACCGGCAACCGCCCCGCCGGCACCAGCCGGGACAGCACCAGCACGGCAACCCCATGCTCGGCCAGCTTCCCCTGCGCCTGCGTGAGCCGCTCCTCCGGCGCGCGCGAGCGGATCGCCTCCAGCCAGCGCGACCCGTTCTTCGAGCCCATGCCGCGCCGCCCCAGCCAGTACAGCGTCACATCACCGAGAAACGCGGCCGTGGACGCCGTGACGAACACCAGCGCCAAAGAGAACGGCGCCGTCTGGTGGAACGCCACCACCGCCGCCGAACTCACCAGCGCCCCCGTCGGGACCACCGGCACCAGCGCCCCGATCAGCACCAGCAGGAACAGCGACGGATAGCCGATCGCCTGCTGCGTGGACTCGGGCGGCACCGTCGTCGAGGCGGCGGCCAGCATCGTCACCGGGCCACCTCCAGGCGCACGCTCTCCCCGTGCGCGAGCCGGTGCACCGACACACCGGGCACCCGCTCGGCGGCGAGGCGCGCGAACTCGTCGCCGGGCGCATGGAATTCATGGGGGCGCACGGCGTCCATGCCGATCGGCCAGTAGGTGCCGTAGTGCACCGGCACCGCGCTGTGCGGCCCGAGCCGGGCCAGCGCCTCGGCGGCCCGCCCCGCGTCCAGATGGCCCTCCCCGAGATACGGCCCCCAGCCACCCACCGGGAGCAACGCCACCTCGACCGGGCCGACCTCCTTCGCCATCGCGTCGAACAGCCCGGTGTCCCCGGCGAAGTACGTGCGCGCCTCGCCCTCGACGACATAGCCGAGGGCGGGGGAGCGGTGCCGGCCCACGGGCAGCCGCCGCCCGTCGTGCCGCGCGGGAACGGCCCGTACCACCACGTCACCCACTGTCGTCACATCCCCCGGAGCCATCTCGGTCACCCGCAGATGCGTGAGCCGGCGCAGTCCCGGCACGGCGCGGGGCGCACCCCGGGGCACGAGCAGCAGGGTGCCGTCGGGGAGCCCCGCCAGCGAGGGAACATGCAGGTGGTCGGCGTGGAGATGGGAGACCACGGCCACGTCGGCGCGCCGCGCGGCGGGCGCCGGGAGCGCGCCCCGGCGGCGATGCAGATGCGCGAGCCGGCGTGCGAACAGAGGGTCGGTGAGGACGCGCATGTTCGAGTCCTCGACCGTGCAGGTGGCGTGACCCCACCAGGTGATCTCCACCGGCACCTCTTTGCCTCCTTCGCGCGACTCCCCGAAGCGTACGGGCTGGAGTAGGGTCGGCGGCGAAACCCGGAGGTGAGGGGGGCGCCATGGGGCCATCCATAGTGCGCGTCACGGCCATTGCCAGCCTGACGCCGCTCGAAGAGCTGGACGCCGACCCCTTCCTGGTGGACTCCCGCAGCCAGCACGCGATGTGTGCGCGCTGGGCCGCTGAGCACGGGTACGTCGTCGCGCGCGAGCTACTCGTACGGGGCCTGCGGGCCGACCACAGCGTGCTGTGGGAGGGCGTCCGGCCCGGACTCGACCTGTTCGTGGCGCCCAGCCGCAGGGTGCTGGAGAGCGCCCTGTCGTCGGTGGCGGAGTTCACCGCGGAGTGCGCCCGGCGCGGGGTGCGGGTGGAGACGGTGGGGCGCGCGGAGCCGTCGTACGACGCGCAGATGAAGGCACGGGTGCATCGGCGGCTGTCGATGCCGACGGCAGGCTACGACGGGCGTTGAGCGGCAGGCTTCGCGGTGACCGCCCCGGCCCGGTGTCGGTGGCGTGTGCCAGGCTGGGGACGTGAAGGCCCGTTTCGGGGTGGGCCGGGTCGTGAGGTGGGCTGGGCGTGCATGGGCGTTGGCGGCGGGTCGCCAGTCAGATCGGGCGGAGCATCGCCGTGTGGGCGGTCTCCACCGTGACCATGCTCGTGCTCGCCGGGATCCTGCCGGACTTCCAGTTGCAGTCGGCGGACGGTGACAGCGCCACCCGTATCGCCATCACGGCGGCCCTCGGCGCCGGTGCCTTCGGTCTGCTGTCCGCGCTGGTGTGGCCCCTGCTCGTACGGCTCCTGCTCCTCGTGCCGGCCCTCGTGCTCGGCCTGCTGGTGTTCTTCCTCAACGGCTCCCTGCTCATCGTCGCCCTGCGCATCGTGCCCTCCGGCGACAGCGAGGCCGCCCCCGAGACCGCCGTCATCGTCGCCGCAGTGATGTCCGCCGTCGCCTCCGCCACCGGCGCCGCCCTGGCCGTACGGGACGACGACGCCTACCGCCGCCGCCTGTACCGCCTCGCCGACCGTCGGCGCCGGGCCCTGCCGCCCGGCCCGGCCGGCCCGGGCACCGTCTTCGTACAGCTCGACGGCGTCGGCCACGACGTCCTCCTCGCCGCCGTCGGCAAGGGCCTCATGCCCACCGTCGCCCGCTGGCTGGGCGACGGCACCGGCGACCGCCGCACCCACCGGCTCACCCCCTGGCGCACCGACTGGTCCAGCCAGACCGGCGCCAGCCAGCTCGGCATCCTGCACGGCAGCAACCACGACGTGCCCGCGTTCCGCTGGTACGAGAAGGCCGGCCGCGAGGTGATGGTCTGCAACCGCCCCACCAGCGCCGCCGAACTCCAGCGCCGCGCCGTCGACCGCACCGGAGACGGCGGACTGCTGGCCGACGGCGGCGCCAGCCGCGGCAACCTCTTCAGCGGCGGCGCCGACCAGCAGGCCCTGGTGCTGTCCATCGCCACCAGACGCCGAGGGCGTGGCAACCGCTCCCGCGCGGGCTACTTCGCCTACTTCTCCGACCCGGCCAACGCCGTGCGCACCGCCCTGTCCTTCATCGCCGAGGTCGGCCGTGAGATCGGCCAGTCCACCCGGGCCCGCGCCCGCAAGACCCGGCCCCGAGTCTCCCGCGGCGGCCTCTACCCGCTCGTCCGTGCCTTCGCGACCGTCGTGGAGCGCGACGTCGTCGTCGCCGCCGTGCTGGGCGACATGTTCGCCGGCCGCACCGCCGTCTACGCCGACCTGGTGGCGTACGACGAGGTGGCGCACCACTCCGGGCCGTGCGGCCGCGACGCCGAGAAGGTCCTCGAACGGCTCGACCGGTCACTAGCGTTGATCGAGAAGGCCGCCGAGCACGCGCCGCGCGCGTACCGGCTGGTCGTGCTGTCGGACCACGGCCAGAGCCCCGGCGAGACCTTCCGCGCCCGCTACGGCCTCGGCCTCGCCGACCTGGTGCGGGCCGGCTGCGGGCTGCCGGTGCCGCGCCGGGCGCGGCGCACCCACAGCGGCGCCGAGGCCCGGGCCGCCGTGCGCGCGGCGCTGCGCCGACCCGTCGAGGAGGGCGGCGAGCAGCACCGCCCGTCCCGCCGCTCCGAGCCGATCGTGCTGGCCTCCGGCAACCTCGGCCTGGTCTCCTTCCCGGACGTCCCGCACCGGATGACCAAGGAGGAGATCGACGCCCGCCACCCGGCCCTGCTCACCACCCTCGCCAACCACCCCGGCATCGGCTTCCTGCTCGTGCGCAGCGGGCGGCACGGCGGGGTCGTGCTCGGCGCGCACGGCGCGGAGATCCCCCTGGACCGGCTGGACGACGAGCCCGGCCCGCTGGAGGTCTTCGGGCCGGGCGCCGCCGACGCCGTACGGCGCACGCACTCCTTCCCGAACACCGCCGACATCATGGTCAACTCCTGGTACGAACCGGACGACGGCGAGGTCCTCGCCTTCGAGGAGCAGATCGGCTCGCACGGCGGACTCGGCGGGGCGCAGGGCCGGCCGTTCCTGCTGTCGCCGATCGTCTTCTCGCCCCCGGTGGACGACGGGGAGGACCTGGTCGGCGCCGAGCAGGTGCACCACGTACTGCGCCGCTGGCTGCGGGAATCGACCGGCCCTCAGGTGCCCCTGGAGACGGAGCCGGAGGAACGGGCCGCCTGAAAATCGGCTGCGCCGGAGGAGCGGCGGGCACACACTGTTCGAGTCGCAAACCACTCGAACACCCCCAAGGAGCCCCTGCTTTGCAGGCAGCCGTCACCGTCACGCCCTCCCGTGTCCCCGAACTGCTTCTCGGCCTCGCCACCGTGCGGCCGGTCTTCCTCTGGGGTGCCCCCGGCATCGGAAAGTCCTCCCTGGTCAGGGACTTCGCCGAGTCGCTGGGCCTGACGTGCGTGAGTCTGCTCGGCACCCAGCTCGCGCCGGAGGACCTGATCGGCGTGCCGCAGATCCGGGACGGGCGCTCGGTGTTCTGCCCGCCGGAGGCCATCGCCCGCGACGAGCCGTACTGCCTGTTCCTGGACGAGCTGAACGCGGCCACCCCGGATGTGCAGAAGGCGTTCTACTCGCTGATCCTGGACCGCCGTATCGGCAACTACGAACTGCCGAAGGGCTCCATCGTCATCGGCGCCGGAAACCGCGCCACCGACAACGCCCTCGCCCGCCCCATCGCCTCCGCGCTGGTCAACCGCCTCACCCACGTCCACCTGGAGGTCTCCGCCAAGGACTGGCTGACCTGGGCCGCGAACAACGGCATCCACCCGTGGATCCTGGACCACCTCACCGACCGCCCCGACCATCTGTGGTCCAAGCCGCCCAAGACCGAGGAGCCGTTCTCCACGCCCCGCTCCTGGCACATGCTCTCCGACGCGCTGCACTCCTTCGGCCAGGGCCTCGACGAGGACACGCTGAAGGTGCTGGCGCACGGCACGCTGACGCCGACGCACGCCACCGCGTTCTGCGGCTACGTCAAGATCGTGCGCAGCCAGTACGGCATCGAGGCCATCATCAAGGGCGACGCCCGCTGGCCGCACCGCATGGCGGACCGCGACCTGCTCTACTACCTCGCCGAGTCCTTCCGCGGCCGCCTGATCAAGGAACTGCCCGTGAGCAAGGACCACATGTCGGCGAGCGGGCGGCAGACCGCGTACCGCGCCAAGCCGCTGCTGGTGCAGCTCGCGGAGATCTCCGTCGAGGTCGCCCAGAGCGTCATCGCCTCCGACGCCGACGGCAACCCGGTGCTGCCGTCGTGGTTCCTGGTGGAGGCGGCCCGGGACATGCCCCGGCTGGTCGAGGCGCGGCGATGAGCCGCACCCACGACAAGGGGAAGGGCAAGAAGAAGCGGGACCTGGCCGCGGAGGCCTTCGCCGAGGGGATGCGGCTGGTGCGCGCCAACCCGGCGCTCGCCGCCGTCGAGTTCACCGTCTGCCGCCAGGAGACCTGCGAACAGGCCCCGGGCGACGGCCTCGTCCGCGTCGACTCCGACGGCGATCTGCACGCCCACCCGCACCGCCTGGCCGAACCGGCGACCTGGGCGTGGGCCATCGCGCACGCGGTCCTGCACCTCGGCTTCGGCCACGTCCCCTCCAGGAAGGGAAAGCCCGTACAGCCCGACCGCGCCGAACTCGCCGCCCGCTGCGTCGTCGTCAACCGCTTCCTGCTCACCTTCCCGGTGGGACAGGCCCCCGACCACCTGCCCCTGAGCTACCCCGACGGCGACGAGGAGCAGCTCGCCACGCGGTGGCGGCGCGACGGCGTCCCGGCCGGGTACGAGCGCTGCGGCACGGCGGGAGGGGAGCCGGACCTGCTGCTCGTGGAGTGGACGGGCTGGTTCGGGTCGCCCCCGGACCACCAGCTCGCCTTCGCCACCGCGCTCACCCGTACCGTCTCCACCGCGATGGACATGGCGGGCGGCCGGCGCGACTCCATGGACGGCGAACCGGTCAGGAAGCGGCCCTGGCAGTGGGCGCTGGAGTGGTTCATCACCTCCTACCCGCTGCTCGGCGGCATCGCGGCCGGCATCAAGCTGGTCGCCGACGCCGAACTCGCCCGCGCGCACGGCATCGCCGTCGCCGCCGTCAACGCCGAGGCCGGCGAGATCTACGTCAACCCGCTGCGGACCTTCGAGACCGAGGAATGGCGGTTCATCCTCGCCCACGAGATGCTGCACGCCGCCCTGCGCCACGGCGACCGCTGCGGCGCCCGCGACCCGTATCTGTTCAACGTCGCCTGCGACTACGTCATCAACGGCTGGCTGCGCGAGATGCAGGTCGGGGAGATGCCCCAAGGGCTGCTGTACGACGCACGGTTCAGCGGCCTGTCCGCCGAGGAGGTGTACGACCGGATCGCCGGCGACCTGCGCCGGATGCGCCGGCTGGCCACCCTGCGCGGCAAGGGCGTCGGCGATGTGCTCGGCGCACCGCTCGGCCCGCCCGGAGAGTACGTCGACCTCGACGAGTTCTACCGGCGGGGCCTGTGCCAGGGCCTCGACCTGCACCAGCAGCAGGAACGGGGCTTCCTGCCCGGCGGGCTGGTCCAGGAGATCCGCGCGCTCAGCCATCCGCCGCTGCCCTGGGACGCCCGACTCGCCCGCTGGTTCGACGAGTTCGTGCCGCGCCCGGAACCGGTCAGGACGTACGCCCGTCCCGCGCGCCGCCAGGCGTCGACGCCCGACATCCCGCGTGCCGGCCGCTACTTCCCGCCCGAGGAGATCGCCCGCTGCACCTTCGGCGTCGTCCTGGACACCTCCGGCTCCATGGGCGCCGGCCTGCTCGGCAAGGCGCTGGGCGCCATCGCCTCGTACGCCGAGGCGCGGGACGTACCGGCGGCGCGGGTGGTGTTCTGCGACGCCGGGCCGTACGACGCCGGGTATGTGCCGGTGACCGACATCGCGGGGCGGGTGCGGGTCCGCGGCCGGGGCGGTACGGTCCTGCAGCCCGGGATCGATCTGCTGCAGCGGGCGGACGACTTCCCGCCGGGCGCACCGGTGCTGGTCATCACCGACGGCTGGTGCGACGTCCTGCGGGTGCGGCGCGAGCACGCGTATCTGATTCCCCCGGGCCGTCGACTGCCGTTCACCCCGCGTGGGCCGGTCTTCCGGGTGCAGTGAGCCGGAGTGTGATCGGATGGGGGCACGGACCCCGAACCAGGGACCTCACCGAAGGGAATCATCGTGGCAACCACGCGCTCCGCACACACCGTGTGGGAAGGCAATCTGTTCCAGGGCAATGGCGTCGTCTCCTTCGACTCCTCCGGCAGCATCGCCCAGCAGCCGGTGTCGTGGCCGTCGCGCGCCGAGGAGGCGAACGGCAAGACCAGCCCGGAGGAGCTGATCGCCGCCGCGCACTCCAGCTGCTTCTCCATGGCGTTCTCGAACATCCTCGACAAGGCCGGCACCCCGCCGACCAAGCTGATCACCTCCGCCGACGTCACCTTCCAGCCCGGTGAGGGCATCACCGGCGTCCACCTCACCGTCGAGGGCACGGTCCCCGGCATCGACGACGAGGCGTTCGTCGCCGCCGCGGAGGACGCCAAGAAGAACTGCCCGGTCAGCCAGGCCCTGACCGGCACGACGATCACGCTGACGGCGAAGCTGGCGTAGCGCTCCACCGGGGGCTGAGCGACCGCTCAGCCCCCGTTTGGGTCCCGCTCCCCGGGCCACCCGTCCCATTGACAAGAACCCACTCAAGTTTTGTGCTGGAGTTCAAGAGGTGCCCTGGCGGAAGGGGACAACGATGGCACGCGCGGTCGGGATCGATCTCGGTACCACCAACTCGGTGGTCGCCGTCCTGGAGGGCGGCGAACCCACTGTCGTCGCGAATGCGGAGGGGGCCAGGACCACACCGTCGGTCGTGGCCTTCGCCAAGAACCGCGAGATACTCGTCGGTGAGGTGGCCAAACGGCAGGCGGTGACGAACGTCGAGCGCACCGCCCGCTCCATGAAGCGGCACATGGGCGACGCGAACTGGCGCTTCCCGGACCAGGGCGACATCGACGGCGCCCGCTACCGGGCGCAGGAGCTGTCGGCCAGGGTGCTGCAGAAGCTGAAGCGGGACGCCGAGTCCTACCTCGGCGAGGACGTCACGGACGCGGTGATCACCGTTCCCGCCTACTTCGACGACGCCCAGCGGCAGGCCACCAAGGAGGCCGGGGAGATCGCGGGCCTGAAGGTGCTCAGGATCATCAATGAGCCCACCGCCGCGGCGCTCGCCTACGGGCTCGACCGGGGCGAGGAGCAGACCGTCCTGGTCTTCGACCTCGGCGGCGGCACCTTCGACGTCTCGCTGCTGGAGATCGGCGACGGCGTCATCGAGGTCAAGGCCACCAACGGCGACACGCACCTGGGCGGCGACGACTGGGACCAGCGGGTCGTCGAGCACCTGGTGAAGAAGTTCAAGGGACAGAACGGCATCGACCTCGGCAACGACAAGATGGCCCTGCAGCGGCTGCGCGAGGGCGCCGAGAAGGCCAAGATCGAGCTGTCCAGCTCCTCCGAGACCACGATCAACCTGCCCTACATCACCGCCTCCGCTGAGGGCCCCCTGCACCTCGACGAGAAGCTGACCCGCGCCCAGTTCCAGGAGCTCACCGCCGACCTCCTCGACCGCTGCAAGACCCCCTTCCACCAGGCGGTCAAGGACGCCGGCATCAAGCTCTCGGCGGTCGACCACGTCATCCTCGTCGGCGGCTCCACACGGATGCCCGCCGTCACCGACCTCGTGAAGGAACTCACCGGCAAGGACCCGCACAAGGGCGTCAACCCCGACGAGGTCGTGGCCGTCGGCGCCGCCCTCCAGGCCGGTGTCATCCGCGGCGACGTCAAGGACGTCCTGCTGCTCGACGTCACCCCGCTGTCCCTCGGCATCGAGACCAAGGGCGGCATCATGACGAAGCTCATCGAACGCAACACGACGATCCCGACCCGGCGTTCGGAGATCTTCACCACCGCCGCCGACAACCAGCCCTCCGTCGGCATCCAGGTCTACCAGGGCGAACGCGAGATCGCCGCGTACAACAAGAAGCTCGGCGTCTTCGACCTGACGGGTCTGCCGCCGGCGCCGCGCGGGGTGCCGCAGATCGAGGTCGCGTTCGACATCGACGCCAACGGGATCATGCACGTCTCCGCCAAGGACCTGGCCACGGGCCGTGAGCAGAAGATGACGGTGACGGGTGGATCGGCCCTGCCGAAGGACGACATCGACCGGATGATGCGGGAGGCCGAGCAGTACGCCGAGGAGGACCACAAGCGGCGCGAGGCGGCGGAGACCAGGAACCAGGCCGAGCAACTCGTCTACCAGACCGAGAAGTTCATCCGGGACAACGAGGACCGGGTCCCGGCGGACACCAAGTCGGAGGTCGAGTCGGCGATCACCGACCTGAAGCAGCAACTGGAGCAGAACGCCGAGACCAGCGCCCTGCGCACCGGCATCGAGAATCTCGCCACCGTCAGCCAGAAGATGGGCCAGGCGATGTACGCCCAGTCCCAGCAGGCGCCGGCGGACGCCGGGGCCGGCGCGGGCACGGAGCAGGGCGCGGCGCAGGACGACGAGGGTGTGGTGGACGCGGAGATCGTCGACGAGGAGAAGGAGCAGGGGGACCAGCGGGACCAGCGGGGCGGGGCGGCCTAGGAGCCCGTCCTCTCCCAGCCCCGCCGCTCCGGCCGCGGCCCCAGCTGCCCGGGGTCGCGGCTGCGGTACACGACGTACGGCCGGAACAGGTACTGCACGGGCGCGCTGAACATATGGACCAGCCGGGTGTACGGCACCAGCGCGATCAGCGCCATGCCGATCACCGTGTGGATCTGGTACAGCACCGGCACGCCTTCCATCCGGGCCGGGTCCGGCTGCAGGGTGAACAGGCCGCGGGCCCAAGGGGCGATCGACTGGCGGTAGTCGTAGCCGTCGCCGGAGACGTGCGCGAGCTTGGCGACCATGCCCAGCACGATCGCGCCGAGCAGGACGACGTACATCAGCTTGTCGTTGGCCGTCGTCGCCCGGAACACCGGTGCGTTCGTGCGGCGGCGGTAGATCAGCAGCGCGATCCCGGCGACCGTGAGCACCCCGGCCGCCGTGCCGCCGTAGAGGGAGAACAGGTGGTAGGCGTGCTGGCTCACGCCCAGCGCGTGTGTCCAGGACTCCGGGACGAACAGGCCGACCAGATGGCCGACCAGCACGAACAGGATGCCGTAGTGGAAGGCGGGCGAGGCGATGTTCAGCAGCCTCGACTCGTACACCTGCGAGGAGCGCGTGGTCCAGCCGAAGCGGTCGTAGCGGTGCCGCCAGAACAGGCCCGCGACCAGCAGGGCGAAGGTGACGTAGGGCAGCACTCCCCAGAGCAGTGTCGTCATGGGCGTTTCCCGGTCCGTGCGGTCGGCAGGGTGGCGCACACGGCGCCCAGGACGGACGCGTACGGTGTGCCGAAGTCGGTGAGCCGGGAGCGGAGCTGCTCCAGGCACTCCTGGTGTTCCAGCAGCAGGTCGGTGTTGCCGGTGCGGGACGTGAACTCCAGTACCGCGGGCAGGAAGTCGGGCAGCTCCTCGCCGGCGAACTCCAGGCCGTGTTCGCGGTAGAGCTCCTTGAAGCGGACCAGCGACATGCCGCGCCGCCGGGTGTCGCCGTCGCTCCACCACGTCAGGTACAGGCTGTGGCGGTTCCTCAGGTCGAAGACCTCGACGTAGTGCGCGGCCAGCTCCTCCGGCGGGGTGACCGCGGCGTGGTCGGTGAACTCCCGCAGCTGCGGGGCGGCCTCGCGCAGCAGGGGCAGCCGGGCGTGGAAGTCGTCGTCGGGGTAGGTCAGGCAGAGCGCGGCTGCCTGGTAGAGCACCTCGAAGGAGGGCATCAGGCCTCCTCTGCGTCGGGGGTATGGGTCACGGCGGCCGGGTCGGAGGTGTCCGCGGTCTGCCGTCTGCGCAGCACATGGAAGTTCTCCACCGACACCAGCGGCAGCAGCTTGCGGCCCGAGTCCTGGCCGAACGGGCCGCTGCCGCCCATCCCGGGCCCGCCCTCGTAGTCGAGGCTGCACCCCTCGGGGAGCGCCGACTCCTCCAGGCGCCGGGCGTCGGCGACGGCCGCCGTCGGAATGACGTACCGGTCCTCGTACTTGGCGACCGCCAGCAGCCGGTACATGTCCTCGAGCTCCCGGGCCCGCATGCCCACGGCGTCCGGCACCGAGGGATCCGGCTCCTCGCCGAGGTTGATCGACCGCATGTGGGAGCGCATCGCGGCGAGCTTCTCCAGCGAGGCGCGCACCGGTCCGACGGCCCCGGCCGTGAACATCTCCGCCAGGTACTCCAGCGGGATGCGCAGGCTGTCGATCGCGCCGAACAGGTTCCGGGCGTCCTCGCCGTCGTGCCCGGTCTCCGCCAGCACGTCCACCACCGGGGACAGCGGCGGGATGTACCAGACCATCGGCATCGTGCGGTACTCCGGATGCAGCGGAAGCGCCACCCGGTACTTGCTGATCAGCGTGTGCACGGGCGAGCGGCGGGCCGCCTCCAGCCAGTCGTACGGGATCCCCGCCTCCTCGCAGGCCCGCCGCACCTGTTGGTCCTCGGGGTCGAGGAAGATGTCCAACTGCGCCTCGTACAGGTCCCGTTCACGGGGCACGGAGGCCGCCGCCGTCACCCGGTCGGCGTCGTACAGCACCACCCCGAGATAGCGCAGCCGGCCCACGCAGGTCTCCGAGCAGACCGTCGGCAGACCGACCTCGACGCGCGGATAACACATCGTGCACTTCTCGGCCTTGCCGGTGCGGTGGTTGAAGTACACCTTCTTGTACGGGCATCCGGTCACGCACATCCGCCAGCCCCGGCACCGGTCCTGGTCGACGAGGACGATGCCGTCCTCCGCCCGCTTGTACATCGCCCCCGACGGGCACGACGCCACACAGGACGGGTTGAGGCAGTGCTCGCAGATGCGCGGCAGATAGAACATGAAGCTCTGCTCGAACTCGAACCGCACCTTCTGCGACGCCTGCGTCCGCGTCCGCTCCACCATCGGGTCGAGGTCGCCGTAAGCGGGAGCGCCCGCGAGGTTGTCGTCCCAGTTCGCGGACCACTCGATCTTCGTCGGCTTGCCGTCGAGCTGAGAGATCGGCCGGGCGACCGGGAAGTCGTCCCCGAGCGGGGCGTCGGTGAGGTTCTTGTAGTCGTAGGTCCAGGGCTCGTAGTAGTCCTTGATCTCCGGCAGCTCGGGGTTGGAGAAGATCCCGGCGAGCTTGCGGAAGCGGCCGCCCGCCTTCAGCTTCAGCGCGCCGCGCCGGTTCAGCTCCCAGCCGCCGCGCCAGCGCTCCTGGTCCTCGTAGCGGCGCGGATAGCCCTGGCCGGGGCGGGTCTCGACGTTGTTGAACCAGACGTACTCCATGCCGCGCCGGTTGGTCCACGCCTGCTTGCAGGTGACCGAGCAGGTGTGGCAGCCGATGCACTTGTCGAGGTTCATCACCATCGCGATCTGGGCCATCGGACGCATCAGTACTCGACCTCCTGGCTGCGGCGGCGGATCACCGTCACCTCGTCGCGCTGGTTGCCCGTCGGGCCCAGGTAGTTGAACGCCCAGGACAGCTGGGCGTAGCCGCCGACGAGGTGGGACGGCTTGAGGAGCAGCCGGGTCAGCGAGTTGTGGATGCCGCCGCGCCGGCCGGTGGTCTCGGTCCTGGGGACGGCGACCGTGCGTTCCTGCGCGTGGTGCATGTAGACGGTGCCGTGCGGTATGCGGTGCGAGACGACGGCCCGGGCGACGACCACGCCGTTGCGGTTGACCGCCTCGATCCAGTCGTCGTCCGCGACGCCGATGACGTCCGCGTCCTGCGGGGACATCCAGATGTTCTGGCCGCCGCGGGAGAGGGCCAGCATGAACAGGTTGTCCTGGTACTCGGAGTGGATGGACCACTTGCTGTGCGGGGTGAGGAAGCGGACCGTCACCTCCCGCTGGCCGTCCGGGCCGAGGAGTGGCTCGCCGAACAGCTTGTTCATGTCCAGCGGCGGCCGGTAGACGGGGAGCGCCTCGCCCACTTCGTGGATCCAGTCGTGGTCGAGGAAGAAGTGCTGGCGGCCGGTGAGGGTGTGCCAGGGCTTGAGGTGCTCGGTGTTGAGGGTGAAGGCGGTGTAGCGCCGCCCGCCCGACTCGCTGCCCGACCACTCCGGCGAGGTGATCACCGGCACGGGCGCGGCCTGCGCGTCCGCGTACGTGACCCGCTTGCCCTCGTGCTCGGCGGCCAGGTGCGCCATCTCCTGCCCGGTGCGGGCCCCAAGGGTGCGGAAGCCCTGGGTGGCGAGGCGGCCGTTGGTGGTGGCGGACAGGGCGAGGATGGTGTTCGCCGCCTTCACGGCCGTGTCGAGGGCGGGCCGGCCGTCGGCCGTGACGCCGTTCAGCCGCCTCAGCTCCTCGACCTCCGCGTCCGGCCTCAGCACGATGCCCTTCGCGGACAGCCCGAGCTGCTCCACCAGCGGCCCCAGCGCGGCGAACTTGGCGCCGATCGCCGTGTAGTCCCGCTCCACGACGGTCAGGTTCGGCATGGTCTTCCCCGGCACCGGATCGCACTCCCCGCGCCGCCAGTCCAGGACGACCCCGCCCGGCTGGGCGAGCTCGCCCGGGGTGTCGTGCTGGAGCGGAGTGGCCACCAGGTCCTTGCGCACGCCCAGATGGCCGACGGCGAGCTCACTGAGCCGCTCGGCCAGCGCCTTGAAGGCGTCGAAGTCGGTGCGCGCCTGCCACGGCGGGTCCACGGCCGGGGTGAACGAGTGCACGTAGGGATGCATGTCCGTGCTGGACAGGTCGTGCTTCTCGTACCAGGTGGCGGCGGGCAGTACGACGTCCGACAGCAGCGTGGACGACGTCTGCCGGAAGTCCAGCGACAGCAGCAGATCGAGCTTGCCCTCGGGCGCCTCGTCGCGCCAGACCACCTCCCGCGGCCGGACGTCGTTCGGCGCCTCCTGCGCCCGGAGCGAGGAGTCGGTGCCCAGCAGATGCCGGGTGAAGTACTCCGCGCCCTTCGCCGACGAGCCCAGCAGATTGGCCCGCCACAGCGTCAGCACCCGCGGCCAGTTCTCCGGCGCGTCCGGGTCCTCGCAGGCGAACTTCAGCGTGCCCGCCCGCAGTTCGGCCACCACCCGCGCCACCTGGTCACCGAACACCTCGCCCAGCTCCAGCGGATTGCGGTCGAAGGTCGGATACGACGGCATCCACCCCGCACGCGCCGACAGCGCGAGACAGTCCGCGCCCGTCATCCCCCGCAGCCGCCCCGCACCCAGCGGCGAGGCGAGCACATCCGCCGTGAACCGGTCGTAGCGCCACTGGTCGGTGTTGAGGAACCAGTACGCCGTGCCGATCATCTGCCGCGGCGGCCGCGACCAGTCCGACGCGGCGGCGAGCGTCGCCCAGCCGGTCACCGGACGGCACTTCTCCTGTCCCACGTAGTGCGCCCAGCCGCCGCCGTTGCGGCCCTGGCAGCCGGTGAGCTGGAGCAGCGCGAGGAAGGAGCGGTAGATCGTCTCGGAGTGGAACCAGTGGTTGGTTCCGGCGCCCATCAGGATCATGCAGCGGCCCTTCGACCGCTCGGCCGTCCGCGCGAACTCCCTCGCGATGCGTATGCACTTGACCGCCGGGACGGAGGTGTGCGCCTCCTGCCACGCGGGCGTGCCGGGCGCGTCGGCGTCGTCGTACGAGGCGGGCCAGCGGCCCGGCAGCCCCGGCCGCGCCACCCCGTACTGGGCGAGCAGCAGGTCGAAGACGGTCGTCACCAGCGGCCCGTGGGCACCGCCCAGCCTCGTCGCCGGGACACCACGCCGTACGACGCCCCCGCGTCCCTGCCCGTGCGCCCCGCCCTCGGTGTCGAAGCGGGGCAGCAGCACCTCGACACCGGCGGCGACCTCACTGCCGTACAGGCTCAACCGCGGGTGTATGTCGCCGAGTTCGAGGTTCCAGCGGCCCTTGCCCGACTCGGTCCAGCGAAAGCCCAGGGAGCCGTTCGGGGCGACCGCGCGGCCCGAGACCTCGTCCAGCACGACCGTCTTCCACTGGGCGCCCTCGCCCTCCTGGCCCAGATCCGAGGCGCGCAGGAACTTGGCCGGGACATGAGCGCCGTCCCGCTCCTCCAAGGTGACCAGGAAGGGCAGGTCGGTGAACCGGCGTACATAGTCCGCGAAGAACGGCGTCTCGCGGTCGACGAAGAACTCCTTGAGGACGACGTGCCCCATGGCGAGGGCCAGCGCGCCGTCCGTGCCGGGGTGCGGGTGCAGCCACTCGTCGGCGAACTTGGCGTTGTCGGCGTAGTCGGGGGCGACGACCACGACCTTCTGGCCCCGGTAGCGGGCCTCCGCCATCCAGTGCGCGTCGGGAGTGCGGGTCACCGGGACGTTCGAGCCCCACATGATCAGATACGCCGCGTCCCACCAGTCGCCCGACTCCGGTACGTCGGTCTGGTCGCCGAAGACCTGCGGAGAGGCCACCGGCAGGTCGGCGTACCAGTCGTAGAACGACAGCATCGGGGCGCCGATCAGGGAGTGGAAGCGGGCGCCCGCCGCGTGCGACACCATCGACATCGCCGGGATGGGGGAGAAGCCGGCGACGCGGTCGGGGCCGTACGTCTTGATGGTGTGGACGTGGGCCGCCGCGACGATCTCGACCGCCTCGTCCCAACTCGCCCGCACCAGCCCGCCCTTGCCGCGCGCCCGCTGGTAACGACGGCGGCGCTCGGGGTCGTCCTGTATGTCGGCCCAGGCGAGGACGGGATCCCGCAGACGTTCCTTCGCCTCCCGGTACATCGTCAGGAGCGCACCGCGGACGTACGGGTGACGGATCCGGGTGGGGGAGTAGGTGTACCAGGAGAAGGCGGCGCCGCGCGGGCAGCCGCGGGGCTCGTACTCGGGGCGGTCGGGCCCGACGCTCGGATAGTCCGTTCGCTGGGTCTCCCAGGTGATGATGCCGTCCTTGACGTACACGTTCCAGCGGCAGGAGCCGGTGCAGTTCACCCCGTGCGTGGAGGTCACGACCTTGTCGTGGCTCCAGCGGTCCCGGTAGAAGGCGTCCGCCTCCCGCCCGCCGGTCAGCCGGAGGCTGT
The DNA here is from genome assembly GCF_015160855.1 of Streptomyces ferrugineus. Classification (NCBI taxonomy): domain Bacteria; kingdom Bacillati; phylum Actinomycetota; class Actinomycetes; order Kitasatosporales; family Streptomycetaceae; genus Streptomyces; species Streptomyces ferrugineus. Next base: position 6,656,536 of record NZ_CP063373.1, on the reverse strand, counting down.
GCAGATCTGGCGCGGTCGTGCCCGGCCGGAAGAACCTGCCGGCCTTCAGCAGCGCCGCGCCCGGCTCGGCGGGCGGGGTGGGCGGTATCCGGGTGTCGGTCACAGGCGCTCCCTTGCTTGCCCTGGTCCCGAACCTAGGGCGGGGCAGGGCAGCGCACCTGTTCACGGCACCCGTACGGGTCAGGGCTTGCGGGCGACCCCCGCGTAGACGGGCACGATGCCCTCGGCCTGGGCCGCCACGTCCTCCGGCTCCGGGCGCCAGCCGTAGACCGGGATCACGCCGGGGCCGAGCAGCTCCAGGCCGTCGAAGAAGCGCGAGAACTCGGCCAGCGAACGGGGGAAGAAGGGGGTGCCGCCGCGCCGGAAGTGGTTCGCCGCGTTCTCGATGGCCTCCGGGCTGAGGTCGGGGGTGACCTGGGACAGGATCAGATGGCTGCCCGGGGCGAGCGCGGCGACGTATCGCTCCAGGAGCCCGTACACGTCGTCCCCGTCGGGGTCCGCACCCAGGTAGTGGGTCAGCGCGACCAGCGACAGCGCGACCGGCCGGGTGAAGTCCAGGGACTGCCCGGCCCGGCCCAGCAGGGCGTCGACGTCACGGACGTCGGCGTGCACGTAGTCGGTGCCGCCCTCGGCGGATCCCCGCAGCAGCGCCTCCGCGTGCCGCAGCACGATCGGGTCGTTGTCCGCGTACACCACCCTGGCCTCGGGCGCGACACCCTGCGCGACCTGGTGCAGATTGGGCTCGGTGGGGATGCCCGTGCCGATGTCCAGGAACTGACGGACGCCGGCCTCGGCGACCGCGCGCACGGCCCGGTGCATGAAGCGGCGGTTGGCCCGCGCCCCGCGCAGGACCGTGCCGTCCACGGCGAGGATCCTCCGGGCCAGCTCCTCGTCCACCGGGTAGTTGTCCTTGCCGCCCAGCCACCAGTCGTAGACGCGGGCCGGATGCGGCCGGCTGGTGTCGACGCGGGCGGGCGAGGCGTCGGATCCGGTCATACGGTGTGCTCTCCTCGGGGGGTGTCGGCCTGCGCGGGCTTTACGTCTCAGAACTCCTCGCGGAACTCCCGCAGGATCTTCTTCGTGCGCCCGGCCGACGCGGCGCCCGTCGACATGTGGTCCAGGACCTCCAGATGCGCGGCGACCTCCTTGCGGGAGTCCAGGTACAGGGCGCCGCTCAGGTACTCCGTGTAGACCATGTCGGGCAGCTCCGGCTCGGCGAAGCGGAACAGCGTGAAGGGCGCGTACGTCCCCGGATGCGGGCCGGCGGCGAACTCGGCGATCTGGAGGGTGACGCGGTCGCGCTCGGCGAACTCCAGCAGCCTGTCCACCTGGTCGCGCATCACCTCGGGCCGGCCGCTCACCGGGCGCCGCAGCACCGTCTCGTCCATGATCACCCACAGATGGGGCGGGTCCGGGCGCTCCAGCAGTTCCTGCCGCGCCATGCGCAGGGACACATGCCGCTCGATGTTCTCCGGCCCCGTCTGCCCGATCGTGCCCGCCCGCAGTACGGCACGGGCGTACTCCTCGGTCTGGAGCAGTCCGGGCACGAAGTGCGGCTCGTAGGACCGGATGAGCCGGGCGGCGCCCTCCAGGCTCACATACAGGCTGAACCAGTCCGGCAGCACATCGTGGAACCGCTGCCACCAGCCCGGCTGGTTGGCCTCCTCGGCCAGCGAGACGAACGCCGCCGCCTCGTCCTCCGGCACGCCGTACGTCTCGAGCAGCACCTGCACGTACGGGATCTTCAGGGCGACCTCGGCCGTCTCCATCCGCCGCACGGTCGCCGCGGCCACCCGCAGGACCCGCGCGGCCTCGTCGCGCCCGAGTCCGGCAGCCTCCCGCAGCTCCTGCAAGCGTCTGCCCAGCACCACCTGGCCCACAGTGGGCGCGGGTCGCCGCTCACTCACGCCACGCCTCCCCTACGCGCCGAAAGTACGCCGTGCAGTCTGCCATGTCCGGTGCGAGAGCTCACAGGGGTGTGTGCCGCCGAAGGAGCCGGCCCGAGGCCTCTGCCGTCATTGCCTCCGCCATTACCTCCGGCGTAATCGACCCGCCCGCCGCCACGCGGCACCGTGGAGTCACCGGGTTCCGGGCCGGCGCACTCCGGTCCGGGACCCGGGCCCACCACCGCCACTCGACCTCGACCTCGACCTCGACCTCGACGGAGGGTGATCCACCATGTCCGCCACCTCGCTCGCCACGCTCGCCCGGACCTCCGACCCGCAGACCGTGCTGCGCCGCTTCCTGGCCCTGGACGCGGTGGTGACCGGGGCGAACGGACTCGCCTACCTCGTCGCGTCCGGGCCGCTCGGCCGGTTCCTCGGCGTCGACTCGGCCCTGCTGCTCGCGCTCGGCGCCTTCCTCGCCGGGTACGCGGCCGCCGTCGGACTGCTCGCCTCCCGCGCCCGCCCCGCCGCCCCCCTGGTGCGTGCCGTCGTCGAGGCCAACCTCGCCTGGGCCGTGCTGAGCCTCCTCGCGCTCGCGCTGTGGCTGTCGCCGACCACGGCCGGTGCGGTGTGGACCGTGCTGCAGGCGCTCACCGTCGCCGGGTTCGCGGCGCTCCAGTACGCCGCCCTGAAGTCACGTCAGGGCAGCAGCGTCTGAAGGTACTTGACCGTCGCCGGGTCGGCCGGGAGCAGCGTCTCGATGGCCAGCTCGGCGACGGTCACGTCCATGGGGGTGTTGAAGGTGGAGATGGAGGAGATGAAGGACAGGACGCGGCCGTCGTGCTCGATCCGCATCGGCAGCGCGAAGGGCGGCACGGGCTCGGCCGGCTCCCCGGCGCCGGGCGGCTGCTCCGGTACCGGGTACGCCGCCACCTCCTCGTACAGCGCGCGCAGCGGTGCGGAGCGGTGCAGGGCGATCTGCCGCTCCATCTGCGCGAGGAGATGGCCGCGCCACTCACGCAGGTTGCGGATGCGCGGCGCGAGGCCCTCCGGGTGCAGGGTCAGGCGCATGGCGTTGAGCGGGGGTTGCAGGAGGTGCTCGGGGAGGTCGTCGAGCAGCATCAGAATGCCGCGGTTGGCCGCCTGCACGTGGTACATCGCGTCCACCACGAACGCCGGGTACGGCTCGTAGCCCTGGATCAGCTGCTCCATGCCCGCGCGCAGCGCGTCCAGCGCCGGGTCGTCCAGCGGGGTCTCCGGGAAGCGCGGGGCGTAGCCGGCGGCCAGCAGCAGCGCGTTGCGCTCGCGCACCGGCACCTCAAGGTGCTCGGCCAGCCGCAGCACCATCTCCTCGCTCGGCCGGGACCGGCCCGTCTCGATGAAGCTGATGTGCCGCGCCGAGGAGTCCGCCCGCAGCGCCAACTCCAACTGGCTGACCCGCCGTTGCTCACGCCAGGCCCGCAGCAACGGGCCGACGCCCTGGCCGGAGGGGATGGCGGCGGGCCGGGCGGCGCCGGACGGGACCGTGGTCATGAGTACGACCATAATCCCCTCGGCGATGATCTCGCCGCCGCACGTGTGCGCCGCTGACCAGCGGGCAAGCGTCTGACCAGGACCGTCGCGCCCCAGGGCCTGTTCTGAGTTCCCCGCCTGCGCCCCGACGCCCGGCACGCACCCTCGCCGCACGGCGCCACAGGACAGGTGGCTCCGCCACATGACCTGCGACGCCGCACGCCGAGGGCACGCTCCCCCACCCTCGAACCGCGCTTCGCACGGCTCGGGCGGGAGGTACCCCCACTCCGCCGCTGCGCCCGCGCTGCGCGTGGACGACGGGGAACTCAGAACAGGCCCTGGCTGTGGCAGGCTGAAGACGAACCCTCCCGATCAGGAAGGAGCGAGGCCATGCCCCTCGAACCGCTGTCGCAGAAGGAGATCGAGGACCGGCTCGCGGAGCTGCCGGGCTGGTCGCGGGACGGCGACCGGATCGCCCGCTCCTACCGGCTGCCCTCGCACTTCGCGGCCACGGCGATGGTCGTGCACATCGCCCAGGTCCAGGAGGAGCTCGACCACCACTCCGACCTCACCCTGGGCTACAACACGGTGTCCCTCACCGTGAACACGCACACCGTGAGCGCCGTCACCGAGCGGGACTTCGCCCTCGCCCGCAGGATCGAGGACCTCGCCCCCGGCCACGGGGCCCAGTGATGCCGGTGCTGGACTACGACAAGGAAGCGGAGCGGTACGACGCCTCGCGCGGCGGCGAGCCCAGGGCGGCCGCCGCCGCGGAAGCGGTGCTGGGACTCCTCCCGGACGGGACCCGGCGCCTGCTCGACGTCGCCTGCGGCACCGGCATCGTGACGCGCCGGTTCGCCGCCGGGCGCGGCGGCCTGTCCGTGACCGGCGTCGACCTGGCGCCCGCGATGGCCCGGCAGGCGGCCGCCCGGATGCCCGGCGCGGTCGTGCTGGGCGACAGCCGCCGGCTGCCCGTGCGGGACGGCCTCTTCGACGCCGTCAGCAGCGTGTGGCTGCTGCACCTGGCGCAGACCGCCGAGGACGTACGCACCATCGTCGGCGAGTGCGCCCGGGTGCTGCGGCCCGGCGGGGTCTACGTCACCACGGTCGACAAGGCCGCCGCGCACAACGTGGGCAGCGACATCGACGCCGTCATGGCCTCCCGCCCGCGCCGCCCGGCCCGGGACGCGGCGGCCCTCGTCGAGTCGTACGCCCTCGCCCACGGTCTGGTCCCCGCCGGGCAGGCCCGCTTCACCGGGCGCGGCCAGGGCCGCAGCCCCCGCCGCACGGTGGCCGACCTGCGCCGGGGCTGGTTCGTCACCGTGCCGCCCGGCGGCGCGCTCGCCGACGGATTCGCCGCGCGCCTGGCGCAGCTCCCGGACCAGGACCGCCCCCGGCCCGAGCCGGTCTTCAGCCTGCGGGCGTTCCGGAAGCCCGACTGAACCGTCCCGGACTTGAGAGAGGGGTCGCTCAGGTCCGAACTGGCCGAAAGACGCGGCAACTTGCGCACGAACAGCGGCGACCGAGGGAACGGAACCCGTCCGTCCTCCCGAGGAGGTACGTCTCGTGCAGCACCCGCGCAAGCACCGCAGACGCCGGGCCGCCCTCGCCGCGACCCTCGCCACGGCCGCCCTGATCGCGGCCGGACTCACCACCCTCAACACCGCCGGCACGGCGCGGGCGGCCACCGCCCGCCAGGTCGAGGCGCTCGACCGGGGCGTGGTCAGTGTCCACACCTCCAGCGGCAACCTGGTGACCTGGCGCTGGCTGGGAACCGACCCGGACGACGTCTCCTTCAACGTCTACCGGGCCGGCACCAAGGTCAACTCGGCCCCGATCACCGGCTCCACCAACTACTTCCACTCCGGCGCCCCCGCCCACGCCGACTACACCGTCCGCGCGGTCGTGGGCGGCGTCGAGCAGAGCGACTCGGTGCACGCCGTCCAGTTCCGCACGGGCTACAAGGACGTCCCCATCAGCCCGCCGGCCGGCGGCACGACCCCGGACGGAGTGGCGTACACCTACGAGGCCAACGACGCCTCGATCGGCGACCTCGACGGCGACGGGGCCCTCGACATCGTCCTGAAGTGGTATCCCACCAACGCCAAGGACAACTCCCAGTCCGGCTACACCGGCAACACGATCATCGACGGCATCAAGCTCGACGGCACCCGGCTGTGGCGCGTCGACCTGGGCCGCAACATCCGCTCCGGCGCGCACTACACACAGTTCCAGGTGTACGACTACGACGGCGACGGCAAGGCCGAGGTCGCCATGAAGACGGCCGACGGCACGCGGGACGGCACCGGCGCGGTGATCGGCAGCTCCTCGGCCGACCACCGCAACTCGTCCGGCTACATCCTGTCCGGTCCCGAGTACCTGACCATGTTCAACGGCCAGACCGGCAAGGCGATGGGGACGGTCGACTACGTGCCGGCCCGCGGCAACGTGTCGTCCTGGGGCGACTCCTACGGCAACCGCGTCGACCGGTTCCTCGCCGGCACCGCCTACTTGGACGGCTCCCGCCCCTCCCTCATCATGGCCCGCGGCTACTACACCCGTTCGGTCATCGCGGCCTGGGACTGGCGAGACGGCGCCTTCACCCGCCGCTGGACCTTCGACACCAACTCCTCCACCAACGCCGGCAAGGGCTTCGACGGCCAGGGCTCGCACAGCCTCTCCGTCGGGGACGTCGACGGCGACGGCAAGGACGAGATCGTGTACGGCGCGATGGCCGTGGACGACAACGGCCGGGGCTTGTGGACCACGAGGACCGGCCACGGCGACGCCCAGCACCTCGGCGACCTCGACCCTTCCCGAGCGGGCCTGGAGTACTTCAAGGTCTCCGAGTCGACGAGCCAGCCCGCCGAGCTGTACGTCAACCCGGCCAACGGCACGGTCAACTGGAAGCTCGCCGCCTGCTGCGACAACGGCCGCGGGGTCGCCGGGGACATCTGGGCCGGCAATGACGGCGCCGAGGTCTGGTCCGCCTCCGACTCCTCGATCCGCGACGAGGCCGGCGCCACCAAGGGCCGCGAGCCGTCCTCCGTCAACTTCCTGTCCTGGTGGGACGGCGACCCGGTCCGCGAACTCCTCGACGGCACCCGCATCGACAAGTACGGCACGTCGTCCGACACCCGACTGCTGACCGGATCCGGTGTCTCCTCCAACAACGGCACGAAGGCCACGCCCGTGCTGTCCGGCGACGTCCTCGGCGACTGGCGTGAGGAGGTCGTCTGGCGAACCAGCGACAACAGGGCGCTACGGATCTACTCGACGCCGTACGAGACGAACACGAAGATCACGACCCTGCTGCACGACACGATGTACCGCACGGGCATCGCGTGGCAGAACACCGCATATAATCAGCCGCCGCACCCGAGCTTCTTCCTCGGCAACGGCATGCCGACGGCACCGCGCCCCACGGTCTACACACCGTGAACGGCTGAAGGCCGAGCCCGACGAGATCGTGCAGGAGAACACCGAGGGTGCGTGCCGGCGCCGGCACGCACCCTCGGGTCCGCTCAACTCACCGCGCAGGTCCGCTCACCCAGCCTGAACGCGGTCGGTTTCGCGTTCGCCCCGGACCAGTCGCCCGTGAACCCGAAACTCACGGACGCACCGGCCGCCACGTCGCCGTTCCAGCCGACGTTCCTCGCGGTCACCGCCGAACCCGACTGCGTGTACTCGGCGTTCCACGCCTGAGTGATCCGCTGACCGTCCGCGAAGGACCAGCCGAGCGACCAGCCGCTCCAGGCACTCGAGCCCGTGTTGGACAGCTGCACATCCGCCTGGAAGCCGCCCGACCACTGGTTGGTCACCTTGTACGTCACCGCACAGCCGCCGGTCGGCGTGGGCGTGGGGTCGGTGCCGCCACCGCCGCCCGCGTCCGACGTGTCGCCGTAGACGACCCCGCGGCCGTTCGTGGACACGTACACCCTCCCGTACACCCGCGGGTCGCCGGTGATCGCGGCCCCCGTCCAACCCCACTGGTGGGCGTCGTCGTTGATGCGGGTCCAGGTCGCGCCCTTGTCCGTCGACCGGAAGATGCCGCGTACGCCACCGATCTTCGCGCTGGTGTACAGCGTCTGGTACGACGCTCCCGTCGCCGCCTTGCCGAAGCCGATCGTGTCGGCCTGCTCGACGTTGGAGAGCTTGGTGAAGGTCGCGCCGCCGTCCGTGGAGTGCCACAGGCCGTACGCGCCGTCCGGCGCACCGCCCGCCAGCCACACGTCCCCCTTCGCCCCGGGCAGCGCCTTGAAGCGGACGCTGTCCCCACTCGGCAACCCGGACGCCGAGGACGCGGTGAAGGTCGCGCCGCCGTCCGAACTGACGTAGAACTTCCCGGACTTGAAGCCGTAGAAGACCTGCGGGTCCACCCGGTCGGACTCCACGACCGCCCCGGCCGGGATCCCGCTGGAGGCAGCCCAGGAGGTGCCGAAGCCCGTCGTGTACCGCACGCCCGTACCGTCGGGGCTCCACACGAACCGGCTGCCGTCCGCCGCCGCCGCGACCGTGCCGCCGCCGCTGACGCCCGAAGGGTCGCTCCCGGCGAACCAGTTGGCGCCGTTGTCCGTCGAGAACGCGATGTGCGGGCCGGAGTCCAGATTGCCGACCCGCACCACGGTGCCGGGATTGGCCTCGGCGAAGTCCAGACTCGTCGTCGTGGTGAAGTTCGGCTGGGTGAACATCATCGACGGCACCTTGGTGAGGTCCGTGTGCCGGAAGCCGCCGATGTCGCCGAGGGCGCTCAGCAGCGGCGCGCCCGACGGGGGAGAGGCGAGGTCGTTGACCGCCGTCTCCTCCAGACCTCGCACCATCGGCTTGATGGCGAACTTGCTTCCGCTGTCCCAGTTCGTGAGGTTCTCGGTGCCGTAGATGGTCGCGCCCGTGCCGTACATCATCCGGTCGGAGTCGAACGGGTCGATCTCCAGCGCCTCCGTCATCCAGCCCAGCTTCGGCGTCTGCTCGGGCGGCGACGGGTTCGCGCCCCACGTCAGCCACGGCGAGGACGAGACGTCCATCGTGTAGCGGTTCTCGCGGTTGGGATACGACGTGTAGTCCCACGCCTTCGTCCATGTCCCGCCGCTGTCCGTGGAGCGGAAGATCTGGGTGTCCGGCCACCAGGAGCTGTACGCCGTCGCCATCACCGTGCCCGGCCGCCGCCGGTCCACGGTCAGCCCGGAGAAGCCGTAGTAGGTGTCGGCCTCGGCGACCGGGCTGATGTCGGTCCAGGTGCCGGTCGCCGTCGCGTACCGCCACAGCCGGCCCTTGCCGCCGTCGTACGGGCCGCCCTTGTCGCTGTAGGCGAGATAGAGGTAGCCGTTCGCCGCGTCCAGGACCCCCTTGTGCGCCAGGTGTCCCGTCGGCTGCCCGGCGACCCGCGACCAGGTCGCGCCCGCGTCCGTCGACCGGTACACGGCGTTGTCCTTGTCGGCGACCCCGACATAGACGGTCCTGGTCGCGTTCCCGGACGTCCCCGTGGACTCGTCGAAGGTGACCCAGACGATGCCCTGGTTGTCGCTGGCGTATCCGCTGGAGTCGCTCGGGTCCTGCACGTAGTTGCCGACGTTGGGGAAGTTCGCCACCTGCGACCAGGTCGCCCCGGAGTCGGTCGACCGCCACAGCCCCTTGCCGCTGGGCGCGCCCAGGTACAGCACGCTGTTCCTGTTCGGGTCGACCGCCAGCCGCTCACCCATGCCGCGGCCGGGCATGTTGCCGCCCAGCTTGAACGGCAGGTCCGCCTTCTCCCAGCTCGCGCCCCGGTCGGAGGAGCGCATCACCGCGCCGTTCTTCGGGTCCCAGCTGTTGGTGTACGTGCCGACCGCGGCGTACACCTTGTCCGGGTCCACGGAGTCCGAGGCCAGGCTCACCACGCCCGTGTGCCCCCAGTCGTCCCAGCCCACCGAGTCCAGCAGCGGCGTCCAGGTCTTCGTCGACTCCTGCCAGCGGTAGGCGCCGCCGATGTCGGTGCGGGCGTAGGCGAGGTTCTTCTCGGTGCGGTTGAAGACGATGCCGGGGACGAAGCCGCCGCCGTCGATGCGGGCGTTCTTCCAGGTGTAGGTGTCGGCGCTGATCGACACGCCCTTGGCGGCAGGGGCGGCGAGTGCGGGTGGGGTGCCCGCGAGCAGTCCGGCCGCGAGGGCCAGCGCGGCGGTGAGGATGCGTGTTCTTCGCACGGTGGGGTCCTCTCCTTGGGGCAAGCGCTTTCTATCGAGGACGGAGATGACCGGGCGGTCCCCGGTGAGGCTGGGGACCGCCCGGGCAACGGGGCGGTGACGCCCCGAGGGGCGCGGGGAACTGCGCGACCAGCCACGGCGGACCCGCAGTCGAACCCGGCTCCTCCCGCGGAGCTCCTGGCGGGGACGGTTATTCGAGAAGCTCCGCGTACGAGCCCATGGCCAACGCGATGTCCGCCTGGGCCCAGAACCGGTGATACGTGAACGACGGCACCGCGCCGCCCGCGAGATACGCCTCGATCTTCGACCAGGCCGGATCGTCCTCGTAGAACGAACGGATCGAGTCGAAGGTCGACGACGAGTTGATCGCGTCACCGTTCGGCATGGTGCCGGTCCAGCCGGACGGGATGTAGATCGCGTCGTCGAAGCGGTTGTAGTCGGCGCGGTTCTCCGGGACGGCGATGCCCAGGTCGTCCTGGTGGTTGTCCCACATGCCGTCGAGGAGCGCCTTGGCCGTGGCGGCGGCCTCCGTGTCCCCGGAGCGGTCCGCGTAGTACGTCAGGGTCTTGGCGTACGCGGCCGCCACGCCGACGTCATTGGTGTAGTCGGCGACGGAGACATGAAGTCCGTTGTTCGCACTCGGACTTGACGGGTTCCAGGTGTCGGGCTGCCCCGACCACTGGAGCGTCGACGGGATCCGGTACGTGCCGTCCGGGTTGACGGTCGTCTCGGACAGCGCCCAGTCGACCCACTTGTCGAGGACGGCCTTCGCGGCGGCGTTCCCCGTCTGCTGGTAGTACTCGGCGACCCGCTCCATCGACCACGCCTGGAAGCCGAACCACTGGTTGGACGGCGGGTCGTGGTAGACGGGCTGCTGGTCGTAGTACATGCCGTAGAAGGTCGACTTGCCGGCGGGCGGCGTCGCGTACCGGCCCGCCCAGCTGTTGGTCGCGCCGCCCGCGATCGCGCCCTCGCTGGACTGCAGCCAGCGGTAGAACTCGATCTGCCGGTCGAGGGACTTGGCCCAGTCCGCCTGTCCCGTCGCCGACTTGGGCTTCAGATCGGCGTACGAGCTCAGCGCATAGGCCGCCATCGGGTTCTGGTAGCCGCCGTGCGCATGGCTGGAGCCGATGCGCCAGGCCCAGCCCGCCGAGGTGTCGGTGGCTCCGCCCCAGGCGTAGTACCAGGACAGCAGATAGTGCGAGGCGTCCTTGCCGGTGCCCGCCGGGCAGGACGAGGCGCCCACGCAGTTGCCGACCTTCTTGAAGTACTTGTCGTACATCGCGTAGCGCAGGTAGTCGCCCATCTTCGCGGCCTTGGCCACGGTCGCGGAGATCTCGCCGCCCTTGCCCTGCTCGTCGGCCCACTTGTCGGCCCAGTACGCGGCCTGCACCGCTCGGGCGTCGGCGTCCGGGGCGTTGGTGAACTTCCACTGCTTGGCGTAGGAGGCGTCACCGGTGAACAGGTCCAGGTACCCGTTCGTGCCGCCGTACTTGAACTGGTCGCAGGTCGGCTGCGGCACCGTCTCCCACACCGACTCCTGCGCACCGCGCTGGAAGGTGTTGATGTACGACGGCCCGGTGTCGCTCGGCCCGGCCTCGCACTTGCCGGGCGAGTTGCCGTAGCCGTAGGTGTTGTCGACGTCCTGCAGCCAGTGCATGCCGTAGACGTCGTCGGTGCCGTACGCGCTCTTCAGCTCGCCGGCGATCGGGTCCGAGCCGACCGGGACCCCGGTGTCCAGCTTCGCCGGGTACTCGTTCGGGGTGTCCAGCTCAGGTGCGTACGTAGCCGGCTTCGAGGCGTTGTAGAAGGAGTTCGTCGGCTGGTCGGCATGGGTCGGGATCATGTACTTCTCCATGATCTCCCAGGCGCCGTTGAACTTGGACCAGTCGCCCGTGACCTTGCCGTACATCGCCTGCAACCAGAGAAGGTAGCTGTAGGCCTCCGACGTGGTCTCGTGGCCGTGGTCCGGTGCCTCGACGATCAGTGTCTCGACCGAGTGGTAGGGAATGCCCTCGGGCGAGAAGTAGCCGTTCGCCGGGTTGGTGATCTTGCCGTACAGCTCCAGGAAGCGGGCGTCGTACGCCTTCGTCGCCGCGATCTGGGTGGCGGTGACCGTGGCTTTCGCGTGCCCGGTGGCCGTCGACTCGAAGGTCGCCGAACCGGTGCCGGAGGCGTCGGCCGTGAGGGTCACCTTCTGCGCGGTGTTCCAGTTCGAGGGCGTGAAGGTGAGCGAGGCGCCGCCGGTCACCGACAGGCCCGGGTTGCCGCTTGCGCGGGCGGTGGTGACGGTGACGCCGGCCGACGGCTGGGTCGACAGCTTGACGTCGTATGTCGCCGTCCTGCCCTGCTGGACCGGGAGTTGGGCCGGCGTCGCGACCACGGCGGGACCCGAGGCGACCGTGATGCCGACCGGCGTGGACTCCGCGGACGCGCCCAGGCTGTCGTACGCCTTCGCCAGCAGTGAATGGCTGCCCACGGTCAAGCTGGAGACCGAGAGCGAGTACGGCGCCGTCGTGTCCGTGCCCAGCAGCGTGGTGTCGTCGTAGAACTCGACCTTGCTGATCGTCGCGTCGTCCGCGGCCGCGGCGGTGGCCGCGAGCGGGACGGCGTCGCCCTGTGAGTAGACGGCACCCGCCGCCGGGCTGGTCAGCACGGTGATGGGGGGTTGGTGGGCGCCGGTGCAACTCGTACCGTTGATGGCGAAGTTCGTGGGGGCGGCGTTGCTGCCGCTGTAGGTGAACTGCGCACCGGTGCTGACCGCGGCTCCGGCGGCGATCCGGCCGTTGTGGCCGGCGTCCTTGACCGTGACCGCCTGGCCGGACTGCGACCAGGTGCCGTTCCAGCCGTTGCCGAGCTTCTGGTTGCCCGTGTAGCTGTACGTCAGGGTCCAGCCGTCGATGACATCCGTGCCGCGGTTGGTGATCGTCAGATCCGCGGTGAAGCCGGAGCCCCAGTCATTGGTCTTGTAATCGACACTGCACTGAACTGCCGCTGCCTGAGCGGGTGTCGAACCCGTGCTCAGCATCGTCAAGGGGAGCGCCAGGGCCGCTACGGCGGCCGTCCACAACCGTCGTACGGCTCTGCGTTTGCGTGGGGGATGCACGTGCTGGTTCCTCCTTGCGGCTCGGAGAAGTCAAGGCTTGAACCAGTGGGAGCGCTCCCATAGTGGGGACGGGGGTGCAAGGGGTCAAGGTGCTTGAAGAGTCGAAAAGATTCGATGAGTTCAGTTGAGCAAAAGTCAGTAACTCCCCTGTCCTTTACCGTCACTTGGCGCTAGCTTCAATGGCACCAGTGGGAGCGATTCCATCAGTCGACGCGTCCGTCCCGGCGCGCTGATCTGCAAGGAGTCGCTCATGCGACACCCCCCGCGTTCAGTACTTATAGCCGTCACCGCACGGTCGCCCTCGCCGAGAGCTGCTGGCACTCCACGCCCGCTCCGGTCACGAAGTGGTTCGACGACTGCTCCTTTGGGTCATCCCTGATCTCCGACTGCGACGGAACCCCCGCGTCGCAGGGCATCGGGCTGCGCGATCACCCGCGCTCACTCGACGGACAACACCCGCAACCGAGAAGGAAACCCGCACTCATGAGTCGTACCAGAACAGCGATGCTCGCCGCCCTGGCCCTGGTCGCCGGGGCCTCGGGGACCGCGCTCGCCGCGGACCCCGGCGGAATCGGCACGGCCGCCGTGCCCTGCACCGTCGACTACACGGTGCAGAACCAGTGGGACACCGGCTTCACCGCGGCCGTCACGGTCACCAACCAGGGCGCCGCCAAGTCGAACTGGTCGGTGAAGTGGTCGTACGCCGGAAACCAGAAGGTCACCAGCGGCTGGAACGCGCGGATCAGCCAGAGCGGCGCCGACGTCACGGCCACCAACGAGACCTACAACGGGACGCTGTCGACGGGCGGTTCGGTCAGCTTCGGCTTCCAGGGCTCCTACAGCGGCGGCAACGCCGTCCCCGCCACCTTCACCCTCGACGGCGTGACCTGCAACGTCGACGACGGCGGCGGCGGTCCCACGGATCCGCCGGACCCCGACCCGACCGGCCCCAAGGTCGACAACCCGTACTCCGGCGCCAAGGTGTACGTGAACCCCGAGTGGCAAGCCGCGGCGGCGGCCGAGCCGGGTGGCAGCCGCATCGCCAACCAGCCCACCGGCGTCTGGCTCGACCGCATCGCCGCCATCAACGGCGCGGGCGGCAAGATGGGTCTGCGCGCCCACCTCGACAAGGCCCTGGAACAGAAGGGCTCCGACGAACTCGTCGTCCAACTGGTCATCTACAACCTGCCGGGCCGCGACTGCTCCGCCCTCGCCTCCAACGGCGAGCTCGGCCCCACGGAACTCGGCCGGTACAAGACCGAGTACATCGACCCGATCGCCGCGATCCTCGCCGACCCGAAGTACGCCGCGCTGCGGATCGTCACCACGATCGAGATCGACTCGCTGCCGAACCTGGTCACCAACACCGGAAGCCGTCCCACGGCCACCCCGGAGTGCGATGTGATGAAGGCCAACGGCAACTACCAGAAGGGCGTCGGCTACGCCCTGAACAAGCTCGGTGACGTGGCCAACGTCTACAACTACATCGACGCCGGGCACCACGGCTGGATCGGCTGGGACGACAACTTCGCCCCCAGCGCCGCCGTGATGAAGGAGGCCGCCACCTCCGAGGGCGCCACCGTGAACGACGTGCACGGCTTCATCACCAACACGGCCAACTACAGCGCCCTGAAGGAGAACAACTTCACCATCAACGACTCCGCCGGCGGCAAGTCGGTCCGTGAGTCGAAGTGGGTCGACTGGAACCGCTACGTCGACGAGCTGTCCTTCGCGCAGGGCTTCCGCAACCAGCTCGTCACGACCGGCTTCAACTCCGGTATCGGCATGCTCATCGACACCTCCCGCAACGGCTGGGGCGGCAGCGCGCGTCCCGCCGGACCGGGCCCGACGACGGACGTCGACGCCTATGTCGACGGCGGCCGCTACGACCGCCGCATCCACGTCGGCAACTGGTGCAACCAGTCCGGAGCCGGCCTCGGCGAGCGCCCGCAGGCCAACCCGGCGACCGGGATCGACGCGTACGTCTGGATGAAGCCGCCGGGTGAGTCCGACGGTTCCAGCCAGGAGATCCCGAACGACGAGGGCAAGGGCTTCGACCGCATGTGCGACCCGACGTACGAGGGCAACCCGCGCAACGGCAACAACATGTCCGGCGCCCTGCCGAACGCACCCATCTCCGGGCACTGGTTCTCGGCGCAGTTCCAGCAGCTGATGCAGAACGCGTACCCGCCGCTGTCCTAGCCGCCCGACCCGCCCCGCCGGGGCCTAGCCCTCCTCCCGGGCCAGGCCCCGGCGGATCGCGAACTCCACTGCCGAGTAGTCGCCGTCCGCCCGCTCCAGCTCCAGCGGCACCGACGTGTGCAGCGGCGGCTGGGCCATGAAGCGCGGGCGTGTGCCGTGGTTCGGCTGGGCGGCGTGGACCAGGAAGGGATGGCAGAGGTAGACGTCGCCGGGGCGGCCGGTGGCGTGGGCCAGCGGGCGGTGCGCGGAGGCCGCGGCGACCTTCGGGCCCAGCTCCAGGAAGGAGGCGCCCATCTCGCCGTACGGTGCCAGGACCGGCGGTACGTCGAGATGCGAGCCGACCCGGACGCGGGTCGGGGCGTCGGCCTCGGTGACCTCGCTGAACAGGAACAGCATGAGCAGCGCGCGGTCCTTGGAGCGCAGGTTCGTATGCGGGTGCTCGGCGCCTTCGGGAACGTAGCTCGCCTCGATGTGCCAGCCCGCGTCGTCCGGTTCCTCCTCGTGCGGGAACCGCAGCGGGAAGCTGCCCAGCGAGTACCGCGACTGCCAGCGGTCCTCACCCACCAGCACATCGAAGGCCTCGTGCAGGACGGGCGTGTTGACGGCGGCCGCGAAGGGGCCCTGCGCCATGTCGTACACCCAGTGCACGGGCTCCTTCCAGGTGCCCGGGTCCTGCGGGTCGTACCCGGTCTCCCGCCACAGCAGCCGCGCGCAGTGCTCGGCGACACGCGGCGGAAAGGCGCCCTCGATCTTCACGAACCCGTCCTCGAGGAAGCGCTCCACCATCTCGTCGTCCATCGGGCCATCGTGGGTGACCGGACCCGTGGGCCGCATCCGATTTTTTGCCGTGCTTTTGCCGTTACGGCAACGACAGTGGCCCCGCGACGGTGCGTCGGCGCACGCTGGCCTCACCCGAGGGAGAGGCTGACGAGCATGGCGCACCATCACCACGACGACCACGCCGGACACCACCACACCGGTCACCACCACGACCACGCCGACATCGACTGGGGCGAGATGGCGCCGCTCCTCGAGGCGCAGGCGGAGCTGTTCACGCCCCTGTACGAGCACGCCATGGCCTGGCTCGCCAAACGGCAGACCGAGCCGGGGCTGGTCGTCGACGCCGGAAGCGGGCCGGGGGTCGTCGCCTGTCTGCTCGCCGACACCTTCCCCGGGGCCCGTATCGTCGCCGTCGACGGATCCGAACCCCTTCTGGAGCGGGCCCGGGCGCGTGCCGAGCGGCTCGGTGTCGCCGACCGCTTCGGCACCCTCGCCGGTGAACTCCCGGACGTCCTCGACGACTTGGACTACCCCGCCGATCTGCTGTGGGCCAGCCGCAGCCTGCACCACCTGGGCGACCAGCGCGCCGCCCTCGCCGCGTTCGCGGACCGTCTCGGGTACGGCGGCACACTGGCCCTGCAGGAGGGCGGGCTGCCCGCGCGGTTCCTGCCGCGGGACATCGGGTTCGGGCGGCCCGGGCTGCAGGCGCGGCTCGATGTGCTGGAGGCGGAGTGGTTCGCGCAGATGCGGGCCGAGCTGCCCGGCTCCGTCGCCGAGACCGAGGACTGGCCCGCGCTGCTGACCGCCGCCGGCCTCAGGCCCACCGGTACCCGCACCTTCCTCCTCGACCTGCCGGCCCCCACCACGGACCGCGCCCGCGCCTACGTCGCCGCCTCCCTCGCCCGCACCCGCGAGGGTGTCGGTGAACGCCTCGACGCCGAGGACCGCGCGACCCTGGACCGCCTGCTCGACCCGGACGACAAGGCGAGCGTCCACCACCGCCCCGACCTGTTCGTCCTGGCGGCGCAGACGGTGTACACGGCGGTCCGGCCGAAGTGACCTCCGTGCGGCCTTCTATTAGGAAAGTTTCCTGATCGCCCTGTTTGCGGCGCTATCACCCCGGTAGAACACTGGGCGTACCGAAGATTTCGGATGTCGGCCCGGACTCCCGGGAGGTGTCATGTTCGTACGCGCCATCTACACGACCGGCGATCCCGCGAAGATCGACACGGCCATCAGGGCCATGAACACCGAGGGGCGGGACCTGCTGGAGGACCGTCCCGGATACCGCGGAGCGAGCGTCTTCGTGGACCGGACGCTCGGCAAACTCCTCGCGGCGAGCTGGTGGGAGACGGAGCAGGCCCGGCACAACAGCGACGAGGTGCTGCGGGAACGGCGGGTGCCGATGCTGGAGCCGTTCATGGGGACGCTGGCGGTCGACAACTACGAGGCGCCGGTCTTCCACCAGGCACGGCAGCCGCAGGCGGGTGGCGGACTGCGGCTCAGCAGGCTGGAGTTCGATCCCAGGGACACCGATCTGCTCGCCGACACGTTCCGGGCGACGGTGGTGCCGAGGCTCGACACCCTCCCCGGGTTCGCCAGGGCGTCCCTGCTGGTCGACCGGGAGCGGGGCCGCGGGCTGGTCGGGGCGATCTTCGTCGATCAGGCGTCGCTCGCGGCCTCGCGCGCGGGTCAGGCGGCGGCCCGGCACGAGGGCGCGGCCAAGGCGCATGTCACGGTGACCGGACTGGAGGAGTTCGAGGTCGTCTTCACCGACGTGCGCGGTGACTGACGCGTCCGCCCGCCGCTCGAGCGGTACGAGCGGCGGGCGGAACGAAGCGGCCGGGTCGGCGTCAGGCGCCGAACGTCGCCGGGTCGGGGCCGAGCCGCCGGTCCTCGTTCAGCGCGCTGATCGCCGCCAGGTCCTCGTCGTCCAGGCTGAAGTCGAAGACCTCGATGTTCTCCTTGATCCGCGACGGCGTCACGGACTTCGGGATCACGACGTTGCCGAGCTGGAGGTGCCAGCGCAGCACGATCTGGGCCGGGGTGCGGCCGTGCTTCTGGGCGATGGCGACGATCGCCGGAACCTCCAGCAGGCCCTTGCCGGAGCCGAGCGGCGACCAGGCCTCGGTGGCGATGCCCTGCTCGGCGTGGAACTCGCGGGAGGCGCGCTGCTGAAGGTGCGGGTGCAGCTCGATCTGGTTGACCGCCGGGATCACCGACGTCTCGGCGATGAGGTGCTCCAGGTGCTCGGGGAGGAAGTTCGAGACGCCGATCGCGCGGATCCGGCCGTCGGAGTGGAGCTTCTCGAACGCCTTGTAGGTGTCGACGTACTTGCCCTGCGACGGCAGCGGCCAGTGGATGAGGTACAAGTCGACGTAGTCCAGGCCGAGCTTGTCGAGCGACGCGTCGAAGGCGCGCAGCGTCGCGTCGTAACCCTGGTCGCCGTTCCAGAGCTTGGTGGTGACGAAGATGTCCTCGCGGGGGAGACCGGAGGCGGCGATGGCCTTGCCGGTGCCCTCCTCGTTGCCGTAGATCGCCGCTGTGTCGATGCTGCGGTACCCGGCCTCCAGCGCGGTGCCGACCGCCTGCTGCGCCTCGTCGTCCGGCACCTGCCAGACGCCGAAGCCCAGCTGGGGCATCTCGACGCCGTTGTTGAGGATGATCGGGGGGACCTTGCTGCTCACGAGCTCTTGATCCTTACGGTTGTCGTCAGGTGGTACTCATATCGTCAACGATCACGAGGCCTTCTGCATTCCTGACGGTGAAATCCGCGGCCGTCACGCCCGGTACAGCGCCTCCACCTCGTTGGCGTACGCGTTCTCGATCGCCTTGCGCTTCAGCTTCAGGGACGGCGTGAGCAGCCCGTGCTCCTCGGTGAACGGCTGGGCGAGGATGCGGAAGGTGCGGATCGACTCGGCCTGGGAGACCAGCGTGTTGGCGGCGACGACCGCCCGCCGCACCTCGGTCTCCAGGTCCGCGTCGCGCACCAGCTGGGCCTGGGTCAGCTGCGGCTTGTCACGCATCATCAGCCAGTGCTCCACGGCCTCCTGGTCCAGCGTGACCAGGGCCGCGATGTACGGGCGGTCGTTGCCGACGACGATGCACTGGGAGACCAGGGGATGGTCGCGGACGCGCTCCTCCAGCACGCCCGGCGAGACGCTCTTGCCGCCCGAGGTGACCAGGATCTCCTTCTTGCGGCCGGTGATGGTCAGATAGCCGTCCTCGTCCAGGGAGCCCAGGTCGCCGGTGGCCAGCCAGCCGTCGTGCAGGGCCTGGTCGGTGGCCTTCGGGTTGTTGAGGTAGCCCTGGAAGACATTGGCGCCGTGCAGCCAGACCTCACCGTCGTCCGCGATGTGCACGGTCATGCCCGGGATGGGCTGTCCGACCGTGCCGTAGCGGGTGCGCGAGGGCGGGTTGGCGGTCGCGGCCGCCGTCGACTCGGTGAGGCCGTAGCCCTCGTAGATGTGCACGCCCGCGCCGGCGAAGAACAGCCCGAGCCGCCGGTCCATGGCCGAGCCGCCGGTCATCGCCTGCCGGATGCGGCCGCCCATCGCCGCCCGCATCTTCGAGTAGACCAGCTTGTCGAAGAGCTGGTGCTGCATGCGCAGACCCGTCGACGGGCCGGGGCCGATGCCCCACGCCTTGGCCTCCATCGCGTCCGCGTACTTCACGGCGACCTCGACGGCCTTCTCGAAGGCCCCGGCCCTGCCCTCCTTCTCGGCCTTGCGGCGCGCGGCGTTGAAGACCTTCTCGAAGATGTACGGCACCCCGAGGAAGAACGTCGGCTTGAACGCGGCCAGATCCGGCAGCAGCGCGGCGGCGTTCATCTGCGGCTGGTGACCGAAGCGGACCCGGCCGCGGATCGCGGCGACCTGCACCATCCGCCCGAAGACATGCGCGAGCGGCAGGAACAGCAGGGTCGCCGCCTCGTCGCCCTTCTTGGAGTGGAACACCGGCTCCCAGCGCTCGATGACGGTGTCCGCCTCGTACATGAAGTTGCCGTGCGAGATCACACAGCCCTTGGGGCGCCCCGTGGTGCCCGAGGTGTAGATGACCGTCGCGACCGAGTCCGGCGTGACCGCCTGCCGGTGCCGGTGGACCACCTCGTCGTCGAGGTGCGCGCCGGCGTCGTAAAGCTCCTGTACGGCACTCGCGTCGAGCTGCCAGAGCTGGTGCAGCCGGGGCAGCCGGTCGATGACGGTCGCGATGGTCATCGCGTGGTCCTCGTGCTCCACGATGGCCGCCGAGCACTCGGCGTCGTACAGCGTCCAGAAGCACTGCTCGGCCGACGAGGTGGGGTAGATCGGCACGACCTGAGCGCCGATCGTCCACAGGGCGAAGTCGAAGAGCGTCCACTCGTACCGGGTGCGGGACATGATCGCGACCCGGTCGCCGAACCGGATGCCCCGGGCCAGCAGGCCCTTGGCCAGGGCCAGGACCTCGTCACGGAACTCGGCGGCGGTGACGTCCCGCCAGTGCCCGTCCTCGTCCTTGCGGCCCAGGACGACGTACAACGGGTCCTCCTGGGCATGCTGGAAGACGACGTCGGCCAGGCCGCCCACCGGCGGTGCCAACGCCAACGGAGGGTTGGTGAACTCGCGCAAACCCCGCTCCCCGCTCCGAATGCCTAGGCTGACACTCCGCACAGCGCCGTGAAAGCTACCCCACCCGCCTTTCGGACGGGAGAGGGCCGAAAATGGACTGGTGCTCAGGTATGCACTGGTCAGCGAAGCAAAATGCGCTCACATGGGGAAGGGTCGGACAGAAAACTGACGGTTGAGTAAGTTTCGGACCCGTAATCTCCACCGAATCTGTACACCCGACGACCCGGTTCGGCCCCTGCCGATCATGTCGACCGCGCCGAGCCGTCGCCTCTTCCGTCAGCGTCCAAGTGGCTGAATCTGTCACTCCGGTCTCCTTCACGGCTGACGCCGGTGCAACCGGTCCCCGCCCGCCAGAATCGTCGCCGCCAGCGCGTCCGCCGCCCCCTGCGCGGCCGTGCGCCGCCCCCCGTGCACCAGCACGAAGTCGACCCGCCCCAGCTCCGGCAGCCCCGACCGGTCCGGCACCCGCAGCAGCCCCGGCGGAATCAGCCCCCGCGAGTGCGCCATCACCCCGAGCCCGGCCCGCGCGGCGGCGATCAGCCCGTTGAGGCTGCCGCTGGTGCACACGATCCGCCACTCGCGCCCCTGCCGCTCCAGCGCCTCCAGGGCCAGCGCCCTGGTGATGCCCGGCGGCGGATAGACGATCAACGGCACCGGACGATCCGGCTCCAGGCGCAGCCGCTCCGCGCCGATCCACACCAGCCGGTCGTGCCAGACCAGCTCCCCGCGAGGGTCCTCCGGACGCCGCTTGGCCAGCACCAGGTCCAGCTTTCCGGCGGCGAGCTGCTCGTGCAGGGTGCCCGAGAGCTCGACCGTCAGCTCCAGATCGACCTCGGGATGGTCGTAGCGGAAGCCCTCCAGGATCTCCGGCAGCCGGGTCAGGACGAAGTCCTCGGACGCGCCGAAGCGGAGCCGGCCGCGCAGCCGGGTGCCGGTGAAGAACGCCGCCGCCTGGTCGTGCACCTCCAGGATCCGGCGGGCGAAGCCGAGCATCGCCTCGCCGTCCTCGGTGAGCTCCACGGAGTGGGTGTCCCGGGAGAACAGCGGCCGTCCGGTCGCGTCCTCCAGTCGCCGTACGTGCTGGCTGACGGTCGACTGCCGCAGGCCGAGCCGTCTGGCGGCCTGTGTGAAGCTCAGCGTCTGGGCCACCGCCAGGAACGTACGGAGGTGGGAGGGGTCGTACACGTCGATCAGGCTACCCCGCCGTTATCGCGAAACGTGATGACAGTCAGAGTGGTATGCCGGATTCCCGATCGCGGACCGCCGGAGGACGATGGAGAGGGCACGTCCGTGTCCGCAACCGGAAGATCAGCCCGGATGTTCAGCGAAGCAAGCGAAGTAGTGGAGCACAGTGAAACGCCTGCAATGGCCGCGTTGGATGCCCATCGACCCGTACATCCTGCTGCTGCTCGGGACCGTGGGCCTCGCGGCCCTGTTCCCGGCGCGCGGGACGGCCTCCGACGTGGCGTCCGGTGCCTCCACGGCCGCGATCGCCTTCCTCTTCTTCCTCTACGGCGCCCGGCTGTCCACCCGTGACGCACTGGACGGACTGAAGCACTGGCGGCTCCATGTCACCGTCCTGGTCTGCACCTTCGTCGCCTTCCCGCTGCTGGGCCTGGCGGCGCGCGGCCTCGTCCCGGTGATCCTGACCCACCCGCTCTACCAGGGCCTGCTGTTCCTCACCCTCGTCCCGTCGACCATCCAGTCGTCGATCGCCTTCACCTCGATGGCCCGCGGCAACGTGCCCGCCGCGATCTGCGCGGGCTCCTTCTCCTCCCTGGTCGGCATCGTCATCACCCCGCTGCTCGCGGCGGCCGTGCTCGGCGGCAGCGCGGGCGGCTTCTCCGCCGACTCGCTCGTCAAGATCGTGCTGCAACTGCTCGTGCCGTTCGTCGCCGGGCAGGTGCTGCGCCGCTGGATCGGCGGTTTCGTCGCCCGGCACAAGAAGGTCCTCGGGCTCGTCGACCGCGGCTCGATCCTGCTGGTCGTCTACACCGCGTTCAGCGCGGGCATGGTCCAGGGCATCTGGCACCAGGTGAGCCCGGTCCGGCTGGGCGGCCTGCTCGCCGTCGAGGCGGTGCTGCTGGCCGTGATGCTCGCCCTGTCCTGGTACGGCGCCAAGGCGCTGCGCTTCAACCGCGAGGACCGCATCGCCATCCAGTTCGCCGGCTCGAAGAAGTCCCTCGCCGCCGGGCTGCCCATGGCGAGCGTCCTGTTCGGCGCGCACGCCTCACTGGCCGTGCTGCCGCTGATGCTCTTCCACCAGATGCAGCTCATGGTGTGCGCGGTCATCGCCAGGCGCCGCGCCCACGACGCCCAGGAGACGGTCAACGTGTCGGCGCCGCCCGCAGCGTCACGAACCGCGGTCGGTACAGGGACACGTTCCGGCTGAGCTGCGCCGCCGCATCGCCGGTGTCCAGCCAGTTGACGTCGTAGCTGAGCACCAGGCGCCCGTCGCCGCTCAGCTCGGGGTGCACCTGAGGGTTGTAGGCGGCGACCTGGCCGCCCGCCGGCAGCGACGGGCTGAAGCCCTTGGCCGGCCCGTGCCACGGGCCGGCGGGGGAGCAGGCCCAGTACGAGGTCACGGTCGTCAGCCCGCTGCTGCCGGCGGCCATCGTGAACAGCACGTACGTCCCGCGCACCCGCGCCACCGAGAAGGCGCTGCCCACCCCCGTGCGCTGTCCGTCCCCCAGCACCGGGGGCAGCCGGGCTCCGGCCTTCCCCCACTCCGACCCGTTCCAGTACTGCCAGGCGCCCGGCTCGGCGAGCCGGCCCTCCGGCACGCGCGCGACGTACGCGTGCGAGACCGGCCGGGAGGCCGCCTGGCCGTCGTCGCCGCCGAAGACGTACGTCCAGCCGTCCTCCTCGACCAGCGTCGTCCCGAACAGCACCCGCCGGGACGCGTCCGGCACCAGCTGCTGGTCGAGGACCTTCACCACCGACTCGACCCGCAGATCGGGCAGCGAGAGCGTGGCGACCTCGGTCGCGGTCGGCACCCCGTAGATCCAGGGCGCCTGCCCGGCCGTGCGCACCCACAGCAGCACCCGCAGCACCTGCTGCGACGAACCGGGGGAACGGGGCTCGACGCGGGCCGCGACCGGCCAGCGCCACTGGTTCGGGGCGGGGTCCGGGAAGAGCGGGGTGGACAGGGTGCGCTCCAGGCGGCCGTCACGCATGACGACCGCCGAGTTGCGCACCAGCGGGGCGGACGCCTCCCGCCAGGTGTAGGACTCGCCGAACGGGTTGGGCGGGGCGTGCACCCGGCCCAGATAGGTGTCCGAGAACAGCCACAGCACCCGGCCGTCCGGCAGCCGCACCGAGTGCGTACCGTCACCGCCGGTCCAGTCGTCCGCACGGGAGGGATCGTCGCCGTAGCGGGCGAACTCGCCCGTGAGGTCCTTGTCCGCCGACCAGGACGCCACCGAACGAGGCACGCACGCGTCACCGCCCTCCCGTTCGCCGTCGTCCGGGAGGGCGGTGAGCAGCACGGCCGCGAGAACCAGGGCCAGCAGAAGTCCCAGGCCGGTTCCCGTGCGCTGCCGTGCTCGTGCGTCGTCGGGCACGCCCGGGACGTTAGTGGCCTCAGCCCACTTGGTCCATGGGCAGCCACAGGACGGTGTCGCGGGTGTTCACCTTCTCGCGGGGGGTGGCCCGCAGCGCCGCGGCGCTGAGCTCCTCGTCGCCGAGCGCCCGGTTCCACACGCGTACGTCGTCGATCGCGCCGGTGAGAAAGGCCCGGCTGTCCATGCGCTGCCCGATGTGCACGCCGAACGGTGAGTTCCGGCTGACCGACCCGGGCACGTCCGTGGTGCTGATCGCCCGTCCGTCGAGGAACAGCGTCAGCCGCCCGCCGCCGCGCCGCAGGGCGAGGTGATGCCACTGGCCGTCGTTGGCGGCGCCGCCGGCCCACACGGAGGAGGTGCGCACCGTCCCGAACCCCTCCCGCGTGGTGATCAGGGCGCGCACCCGGTCGTTGCCGGGCTCGCCGCGCAGCCAGACCTGGGGCTGACTGGCGCCGATCCCGCCCATCCACAGGAACGGCTGCTCACCGCTGGTGGCGGAGTACCGGAAGAACAGCGACACCGTGAACTCACGGGTCCCGAGCGGCAGACTCGTCCGATACGGCAGGCGTACGGCGTCGTCGTCCCCGTCGAACTGCAGGGCGTTGCCGAGCACGCCGTCCGTCACCTCGGGGCCGCCGAGCACGGTCGCGCGGGGTGCGCCGATGGCGAGGTCGGGGGTGGTCGGGTCCGGGCCGCGCCGAGGCCCGAGCCAGTCCTCGTTGAACCGCGCGAAGCGGATCTCGTCCCGCGCGTCGACCGCACCGCCCTCGTACATCAGGCCCACCGTGGACGCGTCGATGTCCACCATGTCGGAGTAGCCGGACCAGTCGGTGGTGACGACCTTGCCGCGGTCCACGCTGTCCCAGCCGGCGCCGCCGTCGTAGGAGCTGCGGATCATCATCGTCCGGCGCCGGTCCGGGTCGCCCGGGGCGGACAGCAGGATGCGGTCGCCCAGGCGGAGCGTGGCGCCCTGCACCTGGGGCGTGTAGAGGTCCGGAAGGTCGCGGAAGGGCCCGGTGAAGCTGTCGCCGCCGTCGCTGCTGTACGTCTGCGCGCGGTGCCCGAGGTCGGTGCCGTCCTGCTCCCGGCCGCTGATGAGGATCGTGCCGTCCGCGCGCTCGGTGAGGGTCACCTCGGACGGCTTCTGCCGGAAGGTGCCGTCGGCGGCGGAGATGGGCCAGGAGTCGGTCGCGCCGATCCGCCAGTTGTCACCGCCGTCGTCGCTGACGATGAGGGCGGCGTGGTTGGCGGTGACCCGACTGCCGTCCCAGGTCTCGGTGTTGACGCCGAAGACCAGACGCCCGGCGTGCTTGCCCTTGGTGAGCTGGATACCGTGCACGGGGCCGGTGGCGTACCAGGAGTTCCAGTTCGGGGGCAGTATCGAGCCGCTCAGATCGCGTGGCCGGGACCAGGTCCGGCCGTCGTCGTCGCTGTACTGCAGATGCGGTGTGCGATCACATGGCACCGAGCAACTGCCGCTGTCCGTACGCCCCGTGTTGTACGTCTCCGCCAGCAGGATGCGGCCGGTCTCGCGGTCCACGATCGGCGCCGGGTTGCCGTGCGTGTCGCCGCCGCCCTCGTTGACGACCTGGAGCGGACCCCAGGTGCGGCCGCCGTCCGTCGACCGCTTCAGCACGATGTCGATGTCGGCGGCGTCGCCGCAGTTGAGCACCCGCCCCTCGGCGAACGCCAGCAGCGTGCCGTCCTTGGTCTTCACGATCGCGGGGATGCGGAAGCAGGCGTACCCGGGATCCTGGGACGCCCGGAACAGCACCTGTTGCTCGAACACCGGCGCCGTCTTGGCCGGTTGGGACTCCGCGGGACTTAACGCCACGGCCGTCGCCGAGGTGGCGACGGCCGTGACGAGGGCGGCTCTGAGACGTGCGCGAACTCTTGAAGGCATGGTGCGGCCCGCCCTTTCATCGTCTGGTCATCCGTCCAGGCATCTGAACATTCGGACATCCCACGTCCAAAGTGCGCATCACAGACGTTAGTTGGGCTATCGCACACATCACAAGAACCGTGCACGTGTCACATCACGGATGGAGTACCACTTTCCCTCTGTTGCCCCGCGACTCGATCGCCGCGAGCGATCCGGGCCGGCTGGAATCCGATGACGGACTCGGCGCCGACAAGAAGGTCATATGTCTGAATTGTTCCGCCGTCCGAACTGTAGGCCACGAGCCGCCCGCCGGGCGTGAGCGACGCGAGGGCGCCGCTCGCCGCGGCGGTGACCAGCGCCGCCTCCCCCTCCCGAGGCCGGGCGGCCCCCAGCGCCCCGAGCCTGGATTCGCAGCGGACGCGACGCATCACACCTCCAGGAGCCATGGGGAACACCAACGGCCCCCCTCCCCGGCTTCTCTCGCCCGCTGAACGTGACCGATTCCTGGACCCGTTGATCCGGATTTCCGGTACGCAGAGCTGATGGCGGATAACGTTCCGTCATGACCGCACCCCTCGTGCTCGAAGCCGCACGCACCGCCCTCGTGCTAGTCGATCTCATGGACCGCATCGTCGCGCTGCCCCTGGAGCCCCGTAAGGGCACCGAAGTCCTCGCGACCTGCGAGGAGTTGGCGGCGGCCTTCCGCTCCCGCGGCGCCACCGTCGTCCTCGTCCGCGTCGAACGCCCCGGCGTCGCCGAGCAACCGCCCGGCAGCGGCCTGGTGGCCGGCCTGCTGAAGGACGGCGACGTCGAGATCGTGAAGCGGACCATCGGCGGCTTCCAGGGCACGGGCCTGGACGACCGCCTCCGCGAACGCGGCGTCACCACCCTGGTGCTCGGCGGCATCGCCACCAACCTGGGCGTCGAGTCCACGGCCCGCGCGGCCGGCGACCTCGGCTACGACCTGGTCTTCGTGGAGGACGCGATGACGGCGTTCACGGCGGCGGAGCACGACGCGTCGGTGCGCCTGGACTTTCCCCGGCTGGGATCGGTGGCCCGGGCCGCGGACGTGTCGCTCACCAGTGGCTGAGCGGCCGGCGCACCCCGTAGGCCACCGAGCTGTCAAAACGGCGGGGCCCCAGCACGGCGCAGGGGGCGCTCCCCGCCGGTCGGGGCCCCGCCGCCGTGTCGCGGGGAGCCGGTCAGGCCTGGGCGGCCGCGGTCCGCAGAGCGAGCCGGTGTTCGCCCGCGTACACGTTCATGGAGCTGCCGCGCAGGAAGCCCACCAGCGTCAGCCCGGTCTCCGCGGCGAGATCCACCGCCAGCGAGGACGGCGCCGAGACCGCCGCGAGCACCGGGATCCCCGCCATCACCGCCTTCTGCGCCAGCTCGAAGCTGGCCCGCCCCGAGACCAGCAGGAGCGTCCGGGACAGCGGCAGGTCGCCGTTCTGCAGGGCGCGGCCGACCAGCTTGTCGACCGCGTTGTGCCGGCCCACGTCCTCCCGTATGTCCAGCAGCTCGCCGTCCTCGGTGAACAGGGCCGCCGCGTGCAGGCCCCCGGTCCGGTCGAAGACCCGCTGGGCCGCGCGCAGCCGGTCGGGGAGGCTCGCGAGCAGTTCGGGGTCGACCCGGACCGGGGGAGTGTCGGCTATCGGCCAGCGGGCCGTCGTACGGACGGCATCGAGTGACGCCTTGCCGCACAGGCCGCAGGACGACGTCGTGTACACGTTCCGTTCGAGGGTGATGTCGGGGACGGTCACGTCCGGCGCCGTCTTCACGTCCACCACGTTGTAGGTGTTCGAGCCGTCCACCGTGGCGCCCGCGCAGTAGACGATGTTCTGGAGGTCCCCGGCCGCGCCGAGCACCCCCTCGCTCACCAGGAACCCGGCGGCCAGCGCGAAGTCGTCACCCGGCGTGCGCATCGTGATCGCCAGCGGCTTGCCGTTGAGCCGGATCTCCAGCGGTTCCTCGGCGACGAGGGTGTCCGGCCGGGTCGAGATCGCCCCGTCCCGGATCCGGATCACCTTGCGTCGTTCCGTGACTCGTCCCATGTCGTGTCTCAGTCCCGGTTCTGTACGTGCTGGTAGCCGAAGCGGCCCTTGATACAGAGGTTGCCGTGGGTCACCGGGTTGTCGTGCGGCGAGGTGACCTTGACAATCTCATTGTCCTGCACGTGAAGCGTGAGGTTGCAGCCCACACCGCAGTACGCGCACACGGTCGTCGTCTCGGTCTGCGCGCTCTCGTCCCAGGTGCCCGCCGCCCGCATGTCGAACTCGGACTTGAAGGACAGGGCCCCCGTCGGGCACACCTCGATGCAGTTCCCGCAGTACACGCACGCCGAATCGGTCAGCGGCGCGTCGTGCTCCACCGCGATCCGCGCGTCGAACCCGCGTCCGGCCACGGAGATCGCGAAGCTGTTCTGCCACTGGTCCCCACACGCGTCCACGCACTTGTAACAGAGGATGCACTTGTCGTAGTCCCGCACATACAGCTCGTTGTCGACCTTCGGCTCCTCGTTGAGCCGCGCCGCGTCCGGGCCGAACCGGTCCGGCTTCGCCTCGTACTCCTTGATCCATCCGGCGACCTGCGAGGTCGTCGACAGATCCACCGACGAGGCGAGCAGTTCCAGCACGATCTTGCGGCTGTGCCGGGCCCGCTCGGTGCCGGTCCGCACCTCCATGCCGGCCTCGGCCTTGCGTGAGCAGGCGGGTACCAGGGTCCGGGACCCCTCGACCTCCACCACGCACACCCGGCAGGCGTTCTTGGGCCTGAGCGTGTCCCCTTCGCACAGGGTCGGGATGTCCTTCCCCGCCGCCCGGCAGGCGTCCAGGATCGTGGAGCCCTCCGTCGTGCGCACGGGCTCCCCGTCGATCGTGAACTCCAGCAGCCGGCGCGGGATCCCCAGCGGTACCACGGTCATTCGTACGCCCCCAGACGGTCGATGGCGGATTCCACGGCGTTCCACGCGGTCTGCCCCAGACCGCAGATCGAGGCGTCCCGCATCGCGCGGCCGACCTCCCTGAGCAGGGCGATGTCATCGGCGGCCGCCGCACCCGTGCGCTCGGCGATCCGGTGCAGCGCCTCCTCCTGCCGTACGGTCCCGACCCGGCACGGCACGCACTGCCCGCACGACTCGTCCCGGAAGAACTCGGCGATGCGCAGCAGCAGCCGGGGCAGCGGGACGGTGTCGTCGAAGGCCATGACCACACCCGAGCCGAGCGTCGTGCCCGCCTCGCGCGTGCCCTCGAAGGTCAGCGGGATGCCGAGCTCGTCCGGCCGTACGAAGCCGCCGGCCGCCCCGCCCAGCAGCACCGCACGCAGCCCGTCCCGGACCCCGGCCAGCTCCAGCAGCTCGCCCAGTGTCGCGCCGAAGGGCAGCTCGTAGATCCCGGGCCGCGCCACACTCCCTGACACGCAGAACAGCTTCGGCCCGGTGGACCGCTCCGTTCCGATCGCCGCGTACGCCGGGGCGCCCATGGTCAGGATCGGCAGCACATTGACCAGCGTCTCCACGTTGTTCTCGACGGTCGGCTTGCCGAACAGCCCCTTCTCCACCGGGAACGGCGGCTTCGAGCGCGGCTCGCCCCGGTAGCCCTCGATGGAGTTGAACAGGGCCGTCTCCTCGCCGCAGATGTACGCCCCCGCCCCTCGCCTGATCTCGATGTCGAAGGCGTATCCCTGCCCGAGGACGTCGTCCCCGAGCAGCCCACGCGCGCGTGCCTGCGCGATGGCGTGCTCCAGGCGCGCCAGCGCCCGTGGATACTCGCCGCGCAGATACAGGTAGCCCTTGTGGGCGCCCGTCGCATACGCCGCGATCGTCATCGCCTCGATCAGCGCATAGGGGTCGCCCTCCATGATCACGCGGTCCTTGAAGGTGCCCGGCTCCGATTCGTCGGCGTTGCAGACGAGGTAGTGCGGATGGTCGGGCTGGGACGCCGTGGCCTGCCATTTGCGGCCGGTGGGGAAGGCGGCGCCGCCGCGCCCGACCAGGCCGGAGTCGGTGACCTCACGGATGACTCCGGCGGGACCGATCTCGAAGGCCCGGCGCAGCGCGGTGTAGCCGCCGTGGGCGCGGTAGTCGTCCAGCGAGGAAGGGTCGACGACCCCGACCCGGCTCAGCAGGGTCAGTCCGGGATCCCCGGCCTGCGGTACCGCCATCGCCGCCGGCGGCTCCTGCGGCGCCGAGTCCGGTGCGCTGGCGGCGAGGACGGCGTCGTGCACGGTCGCCGGCGCCGAGACCGCCGTACGCACCGGATCCCCGGCCTTGATCGCGAGCGCGGCCGGAGCCCGTTCGCACAGGCCCAGACAGGGGCTGCGCTCGACATGGACACCGGGACCGAGAGCCGACTCGATCCCGGCGCACAGCTCGGACGCCCCCGTGGCCGCGCACGCCAGGTCGGTGCAGACGTGCAG
Source organism: Streptomyces ferrugineus (assembly GCF_015160855.1). Classification (NCBI taxonomy): domain Bacteria; kingdom Bacillati; phylum Actinomycetota; class Actinomycetes; order Kitasatosporales; family Streptomycetaceae; genus Streptomyces; species Streptomyces ferrugineus. The sequence continues at coordinate 6,626,406 of NZ_CP063373.1, read as the reverse complement.
CACCGTGGCCGGACGCGGCTTCACGGAGAACATGGCGTAGAAGGTGGCCACCCCGTACGCCTCCGACGGCGGCACCGTCAGGCGCCGGCACAGGTAGTCGAGGGCGCCCTCGCTGATCCAGCCGATCCGGTCGTTGATGGCGTGCAGCCCCGGCAACAGCAGGTCGCGGCGGTCCCGGGCCTCGCGTCCGCCGCGCGCCCACCTGAGGTCCGCGTCGGAGCGGTCGGCACCCTCCCACGACGACTCCGGTGGGCCCAACAGGGCGTCGACGGCCGCCCGTTCGTCGTCCGTCGGTTTGCTGTCGCCGAAGTGCAGGTCCACTTACGTCACCTCACGATGGTCGCGACGGGGAGCTTCTCGATCCGGATCGCCGACGCCTTGAACTCCGCCGTGCCCGCGATCGGGCAGTTCGCCTCGATCGTGAGCTGGTTGGTGTCCACCTCGTCGGGAAAGTGCATGGTCATGAAGGCGAGCCCGGGCCGCAGCGCCGTGTCGACCCACACCGGTGCCACGACCGCACCGCGCCGCGAGGTCACCTGGACCTCCTCGCCGACGACGACCCCGTAGCGCTCGGCGTCCTCCGGGCTGAGCTCGACGTACTCGCCGCGCCGCAGCGGGGAGGCGAAACTCCCGCTCTGCACCCCGGTGTTGTACGAGTCGAGCCGTCGCCCGGTGGTGAGCCGGACGGGGTACTCCTCGTCGGTGAGGTCGACCGGCGGATCGTGCTGGACGATCCCGAACGGCGCCGGCCTGCCGCGCCGCGCCGGATCCCCCTCCCACAACCGGCCGTGCAGGTACGTCGGTTCGAGCTGCTCGGTGCTCGGGCACGGCCACTGGATGCCCTGGTGCTCCGCCAGGCGTTCGTACGTCATCCCGTAGTGGTCGGGGGAGACCGAGCGCAGCTCGTTCCACACCGCCTCGGCGTCCGCGTACTTCCACTCGTGGCCGAGCCGTGCCGCCAGCTCGCAGATGATGTCGATGTCCTCGCGCGCCTCGCCGGGTGCGGTGACGGCCCGGCGCACCCGCTGGACCCGGCGCTCGCTGTTGGTGGTGGTGCCCTCGGTCTCGGCCCACCCGGCGGTCGCGGGGAGGACGACGTCGGCCAGCTCGGCCGTCCTCGTCAGGAAGATGTCCTGGACGACGAGGAAGTCGAGCTGCCCCATGCGCCGTACGGCCTGCTCGCTGTCCGCCTCCGACTGCGCCGGGTTCTCGCCGATGCAGTAGACGGCCTTGAGCGTGCCCTCCTCCATCGCCTCGAACATCTGGGTGAGGTTGAGGCCGTAGTGCGGCTGGATCACGGTGTCCCAGGCCGACTCGAACTTCAGGCGGGTGTCGGGGTCGAGGATGTCCTGGAAGCCGGGGAGGCGGTTGGGGATCGCGCCCATGTCGCCGCCACCCTGGACGTTGTTCTGGCCGCGCAGGGGCTGGAGCCCGCTGCCGTAACGGCCGACGTGGCCGGTCAGCAGGGACAGGTTGATCAGTGCGCGGACGTTGTCGGTGCCGTTGTGGTGCTCGGTGATGCCGAGGGTCCAGCACAGCTGGGCGCGCTCGGCGCGGGCGTAGGCGTGCGCCAACTCCCGTATGGCGGCGGCGGGTACGCCCGTGACCTTCTCGGCGAGAGACAGCGTCCACGGCTCCACCAGCGCCTTGTACTCCTCGAAGCCGCTGGTCGCCCGCTCGATGAACGCCTCGTTCGCCAGGCCCGCGTGGATGATCTCGCGGCCGATCGCGTGGGCCATCGGGATGTCGGTGCCGACGTTGAGGCCGAGCCAGCTCTCCGCCCACTCGGCGGTGGAGGTGCGGCGCGGATCCACCGCGTACATCCGGGCGCCGTTCCTGATGCCCTTGAGCACGTGCTGGAAGAAGATCGGGTGTGCGAAGCGGGCGTTGGAGCCCCACATCACGATGACGTCGGTGTGCTCGATCTCCTCGTACGAGGAGGTGCCACCGCCCGAGCCGAAGGCCGCCGACAGGCCCGCCACGCTCGGCGCGTGGCAGGTGCGGTTGCAGGAGTCGACGTTGTTGGTGCCCATGACGACGCGGGCGAACTTCTGCGCCACGTAGTTCATCTCGTTGGTGGCACGGGCGCAGGAGAACATGCCGAAGGCGCCTCGGTTGCGGGCCAGTCCCTCGGCCGCGCGGGTCAGGGCCTCCTCCCAGGTCGCCTGCCGGAACGGCTCGTCGCGGGAGTCCCGCACCAGGGGGTGGGTCAGACGGGTGTAGGTCTTCGGTTCACGCTTCCTCATGCGGCGCTCCTCAGCGCGAGCAGGTCCGAGATGGCGTGCACGGTGCGCAGGGTGGGCACCTGGACGCCGGTGATCTCCGCCAACTCGACGACCGCCGCGAGGAGTACGTCGAGTTCGAGCGGCTTGCCGCGCTCCAGGTCCTGGAGCGTGGAGGTGCGGTGGTCGCCGACCCGCTCGGCGCCCGCGAGCCGGCGCTCGATGGAGACGCCGACCTCGCAGCCGAGGGCCTCGGCGACCGAGAGCGTCTCGGTCATCATGATCTCGATGACCTTGCGGGTGCCGCCGTGCAGACACATCTGCCGCATGGTGGCGCGGGCCAGCGCGCTGATCGGGTTGAAGGAGATGTTGCCGAGCAGCTTGAGCCAGATGTCGTTGCGCAGGTCGGGTTCGACCGGGCATTTCAGGCCACCGGCGATCATGGCCTCGCTGAGGTCCAGACAGCGCTTGGACACACTGCGGTCGGGTTCGCCGATGGAGAACCGGGTGCCTTCCAAGTGCCGTACGACACCTGGGCCTTCGAGTTCGGTGGCGGCGTAGACGACGCAGCCGACGGCCCTTTCGGGCGCGATCACCGCACTGACCGCGCCGTCGGGGTCCACGCTCTCGACGCGGTGGCCGTCGTGCGGGCCGCCGTGCCGGTGGAAGTACCACCAGGGGATGCCGTTCTGGGCGGCCACGACCGCGGTGCGATCGTGGAGAAGAGGCTCGATCAGCGGCCCGCACGCCGCGTACGAGTTGGCCTTCAGCCCCAGGAAGACATAGTCGACCGGGCCGATCTCGACCGGGTCGTCGGTGGCGTGGGCGCGGGCGGTGAAGTCGCCGCGCGGACTGAGCACCCGCACTCCGTGCTGCCTCATGGCCGCCAGATGCGGTCCACGGGCGATCAGGTGCACGTCGGCGCCGGCGCGATGGAGCGCGGCTCCGACGTAGGCGCCGATGGCACCGGCGCCGAGGACTGCAACTTTCACTTCGGAACGCTCCGTTCGGTCGAGGGAGTACCGCGGAGGTGGCTGGGAAGTTGGGGTCGACGATCAGATCCATGGGTCGAGCAGGTCGAAATCTCGTCGACTGAATATTGTCTACAGTATGGATTGGGGCGCAGCAAGGGTTCGCGCACGGCGTTCGACCGTTCATCGCGTCCTGCATACCGCTCATCGCATACGGTCGACGCGCCGCCTTCTCAACTCCCCCGCCGCTCCTTACCGTTCGGGATCATGAGTCCCCCTGTAGCTCCCCCGGGATGGAGCCGCTGGCTGGTTCCGCCCGCCGCTCTGTCGGTCCATCTGTCCATCGGCCAGGCCTACGCGTGGAGCGTGTTCAAGCCGCCGCTCGAATCCGCCCTCGGCCTCAGCGGCACGCAGAGCGCGCTGCCCTTCCAGCTCGGCATCGTCATGCTCGGGCTGTCGGCCGCGTTCGGCGGCACGCTGGTGGAGCGCAACGGCCCGCGCTGGGCCATGACCGTCGCCCTGATCTGCTTCTCGTCCGGCTTCCTGCTCTCCGCCCTCGGCGCGGCCACCGAGCAGTACTGGCTGATCGTTTTCGGCTACGGCTTCGTCGGCGGCATCGGCCTGGGCATCGGCTACATCTCGCCGGTCTCCACGCTGATCAAGTGGTTCCCGGACCGGCCCGGCATGGCCACCGGCATCGCCATCATGGGCTTCGGCGGCGGCGCGCTGATCGCCTCGCCCTGGTCGGCACAGATGCTGGAGTCGTTCGGCAGCGACAGCTCCGGGATCGCGATGGCGTTCCTGGTGCACGGTCTGTCGTACGCCGTGTTCATGCTGCTCGGCGTGCTGCTGGTCCGCGTGCCGCGCACCGAGAAGCCGGTCGGCGACGGGCCCAGCGCCCTCGACGGGCCGCAGGTGTCCGCCCGCAACGCCGTGCGCACCCCGCAGTTCTGGTGTCTGTGGGTCGTGCTCTGCATGAACGTGACCGCCGGCATCGGCATCCTGGAGAAGGCCGCGCCGATGATCACGGACTTCTTCGCGAACACCTCGACAACGGTGTCGGCGTCGGCCGCCGCCGGCTTCGTCGCCCTGCTGTCCGCCGCCAACATGGCGGGCCGCATCGCCTGGTCGTCGACCTCCGACCTGATCGGGCGCAAGAACATCTACCGGGTGTACCTGGGCGTCGGCGCGCTGATGTACGGGCTCATCGCCCTGGCCGGCGACTCCTCCAAGCCGCTGTTCATCCTGTGCGCGCTGGTGATCCTGTCCTTCTACGGCGGCGGCTTCGCGACCATCCCCGCCTATCTGAAGGACCTCTTCGGCACCTACCAGGTGGGCGCCATCCATGGCCGGCTGCTCACCGCCTGGTCCACGGCCGGCGTCCTCGGGCCGCTGATCGTGAACTGGATCGCCGACCGGCAGGAGGAGGCCGGCAAGGACGGCTCGTCCCTGTACACCCTGTCCCTGTTCATCATGATCGGGCTGCTCGCCATCGGATTCGTCGCCAACGAACTCGTCCGGCCCGTCCACCCGCGCCATCACGTTCCCGCCCCGGCGTCGAACGCGCAGCAGGAGAAGGAGGCCGCCGATGTCCAGCGACAGCAGTAGCAGTCCGCCCGGCCGACGTGGGCTGATCGCGTTCGCCTGGGTGTGGGTGGGGATTCCGCTCGCCTACGGGGTCTACGAACTCGTACGAAAGGCGACGCAGCTGTTCACCGGGTAGGTGTTCGGGAGTTGTCCGGGCGTCCGAGGGCCTGATGGAAGCCGACAACGCGGGCGCCCGATTCCTGTGGCATCACGTGCCGTCATACCCGTGAGTCACTGATCAGACTGGTGAATCCCGCTACCCGAGGCCCGAGGGGATCACCATCGATGAACGGCTCGCGCATCGCCGCAGTCGGCCACTATCAGCCCGCGAAGGTACTCACCAACGAGGACCTCGCGGGCATGGTCGACACCAGTGACGAGTGGATCACGTCCCGGGTGGGCATCCGTACGCGCCACATCGCCGGGCCCGACGAGCCGGTCGACGAGCTCGCCGCGCACGCCGCCGCCAAGGCGCTCGCGGCGGCCGGCCTCGCTCCCGGCGACATCGACCTGGTCCTGGTCGCCACCTCCACCGCCATCGACCGCTCCCCGAACATGGCCGCGCGCGTCGCGGCCCGGCTCGGCATCCCCTCGCCCGCCGCGATGGACGTCAATGTCGTGTGCGCCGGCTTCACCCACGCCCTGGCCACCGCCGACCACGCGGTGCGGGCGGGGGCCGCGGCCCGGGCGCTGGTGATCGGCGCCGACAAGATGTCCGACGTGACGGACTGGAGCGACCGCACTACCTGTGTGCTGGTCGGCGACGGGGCCGGCGCCGCCGTCGTGGAGGCGGCCGAGGAGGCCCGCATCGGACCGGTGCTGTGGGGTTCGGTGCCCGAGATGGGGCACGCGGTGCGCATCGAGGGGCAGCCGGCGCGGTTCGCGCAGGAGGGGCAGAGCGTCTACCGCTGGGCGACGACCCAGCTGCCGGCCATCGCCCGCAGGGCCTGCGAGCGGGCGGGCCTCGCGCCCGAGGACCTCGCCGGGGTCGTGCTGCACCAGGCCAACCTGCGCATCATCGAGCCCCTCGCCCTCAAGCTCGGCGCGGTCAGCGCCGTGGTCGCGCGGGATGTCGCCGAGTCCGGGAACACCTCGGCGGCGAGCATCCCGCTGGCGCTGTCCAAGCTGGTGGAGCAGGGGCGGATCTCGACCGGGGACCCGGTGCTGCTGTTCGGGTTCGGCGGGAACCTGTCGTATGCGGGCCAGGTCGTGCGCTGCCCCTGACACCGGTGCGAGGCCGCGGTGTGACGTGGCCGACTTCCCCGTTCCCTGGCCTTTGTGCGCCGTAGACTGTAGACGAAAGACAATCGATACTGGCTTTCAGTGACGGTCGGCTACCGGACGCAGTCGCCCGGCGTTCGCCCAGGAGGGGAACCGATGTTGTCGACAGGACTGCCGCAGGGCGCGGTGCCCAAGCTCGAACGGCCCGGCCCGCTGCGCGACCGTGTCTACGAGGCGCTGCTCGAACTGATCACCACCCGCGCCCTCCAGCCCGGCCAGCATCTGGTCGAGAGCGAACTGGCAGGTCACCTCGGCGTGTCGCGCCAGCCGGTGCGTGAGGCGCTGCAGCGGCTGAACACCGAGGGCTGGGTCGATCTGCGGCCCGCGCAGGGCGCGTTCGTGCACGAGCCGACGGAGGCGGAGGCCGATCAGCTCCTCACCGTCCGCACCCTGCTGGAGGCCGAGGCCGCCCGGCTGGCCGCCGCGAACGCCGACAGCGCCGGCATCAAGGCCCTGGAAGAGCTGTGCGCCGAGGGCGAGAAGGCCGTCGCCGCCGATGATGTGGACGCCGCCGTCGCCCTCAACGCCCGCTTCCACGCGAAGATCATGGAGCTGGCCGGCAACGCGGTCCTCGCGGGCCTCGCGGCCCAGGTCGACCGCCGCGTCCGCTGGTACTACACGCCGGTCGCCCGCCAGCGCGGCCACCAGTCCTGGATCGAGCACCGCGGCATGATCGCCGCGATCACCGCCCGCGACGAACAACAGGCCACCCAGCTCATGCGGGAGCACACGGAGCACACGCGCCGGTCGTATCACGAGCGCGCCAAGTCCTGAGCGCAGCCACATGTGATCCGGTGCGCCCTCGGCTTTGTCCTGTGAGTGGAGAAAGTTGACGGCAATCTCTGCGCAAGTTCTTCCCACCCCCGGCAGCCGCTGCTACGTTCCCCTCGAAAGCAGGTCACGGAAGTGGCCGAAACCCGGCGCGCTCAGGCCGATTGAGGCGGGGAGGGGCTCGTGAGACGCATGACGGCGCGACCCGCGAACGCCCATCAGGCCAAGCTGCTCCGGCTGCTGCGTGACGCGGGGCCCAACTCCCGGGCCCAGCTGGGCGATCAGATCGACCTCTCACGGTCCAAGCTGGCCGTGGAGGTGGACCGCCTGCTGGAGACGGGCCTGGCCGTGGCCGACGGACTCGCCGCCTCGCGCGGTGGCCGCCGCTCCCACAACATCCGGCTCAATCCCGGGCTGCGCTTCCTCGGCGTCGACATCGGCGCGACCTCGGTCGACGTCGCCGTCACCAACGCCGAACTGGAGATCCTGGGCCACCTCAACCAGCCCATGGACGTACGCGAGGGCCCGGTCGCGGTCTTCGAGCAAGTCCTGTCCATGGCCGCGAAGTTGAAGGCCTCCGGGCTCGCGGAGGGGTTCGACGGCGCCGGCATCGGCGTCCCCGGCCCCGTCCGCTTCCCCGAGGGCGTCCCGGTGGCCCCGCCGATCATGCCGGGCTGGGACGGCTTCCCGGTGCGGGAGGCGCTCAGCCAGGAACTGGGCTGCCCGGTCATGGTCGACAACGACGTGAACCTCATGGCGATGGGGGAGCAGCACGCGGGCGTCGCACGCTCCGTGGGCGACTTCCTCTGCGTCAAGATCGGCACCGGCATCGGCTGCGGCATCGTCGCGGGCGGTGACGTCCACCGCGGTGTCACCGGCAGCGCGGGCGACATCGGGCACATCCAGGCCGTGCCCGACGGCCGCCCCTGCGCCTGCGGCAACCGGGGCTGTCTGGAGGCCCACTTCAGCGGGGCGGCCCTCGCCCGGGACGCCATCGAGGCGGCCCAGCAGGGGCGGTCGGAGGAACTCGCCTCGCGGCTGGCGGCGAACGGCACCCTGACCGCCGTAGACGTCGCCGCCGCGGCCGCCGCCGGCGACGCCACCGCACTCGACCTGATCCGCGAGGGCGGCAACCGCGTCGGCCAGGTCATCGCCGGACTCGTCAGCTTCTTCAACCCCGGCCTGGTGGTGATCGGCGGCGGGGTGACCGGCCTCGGCCACAACCTGCTCGCCGCGATCCGCACCCAGGTCTACCGCCAGTCGCTGCCCCTGGCGACCGGCAACCTCCCCATCGTCCTGGGTGAGTTGGGCCCCACCGCCGGAGTCATCGGCGCGGCCCGGCTCATCAGCGACCACCTGTTCTCACCCGCGTAAGCACTCAGCTCAGTACGGCAGCACTCAGTTCAGTACGGCTGTACCAGCACCGCGCCCCGCCTCGCCCTGCCCTGAACCGGCCCGCACGCCCGCCAAGGGGACCTCATGGCACCAGAACCACCGCTGCTCACCATGAACGGCATCACCAAGTCGTTCCCCGGAGTCCGCGCCCTCGACGGCGTCGACCTCGACGTCCAGGCCGGTGAAGTGCACTGCCTGCTCGGCCAGAACGGCGCCGGCAAGTCCACCCTCATCAAGGTCCTGGCCGGCGCCCACCAGCCCGACACCGGCACCATCCGCTGGCGCGGCGACGAGGTCACCCTCCGCTCGCCGATCGCCGCGATGCGCCTCGGCATCGCCACCATCTACCAGGAACTCGACCTGGTGGAACACCTGTCGGTGGCCGAGAACGTCCACCTCGGCCATGAACCCACGGCCGCCGGATTCGTCGTACGCGGAAAGGCCGCCAGAGATTCAACCGCCCAGCTGCTCAAGCGGCTTGGGCATCCCGAGATCCAACCGGGGCGCCTGGTCGGGGACTTGTCGGCGGCCCAGCAGCAGATCGTGTCGATGGCCCGGGCGCTCTCCCACGACGTACGGCTGATCGTGATGGACGAGCCGTCCGCCGCCCTCGACCCCGACGAGGTCGACAACCTCTTCCGCATCGTCGGCGACCTCACCGCCGCCGGAGTCGCCGTCGTCTACATCTCGCACCGGCTGGAGGAGATCCGCCGGATCGGCGACCGGGTGACCGTGCTGAAGGACGGGCGGGCCGTGGCGGGCGGGCTCCCGGCGAAGACGACGCCGACGCGTGACGTCGTGGCGATGATGACGGGACGCAACGTCGAGTACGTGTTCCCCGAGCGGCCGATGAAGGACGCGACGGCCGACAAACCGCTGCTGGAGGTGCGCGGACTCGCCCGCGACGGGGAGTTCGAGCCCCTCGACCTGAGCGTGCGGCCCGGGGAGATCGTCGGGCTCGCCGGACTGGTCGGCTCGGGGCGCTCCGAGATCCTGGAGACGATCTACGGCGCCAGGAAGCCCACCGCGGGCCAGGTCCTCGTGGACGGCCGGGCGCTGAAGCCGGGCAGCGTACGGGCCGCCGTGCGCGCCGGACTCGGGCTCGCCCCCGAGGAACGCAAGGCGCAGGCCCTGCTGATGCTGGAGTCCGTCACCCGCAATGTCTCGGTGTCCTCCATGTCCCGCTTCTCACGCGGCGGCTGGATCGACCGCACCGCCGAACTGGGCGCGGCGCGGGCCGCGACACGCGAGCTGTCGCTGCGCCCCGACAACCCGTCGGTGCCGGTACGCACGCTCTCCGGCGGCAACCAGCAAAAGGCCGTCCTGGCCCGCTGGCTGCTGCGCGGCTGCCGCGTCCTGCTGCTCGACGAACCCACCCGCGGCGTCGACGTCGGCGCCCGCGCCGAACTGTACGCGGTGGTACGCCGACTGGCCGACGAAGGCCTCGCCGTGCTGCTGGTCTCCAGCGAGGTGCCCGAGGTGCTCGGCCTCGCCGACCGCGTCCTGGTGCTGCGCGAGGGCCGTGTCGTGCACACGGCGCCCGCGCGTGAACTCGACGAACACCGCGTACTCGACCTCGTCATGGAAGGAAGCCCGGCGTCATGACGCAGCACGCCTCCCCGCCGCGGGACAGCACCGGCAAGGTGCCGTCGGCCGACGGACCCCCCGCCTGGCGGGGCCTGATCGCCCGCGCCGACGTGCGCACGCTCTCCCTGCTCGGCGTCCTCGCCGCGCTGATCATCATCGGCGGCATCACCAAGCCGGACCAGTTCCTGGACACCCGCAACCTCCAACTCGTCCTCACCCAGGCCTCCGTGATCGGCGTCGTCACCGTCGGCATGACCTTCGTCATCACCTCCGGCGGCATCGACCTGTCCGTCGGCGCGATCGTCGCGCTCGCCTCGGTGTGGGCGACGACGGTGGCCACCCAGGAGTACGGCTTCGGCGGCATCCTCTTCACGGCCGTACTGGTCGGCGTGGGGTGCGGACTGGTCAACGGCCTGCTGATCGCGTACGGCGGCATGGTCCCGTTCATCGCCACGCTCGCCATGCTGGCCTCCGCGCGCGGCCTGGCCCTCCAGATCACCGACGGCAAGACACAGATCGTCACCATCCCCTCCGTGCTGGACCTCGGCGAGCGCGACGCCTATGTGCTCGGCATCCCGCCGCTGGTCATGGTGTTCGCGGTCGTGACGATCATCGGCTGGCTGGTGCTGAACCGCACCACCTTCGGGCGGCGCACGGTCGCCGTCGGCGGCAACGCGGAGGCCGCCCGCCTCGCCGGCATCGACGTACGCCGCCAGCGGCTCTACCTCTACCTGCTGTCCGGACTGTGCTGCGGCATCGCCGCCTTCCTGCTGATCATCCTGTCCGGCTCCGGTCAGAACACCAACGGCAACCTCTACGAACTCGACGCCATCGCGGCCGCGATCATCGGCGGCACGCTGCTCAGCGGGGGCCGCGGCACCATCACCGGCTCCGTGCTCGGCGTCCTGATCTTCACCACGATCACCAACATCTTCGCCCTGAACAACCTGCAGAGCGACGTCCAGCAGATCGCCAAGGGCGCGATCATCGTCGCCGCCGTGCTGGTCCAGCGCCGTACCGCGAGCACGACCTGAGGAAAGGGTTCACCGCCATGCCAGAGACCATGAGCCGCTTCACCAGTCGCAGAGGGCTGCTCTTCGGGACCGCCGCCGTAGGCGCCGGTGCCCTCCTCACGGGTTGCACGAGCAACGAGTCCAAGGACGAGCCGGCCGCGAACGACCAGCCGGCCGCCGACGACAAGCCCGGCAAGCAGGTCACCATCGGCTTCGCCGGACCGCAGGCCGACCACGGCTGGCTCAACGCGATCAACGACAACGCCAAGAGCCGGGCGAAGAAGTACTCCGACGTGACGCTGGAGATCACCGAGGGGTCGAACGACACCGCCGCGCAGATCGGCCAGATAGAGACACTGATCAACAAGAAGGTCGACGTGCTGGTGGTGCTGCCCGCCGACGGCAAGGCCCTCACCCAGGTCGGCCTGAAGGCGATGCGCGCGGACATCCCGGTCATCAACCTCGACCGGATCTTCAACACCCCGCAGGCGTACCGCTGCTGGATCGGCGGCGACAACTACGGCATGGGCCTCAACGCCGGGCACTACATCGGCGAGAAGCTCAAGGGCAAGTCCAATGCCACGGTCATCGAACTGGCCGGCCTGGACAACCTGGAGCTGACCAAGCAGCGTACCCAGGGCTTCGACGACGCGCTGAAGAACTACCCCAACATCAAGAAGGTGGCCCGTCAGGCAGCCGAGTTCACCGTCGAGTCCGGACAGGCCAAGATGGCCCAACTGCTCCAGGCGCAGTCGAAGTTCGACGCGCTGTGGAACCACGACGACGACCAGGGCGTGGGCGCGCTGCGCGCCATCGACCAGGCCGGACGCGACGACTTCCTGATGGTCGGCGGCGCGGGCGCGCTGTCCGCGTTCCAGGCCATCAAGCAGGACGACGGTGTCCTCAAGGCCACCGTCCTGTACCCGCCGACCATGGCCGCGTCGGCCATCGACCTGGCCCGTGCGCTGGGCCAGGGCAAGGGCGTCGGCGGCATGGCGGAGTTCGAGATCCCCGCCTCGATCACGCTCTACTCGGCGGTCGTCGACAAGACCAACGTCGACCAGTACATGTCCACCGGCTTCAAGTGAGGCGCACCCTGCCCGACGGGGCCGAGGGGTCGTCGGGCAGGGCAGCCGGGAGCGTCCAGCGGATCGAGCCGGGGACGTCGCCGGGCGGGCTGTGCCGCGGCCGGGGCTGTCGTACCTGCGCGGCCGGGCCGGCCACATGGCGGACGGATTTCGCGGGTGGGCCGGTGCCGGGGGATCGGAGCAGGGCGCCGGTCCGGGGCAACGCCGGTGGGCGGGGCTCGGCGGGTGCGCCGGTCGATGCCGGTGCGTTGGCTCCGGCTGGATCCGGGCCTCGGTCGGATCCGGGCCTCGGTCGGATCCGGGTCCCGGTCGGTGCGCGGGCCTCGGGCCGGTGAGCGAGCCGGCACCGCGGTCGAGCCGGTGCCGCAGTCCGGCCGGTGCCGCAGCCCGGGTCATGGCCACCGCGCCGCCTGTGACACGGCTCCGGCCGCTCCGGACACGGCCCTGGTGGTCACGGGCACGGCGGTGACGACCGCGAGACCCGTGCGCCAGGCGGTCAACGCCCGGACGACCCGACCGCGACGTGCGCAGGACGCCCCAACCCCCCACCGCTCCACGACGACGAGGAGGACCATCGCATGGGACAGCCGCAGCAGCCCGAAGAGGCCGAGGCGGAGGCACGGGCCACGGCCGGCGAGGCGGGAGCACCGGGCACGGGGGCCGGGAAGCCACCACTGCGCGTCGGCATGGTCGGCTACGCCTTCATGGGCGCCGCCCACTCGCAGGGCTGGCGCACCGCGGGCCGTGTCTTCGACCTCCCCCGCACCCCGGTCCTGGCCGCGATCTGCGGACGGGACGCGGCGGCGGTGCGCGCGGCGGCCGACCGGCACGGCTGGGCGACCGCGGAGACCGACTGGCGGGCTCTGATCGAGCGGGACGACATCGACCTCGTCGACATCTGCACCCCCGGCGACAGCCACGCCGAGATCGCCCTCGCCGCGCTGGCCGCGGGCAAGCACGTGCTGTGCGAGAAGCCCCTCGCGAACAGCGTCGAGGAGGCCGAGGCGATGGTCGCGGCGGCCGAAGAGGCGTACGGGCGCGGCCAGTTGGCGATGGTCGGCTTCAACTACCGCCGGGTGCCCGCCACCGCCCTCGCCCGCAGCATGGTCGCCGAGGGCCGCCTCGGCAGCCTGCGCCACGTACGGGTGACCTACCTCCAGGACTGGCTGGTTGACCCGCAGTTCCCGCTCACCTGGCGGCTGCGCAAGGAGCTGGCCGGCTCGGGCGCGCTCGGCGACCTGGGCGCGCACATCATCGACCTCGCGCAGTACCTGGCGGGGGAGCGGCTGAGCGGCGTGTCCGCCCTGACCGAGACCTTCGTACGGGAACGTCCGCTGCCCGGCGGGGCCGTCAAGGGCCTGTCCGCCGTCTCGGCCGAGGGCGCCACCGGCCAGGTCACCGTCGACGACGCCGCCGTGTTCACCGGCCGCTTCGGCTCCGGCGCCCTCGCCTCCTTCGAGGCCACCCGCTACGCCACCGGCCGCAAGAACGCCCTGCGCATCGAGCTCAACGGCGAACACGGCTCGATCGCCTTCGACCTGGAGCGGCTCAACGAACTCGCCTACCACGACGGCACGGAACCGGGAGCGCACGCCGGCTTCCGCCGCATCCTCGTCACCGAACCCGACCACCCCTACCTGGAGGCCTGGTGGCCCCCGGGCCACGGCCTCGGCTACGAGCACACCTTCGTCCACCAGGCCCGCGACCTGGTCCACGCCATCGCCGAGGGCCGCCGGCCCGAGCCCTCCTTCGCCGACGGGCTGCAGGTGCAGCGCGTGCTCGCGGCGGTGGAGGAGAGCGCCGAGAAGAACTCCGTCTACACCCCGATCGCGGTCTGAGGAGGCTGACGCGCCATGCCGCGTACGTTCACGCTGTTCACCGGCCAGTGGGCCGACCTGCCGCTGGAGGAGGTCTGTCGGCTCGCCCGCGACTTCGGCTACGACGGGCTCGAACTCGCCTGCTGGGGCGACCACTTCGAGGTCGACAAGGCCCTGGCGGACCCGTCGTACATCGACTCCAGGAAGGCCCTGCTCGACAAGTACGGCCTCAAGTGCTGGGCGATCTCCAACCACCTGGTCGGCCAGGCCGTCTGCGACGCCATCATCGACGAACGCCACCAGGCCATCCTGCCGGGCGAGGTGTGGGCCGACGGCGACCCGGAGGGGGTACGGCGGCGCGCCGCGGACCGTATGAAGGACACCGCGCGCGCCGCGGCCGCCTTCGGCGTCGACACCGTGATCGGCTTCACCGGCTCCGCCATCTGGCATCTGGTCGCCATGTTCCCGCCCGCGCCCGAGTCGATGATCGAACGCGGCTACGCGGACTTCGCCGAGCGCTGGAACCCGATCCTCGACGTCTTCGACGCGGAGGGTGTGCTGTTCGCGCACGAGGTCCACCCGAGCGAGATCGCCTACGACTACTGGACGACCGTACGCACCCTCGAAGCCGTCGACCACCGCCCGGCCTTCGGGCTGAACTTCGACCCCTCGCACTTCGTGTGGCAGGACCTCGACCCGGTCGGCTTCCTCTGGGACTTCCGCGACCGCATCTACCACGTCGACTGCAAGGAGGCCCGCAAGCGCCTCGACGGACGCAACGGCCGCCTCGGCTCCCATCTGCCGTGGGGCGACCCGCGCCGGGGCTGGGACTTCGTGTCGGCCGGGCACGGCGACGTGCCCTGGGAGGACGTCTTCCGGATGCTGCGCTCCATCGGCTACCAGGGACCGATCTCCGTCGAGTGGGAGGACGCCGGCATGGACCGGCTCCAGGGCGCCCCCGAGGCGCTGACCCGTCTCAAGGCCTACGACTTCGAGCCGCCGTCCGCCTCCTTCGACGCGGCGTTCGGCAACTGACCCGTCCCAAGGGCTCGTCGAGCCCTGCCTTCGCTCTCCGGGATGACGGCGCATCCCGGCGCACGCACCCGCCCGTACAACCGGCCCCTTTCTGGAGGCACTCGTGCACGGGAACGACCGCATCACCAGCACCGGCAGAAGCGAGACCCACAGACGACGCCCGTCCTTCCGCAAGGCGGTGGCACTGCTGAGCGGCGCGCTGCTGGCGGGCGCGACACTCACCTTCACCGCACCCCAGGCCGGCGCAGCCGTCGCCGGCGAGGGGACCGCCGCGGCTGCCGCTGAGGCCGCCGCGGCCGAGGACTTCCAGCAGGTCACCCTCGCCAAGGGCGAACCGGAGGTCGGCGAGCCCATGTCGCTCGCCGTCCTCCCGGACCGCTCGGTCCTGCACACCTCCCGCGACGGCGAACTGCGCCTCACCGACGCGGCCGGCAACACCGAACTCGCGGGCAAGCTCGACGTGTACACCCACGACGAGGAAGGCCTGCAGGGCGTCGGCGTCGACCCCGGATTCGCCGAGAACCGCTTCATCTACCTCTACTACGCACCCCCGCTCGACACCCCCGCCGGCGACGCCCCCGAGACCGGGACGGCGGCCGACTTCGCCCCCTTCGACGGCGTCAACCGCCTCTCCCGCTTCGTCCTGAAGACCGACGGCACGCTCGACACGGCCAGCGAGACGAAGATCCTCGACATCCCCGCCTCCCGCGGCCTGTGCTGCCATGTCGGCGGTGACATCGACTTCGACGCGGCGGGCAACCTGTATCTCTCAACGGGCGACGACACCAATCCGTTCCAGTCGGACGGCTTCACCCCGATCGACGAGCGCGCCAACCGCAACCCGGCCTTCGACGCCCAGCGCTCCTCCGGCAACACCAACGACCTGCGGGGCAAGATCCTGCGCATCAAGGTGAACGCCGACGGCTCCTACTCGATCCCGGACGGGAACCTCTTCGCGCCCGGCACCGACAAGACACGGCCCGAGATCTACGCGATGGGCTTCCGCAACCCGTTCCGCTTCAGCGTCGACAAGGAGACGGGGATCCTCTACGTCGGCGACTACGGCCCCGACGCCGGCGCCGCCGACCCGGCGCGCGGCCCGGCGGGACAGGTCGAGTTCGCCCGCGTCACCGGCCCCGGCAACTTCGGGTGGCCGTACTGCACCGGTGACAACGACGCCTACGTCGACTACGACTTCGCCACCGGCCAGTCCGGCGCGGCCTTCGACTGCGCCGCCCCGAAGAACACCTCACCGAACAACACCGGCCTGACCGACCTTCCCCCGGCCCAGGCCGCCTGGATCCCCTACGACGGCGGATCCGTGCCCGAGTTCGGCACCGGCTCCGAGTCGCCGATGGGCGGCCCGGTCTACCACTACGACGCCGCGCTCGACTCGCCGGTGAAGTTCCCCGAGGCCTACGACGGGAACTTCTTCGCCGGGGAGTTCGGCCGCCGCTGGATCAAGCGGATCGTCAGCGACGACGCCGGGACCGTGCAGTCGATCAACGACGTCCCGTGGACCGGCACCCAGATCATGGACATGGCCTTCGGCCCGGACGGCGCGCTGTACGTCCTCGACTACGGCACCGCCTGGTTCGGCGGCGACGAGAACTCGGCCCTGTACCGCATCGAGAACGCCACCGACGGACACTCGCCGGTCGCGCAGGCCGCGGCGAGCAGGACGTCCGGGAAGGCCCCGTTCAGGGTCCGGTTCTCCTCGGAGGGCACGTCCGACCAGGACGGCGACGCCCTGACCTACAGCTGGGACTTCGGCGACGGCGGCAAGTCCACGGCGGCCAACCCGACGCACCGCTACAAGAAGAACGGCACCTACACCGCGACCCTGACCGCCAAGGACCCCTCGGGCCGCACCGGCAGCGCGAGCGTGCAGATCGTGGTCGGCAACACCGCGCCCAAGGTGACGCTGGAACTCCCGCAGGACGGACAGCTGTTCAGCTTCGGTGACGGGATCCCGTTCAAGGTGAAGGTCAGTGACCCCGAGGACCGGACCATCGACTGCTCCAAGGTCAAGGTCAGCTTCATCCTCGGCCACGACAGCCACGGCCACCCGCTGACCTCGGCCAACGGCTGCACCGGCACCCTCCAGACCAGCGCCGACGGCGGCCATGACGAGGACGCCAACATCTTCGGCGTCATCGACGCCGAGTACACCGACAACGGCGGCGGCGGCCAGGCCCCGCTCACCACCCACGACCAGAACGTCACCCAGCCCAAGCACCGCCAGGCCGAGCACTTCGGCAACGGCTCCGGCGTCTCCGTCATCACCAAGGACGCCGCGCACGGCGGCCGGACGGTCGGCAACATCAACAACGGCGACTGGATCTCCTTCACGCCGTACGCCCTGAGCAACGCCAAGAAGATCACCGCGCGCATCTCCTCCGGCGGCGCGGGCGGCACGCTCGAGGTCCGTGCGGGATCCTCGACGGGCACCCTGCTCGGCAAGGCGACCGTCCCGGTGACCGGCGGCTGGGAGACCTTCCAGGACGTCAGCGCCGACCTGTCCCGCGCGCCCAGGGGCACCACCACGCTCTACCTGGTCTTCAAGGGCAGCGGCACCGGAGCCCTGTACGACGTGGACGACTTCACCTTCACGACGGGCTGAGAGGAGGAACGAAGCATGCGTATGCGTCCAACCGGACGACTGACAACGGCAGTCGTGGGAGCGGCCGTACTCCTCGGCTGCGTCTCGGGACCGGCCGCGTCACAGTCCACCCGCGACCCGCGCCCGGGGGCCAAGGCCGAGCGGGTGCTGGTCTTCTCCAAGACGGCCGGCTTCCGCCACGACTCCATCCCCGACGGCGTCGCCGCGGTCAAGCAGCTCGGCGAGCAGGGCGGCTTCACGGTCGACGCGACCGAGGACGCCGCCGCCTTCACCGCCGGCAACCTCGGCCGCTACGCCGCGGTCGTGTTCCTGTCCACGACCGGAGACGTCCTGAACGACGCCCAGCAGCGGGCGTTCGAGGGATACATCCGGCAGGGCGGGGCGTACGTCGGCATCCACGCGGCCGCCGACACCGAGTACGACTGGGAGTTCTACGGCGGCCTCGCCGGCGCCTACTTCCAGTCGCACCCGGCGATCCAGCCCGCGACGGTGGACGTCGAGGACCACGCCCACCCGGCGACCTCGGGTCTCGCCCAGACCTGGAACCGCACGGACGAGTGGTACAACTACCGCTCGAACCCCCGTGAGCGGGCCCATGTCCTGGCGTCCCTCGACGAGTCCTCGTACACCGGCGGCACCATGAACGGCGACCACCCGATCGCCTGGTGCCAGAACTACCAGGGCGGCCGCGCCTTCTACACCGGGGGCGGCCACACCAAGGAGTCCTACGCCGAGCCCCTGTTCCGCGAGCACCTGCTCGGCGGAATCCGCTGGGCGATCGGCGACGCACAGGCCGACTGCCGCCCCGAGACGGGCTACCGCCCCCTCTTCGACGGCACACAGGCCTCGCTGGACGACTGGCGACAGGCGGGCCCCGGCTCCTTCACCCTGGCCGCCGACGGCACCCTCACCTCGACCGGCGGGATGGGGATGCTCTGGTACGCCGGATCAGGCTTCGGGTCGTACTCCGTGAAGCTCGACTGGAAGATGGCCGGCGACGACAACTCCGGTGTGTTCGTGGGCTTCCCGCCCTCGGACGACCCGTGGTCGGCCGTCAACAACGGTTATGAGATCCAGATCGACGCGACCGACGCCGCCGACCGCACCACCGGCGCGGTGTACGGCTTCAAGTCCGCCGACCTGAAGAAACGTGACCGCGCGCTGAACCCGCCGGGTGAGTGGAACACCTACGAGATCCGCGTGGAGGGCGAGCGCCTCCGCGTCTATCTCAACGGTGTGAAGATCAACGACTTCACCAACACCGACCCGGCCCGGAGCCTCACCGACGGACACATCGGCATCCAGAACCACGGAGCCGACGACGAGGTGTCCTTCCGTGACATCCGGATCAAGGAACTGCCCACGAAGCCCACGAGGCCGACCGAGTCCGCGGACTCCGCCGGACCCACGGCTTCGCAGGGCGACTGAGCGACGGCGGGCGGGCGACGCCGGACTCCCGCCCGCCGTCTTCACCCCACCGGGCCTCCGGCGAGGCCCGGCCCAAGGGGCTCACATACGACGCGTTCGACAAGGAGGCTGCCATGTCCGCGTCCGTTTCCCCGTCCGTGGCGCGCGTCGGCGTCTGGCTGATCGGGGCGCGCGGCTCCGTCGCCACGACCGTCGTCGCCGGGTGCGCCGCCGTCACCGCGGGACTGCACCCGCCGACGGGCCTGGTCACCGAGACGCCCATGTTCGCGGACAGCGGCCTGCCCGCGCTGTCGTCCCTGGTCTTCGGCGGCCACGACACGGTGGACTGCCCCCTGCCCAAACGCGCGGAAGCCCTGGCAGCGGGCGGTGTGCTGCCCCCGGGCCTGCCCACGGCGGTACGCGCCGAACTCGCCACGGCGGACGCGGAGATCAGGCCCGGCGGCCCGCTCCCCGGCGACACGCGCGGCGATCCCGACCTGATCACCGCCTTCGCGGACGACATCCAGGACTTCATACGGCGCTACGACCTCACCCGCGCGGTCGTGGTCAACGTCGCCTCCACCGAGCCGCCGCCCACCGGCACCGCACTGCCCCCGAGTTCGCTGTACGCGGCGGCGGCCCTGCGAGCGGGCTGCCCCTACGTGAACTTCACCCCCTCGACCGGCCTGGACCACCCCGCGCTGGCACCCCTGCTTGCGTCGGCCGGGCTGCCCTTCGCGGGGCGCGACGGCAAGACGGGCCAGACGCTGCTGCGGTCCGTGCTGGGCCCGATGTTCGCCCAACGCGCGCTGGCCGTCCGCGCCTGGTCCGGCACCAACCTGCTGGGCGGCGGCGACGGCGCCTCTCTCGCCGACCCGGCCGCGGCGGCGGCGAAGAACGCCGGCAAGGAGAGGGTCCTGGCCGACACCCTCGGCACCGCTCCCGAGGGCGAGGTCCACATCGACGACGTCCCCGCCCTCGGCGACTGGAAGACCGCCTGGGACCACATCGCCTTCGACGGCTTCCTCGGCACCCGCATGGTCCTCCAGACCACCTGGCAGGGCTGCGACTCGTCCCTCGCGGCACCCCTGGTCCTCGACCTGGCCCGCTTGACGGCACGCGCCCACGAGGCCGGCCTGTCCGGCCCGCTCTCCGAACTCGGCTTCTACTTCAAGGACCCGGCGGGGGAGGGGCCGGCGGCGCTCGGGGAGCAGTACGCGGCCCTGGCGGGCTTCGCGCAACGATTGAGGGTGGAGCGCCCGGGAGAGCCGGCGCCGCACTCCGGCTCCGACGAGGAGCGCCGGTGAACCGGCACCGGCGGCGCAGGGCGACGTCCACGCCGCCGGCCATCGGCGCTACGGGAGAGCCGCGCCGTACGGCACTCGCCTGGGCCGAACTGCTCCGCCTCCCCGCCCTGTTCACCGTCCCCGGCGACGCCCTCGCAGGCGCCGCCACGACCGCGGCCCGCCCCAATTCCCGCACCCTGCTCGCCATCGGTTCCTCCCTCTGTCTGTACGAGGCCGGAATGGCCCTCAACGACTGGGCGGACCGCGCGGAGGACGCCGCCGAGCGCCCCCATCGCCCCCTCCCGTCCGGCCGCGTCCACCCCGCAGCCGCCCTCACCGCGGCCTGCGCCCTGACCGGCGCGGGCCTCGCACTCGCCGCCCGCGCCGGCCGCCCCGCCCTCACGGTTGCCGCGCCGCTCGCGGCCACCGTCTGGGCTTACGACCTCGCCCTGAAACACACGCCCGCCGGACCCGCGGCCATGGCCACGGCCCGTGCACTGGACCTCCTCCTGGGCGCAGCGGCAACGACCGGCCACACCCGCGAGGCCCTCCCGTCAGCCGCCCTGCTCGGCACCCACACGCTGGCGGTCACCGCGGTGTCCCGCCAGGAGACCAGGGGCGGTTCGCCCCTGGCACCGCTCGCGGCGCTGACCACGACGGCACTCCTGAGCCGGCTTCTGTCACGCCGACCCACGGGATCTCCGGCGGGCGGTGGGTCTGCGGACGCCCATGGCCTGGAGGGCCGTCGGCACGCCGCCGCCCTCGCGGTTGGCGGTGCCGGCTCGCCGGGCGCCCGCGCCCTGAGTACTGCCCTGGCCGCGGCTTACGCCGCGACCGCCGCCCGCCCTTACCTCCACGCCACGCTCAACCCCTCACCCCCGCTCACCCAACGAGCCGTCGGCGGCGGCATCCGCGCCACCATCCCGCTCCAGGCCGCTCTGTGCGCCCGATCCGGCGCCGCCCGCACCGCCCTGTTCGTCGCCGGACTCACCGCGCTCGGCCGGAGATTCGGAAGGAAGGTGAGCGTCACATGAGCGACGCGACGACCGATCCGGGCAGGTCCAACGGGGCGTCGGGCCGCAGCGCCACCCCGCCGAGCCGGGCGACGGCTGTCCCGGCGCGTCCCGCCGAAGCCTCGGGCACCGACGCCCGCCTGCTGCACGGCACCGGCATCGGGCAGCCCGGTGCCGTCCTCCGCTTCGGCTACGGCACCAACGGCCTCGCCGACCTCCGCCTCGACGACGCCCTGGCCCTCCTCGCCGACCTCGGCTACGACGGAGTCGGCCTGACCCTCGACCACATGCACCTCGACCCGCTCGCCCTGGATCTCGCCGCCCGCACCCGCCGCCTCGCGCAGCGGCTGGACGCGCTCGGCCTGGGCGCCACCGTGGAGACGGGCGCCCGCTATGTGCTCGACCCGCGCCGCAAGCACGGCCCCTCCCTGCTGGACCCCGACCCGGACGACCGCGCCCGCCGCGTCGACCTGCTGCTCCGCGCCGTCCGGGTGGCCGCCGACCTCGGTGCCCACGCCGTCCACTGCTTCAGCGGACTCACACCGCCGGGCACGGACCAGGACACCGCCTGGCAGCGTCTGGCCGACGCGCTCGCCCCGGTCCTGGACGTCGCCACCGCGACCGGCATCCCGCTCGCCGTCGAACCCGAACCCGGCCACCTCCTCGCCACCCTCGCCGACTTCCACCGACTCCGCCGGGCACTCGGCGACCCCGAACACCTCGGCCTGACCCTCGACATCGGCCACTGCCAGTGCCTCGAACCCCTCTCTCCCGCCGACTGCGTACGCGCCGCCGCCCCCTGGCTGCGCCACGTCCAGATCGAGGACATGCGCCGCGGCATCCATGAACACCTCCCCTTCGGCGACGGCGAGATCGACTTCCCACCCGTCCTCGCCGCCCTCTCCGCCTCCGGCTACCGGGGCCTGACCGTCGTCGAACTGCCCCGCCACTCCCACGCGGGCCCCCACTTCGCCGAACTCTCCCTGCCGTTCCTCCGCCGCGCCGAGGCAACGGCCACCCGATCACCCGCACTCGTCCCACCCCATGGCGATCCCTCCGCCACCCCCGAAGGGAGCACCTCATGACCCGCCCCCGCACCAGCCCGGCGACCCCGGGCGCGGACACCGAGCCTCGAACGCGCGCCGAGCCCGGAACGCCCGCCGAGAAGCGAGCCGACGCCGAGAGCCGAACCGACGGCACCCAGGACCGGGCGAGCACAGAGGGTCGGGCGAGCACCCAGGGCCGGGCGAGCACCGGGGGTCGGGCGAGCACCGCGGGTCGGGCGAGCACCCAGGACCGAGCGGCCACCGAAGGCCAGGCACACGCCCCGCACCCGTCAGCCACCCCGGGCACACCCCTCGCCCTCGCCCTCACCCCACCCCCCGACCTGCGCGCCGATCTCACCGCGCACCTGGGCTCGGCCGCCGGCGCCTGGCTCCACCGAGCCCTCGACGAGGCTGCCGCACATCCCGGGACCCACGGCCCCATCTCCGTCTGGGAGTTGCGCATCGCCGAGGCCGGGCGTCGCTGCGGCTCCGAGTACGCCGACGCCGCCCGCGTCCTGATCCTGCACGCGGCCCGCGCCGACACGGACGCCCTCACCCGGGTCTACTTCCAGGGCACCGCCGCCGAACGCCGCGCCGTCCTGCACGCGCTGCCCCACCTCGTACCCGGCCCGGAGGCACTCCCGCTCGTCGAGGACGCCCTGCGCACCAACGACACCCGCCTCCTCGCCGCCGCCGTCGGCCCCTACGCCGCCCGGCACCTCGACCCCCACCAGTGGCGGCACGCCGTCCTGAAGTGCCTGTTCACCGGTGTCCGCGTCGACACCGTGGCCGACCTGGACCGCCGCGCCCACCGCGACGCCGAACTCGCCCGCATGCTCGGCGACTACGCCGCCGAACGCACCGCCGCGGGCCGTCCCGTGCCCGAAGACCTGCACCGCGTCCTGACCCTGACCGACCCCACGGCCATCCCGCCCGCACCCGCCGCCGAGCGCGGCAGCCGCGGCACCGACGGCAAGGAGTCCTGATGCGCCTCTTCGACCCCCACATCCACATGACGTCCCGCACCACCGACGACTACGAGGCCATGCACGCCTCCGGCGTCCGCGCCGTCGTCGAGCCCTCCTTCTGGCTCGGCCAGCCCCGCACCTCTCCCGCCTCCTTCCTCGACTACTTCGACTCGCTC
The DNA here is from genome assembly GCF_015160855.1 of Streptomyces ferrugineus. Taxonomy (NCBI): domain Bacteria; kingdom Bacillati; phylum Actinomycetota; class Actinomycetes; order Kitasatosporales; family Streptomycetaceae; genus Streptomyces; species Streptomyces ferrugineus. Next base: position 6,603,120 of record NZ_CP063373.1, on the reverse strand, counting down.
CTCGGCTGGGAGCCCTTCCGCGCCGCGCAGTACGGCATCGCGCACCACTGCACGCTCGCCCTCAATCCCAAGGAGGCGAACGACCCCCGCTGTGTCCCCGTCCTCGACGAGCTGCCCCGCTATCTCGTCAAGGACCAGGTCGTCGCCGTCGGCGAGATCGGCTATGACTCGATGACGCCCGCCGAGGACACCGCCCTCGCCGCCCAGCTCCAGCTCGCCGCCGACCATGAACTGCCCGCGCTCGTCCACACCCCGCACCGCGACAAGCTGGCGGGCCTGCGCCGCACCCTCGACGTCGTCCGGGAGTCCGCGCTGCCCCCAGAGCGTGTCCTCGTCGACCACCTCAACGAGACCACGGTGAAGGAGGCCAAGGACAGCGGCTGCTGGCTCGGCTTCTCCGTCTATCCCGACACCAAGATGGACGAGGAGCGGATGATCGCGATCCTCCGCGCGTACGGACCCGAGCAGGTCCTGGTGAACTCCGCCGCCGACTGGGGCAGGAGCGACCCCCTGAAGACCCGCAAGGTCGCGGACCTGATGCTGGCCGAGGGCTTCGGCGAGGACGACGTCGACCTGGTGCTGTGGCGCAACCCCGTCGCCTTCTACGGGCTCAGCGGCCGCCTCACCCTCGATGTCGCCACTCCGGAGGCCACCCACGAGGGCAACTCCATCCTCCGCGGCGCCCCCAAGGACCCGGACGGACCGGCAGCCGCACCGGGTGAGTCGGACACCCGGGCCGCCGCCCCGTCCCCGGGGGCGTGAGCCATGCGCTTCCGCCACCCCGACGGCTCCACCATCCACCTCGCCTACTGCACCAACGTCCACCCGGCCGAGACCCTCGACGGCGTCCTCGCCCAACTCCGCGACCACTGCGAACCCGTCCGCCGACGGCTCGGCCGCGACCGCCTCGGCATCGGCCTGTGGCTCGCCAAGGACGCCGCGCACTCCCTCGTCACCGACCCCTCCGCCCTGCGCGGCCTGCGCACCGAACTCGACCGGCGTGGCCTCGAGGTCGTCACCCTCAACGGCTTCCCGTACGAGGGGTTCGGCGCCGAAGAGGTCAAGTACCGCGTCTACAAGCCGGACTGGGCCGACCCCGAACGCCTCGACCACACCACGGCCCTGGCCCGTGTCCTCGCCGGACTCCTCCCCGACGACGTCACCGAGGGCAGCATCTCGACCCTGCCCCTCACCTGGCGCACCGCCTATGACGAGGACCGCGCCGGGACCGCCCGCACGGCCCTGCGCACCCTCGCCGAACGCCTCGACGCCCTGCGGGAGCTGACCGGCCGCGACATCCGCGTCGGCCTCGAACCCGAACCGGGCTGCACCGTCGAGACCACCGGCGACGCCATCGCCCCGCTCACCGCGATCGGCCACGACCGCATCGGCATCTGCGTCGACACCTGCCACCTCGCCACCTCCTTCGAAGATCCGCACACCGCCCTGGACGCGCTCACCGCAGCCCGCGTCCCCGTCGTCAAGTCCCAGCTGTCGGCCGCACTGCACGCCGAACACCCGCACCTCCCCGATGTCCGCGAGGCCCTCGCCGCCTTCGACGAACCCCGCTTCCTGCACCAGACCCGCACGGCCACCGCCGCCGGCCTGCGCTGCACCGACGACCTCGGCCAGGCCCTCAACGGCGACGCCCTCCCCGACGCCTCCCCGTGGCGCGCCCACTTCCACGTCCCGCTGCACGCGGCCCCCGCCGCGCCCCTCACCTCCACACTCGATGTCCTGAAGGCCGCCCTGGCCCGTCTCGTCGGCGGCCCGCAGCCGCTCACCCGCCACCTGGAGGTGGAGACATACACCTGGCAGGCCCTCCCGGCCGAACTGCGGCCCCGCGCCCGCAGCCAGCTCGCCGACGGCATCGCCGCCGAACTCACCCTCGCCCGCGACCTGTTGACCGACCTGGGCCTGAAGGAGCTGCCATGACCGAGCCATCGGACCCCACGGTCCCGGCAGCCCCGGCCACCCGCCCAGCGCCCCGGCCGGACGCCACCGCCGCGCACCGTCCCACCCCGCTCCTCGTCCTGGACGTCGTGGGCCTCACCCCCCGTCTGCTCGACCACATGCCTCACCTCAAGGCCCTCGCCCAGTCCGGCTCCCGCGCCCCGCTCGGCACCGTCCTGCCCGCCGTCACCTGCGCCGCCCAGTCCACCTTCCTCACCGGCACCCACCCGTCGGAGCACGGCATCGTCGGCAACGGCTGGTACTTCCGCGACCTCGGCGACGTACTCCTGTGGCGCCAGCACAACGGCCTGGTCACCGGCGACAAACTCTGGGACGCCGCCCGCCGCGCCCACCCCGGCTACACCGTCGCCAACATCTGCTGGTGGTACGCCATGGGCGCCGACACCGACATCACCGTCACCCCCCGTCCGATCTACTACTCCGACGGCCGCAAGGAACCCGACTGCTACACCCGTCCACCCGCTCTCCACGACGAACTCACCGACACATTCGGCACCTTCCCGCTCTTCCACTTCTGGGGCCCCGGCGCGGACCTCGTCTCCAGCCGCTGGATCATCGACGCGACCCGCCACATCAACCGCACCCGGCACCCGGATCTGACGCTCTGCTACCTCCCTCATCTCGACTACGACCTGCAGCGCTTCGGCCCCGGCGACCCACGTTCGCTGAAGGCGGCCGCCGACCTGGATGCGGCCATGGCCCCGCTCCTGGACGACGCCCGAGCGGAGGGCCGTACCGTGGTGGCGCTGTCCGAGTACGGCATCACCCGCGCGGACCGCCCCGTCGACATCAACCGGGCCCTGCGCCGCGCGGGACTGCTCGAAGTGCACACCCAGGACGGCATGGAGTACCTGGACCCGATGGCCTCACGTGCCTTCGCGGTCGCCGATCACCAGATCGCCCACGTCTATGTGCGCCGCCCGGAGGATCTCGACGCGACCCGGGCCGCACTCGACGGACTGCCCGGCATTGAGCAACTCCTCGACGACGAGGGCAAGAAGAACCACCATCTCGACCATCCGCGCTCCGGCGAACTCGTCGCCGTGGCGGAGCCGGACGCCTGGTTCACGTACTACTACTGGCTCGATGACGCCCGCGCGCCCGACTTCGCGCGACTCGTCGAGATCCATCGCAAACCCGGCTACGACCCGGTCGAACTCTTCATGGATCCCCTCGACCCCTACGTCAAGGTCAAGGCCGCGACCGCGCTCGCGCGCAAGAAACTCGGCATGCGCTATCGCATGGCGGTCGTGCCCCTGGATCCGTCACCTATTCGCGGCAGCCACGGCCGCCTTCCCATGAGCGACGACGACGGTCCGCTCCTCATCTGCTCCACCCCCCGCGCTGTCGGCGACCGCGTCGCGGCCACCGATGTGAAGTCACTCCTGCTCCAACTCGCCGGTCTCACCGACCCGTCTCTTCCGACTGGTCCCAAGTGAAGCACTCACCACTGACAACGGCCTTCGATCACAGGGAGTTCCAGGCATGAGCCGCTTTTCCCCGACGGATCCCGAACTCACCCACCGCCTCACCAGACGAGGCATGCTCGGTGTGGCCGCGGGCACCACGGCCGCCGCCCTGCTGGGCGCCGCCGCGGCCCCCGCGACCGCCGCCCCCGGCACCGCGCCCGCCCCGGACACGGCCTCCCGCGGGCACGGCCGCGGCCGTCCCGTCCTGCCGCCCGGCCGCCTCGGCATCCAGCTCTACAGCCTGCGCGACAAGGTCTCCACGCTCGGCTTCGCCCCCGTCTTCGCCGAACTGGCGAAGTGCGGCTACGACGAGGTGGAGTTCGCCGGATACACCCAGGGCTCGGCCGGCCCGATCACCCTCGCCCAGCTCAAGCGGCTGGCCAGGAATTATGGTCTGAACCCGATCGGCAGCCACGTCGGCTACTACTCCAACGACCCGGGCGCCTACACCTTCGCCCAGAACCTCACCAAGGTCCTGGACGACGCCGAGGCCCTCGGCCTGAAGCACATAGGCACCGCGTCCGGGCCGTTCCGGTACGGCTCCACCGTCGACGCCTGGAAGCGCGCCGCCGAGGAGTTCAACACCTACGGCGCCGCGGCGAAGGCGCGCGGCATGAAGTTCTACCAGCACAACCACTCCGAGGAGTTCTCCTTCGCCACCGACAACCCCAAGGTCCGCCTCTACGACGTGCTGCTCGCCGAGACCGACCCCGACCTCGTCTACCTGGAGATGGACATCTTCTGGGCGTACTCCGGCCAGTTCCGCTTCTCGAAGCGGCCGGACGGCTCACCCGCCCCCTTCGAACCCCTGGACTACGTGCTGAAGCAGCCCCACCGCTACCCGCTGTTCCATGTCAAGGACGGCGTGAGCGACCCGGCCAACCAGTACGGCTACCAGATGGTCGACGTCGGCGACGGTGACATCGACTACAAGCGGTTCATCTCCGCGGTGACGAGACTGCGGGGCCGGCGATTCGCCCACCACTGGCAGGCGGAGCACGACAACCCGACCGAGTCCTTCACGTTCGCCCGGCGTTCCAGCGAGCATCTGCACTCGCTGCGGGAGAAGTGCTGACGGCCGTACTGACCTGAGGAGGCCCTCCCCGGGGTGGGGAGGGCCTCCTCAGGTTCGCGATCGTTCAACCCGCTGGATGCGGCGCCGCCGCCCGCCCCGGCTGCCGCAGCAGCAGCGCGATCGCCGCCGCCACCAGCGACACGCCGCCGGCCAGCGCGCAGGCGCCGTCGTAGCCCCAGGCCGCGACGACCATGGAGCCCAGGCCGCCGCCGAAGATCGACACCCCTGCGGTCAGTACGACGGACAGCCACATCAGCGGCAGCATGCCCGGCCCGCGTAGGTCAGCGGATCGACGTCCGCGGGCCACCAGTTCTTCGGCGGGTCCTTGAAGAAGAACGCGCATCCGAGGACGACGATCATGATGTAGCGGCGGCCGACCATGTTGATGGCAGACACATGCCCGAGCCCAGGTACCTGGCCCTGCGGGCCGTCAGGATGGCCTTCTCCCGCAGCCGGCCCGCCGGGAAGGCGACACCGGCCTGGAAGAACACCCAGACGCTGAGGATCCAGAAGGTGTTGCTCTGCGTCCAGCCGTGCGCGTGGGACAGGGTGTCCGGCGCGGAGCCGTACGCGTATGCGAAGACGCTGATGGCCATCATGGCGATCCACGGGAGATACACCATGAACGTGCGGGAGTGGCCGAGGATGTCCCGGTCGGTCTCGCCGACACGGTAGACGCGCCCGCGCGCGTCGGTCACCTCACGGTAGGGACGGTGTGCGGCGTCGGGTGGGACGGACGAGCTGTCTGCTGCGCATGGATCTGCCGTCATATCAGGACATGTCCTCGCCGAGCGGTTGCGGGTTGGGAGCGATACGGCGCGTTTCCTTGTCGCGTCCCGGTGGGCTGAGGAACAGCGCCATGCAGCCGGCGAAGAGCGAGATGGAGCCCGCCAGGATGAACGCGCCGGAGTGTCCCCAGGCGCCGACGACCACGGCACCCATGCCGGCGCCCAGACCGGAGACCAGCTTGGCGCTGTAGACCATGCCGTAGTTGGACGCGTTGTTGTTCTCACCGAAGTAGTCGGCGGTGAGCGCGGCGAACATCGGGAAGATGGCGCCGCCGCCGAAGCCGGAGACCGAGGAGAAGACCAGGAACAGCGGAAGGTTCTTGGCCTCGGCCGACCAGAGGATGCCGTACTGGGAGAGGCCCAGGACGAGGCATACGAAGAGCAGGCACCGCTTGCGGCCGTACAGGTCGGAGAGCCAGCCGATGACACCGCGGCCGGTGCCGTTGACGATCGCCTTCAGGGACATGGCCGTGGCCACGATCCCGCCCGCGAATCCGGCCTCCTCGCCGATGTCCACCTGGAAGGCGATACCGAAGATGTTCACGCCGGACGTGCACGCCAGACAGAACCACATCAGGGCCACCCGGCCGGTCTTCCACGCCTCCTTGGGGGAGTACTGGTGGACCGCGGGCGGGTTCATCCGCAGCGAGCGGGCCGCGCGCGGGTCCTTCGGCGGGTTGAGCGGGTCGATCGCGGCGGGCCACCAGTTCTTCGGCGGGTCCCTGAAGAAGAAGCCGGAGAACGCGACGATCCCGGCCAGGAACACGCCCACCGAGACCAGCACCCAGCGGAAGTTGGTCAGGTCCATGTAGCCGTTGAAGATGAAGACGAAGGGCACCGAGCCGTAGGCGAAACCGCCGTTGACGAAGCCGGTCTTGCCGCCCTTGCGCTCGGGATACCACTTGCCCACCATGTTGACGCAGGTGGCGTACACCATGCCCGCGCCCATGCCGCTGAAGACGCTGAAGCCGATGTAGGCGACGACGACGTGCGGTGCGAAGGCCAGCGACAGATAGCCCAGCAGGGTGCCCGTCGCGCCGAACATCATCGCCCAGCGGGCCGGCAGCTTGCCGCTCTCACGCAGTTTTCCCGCGGGGAAGGCCACCGCGGCCTGGAAGAAGACCCACACGGTCATCATCCAGAAGATGTGCATGCTGTTCCAGTGATGCGCCGTGTGCAGGGTGTCCTCGGCGGACGCGAACGCGTACTCGGCGGAGGAGATGCCCATCATGCCGACCCAGGGCAGGATCACCATCCACTTGCGCTTGCGGCCCATGATGTCGATGTCGGACTCGCCGATGCGGTAGACGCGTCCGTTCTTGTCGGTCACCTCCCGGTAGGTGGCGACCCTTGTAACGTCGGTGGTTGTCACGTTAGTTGCACCCCTTGCGTCGAAAGTTCTGGCCAGCGCCCCCTGTCCATTGCCTTTCGTGCGCGCGCGGGTCCCGGGGCCGGCCGACGCGCACCGTCGGCCGGCCCCCCGCTGCCTCACCTCATGAACCGCCCCCCAGGAGTCCGGCCGCCCGCGCCCACCGGTACTTGGCGCCCAGCACGGCCACCGGCTTCTCGGTCGTGTACGGGTACGCCACGACCCCCCGCTCGTACAGGTACTGGCAGGCCTCCTCGACCTCGACATCACCCGCGAGCGAGGCGACGACGGGCTTCTGCACGCCGCGCTCCCGGAATTCGGCCACCACGCGCGCGGTGAGCTCCGCGAAGACCATCGGGGGAGTGACGATCGTGTGCCAGTAGCCCAGGACCAGCGCGTGGATGCGCGGATCCTCCAGACCGAGCCGGATCGTCGCCTCGTACGTCGACGGCGGCTCGCCGCCCGTGATGTCGACCGGGTTGCCCGCCGCCCCGAAGGGCGGGATGAACTTCCGGAACGCCTCGTCCAGGTCCGGCGGGATCTCCATCAGGGACAGGCCGTTGTCGGTCACCGCGTCCGACAGCAGCACCCCGCTGCCGCCGGCGCCGGTGATGATCACGACGTTGTCGCCCTTGGGAGCGGGAAGCACCGGCAACGCGCGCGCGTACTCCAGCATCTCGTTCAGCCCCGGCGCCCGGATGACACCGGCCTGCCGGAGGATGTCGTCGTACACGGCGTCGTCGCCGGCGAGGGCTCCGGTGTGCGAGCCGGCCGCCTTGGCGCCCGCCGCCGTGCGGCCCGCCTTGAGGACGACGACCGGCTTCTTCGGTACGGTCGCGCGCGCGGCCTCGACGAAGGCACGCCCGTCCTTGAGGTCCTCCAGGTGCATCGCGATGCACTCGGTGTGCGGGTCCTCGCCGAACCAGGTCAGCAGATCGTCCTCGTCCAGGTCCGACTTGTTGCCGAGGCCGACGATCGCCGACACACCCGTCTTCGTGGTCCGCGCGAAGCCCAGGATGGCCATCCCGATGCCGCCGGACTGCGAGGTCAGGGCCACCCCGCCCTTGACGTCGTACGGCGTGCAGAACGTGGCGCACAGGTCCTGCCACGTCGAGTAGTAGCCGTAGATGTTAGGGCCCAGCAGCCGGACGCCGTGCCGCTCGGCGATGGCGACGATCTCCGCCTGGAGTTCGTGCTCACCGGTCTCCGCGAACCCGGAGGGGATCAGCACGGCGTTCGGGATCCCCTTGCGTCCCACCTCCTCCAGGGCCGAGGCCACGAACTTGGCGGGGATAGCGAAGACCGCCACATCCACCTCACCGGGAACGTCCGTGACACTCTTGTACGCCTTGCGGCCCAGAATGTCATCGGCCTTGGGGTTCACCGGGTGGATGTCCCCGGCGAAGCCGCCGTCGATGAGGTTGCGCATGACCGAGTTGCCGATCTTGCCCTGCTCGTTGGACGCGCCGATGACGGCGACCGACGACGGCTGCATCAGTCGGCGCATGGAGGTGAGGATCTCCTCGCGCGTGTAGCGGCGGCGCGGCTTCACGGGCGTCTCGGAGAGGATCACGCGGATGTCGGCCGCGACCGCGCCGTCCGCGGTGGCGATCACCGGGTTGAGGTCGACCTCGGCGATCTGCGGGAAGTCCGCGACCAGCTGCGACACCCGGCGGATCTGCTCGGCGACCGCCCACCGGTCCACCGCCGCCTGGCCGCGCACCCCGCGCAGGATCTCCGCCGACCGGATCGAGTCCAGCATGGACAGCGCCTCGTCAGCGGTCACGGGTGCGAGCCGGAAGGTGACGTCCTTGAGGACCTCGACCAGGACCCCGCCGAGGCCGAAGGCGACGACCTTGCCGAACGTCGGATCGGTGACCGCGCCGACGATGACCTCCTGCCCCTGCGGCAGCAGCTCCTGCACCTGCACGCCCTCGATGCGGGCATCCGCGTTGTAGGTGCGCGCGTTGTCGATGATCTTGTGGAAGGCGGCCCGTACGTCCGTCGCCCCCTCGACACCGACGATCACGCCGCCCGCGTCGGTCTTGTGCAGGATGTCCGGCGAGACGATCTTCATCACCACGGGCCCGCCGAAGCGCGCCGCGTAGGCCACCGCCTCGTCGACGTCCGTGGCGAGCTCCTCGCCCGGTACGGCGATCCCGTACGCGTCGGCGATCACCTTGCCCTCGGGTGCGGTCAGCGCCGTACGGCCCTCGGCCCGCACGGAGTCGAGGAGCGTGCGCACCCTCAGGACCCGGTCTTCGGCCATCACGTCAGATCACTCCGTTCGACTTGAGCAGGCGCACTTCCTCGTCGCCGAGGCCGAGCTCGCCGATGTAGACCTCTTCGTTGTGCTGGCCGAGCAGCGGCGAACTGGACACCTCGACGGGGGAGTCGGAGAGCTTGAGCGGGCTGCCGACGGTCATGAACTCGCCCCGCTCGGGGTGCGGCACGGTGACGACCATCTCGTTGGCGACCAGCGAGGAGTCCTCGATGATCTCCTTGGTGGACAGGATCGGCCCGCACGGGATGTTGTGGGCGTTGAGCTTCTCCAGCACCTCCCACTTGGGCAGGGTCGAGGACCACTCCTCGATCAGCTGGAACATCTTGTTGAGCTTGGGCAGCCGGGCCTCCGGCGTCGCCCACTCGGGGTCGTCGGCGAGTTCGGGCCGGCCGATGAGCTCGCTGATCGGCTGCCAGCCGACGGGCTGCACGATGACGTACACGTAGTCGTTGGGCCCGCCCGGCGCGCACTTGACCGCCCAGCCGGGCTGACCGCCGCCGGACGCGTTTCCCGAGCGGGGAACTTCGGTGCCGAAGTCCTCGTTGGGATATTCAGCGAGCGGCCCGTGTGCCAGGCGTTGCTGGTCCCTCAGCTTCACCCGGCACAGGTTGAGTACAGCGTGCTGCATGGCCACGTTGACCCGCTGCCCACGCCCGGTGTTCTCGCGCTGGAACAGCGCCGCGAGAATCCCCGCGACGGCGTGCACACCCGTCCCCGAGTCCCCGATCTGGGCTCCGGTCGCCAGCGGCGGCCCGTCCTCGAAACCGGTGGTCGACATCGACCCGCCCATGGCCTGCGCGACGACCTCGTACGCCTTGAAGTTGGTGTACGGGCCCTCGCCGAACCCCTTGATGGAGGCATAGACGATACGCGGATTGATCTCCTGGATGCGGTCCCAGGTGAAGCCCATGCGGTCGACCGCGCCCGGTCCGAAGTTCTCGACCATGACGTCGGAGCGCCGGATCAGCTCGGTGAGGATCTCCTTGCCGCGCTCGGTCTTGGTGTTGAGGGTGATGCTCCGCTTGTTGCAGTTGAGCATCGTGAAGTAGAGCGAGTCGACGTCCGGGAGGTCGCGCAACTGCTTGCGCGTGATGTCCCCGGACGGCGCCTCCAGCTTGACGACGTCCGCGCCGAGCCAGGCGAGCAGTTGGGTCGCGGAGGGCCCGGACTGGACGTGCGTCATGTCCAGGACGCGGATGCCTTCGAGAGCCTTGGACGGAGTACCCGTCGTGCCGGTCATGCAGGCCACCTCACTTGTACATGGTCTGGTTCATGGTTCCGGGGGCGTACGCGTCCGGGTCGACCCAGACGTTGATCAGCGACGGCTTGCCCGACTCACGGGCGCGCCTGAGTGCCGGGCCGATGTCGGCGGGGTCACGGACCTCCTCGCCGTAACCGCCCAGCATCTGCGCGAACTTGTCGTAGTGGACGTCGCCGAGGGTGTTGCCGACCCGCTCGCGCTCCATGCCGTACTTCTGGGCCTGGCCGTAGCGGATCTGGTTCATGGAGGAGTTGTTGCCGACGATGCCGACGAAGGGGAGGTTGTAGCGGACGAGCGTCTCGAAGTCCCAGCCGGTGAGGGAGAACGCGCCGTCGCCGAAGAGCGCGACGACCTCCTTGTCGGGCCGCGCCTGCTTGGCCGCGAGCACGAACGGCACCCCGACGCCGAGCGTGCCCAGCGGGCCCGGGTCCATCCAGTGGCCCGGCGACTTGGGCTGCACGACCTGGCCGGAGAAGGTGACGATGTCGCCGCCGTCGCCGATGTAGATCGAGTCCTCGGTGAGGAAGTCGTTGATCTCGCTGACCAGCCGGTACGGGTGGATCGGCGAGGCGTCCGACTTGAGGCTCGGCAGCCGCTTCTCGATGGCGGTCTGCTCGGCCGCGCGCAACTCGTCGAGCCACTCCTTGCGCTTCGACGCGCCGCCGTTCACACGCCCGGAGGCCGCCTCGGTCACCGACTTCAGCACCAGCCCGGCGTCGCCCACGATCCCGAGGTCGATGTCGCGGTTCTTGCCGACGGTGCGGTAGTCGAGGTCGATCTGCACGACGGTGGCGTCCGGCGACAGCCGCTTGCCGTAGCCCATGCGGAAGTCGAAGGGCGTGCCGACGATGACGATGACATCGGCGCCTGAGAAGGCGTACCGGCGCGAGAGCTGGAAGTGGTGCGGGTCGCCGGGCGCCAGGGTGCCGCGGCCGGCGCCGTTCATGTAGGCGGGGATGTTGAGGGTGCGCACCAGCTCGATGGCCGCCTCGGTGCCGCGTGTCGTCCACACCTGGCTGCCGAGCAGGATGGCCGGCTTCTCGGCGTGGACCAGCAGGTCGGCCAGCTTCTCGATGGCCTCGGGGTCACCGGCCGAGCGGGTGGAGGCGCGGTAGGCGCCCTGCTTCGGCACGCGCGCCTTGGCGGCGGGCACCTTGGCGTCGAGGACGTCGCGCGGGATCTCCAGGAAGGAGGGCCCGGGCGCGCCGTGGTAGCACTCACGGAACGCCATGGACACCATGTCCGCCGCGCGCGCCGTGTCCGGCACGGCCGCCGCGAACTTGGTGATCGGCGTCATCATGTCGACGTGCGGCAGGTCCTGCAGGGACCCCATCTTGTGCTGGGTGAGGGCGCCCTGGCCGCCGATGAGCAGCATCGGTGACTCGGCGCGGAAGGCGTTGGCGACGCCGGTGACGGCGTCGGTGGTGCCGGGGCCGGCGGTGACGACCGCGCAGCCGGGCTTGCCGGTGATGCGTGCGTAGCCGTCGGCGGCGTGGGCGGCGACCTGCTCGTGACGGACGTCGACGACCTCGATGCCCTCGTCGACGCAGCCGTCGTAGATGTCGATGATGTGGCCGCCGCACAACGTGTAGATGCGGTCGACCCCCTCGGCCTTCAGCGCCTTGGCAACGAGATGACCACCGGAAATGACGTCCTGGGTGTCGTCGGGCATGGCGAAGTCCTGTCCCTTCGTAGGGGGTGGAACGGCTCTCGCGGTACATTGCATACAGTCGACGAATACTGTATGAACCTTGTTATCCCGCATCCGGTGGGTGGTGTCCAGGGGGCGTGCGGCACTTTTGAGTCAGGAGCCGGAATGGACCTGTACGAACACCAGGCAAGGGAACTCTTCGAGGAACACGGCATCTTGGTGCCACGGGCAGAGGTGACGGACTCACCCAAGGAAGCCCGCGAGATCGCACGCCGACTCGGCGGCCGAGTAGTGGTCAAGGCGCAGGTGAAGACCGGCGGCCGCGGCAAGGCGGGCGGCGTGAAGCTCGCCGCGGACCCGGCAGCCGCAGAGATCACGGCACGCCAGATCCTCGGCATGGACATCAAGGGCCACACGGTCGGCAAGGTGATGATGGCCCAGCCCGTGGACATCGAGACCGAGTTCTACGTGTCCTATGTACTCGACCGCGCGGCGGGCGGTTTCCTCGCGATCGCCTCCGCCGAGGGCGGTATGGAGATCGAGGAGGTCGCCGCCGAGCGGCCCGAGGCCGTCGCGCGCATCCCGATCGACCCGGCCGAGGGCGTCACGTCCGCGAAGGCGGGCGAGATCGCCGAGGCGGCCGGACTGCCGCCGCAGACCGTCGACGTCCTCGTACGACTGTGGGAGGTGCTGGTCCGCGAGGACGCCCTCCTCGTCGAGGTGAACCCGCTCGTGCGCACCCGGCAGGGCCCAATCCTCGCCCTCGACGGCAAGGTCACCCTCGACGACAACGCCCGCTTCCGGCAGGCACGCTGGGGCGCCGACGACGTGGAGCACGACGACGCCCTGGAGGCGGCAGCCGCGGCCAAGGGCCTCAACTACGTCAAGCTCGACGGCGAGGTCGGCATCATCGGCAACGGCGCCGGGCTCGTCATGTCCACCCTCGACGTGGTCGCGGGCTGCGGCGCCCGCCCCGCCAACTTCCTCGACATCGGCGGCGGCGCATCGGCCCAGATCATGGCCGACGGTCTCTCCGTCATCCTCTCCGACCCGGCCGTGAAGTCGGTCTTCGTCAACGTCTTCGGCGGGATCACCGCATGCGACGCGGTCGCCGACGGCATCGTGCAGGCCCTGGACAGCGTCCAGTTGACCAAGCCGCTCGTCGTACGCCTCGACGGCAACAACGCCGCCCGCGGCCGCGCCATCCTCGACGACCGCGCCCACCCCCTGGTCCAGCAGGCCACCACCATGGACGGCGCCGCTCTGCGTGCCGCCCAACTCGCCGCCGCAGCAGCCTGAGGAGACACGACGACATGGCCATCTACCTCACCAAGGAGAGCAAGGTCCTCGTCCAGGGCATGACCGGCGGCGAGGGCATGAAGCACACCCGGCGCATGTTGGCCGCCGGCACGAACGTCGTCGGCGGCGTCAACCCGCGCAAGGCGGGCCGTACCGTCGACTTCGATGACCGAGCGGTCCCCGTCTTCGGCTCGGTCGCCGACGGCATGCGCGCGACCGGCGCCGACGTGACCGTGGTCTTCGTGCCGCCCGCCTTCGCCAAGGCGGCCGTCGTCGAGGCCGCCGACGCCGGTATCGGACTCGCCGTCGTGATCACGGAGGGCATCCCGGTCCACGACTCCGTCGCCTTCACCACGTACGCGAAGGCGCGCGGCACCCGCGTCATCGGCCCCAACTGCCCCGGCCTGATCACCCCCGGCCAGTCCAACGCGGGCATCATCCCGCCCGACATCACCAAGCCCGGCCGCATCGGCCTGGTCTCCAAGTCCGGCACGCTCACCTACCAGCTCATGTACGAGCTGCGTGACATCGGCTTCTCCACCTGCGTCGGCATCGGCGGCGACCCCGTCGTCGGCACGACCCACATCGACTGCCTGGCCGCCTTCCAGGACGACCCCGACACCGAACTGATCGTCCTCATCGGGGAGATCGGCGGCGACGCGGAGGAACGCGCGGCCGCGTACATCCGCGACCACGTCACCAAGCCGGTCGTCGGCTACGTCGCCGGCTTCACCGCACCCGAGGGCAAGACCATGGGGCACGCCGGCGCGATCGTGTCCGGATCGTCCGGTACGGCCGCGGCGAAGAAGGAGGCGCTCGAAGCGGTGGGCGTCGGGGTCGGGAGCACGCCCACCGAAACCGCGCGCCTGGTGCTGGACCACCTCGACTCGGAGGCATGACGTCACCCAACGTCCGAGCGAAGTCACTCTCAGGCATACCGGCGCCTCGCTCGCCCCGCCGTAGCCATCATCAACCGCCCCCGACTGTGCACCGAGAGCGGAGACCCCATGGCCACCACCCTCACCCTCAAAGCAGGCACCTCCTGGGCCGACGCCTGGCAGCGCTGCCTCACCGTCGCCCCGGAGGCATTCCGGGACGACCGAGTCCTCAACCTCTGGAACTCCACCTGGCAGGCGGACGGCCGCGCCCTGCCCGCCATGAGCCCGGTCGACGGCAGCCCGATCGCCGGCCCGCCGCGCCTGGACCGGGCCGCCGCCCACCAGGCCGTACGCGCCTCACTCGACCAGCACCGCGCATGGCGGCACATCCCGCTGGACGAACGCCGGGCACGCGTCGCGGCCACCCTCGACGCCCTGACCCAGCACCGGGAGCTGCTCGCCCTGCTCCTCGTCTGGGAGATCGGCAAACCCTGGCGGCTCGCGCAGGCGGACGTCGACCGGGCCATCGACGGCGTGCGCTGGTACGTCGACGGCATCGAGCCGATGGTCGCCGGGCGGGCCCCGCTGAACGGCCCGGTTTCCAACATCGCGAGCTGGAACTACCCGATGAGCGTGCTCGTTCACGCAGTGTTGGTACAAGCACTGGCGGGCAACGCGGTCATCGCCAAGACCCCGACCGACGGCGGTGTCGCCTGTCTGACCCTGGCCTGCGCGCTCGCCGCCCGCGAGGGGATCCCCGTCACCCTCGTCAGCGGCAGCGGAGGCGAGCTGTCCCAGGCGCTGGTGCGGGCGCCCGAGATCGGCTGCGTCTCCTTCGTCGGCGGCCGCGACACCGGCGCCGCGGTGGCCACGGCCGTCGCCGACCTCGGCAAACGACATGTACTCGAACAGGAGGGACTGAACACCTGGGGCATCTGGAACTACACGGACTGGGACGCGCTCACGGCGGTCGTCCCCAAGCTCTTCGACTACGGCAAACAGCGCTGCACGGCGTACCCGCGCTTCGTCGTCCAGCGTGAGCTGTTCGACGAGTTCCTCGCGGCGTACCTCCCGGCGGTGCGCACGCTCAGGGTCGGCCACCCCCTGGCCGTCGAGGAGCGGGACGACCCCCATCCACGGCTGGACTTCGGGCCGGTGATCAACGCGGCCAAGGCCAAGGAGCTGGAGGACCAGGTCGCCGAGGCGATCGACCGCGGTGCCGTCCCACTGCACCGGGGCAGGCTGTGCGACGCGCGCTTCCTGCCCGGCCAGGACACCTCGGCGTACGTCCAGCCGGTCACGCTGCTCAACCCGCCCCCGTCCTCCCCCCTCCACCACGCGGAACCGTTCGGCCCGGTCGACACCATCGTCCTGGTCGACACCGAGGCCGAGCTGCTGGCGGCGATGAACGCCTCCAACGGCGCGCTGGTCGCCACGCTGTCCACGGACGACCGGGCGACGTACGACCGCCTGGCCCCGCAGATCCGCGCGTTCAAGGTCGGCCACGGCAAGCCGCGCTCCCGCGGCGACCGCGACGAGCTGTTCGGCGGGTTCGGCGCATCCTGGCGCGGGGCGTTCGTCGGCGGCGAGCTGCTGGTGCGCGCGGTGACACAAGGTCCGGCGGGGGAGCGGCTGCCCGGGAACTTCCCGGACTACCACCTCATGCCGTGACGGAACACCGGTGGCGCCCACGGCACGCGGGCGCCACCGGTACCGGTGCCGCCCTCACCCATGCGTGACCCCGCGGTCACCTGCCGTGAGGCACCTCGGGCCGCCCGGCCGGACGGCTCCCACGGCCGTCCGGCGCACGGATATGCAGGTGAAAGGCACTGCGAAACCTTGGTATTGTTGTCCACGTCGCCGCGGGGAAGACCCCCGGCAAGGCGGCAGACACCTGGTCCGGGTGGCGGAATGGCAGACGCGCTAGCTTGAGGTGCTAGTGCCC
The DNA here is from genome assembly GCF_015160855.1 of Streptomyces ferrugineus. Classification (NCBI taxonomy): domain Bacteria; kingdom Bacillati; phylum Actinomycetota; class Actinomycetes; order Kitasatosporales; family Streptomycetaceae; genus Streptomyces; species Streptomyces ferrugineus. Next base: position 6,587,127 of record NZ_CP063373.1, on the reverse strand, counting down.
TTTATCGGGCGTGGGGGTTCAAGTCCCCCCTCGGACACAAATACAAATACAGGGCTTCGCAGCTGCGCAATGTCTCGTTGATCCACTGAGTGACGGGGGCTGCTTGGTGCGGGCGGGTCGTCGCTCGCAGTCCTTGATCGCCTGGCGTGCTTCAGCGTGCTCGGGCGTGTGAGTTTGTGCGGTGCTTGCGGCGGCTCAGGTGGACCGGCCATGATGCCGTTGCGAGGCGGCCGTCAAGCGGTCTCCTCCACCGTGAACGTCATCCCGGCCGCTTCCCGGAGCCGGTTCACCAGCTCCTCGCCCAGCAGCGCACCTGGACTCCACATCCCGCCCGGTGCGTCGGGCGCCTTCCACAGCAGGCAGTCCGCGGCACAGAGCGCCATGCGGGCAGCCGAGGCGTAGCCGACGTCACCCGATCCGGCGACGACGGCGGAGAGCTGCCGCTCGTCGTCGCGGCCGGTGAACCCGATCCGGTACGAGGCCGAGTCGGCGAGGGAGTGCTCGGGCTGTGCGGCCGCCGGGCCGGCGGTGCCGCCGAGGGAGGCGGACTCGTGGAAGCCGAGCTTGTCCCAGTTCGGTGCCCTTGACCAAGCCGGGCGATGGCGCCGACCGGATCCGGGGAGTCCTCGCGTGCCCGGGCGACCGCCTCGACGCTCTCCCGCAGTTCCATGAGCCGGGTGACCGCGGCGAAGACCTCGCGTGTGCTGAGCCCCAACTGGTCGGCGGCGCCTTCCAGTGAATCGATCCAGCCACTTCGGGCCGCCAGGCGGTAGACGTCGCTCACCAGCGTGTCGGTCACCGGACCTCGCCGGTTTCTGAAGTGGCACTGTCGTGATCGAGTTACTTCCCTCATTTGATCGAATACGCCATGCCATCGGTGTAATGTTCGCTGGAACTGCAGAACTTGAGCGTTTCGGTGGCTCGGAGTTCAGAATGCCAGGGGGGTATGAAGCCACTATCGGTCCAGCGATCGGCATGGAAAGCCTTTGCTGCGGGGCCCGGTGGTGAGTTGGTAGCCGCTTGAGGGCGGCTCGTGGTGGGGTTGGCTCCAGGGTGTGGCTGAGAAGTCGCCGCACGGAACCGGCCAACGTACGTATTTCTGTAGCGCGTCTGCGGCCTTATCGCTGCCCAGGGGGACAAGCGTGGCGACTGTAAAGGTACCTGACTCTTTCAAGGGTGTTCTGCTGGTTCACCTTCCTTACGCGGAAGGTGAACTTCTGTCTCTCGGCCTGGATTCCATGGGAGTGGTCCAGCCGCTTGCCGCTCTGGAGGACCACTCCTACGTGGACTTCCCCGACGAGGCCCTCAACGAGGAGACCTTCGCGACGGTCGGGTCGCTCTGGTCCACGGTGGCCGCCCTGGTGGAACCGGTGGAGTCTGGTGAGGCCTGAGCATCCGGCCGCACTCCCACTCCCGTCCTGGCGACGACCTCCGTTCCGCGTCGATCATCTGATCGCGTGTGGTGATCCCGCGCGTCCGGCCGTGACCTACAGGGCCGAGACGCTCACCTACGGGAAGTTGGCGCAGCGCGTGGAGCGTGCGGCGAACGGTCTGCGCGCACTGGGCCTGAGACCGCTGCTTGCCGTCCCGGCCGCCGGCGCAGTGCTCGTGCCGGTCAACCCTGCCTTGAAGGCAGGTCAGTTGGCGCACATCGTGGAGGACTGCGAGGCCCGCGTCGTGATCACCACGGCCGAGCGCCGCTGCACCGTGGGCGAGGCGCTCGGCCATGGCTCCACGGTCGGGCACGTGGTGCTGGTCAACGCCTCCGGCGAGGACCGGTCGGCGGATGTCCCGTGGCGCGTCGTGCCCTGGGACCGGCGTTCGCCCGTACGACGGTGATCACGGGCCGGGCCGGAGCGGGCAAGTCGGCACGCGCACTCGAGGCCGTGCACGCGGTCGCCGACGCCTATCCCGACGGACAACTGCATGCCGAGGCGGCCGGGGGCGTCGGCTGTGACGAGGCGCTCCTCGATGTGCCGGCCCAGCTGCTGACGGAACTCGGCCATCCCGCGACGTCCCTCCCGCAGGACCTGTCGCCGCGGGCCGCGCTCTACCGCGACACGATCGCCGGACGGCGGTTGGTCGTCCTGGTCGAGAACCTCGCCCGGGCCGACCACATACGGCTGCTGGCACCCGGGGCGCCCGGCGGGCGGCTCGTCGTGACCAGCCGTATCCGCCCCGACGCCCTGGACTGTGGCACGGGCTTCGAACTCGGCCCGTTCCGGCTCGGCGAAGCGCTGCAACTGCTGGAGAGCACGCTCGGCCGCGAGCGGGTGACCTCGGAACCGAGCGAGGCGATCGGCCTCGTCGAGTTCTGCGGAGGGCTGCCGCTCGCACTGAACGTGGCGGCGGCCCGGCTCAACGCCTGGCCGCACTGGCGACTGACCGACCTGGTCGCCCGGCTCCGCGACGAGCAGCGCCGGCTCGACTCACTGGCCGGCCAGGAACTGGCGGCCTCACTGCACCAGTCGATGTGCGAACAACTGCCGCCGCTCGCCCGCCTGCTGCTCGGGCGGCTGGCGCTGCTCGCCACCGACGAGTTCGCGGCCTGGGTGGCCGAGCCGCTGCTCGACCTGGACACCGGCTCGGCCGTCGACGTCCTGGAGACGCTGGTCGAAGCGCGGCTGGTCGATGTCGTCAGCCGCGACGGCAACGGCGCACGGTACCGGATCGGCCCCCTCACCCGCAGCTACGCGCGTCACGCCATCGCGCTCGCGGAATCCACGAGTGAGCGCTCGGCGGCCCAGGCCAGGCTGCTCGGCGCCTGGCTGCACCTCGCCGACACGCTGTGCCGCCGCCACTTCGGCGACACCAGCCTGCCGTGCGGCCCCGCGCCGCGCTGGGCGCTGTCGGCCCCCGTCGTCGACGCGATGCTCACCGATCCGCACGACTGGTACGAAGGCGAGCGGACGAATCTCCTGAACATGATCGAGCAGCCCTATCTGGTCGGCAACGCCGCCTACCGCTGGAACCTCGCCCTGGGGATCGCGGCGATCTGCGAGGCGCTGGGCCGCCACACCGACTGGCACGAAAGCAGCACCTACGCCATGGGGGCGGCCCGCCAGGACCAGGACCGGCTGGGGGAGGCCACGCTGCTGTACTCGCTGGCCCTGCTCGACATGCGCGCAGGCCGCACCGACAACGCCCGGGGGCGCCTGGGCCTCGCCCATGCGGTGTTCGAGATGCTCGGTGAGACCCAGTGGAGCAGGCTCGCCGAGGAGCGGCTGGCGGAACTCGGTCAGGCCCGGCGCGCTCAGGCTCCTCCGGCCGAGGAGGCGACCGCGCGCGGCCGCGTCGACCCGGCGGTCGGTCAGAGCACCGTCCCCGCCACCCGGATACCCCGTCCGATGCGCATCGTGCGGGGCACTGCGGACGGTGCGCGGCGCCGGCCCGCATCGCTCGCGGAGCTCAAGTCCGCCAAGCGGGCCCGCGTCGGCGCGGCCGCTCCTCCCCGCTGGCTCGCGGAGCTCTCCGCGAGCCAGGACCTCGACTGACAGCGACGGAGCAGACCACGGGGGCGCACCGCCCCGCCTCACCAGGAAGGAGCATGACCATGCTGGAAGTCGACCATCTCGTGAAGAGGTACGGCGAGGTACAGGCGCTCGCCGGATTCGACCTCAGTGTGGCCGCCGGAGAGATCGTCGGCGTGGTGGGTCACAACGGCGCAGGCAAGAGCACCTTCCTCGAGATTGTGTCGGGGCTGATCCGCCAGGACTCCGGCACCGTGCTCATCAACGGCCGGCCACCGGCTGCGGCACGGGCCGAGGTCGGGGTGTCGCCCCAGCACATCGCGCTCTACCTGCCGGTCACCGTACGGGAGCACCTGAGGTTGTTCGGCGGTCTCGCGGGCCTGCGCCGCGCCGAACTGAGCGCCGCCATCGACGAACTGGCGGCGGCCATGCACCTGGAGGAGTTCCTCGACCGGCGGGTCGGCATCCTCTCGGGCGGCCAGCAGCGCAGGACACAGGCGGCCATCGCGTTGATCCACCGTCCCGCGCTGCTCCTGCTCGACGAACCGACCGCGGGCGCCGACCCCGAGACCCGGCAGGCACTGCTCGACGTGGTCAAACAGCGGGCGGCACAGGGGACCGCGGTCATCTACACGACGCACTATCTGAGCGAACTCAGTGAGCTGCAGGCGACCATAGCCGTGGCCAAGCGGGGCCGGGTCATCGCACGAGGCAGCAGCGAGGAACTCCTCGCGGGACTGCCCGGCGAGGTACGGGTCACCTTCCCCGACGAAACCGTCTCGGTGGCCACCACGAACCAGAGCGCGACGCTGGTCGAGCTGCTGAAGACCGCGCAGAAGCCCGTCGAGTCCGTGGACATCCACCACCCCGACCTCGACGACCTCTACCGAGCCCTGGCGGTTGACCATGATTGACGCCCTGCACCGCACGTCCCTCCTCGTCCGGCATAACACGGTGCTCAGGCTGCGCGACCCCGCCCAGCTGATCACCTACATCGCGCTGCCGATGGTGCTGATGGTGATGCTCAAGGAGCTGTACGTGAAGGCCCTGGACGGGGGAGTGACCCAGGCGGTCACCGGGCCGCTCGTGATGTTCTCCGTCTTCGCGCTGTCCATCGTCGGCAACTCGATCCTCGCCGAGCGCGAGTGGCACACCTGGGACCAGATGCGCTCCAGCAGGGCGGGGCGGGCGGAACTGCTGCTCGGCAAGACGGTGCCGATCCTGGTGGTGCTGGTGCTCCAGCAGGTGATCCTGCTCTTCTTCGGCTGCCTGGTCATCGGGCTTCCGGTGCCCGGCAGCATGGGCTACGTCGTGATCGCGGTCGCGGTCTGGGGCATCACGCTCCTGTCCATCGGCGCCGCGCTGGCGACCGTCGCCCGCAGCCGCGGTGACCTCGCCCTGGTGTCCGACGTGGGGGCCATGACGGTCAGCGCGTTCGGCGGCGCGCTCGTCCCGGTGAGCCTGATGCCGGGGTGGGCCCAGGCCATCGCCCCGTTCTCGCCCGGCTATTGGGCCATGGACATGATGCGGACCGCCCTGAAGGGTGATGCCGGCGCCATGCTGACCCCGGTGCTGGTGTGTCTCGGTATCGCGTTCGCCGCCGGAGCGCTCGCGACCTACCGCCTGGCCCGCGGCTGGGGGCGCAGCCACCTGCTCTGACCGCGGTCGCGGTCCGGCCGGACGTGTGCGTGTGAATCAGTGGATGGGGAGAACGCGGCGACAGACGACGAGTACGAGTCCGCAGTGGCGCTCATCGGCATGTCCGGGCGTTTCCCGGGCGCCGCCGACGTCGGCGAGCTGTGGCGCAACCTCCTCGCCGGAGAGCTCGGACTGCGGCAGGTGACGGAGGAGGAGCTGGAGGCGGCGGGTGCTCGCCGACGACCCGCGGGGCGCCGCCCTCGCCGAACGGCTCGCCCTCGCGGGTGCCGAGACCGTCGTCGTACGCCCAGGTGAGTGCTTCGGCCAGGACGACAACGGCGATTTCTTCGTACGCCCCGACGAGGCCGACGACTTCGCCGAGGTGCTGGGCTCGATGCTGGTCGCCCCGCGCACCCGCGTGGCATCGGCGGCCCTGCAGCATGCCGTGGGATGGCCCCGCGTCATCGCCGCTGTCGCGGGCTGGGTGTGAACGCTTGCCGACGCCGCTGAACCCGCCTATAAGGAGCCCTCGTTGTCCGGTCGTCAGCCCCGGCGCACATGGGTGAGGTCACGATGAAGCGCACCGGGGCCGGATCGCTCACGTTCATGTCCAAGTTCGTGACGGCGACGCCCTGTCGGCCCCGGGACCGTACCGTCAGGCGCGGTTGGTCAGATAGCCGCCCATGGAGGTGAAGTACTCGCCCGCGGGCAGCTCCCGGCCGTCCTCGGTCCGTACGCGTGTGATGGCCAGGCCGTGGTTGCGGCCGGAGCGGGCGTCGGCGCCGGCGACGATCACCACGCCGTCGCCCTCGCGGTAGAAGATGCGGCCGGGGGTGCCGCCGTATCGCCCCTCGGAGACGACGGCCGCGAGGACCTCGAGTCGCTTGCCCCTGTGGAAGGTGAAGGCGCTGGGGTACGGCTCGGACTGGGCGCGGACCAGGCGCTCCAGGTCCTGCGCCGGCCACGTCCAGTCGATGCGGCTGTCCTCGATGGACCGCTTGTGGAAGAAGCTCGCCCGGGAGCGGTCCTGCTGGGTGAACTCCGTCTGCCCGGAGGCGATGAGGCCGAGTGCGCCGATGGTGACCGGGGCGATGAGGTCGACGGTCTTGTGGAACAGGTCGGTGGCCGTGTCCGTCGGCCCGACCGGCACCGCTTCCTGCCGCACGATGTCGCCGGCGTCGAGCTCGTCGTTCATCATGTGCGCGGTGACGCCCACTTCGGGCTCGCCGTTGATCAGGGCCCAGATGAGCGGGGAGAAGCCGGCGTACTTCGGCAGCAGAGAGTCGTGCACGTTCAGCGTGCCGTGGCGCGGCAGGTTGAAGATGCGCGGGGGGATCCAGGTACGCCAGTTGTTGGCCACGATGATGTCCGCGTCGGCCTCCTTGAGGCGCGCGAACAGCTCTTCGTCGTCAGGGCGGTTGCGGATCACGACCGGTACGCCGTTCTCCTCGGCGAGGTCGGCGACCGAGTCGCTCCAGATCTTCTCGTAGGCGTGCTCGCTCTTGGGGTGGGTCACGACCAGGACCACGTCGTGCTCGGAGTCCAGGAGGGCTTGCAGGGTGCGGTGCCCCCAGGTCTGGTAACCGAACATGACGACCCGCATGGGGTTCCTCCTCAAGGCAGGGGTTGGCCGTGGCCAGTAAAGCAAGGCTTACCTAAGTGGTCAACGGGGCGTGCATGGAGGTGTGTTGACCGTCGTCCGCCTTCGGAGTGTCCACTTTGTCCATGGACAGGTGCGCGGGATGAGCTTAGCCTTACCTAAGTTCTGGGCCGTGGGTCTTCGGCGTGCCCAACTTCCGTACTTCCCGATGCTCGACCAACGGCTGCCTGCCCCCGCACGGCAGCCGCCCGCACGATGGGAGTGACATGGCACAGGCTCGTCCCGGCGACGCCCCTTTGATCCACGACCTCATTGGCATCGGCTTCGGGCCGTCCAACGTGGCCATGGCGATCGCGCTCAGCGAGCACAACGCACGCGTCGGCCGCGAGGAAGTGATCACGGCTCACTTCTTCGAGCAGCAGCCGCGCTTCGGCTGGCACCGAGGCATGCTCATCGACGACGCGACCATGCAAGTGTCCTTCCTCAAGGACCTGGTGACGCTCCGGAACCCGGCCAGCGAGTACAGCTTCCTGTGCTACCTGCAGAGCAAGGGACGGCTGATCGACTTCATCAACCACAAGAACCTCTTCCCGCTGCGGGTGGAGTTCCACGACTACTTCGAGTGGGCCGCCGGCAAAGTCGACGACATGGTCTCCTACGGCCATGAGGTCGTCGGCGTCATGCCGGTCGTTCGCGACGGGGCCGTGGAGTATCTGGACGTGACGGTCCGGTCGGGGGAGGGGCTCGCCGTACACCGGGCGCGCAACCTCGTCATCGGCACCGGCCTGCGTCCCCTCATGCCGGAGGGCGTGGAGCGCGGCGACCGTGTCTGGCACAACTCCGAACTGCTGGCGAAGGTCGATGGATTGGAGGCCGGGGCCCCGTCCCGGTTCATCGTCGTGGGCGCCGGACAGAGCGCCGCGGAGAACGTCGCCTACCTCCACAGACGCTTCCCCCAGGCCGAGGTCTGCGCCGTCTTCTCCCGCTACGGCTACAGCCCCGCCGACGACAGCAGCTTCGCCAACCGGATCTTCGACCCCGAGGCCGTCGACGAGTTCTTCTCCGCGCCGGAGAACGTCAAGCGCCGGCTGATGGACTACCACGGCAACACCAACTACTCCGTGGTGGACATCGACCTGATCGACGACCTGTACCGGCAGATGTACCAGGAGAAGGTCCTCGGCACCGAGCGTCTGCGCTTCCTCAACGTCTCCCGGCTCACCGACGTCAAGGAAACGCAGCAGGGCCAGGTCCGGGCCACGGTCACGTCCCTCGTCACCGGCGAGGAAACCCGTCTGGACGCCGACGTCGTGGTCTTCGCCACCGGCTACAGCCCCGCCGACCCGACCGGCCTGCTCGGCGAGGTCGCGGACCGCTGCCTGCGCGACGACGAGGGCCGCGTCCGCGTCGAGCGCGACTACCGACTCGCGACCGACTCCGATCTGCGCTGCGGCATCTACCTGCAAGGCGGCACGGAGCACACGCACGGCATCACATCGTCCCTGCTGTCCAACACCGCCATCAGGGTCGGCGAGATCCTGGACTCACTCCTCGACCGGGGCCTGAAATCCGCCTCCGACGAGGCCCGGACGGTCGCCGACGGAACCGGCAGCACCGCCCGTTAGGCCCCCCACCGTTTCGGCCCCCGCTACATCGCCGCGCCCGCCCGGTGAACTCCACCGGGCAGGCGGGGCGGCACTGATCAAAGGGATAACGTACGTCCACATGGGCACGACTGCAGTTGAGCGTCCCGCGTCCACGGCCACAACACCGGTCCGCCGACGGCGGGTTGTGGGGCTGGGCGCGCTGGTGGTGATCCTTGTGATCGCGGGGGCGGCGTCGTTGGCCGTCGGTGCGCGCGCCTTGAGTCCCGCCGAGGTGTGGCACGGGTTGTTCGCGGCTCCGGACTCCGACCAACGGCTCACCGAGATCAGGCTCATCGTGCAGACCGTACGGGTGCCCCGGACGGTGCTCGGGATCGTGGCGGGCATCGCGCTGGGGGTCGGCGGGGCGCTGATCCAGGGGTACACACGCAACCCGATCGCCGACACGGGCCTGTTGGGGGTGAACTCCGGCGCCTCGTTCACCGTGGTGTCGGTGATCGCCCTGTTCGGGTTCTCCAACCCGTTCCAGTACGTCTGGTTCGCCTTCCTGGGAGCGGGCGTCGCCGGCGTCGTCGTGTTCGGGCTGGCGAGCATCGGCCGGGGCGCCGGCAACCCGCTGACGCTCGCACTGGCCGGGCAAGGGGTCACGGTGTTCCTCGCGGCGATGACCACGGCCGTCGCGCTGTCGGACCAGAAGTCGCTGAACGCGCTGCGGTTCTGGAACGCGGGTTCCTTGGCGGGTGTCGGCTTCGACGTCATCTGGCCGGTGACCGCGTTCATCGCGGTCGGGCTAGTGCTGGCGCTGACGACGCTGCCCGCCATCAATCTGCTGAACCTGGGTGAGGACGTGGCGCGAGGGCTGGGCGTGAACATCGCGTGGAGCCGGACCGTCGGCATCGCCGCCATCACCCTGCTGGCGGGCGCGGCGACGGCGGCGTGCGGACCCATCGCGTTCCTCGGGCTCATGGTGGCCCACGTGGCCCGGTATCTGACCGGGCCGGACTACCGCTGGCTGGTGCCGTACGCGGGTCTGCTCGGCGCCGTCATCCTGCTGGTCTGTGACATCGTGGGGCGCTTGGTGGTGCGGCCGGGCGAGCTGGACGCGGGTGTCCTCGTCGCCCTCCTCGGCGCCCCGTTCTTCGCGGCTCTGGTCTGGCGCGGAAAGTTCAAGAGCGCATGAACAGGACAGACGTGAAGCCATCGGTGGCGCCGGGCGTGCGGCTCGGCGGCGTGTCGTTCGTATGGCGGCCCTGGATCGTCTTCGTCACCTGCCTGCTGGCGGCGGCGGCCTTCCTGGTGTTCTGCCTGTCCATCGGCGTCGGGGACTTCCCCATCGGCCTGCCCCAGGTGATCGCCACGATCCTCGGCCGGGGCGAGCAGGTCGACGAGTTCGTGATCATGGACCTGCGGATGCCGCGGGCCCTGGCCGGACTCGTCGTGGGCATCGCGCTGGGGGTGTCGGGGGCGATCACGCAGTCCATCGCGCGCAATCCGCTGGCCAGCCCGGACATCCTGGGTATCACCTGGGGCGCCAGCGCGGTCGCGGTGTTCGGGGTGACGGTGTCGGGAGGAGCCGCCGCGGCGGTCGTCGACTCCGTGGGCCTGTCCGCGGCGGCGCTCGCGGGCGGTCTCTGCACGGGTCTGCTGGTGTACTTCCTGGCGTGGCGGCGCGGGATCGAGGGCTTCCGGCTCATTCTCATCGGCATCTCGGTGAGCGCCGTGATGGAGGCGATCACGACCTGGCTGCTGGCCACAGCCGACATCAGGGACGTGGCCCAGGCCCAGGCATGGCTGGTCGGTTCGCTGGACAACCGGTCGTGGGACGAGGTCCGGGTGGCGCTCTGGGGCACGCTCGTCCTCCTGGCCGTCGTGACGTGTGTCGCGTTCCAGTTCAAGCCCATGCACCTCGGCGACGACGTCGCCGCGGGCCTGGGCGTTCGCTACTCGGCGGTGCGGGCGGTCCTTCTCCTGTGCGCCGTCCTGCTGGCCGGCGTGGCGGTGAGCGCGGCGGGTCCGGTCACGTTCGTCGCGCTGATGGCGCCGCAGGTGGCGATGCGGCTGGCGCGGTGCCCGACACCACCGATGGCGGCCTCCGGCCTGCTGGGTGCCCTGCTGCTGATCGGCTCGGACCTGGTCGCACGTACGGCACTCCCGGTCAGTGTCCCGGTCGGCGTGGTCACCGCCGCGATCGGCGGCCCCTTCCTCGTCTATCTGCTGGTGCGGGCGAACCGCAGATAGCTGGTACAGAGTCAGGAAAGCCTAAACAAGGGGGCCTTGTGGTCGCTCACTCCATCACCAAGACTCAGCCCGAGGTCGATGACGCCTCACGGCTGGCAGCCAGAGGGGTCACGGTCGGCTACGGCGCCCGGACCGTCATCGATGATCTCGACGTGGCGATACCGCCAGGGGTGATCACCACGATCATCGGCCCCAACGGCTGTGGGAAGTCGACCCTGTTGCGGACCCTGTCGCGGCTGCTGAAGCCGGCCAAGGGGACGGTCGTGCTCGACGGCGAGGACATCGCCAGGCTCAGGACCAGGGACGTGGCGAAGAAGCTCGGCCTGCTGCCGCAGTCGCCGGTGGCGCCGGACGGGCTGACGGTGTCGGACCTGGTCGCCAGGGGCCGCCATCCGCACCAGAGTTGGCTGCGGCAGTGGTCCTCGGACGACGTCACCGTCGTGGAGCGGGCGCTGGCCATGACGGGGGTGTCCGACCTGGCCGACCGTCCGGTCGACACGCTGTCCGGCGGCCAGCGTCAGCGCGTGTGGATCTCGATGACCCTGGCCCAGGGCACCGACCTGCTGCTGCTGGACGAGCCGACCACCTTCCTGGACCTGGCGCACGCCATCGACGTGCTCGACCTGGTGAACGACCTGCACGAGTCGGGCTGCACGGTGGTCATGGTGCTCCACGACCTCAATCTGGCGACGCGCTACAGCGACAACCTCATCGTGATGAGGGAGGGGGCGATCCTGGCGCAGGGGCACCCGCGCGACGTGATCACCGCCGAGCTGCTCGACGAGGCGTTCGGACTGCGCGCCAAGGTGATCGACGACCCCGTGGGCGACCGGCCGCTGGTCGTGCCGATTGGTCGAACGCACGTCGAACTGGCTTAGTTCGCAATAAAGTTATAAAAGTTAGGCTAGGCTTGCCTTACCTCCCTGCGATACGGTTTGCCTGCCCTCAGACGGGGCGCTCACAGCGCGAAAAAGCAAGGAGATTCCGAATGCTCCTCCACAGAACGACGCGTACGAGGACCTGGCGGCGGCTGACGGCGATACTGTCTGCCGCGACGCTCGGCGTCGGCCTCCTCGCAGGATGCGGTTCCGACTCGGACTCGGCGGACAAGGCGAGCGACAACACCTCGACCACCGCGGCCGGCGCCTTCCCGGTCACTGTGGAGCACGCCTTCGGATCCACGAAGATCACCAAGACCCCGGAGCGGGTCGTCACCGTCGGCTACACGGACGACCAGTCCGTCCTGGCGTTCGGCATCAAGCCGGTCGGCATGACCGACCAGTACCCGAACCCCGCGGGCCAGAGCCCCGACATCAACACCCAGTGGCCCTGGGTCAAGGACAAGTGGGGCGACACCAAGCCCGAGGTCATCATGAAGAACGGTGACAACGGCCCCAACTACGAGAAGATCGCCGCCCTGCGCCCGGACCTGATCATCGCGGTCTACTCCGAGATCGACCAGGACGGCTACGACAAGCTCTCCAAGATCGCTCCGACGGTGGGCCGTACCAAGACCGAGAAGGAGCCCTTCAGCGCGCCCTGGCAGGACAACGCGCTGCACATCGCCAAGGCACTCGGCAAGGCCGAGGAGGGCGAGAAGATGGTGGCGGACATCCAGGGCAAGCTCGACGCGGCCAAGAAGGAGCACCCGGAGTTCGCCGGCCAGACCGCCGTCGCGCTGTCCTGGTACGAGAACTCGGTGGCGCCGTTCACCTCGACCGACGTGCGCGGACGGCTGGTGTCGGGCATCGGCTTCAAGTACCAGACCGGGATCGACAAGATCGCGGACGGCAGCTTCTACACCAAGCTCTCCCCCGAGCGTATCGACCTGGTCGACGTCGACCGCATCTTCGTCATCAACGACAAGGCGGACACGGACGCGCTGAAGAAGTTCAAGCTGTTCACCAACCTGGACGCCGTGAAGAAGGGCAAGGTGTCCTACCTGCTGGACAGTGAGGGCCCGGCGGTCGGCGCGGCCATCTCCCAGGGCACGCTGCTGTCCATGCCGTACGCGGTCGACGAGCTCGTCAAGTCGGCGGCCGGCTAAGGATGTCGATCAACACTTCCCGTCCCCGGCCTGCCCAGGTTGCGGTGTGAGCACGACCGACACCCGGGTGGCCCCGGCCACCCTGCGCACGGCGACCGGACGCGAGGGCACCCGATGGGTCGCGGCACGCTGCCGCGAGGTGCCCTGGCTGACGGCCGCCACCGTGCTCACCACGGTGGCCGGGGCGGCGCTCCAGGTGCTCCCCGTGCTCCTGCTCGGCCGGGTGGTCGACGCGGTGGTCGAGGGTGATGCGCGCTCGGTCCTGGTCACGATCGGCGTGTTGATGGGGGCCGCCGCCCTGCTCGGCGCGGCGGCCACCGCGGTGTCGACGTACCTGATCGGGCGGCTGGGCGCGGATCTGCTCGCGAGGCTGCGCGAAGGCGCCGTACGGGCGGTCCTCGGGATGCCGAGCGCACGGATCGAGCAGGTCGGCCGAGGAGACGTGCTCTCGCGGGTCGGTGACGACGTGGCCGTCATCTCCAAGGGCATCCGTACGGCCATCCCCACGGTGTTCTCCGCGGGAGTGCTGGTCGCCATCGCCACGTTCGGCATGTTCGGACTGGACTGGCGGCTCGGCCTGGCGGGGGCCGGTGCGCTGCCCGCGTACGCGCTGGCCCTGCGCTGGTATCTGCCGCGCTCCGCCCCGCTCTACCGGAAGCAGCGGGTGGCCCAGGCGGACCGTGCGCAGGCGTTGATCAGTGGTCTGAACGGGATCGACACGGTCCGGGCGTACCGCCTGGAGGATGCCTTTCGCGAGAAGGTCACCGAAGAGTCGTGGCGGGTGCGCGATCTCGGCATCGAGGTGTTCCGGTTCTTCGGCCGGTTCGTCGGCCGGGAGAACCGCGCCGAGTTCATCGGGCTGGTGCTGATCCTGCTGGTGGGGTACGCCCTGCTGGAGGCCGATGCCGCCAGCCTGGGCGAGGTGTCGGCGGCCCCGCTGCTCTTCCACCGGCTGTTCACCCCGCTGGGCCTGATCATGTTCACCTTCGACGAGGCGCAGAAGTCGGGCGCGAGCCTGACCCGCCTGGTCGGCGTCCTGGGGGAGGCCGCGGAGGGCCGGCTGGTGGGCGACCCGGACGTCGCGTCCGCGGAACCCGCGCCGCTGCCGGTGACGGTGGAAGGGCTGACGTTCAGTTATCCCGGCACCGAGGAGCCGGTCCTCAGGGACGTCGACCTGGCGATCCCGGCGGGTGGTTCGCTCGCGCTGGTGGGGGCGACGGGTGCGGGCAAGACGACCCTGGCCGCGCTGATCGCGGGCATCGGGACCCCGCAGGCCGGTTCGGTGCGCATCGGGCCGACCGACCTCGCCGGTCTGGACGAGGCCGGGGCGCGTGCCCTGGTGAGCATCCTGACGCAGGAGACACACGTGTTCTCCGGTCCGCTCGCCGACGACCTGAGGCTGGCCGCACCGGCTGCGACCGACGCCGAGCTGATGGACGCGTTGCGCACCGTCGGCGCGGGCGAGTGGGCCGAGGCACTGCCCGACGGGCTGAACACCCTGGTCGGCGAGGGCGGCGAACGCCTGGACGTCACCAAGGTCGCCCAGATCGCGCTGGCCCGGCTGGCGCTGCGCCGGTCGCCGGTGGTGGTGCTCGACGAGTCGACCGCGGAGGCGGGCAGTGAGGGCGCCGCCGAGCTGGAACGGGCCGTGCTGGCCGCCTGCTCGGGCCGGACCACCTTGTTCGTGGCGCACCGGCTGACCCAGGCGATGTCGGCGGACCGGATCGCCGTACTGGACGCGGGACGCATCGTCGAGCAGGGCACGCACGAGGAGTTGGTCGCCCTGGGCGGCCGGTACGCGCGACTGTGGCGCGCCTGGCGAGAAGGTAGTTAGGTAGTCCTAAGTTAGGTTCGACTAACTTTTATGCTCAGAAGGGGCGTTGAGTCGTCGATGGAACCGAGCGCTCGTCTCATACAGCTGTCTCCCGCGCGCCTGGCCGACGTACGCCGGCGAATCGGCGACTACACCGACAAGACCATCGTCGAAGCGTGTGCCATCGGGCTGTCGTACTGGGCGACGGGCCGGAGCCCCGACGGCATCGACCTCACCCCCGGCACCCTGTTCGCCGACGTCCTCGGCTGGGTCGACAACGGCGGGACGGCGCCCGGCGGTTGGGAGGTCGGCGCGGACGGCCGGAGCATCACCGTCCCGGAGGGCGTCGCGCCGGCCGACGCCCAGCCGGCGCTGGACGACCTGGCAGAGTTCCCTGACCGGCCCATCGGCACCATCAGCCCGTCCGGCATGGCGTCGAGGCTCGAAATCCTGGCCCGGTGGAACGACACCAGGGCCGACCGGGCCCGCCCGACCATCGTGGAGTTGTTCCGCGAGCAGGCGCGGACCAGGCCGGACGCCGTCGCCATCGTCGACGAGGACCGCTCGCTGACCTACCGTCAGGCGGCCGAGCTGTCCAGCCAGTTGGCTCACCATCTGATCGAACGCGGACTTGACCCCGAACAGGTCGTCGGCATCTCCCTCAGCCGCTGCGCCGACATGGTGATCGGACTGCTCGCCGTGCTCGAGGCGGGGTGCGCGTTCGTCCCGCTCGATCCGCTGTGGCCCGCCGAGCGCCGAGCCGTCGTCATCGAGGACGCCCGTGTCGTGGCGCAGCTCAACGACTCGGGCGAGCACGACCCGAGCGAGCCGGAAGCGGTGGCCGTCGACCTGGGCGACTGGCGGTACGGCTGCTACTCCACCGAGGGGACCGGGGTCACCGTTCTCGGCGACGCCCTTGCCTACGTGATCTTCACGTCCGGTTCGACCGGGCGGCCCAAGGGCGCGATGATCCGGCACGAGGCGATCAGCGAGCGCCTGCTGTGGCAGGTGGGCGAGATCCTGGGCTTCGGGCACGATGACGCGTCGCTGTTCAAGGCGCCGCTGTCCTTCGACATCTCCATCAACGAGATCTTCCTGCCCCTGGTGTCCGGCGCCAGACTGGTGGTCCTGCGCCCCGGCGGCGAACGCGACCCGCACCACCTGCTGAGCGTCATCGCCGAACAGCGCGTCACCTTCACCTACCTGGTGTCGTCCATGCTGGACGTGCTCCTGGAGATCGCCGGCGACTCCGACCGCCTGGAGAGCCTGCGGCACGTGTGGTGCGGCGGCGAGGTGCTGACCCCGGAGCTGTACGAGCGGTTCCGCACCAGGCTCGACATCCCCATGTACCACGGCTACGGCCCGGCCGAGACGACGATCGGTGTCTCGCACGTCATCTACCGGGGCGCCGCGGAACGCCTGTCGACGTCGATCGGCAAGGCCAATCCCAACACCCAGCTGTACGTGCTGGACGACGAACTGCGCCCGGTCCCGGTCGGGGTCGGCGGCGAACTGTACGTGGGTGGATTCCTCCTGGGACGCGGGTACGTGGGCGCGCCCGCACTGACGGCGTCCCGGTTCGTCGCGAACCCCTTCGCGAACGACGGATCCCGGCTGTACCGGACCGGTGACCTCGCGAGGTTCGCCCCGGACGGATCGCTGGACTTCCTCGGCCGCGCCGACAACCAGATCAAGATCCGCGGTATGCGGCTGGAGATCGAGGACGTCGAGGTCGGCCTCGCGGAGCACCCCGGCGTACGGCACACCTGCGTCGTCGCGAAGAAGAACGCGGCGGGCGGCACCTACCTGGTGGGGTACGTGATCCCGGCCGCCGGGAGCGAGGACCTGCGCGCGGACGAGGTCAAGGCGTGGGCCAGCGAGCACATGGTGGAGTACATGGTGCCCGCACACGTCGTCGTGATGACGCGGTTCCCGCTCACCGCGAACGGCAAGCTCGACCGGAACGCGTTGCCGGAGCCCGCCATCGGGACGGGCTCGATCGTCCCGCCCGCCACCGACGACGAGCGCGTGGTGTGCGCGACGGTCGCCGCGGTGCTGCGGCTCGACGAAGTCGGTGTCGACCAGGACTTCTTCCAACTCGGCGGAGACAGCATCCTGGCGATCTCGCTGCTGAGCGCGCTGCGCGACGCGGGCCTCTACGTCACGGCACGGCAGATCTTCACCAACAGCACCGTGGGGACGCTGGCGGCGGTGGCAGCCCGTGAGGACGTCTCCACCGTGGACCACCGCGATGTCGCGACCGGTTCCGTCGTGGGATCGCCCATCGTGCAGTGGCTCGGCGAGACCACGGACGCGATCGACGGATTCGTGCAGTCGGTGGTGCTGAACACTCCGGCGGACCTGACCGCCGACGCCCTCGACGAGATCCTCACCGCCGTGGTCCGGCGGCACGACATGCTGCGCGCCAAGCTGGTGCGCGGAGACCGCTGGAGCTTCGACATCCCGGAGGCGGACCAGGCCGCCGTGGGCTGGCAGGGGAGCGACCGACCGCTCGATGAGTGTGTCGCCCTCGCCACCGAAGGGCTGGACCCGGCGGGCGGTGTGATGCTGCGTGCCGTCTGGCGGCGCGAGGCACGGCAACTGCTCCTGGTCGCCCACCACGTGGTGATCGACGGCGTGTCCTGGCGGGTCCTGCTGGACGACCTGGCCACCGCCTGGCGGCAGTTCACGTCGGGCGCGCCGATCGAGCTGCCCCCGGTGGGCACGTCGTTCCGGCGCTGGACGCAGATGCTGGAGCGCGCCGCGTTCGACGCGGACAGCTCCTACTACCGGCGTTCCCTGCCGGCTGAGGACCAGCGGGTGGGCCGACGGGCGCTGTCCGCGGCCGACACCGTCGCGCGGGAGCGCATACGGACCGTCTCGGTCGGCCCCGACGTCACGGCCGCGCTGCTGGGCGAGATCCCCGCGAGGTTCCACGCCGGCGTCAACGACGTACTGCTGACCGCGCTCGCCGTCGCCCTGGCCCGGTGGCGCCGCGATCTCGGGCAGGATCAGACGTTCGCGCACATCGAACTCGAGGGGCACGGCCGCGAAGGAGGGTTCGTCGCGGACTCCGCGGGCTTCGAGCCGGAACTGTCGCGGACCGTGGGCTGGTTCACCACCCTGTTCCCGGTGACCGTCGACCCCGGCGCGGCGTCCGACTTCACCGCACCCGAGTACCTGGCCGCCGCGCTCAAGGCGGTCAAGGAAGACCTCGCCCAGGTGCCCGACAACGGCGTCTCCTACGGTGCCCTGCGGTACCTGACCCACACCGAGTTCGACGCCCCCGCACCGCAAGTCCTGTTCAACTACCTCGGGCGTTTCGACGCGGGCTCGACGGGGGAGTGGCAACTCGCCGACAGCACCGGCCAGTTGGGTGAGAAGCGCGACCCGAGGATGAGCCTGCCGCGCCCCCTGGAGTTCAACGCGATCGCCGAACCCGCCGCCTCGACCGGCGAGTACGAGCTGGTCACCACCATCTCCTGGCCCGATGGGATGTTCACCGACGAGGACATCGACACTCTCAGCGCATACTTCCGGTCGGCTCTGGCCGGGCTGGCCGCGCTCGACCAGGGCGGCCACTCTCCCAGCGACTTCGGGCTGGTGCCCCTCACCCAGGCCGACGTCGACGACCTGGACGGCCCCGCGCTGCGGGACGTACTGCCGCTGACCCCGTTGCAGGAGGGCCTGTACTTCCACTCGGTCTTCGACGGCGATTCGGCGGGCAGCTACGTCGAACAGCAGCTGCTGACACTGGACGGCGAGGTGGACCCCGACCGGCTCGCGGCGGCGGCCACCCGGCTGCTCACGCTGTACCCCAACCTGGCCGCGCGGTTCGTGGCCCTCACGGACGGCCGCGTGGTCTCGGTGCTGGAGGGCGGTGTGGAGGCCCCCTTCACCACACTGGACCGTCCCGGCATCACCGACGAAGAGATACGCGACTACGCCGACCGGGACCGCAGCGCCGGGTTCGACCTGGCCACCGGCCCGCTGATGCGGTACACGCTCATCCGCGCGGGCTCCGGCCGCAGCGTCCTGGTGCAGACCGTGCACCACATCATCGCCGACGGCTGGTCGGTGCCGACGATGCTCCGCGCGCTGCTGGCCGAGTACCACGCGCCGGGGACCACGTACCCGCTCGGCGGCTTCCCCGACTACGTACGCTGGCTCGCCGGACGCGACGACGACGAGAGCGACCGGGTATGGCGCGACCAGCTCGCCGAACTGCCCGGCCCCTCGCTGGTCGCCGAGGGGCACACGCCGTCCGACCGGTTCGCCGACACCGCCGTGGAGCCGGGCGACGACATCGACGCGGCCGTCCGGTCGGCCGGCGTGCCGCTGAGCGTCGCCGTGCACAGCGCCTGGGCGGTGACGCTGGGCGGCATCCTGCACGGCAGGGACGTGGTGTTCGGTTCCACGGTGTCCGGGCGCGACGCCGATGTGCCCGGCATCGAGGACATGGTGGGTCTGTTCATCAACACGATCCCCGTGCGCGCCCGTTGGACCGGTTCGACCACCGCGCGGGACCTGCTCGCCTCGGTGCGGGAACACCAGAGCGCGGTGCTGCCGCACCAGCATGTCTCGCTGGCGAGGGTCGGCCGCCAGGCCGGTGCCGGCTCCCTGTTCGACACCCTGGTGGTGTTCGACGTGGCGACCGATGTGGACGCGCTGCGGGCGCCCGGCCATACGCTGGTCGTCACCGACATCGTGAACGAGGGCGCCCCGCACTACCCGTTGACGCTGGTGGTGGAGCGCACACCCGACGGTCGCCCGCGCTTCAACCTGATCTACGACGGCGAGCTGCTGCGGGAGGCGAGCGCCCGGGCGATCCTGCACACGTTCACCACCACTCTCGCCGGCCTGCTCACCCGGCCCGACGCCCTGGTCGACTCCCTGGCGCCCGAGGGCACCCGGAGCCCCGCGCCGATCATCCCGACGACCTTGGGCGGACTGTTCGACGCCGCCGCGCGCCGCGCCCCGGACGCCGCCGCCGTCACCCAGTGCGCTCTCGACGGCGGTACCCGCTCACTGACGTACGGCGAACTGGAGGACGCGAAGGACGAGCTGGCCTCGGCCCTGCGCGCGGCCGGTGTCGGGCCGGGCAGGCGGGTCGCCGTCGCCGTCCCGCGTTCCGTCGAGCAGGTCGTCGCCCTGGTCGCGATCGTCAGCGCGGGCGGCGCGTACGTGCCGCTGGACCTGGCGTACCCGGACGAACGGCTGGAGTACATCCTCATCGACGCCGCCCCACAGGTCGTGCTCGTGGCCCGTGAGCAGCGGGACCGCTTCACGCGGCTGCTGGCCCGGGCGGGTGTGTCGGCCGGTGTGCTCGTACAGGGGGACGAGCTGCCGATCGCCACGTCCGAGCCCGAGCGTGAGGTCGGCCCGCACGATCCCGCGTACGTGATCTACACGTCCGGATCGACCGGTCGGCCCAAGGGCGTCGTCGTCCCGCACTCCAGCGTGGTCACGTTGCTCGCGAACACCCAGCCCGACATGGCGTTCGGCCCGCACGACGTGTGGGTCCAGTTCCACTCCTTCTCCTTCGACTTCGCGGTCTGGGAGCTGTGGGGCGCGCTGGCGTACGGCGGTGAGCTGCTGGTGCCGGAGTACGCTCTGACCCGCTCCCCGGTCGACTTCCACCGGCTGGTCCGCGAGCGCGGAGTGACCGTGCTCAACCAGACCCCGTCGGCGTTCTACCAGTTCATCGAGGCCGACCGGCATGCCGGCGAGCCGCTGCCCGCACTGCGCCGGATCATCTTCGGCGGCGAGGCGCTGGACCTCGGGCGGCTGGGCGGCTGGGTCGAACGGTACGGCACCGGTTCGCCCGAGCTGGTCAACATGTACGGCATCACCGAGACCACCGTCCACGTCACCCACCGGGTGCTGACCGACGAGGACTTCGACGGCGGCGACGTCAGCCCGATCGGCGGTCCGATTCCCGGCCTGGTCACCTACCTGCTGGACGACCGGCTCCGGCCGGTGCCGCCGGGCCGGGTAGGCGCCATCTACGTCGCCGGCGACCAGGTGTCGCTCGGATACCTGGGCAAGCCCGGGCTCACCGCCGCCCGGTTCGTGGCGGACCCGTTCGTGGGCGGCGGCTCCCGCATGTACCACACCGGCGACCTTGCCCGCCGCACCCTCGACGGCGAGCTGCAGTTCACCGGCCGCGCCGACGACCAGGTGCAACTCAAGGGATTCCGGGTCGAGTCGGGCGAGGTCGAGTCCGCGATCAGGGATCTCGACGGTGTGATCGACGTCGCCGTCACCGTGGCGGACAGCGGCGACCACCTGGTCGCGCACGTCGTGGGCCGGGTGCCCGACGACTTCACCGCCGTGCTGTCCGCCAAGCTGCCCGTGCACATGGTGCCGGGCCGGGTGCTGCCGGTCGACGCCCTGCCGCTGACGGTCAACGGAAAGCTGGACCGCAAGGCCCTGATCGAGCGGGCCGCACACGACGACACCCCGGTGGCGGACTCCTCGGGCACCTGTGACGCCGCGCTCGCCGCGCTGATCGGCATCTTCGCCGAGACACTGCCCGGCTCCGAAGTGGACGCCGACACCGACTTCTTCAGGGCCGGGGGCGACAGCATCGTCGCCATCACCGTGATCAACCGGGCCAGGGCGCTCGGCCTGCACATCGCGCCTCGGGACGTGTTCCTGTTCCGGACCCCGCGCGCGCTCGCCGAGCAGGTGGGAGCGAGCGCCTCGCAGGTCGAGGCATCGCCCGCACCCGCCCGCCGCGAGGACGGCCCGCTGACGCCGACGCCGATCATCCTGCGCCAGCGCGAACTGGGCGGATCGCTCGCCCGGTTCGCCCAGGCCAGAACGCTGGTGGCCCCCGAGGGCGCCGGGATTGCCGACGCCCAGCGCGCCGCGAACGCCGTGGTGGCCGCGCACCCGGCCCTCCGGCTGCGACTGCGTGTCGAGCACGGCGTATGGGCACTGCGCACCGAACCCGCACGCGAGGTCACCGTCGTACGACCGGAGACGACCGATGCGACAACGGCGGCGAACGAGGCCGCCGGACGACTCGATCCCGAGTCCGGGGACGTCATCGCGTTCTCCTGGCTGGAGGCGAGCCGGACCCTGGTGGTCACCGTGCACCACCTCGCCGTCGACTCGGTGTCCTGGCTGGTCCTGCTGGACGACCTGGCCACCGCCATGCGCGGGGAGACCCTGGCGCCGCCGACCACGTCGTACGCCGAGTACGCCGAGGCCCTGACGTCCCGGTCCGCCCAGGTGATCGACGACCTCGGACACTGGATCACCACGCTTCAGGCGCCCCCGCTGCTGTCCGAGGTCGAGGAGCTGCGCGAGACCGCGGTCGTGCTCGCCCCCAAAGTGACCGACCGCGTGATCCGCAGCGCGCCCGCCGCACTCGGTGTCGGTCTCACCGAGTTGCTGTGCGGCGCGTTGCGCACCGCGCTGACCCACATCCAGCCGTCGCCCACCGATCTCGCGATCGAACTGGAGCGGCACGGCCGGGTCCCGGTCCTGGAACACCATGACTACACCCGCACGGTCGGCTGGTTCACCTCCCTCGCGCCCGTGCGGCTCACGGCGCACACCGACCCCGTAGCGGCGGCGCGCGAGATCGGCGAACGCCAGCCGGACGAACGCGGGCACGTCGCCTACGGCCAGCTCAGGTACCTCAACCCGCAGACGGCCCCGCTGCTGAGCGCCCGCCCGCAGGTGCTGTTCAACTACCTCGGCCGGGGCAGCGAGTCCCGGGCGCTGCACATCACCGGCGGCGATCAGGGCAGCCCGTACGCCGTCGAGGTCAACGCGTGGCTGGACGAGGCCGACGGAAGCCTGCACGCGGCGTTCACCCTGGCCGAGGGCATCCCCGACGCGATCACCGAGCACTGGCGGCGCGCACTGGAGCGCATCGCGGACGCCTCCGCGACCGCCGAGCGCACCGCACCGGTCACCCCGCTCCAGCGGGGCCTGTTCTTCCAGGCCCAGATGGCGGGCTCGGCCGGACACTACGTCGCGCAGAGCTGGTTCACCTTCGACCGGCGCCTGGACACCGACGCGCTGGCCGAGGCGATGGCGTACGTGATCGCACGGCACCCGGTCGTGGGCGCCGGCTTCGCCACCGACGACGACGGAAACCCGGTCCAGGTCCTCAAGGCGGGCCGACGGGTCGATGTCCGTACGGTCGCTCTGTCGACGGACGCGGAGATCGACGCCCTGCGTGCCCGGGACCGCGACACGGGGTTCGACCCGGGTGAGCCGCCGCTGATCCGGGTGACCGTGGTGCGTCTGCCCGACGACCGCGACGGTCTGCTGCTGAGCTACCACCTGCTGCTGTGGGACGGCTGGTCCCGCGAGATCGTGCTGCGGGACCTGTTCGACGCCTACGAGGCGGTCGTCGCGGGCGAGGCACTGGAAGCCGCCCCCGCCACGCCGAGCTTCGAGGACTACGCCCGGGCGCTCGACGCCAAGGACCCCGCCGTAGCGGAACGCTTCTGGGCCGAGCACCTGGCCGGCCTCCCCGGCCCGACCCTGCTCGCCGGACCGGCGCCGACCCTTTCGGACGACCTGCCGCGCGCGCTCGTGCACACGCTGTCCGCCGAACAGTCGGACCTGCTGCGGGAAGCGGCCAGGACGCACGGCGTCACCCTGAACTCCGTGCTGACCGGCGCTTTCGGTCTCCTCCTCGCCGCCCACACGGGCCGCGGTGACGCCGTGTTCGGCGTGACCGTCTCCGGCCGGGAGGGCGAGGGCCTGTCCGACATCGTGGGCGTGCTGCTCAACACCGTGCCCATGTGGACGCGGGCCCGGCCGGACGACACGGTGCGCGGGTATCTGTCGGCCGTGCAGGCGGCCAGGGTCGGGGCGATGGAGCACGAGCACCTGGGCCTCGGCGAGATCCAGCGGGCCAGCGGCCACGACACCCTGTTCGACAACCTGTTCGTGCTCCAGAACTTCCTGGACCTGGACGCGTTCACCGAGATGAACGCCAGGCACGGCATCACCTCGGTGAAGGCCGATGACTCCACCCACTACCCGTTCACCTGGGTCGTCACGCCCGGCGACCGGTTCACGGTCAAGCTGGAGTACCGCGACGGCGACACCGACCACGCCCGCCGTCTCCTCGACGACTATCTGCGCGTGCTCGAAGACCTGGTCCGGTCGACCGGGCCGGTGGGCGCGCTGCGGGGCCCGGGACTGGAGCCCGAGCCCGCCGAGCGTACGGACGTGGGCACGGACACCGTGGTCGACCGGTTCGACCAGGCGGCGGACCGGGACCCGCAGCGGGTGGCACTCGTCGCCCATGGCTCGACCATGACCTTCGCTCAACTGAGGGACCGCAGCCGTGCGGTGGCGGGTGTGCTCGCCGGGCGCGGCATCGGCCCCGAGAGGACCGTCGGCCTCGCGATCCCACGCTCTCTCGACTCGATCGTGGCGCTGTTCGCCGTGCTGCGCGTCGGCGCCGCGTACGTGCCGCTGGAGCTGGACCACCCGGACGAGCGGATCGCCTCGATCGTCGACGACGCCCGCCCGGACGTCGTCCTCACCGTGAGCGCCGTGGCGCCGCGACTGGCCTCGCTGACCGGCGACCTGATCGAACTCGACCGCCCGCTGCCCGACGCCGAGCCGTATCCGACGTTCGCGCCGGACGACCCGAACCGTCTGCGGCATCCCGCGTACACGATCTACACCTCCGGATCGACCGGGAAGCCCAAGGGCGTGGTGACCGAATACGCCGGGCTCACCAACATGCTGATCAACCATCAGCGCCGGATCTTCGAGCCGGTGCTGGCCGAGCACGGCCACCGGGTGTTCCGGATCGCGCACACCGTGTCGTTCGCGTTCGACATGTCGTGGGAGGAGCTGCTGTGGCTCGCCGACGGCCATGAGGTGCACATCTGCGACGAGGAGTTGCGACGTGACGCGCCCCGGCTGGTCGAGTACTGCCTGGAACACGGGATCGACGTCATCAACGTGACCCCGACCTAC
Source organism: Streptomyces ferrugineus (assembly GCF_015160855.1). Lineage (NCBI taxonomy): Bacteria > Bacillati > Actinomycetota > Actinomycetes > Kitasatosporales > Streptomycetaceae > Streptomyces > Streptomyces ferrugineus. The sequence goes on along the minus strand of NZ_CP063373.1, from coordinate 6,562,751 downwards.
GCGCAGCAGCTGGTCGCCGAGGGCCTGCTCGACAACCCGGCACGGCGGCCGGCGCTGGTCCTGCTGGGCGGCGAGGCCGTGACTCCGACGCTGTGGCGGCGGCTCGCCGAGACCGAGGGGACGGTGGGCTACAACCTGTACGGGCCCACCGAGTACACCATCAACACGCTCGGCGTCGGCACCTTCGAGTGCCAGGACCCGGTGGTGGGTGTGGCGATCGACAACACCGATGTGTATGTGCTGGATCCGTGGCTGAGGCCGCTGCCGGACGGAGTTCCCGGCGAGCTGTACGTGTCCGGCATCGGCATCGCGCGCGGCTATCTCGGCCGGCCCGCCCAGACCGCGCACCGCTTCGTGGCGTGTCCCTTCGGCGAACCGGGTGAGCGCATGTACCGCACCGGGGACTTGGTGGTCCGTCGCCCTGACGGGAACCTGATGTACCTGGGCCGCACGGACCAGCAGGTCAAGATCCGCGGGCACCGGGTCGAACCGGGCGAGGTCGAGGCCGTGTTCGCGGCGCACCCGGCGGTGCGGTTCGTCGCCGCGGTCGCCCAACCGGACCCGCAGGTCGACGGCGCCCACCGACTGGCCGCCTATCTCGTGCTGGAGGGAGCGGAGTTGGCCACCGTCGCCGCCGAAGTGGGCGCCGCACTCCCGGACTTTCTGCGCCCGACGCACTTCGCCCAGGTCGACAGCATCCCGCTGACGGTGAACGGGAAGGCTGACACGAAGGCGTTGCCGGAGGCCAAGCCGCTGGGCGCGCTGACCACGGCGGGGGAGCGCGGCCCTCGGACCGAGACCGAGACCGTGGTGTGCGAGTTCTTCGCCGAGGCACTGGACCTGGACGACGACGAGGTGAGCGCGGTGAGTGACTTCGTGTCCCTCGGAGGACACTCCATGCTGGCGGTGCGGCTGATCGGCCTGCTCCGCCGTGAGTACGGCCCTGTGATCACGATCCGAGACCTGTTCACCCTGCGAACCCCCGAAGCGATTGCCCGCCACCTCGATGACAACTCCTGACCCGCAGCGGCCCCGTCCGGGGTCCGACATCCTCCGCACCGCACTGCGCCGCAACATCGGCGCCATGGTGGGGGGCACCGCCCTCATGGGCCTGTACCAGGCGGGGGAGACCGCGTTCCCCATCGCGCTCGGCCTGATCGTCGAGCACACGATGCGCGACCGGAGCCTCGGCGCGCTCGGCCTGTCCATCGCCGCGCTGGCCGTGATCATCACAACCGTGTCGCTGTCGTGGCGGTTCGGGATGCGCGTCCTGCAGAAGGCCAACACCACCGAGGCACACCGCTGGCGGGTGCGGGTGGCGGCCTGCGGGCTCCAGCCGGTGGCCAGGGACGTCGACCTCAAGTCCGGCGAGGTGCTGACCATCGCCACCGAGGACGCCGACCAGACGGCCGACATCATCGAGGTGGTGCCGCTGCTGATCAGCTCACTGGTCGCGGTGGTGGTCGCGGCGGTCGCCCTGGGTCTGGCCGACATCAGGCTCGGCCTGCTGGTGATCGTGGGAACGGTCGCGATCCTGTCGATCCTCAGTGTGCTGTCCAAGCGGATCGGCAGCAGTACCCAGGAACAGCAGGCCCGGGTGGCGCGGGCGGGGGCGAAGGTCGCCGACCTGATCACCGGTCTGCGTCCGCTGCACGGCTTCGGCGGCAACCACACGGCGTTCCGGTCCTATCGGAAGGTCAGTACGGAGGCGAAGCTCCAGGCGATCACCGTCGCCAAGGTGAACGGCGCGTACGCGGGCACGGCGCTGGCCCTCAACGCGGTCCTCGCCGGCGCCGTGACTCTGATGGCGGGCTGGCTGGCGTTCAACGGCCGGATCAACATCGGCGAACTCGTCATGGCCGTGGGCCTGGCGCAGTTCATCATGGAACCGCTCAAGCTGTTCTCGGAGATGCCGAAGTACGTGATGATCGCGCGCGCGTCGGCGGCGCGGATGGCGCTGGTGCTGGCCGCGCCGCCCGTGATGACACCGGGGCCAAAGCGCCCGGCCGCAGGCGGCGACCTCGAGATCGACTGTGTCCGGTACGGGACCCTGCGCAAGCTGAAGTTCCAGGTGTCCGCCGGCGAGTTCGTGGCCATCGCCGCCTACCAGCCGCGTGCGGCGGCCGACCTCGCGTCGGTCCTGGCCGTGAACGTCCCGCCCGGCGCGTACGAGGGTGTGGTGCGGATCGGCGGGCGGGAACTCGCGGAGCTGTCGGTCGAGGCGGTCCGCGAGCACATGCTGGTGAACCCGTACGACGGGGAGATCTTCGCGGGCACCCTCGGCACGAACATCGACCCGCCGGGCACCAGCCGGATGGTCCCCGAGGCCGTCGAGGCGTCCATGCTGACCGATGTCGTCGCCCTCCACCGCGAAGGACTCGACTACGGCGTCCGCGACCGCGGCGCGAACCTCTCCGGGGGGCAGCGCCAACGGCTGTCCCTGGCCCGCGCCTTGGCCGCCGACACCGACGTCCTCGTCCTGCACGACCCGACGACAGCCGTCGACGCGGTCACCGAGCAGCTCATCGCGCGCAACATCGCGGAGCTGCGCCGGGGCCGCACCACCCTCGTGATCACCAGCAGCCCGGCCCTCCTGGACGCCGCCGACCGTGTCCTCGTACTGGACGACGGAGTCATCACCGCCGAGGACACGCACCGCAACCTCCTTGCCGCCGACGAGGAGTACTGCCTGGCCGTGGCGCGGTGACGCGACCTGCTAGCCGAGGGCCCAGGCGACATCCCTGAGCAGGGCGTGCCGCCAGCCCGCCCGGTCGTGGCCCGACGCCGAACGCGAAACCCGCACGGTCGCACCGGCCTGTTCGGCCAGGGCCTCGACAGACTCGCAGTGGGGGAGCATCCGCGTCTCGTGTTCCCCCACATCGAAGGCGACCCGCAGACCGGACAGGTCGGCGGGCTCCCGCAGGCGCTCGGCGATCGCACCGCCGACCGGGCCGCCCAGGGGGTCGGCCAGGTCCATGGCGTCAGGTGCCCACCAGAACGCCCCCGACTGGCAGGCGACACGGGACACCAGCTCCGGGAACTCCAGCGCCGCGTACACAGCGCTCAGCCCGCCGAGGCTCTGCCCGGCGACCACCAGCCGGTCCTGGTCGGCGCGTACGCCGGACTCCGCCACCAGCGGCAGCAGTTCGTCCCGGATCGCCCGCCACAGGTCGGGCCGGCACGCGAACTCGGCCTCCCGGTCCTTGGCGGGAAGGAAGACGACCGTGACAGGGGGCATCTCGCCACTGGCGACGGCCGAGTCGAACGCGGTCATGGCCGGGTGCAGGTGCAGCCAGTCGTCCCCGTCGAGCAGCAGGACCACCGGTCCGCCGCCGCCCGCCGGGTGGACTCGGACGGTACGCCGCCCGCCGAGCCGTTCACTGGCCCAACGGATCCGGGTGCGCGGCAGGGGCAGGACGTCATCGGCGCCCAGGATGGGCCAGTGCGGCTGGGCCGGGGCGTCCGGGGTCGCGGCGATGGACCGGTCGCCGCCCGCACCGACCGGGTTGAACGGGTCGGCGTACGCCGCGTCCGCCACGAGGAACTGGTAGGTCACCCGCAGCCGTTCGGGCATGCGCACCTCGGCGTACCAGCAGTCCGTGTCTTTCCACCGGCGCAGGGACACGGGCTCCGACCAGCTCTCGAAGGCGATGCTCGCCTCGGACCCGCGCCACAGGAACAAGGTCACCCAACCGCCGTCGCCGGCGGGTAGCGAGGCGGGTGTCCCCGCCGCCGCCCAGAACTCGTCGGTGCCGGGTGTACCGGGCAGGCCGAACTCGACGAAGGCGTTCTCCCTGTCGGCCGCGAGGCCCCGCATGAACGTCTCCTTGTGAGAGGGAAGGGGAAAGGCTAGGCTCATTTGAATTAGGTCAGGCTAACCTAATCTCTGTACTCCCGGGAGGCACTCGACATGAGCACCAACCCCTTCGACGACGCCGACGGCCGATTCCTGGTCCTGGCGAACGACGAGGGCCAGCACTCCCTTTGGCCGTCCTTCGCCGAGGTACCCGGAGGGTGGACGGTCGTCTTCGAGGAGAACACCCGGGAGGCGTGCCTGGAGTACATCGAGACCCACTGGACCGATCTGCGCCCCCGGTCCCTCGCGGCGTCCATGGACGCGTGACCCTCCACGGCGAACAGGGCGTCCGGATCGACACCTTGAGGAAACACCACGCATGCTCTGCGCCCGACTGACCAACGCGCGCTTCCTCACCATGGACCCGGACCGTCCGGTCGCCCACGACCTGGGCATCTGGCACGGCCGGATCGCGGGCCTGGACGAGGCCGTGACCTCCCTGCCCGCACGCGAGGTGATCGACCTTCAGGGCGCCACCGTCCTGCCCGGGTTCATCGACGCCCACGTGCACCTGGCCTGGACGGGCTTCAAGCAGAACACTCCGAGCATCGCGGGCCGTACGCGGATCGACGACGTACTCGCCGTCGTGGAGGAGGCCGTCGCCCGGCGGAACTCGCCGGGCGCCTGGGTGACCATCGCCGGATACGACCAGCGGGCCTTGGGCCGCCACCTGACCGCCACCGAACTGGACAAGGTCAGCGACGGACACAAGGTGTTCGTGCTGCACGACTCCGGGCACGGCTGTGTCGTCAACACGGCCGTCCTCGACCTGCTCCCCGCGGACATCCCGCACGAGGACGGCTTCCTCGCCGAACGTGCCATGGGTGCCGCCCGCGCGCTGCGGCTGCCGTACTCCCAGGAGGAGTTGGCCGAGGCGATCGGACGCGCCGCCCGGACCTGTCTGGCCGAGGGCGTCACCGCCTGCGCCGAGGCCGGCGTCGGCGGCACCCTCTTCGGCCACAGCCCCGTCGAGCTGGGCGCCTACCAACTCGCCCGCGACAAGGGCCTGTTGCCGCTCCGGGTGCAGCTCATGGTCTCGGCGGACCGGCTGAACCCGGTCGCCGCGCATGACGCCGACGGCATCCCGAAGGCTCTCGACCTCGGTCTGCGCACCGGCTTCGGCGACGACTGGCTCTCCGTGGGCGCCCTGAAGATCTACACCGACGGCGGCATGATGGCGCGTACCGCGGCGCTCGGCAGTCCGTACGAAGGGCTGGACCACGCGGGCCAGTTGCAGGACGACCCGGAGGCGCTCGCCGAGACGATCGTGGAAGGCCACCTGGCCGGGTGGCAGCTCGCCGTGCACGCGATCGGCGACCGCGCGGCGGACGTCGCCCTGAACGCCCTTGAACGGGCCCATCGCCTTCGGCCACGCCCCGGCGCCCGGCACCGTATCGAACACGCGGGCCTGATCCGCCCCGACCAGCTCCCGCGCTTCGCGCGGCTCGGCGTCAGCGCGGTCGTCCAGCCCAACTTCCTGCGGTACTTCGGCGACGACTACGCGGCGATCATGGGCGAGGAACGGGCTCCGTGGCTGTACCGGGGCAGAGGCTTCCTCGACCACGGCATCACCCTGGTCGGCAGCTCCGACCGCCCCGTCGCGGACGGATCCCCGCTGCGGGCCGTGCAGTTCATGGTCGAGCGTGCCTCCGAAACCGGCCAGGTGATCGGCCCGGACGAGAGCATCGCCGTCGACGAGGCCCTGCGCGCCTACACCGTCGCGGGCGCCTTCGCCTGCCACTGGGAGGACAGTGTGGGGAGTCTGGCCCCGGGCAAGCGCGCCGACCTGGTCGTACTCGGTGACGACCCCCGACGAGTCGACATCTCGCGCATGGGCGACATCGAGGTGGTGGCCACGTACGTCGACGGCCGCGAGGTGCCGTCCGGCGACTGATCCGACGTGCCCCACCTGCGGTGGCATGGCGACGAGCCGTGCTCCGTACCCGGCCACCTGGCGGAATCGAGGAAGGAAAGCCTTGACCACGGCTACGCCGCGCCCAGTCCTACCACGTGCGCTCCCCTCGGCGGCACCGTCCGTACGGCCCGCACACCGTGAGGACGCCGCCGCACTCGCTGCTCTGTCCCGGCCGTTCGTCCACACGGGGGCGGTGCGCGAGCGGCCCCTTTCGCTGTACGCCGCCCATGCGTCCGACTTCCTCGTGGTGACGGCCCCCGACGGCACCCTTGAGGGATGTCTGGCCCTGCGGGTTCACCCCGCCGACCCGGGGCGCGACCACGTCCCCGCGGGCGTTCTGTACAACTTCTGCGTGGCCCGGCACCGGCAGGGATGCGGAACCGGGGCCCGCCTCCTGCGCACGGCCCTGGCGAGGGCCCGCGCCCAGTCGCTGGGCGCCCTGTTCACGGCGACGACTGGCGGTGGCGGCCTCTTCCTCCGGCATGGGTTCACGCCGGCGAGCGCGAGTCTGGCGCCTCCCGAGTGGGTGAGTTCACTGGATCCGCGGCGCAACTCGCGTGTCCTCGCCCGGAGCCTGGGGCCACTGCGGTAGGGGCGCATCGATCGCCGCCTGTGAAATCCGCTGTGCGTGGCGACCAAGGCCGAGCCCTGCGATCCGGGCGGAGTCGGCCGCCACCACGGCGGGGTGGTGTGCCCGAGCGTATGTCGTGCTGCCCTTGTCCCGGAGTGGTGCCGGCGGCGGGCGCCGGAAGTGTCCGTCAGCACGGCCCGCCGGCGGTCTGCGATCGGTGCGGCGTCGGCGGCGGACACGCGGTGTCTGCCTCGGAGCCTTCGCCCGGGACCACAGTGGTTCCGGTGCCCTGTTCGCCGAGGACACCCTGCGACAGCGCGTGTGGCACTCGGCCGTCGATCACGTGCGCGCTACGCACGCCGGCGCGGACGGCCCGCAGACAGCCCTCCATCTTCGGCAGCATCCCGGTCGCCAACCGCGGCAGGAGCTCGCCCAGTTCGTCGGCCGTCACGCGCTCGATCACCTTGGTGCCGTGCGGCCAGTCGGCGTACAGCCCCTCCACGTCGGTGAGCACCACGAGGCGTGCGGCACCAAGGGCCACGGCCAGAGCGGAGGCCGCGAGATCGGCGTTCACGTTGTAGATCTGCCCGTCGTCACCGCGTGCCACGGGGGAGACCACGGGGATGTGTCCCTGCTCCAGGAGTGTGCGCACCGCGCGCGGGTTCACGTCGACGATGTCGCCGACCAGGCCGATGTCCACCGGTCGGCCGTCCACCCAGGCCGACCGTCGTACGGCGGTCATGGTGTGCGCGTCCTCGCCCGTCATCCCCACGGCAAGAGGCCCATGCGCGTTGATGTGCCCGACGAGCTCCCGCTGGACCCGGCCCGTCAGCACCATGCGGACCACGTCCATGGTCTCCGGGGTGGTGACCCTGAGGCCCGCCTCGAAGCGACTCTCCAGGCCGAGACGGGCGAGCATCTCGCTGATCTGCGGTCCGCCGCCGTGTACGACGACCGGGCGCACACCCGCGTTCCACAGCCGCACGACATCCTGGGCGAACGCCTGCTGGAGGCCGCCGTCCACCATGGCGTGGCCGCCGTACTTGACGACGATGGTGGCGCCCCGCAGTTCCTCCGGCGGACGGACCTTGCCGGGGGAGGGATCCCTGTCCCCGGGCGTCCGCCCTGCGCTGCCGCGCGCGGTCAACGCGCGGATCTCCACTCCCGGATGCGACAGCGCGAGGCGCGGGATCTCCCCGCCGGCAACATCACTGGCTCCGGCCACCGCGGCCCGTATGGTCATGGTCTCCGTCTCTCGTCGTATCCCATTGGTCCGCCGTCCCCGGCGTCCGTCCGGCGCCGTCGCGTGACGGCGTCAAGCGTTCCGCCGCTCCTTGTGCAGGAGAAGGTCGCGCAGCAGGGTGTCCGTCGTGCGGACCACGCCGCTGCGCGCGGCCCACCGAAGTGCCAGGGAATGCTCCTCGGCGGAGAAGTCGGCCACCGCGTCGGCGACGACGAACGGCTGGATGTCGTTCATGAAGGCGTCCGCCGCCGTCAGCAGGACGCCGAGGTGCGCGTACACACCGCAGATGATCAGCTGGTCGCGGCCCTTCGAACGCAGCAGCCTGCTGAGATGGCTGCGCAGGAAGGCGTTGTGGCGCACATTGGCCAGCAGGTGCTCGCCGGGGCGAGGCGTCAGGGGCGCGATGATCGCGGCGGCTTCCGGCTCGTCCCCGATGCCCGGACCCCATATGTCGGCAACGAGCCCGCGCTGCCGCGGCGCCTGTCCGGCCGGCTCCGCGCTGAAGACGACCGGCATGCCCAGGGTGTCCGCGAGTTCACGCAGCGCCGCGACGTTGTCGATGAGTTCCACCACGGGGGAGCGCCCCGTCGGGAACACCCCGACGAAGTGGTTCTGCATGTCGTGGACGAGCAGCGCCGCGCGCGCAGGTTCGATCCTCCATGAGGCATGCGCGCGGGGAAGGGCGGAGCGGTCCGGCATGGGATAGGACTCGACAGTCGGCAGGACCATGGGCGATTCCCTCCCCTGACGGCACTCCGCACGGATCAGAACGCTCAAGATTTTGTTAGCTTAGCCTAGCCTAAATTACACACGGCCGACTTTGGGTCAGTCCGCCTTCTGAGACCGGAAGCTCATCCAACTACGGGCTCAGCACGCGGAGTTGGCGATCCGAGCGGGGACCGTTGGCGCTGGCCGTCGTGAGGCCGCGCTGAGCGAGCCGTTCCCCACCGTGCGAAACGATCACACAGCAGAGGGGAAATGACCTTGGCGACTTACGACAGCATCGGTGCGACCTACGCCGTCACCCGGCGACCGGATCCCCGAATCGCCGCCAGGATCCATCGAGCCCTCGGTGACCCTGCCACCGTGATCAACGTAGGAGCCGGCACCGGCTCCTACGAACCGTCACAAACGGTACTGGCCGTTGAACCCAGCTCAGTGATGATCGCCCAGCGCCCGGCCGGATCCGCGCCGGCCCTGGAAGCAGCCGCGGAGTCGATCCCTCTCGCTGACGACTCGGCCGACGCGGCGATGGCCCTCCTGACCGTGCACCACTGGAGCGACCTGGAAGCCGGCATCGGGGAACTCCGCCGCATCGCCCGGCGACGGATCGTCGTCCTCACCTTCGACCCCGACGTCAACCACGGTTTCTGGCTGCTGGACGAGTACCTGCCCGAGGCGGCCGCATGCGACGACACACGAGCCATCGCGGTCGACCGACTGGTCACGCTGCTGGGGGGCGCCCGCATCGAGACCGTCCCCATCCCGCACGACTGCACCGACGGATTCCTCGCCGCCTTCTGGCGCCGGCCCGAGGCATACCTCGACCCGCAAGTGCGGGCCGGCATCTCGATGTTCGCCCAGACCGGCGACGAGGTCATCCGGCCGGGACTGGCCCGGCTGTCCGACGACCTGTCCTCCGGCCGGTGGCACCAACGCCATGCCGACCTGCTCGACCGCGAAGCAGTCGATGCCGGCTATCGGCTTCTCGTAGCCGACCTCTAGAGCCCAGGCGCGCCATCGAAGGCAGTAGTTGCACCGCCTCGGCCCGCATGAGCGGGTTGCGTCAGTCGTGGTCGGACAACGCGGCACTCAGCGCGGACGGGTCCTCGGGGGCGCCGTCGTGTCCGTCCTCCGTGTTCCTCGGCCAGGGCCGCCCGGTGATGCGTTCGATGTCGGTGTTGAACCGGCGCAGGTCGGCGATGAAGCGGTCGAGGCGTTCGGGCGTCCAGTCGGCCACCACCGTGGACAGGCCGGTGACGATGCCGGCGCGCTGTTCCGTGAGGAGCCTGAGGCCCTCCTCGGTGATGCGGAACTTGCGTGCCACCCCGCCGGCCGGGTCGAGGGTGCGCTCCACCAGGCCGTTGCGCAGCAGCGCGGAGGTCTGGCGGGTGAAGGTCGACGCCGCCAGCCCGAAGGCCTCGACGAAGTCGGGGATGGACATGGGGCCCTGGGCCTCGAGTCTGTTGAGGAGCACATAGGCGCTCTGGTCCAGCGGATCCCCGCCGCGTGAGCCCCGCGGTGCCCGCATCTCCTTGTGGCGGGTGAGGATGAGCAGTTCCCGCTCGATGCGCTCCGCGGCCTCTCGGGCATCCATGCCGACCTCCTTCCCGGCCGCACGGCCAGGTCCCCGACTCCCCGAATCCCCCCACCCTACGGTGAGATTGCGCCATACACGGAAAGTGCATCATGCACACTTGATGCATGATGCACAACATGCGTAGCGTGCCGTGCTGTGAACGCTTCCGCGTCGCTCACCCACCTCCCACCCCCACGCAAGGTGATGACAGATGCGCGAGAACGACCTCCTCAGGCTGCCGCTGCCCAGTGACAACCCCTTGGCGCCGCCGGTCGAATGGGAGCGACTGCGCCGTCAGTGCCCGGTGGCCACCGTCGAACTGCCCAGCGGTGACAAGGCGACCTATCTGACCCGCTACGACCACGTCAAAGCCCTGCTGTCCGACGCCCGTTTCGTCCGGCCGACCGCCGAGGACACGGGCGCCGCCCGGATCGCCCCCGAAGGAGCCGGTGGTCCCGCCGCCGACGGAAGCACGGCGTTCTCCCTGCCCGACCGCGGTGAGCCGCACCTGCGTTGGCGGCGGCAGGTGGGCAAGTACTTCACCGCCAAACGCATGACCGCGCTGCGCCCCGGCATGGTGCGCACCGCCGAGGGCCTCGTCGACGACATGGTCCGGCACGGACAGCCCGCCGACCTCAAGGCCGCCCTCGGCTTCCCGCTGCCCGTCTACGTCATCTGCGACATCCTGGGCGTCCCCGCCGCCGACCGGGACCGCTTCTCGCACTGGTCCGACGCCTTCCTCAACGTCAGCCGCTACACCGCCGAACACACCCGGGCGGCGTACGGCGAGTTCGCCGAGTACATGTCGGCGCACATCGCGGCGACACGCGCCGATCCCGGCGAGGACCTGATCAGCATGGTGATCGGGGAGAGCGAGGGGGAGGGCCGGGGGCTGACCGACGACGAGCTGCTCGGCACCGCCATGGGGCTGCTGGTCGCCGGGCACGAGACCACCGCGAACATGATCGGCAAGATGGTCGCCATGCTGCTCACCGACCGCACCCGCTGGGAGCGGCTGCTGGCCGACCCCGCCCTGGTGCGCACGGCCGTCGACGAGGCGCTGCGCTTCGACGCCAACCTCGGCTTCGGCATCCGGCGCTATCTCACCGAGGACGTCGAGGTCGACGGCGAGCTGCTGCCGAGTGGCACGACCGTCGTGTGCAGCATGCCCGCCGCCAACCGCGACGAGAGCGTGTTCACCGACGCGGACGACATGGTGCTGTCCCGGTCCCCGAACCCCCATCTGACCTTCGGCTCCGGGCCCCACTCCTGCCTCGGACAGAGCCTGGCCCGCACCGAACTCCAGGTCACCCTCGACGTCCTGCTGCGCAAGCTGCCGACCCTTCGACTGGACGTGCCGGTCGACGAGTTGCAGCGAGTGGAGGGTCTCCTCGTCGGCGGACTGCGCACCGTGCCGGTGCGGTGGTGACGGCTCGCCCACCGACCCGCCAACGGCAAAAGGGCGACACCCGTGAAAGTCAACGTGGACCAGGGCCGTTGCTGCGGCGCGGGACAGTGCGTACTGATCGCGCCCGACGTCTTCGATCAACGCGACGACGACGGCATCGTCACCCTCATCGACCCCACCCCCGCGGCGGACCTGCACGCCGCCACCCGCGAGGCGGCCGCGGTGTGCCCCGCGTCGGCCATCACGATCGACGACGACTCCGAGCCGACACGGCAGGTCCCCTCCCGGCCCGGTGACGGCGGAAAAATCACATGCCTCGACCCCGCCCGGCTCCCTACACTCACCACGCAATCACGCGCCGCCCACCACGCGACGGCGCGTCGTCGTGACGAGTCGAGGGGAGCCGGGCCGTGCCTGACCGCACCGCTGCCGTCGTCTCCCCGTCCTGGTACGACCGGTACGACGTGATCCTCGTGTCCTCGTCCGCCCGGTGCCCGCTGCGCGGCCGGCACCGGATGACCGCGACGAACGCCTGAGAGCGCCCGAGCACGTCGACGTCAACGCCCCTGTCACGCCCGCACGCTGACGGGACGGCAGGCCATGGTCGCGTGCGCGTACGCCTCGTCCGTACGCATCGTCCGTACGCCTCGTCGCGGAATCGCGCTGACCCCTTTCCGTCTCCGGAACATCCGAAAGGCCAAGGGCCGTGCGCACCAACCTCAACACCCTCGCCGTCGTCCGCAACCTCGGCATCCTCGCCCACGTCGACGCCGGCAAGACCACTGTCACCGAGCGGATCCTGTACGCCACCGGCACCACGCACAAGCGCGGCGAGGTCCACGACGGCACCACCGTCACCGACTTCGATCCCCAGGAACGCGACCGTGGCATCACCATCTTCGCGGCAGCGGTGAGCTGTACCTGGGACGGTCACCGGATCAACCTCATCGACACGCCCGGGCACGTCGACTTCGCCGACGAGGTGGAGCGTTCGCTGCGTGTCCTCGACGGCGCGGTCGCGGTGTTCGACGCCGTCGCGGGCGTCGAGCCGCAGAGCGAGTCGGTGTGGCGGCAGGCCGACCGGCACGGCGTGCCCAGGATCGCCTTCGTCAACAAGCTGGACCGCGCGGGCGCCGACCTGGACACGGCCGTGGCGTCGATCCGGGAACGGCTGCATCCGGCGCCGCTGGTGGTGCAGTTCCCCATCGGCGCGGAGGACGGATTCCGCGGTGTCGTGGATCTCGTACGGATGCGGGCGCTGGTGTGGGCCGACGGCGCCGAGACGTTCGTAGCGGAAGAAGTGCCCGCCGAACTGCGGGAGGAGGCGAACCGGCGTCGGCGGCTGCTGGAGGAGGCGGTGGCCGAGCTGCACGCCGGCGCGCTGGAGGAGTTCTGCGCGCGGTCGACGCTCGCGCCGGAGACGCTGGAGCTCGCCCTGCGGGAGCTGACCCGCAGCGGTGAGGGCGTGGTCGTGCTGTGCGGCTCGGCCTACCGCAACCGCGGCGTCGAGCCGTTGCTGGACGCGGTCGTGGCCTATCTGCCGTCGCCGCTCGACGTGCCTGCCGTACGGGGTGTGCGCGACGGCGCCGACGACAAGCGGTCGGCCGAAGAAGAGCGGCCCGCCGATCCGTCGGCCCCGTTCGCGGCGCTGGCGTTCAAGGTGAGCGCCACGCCGACCGGGCGGCTCACCTACCTGCGGGTGTACTCGGGAACCGTCGAGAAGGGGGACACGGTGCTCGACACGGGCGCGCGGCGCACCGAGCGGATCGGGCGGATCCTGCGGATCCAGGCCGACCGGCACGCGCACGTGGACCGGGCGGTCGCCGGGGACATCGTGGCCGTGGTCGGGCTGAAGTCGGCGCGCGCGGGCACCACCCTGTGCGCACCGGACGCCGCGCTCGTCCTCGAACCGCCCGGTGTCGCCGAACCCGTGGTGTCCGTCGCGGTCGAGGCCCGCAGGTCCACCGACACCGACCGGCTGGCCACCGCGCTGGCCCGGCTGGCGGAGGAGGATCCGTCGCTGGTCGTGCGGACCGACGCCGAGACGGGGCAGACGGTGCTGTCCGGCATGGGCGAACTGCATCTGGAGGTCGCGGTGGAGAAGATCCGGCGGGATGTCGGCCTGGACGTCAACGTCGGCCGCCCGAGGGTCTCCTACCGCGAGACCGTCGGCCGAGGCGTGTTCGGCTTCGTCTTCCGGCATGTCAAACAGGACGGTGGGGCAGGGCAGTTCGCGCATGTGGTCCTGGAGGTGCAGCCCGCGGAAGCCGGCTTCGAGTTCCGCTCGGCCGTCGTCGGCGGGCGCGTACCGCAGGAGTACGTCCGTGCCGTCGAGGCCGGCTGCCGGGACGCCCTCGCCGAGGGCCCGCTCGGCGGTCACCCGGTGACCGGGCTGCGCGTCACCCTCACCGACGGGGCGACGCATGTGAAGGACTCCTCCGACACGGCGTTCCGCACCGCCGGCCGACTCGGTCTGCGCGAGGCCCTGCGCTCGTGTGCGATGGTCCTGCTCGAGCCGGTCGTCGAGGTCACGGTCACCGTGCCCGAGGACGCGGTGGGCACCGTCCTCGGCGACCTGGCGGCACGGCGCGGCCGGGTCTCCGGCTCGGACACCCGGGCGGGCGCGGCGGTCGTTACGGCGACCGTGCCGCTGGCCGAACTGTTCGGCTACGCGACCCGCCTGCGCAGCCGCACCCAGGGCCGCGGCACCTTCACGGCCCGGCCCACCGGCTACGCACCGGCGCCGATGACCACGGCCGCGCGGTAGACCGGCGCACGACCACACGTCGGGGTGGGCGGGGGCGACCTGGAGACGATGGCGTCCCCCCTCGACCGGCTCGGCCTGAACTACTACTTCCGGCCCCCGAACGCCAGTCCTACCCCACCCAACACCTCGCAGCCTGCGCGTCGGCCGCCCGCAAGGGGGCTCCGCCGGCGGCCCGACGTCCGGGACTCAGCAGTCCCGGAACTCCGGCGACTGATTCAGCACCTGCGCCCGCACCGAGGTGAACCGCGCATACGTCTGCCCATCCCGTACCTCGGGACGGAACGCCGCCACCCGATGGCAGTTCTGGAAGGCCAGCGTCACCCCGAAGTGGCGTTCCAGGCTGCCGCGGATCGCGTCGCTGGCGAGGGCGCGCAGGAGTTGGCCGCGCTCCTTCTCCGACGGGGGAGGGGTCTGGTTGTCGGTGAACTCGGCCGTACCGCCCTTGAGTTCGGCGGCGAGGGAGGCGATCAGGTCGTACGCGTACGGCAGCGAGGTGCGGACCGTGTCCACGAAGTCCTGCTCGCGGATGTCACCGTGCTCGGCTTCGGCGAGGAGCTTCGGGGAGACGTCGAGAGACATGTGCGGGTCTTTCCGTTCGGGGTGGGGAGGAGAAGAGGGGCAGGGAAGGGCAGGGGCTCAGAGCAGTGCCGTCGGGCCCGGCACGAAGTCCGGGTCCACCTGGGCGGCCAGGTCATGGCCCGTCCTGTCGTCCGCCCACGCGCGGGCGTTGCGCAGGTGGAACTCGACGGCGTGGCCGTGCATCGCGGCCCAGTCCTTCGGCAGCGCGTCGACCGTCTCGCGCAGGACGTTCAGGGCGTGGACGTTGGGGGACTCCAGTTCGCCCTGTTCCCGGCCCTGTTCGGCGGCGCGGATCCAGGAGGAGTGGTGCAGGTGGGTGAGGAGGTCGTCGCCCACCTCCTCCTTGAGGAAGAGCAGGTCGTCCTCGCTGGTCACCTTGTTGCCGACGACCGCGACGCGGATCCCGAACTCCCGCGCGTGGTCGCGGTACTGGCGGTAGACCGAGACGCCCTTGCGCGTGGGCTCCGCCACCAGGAAGGTCATGTCGAAGCGGGTGAACAGGCCCGACGCGAAGGCGTCCGCGCCGGCCGTCATGTCGACCACCACGTATTCGCCGGGGCCGTCGACGAGGTGGCCGAGGTAGAGCTCGACCCCGCCGAGCTTGGAGTGGTAGCAGGCCACCCCGAGGTCGCTCTCGTCGAACTCGCCCGTCACCATCAGCGGTACGTCGCCCACGCGCCGGACGTGCCGGGTGTGCAGCTCGTCGTCGCCCAGGAGGCGCAGCAGTCGGGAGCCGCGGCCGGGCGGGGTGGTCTTGATCATGGCGTCGGCGGAGGGGACGCGCGGGTTGGTGCCGCGCAGGTACTCCTTGATGTCCCGCACATGGGCGCCGAGGGGCGGGGCGTCCAGGGTGTCGCCCTCGTGGCCCAGCGCCTCGGCCAGGTGCTGGTTGATGTCGCCGTCGATGGCCAGCACGGGTGCGCCGGAGCGGGCCAGGTGGCGGGAGAAGAGTGCCGACAGGGTGGTCTTGCCGCTGCCGCCCTTGCCGACGAACGCAATACGCATCAGCGAACCGCCTCCATGGCCAGAGTAGCCTTTTTGAAAATGGATGTCATGTGGGTAGGTTGGTCGTGGCCGCGATCACTGTCAAATCGCTTGGGCCGGAAGGGGGTTGAGGGGCCAGTAGGGGTGAGGTGATCACGCCCCGCGCTTAATGCATATGATGTGCAAGTGCACGACTACAGCATCAGGGCGGCGAGCCCGGACGACCTGGACGGTGCGCGAGCCGTGATGCTCGACACCGTCTACCGCGACTTCGGCACCGGCTATGTGCCCCGCTGGCATGCGGACATCATCGACCCGGCCGCCGCCTACCTCGTCTCACCCCGCCACACGCTCCTCGTCGCGATAGACCCGCGCGACAACGGTGTCGTGGCCACGGCCGCCCTCGACTCCCGCGGCCCGGCCCACCCGCCGAACCCGCGCCATCTCGCCGAGCGCTACCCCTCCGGCGAGACCGCGCAGCTGCGCCGCGTCTACGTCCGCCCCGAGCACCGCAGGCGGGGCCTCGCCGGGCGGCTGGTCGAGGAACTGCTGTCCTTCGCGGCGGCGGACGGCGGCTACCGCGCCGTCTATCTGCACACCGACCCCAACGTGCCCGGTGCCGAGGCCTTCTGGCGCTCGCGCGGCAAGGTCGTGCACGACGAACGCGAAGAGCCGGAGGGCGCTTCCGGCGTCGTCCACTTCGAGATACCGATGGAGCGATAGCCCGTGCGACCCCGACACCGACACCGACTCCGCCCGCTCCTCGCCCTCCTCCTCTCTCCGGTGCTGGCCGGCTGCTTCGCCTCCGGCGGCACCGACTCCGCCGACGGCACCGACGCCGGCTCCCGCCTGCGCGTCGCCCTCGCCTTCCCGCCCGCCGAGAACCTCTCTCCGTACGGCGCCGACTCCACCACCCTCACCCGCCTCGGCGTCACCGAGGGCCTGACCGAGCTGGACGCCAACGGCGCCGCCACCCCCGCCCTCGCCGCCTCCTGGCGCCAGGAGAACGACCGCACCTGGCTGTTCACCCTGCGCGAGGCCACCTTCCAGGACGGCTCCGAGGTCACCCCGGCCGCGGTCGCCGCCGCCCTCACCCACGCCACACAGGCCAAGCCGGCGCCGGCCGCCCTCTCCGGCGTCACCCTCACCGCGAAGGCCGACGGCGCCACCGGCGTACGGATCACCACCGAGAACCCCGACCCCGTCCTGCCACTGCGGCTGTCCAGCCCTGCCCTCGCCGTCCTCTCCACGAAGGCGTACGACACGAAGGGCGAGGTCGACCCGGTCGGCACCGCCACCGGGCCGTTCAAGCTCACCAAGGTGATGGGCGCCACCGCCGCCACCCTCGACCGCTACGACGACTACTGGGGCGGCCGCGCCCAGGCCACCGGCATCGACGTCAAGTTCGTCGCCGACGGCATCGCCCGCGCGAGCGCCCTGCGCACCGACCAGGTCGACCTCGCCGAGGCGATCCCCGTCGCCCAGGCCGCCACCCTCGACAAGGCCACCCGCGAGGCGACCGCCACGACCCGCACCACGAGCCTGCTGCTCAACACCGGCAAGGGCCCCTTCAAGGACGCCGCGCTGCGCGCCGCCGCCCGGCAGGCCGTGGACACCTCCACGCTCGCCAAGGACGTCTACGAGGGATACGCCGACGCCGGCGCCGGCATCTACGGGCCCGCCGTCACCTGGGCCGAGGGCAGGCGGAGCGAGCCGGTCGGGCGGGCCGAGCCCGGAAAGCCCAAGGGCACCCGCATCACGCTCGCCACCTACGACAACCGGCCCGAACTGCCGGAGGTCGCCCAGGTGCTGAAGCAGCAGCTGGACAAGGCCGGGTTCGACGTCACGCTGGAGGTGCGCGAGTACTCGCGGCTGGAGAGCGACGCGCTGGCCGGCAGGTTCGACGCCTTCGTCCTCGCCCGCAACACCCTCGTCGACACCGGCGACCCCGTCTCCGTCCTGGCCAGCGACTACACCTGCGACGGCGGCTACAACATCGCCCAGCTGTGCGACAAGGACGTCGACCGGGCCGTCGCCAAGGCCGAGAAGGCGGTCGACACCGGCGAGCGGCAGGAGGCGTCGATGGCCGCCGAGGCCCGCGTCCTGGGCACCGACGCCGTCGTACCGCTGATCCACCAGCGCGTCATCACCGGCGTCGGCACCTCCGTCAGCGGCGCGCTCCTCGACCCGTACGAGCGCACCCTCGTCGGCATCGGCACCCGGCGCTGACCCGTGCGGCGCCAGGCAGTCATGCTCCTGTGGCGTGCGGGGATCGCGGCCGCCCTGGTGTGCGCCATCGGCGTGCTGCCCTGGCTGTCGCACACCGACCCGGCGCTCACCGTCCTCAAGGCCCGCTCGGCGGACCGCGACCCCACCCCCGAGGTACTCGCGGACATCCGGGCCCAACTCGGCCTGGACGCCGGCCCCTTCCCCCTGCTCGGTGACTGGCTGGGCGGGCTGTGGCACGGGGACGCCGGACGGTCCTGGCTCTCCGGCGGCGAGGTCACGCCCGCCGTGCTCCAGGCCCTCGGCGTGTCCCTGCTGCTGATGGCGGTGGCCCTGGCGGTCGCCGTGGTCACCGCCGCGCTGATCTGCGCCCGCACCCTGTGGCTCGGGGCTCGGCGGCAGCTCGGCGGACGACGGGCGGCAGGCAGCGGTTCCGCCGTCCTCGCCGCACTGCCCGAGTTCCTCACCGCATCCGTCCTCGCCACCGTCGTCGGCGTGCAACTCGGCTGGCTGCCCGCCCTCGGCTGGTACGGCTTCCGGTGGACGATCCTGCCCGCCCTCGCCCTCGGCCTGCCCGCCGGTGCCGTCCTCGGCCGGCTCCTCGACGACCTGCTGCCCGGCGCCTTCGCCGAGCCCTGGGCGCAGGCCGCCACCGCACGCGGACTGCCCGGCCGTACGGTCGCCCGCCAGGCCCTGCGCCGCTGCCTGCCCGGACTGCTGCCCAACACCGGCCTGTTCGTCGTCGGCCTGACCGGCGGTTCGGTCACCGTCGAGCAGATCTTCGACATCCCCGGCCTCGGCCGCACCACCCTCCAGGCCGCCCTCGCCCAGGACCTGCCCGTCCTCCAGGCCGGCACCCTCGCCCTCGTCCTGCTCGCCGCGGCCGCCGCCGGAGCGGCCCACCTCCTCACCCGCCTGCTCATCGGCCCCGCCCTGCGCGACGGCGCCCTGCCGTCCCTGCACCGCCCGACCCCACCCGCCCGCAGGTTCCCGCCCTTCGCATACGGCGGCCTGCTCGTCGCCGTCGTCGCCCTCGGGCTGCCCCGCGACCCCCTCGCCCTCGACACCGCCGAGCGACTCGCGGCCCCGTCCTGGGCGCACCCGTTCGGCACCGACGCCCTCGGCAGGGACGTCCTCGCCCGCGTGGGCCACGGCGCCCTGGACACCCTCCTTCTCGCCCTGGCGATCACCGGCGCCACGCTCCTCACCGGCCTGGCGCTCGGCCTGCTGCCCCGGCTGTCCGGCCCGCTCGTCGACACCGTCACCGCGCTGCCGCCGGTGCTCGTCGCCCTGCTCGTCACCGCGGTCGTCGGCAGCGGAACCACCACGCCCGCGCTCGCCGTGGCCGCCGTCGCCTGGGCGCCGCTCGCCGCCCACACCTCGGCGCTGCTGCGGCAGGAACGCGCGGCCCTCCACCTCACCGCGACCCGAGCCCTGGGCGCCGACCGCCGCTACCTCCTGCGCCACGAACTGCTCCCCGCGATCGTGCCGCCCGTCACCCGCCACGCCCTGCTCCGCCTGCCCGGCATCGCCCTGGCGCTCGCCTCGCTGGCCTTCCTCGGCCTCGGCGCCCAGCCTCCCGCACCGGAGTGGGGCCTGCTCCTCGCCGAGAACCAGCCCTACGCCGAGCGCGCCCCCTGGGCGGTCCTCGCCCCCGCCGCCGTACTCGCCCTGCTGGGCGCGCTGGCGGTGACGGCGGCCGGCGGGACACGGCGCCGGGAGAGCGGCCCCGAGCCCGTCACGAGGGCGCCCGAACAGCAGCCGGACACAAGGAAGGTGGTGGCGACCCGATGACCTCGCTCTCCCTCGGCCTGCGCAGGGCGACCGCGGACCGCCCCCGCCTCTCCCCGCTCCTGCGTCTGCTCATCCTCACCCAACTCGCCTTCAACATCGGCTTCTTCGCGGTCCTGCCCTTCCTCTCCGAGCACCTGGGGCAGGCCGTCGGCATGGCGGGCTGGCTGGTCGGGTTCGTGCTGGGGCTGCGGACGTTCAGCCAACAAGGGCTGTTCGTCGTGGGCGGCGCGCTGGCCGACCGGTACGGCATCCGGCCGGTCGTGCTCACGGGCTGCGTACTGCGGATCGCCGGATTCGCCTGGCTGGGACATGCGCGGGAGACCTGGGCGGTGATCGGGGCGGTACTGCTGATCGGGTTCGCCGCCGCGCTGTTCTCACCGGCGGTGGAGTCGGAGGTGGCCCGGCAGGCGGTGCTGTGGGAGGAGTCGGGGGCCGGCTCCCGCACCCGGGTCCTCGCGCTGCTGACGGTGGCCGGTCAGGCGGGCGCGTTCGTGGGGCCGTTGCTGGGCGCGCTGCTGCTGCCGGTGGACTTCCGCACGGTGTGCCTCGCGGGCGCCGGGATCTTCGTGCTCGTCCTCGCCGGGCACGCGTGGCTGCTGCCGCAGCACATACCCGGGCGCGGGGGCGTGCGGCTGCGCGGCGGCCTGGGGAAGCTGCTGCGCAACCGCCGCTTCCTCGCGCTGTGCTGTGCCTACGGCGCCTATCTGCTCGCCTACAACCAGCTCTACCTCGCCCTCCCCGACGAGGTGGAGCGCGCCACGGGCTCCCAGTCCGCGCTGGCCTGGCTGTTCGCCCTGTCCTCGCTGCTGGTGGTGATCGCCCAGCTGCCCGTCACCCGCTGGGTGGGGGACCGGCTCACCCTGCGCCGGTCCATGGTGGCCGGACTGCTCCTGATCGCGGCGGGCTTCACGACCGTCGCCGTCGCCCGTCCCGCCGACTGGACCGGCACGGCGGGCCTGTTGCCCGCGGCCGGCTTCGTCATCCTGCTCACCCTCGGCCAGATGCTCGTCGCACCGGTCGCGCGCGCCTGGGTCCCCGACCTCGCGGAGGAGGGCCGCCTCGGCCTCTACACCGGCGCGCTGTCCTCGATCTCCGGCCTCATCGTCCTCATCGGCAGCTCGGCGACGGGGACGCTCCTGGACACCGGGCTGCCCGCCGCCGTGCCCTGGCTGGTCTTGGCGGCCGTACCGCTTGCGGCGATCGGTGTGCTGCCGCGGAGATAGGGGCGGCGCACTTGTGACTGACCCGGCGTGGGGGCTGGGCGGGGGTGGGTCGCGCGGCCCGGCGCTGACGGGGTGCCGCCTGCGCCCACCCGTGCCGCCCCAGGCGGCACGCATGCCCGCAGCTGAAGCAGAGGGAGCGGACCGGCAGCTGAATGCGGAGCGGAGTGGACCCGCAGCTGAGGCGGAGCGATGTGGACCCGCGGCTGAAGGGGAGCGGAGTGGACCCGCGGCTGAAGGGGAGCGGAGTGGACCCGCGGCTGAAGGGGAGCGGAGTGGACCCGCAGCTGAAGCAGAGGGAGCGGACCGGCAGCTGAATGCGGAGCGGAGTGGACCCGCAGCTGAGGCGGAGCGATGTGGACCCGCGGCTGAAGGGGAGCGGAGTGGACTCGCAGCTGAAGCGGAGGGAGCGGACCCGCAGCTGAATGCGGAGCGGAGTGGACCCGCAGTTGAAGGGGAGCGGAGTGGACCCGCGGCTGAAGGGGAGCGGAGTGGACCCGCAGCTGAATGCGGAGCGGAGTGGACCCGCAGTCGCGTACGGCGGGAAGGGGACGTGGTGGGGGGTGTCCGCCCGCAGTGGCCGGCGTCAAGGAACGGTCAGCACCCTGCCCAACGCCAACCGCCGGTCCGAGGACGGACACCCCCCGCCACGGCCCCGACCCACAACGCACCCAAAGGCGCTACGCGCACCCCCACACACCCCGCACCTGCGCCGCAGGCATCCGGCTGACACTCAGGACGCCACCAGCTCCCGCACCTCCCGCCGCACCGCGACCCGCTGAACCCGCGAAGTCCGGTACAGCCACATGATGTCCCGCCCGAACGACCAGACCAGCGCCGCCAGCGCCGTCGCCGTCACCGCGAAGGTCGCCGCGTGCGGAAGGTAGCCGGACGCGGCCAGGAGCAGGAACACGCCCTGCATCGCGGCGACCGTCTTGCGGGCCGTGCTCGGGGGGAGCGCGGCGTTCAGCCAGGGCCAGACGCGGGCGGCGGCGACGAAGGCGTAGCGCATGGCGCCGATGAGGACGACCCAGGGGCCGAGCGACATCGAGACGTACACGCTCAGCACCAGGATCAGGAACGCGTCGACCTCCATGTCGAACCGCGCGCCCAGGGCTGTCGAGGTGCCGGTCCGGCGGGCCACCTTGCCGTCCACGCCGTCGAGGATCAGGGCCACCGCCGTCAGCCCGACGAACACCGTCACCGGCGGGGAACTCCGGAAGGAGTCCGCCACCAGCGCCGTCACGCCGCCGACCAGAGTCGCCCGGCCGAGGGTGACCCGGTTCGCCGGCCCGAAGGAGCGCAGCCTGGACCGGTGCAGGGCCACCGACAGCAGCGCCCATGTGGAGACGGCGAAGACGAGGCCGGTCAGCCAGCCCGCCGGCCCCAGACCGATCACCGAACCGAGCAGGGCCAGCAACAGGATCTGCACGCCCGCTCCCACAGCGGTCTCCTGCTGGACCAGCCTTGCTTCGTACGTGTTGTTCAGGGCCACCGCACATTCCTCCGGCCGGATGACAGAGTCGATCAAGGCCGCGTACTGTGCGCGACCTGTGCACACCTCGGTACGTGCACAGCTTCACGATCGTTCAGGAGGATCCCGATGAACCGCACCGCACGCGCGTTCTGGCTCAGCTCTCCGGGTGAAGGAGAGATCCGGAAGACCCACCTTCCGGAGCCGGGCGAGGGCGACGTGGTGGTGCGGTCGCTCTTCTCCGGTGTCAGCCGGGGCACCGAGACGCTCGTGTTCCGGGGCGGGGTCCCCGAGAGCCAGCACGCGGCCATGCGCGCACCGTTCCAGGAGGGCGAGTTCCCCGCTCCCGTGAAATACGGCTACCTGAGTGTCGGAGTGGTCGAGGAGGGGCCGGACGCGCTCGTCGGGCGCACCGTCTTCTGCCTCCATCCGCATCAGACGCGCTACGTCGTCCCCGCGAGCGCCGTCACCGTCGTACCGGACACCGTGCCCGCCGAACGAGCCGTCCTCGCCGGCACCGTCGAGACCGCCGTCAACGCGCTCTGGGACGCCGCGCCGCTGGTCGGCGACCGGATCGCCGTGGTAGGCGGCGGCATGATCGGCTGCTCGGTGGCCGCGCTGCTGGCCCGCTTCCCGGGCGTACGGCTGCAGTTGGTCGACGCCGACCCGGGCCGGGCCGCGGTCGCCGAGGCCCTCGGCGTCGACTTCGCCGCGCCGAACGACGCGCTCGGCGAGTGCGACCTGGTCGTCCATGCCAGCGCCACCGAGCAGGGACTCGCCCGCTCCCTGGAACTGCTCAGGGCCGAGGGCACCGTCCTCGAACTCAGCTGGTACGGCGACCGGAAGGTCGGCCTGCCGCTCGGCGAGGCCTTCCACTCCCGGCGGCTCACCATCCGCAGCAGCCAGGTCGGCACCGTCTCCCCGGCCCGCCGCGCCAGCCGTACGTACGCCGACCGGCTGGCCCTCGCCCTCGAACTGCTCGCCGACCCGGCCCTCGACGCGCTCGTCACATCAGAAAGCGCGTTCGAGGAACTGCCCGAGGTGATGCCCAAGCTCGCCTCGGGGGAGATCCAGGCTCTCTGTCACCGCGTCAGCTACACGGACACCCCCTGACGGACTCGTTCAATTGGGGACGACAAGACCGCCTGACCTGAGAAAAGGGTGAGAGGCGGCTGAACACGGGGAAGCGAAGAGCCGTACTACACGACATCCCCGGCAGCGATCAGCGGGGGATGAGGAGCGCACCGCACCTGGAGGGTGTCCGTTGTTCAGCATCACCGTCCGCGATCACATCATGATCGCCCACAGCTTCCGCGGCGAGGTCTTCGGACCCGCGCAGCGTCTGCATGGAGCGACGTTCCTGGTGGACGCCACGTTCCGGCGCGAGCAGCTGGACGACGACAACATCGTCGTCGACATCGGACTGGCCACACGGGAACTGGGTGCCGTCGTCGCAGAGCTGAACTACAGAAACCTCGACAACGAACCCGACTTCGCCGGGATCAACACCTCCACCGAGTACCTCGCCAAGGTCATCGCCGACCGGCTCGCCGAGCGGATCGAGAAGGGCGCGCTGGGCGAGGGCGCCAAGGGCCTCGCGGGTCTCACCGTCACACTGCACGAGTCGCATGTCGCCTGGGCGAGTTACGAGCGTGCGCTGTGACCGACACGACCATGGACCGGGCGGTCCCGGCAAGGCTCGGCTACCTGCCCGTGCAGCACTCCGCCCTGAAGAACGCCGAGATCATCCCCATGTCCCTGCGCTCCGTGCACTTCGTCCTGCCGGGCGGCATCGACGACCCGGCCGCGCCGAGCGGCGGCAACGCCTACGACCGGCGGGTCTGCCTGGACCTGCCCGGCTTCGGCTGGCAGGTGCACAAGCACCCGGTGGACGGCGACTGGCCGCGTCCCGGTGCGGCGGCCCGTGCGGAACTCGCCCGGACGCTGCGCGAGTTCCCGGACGGGACGGTCGTCCTGCTGGACGGGCTGGTCGCCTGCGGCGTACCCGAGATCATCGTGCCGGAGGCGCAGCGGCTGCGTCTCGCGGTCCTCGTCCATCTGCCGCTCGGCGACGAGACGGGACTGGAGCCCGCCGTCGCGGCGGAGCTGGACGCCCTGGAGCGCACGGTGCTGCGGGCCGTCCCCGCGGTGATCGCCACCAGCGACTGGGCCGTACGCCGCCTCGTCTCCCATCACGGCCTCGCCCCCGAGCGGGTCCATGTCGCCGCCCCCGGCGCCGACATCGCGCCCCTCGCCGCGGGCACCGACGGCGTCTCCCGCCTGCTGTGCGTGGCCGCCGTGACGCCGCGCAAGGGACAGCACCGGCTGGTCGAGGCGCTCGCGGCGGTGACCGACCTGCCGTGGAGCTGCGTGTGCGTGGGCGGGCTGAACCAGGACCCCGAGTACGTCGCCGAACTGCGGTCCCTCATAGCGCGGCACGGCCTGAACGACCGGCTGATCCTGGCCGGCCCGCAGGCCGGCGCCGAACTCGACGCCAGCTACAACTCCGCCGACCTCATGGTGCTCACCTCCTACGCCGAGACGTACGGCATGGCGGTGACCGAAGCGCTCGCGCGCGGCATCCCGGTGCTCGCGACGGACGTCGGGGGACTGCCGGAGGCGGTCGGCCGGGCCCCCGACGGCGGTGTCCCCGGCATCCTCGTCCCGCCGGAGAACCCCGCCGCCATCGCCGCCGAGCTGCGCGGCTGGTTCGGCGAGGCGGACGTACGACGCCGACTGAAGGCGGCGGCCCGGGGACGCCGGGCCGCTCTGAACGGCTGGGCCGGCACGGCCCGCAGCCTGGCCTCGGTACTGGGCCGACTGCCGAACGAACCCCGGAGGGCGGCATGAGGAAGACGGCGACGACACAGGGCGGGGGCACGATCCCCGTCCAGCCGGGCCCGAGGGACGCCACGGGTGCCGCCGGGAAGCCCGGACCGGGGCGCGGGATCGTTTCAGCGGAGGGTGACATGAGCGGTGTGTCCGTACCGGCGGCAGGAGACACGGACGCCGTGATCCTCGGCGCCGGTCCCACTGTCGGCCCCGGCGAGCGAAGCGAGATGGGGGTTCCCCCGGCCGAAGGCCGGGGGAGGGCCACCGTACGGCTCAGGGACGCCGGGCCGGACGACCCGCCCCGCTACGCCCCCGAGTGGCTGGAACTGCGGGAAGGCCCCGACTCGGCCGCGCGGGCACACGACCTGCTCGACCCGCTGCGCATCCGGCTCGCCAACCTCCCCGGACGGGCCGGCGGACTGGTCATCCACGACCTGGGCTGCGGCACCGGCTCGATGGGCCGTTGGCTCGCGCCCCACCTGGACGGCGCCCAGCACTGGGTCCTGCACGACCGCGACCCCTACCTGCTGCACTTCGCCGCCGTCGCCTCCCCGCGCTCGTCCGCCGACGGCAGCCGCGTCACGGTCGAGACCCGCCGCGGCGACATCGGCCGCCTCACCCCGGACGCCCTCCTCGGCGCCTCCCTGGTGACGGCGTCCGCACTGCTGGACGTCCTCACCCGCGAGGAGATCGACACCCTCGCCACCGCCTGCGCGGGCGCCGGCTGCCCGGCGCTGCTGACGCTCTCCGTCGCCGGGCGCGTCGAACTCACCCCGTCCGACCCGCTGGACAGGGAGATCGCCGAGGCGTTCAACGCCCACCAGCGGCGCTCGGGTCTGCTGGGCCCGGACGCGGTCACGGCGGCGGCCGAGGCCTTCTCCGAACACGGCGCGACCGTCCAGGTCCATCCGAGCCCCTGGCGGCTCGGCCCCGGCGAGTCGGCGCTCACCGCCCAGTGGCTGCGCGGCTGGGTCGGCGCGGCGGTCGAGCAGCGCCCCGAACTGCGCGAGCGCGCCGACCGCTATCTGACCGAACGCCTCGCCGCCTGCCAGGCCGGCGAACTGCGCGTGGTCGTCCACCACAGCGACCTGCTCGCACTGTGCCGACCGACGGGCGGGGCGTCATGAGCGTGGAGACGGTGGCGTGGACACGCGCCGAGCGCCGCGGCGCCAAGCCGCGAGGCCGGCGAGCGGGCCGCTCGGACGAGACCAGCGGGCCGGTGGCGGGCGTGGGTGTCGCGGTCGTGGAGAGGCCGACGGCAGCCACGGACGCAGCCGTGTCCGAGCGGGCTCTGATGGCGCGTGCGGGGGTCGCACCGGCCCCGACGGCCCCCGTGGGCGCCCCCGTCTCCCACCCCGTCGCCGTCTCCCCCTCCCGCATCGGCGTCATCGTCACCGAGCCCCGCCCCGAGCCGGCCGACCCGGCCCGCCCCCGCACTTCCTTCCGCACCGTCCTGACCCGCCTCAACACCCCGACCATCCGCACCCACTTCGGCACGGCCGTCGGCGTCGTCATCCTCGTCGTGCTGTTCTGGCGGCTGGGCACCGGCGTCTTCCTCGACGGGCTGCGGCGGATCGACGCCCCGGCGCTGGTCGCGGCGCTCGGAATCGGGGCCGTCACCACCGTGTTCAGCGCCTGGCGTTGGCAGTTGGTGGCCCGGGGGCTGCGGATCCGGCTGCCGCTCTGGCCGGCCGTCGGCGACTACTACCGGGCGCTGTTCCTCAACGCGGCCCTCCCCGGCGGCGTCCTCGGCGATGTGCACCGGGCCGTGCGGCACGGGCAGAGCGCCGGTGACCTGGGGCGCGGCGTCCGCGCGGTCGTGCTGGAGCGCACCGCCGGTCAGCTCGTCCTCGCGGCCGTCGGCGCCGTCGTACTGCTGACCATGCCGTCCCCGGTGCTGAACGAGGCCCGCGACATCACCCCGCTGATCCTGTTCGCAGGCGTCGGCACGCTCGCCGTCGTGGCGGCCGTACGCATGAACCGGGCGCCGTCACGCCGCGGCCGGAGCGGCCCGACGGCTCTGCGCACGACGCTCACCGAGGCACGCGAGGCCCTGCTGTCCCGTCGCAACGGCCCCGGTGTCGCCGTCTCCTCCGCCGTCGTGCTCGCCGGGCACCTCGGGATGTTCGTGCTCGCGGCCCGGGTCGCCGGGTCCGACGCCTCCGTCGCCGTTCTGCTGCCGCTCGCCGTCCTGGCGCTGCTCGCGATGGGCCTGCCCCTGAACGTCGGCGGCTGGGGTCCCCGAGAGGGCGTCACCGCCTGGGCGTTCGGCGCCGCAGGGCTGGGCGCGACCACCGGACTCGCCGTCGCCGTCGTGTACGGCGTGCTCAGCTTCGTGGCCGCGCTGCCCGGGCTCCTCGTCCTCGTCGCCCGCTGGTACACCGGCCTGCGCGCGGGCGAAGGGCCCGCCGTGACCATGGCGGACCCGGAGCCCAGCGGCTATTTTCGTGCGTCTCCCGTGTCCGGTACGGAATCGTCCGCGGAGGTCAGCAGTGACACATACGCGCCGAAGGAATCCGCGAGGCTCGCCAGCAGCCGCTTCCCCTTTTCCGCGGAACCCAGCGAAGGACGGCCAATGACACCGGAATCGGTATAGGCGGACATACCGAGGGTCAACAGATGACGGCGGTCGTCCGCCACGAAATCGGAAGTCTCATATCCCGGCCGGACCAATTCGGGATGAGCGTGCAGAAGGATGGAGGTCTCGATTTCCCCCGCGTGCATGTCGGTGAGCAGCGAGGTCTCCACCCCCGCCCGCTCCCGAGCCGCCTCCCAGTCCTCCGGGGCCGGGAACAGTGCCATTCGCTCGCCGCGCGCGGAGGACTCCTGAACGACGTTGCCCAGTACGTAGTTTCCGCCGTGCCCGTTGACCAGCACCAGGGCGTCGACACCCGACCGGCGGAGCGAAGCCGCTATGTCCCGTATCACCGCATGAAGGGTCACGGAGGAGATGCTGACGGTCCCCGGCCAGGCCGCGTGCTCGTGCGAGCAGGAGATCGTCACCGGAGGGAGGAGTTGTACCGGGTGCGCGGCGGCTATCTCCCGCGCGACGGCGCAGGCGACCAGCGTGTCGGTCGCCAGCGGAAGGAACGCACCGTGCTGCTCGAAGCTTCCGACGGGCAGGACCGCCACCTGGCGTGAGACGCCCGCTCCCCGCGTCCGTACGTCTTCGGTGGTGTCCGCCGGCACCAGCGAGTGTGCCGCCGGCCGCGTTTGCGAACCACTCATCTTTTCACGGCCTTTCGTCTCTGCTTAGGAACTGAAGAATCATGACAGAAAAAATTGGCGTCCTCGGCAAGAAGTCCGCACCGCGGACGCAGCGTTCCGGCGTGGAACGCGTGGTGAATGCACCGCTGCCCACCGTGTACGGAGAATTCCGCGCGATCGGCTACCTCGACCACGACCGCGGCGACGAGCAAGTGGCCCTCGTCCACGGCGAGATAGGCAGCGACAACGTGCTGACCCGGCTGCACTCCGAGTGCCTCACCGGCGACGCCTTCGGCTCCCAGCACTGCGAGTGCGGCGACCAGCTCGCCTCCGCGCTGCGCGCCGTCGTCGCGGCCGGCTCGGGCATCGTCGTCTATCTGCGGGGCCACGAGGGACGCGGCATCGGCCTGCTCGCCAAGCTGCGCGCGATGGCCCTGCAGGCGGAGGGCCTGGACACGGTCGAGGCCAACCTCGCGCTCGGCCTGCCGGTGGACGCCCGGGACTACGGGGTCGCCGCCGAGATCCTGCACGACCTGGGCGTCGACTCCGTCCGGCTGATGTCCAACAACCCGCGCAAGCGGGACGCCCTGGTGCGGCACGGCATCCAGGTGGCCGAGCAGGTGCCGCTGCTGATCCCGCCGTGCGAGAGCAACATCACCTATCTGCGCACCAAGCGGGAGCGCCTGGACCACCACCTGCCCCATCTGGACGCGGTCGCGCATCTGTCCTGATTGCCGCGAGGCCCATCCGGAGAGGAAGAGGGAACGACCGACGGCTTCCAGGAAGGTGGGTCTGTGAACACACACGCGAGCGTCGTCGTCATCGGAGGCGGTGTGATGGGCACCAGCATCGCCTACCACCTCGCCCGCGCGGGCGTACGCGACGTCGTCCTCGTCGAGCGGGACGAACTGGCCTCCGGCTCCACCTCGAAGGCGGCGGGCGGGGTGCGCGCGCAGTTCTCGGACGAACTCAACGTCCAGCTCGGGGCGCGCAGCCTGGAGGCGTTCGCCCGGTTCGAGGAGGAGACCGGGCACGACATCGGGCTGCACCGGGTCGGCTATCTGTTCCTGCTCTCGACTCCGGAGGAGGTCGCCGGCTTCGAGGCGGGCGTCCGACTGCAGAACTCCCTCGGTGTGCCGAGCCGGATGATCGACCCCGCCGAGGCGCGGCGGCTGTCCCCGCTGATCACCACCGACGGGCTGCTGGCCGCCGCGTTCTCCCCGGACGACGGCCACTGCACCCCCGAATCCGTCGTCCAGGGCTACGCGTCCGCGGCCCGCGCGTACGGCGCGCGGATCTTACGGCACAACGACGTCACCGGCATCGAACTGCACGGCGACCGGATCACCGCGGTGACGACGACCATCGGCCGGATCGGCACCGACACGGTGATCTGCGCGGCCGGCCCCTGGTCACGGGCGATCGGGGCGATGGTCGGCGTGGACCTGCCGGTGGTGCCGCTGCGCCGCCAGATCGCGGTCACCGAACCCGTCGCCGGGCTGCCGCCGCGGCTGCCCATGACCATCGACTTCGCCACCAGCCTCTACTTCCACACCGAGGGCCCCGGCCTCCTCCTCGGCATGTCCGACCCCGACGAGCGGCCCGGCTTCGCCACCGACACCCACGACCGCTGGATCCCCCGCCTGGCCGAGGCCATGGAGCGTCGCGCCCCCGCCCTGCTCGACCTGCGCCGCACGGGAGGCTGGGCGGGTCTGTACGAGGTCACCCCGGACCACAACGCGCTGATCGGTGAGGCGACTTCCGTGTCCCGCTTCCTGTACGCCACCGGCTTCTCCGGCCATGGCTTCCTCCAGGGCCCGGCCGTCGGCGAGGTCGTCCGCGACCTGTACCTCGGCCGCGTGCCCTTCGTGGACGTCAGCCCCTTGAGCGTCGGCCGGTTCGCGGCCGACGCCCCGCGCCCGGAGGCCAACCGCGTGTGACCGAGCTCCGGGCGAGTGACCCGACGCCGGGCTCAGGCCGATGTGACGGCCTCGTGCACCAGCCGCTTGAGGTCCTGGAACATCGTGTGCGAGGTCCTCGGCCGCACCTGCGTCATGAACTGCACCGTCAGGTCGTGGCGCGGGTCGACCCAGAACGTGGTGGTCGCCACCCCGCTCCAGCCGTAGGCGCCGAGCACGGACGGGGCCTTGGTGCGGGCCGGGTCGATCACGACGGACACGCCGAGGCCGAAGCCGATGCCGTCGTTGCCGGGCTCGTCGTGGGCGGGGCGGCTGCCGAAGGCGCGTAGATCGGCGCCGCCGGGCAGGTGGTTGGACGTCATCAGGTCCACGGTCTCGGGGGCCAGCAGCCGGGTGCCGTCGAGTTCGCCGCGGCGGCGCAGCAGCTCCATGAAGCGGTGGACGTCGTGCGCGGAGGCCGCCAGACCGCCGCTGCCGGACAGGAAGCGCGGACGGCCGCGCAGCGGGAGGCCGGGGATCGGCTCGATACCGCCGTCCTCCGTCTCGCCGTACAACTCGGCCAGCCTGCCCGCCTGTTCGTCGCTCACCCAGAATCCGGCGTCGGTCATCCCCAGCGGGCCGCAGATCCGCTCCGCGAAGAACGCGTCGAGCGGCTGCCCGGACACCACCTCGATGACCCGGCCCAGCACATTGGTGGCGACCGAGTAGTTCCACTGTGTGCCCGGCTCGAACTGCAGCGGCAGGCTCGCGTACACGTCGACCGTCCCGGCCAGGTCGGAGCCCGGCAGCACCGCCGACTCCAGATTCGCCTCGCGGTACAGGGCGTCGACGGGATGCGTGCGGTAGAAGGCGAACGTCAGCCCGGCGGTGTGGGTCATCAGATGCCGGACGGTTATCGGGCCCTCGGCGGGACGGGTCACCATCTCGGCGCCGGACCCGCCGACATACACCCGGGGCTCGGCGAATCCCGGCAGATGGCGGCCCACCGGGTCGTCCAGCGACAGCTTGCCCTCCTCCACCAGCAGCAGCGCGGCGACCGAGGTGACCGGCTTGGTCATGGAGTAGATCCGCCACAGCGTGTCGGACTCGACGGGCAACCCGGCCGCGATGTCCCGGTGGCCGCGCACGGAGAGATGGGCGACGCGTCCGCCGCGGGCGACGGACACCAGGTAGCCGGGCAGCCGCCCCTCGTCGACGTAGTGGGCGAAGTACTGGTCGAGGCGGTCCAGCGCCTTCGGATCCAGCCCGACCTCACCCGGGTCGACCTCTTGTGTCAGCTGTGCCATGGCTCTCCTCACGAATGCGTACGACGAGGGTGCGCTCCGGCCTACCCCGCCGGAACGGCCTCTGACCTCATCGTTGCGCAGGAACACGGGTACGGTCCTTTGAACCGCCATGATCGTCCATCGGTGCGGCGGGCCGCCCCGGCAGCGCACGGCCCGGCACCGCCCCGGCCAGGGCGAGCGCGGCGAGGACACCCAGCGGCGGCCCGGCGTCACCGTCGGAGCCCATGAGCGCGGCCGCGGCGGCCACGCCCAGCACCGGCCCGAGGTTCATCGCGGTCTGCTGAAGCCCGCCCGCGACCCCGGCCGACTCGACGGCCGCCTCGCGTACGACGACATGGGTCGCCGTCACCATCACCGTGCCGAACCCGGCCCCCACCAGGGCGAACGCCGTGCAGAGCAGGGCAGTGGCCGAGGCGCGGGACAGGACGAGGATCCCGAGCGCGAGGATCGCCGTCGCGGCGATGGCCGTGCGCCGGGCGCCGAACCGGCGCAGCGGCACCGCGCACGTGGCGGCCGCGAGCACCATCAGGCCGGCCAGCGGCAGGCTGACCAGGGCGCTGCGGAACGGGTCCAGACCGAGGGCGCCCTGCAGCAGGAACGTACCGGCGAACAGAGTGCCGGACAGCGCCGCCGACGCGGCCACCAGCATGCCGAGCGCGGACCCGACGGCTGTGGAGCCGATGACGTCGGGCGACAGCAGCGGGCTCGCGGTACGGCGCTCGTGCCGGGCGAGGGCGGCACCGGTGACCAGCGCGGTCGCGGCGGTCCAGACCCAGCCCGGCAGGGCGACGAGCGCGTGGACCAGACAGGCCAGGGTCACCGCGAGAAGGAGGGCGCCGGGCAGGTCGAGCCGGACGGGGGAGGCCGGTCGCGGGGGTCGTACGGCGAGGGCGAGCCCGCCGAGGGCGAGGGCGGGCACGACGTTCAGCAGGAACACGATCCGCCAGCCCGGCCCCGCCACCAGCGCACCGCCCAGCACCGGCCCGACAGCGGCCGCCACCCCGATCGCCGCGGTCCGGACGGCAATCGGCGTCCGCAGCCGCTCGGCCGGGTAGGCGGCCCGCAACATCCCGAGCGTGGCCGGCTGCGACAGCGCCCCGAACACGCCCTGCGCGACCCGCAGCCCGATCACCCATCCCACACCGGGCGCCAGGGCGATCCCCGCCGACGCGGCTCCGAAGCCGACCATGCCGATGCCGAAGAGCCGATGGTGCCCGTACCGGTCGCCGAGCCGTCCCGCGAACACCAACAGGCTCGCCACCGCGATGAGATAGCCGGTGCTGGTCCACTGGACCTGCGCGACGGAGGCGCCGAGGTCGCGTCGCAGGGCGGGCTGGGCGACGGTCAGGACGGTGCCGTCGAGGGCGACGACCACGGCTCCGACGACGCTGCTCGCAAGGGTGAGGCGCGCCTTCACCCGTCCTCCGGCCCGAGGTGCGCCTCCAGGACCGACCGCAGCAGGGGTGCGAAGTCGTCGGTACCCGTGGCCAGTTGGAGACTGCCCCAGCCCCACAGCTGGGCGATGCCGTGCAGTCCGGCCCACAGCGCGCCGGCGAGGAGCCGGGCGTCGGCGTCGGGGCGCACCCGGCCGGCCAGCTCCACCAGCCGGCCGAAGAGCGGGAGGCTGGTGTCCCGGAGCCCCAAGTGACCGCTCTCCAGCAGATCGTGACGGAACATCAGCTCGTACATCCCGCGGTTGTCCCGCGCGAACTCCAGATACACCCGCGCCAGCACGCCGAGCTGCGCCCGCGGGCTCGCCGCTCCGTCGCCGACCGCCGCCGTCGCACGCTGCCCCAGCTCGTCGAAGCCGCGCCGCGCGATGGCCGAGAGCAGCTCCAGGTGGGTGGGGAAGTAGCGGCGCGGGGCACCGTGCGAGACGCCGGCCCGGCGGGCGATCTCCCGCAGGGTGAGCGCCTGGACGCCCTCCCGCGCCACGAGCTCGACGCCGACGTCGACCAGCCGGGTGCGCAGTCCCCTGTCGGGTTCACCGGATGTGTGCATAGACAGTGTCTACCATGATCGCGTAGACAGTGTCTACGCGGGAATGGCGGACCCGCTCGCCAGGGTTGATGTAGTCATGACTCAGGACACCACGCAGAACGCACTGCTCGCGCTGCTCTCCGAGGGCCACGGCGGGGTGCTGGTCACCCTGAAGCGCGACGGCCGGCCGCAGCTGTCGAACGTCAGCCACACCTACTACCCCGACGAGCGGATCATCCGCGTCTCGATCACCGACGACCGCGCCAAGACCCGCAACCTGCGCCGGGACCCCCGGGCGTCGTACCACGTCACGACCCGCGACCGATGGGCGTACGCGGTCGCCGAGGGCACGGCCGATCTGTCGCCGGTCGCGCGGGACCCGTACGACGCGACGGTCGAGGAACTCGTCCGGCTGTACCGGGACGTCGTGGGCGAGCACCCCGACTGGGAGGACTACCGGGCGGCGATGGTCAGGGACGGGCGGCTGGTGCTGCGGCTGCGGGTGGAGAGGGTGTACGGGGTGCCGAAGGACGCGAATCGGGGCTGAGTTCCGCATCCCGCCCGCCTCGCGCGTGCCGGCCGCCCCTGAATCCGGCCGGTACGCGCGAAGCGCCCCCTCCTCGGCTAGCTGTACCCGGTCATGACTTTGGTGACAGTCGGCTGATTGGTGGCTGGCCGCCGAGCGCGGTGTGTCGGCGGCCAGTGTTGTAGAACTGCAGCCAGGGTGCGAGTGCGTCGGCGCGTTCGGTGTTGCTGGCAAAGACCTGGTGGTAGGCCCATTCGGCCTGCAGGGTGCGGTTGAAGCGTTCGACCTTGCCGTTGGTCCATGGGCAGTGGGGCCGGGTGAACTTCTGCTGTGCGCCCAGGGTTTGGCAGGCGTCGCGGAAGGAGCCGGAGGTGCGGTAGTTGCGGGCGTTGTCGGTCATCACGCGCTCGATGCGGGCGATGCCGTGGCCGGCGAAGAACGCGGCCGCGCGGGTGAGGAACGCGGCGCAGGTGACGCCTTTCTCGTCGGCCAGGATTTCGGCGTAGGCCAGGCGGGAGTGGTCGTCCACGGCGGCGTGCACGTAGTCGTAGCCGATGCCGCGGCCGCGGACGTCCTCGCTGCGGCCGTGGGCGCGCCAGCCGCCGCCGTCGGGGATTTTGCCGAGCTTCTTCACGTCCACGTGGACCAGGCCGCCTGGCTGGTTGTACTCGTAGCGTGCGGCGCTTTTGCGCACCGCCCGGATGACCTGCCCGGTGAGCGGGTCGCAGGCTGCCAGGGGCGGCATGTGGTGGCGGCGCAGGATCCGGGTCACGGTCCGGGCCGGAACCCCGGTGGCCTCGCTGATCTGCTCGGGTCCCCGGCGCAGGCGTCGGCGGGCCTGAAGAACACGCTCCTCGACCTCGGCCGGCGTGCGTGTGGGGCAGGTGCGGGGGCGGCTGGAGCGATCGTGCAGCCCCGGCCAGCCCTCGACCCGATAGCGATTGACCCAGCGGTGAGCACACTGCCGGGAGACTCCCAGTTCCTTGGCGACGTGCGCGACCGGGCGCCGGTCGAAGACAACGCGACGCACCAGCAGGCATCTGCCGTGAAAGGTCAGCCGGGCATTAGCGTGGGCCACCAGGACCTCCGAGGTGAGTGAAGACGGCAATCTCCACTACGCCCGGAGGTCCCTCCATGATCAACAACCGGTAGCGGGCGTGTCACCAACCTCCCGGCCGAGTACAGCTAGCGCAGTGCCCGCAGCGCCCGGTCGGCGCCCTTGGCGCGCAGGTTCACGAACGCGGGAGTGACGGCGAGCGGGGTCGGGTACGACTCGAGTGTCGCCGGGCCCTTGATCGTCCGGCCGCGGCTGACGTCGTACCAGGTGCCGGGCGGCAGATGGATGTCGCGCGACGCGGACGCGGTGAGGTTGGGCGCCGCGAGCACCGCAGGGCCGAGCATCCACTCGTCGTCGATCGTGTAACCCGCCTCGTCCTGCGGGAAGTCGAAGAACAGGGGGCGCATGATCGGGTCGCCGGTCTCCAGGGTGTGCTGGACCTGGTCCCAGATGTACGGCGCGAGTCGCTCGTGACGGGCGATCGACTCCCGGTACAGAGCCACGGTCTCCTCGTCGTAGTCCACCTTCTGGCCCGTCGTCGGGTCGATCGTGTCCACGGGGGAGATGGAGGCGTACATCAGCGGCATGTACGACGCCGACTGCGCCCAGCGCACCAGGACCTCCTTCGTCGGGGCGGGCTGGCTGAGGGAGCCGCCGATCATGTCCGTCTCGACGAAGGGGTAGCCGATCGTGGACAGGGCGAGGTTCTGGGTGACGGACGCCTTCAGGGAGTTCCAGCCGGTCCCCTTGTCGATCTGCCGGGTGACGAAGCCGGACTCGTGCGCTGCCCTGCTCCAGTGCACCCGGATGCCGGCGCCCTGGAGGTCGTAGGCGTCGGCGAGTTCGGAGCCCAGGCGCTGGTAGTCGGTGCGGGTGTGGCCGTCGCGGCCCGCGCAGTGGTCGTCGAAGAAGCGGGTGTCGAACTTCAGGCCGTCGACCCGGTAGGTGTCCATCAGCTTCCGGAGGTTGCCCTGGTACCAGGCCCTCGCCTCGGGGTTGGCGAGGTCGACGATGCCGGCCGTGCCGTTCCACCAGGTGACCGTGCAGGGCTTGGTGGGGTCGGCGGCGTCCCGGAGCAGGTAGTCGCGGTCCGCCGCGTACCGGTAGTTCGTCGAGTCGAGGTTGATCCAGAGGGTGACCCAGAGGCCGAAGTCGTAGCCGAGGTCGTGGATCCGGTCGGACATCGCCCTGGGGTCGGGATAGGCCTTCGGGTCGAAGGTCATGTTGCCGTAGTTCGACTCCCACTTGTCGTCGAGCTGGACGGTGTGACCCTCGAGTCCGTTGTCGTGCAGGTCGGTCGCGTAGTCCAGGATCTTCTCCTGATCGACCTTCGTGTAGAACTGCGCCCAGGAGTTCCACAGCGGCTTGGCGTACTGCTCGTAGGTCGCGTCGCTCTGGCGCGGCTTGCCGACGATGCCGATGTAGTCGCGGTACACGGCGCGCGGGGTCGACTCCACGAACACCGTCGCCCGGTACGTCGACCCCGACTCGACCGTGAAGCGGCCGAGCCCGTCGCCGGCCGCGTTGAGGGACACGTCCATCGTGTCGCCGGTGTCGACGTACAGGCCGGCCGAACTCGCCGTGAACCAGAAGGGGTCCACCATCTGGTACGACGCCGCGCTGAAGTCCTCCGCCTCGACCCGCCCCGCGTCCAGCGGCCAGGGCTGGTCGGTGTACGGGCCGTCGGAGGTGGTGGCGGTCTCGCCGTGGCCGTACCAGTGGCCGGCGGAGGAGAGGTCGTAGGTGAGGCCGAGCTCGGTGGCCTCGGCGCCGGTGACGTCCCAGTCGAGTCGGTAGCGGTCGGGGGCCGGGGTCAGACGGGCCTCGATCCGGGCGCCCGCGAGGGTGGTGTCCGCCGTCAGAGTGAGCACGCCGCCCCGCCAGCTCCAGTCGGTGAGCCGCGTGGTGTGCTGCCAGGTGTCGCCGGTGCGGAAGCGGAGGGCTTCGGGACCGGTGGCCAGCACGGTGCGGCCCGATCTCCGGGTCGTCAGGGCGAGTTGGCCGCCGGTGCGGCCGGAGATCGAGACGGAGTAGCCCGGGGTGTCGAGGGTCACCGTGCCACGCGACTCGGAGACCGTTGTCGTCGCGTCCGACTCCGGTGAGCCCTGGGCGGTCGACGGCAGCAGCGCCACCGTGAGGGCGCAGGCCAGCAGGCGGCCCAACTTGCGGGAAAAGATGCGCACCACTCATGTCCTTCTGCGGGAGAACGGGAGAGCCATGGGTCGCTGTGCCGCAGCGCTGTTCTTTTCTGCTCGTTCCGGCCGATGTTCTTGCGTGAAACGTCACCTGTCAACGGGGAGTGCGACAGGCGGGAGGGCTTAGGGCGCGGGGCGGAGGGCTGAAGGCCGATGGCCTGGGCGCACTTGACCTGCCTACGCTGCCGAGCGGATCGACGCAGCACAGGACGCCAAATGGAGGGCACCATGCCGCTCAACGGCCGCAGTCACATCCGCATCGCCCGCCCGTCCCGCGACCTCGCCGCGGCGGAGCGCTTCTGGGGCGAGGGGCTGGGACTCGGTGTGGTGTGGCGGGCGGAGGGCGGCCCCGAACCCGGTGGGCACGATCTGCTCATGCTCGGCTGGCCGGACGCCGACTGGCATCTGGAACCAGGGGGTGTGTTGAAGGTCCCGCACAGCACCCGCGGCGCCCGGCACGCACCCTCGCCGCACCGGCCAAAGGCCCAAGTAGCTCCGCTACAAGGGCCTTCGTCCGGCACGCCGAGGGCACGCACCGAACACCACGGGCACCGCACGGGACCTTCAACACACCCCCAGTCCACGAGCCCGCCCACCCCGTCGAACCCCGGCCGACCGAGGAGGACCTTCTCGTCGTCTACGTCGACGGCCGCGTGCCGGACGACGTCGTCGCCCGGCTGGAGGAACACGGCGGCAAGCGGGTCCCCTCACCCAACCCCTACTGGAACGAATGGGGCGTCACGATCGCGGACCCGGACGGCTACCGGCTGGTGCTGTGCCGGCGGGGCTGGTCGAACGCCCGGCCGTAGTCCGGCTCGCGGACGCCTCCTTCGCCCAGGACTCCAGGCACATCACGAACTCCGTCGCCCGATCGGCCCAGTTGAGGTCGGAGAGCGCCGCCTCCCAGCCGCGGCTGGCCGCGCGGCGGCGCAGCTGGCGGTCGGCGCGCAGATGCCGTACGGCCTGGGCCGCGGTGGCCGGATCCTCGTAGGGGACGACCAGGCCGCAGCCGTAGCGTTCGATCAGCTCGGCCGCGAGCGGGGTCGGCGTGGTCACCACGGGGACACCGTGTGCCATGTACTCCACGGCCTTGGTGGGCCGTGAGTGGCGGTAGTTGGCCTGGTCGCGCAGGAGGGAGAGGCCGGCCACGCTGCCGGAGAGCAGGGCGAGGGCGCGGTCGTTGGGCAGATAGCCGTGCCAGCGCAGCACGCCCTCCCGGTCGGCCTCGGTGAGCGGGCCCCGCATGTCGGGGTCCGCCCCGCCGATCACCTCGACCCGGAAGTCCGGGGTGAGCAGCCGTGCCGTCTCGATCAGCTCCGGCGCGCCCCGCGCCCGCGACAGGTGCCCGAGGTAGACGACCCGCTCGTCACCCGGCGGCTCGGGCGGCTCCGGCGGCACCGTCGCGAGGTTGGCGACCACGGGGTGCGGGCGGCGGAAGCGCCGCTGGTAGGCGTCCTCGGCCAGGAGCAGCCGCAGCTGCCGCTCCGCCAGCCGCTCCGCCGCCCGTACGGCCAGCCGCAGCGGCGGCCGCAGCGGCCGGGGCAGCCAGCGCTTCATCACCAGCGCCGCCGCGGTGTCCTCGTGCACGTCCCACACGGTGACCGGTGCGTGCCCGTCGCGCCGCCAGCGGCGCAGGGTGCCGGGCAGGGCGAGCAGCAGCTCCGGGTCGTGCAGCAGGACGACGTCGGCCTGGGGTCCCCGCTCGGCCAGCAGGGCGCGGGCCGCGCGCAGCGCCGACCGGCGGTCCCGGCCGGCGGCCCGCGGCAGGTCGATGCCCTCGACGTACGGTCGAGGCGCCACTTCCCGAGCGGCGAAGGGAGCGGCGTACACGACCCGGTGGCCGTGCTGCCGCAGGGCGGCGATCTCCCGGTGCAGGATCCGCGCGTCCTCGGGGTGGTGGACGACGGTGACGACGAGTATCCGCATCAGAGCACGTACCTTTCGACTGCCCCGAGAACGACTGCCCCGAGAACGACGGCCGCGAGAAAGGGGCCGGTCACAGCACCTCGACCCCGGGCCGGAGGATCCGCCCCCGGGTGTCGAACAGCAGCCGGGCCGCGTCGCCGAGGGCCGGCAGGTCGTAGGCCGAGTGGTCCTGCAGCAGGATGGTCAGCTCGTGCTCGCGCACCGCCGCCATGACGTCGGGGACACGCGGGACGCTCACCCCGTCCACCGACCACAGCCGCACATACGGATCGTGGAAGGAGACCTCGGCGTCCCGCTCCCGCAGCAGCCGCGCCACCGGCACCGCCGGCGACTCGCGCTGGTCCGCCACGTCCGGCTTGTAGGTGACCCCGAGCAGCAGCACCCGGGAGCCGTGCAGCGGCCGGCCCGCGGTGTTCAGCAGGTCCTGGACGCGGCGCACCACGTACTCCGGCATCCGCCGGTTGATCTCCTGGGCCAGCTCCACGAACCGGAACTCGTAGCCGAGCGACGAACGCACCTTGTACGACAGGTAGTTGGGGTCGATGGGTATGCAGTGCCCGCCGACTCCGGGGCTGGGCCGGAAGGCCTGGAACCCGAAGGGCTTCGTGCCGGCGCAGCGGATGGCGTCCCACAGGTCGACATGCAACTCGTGGCTGATCACGGCGAGTTCGTTGACCAGGGCGATGTTCACATGCCGGTAGGTGTTCTCCAGCAGCTTGGCCATCTCGGCCTCGCGCGTGCCCTTCGCCTGGACGACGGTGTCGACGAGCTTGCCGTAGAAGGCGACCGCCCGCGCCGCACAGGACGGGGTGCAGCCGCCGACCACCTTCGGCGTGGTGCGCAGGCCGTGTGCGGTATTGCCGGGGTCGATGCGCTCGGGCGAGAACGCCAGCGCGAAGTCCACGCCGGCCCGCAGCCCCGACTCCTCCAGGAGCGGCCGTACGACCTCCTCGGTCGTCCCCGGATAGGTGGTCGACTCCAGCACGACGAGCTGTCCGGGCCGCAGCCGGCGCGCCACGGTCCGCGCGGCCGAGGTGACCGCGCCCAGGTCGGGCCCGCCGTCCTTGCCGAGCGGGGTCGGCACACAGATGACGACCGCCTGCGCACGGGCCAGACAGGCGTCGTCCGTGGACGCCGCGAACCCGGCCGCCAGCATCCGGCGGACGTCCTCGTCGGAGACGTCGTCGACATGGGAGTGCCCGGTGTTGAGCCCTTCCACGACCCGCGGGTCGCGGTCGAGGCCCAGCACCTTCAGCCGGATCGACGCCGCCTCACGCGCGAGCGGCAGTCCGACGTAACCGAGCCCGATCACCGCGAGATCCACGTGGTCGGGCCGTTCTGCTTCCCCGAGTGGTCCGGTCTGTTCGACCTGCATAGGGACTCACCCCGCATCAAGGCTGCCAAGGGTGCGGTACGCCTCACGGGTTGTGGCGGCGACCCGCTTCCAGGTGCGGTCACGCGCGACCATCGCGCGGGCTGCTGCTCCCCACTCAGCGCGCCGTTTTCGACTGTAAAGGAGTATTTCGAGGTCATCAGCCCAGGAATGTGGTGATTCGGCCTTGATCAGCCTCCCGCTCACCTCCGGTTCGACCAGTTCCCGGAGCGCGGCGACGTCACTGGCCGCCACCGGAACACCGCTCGCCATCGCCTCGACGGGCTTGAGCGGAGTCACCAGATGGCAGACCCGCTCGTCGGTGCGCGGCACCGCGAACACGTCCAACACGGCGTGGAATTCCCGGACTTGGGAATGCGGCACGCGACCGGTGAACAGTGCCGTCCCGTCGTCGAGGCCGAGCCGGGCGGCCAGTCGCTCGAGCGCCGGACGCGCCGGCCCGTCCCCGACGATCAGCAACCGCAGCGGCACACCACGCCGCCGTAGCTCTTCACCCGCATGGAGCAATGTGCCGATGCCCTCGAGCGGGGTGAGACTGCCGACCGTGCCCACGACGAGCTCGTCCGCGGCGATGCCGAGCCGGGCACGCAGCGCGGCTCCGTCCGGCGGCGGGGCCAGGAAGTCGTCGTCCACGGCGTTGGGCGCGATCAGCACCCGTTCCTCCGGCACCCCCCGGCCCACGATCTCGGCCTTCATCGCCTCGCCCAGCGTCAGCACCAGATCGGCCTCGCGCATGCAGTACGTCTCCAGGGCGCGCCGCGCCCGGTACGTCTCGTCGTCCCGGCCCCGGCCCGGCGCCTGCGTCAGCCACGTCTCCTCCAGGAAGCCCCGCACCTCGTAGACCACCGGAAGTCCGAATGTCTCCCGCAGGGCGAGGGCCACCCGCCCGTTGCCGTGGTCGGACGCGGCATGCAGTACGGCGGGCCGCAGCCGCTCCACCAGCCGTGCGGCCAGCTCGGCGTTGCGCGCCAGCGCCGGGCCCTGCCCGTACGGCAGTCGCGGCGGCAGCAGCCGGTGCTGCGGTACCCCGCCCACGTACTGCGTGGGGCGGGCGTCCAGCACGCCCGCCGTCACCGGGAACCCGATCCGCGTCACGACATGCGGGTCGAGCCCGGCCGCCAGTTGGGCCTCGGCGAGCTTCTGCGTGCGCACGGTGTAACCGGCGTGCCGGAACGGCAGCCCGTTGGTGACCAGATGGAGCACCCGATCGGGCACGGGACGGAACGGTCGGCCCGTGGGTGCGGGCACCCGGGCGGCGGACGGTGTCGCCACCGGCCCCGCGGCACGAGCACGCCCGGCGACCCGCCGTTCGAACGGCCGCAGCCGGCGCCGCGCGCCTCCCGGCAGCAGCCGCACCGCGAGCAGCGCCGCCCGCCGCGGATCCTGACGCAGTTCGCCAACGGCCACCGAGGCGGCGAGACTAAGGGCAAGCGGCACATTTCTGGACATATGGCAAAGATATTCCTGACCGAGCCATCGGACCCAGGCGGTGAAGCACCATGAACGGCTGCGTACTCCACGTCGTCGGCACCCGGCCGAACTTCGTCAAGGCCGCACCGGTCGTCGCCGCCCTCGGCGC
Organism: Streptomyces ferrugineus; assembly: GCF_015160855.1. NCBI lineage: Bacteria > Bacillati > Actinomycetota > Actinomycetes > Kitasatosporales > Streptomycetaceae > Streptomyces > Streptomyces ferrugineus. The sequence goes on along the minus strand of NZ_CP063373.1, from coordinate 6,520,515 downwards.
GGCAGGCTGCGACCAGGTGCTGGTCCACACCGGCCAGCACTACGACGCACGCATGTCGGACATCTTCTTCCGGCAACTCGGCCTGCCCCGACCCGACACCGACCTCGGCGTGGGCTCCGGCAGCCACGCCCGCCAGACCGCCGACCTCCTGGTCGCCCTGGAGGGCGAGCTCGCCGCCCGCGCCCCCGCCCTGGTCACGGTGTACGGCGACGTGAACTCGACGCTGGCCGCCGCGCTCGTCGCCGCCAAGCTCGGCGTCCCGGTCGCGCATGTCGAAGCGGGCCTGCGCAGCTTCGACATGGCGATGCCGGAGGAGGTCAACCGGCGTCTGGTCGACCAGTTGGCGGAGCTGCTGTTCGCCACGAGCCCCGAGGCCGTCGGCCATCTCGCCCGCGAGGGCGTCGCCGCCGAGCGGATCCACCTCGTCGGCAACCCGATGATCGACACCCTGCTCACCCATCTGGAGCAGTTCGACGCGGCCGGCGCCCGCGCCGCACACCGGCTGCCCGAGCGCTACGGCGTCGTCACCCTGCACCGGCCCGCCAACGTCGACGACCCCCAGTCCGCCGCGGCCGCCGCCCGCGTCCTGGCCGACGCCGCCCGCCACCTCGACCTCGTCGTACCGCTGCACCCGCGCGGCCGGGCGGCGCTGAGCGCGGCGGGCCTGGCGGACACGCCGGGCGTCCACCTCCTCGATCCGCTGGGCTACGTCGAGTTCATGAGCCTGGTGCGCGGTGCCGCCGCGGTGATCACCGACTCGGGCGGCGTCCAGGAGGAGACGACCGTTCTGGGCGTGCCGTGTCTGACCCTGCGCACCACGACCGAGCGCCCGGTCACGGTCACCCACGGCACCAACCGGCTGGTCCGGCACGGGGAACTGGTGCCCGCGCTGCGCAAGCTGCTGGACGGCGGGGGAGCGGCGCCCCCGGAGGGACCGCCCCTGTGGGACGGCCGGGCGGGCGGCCGGATCGCCCGCGTGATCACCGGGTGGCTGGAGCGCCATGGCTGACCGGACGATGCCGCGCGACAGCGCGCGGGCGTACTGGGAGGCCCGCCACGCCGAGCACGACGAGCTGACCTCGGGCGGGCACATCGGGCTCGACCGCGCCGGCAACGAGCTCTTCTACGCCCAGCGGCTCGGCACCCTGCTCTCGCTCATCGGCGACCTGTCCAGCCCCACCGCCCCCCTGTTCGTGCTCGACGCCGGCTGCGGCAAGGGCCACTTCGCGCGCGCCCTGGCCCGCTGCGGCCATCGGGTCGACGCCTTCGACGCCAGTGCGACCGCCGTCGACCACGCCCGCGACCGGGGCGGCGGCCCGCGCTACGCCGTCGCCACGCTCGACGAGTGGCGCAGTGCCTGGCCGTACGACACCGTGGTCTGCGTGGACGTCCTGTTCCACGTGCCGGACGACGAGGAGTGGGCGGCCGGGCTGCGCAACCTCGCCTCCCTCGTCCGCGTCGCCGGCCGGCTGATCGTCACCGACGAGGACACCGGCCGTCGCACACCCCGCGGCGCCCACATCGTGCACCGCCCGCTCACCGCCTACCGCGCCGAACTCGAGCCGCTCGGCCTGCGGCACACCCTCTCCAGGCCGTACGGCTTCCGGGAGAACCGGGTCGGCTTCCACGTCTTCACGAGGACCCGCTGATGCGCCTGACCGATCTGCTCCATCCGCACCTCGACGCCGTCACCACGGTGGTGGACGCGACCGGCGGCGGCCTGCGCCTGGAGCCCTATCTGCATCTGCCGCCGGGTGTCACCCTGCGCGAGGACGGCCAACAACCCGTGGCAGACGGGGAGTTGGTGATCCTGTCGTACGGGCCCGACCCCGAGCTGCACGGCGGCGAGGACGCGTGTCGCGCCGTACTGGCACGGATGCGGCCCGGTGCGCGCGGGCTGATCGTGTTCGGGCACGCCGGAACGGAACTCCCCTACCACCGGCTCCTCGACCATCTGGTGGCCCACCGCTGCCAGGTCCTGCGGGCCGCGCCCCTCGACTACGTCCATCTGCACGCGGGCGCGGTCATCGCCCGCACCGACGAACTCCTGCCGCCGCACGACTTCTTCGGCCGGCCCGTCCCCTCCGACGGCCGTGCCACGGCGCTGCGGATCGCCGACGAGTACGTGTTCGCCGACCTCGCGTCCCGCTCCCTGCGGGCCCGGGTACTGGATCTCGAAGCGGCCGCCGAGGAGGCGGAGCGCAACCGGGAGGCCTCCGGGCAGGACGGACTCGCCGAGCGGCTCGCCGCGACCGTACGGGAAAGGGAGCAGCTCGCCGCCGCCCTGCGGGCCGCCCGGGACCGGGTCGATGTGCTGCAGGCCCGGGTGGCCATGCTGGAGGGCTCGACCTCGCTGCGGGTCGGCAAGGCCCTGGTGACGGCCGCGCGCTCGCCGAAGCGGAGTGCGGTACGGCTGCCCGGGGAGCTGTACGGCCTGTGGCGCGGCCGGCGTCGCACCACCGGGTCGGCGCCCGCCGACGCGCCGAAGCCGCGGTCCGAGCCGGAGGCACCGGCCGACGGCCGCTTCCATCTCGCCCATCGCGCCCTGACCGTGGCACCGCGCGACCGCCTCGTCGTCGCCGGTGTGCTCACCCCCGCCACCGCCGCGGACTTCGCGGCCGACGCCGTGGTCAACCGCCTGCTGCCGCACGACGGCGAGCTGCTGCTGCGACGCACCGACCCCGACGCCCTGGTCGTACAGCTCAGCGCCTGCGTCGGCGACGGACCCTGGTGGCTCACCGGCACCGGACTGGCCCCCGACCTCGACCGCACGCTCGCCGAACTCCTCGCCGAAACCAGGGCGTTGGGGCGGTCGGCCGTGCTGTGGCGGGACGTTCCCGCCACCGTCGCGCCCGGCCTCGGCCGGCTCGCCTGGGACGCCGTCATCGACGCCGACACCGGAGTACGGCTCGCCCGGCTCGACCCGGCCGCACAGGGCAGGGAGCGGCTGCGCGAGGTGTTCCGCGCGGACAGCACCCGGGTACGGCTGTCCCGGCTCGCGCGGCTGACCGGTGCCCCGGATCCGCTGGACGTGCGGCGCGTCGCGGTGCTGGCCGCGCCCCGGGACCGTACCGATGTCGCCCGGCTCGTCGGCCAGGTGCTCGGCCAGGTGCACCGCCCGGTGGAGGTCGTCGTGCCCGATCCGGCGGGACTGGACGAACTCACCGCCGCCGGCGTAACGGTACGCCTCGGGCGGCCCCTGGCGCCCTGGGTCGCCGACTGGACGGACCTCACCGAGGACCGGCCGGACACCCTGCTGCTCGATCTGATGTGCGCCCAGGAGTACTCCGGCGCCGACGCGGTGGGCCACACGCCGGCCGCCGACGACTACGTCTTCGTACCGTCGCTGCGTCCGCTGCTGGTGCGCCGCGAGCTGCACCTGTCCGGTACCGAGCCCGGCAGTTGGGCGGGGCAGGGGCACCGGCTGTTCGCCGTGCGCGGAAAGGAGCCGTCATGACGCGGGAAGGAGCCGCCATGAGCCGTGCGCTGCGGGCGCTCGTCTACGGCGACGTCGACCTCAACCTCATCGACGGCTCCGCCGTCTGGGCCCAGTCGACGGTGCAGGCGCTGTCCCGGGCGGGTTGCGAGAGCAGGCTCGTGCTCAAGTCGCCCGTGCGCACCGGCCGGTTGACCGATCCGCTGGCCGAGCTGCCCCGGGTCGGCCTGGTGCGCCCGCACGAGGAGCGGCTGCTGCCGGGGCTCGCCGACCGGCCGATGTCGCCGGTGCAGGCCTCGGAGGTGCTCACCCGGCTCGACGAGGACGAGCCCTGCGACCTGCTGGTGCTGCGCGGCCGGCGGCTGGTCACCCGGATCGTGGCCGACGGCGTGTTCGACGGGCGGATCTGGGCCTACCTCACCGACATCCCGCAGTCGGCCGCCGAGATGACGGAGGCCGCCCGCGCGGACCTCGGCCGCATCGCGGAGGCATCGCACCGACTGCTGTGCCAGACCGAGGAGTTGCGCTGCTTCCTGGAGACCTGGGTGCCCGAGGCCTGCGGCAAGTGCGTGCTCAGCCCGCCCGCCGTGCCCGAGCCGGGCTTCGAGCTGCCGGAGCGGGACGGACCGCACGAGCCGCTGCGGCTCGTCTACACCGGCAAGTTCGCCCCCCGCTGGAACACCCTGCCCATGACCCGGCTGCCGCGGCTGCTCGCCGAGCGCGGCGTCCCCGCCGAACTGCACACCGTCGGCGACAAGATCCACGACGACGCGGCCCATCCCGACTTCCGGGACGACATGGCGCGGGCCCTGGCGAGCACACCCGGCGTCCACCACCACGGCGGACAGCCCCGCGAGGACGCCATGCGCATCGCCGCGGACTGCGACCTGGGCCTCGGCTGGCGCGACCCGGTGCTCGACTCCAGCCTCGAACTGTCCACCAAGGTCCTTGAGTTCGGCGCCCTGGGCCTGCCCGTCGTACTCAACCGCACTCCGGCGCACGAGGCGCTGCTCGGCACCGACTACCCGCTGTTCGTGCCGGGACGCGCCGCACTCGACGACGCCGCAGACGCCGTGGCGCGAGCGGTTCGCGAGCCGGAGGCACGGCGCCTCGCCGCCGACCGCTGCCGCGAGGCCGCCCGGCAGTACACCCTCGACGGAGCGGCCGCCCGCTGGCGCGCCCACCTCGACCGCGCCTTCCCCGCCCCGCCCACCGGCGTGGCGGGCCGGCAGCGGCCCCTGCGCGTCGGTGTCGCCGGGCACGACCTGAAGTTCCTCACCCGCCTGCTCGACCACTTCCGCTCGCTGCCCGGCCTCGAAGTCCGGGTCGACGCCTGGCCCGCGCTGGCCCGGCACGACCCGGACGCCAGTCGTGAACTCGCCGACTGGGCCGACGTGGTGGTCGTCGAGTGGTGCGGACCGGCCGCCGTCTGGTACAGCCGCCACAAGCGGCGCGGCAGCCGGCTGATCGTACGGCTGCACCGCTTCGAACTGGACGCCCCGTGGCCCCGCCAGGTCGACATCGACGCCGTCGACCGCGTGGTGTGCGTCAGCCCGTACTACGCCCGCCGCACCCGCGAGCACACCGGCTGGCCCGCCTCGAAGGTCGTCGTCGTGCCCAACTGGGTCGACACCGACCAGCTCGACCGCCCCAAGGCGCCGGGCGCCCACCACCGCCTCGGCATGATCGGCATCGCGCCCAGCCGCAAACGCCTCGACCTCGGCCTCGACGTACTGGAGGCGCTGCGCGCCCACGACCCGCGCTGGCATCTGTCGGTCAAGTCCAAGCCGCCCTGGGAGTACTGGTGGATCTGGAACAAGCCCGAGGAACGCGCGCACTACGACGCCGTGCTGCGCCGGATGCAGACCTCGCCGCTGCTCGAAGGCGCCGTCGTCTTCGACACCTTCGGGCCGGACGTGGCGGGCTGGCTGCGCCGGGTCGGACATGTGCTGTCCACCAGCGACGACGAGAGCTTCCACCTCGCGCCCGCCGAGGGCATGGCCTCCGGTGCGGTGCCTTCGCTGCTGCCGTGGCCCGGCGCGGACGAGATCTATGACCGGCGGTGGATCCATGACAGCCCCGAGGCGATCGCCGAGGCGATAGCCGTGCTGGACGAGCACGACTGGAGGTCCGCCGCGGAGCTGGCCCGCAGTCAGGTGCGGGAGGGCTTCTCGCTGGACCGGATCGCCCGGACCTGGACGGACCTGCTGGTCTCGGGCTGACACACCCGGTCCCCGGAGCCGTCACGGCGTCCGGGGACCAAGGGGTGTGGTGAGAGTCCCGCACAGCACTCGCGCCCGCCGCGGCAGCGGCTTGTGTCGCGGTCGGCACGCACCCTCACCGCACCGGCTGTGACAGCAGCCGCTGCCGCGGCGGGCGCGGGCACCGCACGGGACTCTCACCACACCCCCTAGGGGGATTCCGTGCCGGTTCAGGCCGTCACCGTCTGCCGTTCGGCCGCCTCCCGGGCCACGCGCTCGCCGAGCCGTTCCGTCGGTACCTTCGCCGTCTCGCGGGCGGAGAGGGCCGCCACGACCGGCGGCACGCACAGCGCGGCCGTGAACAGCGCCACCGCCGACCAGTCGTCGCCGTTCGGGCCGGCGATCCGCGCGGCGAAGGTGACCGCGAATCCGGCGACCGCGAAGCCGATCTGGGTGCCGATGGCCATGCCGGACAGCCGGACCCGGGTGGAGAACATCTCGCCGTAGAAGGAGGGCCACACGCCGTTCGCGGCGCTGTAGACCACACCGAAGGCGACGATGCCAAGCAGCAGGGTCAGCGGGTAGGAGCCGGTGGAGATCGCCCACAGGTACAGGAACATCGTCACCGCGCTGCCGGCCGCGCCGATCAGAAACACCGGGCGACGGCCGATGCGGTCCGACAGCGTCGCCCACAGCGGGATCGCGCCGAGCGCGACCAGGTTGGCGAGGGCCCCCACCCACAGCATGGCGGACCTGTCCATCCCGACCGAGTCGCTGGTGGCGTACGACAGCGCCCACACCGTGAAGATCGTGCTGACCGAGGCCACCAGCGCACCCGCGACCACCCGCAGCACGTTCGCCCAGTGCTCCCGCATCAGCAGCGCCAGCGGCAGCTTGGCGACCCCCTCGGTGGCGGCCTGCTGCTCGAAGGCCGGTGTCTCCTGCAGTTTGCGGCGGATGACATAGCCGACGACGGCCACCGCGACGCTCATCCAGAACGGCACCCGCCAGCCCCACGCCATCAGCTGCTCCTCCGGCAGCGCGGCGATCGGGATGAAGACCAGGGTGGCCAGGAGCTGCCCGCCCTGGGTGCCGCTCAGCGTGAAGCTGGTGAAGAAGCCGCGCCGGTGCGGTGGCGCGTGTTCCAGGGTCATCGAGTTGGCGCTGGCCTGCTCGCCGGCCGCTGAGACGCCCTGGAGGACCCGGCACAGCACCAGCAGCGCGGGGGCGAGGGTGCCGACCTGGTCGCGGGTGGGCAGACAGCCGATCAGGAACGTCGACACGCCCATCAGGATCAGCGTGAAGACCATGATCTTCTTACGGCCCAGCCGGTCACCGAAGTGACCGAGGAACAGCGCGCCGATCGGCCGGGCGGCGTACGCCACACCGAACGTGGCCAGCGACAGCAGGGTGGCCGTGGCCGGGTCGGACTCGTCGAAGAAGACCTCGGGGAAGATCAGCGCGGCCGCGCTGCCGTAGATGAAGAAGTCGTAGTACTCCAGGGCGCTGCCGATCCAGGCAGCCATGGCCGCCTTCCTCGGCTGGCCGGCATGGGTGTCGGGGACGGACACAGGGGTGCTCCCATCGCGGCTAATTAACCCACTGGATAGTTAGTGGCGGATGGCTAGGGATCGTGCGCTCACGTTTCCCGGGTGTCAAGAGCTGGTGTCGTACGACTTCAGTCCGCGGTGCGTTCCGCGGTCAGATACGCGATCACCATGTCGCCGAGCATCGCGCGGTAGTGCTCGCGCCGGGCCGGGTCCACCAGGTCACGGCCGAACAGGGCGCCGAAGGTGGGCCGGTTGGAGACCCGGAAGAAGCAGTAGGCGCTGATCATCGCGTGCAGGTCGACGGCGTCGACGTCGGCCGTGAACAGGCCCGACCGCTGCCCCGACTCCAGGATCCGGCGGATCACGTCCAGGGCCGGCGAGCCGATCCTGCCGAGCTTCTCGGAGGCGGCGATGTGCTGGGCGCCGTGGATGTTCTCGATGCTGACCAGGCGGATGAAGTCCGGGTGCTGCTCATGGTGGTCGAAGGTCAGCTCGGCCAGCCGGCGGATGGCCGCGACCGGGTCCAGATGCTCGACGTCGAGCTCCTGCTCGGCCTCCCGGATCACGGCGTACGCCCGCTCCAGCACGGCCGTGAACAGCTGTTCCTTGCCGCCGAAGTAGTAGTAGATCATCCGCTTCGTGGTGCGGGTGCGGGCGGCGATCTCGTCCACGCGGGCGCCGTCGTAACCGGCGCGGGCGAACTCCTGCGTCGCGACGTCGAGGATCTCGGCCTTGGTGCGGGCGGCGTCACGGATCCGCCCGTTCGCGCGTGCCGGCTCTTCGACGCTGGTCATGCCGGTGATTGTAGAAGGCCGCTCGCCTCGTGTGCCGGGACGGGCCTTCACAAGCCCAGGTCCGCCTGCTATTAGTAACTCACCGGTTCGTACATTAGTCAGCCTTCAGGAGGTCCCCCGGTGGCCAAGGACACCAAGGACTCGTATCTCGTCGGGCTGATCGGTGCCGGCATCGGCCCCTCGCTCAGCCCGGCGCTGCACGAGCGGGAGGCCGACCGGCAGGGTCTGCGCTGTCTGTACCGGCTCATCGACATCGACGCGCTCGGCGTCCCGCCCGAGGCGGTGGGCGACTTGGTGCGGGCCGCCCGCGACCTGGGCTTCGACGGGCTGAACATCACCCACCCCTGCAAGCAGCTCGTCATCGCGCACCTCGACGAGCTCGCCCCGCAGGCCCAGGCGCTGGGCGCGGTCAACACCGTCGTCTTCGAGGACGGCCGGGCCGTCGGCCACAACACGGACGTCACCGGATTCGCCGCGTCCTTCGCGCGCGGGCTGCCCGACGTGCCGCTGGAGCGGGTCGTGCAGCTCGGCGCCGGGGGAGCGGGCGCGGCCGTCGCGCACGCCATGCTCACGCTCGGCGCCGAGCGGGTCACCGTCGTCGACGCGCTGAGCGAACGGGCCGTCGCTCTCGCCGCCGCGCTGAACCGGCACTTCGGCCCCGGCCGCGCGGTGGGCGCCACCCCGGACGCGCTGCCCGCGCTGCTGGGCCGGGCCGACGGTCTCGTGCACGCGACCCCGACCGGCATGGCGGCCCACCCCGGCCTGCCCCTGCCGGCCGAACTGCTGCACCCGCGGCTGTGGGTCGCCGAGGTCGTCTACCGCCCGCTGGAGACCGAGCTGCTGCGCAGCGCCCGAGCCGCCGGCTGCGCCGCCCTGGACGGCGGTGGGATGGCCGTGTTCCAGGCGGCCGACGCCTTCCGCCTGTTCACGGGCCGGGAGCCGGACGGCGCGCGCATGCTCGCGGACATCGCCGAACTGGCCGGAGCCGTAGGAACCCCGAGGTAGGAAGAGGTACCGGCATGCGTACGTCCATCGCCACCGTCTCCCTCAGCGGATCCCTCACCGAGAAGCTCACGGCCGCCTCCCGGGCCGGCTTCGACGGTGTGGAGATCTTCGAGAACGATCTGCTCGCGAGCCCGCTGACCCCCGAGGAGATCCGCGCCCGCTGCGCCGACCTCGGCCTCACCATCGACCTCTACCAGCCGATGCGGGACATCGAGGCCGTGCCCGCCGAGGCGTTCGCCCGCAATCTGCGGCGCGCCCGGCACAAGTTCGAGCTGATGCGCAGGCTCGGCGCGGACACCGTGCTCGTCTGCTCCAGCGTCCATCCGCTCGCCGTGGACGACGACGCGCTCGCCGCGCACCAGCTGCGCCAACTCGCCGAACTGGCCCAGGAGTCCGGGATCCGGGTGGCCTACGAGGCGCTCGCCTGGGGACGGCACGTCAACACGTACACCCACGCCTGGCGCATCGTCGAGGCCGCCGACCACCCCGCGCTCGGCACCTGCCTGGACAGCTTCCACATCCTCTCCCGGGGCTCCGACCCCAAGGGCATCCAGGACATCCCCGGCGAGAAGATCTTCTTCCTCCAGCTCGCCGACGCCCCGCTGCTCGCGATGGACGTCCTCCAGTGGAGCCGCCACTACCGATGCTTCCCGGGCCAGGGCGGCTTCGACGTCGCCGGACTCGTCCGCCATGTCCTGCACACGGGATACGACGGCCCGCTCTCCCTGGAGGTCTTCAACGACGTCTTCCGCCAGGCCGACGCCGGCCCGACGGCCGTGGACGCCCACCGCTCCCTGCTGGTCCTCCAGGAGCAACTCGGTGTCGCCGACCCGCCCGCGCCCGTCGTGCCCACCGGCGTCGCCTTCGCCGAACTTCTCACGCCCGACGCCGAACCGGTCGCGGCCGTGCTCGGCGCCCTGGGCTTCGCCCGCACCGCACGCCACCGCGGCAAACCGGTCGACCTCTGGCAGCAGGGCGCGGCCCGGGTCCTTCTCAACACCTCGGGCGCCGCCCGCCGGGACGGCACCAACCTCGCCGCGATCGGCCTCGAATCGCCGGACCCGACCGGCGCCGCCCGCCGCGCCGAGGCCCTCCTGGCACCCGTCCTGCCCCGCCGCCGCGCCACCGGGGACGCCCCGCTCGACGCCGTCGCCGCACCCGACGGCACGGAACTCTTCTTCTGCGCCACGGACCGGCCCGAACTGCCCGACTGGCGCGCCGACTTCGCCGACATCGCGCACGAGCCCGCGGCCGCCGGCATCCACCGGATCGACCACCTCGCCCTCACCCAGCCCTGGCACCACTACGACGAGGCCGCCCTCTTCCACCGCAGCGTCCTCGGCCTGCACGCCCAGGAGAGCGTGGACGTCGCCGACCCGTACGGCCTGATGCGCAGCCGCGCCGTCACCAACCCCGACGGCAGCGTCCGCATCGCCCTCGGCGTCGGGGCCGCGCCCACCGACGACACCGCGCACGCCCAGCACATCGCGCTGGCCACCGACGACGTCGTCGCGGCCGCCCGCCGGTTCCGGGAGGCGGGCGGGCGGCTGCTGCCGATCCCCGCCAACTACTACGACGACCTGGCGGCGCGGCACGAGTTCGCGGACGGCGAGCTGGAGACGTACCGCGAACTCGGCATCCTCTACGACCGTGACGCACACGGCGAGTTCCGGCACTGCTACACCCTGACCGTCGGCCGTGTCTTCTTCGAGCTGGTGCAGCGGGACGGCTACCGGGGCTACGGCGCCCGGAACGCACCGGTGCGGCTGGCCGCGCAGCACACCGCGAGGGCCGTCACTGGCGGCTGACCGTGCGGGTGACGCCGGCGATGACCGTGGTGGCCAGGATCCAGCCGGCCAGTACCAGGACGTACGACAGCCACTGCTGCCCGCCGTCCGGGGCGAACGCCGGCTCCTGTCCGAAGGAGATCACCGGCAGCAGCAGGTCGAGGGTGTAGAAGACCGGGTTGAAGTGCGGTGCCTCGTCCGGCTTCAGCGGCGCGGGCGCGTGCAGCGCGAACGTGACCGAGCCGACGGCGAGCAGCGACAGCAGCCAGCCCAGCGCGCGCATCGGCCGGAAGCCGTAGCCGACGGTGGCGTCCTGGACCCGCCCCCACAGTCGGCCGTACCAGGGCAGTGTGGTGCGATGGCGGCGCTGCTTGGCGAGCTGGACCAGGCGGGCGGCGTGGTCGTCGCCGGTGCGGCGGTAGGACGCCGTCAACTGCTCGTATCCGTGCGGGTCGAACCTGCCCTCGTCCCGCTCCAGCATGGGCAGCCGCTGCTCGGGCGGCACATGCGGGGTGAGCGAGGTGTAGGTCAGGTCGAGGATGCGGACCTGGTCCGGGAGCATCTCCGGCTCCAGGTTGAGGTGCTCGATCTGGGAGCGGCGCAGGTTGAGCATGCCCTCGATCCGCGGACCCCTGCGCAGCCACACCTCACCGATGACACAGCTGCTCGCGCGCATCGCGGTGCCGCCCGGGTTGGACAGCCGGCTGCTCAGCAGGTCGAGCCGGCCGGGTATGCGGGCGCCGCGCATGTCGATGCGGCCCTGGGAGCTCAGCCGTCTGCCGAGGACGTTGGCGCCCACCTCCAGGGCCTCGGCGTTGAGGACGAAACCGCCGGGATGACGCAGGTCGGCGTCCTCCAGCCGGAGCGAGCCGCTGATCGTGGCGCCGTCGAGCCGACTCTCGCCGCGCGTGCGCAGCCGGGACGCGCACAGGTCCTCCCCGACGGTCGCCTGGTGGAGCTGGAGCACCGGATCCGCGGTCCCCTCGGGCGCGGTGATCTCGGCGCCCTCCAGATACAGCGCCCCGGCGATCTGCGCACCGCCGAGCCGTACCGGCCCGGTGAACCGGCAGTCCGTCAGTCGCAGTCCGCCGTCGACCCGGATCCGCGCCGACGCCAGACCGGGCAGGCGGGACCCGGACAGGTTGAGGTACTTCAGTTGGGCGCCGGAGAGGTCCGGAACGTCCTCGAAGTGGCAGTGGCTCAGCCGCACGACGCTCTCGACCGTCGCATACCGCAGGTCCAGTACGCCGGTGACGCGCGCGCCCGCCACCTTGAGGGCGGCCACCTCACCGCTCACCACCGGGCCGTCGAGCAGCAGGGCCCTCAACACCGCGGCACGTACGGTCCGTTGGTCTGCCGCGTCGCGGAAGTCCACGGCCTCCCCCTTGGGAAAGGCCTGCCACACCCTCAGTTCGGCCGGTGTCAGATCGTTGATCTCCATCGGCCGCAACTCTGGCGGGCCTGTTTTCACGATGTCAACCGGCTATGCCCGGAGGTTCCATTCGGCGACGACGGGCCATCCGTGCTCCGTCGAAAGACGGCTCACCGTACCCGTCGCCAGCTGGAACAGCCGCCCGTCCGCCGGGGCCAGCCCCAGTCGGCGGGCCGTCACGACCCGCAGGAAGTGGCCGTGCGCCACGAGGATCACATCGCCGTCGGGCAGTGCGGCGGCCACCCGGGTCAGCACCCGGTCGGCGCGCGCCCCCACCTCGGCCGGCGACTCGCCCGGGTGACCGTCCGGACCGGGCGGCGCTCCGTCGGTCCACAGGTACCAGTCGGGGCGGGTGCGGTGGATGTCGGCGGTGGTGACGCCCTCGTAGCCGCCGTAGTCCCACTCGCGCAGGTCCGGGTCCGGTACGGCGCCGGTCACGCCCGCCAGTTCGGCGGTGCGCACCGCCCGCCGCAGGGGGCTGGTCAGGGCGAGGGCGAAGGTCCGGCCGGACAGGAGCGGGGCGAGGGACTTGGCCTGTTCCTCGCCGGACCGGGTGAGGGGCAGGTCGGTCCGGCTGGTGTGCCGGCCCGACCTGCTCCACTCCGTCTCACCGTGGCGGACCAGAAGGAGATCCCCCACGGCGGGCTACTCCTTCGACTCGACGGCGTGGCCGCCGAACTGGTTGCGCAGCGCCGCGATCATCTTCATCTGCGGGGAGTCGTCCTGGCGGGACGCGAACCGCGCGAAGAGGGAGGTGGTGATCGCCGGGAGCGGCACCGCGTGGTCGATGGCCGCCTCGACGGTCCACCTGCCCTCGCCGGAGTCCTGTGCGTAGCCCTTCAGCTTCTCCAGGTGCTCGTCCTCGTCCAGCGCGCTCACCGCGAGGTCCAGCAGCCAGGACCGGATGACCGTGCCGTCCTGCCAGGAGCGGAAGACCTCGCGGACGTTGTCCACCGAGTCGACCTTCTCCAGCAGCTCCCAGCCCTCGGCGTAGGCCTGCATCATGGCGTACTCGATGCCGTTGTGGACCATCTTCGCGAAGTGCCCGGCGCCCACCTTGCCCGCGTGGACATAGCCGTACGGCCCCTCCGGCTTGAGCGCCTCGAAGATCGGCTTCAGCCGGTCGACGTGCTCCTTCTCACCGCCGACCATCAGCGCGTAGCCGTTCTGCAGCCCCCACACGCCGCCGGACACGCCCGCGTCGACGAAGCCGATGCCGTGCGCGCTCAGCTCCTTGGCGTGCTTCTCGTCGTCCGTCCAGCGGGAGTTGCCGCCGTCGACCACCGTGTCGTAGGGCTTGAGCAGGCTGCCCAGCTGGTCGATCACGAGCTGGGTGGGACCGCCGGCCGGGACCATGACCCAGACCGTGCGCGGCGCGTCGAGCCGGTCAACGAGGTCGGCCAGGCTCGCCACGTCGGACAGTTCCGGGTTGGTGTCGTAGCCGACGACGGTGTGGCCGGCGTTGCGCAGACGCTCGCGCATGTTGCCGCCCATCTTGCCGAGACCAACAAGGCCGATCTGCATGTCAGTTCACTTCCTCCTGGACGCCCAGCGCGTCCGATGCGTTCTTGAGCGAGCGGTAGGCGGCCACGAGGGCGGCGGTGGACGGGTCGAGACCGGGGACCTCGGCCCCTTGGGAGAGGGCGGGTTCGACGCGCTTGGCGAGGACCTTGCCCAGCTCCACGCCCCACTGGTCGAAGGAATCGATGTGCCAGACGGCGCCCTGCACGAAGACCTTGTGCTCGTAGAGCGCGACGAGCTGGCCGAGGACCGACGGGGTCAGTTCGGGGGCGAGGATCGTGGTGGTGGGGTGGTTGCCCAGGAAGGTGCGGTGCGGGACCTGCTCCTCGGGCACGCCCTCCGCGCGCACCTCGTCCGCGGTCTTGCCGAAGGCGAGCGCCTGGCCCTGGGCGAACAGGTTCGCCATCAGCAGGTCGTGCTGCGCCTTGAGCTCGTCGCTCAGCTCGGCGGCCGGGCGGGCGAAGCCGATCAGGTCGGCGGGGATCAGCCGGGTGCCCTGGTGGATCAGCTGGTAGTAGGCGTGCTGCCCGTTGGTGCCGGGCGTGCCCCACACCACCGGACCGGTCGTCCAGCCCACGATCCGGCCGTCGCGGTCCACCGACTTGCCGTTGGACTCCATGTCCAGCTGCTGGAGATACGCCGTGAACTTCGACAGGTAGTGCGAGTACGGCAGCACCGCGTGTGACTCGGCGCCCAGGAAGTTGCTGTACCAGATGCCGAGCAGGCCCATGATCAGCGGGGCGTTGTCCTTGGCGGGGGCGGTCCTGAAGTGCTCGTCGACGGTGTGGAAGCCGTCGAGCATCTCCCGGAAGCGGTCCGGCCCGATGGCGATCATGAGCGAGAGCCCGATGGCCGAGTCGTACGAGTACCGCCCGCCGACCCAGTCCCAGAACTCGAACATGTTGTCCGGGTCGATCCCGAACTCCGTCACCTTCTCGGCGTTCGTCGACAGCGCGACGAAGTGCCGTGCGACCGCCTTCTCCTCGCCGCCCAGCCCGGCCAGCAGCCAGGAGCGCGCCGATGTGGCGTTGGTGATGGTCTCGATCGTGGTGAACGTCTTGGACGCGACGATGAACAGCGTCTGAGCCGGATCGAGGTCACGCACCGCCTCGTGCAGGTCGGAGCCGTCGACGTTGGAGACGAACCGGAACGTCAAGTCCCGTGCCGTGAAGGGGCGGAGCGCCTCGTACGCCATCGCCGGACCGAGGTCGGAGCCGCCGATGCCGATGTTCACGACATTGCGGATACGGCGGCCGGTGTGGCCGGTCCACTCGCCGGAGCGGACGCGGTCGGCGAAGGCGCTCATCTTGTCCAGCACCGCGTGGACCTCGGGCACGACGTTCTCGCCGTCCACCTCGATCACCGCCTCCCGCGGCGCCCGCAGCGCGGTGTGCAGCACCGACCGGTCCTCGGTGACGTTGATCCTGTCGCCGCGGAACATGGCGTCGCGCAGTGCGAACACATCGGTGGCGACGGCCAGTTCAGCGAGCAGGGCGAGTGTCTCGTCGTTGATCAGGTGCTTGGAGTAGTCGATCCGCAGATCGCCCACGCGCACCACGTACCGCTCGGCGCGGGTGGGGTCGGTGGCGAACAGCTCACGCAGCCGCGGGCGCTGGAGCACGTCCGCGCGGTGGTCCTCCAGGGCGGTCCACTCGGGGCGCCGGGTGAGCCGGGCGTTCTCAGACATGAGAGGGGGTCTCCTTGGTGCCCTCGCCCCGCAGGGCGATGGCGTACATCTCGTCCTGGTCGAGGCGCCTGAGCTCCTCGGCGATGAGTTCGGAGGTGGTGCGGACCTTCAGCGCGAGGGTGCGCGACGGCTGGCCCGGCAGGTGCAGCGTGGCCAGCGGGCCCTCCGGGCGGTCGATGACGATCTCGCCGTTCTCGGTGCCCAGGCGCACGCCCGTGACCACCGGTCCGGCGGTGACGACCCGCTCGGCGGTGACGTGCAGGCGGGCCTCCAGCCAGCGGGCCAGCAGCTCGGCGGCCGGGTTGTCGGCCTCGGCCTCCACGACCGCCGAGGTGATCGGCACCCGGGCCTGGTCCAGGGCCGCGGCGAGCATGGAGCGCCAGGGGGTGAGCCGGGTCCAGGCCAGGTCGGTGTCGCCGGGCGCGTAGGAGCGGGCCCGCAGGTCAAGGTCGGCCAGCGGGGTCTCGGTGGCGTACAGGTCGGTGATCCGGCGCTGCGCCAGCGCCCCCAGCGGGTCCTTCGCGGGGTTCTCCGGCGCGTCCACCGGCCACCACACGACGACCGGGGCGTCCGGCAGCAGCAGCGGCAGCACCACCGAGTCGGCGTGGTCGGACACCTCGCCGTAGGTCCGCAGCACGACCGTCTCGCCGGTGCCGGCGTCGGCGCCCACCCGCACCTCGGCGTCGAGATGGGAGCGGGTGCGCTCGCGCGGGGTGCGGGCGTGCCGCTTGATGACGACCAGGGTGCGCGAGGGGTGCTCGTGCGAGGCTTCCTCGGCCGCCTTGATGGCGTCGTACGCGTTCTCCTCGTCCGTGACGATGATCATCGTCAGGACCATGCCCACGGCCGGGGTGCCGATGGCGTGGCGGCCCTGCACCAGCGCCTTGTTGATCTTGCTTGCAGTGGTGTCGGTCAGGTCGATCTTCATGGCCTGCGCCAGCTCCGTCCGTCTCGTGCGAGCATCTCGTCGGCCTCCTCGGGCCCCCAGCTGCCGGACGCGTACCGCGCCGGCCTGCCGTGCGTGTCCCAGTAGTCCTCGATCGGGTCGAGGATCTTCCAGGACTCTTCCACCTCCTGGTGACGGGGGAACAGATTGGCGTCCCCGAGGAGGACGTCCAGGATCAACCGCTCGTACGCCTCGGGCGAGGACTCCGTGAACGACTCGCCGTAGGCGAAGTCCATCGTCACGTCCCGGATCTCCATCGAGGTGCCCGGCACCTTGGAGCCGAACCGCACCGTGACGCCCTCGTCGGGCTGGACGCGGATCACGATCGCGTTCTGGCCCAGCTCCTCGGTGGCGGTGGAGTCGAACGGGGAGTGCGGCGCCCGCTGGAAGACGACCGCGATCTCCGTCACCCGCCGCCCCAGCCGCTTGCCGGTGCGCAGATAGAACGGCACGCCCGCCCAGCGCCGGTTGTCGACGTTCAGTTTGACGGCGGCGTACGTGTCGGTCCTGGAGTCCGGGGCGATGCCGTCCTCGTCGAGGTACCCGAGCACCTTCTCGCCGCCCTGCCAGGCCGCCGCGTACTGTCCGCGCACGGTGTGCGCGCCCAGGTCCTCCGGCAGCTTGACCGCCTTGAGCACCTTGAGCTTCTCGGTGAGCAGCGACCCGGCGTCGAAGGCGGCCGGCTCCTCCATGGCGGTGAGCGCCATCAGCTGCAGGAGGTGGTTCTGGATGACGTCACGCGCTGAGCCGATGCCGTCGTAGTAGCCCGCCCGGCCGCCGATGCCGATGTCCTCGGCCATCGTGATCTGCACATGGTCGACGTACGACCGGTTCCAGATCGGCTCGAACATCTGGTTGGCGAACCGCAGCGCCAGGATGTTCTGGACGGTCTCCTTGCCCAGGTAGTGGTCGATGCGGAAGACCTGCTCCGGGTCGAACACGTCGTGCACGATCGCGTTCAGCTCCCGGGCGCTCGCCAGGTCGCGCCCGAACGGCTTCTCGATGACCGCCCGCCGCCAGGACCCCTCGGGGGCGTCCGCCAGGCCGTGCTTCTTGAGCTGCCGCACGACCTTCGGGAAGAACTTCGGCGGCACCGAGAGATAGAAGGCGTAGTTGCCGCTCGTCCCGCGCGCCTTGTCCAGCTCCTCGACCGTCCGGCGCAGCCGGTCGAACGCCGTGTCGTCGTCGAAGTCGCCCGGGATGAACCGCATGCCCTCGGAGAGCTGCTGCCAGACCTCCTCGCGGAACTCCGTACGGGCATGCTCACGCACCGAGTCGTGCACGATCTGCGCGAAGTCCTCGTCCTCCCAGTCCCGCCGGGCGAACCCGACGAGCGAGAAGCCCGGTGGCAGCAATCCGCGGTTGGCGAGGTCGTACACGGCCGGCATCAGCTTCTTGCGGGACAGGTCGCCGGTGACGCCGAAGATGACGAGCCCGGACGGGCCCGCGATACGGGGCAGACGGCGGTCCCGGGGGTCGCGGAGGGGGTTGTCCCAGTCGGAGGTCATGCTGCGTCAGCTCCCTTGCTTGCTGCTGAGCGACTTCTTCACGGCGTTCAACAGGTCCTGCCACGCCACCTCGAACTTGGCGACGCCCTCGTCCTCCAGACGGGTGACCACCTCGTCGTAGGAGATGCCGAGCGTCTCCACCGCGGCCAGGTCGGCGCGGGCCTGCGCATAGCCGCCGGTCACCGTGTCGCCGGTGATCTCGCCCTGGTCGGCGGTGGCGTTCAGGGTGGCCTCGGGCATCGTGTTGACGGTGCCGGGGGCGACCAGTTCGTCCACGTACAGGGTGGCCTTGTAGGCCGGGTCCTTCACACCGGTCGAGGCCCACAGCGGACGCTGCTTGTTGGCGCGGGCACCGGTGAGGGCGATCCAGCGGTCGCCCTCGAAGACCTCTTCGTACGCCTCGTAGGCGAGGCGGGCGTTGGCGAGCGCGGCCCTGCCCTTGAGGGCGAGCGCCTCGCCCGTGCCGATCGCTGTCAGCCGCTTGTCGATCTCGGTGTCGACGCGGGAGACGAAGAAGGACGCCACGGAGTGGATGGCGGACAGGTCCAGGCCCTTCGCGGCGGCCTTCTCCAGACCGGACAGGTAGGCGTCCATGACCTCGCGGTAGCGCTCCAGGGAGAAGATCAGCGTGACATTGACGCTGATGCCCTGGCCGATGACCTCGGTGATGGCGGGCAGTCCGGCCCTGGTCGCCGGAATCTTGATCATCACGTTGGGCCGGTCGACCAGCCAGGCGAGCTGGCGGGCCTCGGCGATCGTGGCCGCCGTCTCGTGGGCCAGACGCGGGTTGACCTCGATGGAGACCCGGCCGTCCCGGCCGTCGGTGGCGTCGTACACGGGCCGCAGGATGTCGGCGGCGGCACGCACGTCGGCGGTGGTCATCATGCGCACGGCCTCGTCGACCGTGACGCCCCGCACCGCCAGGTCGGCGAGCTGCTCCTCGTAGCCCTCGCCGGAGCCGATGGCGGCCTGGAAGATGGAGGGGTTGGTGGTGACGCCCACGACGTGCTTGTTCGCGATGAGTCCGGCGAGGTTGCCCGACTCGATCCGCTTGCGCGACAGGTCGTCCAGCCAGATCGAGACGCCCTCGTCGGAGAGGTGCTCGAGGGTGCCCGCGGTGGCGGTCGCTTCGGTGGTCACAGTGATCATCTTCTTTCTGGCGGCTGGATCAACCACGCGCGGCGGCCAGGGATTCCCGGGCCGCGGCGGCGACGTTGTCGGCGGTGAAGCCGTACTCGGCGAACAGGGTCCCGGCGTTGGCGGAGGCGCCGAAGTGCTCGAGGGAGACGATGCGTCCGGCGTCGCCCACGAACCGGTACCAGGTGAGCCCGATCCCGGCCTCGACGGCGACCCGCGCCTTCACGGCCGGCGGCAGCACGCTCTCGCGGTACGCCCGCGGCTGCTGCTCGAACCACTCCACGGACGGCATGGACACCACCCGGGTACCGATCCCCTCGGCCTCCAACCGCTCGCGCGCGGCGACGGCGAGCTGGACCTCGGAACCGGTGGCGACGAGGACGACCTCGGGGGTCTCGGTGGAGGAGTCCTGAAGGACGTAACCGCCCTTCGCCGCGTCCGGGTTGGGCGCGTACGTCGGCACACCCTGGCGGGTGAGCGCGAGGCCGTGCGGGGCCGGGTCGGTGGAGTGCCGCCTGAGGATCTCGGCCCAGGCGATCGCGGTCTCGTTGGCGTCGGCGGGACGGACGACGTTCAGGCCCGGGATGGCACGCAGGGCGGCCAGGTGTTCGACCGGCTGGTGGGTCGGGCCGTCCTCGCCGAGGCCGATCGAGTCGTGCGTCCAGACGTACGTCACCGGCAGCTGCATCAGCGCGGACATGCGCACGGCGTTGCGCATGTAGTCGGAGAACACCAGGAAGGTGCCGCCGTAGACACGCGTGTTGCCGTGCAGGGCGATGCCGTTCATCTCGGCGGCCATCGAGAACTCGCGGATGCCGAAGTGGACGGTACGGCCGTACGGGTCGGCCCCGGGCAGCGGGTTGCCCTTCGGCAGGAACGAACTCGTCTTGTCGATGGTGGTGTTGTTGGAGCCGGCGAGGTCGGCGGAGCCGCCCCACAGCTCGGGGAGCACCGCACCCAGTGCCTGCAGCACCTTGCCGGAGGCCGCGCGCGTGGCGAGGGCCTTGCCCTCCTCGAAGACCGGCAGCGCGTCCTGCCACCCCTCGGGCAGCTGACCGGCGACGATCCGGTCGAACAGCCTGGCGCGCCCGGGGTCGGCGGCGCGCCAGGTGCCGAGCTGCTTGTCCCAGGCGGCGTGGGCCTCGGCGCCCCGGTCCAGGGCGCGGCGGGTGTGGGCGAGGACCTCGTCGGCGACCTCGAAGGTCTGCTCGGGGTCGAAGCCGAGGAGGCGCTTGGTCGCGGCGATCTCGTCGGCGCCGAGGGCGGAGCCGTGGGAGGCCTCGGTGTTCTGGGCGTTCGGGGCGGGCCAGGCGATGATCGTGCGCATCGCGATGATCGAGGGGCGCCCGGTCTCGGCCTGCGCCGCCTTGAGCGCCGCGTACAGCGCGTGGACGTCGATGTCGCCGCCCAGCGCGGGCTCGATCCGCTGCACATGCCAGCCGTACGCCTCGTACCGCTTCAGCACGTCCTCGGAGAACGCGGTCGCGGTGTCGCCCTCGATGGAGATGTGGTTGTCGTCGTAGAGGAAGACGAGGTTGCCGAGCTTCTGGTGGCCGGCGAGGGAGGAGGCCTCGGCGGAGACGCCCTCCTGAAGGTCGCCGTCGGAGACGATCGCCCAGATGGTGTGGTCGAACGGGGACTCGCCCTCGGGGGCGTCCGGGTCGAACAGGCCGCGCTCGTAGCGGGCGGCCATCGCCATGCCGACGGCGTTGGCGACACCCTGGCCGAGCGGGCCGGTGGTGGTCTCGACGCCCGCGGTGTGCCCGTACTCGGGGTGACCCGGTGTCTTCGAGCCATGGGTCCGGAACGACTTGAGGTCGTCGAGCTCCACCTCGTACCCGGCGAGGAACAGCTGGGTGTAGAGGGTCAGCGAGGTGTGGCCGGGGGAGAGAACCAAACGATCCCGACCGGTCCACTCGGGATCGGCGGGATCGTGACGCATCACCTTCTGAAAGATCGTGTACGCGGCCGGCGCCAGGCTCATCGCGGTGCCCGGGTGACCGTTGCCCACCCGCTGTACCGCATCGGCCGCGAGCAGACGAGCCGTGTCGACGGCACGCCGGTCGAGTTCGGTCCATTCGAAGCTGTCCGGTGTCTGCGTGCTCATCTTCAAAAAGTCCTTGATCGGAGCGAAGTGGCTGGTCCAACGCGTTCAAAAGTAAAAGTCTGACTTTTGAGAGGGAAGGTCGGTGTGTGCCAGGCTGTGGTGAAAGTGGGACACCACGGCGAACGCCGCGCACGACTGAGCGTGAACCCCGCACGACTGAGACGACACGAGACGGACATGGCGGACACAACGGCTGAAGGCGGCGGCGACGCGATCCGGACGTTCCCCTTCCCGGTCGATCTGAGCGTCCTGGGCGTCGGCATGCAGGTCGGCCAGATGGGCACGGGCCGCACCTGGCACGCCACCGACGCGCCGCTGGAGCGCGTGCACCGCATCGACTTCCACGTCGTGATGCTCTTCGGCGAGGGCCCCGTACGCCACATGATCGACTTCACGGAGTACGAGGCGAGCGCCGGCGACCTGCTGTGGATCCGCCCCGGACAGGTGCACCGCTTCTCACGGACCAGCGAGTACCAGGGCACCGTCCTGACCATGCAGCCCGGCTTCCTGCCCCGTGCCACGGTCGAGGCCACCGGCCTCTACCGCTACGACCTCCCACCCCTGCTCCACCCCGACGCAGCCCAGCTCACCGCGCTCCGCTCGGCACTGGCCCAACTCCAACGCGAGTACGAGGACACCACGACCCTGCCCCTGAGCCTGCACACCGCGGTGCTGCGCCACTCGCTGACGGCGTTTCTGCTGCGCCTGGCCCACCTCGCCGCGAGCTCGGCGGAAGCCGCCCGCCAACGGGCCGACACGACCTTCACCCTGTTCCGGGACGCGGTGGAGAAGGGCTTCGCCACGAACCACAGCGTCAGCGCGTACGCCGACCAGCTCGGCTACTCGCGCCGCACCCTTGTCCGCGCGGTCCGTGCCGCTACCGGCCAGACGCCCAAGGGCTTCATCGACAAGCGCGTGATCCTGGAGGCGAAGAGACTGCTCGCCCACACGGACATGCCGATAGGGCGGGTAGGGGCGGCGGTGGGATTTCCGGATGCCGCGAACTTCTCCAAGTTCTTTCATCAGCACACGGAGCTGACACCGGCGGCGTTCCGTGCGGAGCTGCGCCGACGGGCTTCATGAGCCGGCCGCCGCCAAGGCCAGCGCCTCTTGGACGGCGCGCACCGTCGCCGGAGAGATCCTGGATCGGGCGGCGTCGGCCTTGTGCAGTGCCTCGATGATGCGCGCGGTGGCCAGATGGATCTCCCACAGCTGGTCGATGCGCGCGTCGCGCGTGCGGTCGCCGCCGACGTCGAGGTCGTCGACGACAGTGTGGAGGCGGCGCAGCCACAGGCGGTCTTCCTCCTCGCCGTTGACGCTCATCTCCTCGAACTGCTTGTATCCGATGACTTCGAACTGGCGTTGACCCAGCTGGGCATCGCGCAGCACCAGGTCACCGATCGCGGCCTGCCAGTCCCGGTAGATCCACGCCTCGCGGACCGCCAGGCACGAAACCGCCCGGTGACGCGTCTCCTCGACGATGCCGGTGGCGATGCGCGGACAGTCGATCACGTCCGCCAGCATGTCGGCCACGGCCCGGCACAGGCGCAGCTGGTCGTCGTCGGACAACTGGTTGGCGTCGGCTGCCTGCGCCTCGTGGAGGAACCTTCTCTGCTCGCGGTCGATCCGGATCCCCGCCTGGGTGACCACCTCGGTCGAGGGGGTGACACCGACGCTCCACAGGCTCATCAACGAAGCGACCCGCCTCGTTTCCACGTGCCCGCCCTCGGCCAAGGCCGAGGTGAAGGAGTGCAGCGCATCGTCAAGCCGTTTCAGCGTTTCCCTGCTGGCACCGGGAAGGAAGAACAACTCGCGTCGCAGGGCGCGGATCCAGCCGAGCACGACCGCGAGACGGTAGAGCGTGCTGAGCGCCTTGTAGTGCTCGAACTTGGTGGCATGGACCTGGCCCTGTAGGTAGAAGCCCGCGCCGCTCGTGTCGAAGACCTCACGCAGGCGCCAGAAGAGATCTGTTGAACTCAGCGCGAGCGGCTCGGAGTACTTCTGGTAAGTGGCCTGGATTCCCTGCCTCTTCTCCTGGCGGGCACGCTGCCGGAGGAAGAGCTCGCCGAGGACGAGGATCAGCGCCGACACACCGGCACTGATCAGGCCGGCTTGTAATTGCACGGGCATGAGGACAGGCCTTCTGCGAGCACGGGGGCGACTCCGGCATCTTGTCAGACGAAGGGCAGGGGCGGCCTCCGGCCCCGGACCGTTCAGGTGCCCCGCGAGGACCGCCTCACGGGGCACCGCATCGGTGACGCCGCTGTCAGCGGCCGAAGTTGAACCAGTTCACGTTCACGAAGTCCGCCGGCTGGCCGCTGGTGAAGGTGAGATAGACGTCGTGGGTGCCGGTCACCCGGCTGATGTTCGCCGGGATCGTCCGCCACGACTGCCAGCCGCCCGTGTTGCCCACCGCGAAGCTGCCGATGGGTGCGTTGCCGCGGCTGTCCAGGCGTACCTCCACCAGACCGCTGACGCCGCCCGCCGCACCGCTGGCCACCCGGGCGACGAACTGAGTGGCCGCCGTGGAGCCGAAGTCGACGCCCCGGTACAGCGCCCAGTCGCCGTCTGCGAGCGCGCCGATGTTCTGGCCGCCGCCCGAGTCGGCGGTGGACTCGGTGCTCACGCCGCCCTGGCCGTCGTACGACTCGGCCTGGATGGCGCTGTAGGCGTCACGGTTGCCCGTCGGCGGGGGTGTGGTATCGCTGCCACCGGTCGACAGCACCTGGACGTAGTCGACGACCATCGGATGGCCGGGCTGGGTGTCGCCGTCCAGGCCGCCGCCGAAGGCGTCCGGGAAGGCGCCGCCCATCGCCACGTTCAGGATGATGAAGAAGCCGTGGTTGGTGGCGTTGGACCAGGTCGTCGCGTCCATCTGGCTCGCGTTGACCGAGTGGAACTGGGTGCCGTCCACGGAGAAGCGGATCGTCTCGGGGCTCACGGAGCGGTCCCACTCCATGGTGTAGGTGTGGAAGGCCGACTGGCACGTCGAGCCGGGGCACGCCGTGTAGTTGCCGAGGCCGGTGGTCTCGTTGCAGGGGCCGCCCGGGTTGGTGCCGCAGTGCAGCGTGGCCCACACCCGGTTCAGACCCTGGACGTTCTCCATGAGGTCCAGCTCGCCGACGCTCGGCCAGTTGTGGTAGTTGCCGCGATACGGCGCGCCCAGCATCCAGAACGCCGGCCAGTAGCCCTCGGCGGCGGTGCCGGTGACGTTCGGCATCTGGATGCGGCCCTCCACCCGCAGCTTGCCGCCCGCCGGGGGCTGGAAGTCGGTGCGCACGGTCTCGATCCGGCCCGAGGTCCAGTTGCCGGCCGCGTCGCGCCGGGGCGTGATGCGGAGGTTGCCGTTGCCGTCGAGCGAGACGTTGGCGGTGCTGTTCGTCATCGTCTCGACCTCGCCGGTGCCCCAGTTGGCGGGGCCGCCCGGGTACGAGGTGCCGATGTCGTACTGCCAGTCGGAGGTGTTCACGCCGGTGTTCGCGGCGCCGTTGAAGTCGTCCAGGAAGACCTGCGTCCAGCCCGACGGGGGCGGGGGAGCGGAGGCGTTCGCGGACGGCACGGCGACGGTGGCGACGGCCGCCACCAGGCCGAGCGTGCCGAGCACGGCGAGCAGCGCACGCCGTGGGGAGCGGTGTCTGCGGTGTATGCCGGAGGGGTCACTCATGGGGTGCTGCCTCTCGGTGTACGGAGTGGGGGAGGTGCGGGTGCGTCGGAGAGCGGGCTTGGGCTTGAGAGCGCTCTCAAAGTGTCGCCAATGTGCTCTCCGGCGTTCCGGTCGTCAAGAGGTGAAGCAGAGAAAACCCTTGCGGCACAGGGAAGTTCATCCTATGAATGCCGCATGGAACTCGCCTTCACCGGACCGGTGATCGAATGGCGCGGACCGGCGCCGTACTACTTCGTCCGGGTGCCGGACGAGGAGTCCGCCGACATCCGGGACGTGGCGGCGATGGCCACGTACGGCTGGGGTGTCGTCCCGGTCGAGGCACGCATCGACGAGGTCGCCTTCGAGACCTCGCTCTTTCCCAAGGACGGGGGCTATCTGCTGCCGCTGAAGAAGGCGGTACGGGGGCGGCTGGGCTCCGGGGACGACGTGACCGTGGAGATGACGGTCCGCCTCTAGGCACCGGCACGGGTCAGGTGCCGGTGCCCGGGAGGTGTCAGGCGCTGGTCGTCACCGGTGGCTCGGGTGCGGGTGACTGCTCGTGCAGGCCGAACCGTTCGTGCGCCCGGCGCAGCGGCCGCGGTGCCCACCAGGCGCGCCGGCCGAGCAGCGCCATCGTCGCCGGCACCAGCAGCATCCGTACGACCGTCGCGTCGATCAGCACCGCGAGGGTGAGCCCCAGGCCGATCTGCAGGATCGGGGCGAAGCCGCCCGTCATGAAGGCGCCGAAGACCACCGCGAGGAGCAGCGCCGCGCAGGTGACGACGCGGCCGGAGCGGCGCAGACCGCTGACCACGGCTTCCTGGTCGTCCCCGGTGAGCTGTCGCGCCTCACGCATCCGCGCCAGGATGAACAGCTCGTAGTCCATGGCGAGTCCGAAGGCGATCGCCACGATCAGCGGCGGCGCGGTCAGGCTCAGCGCACCGAGGCCCTCCCCGCCCAGCAGCCCGGCCAGATGGCCGTCCTGGAAGACCCACACCACCACGCCGAGCGCGGCGCCCAGGCTGAGCAGGGTGGTGAGGATGGTGCGCAGCGGGATCAGCAGCGAGCCCGTGAAGGCGAAGAGCAGGGCGAAGATGCCGGCCAGGACGGTGACCGCCGCCCAGGGCGCCCGCTCGGCGAGCATCTCGCGGAAGTCCACCAGGCGCGCGGCCGGTCCGGTGACCTCGACGGGCGCGTCACCGCGGACCTCCCGTATCCGCTCGACCAGGGCGGTGGCCTCCTCGCCGTCGACGCTGCCCGGCGGCTGGACGCGGACGACGCCGGTGCCTCCGGGCAGTTCGCGGGACGTCGCGGTCGGGGACAGCGCCAGGACGCGGTCGGCCGTCGCGGCGTCCGTGCCCGGCCGCAGCACCACGGTGATCGGGGTGACGCCGGTGCCGGGCGGGAAGTGCTCGTCGACGGTGTCGTACAACTGCCGTGCCTCGGTGCCGGCCGGGAGCTGCTGGGCGTCGCCGAGGTTGATCGTCATGCCGGTGACGGGCAGCGCCAGGACCAGCAGGACCGGGACGACGGTCGCCACGACGGCGATACGGCGGCGGGCCGAGAAGCGGGCCAGACGGGCGAAGACACGGCCCTCCTCGCCCTCCGGGCGGTCCTTCGCCGGCGCGATCCTCCCGCCGAACCTGGCGAGCAGCGCGGGCAGCAGCGTGAGCGCGGCCAGCATGTCGACGACCACCACGGCGGCCACGGCCAGGCCCATGCTGCGCAGGAAGACGCTGGGGAACACCAGCAGCCCGGTCAGACTGACCGCGACCGTCAGCCCGGAGAACAGCACCGTGCGGCCGGCCGCCGCGACCGTACGGTGCACCGCCTCCGCCACGTCCTCGGTGTGCCGGCGCTCCTCGCGGAAGCGGACCACCATCAACAGGGCGTAGTCCACGGCGAGTCCGAGCCCCAGCATCGTCGTCACCTGGATCGCGTACACGGAGATGTCGGTGACCTCGCTGAACAGGAACAGCGCCAGGAACGCCCCCGCGATCCCGCTGACCGCGATCACCAGCGGCAGCATCGCCGCGCGCAGCCCGCCGAACACCACCAGCAGCAGCGCCAGGACGACCGGCAGCGAGATCAACTCCGCGTTGCGCACGTCCTCCTGGGCCCGCTCGGCGATCTGGGTGCCGAGCAGCGGGCCGCCGCTGACGTGCACTTCGGGCGCGTCGATCAGCCGGATCCGGTCGGCCGCGGCGCCCACGGCCGCCTCCTCGGCGGCGTCGTCGAGACCGCCCTCGAGGGTGACGGGGATGATCAGGGCCCGCCCGTCCTCGGCGGTCAGGCCCCGGGTGGCGTACGGGTCGGGCACGGCGGCCACCCCGGCGAGCGAGCGCACATCGGCGACGGCCCGCTCGACCTGGGCCCGCAGCCCGGGGTCGGAGACGGCGCCGCCCGCGACGACGCCGGTGATCGACTCGCCGGCGGGGTCGGTGTCGTCGAGGTACCGCGCGGCGGCCTCCGACTCGGTGCCCGGGATGTCGGCCACATTGTCCGAGAGCCGGCTGAAGACGCCGGTGCCGAGGCCGAAGCCGAGCAGCAGGAAGAGCACCCAGAGGGCGATGACGGTGAGCGGGCGGCGGGTCGCCACCCGGGCGAGCGTGGAGAGCACGGTCCCTCCCGGCAGGACGGTCGGTTGCCATCGCCCTCAGGCTCCTGCCGCGGGGGTGGTCACCGGATCGCCGGTGGGAGCGGTTTGCGGGCCTCCGTCGCGGGGGGGAGAGGCACCGGTGCCTCCCCCGCTAGGGGGATCCGGGCACCACGAGCCCCGTCTCGTACGCGCAGATCACCGCCTGCACCCGGTCCCTGAGGCCCAGCTTGCCCAGCACGTTGCTGACATGGGTCTTCACGGTGTGCTCGCTCACGAACAGCGTCGTGGCGATCTCCGAGTTGGACAGCCCGCGCGCCAGCAGCCGCAGCGTCTCCACCTCGCGCGCGGTCAGGACGTCGAGCCGCTGCGGGGTGACCTCGGCCGCGGCCTCCTCGCGCCGGCGCCGCACGAGGTCCGCGACCAGCCGCCGGGTCACCGTCGGCGCGAGCAGCGAGTCCCCGGCCGCCACGACCCGCACGGCGTGCACCAGGTCGTCGCGCCGTACGTCCTTCAGCAGGAAGCCGCTGGCCCCCGCGCACAGCGCCTCGAACACGTACTCGTCCAGGTCGAACGTGGTCAGCATGACCACCTTGCAGCTCGACTGCCCGCACACCCGCCGGGCCGCGTCCAGGCCGTCCATGACCGGCATCCGGATGTCGAGGAGCAGCACGTCGGGCGTGTGCCGCCGCACCGCCGCGACCGCCTCGGCACCGTCCCCGGCCTCGGCGACCACCTCGATGTCGGGCTGCGCCTCCAAGATCATGCTGAAGCCGGCGCGCACCAGTTCCTGGTCGTCGGCGACGACCACCCGGATGCTCATCCCAGGGCCGCCTGCCGATCGACGGCCGCGGGCAGCCGTACGACCACCTGGAAGCCGCCCTCCGGCCCGCGCCCGGCCCGTGCGCTGCCCCCGCACGCGGCGGCCCGTTCCCGGATGCCGATCAGCCCGTGCCCGCCGTGGCCGGCCGTCGGCCCGTGTCCGTCATCGGTCACCGTCAACGTCAACCCGCCCTCCGTCCAGTCGAGTTCGACGGTAGCGGAGCCGGCCCGGGCGTGCTTGACGGTGTTGGTGAGGGCCTCCTGGACCACGCGGAAGGCGGCGACCTCGGTGTCCTGGGGCAGCGGGCGGGGCGTGCCGGAGGTGCGCAGTTCCACGCGCAGTCCGGCGGACTCGCCGACCCGGCCGACCAGGCCGGGCAGCTCGGCCACGCCCGGCTGCGGCAGCCGCCATGAACCACCGCCCGCCTGCGGCTCCTTGAGCACGCCGAGGATCCGGCGCAGCTGTGCCATCGCGTCCCGTCCGGCCGCCGCGATCGCGTCGAAGGACGCCTCCGCACGCGCCGGATCGCTGCGCACCACCACCGGACCGGCCTCGGCCTGCACCACCATCAGGCTCACCGCGTGCGCGAGCACGTCGTGCATGTCCCGGGCGATCCGGGAGCGCTCCTGCGCGATGGCCCGCGCGGTGTCGGCGGCCCGCTCCCGCTCCAGTCGCCGGGCCCGGTCCTCCAACTCGGCGGTGTAGGCCCGCCGCACCCGCGCGAGCACGCCGAAGCCGTAGGCGCAGACCACACCGAGCAGATGGAAGGCGTACTCGAAGGGCTGCGGGTCCTCCTTGTGCAGCATCGTCAGCGAGACCCCGGCCAGCCAGCCCGCGAGCATCACCCGCCGCTGCCAGGGCTTGCCGAGGGTGGCCATCGTGTACAGGACGACCATGCCGCCGTACATCACGTCCGGCGGCGGCGCGTGGTAGACGGCCTGGACCGGGGTGGCGACGGACACGGCCCACGCGGTGGCGAAGGGCGCCCTGCGCCGCCACACCAGCGGCAGTGCGGTGGCGGCGCCGATCAGCCAGCCCTGCCAGGTCAGCCGGTCGTCGCCCTCGTCGGGGAAGATCCACTGGAGGGAGACGGCGAACAGCACGAGCGCGGCGAGCGCCGAGTCGACGACGTACGGGTCGGCCGTGCGCAGGCGCTCGGCGGCGGGGGCGATCCAGGGACGAGCGGACACGGGCGGCTCCTCGGGGCAAGGGCCCTTCCAGTATCGCGAGGGAGCTCACACCCCGTCCTCACCGGCGAGAGGGATATCCGCCGCGTGCCGCGCGGGGGCGCCTACGTCTCCTTCTCCGGCTGCCACCCCAGCCCCCGCGATATCCCGCGCGCCGCCAGTCGCACCGCCGGCGCCAGCACCGGCACCTGCGCGGCGGCCTGCGGCACGACGACGGACACGGCAGCGACGACCGACCCGCCCGGGCCGCGCACCGGCGCCGCCACGGACAGCGCGTCGGCGGTGACCTGGCGGCTGCTCACCGCCACCCCCGTGCGGCGCACCTCGGCCAGCATGCGGCGCAGCAGGGCCGGCTCGGTGACGGTGTACGGCGTGAAGGAGGCGAGCGGTCCGGCGCAGTACTCCTCCTGGAACTCCGCCTCGCTGTGCGCGAGGAGCGCGAGCCCGACGCCGGTGGCGTGCAGCGGCCAGCGCGCTCCGACGCGGATGTGCACACCCACAGCCGACCGTCCCGACAGCCACTCGGTGTAGACGACCTCGGGGCCGTCCTGGACCGCCAACTGGACGTTCTCGTGCGTCGCTTCGTACAGGTCCTCCAGGTAGGGCAGCGCGATCTGCCGCAGGGCCAGTCCGCGCGGTGCGAGGGCCGCGAGCTCCCACAGCCGTAGCCCCACGTGGTAGAGGCCGGAGTCGTCCCGCTCCAGGGCGCCCCACTCGGTGAGCGCGGCCACGAGCCGGTGCGCGGTGCTCAGGCTCAGCCCGGCGCGCCGGCTGATGTCCGTCAGACACAGCGCCGGATGCTCGAGGTCGAAGGCCCCGAGCACCGACAGCAGCCGGTCGGGCGCGGAGCGGGTCCGCGGGGTCGACGGGGACGGTACGGCGTCGGCGGTCATGGCAATCCCGTCACCCCAGTCCGGATTCGGCGACTTTCTGGAGCAGCGTGTGCAGCTGCTCGCGCTCGGCGGCGTCGAGGGGCTGGACCAGCTCGTTGGTGACGCGCTGCCCGGCCTCGTCGGTGTCCCGCAGGAAGGCACGGCCGTCGTCGGTCAGGACGACGATCCGGCTGCGGCGGTCGTCGGGGGAGGGGCGCCGCTCGGCGAAGCCCAGCTTCTCCAGGTCGTCGACCAGGCCGACGATCGCACTCGGGTCGTAGCCGAGCGAGGCGCTCAGCTCGCGCTGGAGGGCGCCCGGGGTGGTGGTGAGGAACCGCAGCAGCGCGTAGTGGCGCAGGCGCAGGCCCGACTCCTGGAGGAAGGTGTTGAAGAGTTGGCCGGAGCGCAGGCCGAGCCGGTACAGCAGATAGCCCGTGTCCGCGTGCAGTCCCCGCATCCACGGCTCGTCCGCGTCGATCGGGTTCGGGTTCGTGACGTGCTGGCGTGTGATGGCGGGCTCCCTGATCTCGGTCCCTGGGGTCGGTACGACATGCAGATTCCAGCATGACGCACTCGAAGGCCACCAACAACTATTGACGTCACCAATTATTGCTCTTAACTTCGATCTCGAAGTCGCCCGCCATGTGAAGGGATCCGCCCGTGTCCAGCATCGATCTCACCGGCAAGGCCGCCGTCGTCACCGGCAGCGGCCGGGGCCTCGGCCTCGCCTACGCCCACGCCCTGGCCGCCCACGGGGCCCGCGTGGTCGTCAACGACATCGACGAGGCCGTGGCGGAGGCGGCCGTGAAGTCCATCACCGAGGCGGGCGGCACCGCCGTCGCCGAGGTCGTCCCGGTCGGCACCACCGAGGCCGCGGACCGGCTCGTGAACCGCGCGGTCGAGGAGTTCGGGCGGCTCGACATCCTGGTCACCAACGCGGGCATCCTGCGCGACAGGGTGCTGTGGAAGATGACCGACGACGACTTCGACGCGGTGATCACCACCCACCTCAAGGGCACCTTCACCTGCGCCCGCGCCGCCGCCGTCCGCATGCGCGAGCAGGGCGAGGGCGGCAGCCTCATCCTGGTCGGCTCCCCAGCCGGACAGCGCGGCAACTTCGGGCAGACCAACTACTCCGCCGCCAAGGCGGGCATCGCCGCCATGGCCCGCACCTGGTCGATGGAGCTGGGCCGCGCGGGCATCACCGTCAACGCGATCGTGCCGGTCGCCGCGACCGCGATGACCGAGACCATCCCCGCCTTCGCGCCCTACATCGAGGCGATGAAGAACGGCGAGCCGCTGCCGGACTTCCTGCGCAAGGGCGAGGGCTTCGGCACCCCCGAGGACTGCGCCGCCCTCGTCCCCTTCCTGGCCTCCGAGGCGGCCCGGGGCGTGACCGGACAGTGCATCGGCATCGGCGGCGACAAGGTGGCACTCTGGTCGCATCCGCAGGAGATCGCGGCCGCGTTCGCGGACGGCGGCTGGAGCCCGGCGACCCTGGCCGACGTCTGGCCCACCTCGGTCGGCGCCGAACTCCAGTCGGTCGGCGTCCCGGCGCCCAAGTTCCCGGAGGCGTGATGGATCTCGACGAACTGGTCGCGATCGACGTCCACACCCATGCGGAGGTCTCCTCCAAGGGCCACTCCTCCCTGGACGACGACCTGCACGACGCCTCCTCCGCCTACTTCAAGGTCGAGGGCAAGCGGAAGCCGACCCTTCAGGAGACGGCCGCCTACTACCGCGAGCGGAAGATGGCCGCCGTGATCTTCACGGTCGACGCCGAGTCCGCCACGGGCACCCCGCCGGTCCCGAACGAGGAGGTCGCCGAGGCGGCCGCCGCCAACGCGGACGTGCTGATCCCGTTCGCCTCCATCGACCCCTTCCGCGGAAAGGCGGGCGTGCGGCAGGCCCGTCGCCTGGTCGAGGAGTACGGGGTGCGGGGCTTCAAGTTCCACCCCAGCATCCAGGGCTTCTTCCCCAACGACCGCTCGGTGGCGTACGACCTCTACGAGGTGATCGAGGAGACGGGCACCATCGCCCTGTTCCACACCGGCCAGACCGGCATCGGAGCGGGAGTGCCCGGCGGGGGCGGCATCCGCCTGAAGTACTCCAACCCCCTGCACGTGGACGACGTGGCGGCCGACTTCCCGCATCTGAAGATCATCCTGGCGCATCCGTCCTTCCCCTGGCAGGACGAGGCCCTGGCGGTGGCGACCCACAAGCCGGGCGTCCACATCGACCTGTCCGGCTGGTCGCCCAAGTACTTCCCGCCCCAGCTGGTGCAGTACGCGAACACCCTGCTGAAGGACAAGGTCCTCTTCGGCTCCGACTTCCCCGTCCTCACCCCCGACCGCTGGCTCGCCGACTTCGCCAAGCTGTCGATCAAGGACGAGGTCCGGCCGAAGATCCTCAAGGAGAACGCCGCCCGGCTGCTCGGGCTGACGAAACCGTAAGGGGCGTGACATGCGCAACGAGGGACTGGGGTCATGGCCCGCACGCCGGGCCCGCAAGACCCCGCACCGCACGGCCCTGATCCACGGCGGCCAGTCCACGGACTACGCCACCCTGCACCTGCGCACGACCCGACTCGCCCACGCCCTGCGCGAGCGGGGTGTCCGGCGCGGCGACCGCATCGCCTACCTCGGCCCGAACCACCCCTCCTACCTGGAGACCCTGTTCGCGGCCGGCACGCTCGGCGCGGTCTTCGTGCCCCTCAACACCCGCCTGGCCGGCCCCGAGATCGCCTACCAGCTCGCCGACTCCGGGGCCAAGGCCCTGGTCTACGCCCCGTCTCATGCCGGACTGGTCGCGGGACTCCCCGGCGGCACCGACGTCCGTACCTACGTCGAAGTCGGCCCCGAATACGAGGCGGCACTCGCCTCGGCCTCCCCGGAGCCCATCGACACCCCGGTCACCCCGGACGACACCTGCATCATCATGTACACCTCGGGGACGACCGGCCGCCCCAAGGGCGCGATGCTCACCCACGGCAACATCATCTGGAACGCCCTCAACGTCCTCGTC
This sequence comes from Streptomyces ferrugineus, assembly GCF_015160855.1. Taxonomy (NCBI): domain Bacteria; kingdom Bacillati; phylum Actinomycetota; class Actinomycetes; order Kitasatosporales; family Streptomycetaceae; genus Streptomyces; species Streptomyces ferrugineus. The sequence goes on along the minus strand of NZ_CP063373.1, from coordinate 6,487,259 downwards.
GACATCGACCTCATCGCCGACGAACGCGCCCTGGTCTCCGCCCCGTTGTTCCACACGGCGGGACTGAACATGCTGACCCTGCCGGTACTGCTCAAGGGCGGTACCTGCGTCCTGGTCGAGGCCTTCGACCCGGACGCCACCTTCGACCTGATCGAAGGCCACCGGATCACCTTCATGTTCGGCGTGCCGACCATGTTCGACCAGATCGCCCGCCACCCCCGCTGGCCGAACGCGGACCTGTCGTCCCTGCGCATCCTGACCTGCGGCGGCTCCCCGGTCCCGACACCGCTGATCGCCGCCTACCAGAAGCGCGGCCTGACCTTCCTCCAGGGCTACGGCATGACGGAGGCCGCCCCGGGGACGCTGTTCCTGGACGCCGAGCACGCGGTCAGCAAGGCCGGTTCGGCGGGCGTACCGCACTTCTTCAGCGATGTCCGCGTCGTACGGCCGGACCTCACCCCCGTCGACGTCGGCGAGAACGGCGAGGTCGTGGTCAGCGGCCCGCATGTGATGCCCGGCTACTGGGGGCTGCCCGAGGAGACCGCCGCCTCCTTCGCGGACGGCTGGTTCCGCAGCGGGGACGCGGCCCGCGTCGACGAGGACGGCTATGTCTTCATCGTCGACCGCATCAAGGACATGATCATCTCCGGTGGCGAGAACATCTACCCCGCCGAGATCGAGGACCTCCTCCTCGCCCACCCCGACATCGTCGAGTGCGCGGTGATCGGGGTGCCCGACGACAAGTGGGGCGAGGTGCCGCGCGCGGTCGTCGTCCCCCGCGAGGGAACCAGCCCCGACCCGGACGAGATCCTCGCGTCCCTCTCCGGCCGGCTCGCCAAGTACAAGATCCCGAAGTCGGTGGTCCTCGCGGACGAACTCCCGCGCACCGCCTCCGGGAAGCTCCTCAAGTCCCGTGTCCGCACCCGGTACGGCAACAGTTAAGGAACCGCATGAGCATCACCGTGAACGGCCTCGACGAACTGAAGAAGCTGGCCGGCAGCGACCTCGGCGCCAGTGAGTGGATCGAGGTCACCCAGGAGCGCATCAACACCTTCGCCGACGCCACGGGCGACCACCAGTGGATCCACGTGGACCCCGAGAAGGCCGCCGAGGGACCCTTCGGCGCCCCCATCGCCCACGGCTACCTCACCCTCTCCCTCTTCATCCCCCTGTTCACCGAGCTGCTCGACGTCCAGGGCGTCACCACGAAGGTCAACTACGGCCTGAACAAGGTGCGTTTCCCCTCGCCCGTCAAGGTCGGCTCCCGTATCCGCCTGGTCGGAAGGCTCGCGGAGGTCGAGGAGGTGCCGGGCGGGGTGCAGATCACCGTCGACGGCACGATAGAGATCGACGGCGGCGGGAAGCCCGCCGCCGTCCTGCAGAGCCTGTCGCGGTTCTACGCCTGACGCTCAGCCCTGTTTGTACGAGTACACGGCGGTCGCCACCGCGCACACCCCGGGCGGGATCATCTCCGCCCGCAGGGTGCCGCTGTTCACGTCGTAGTCGACGCCCTCCGTCTCGAAGGTGCCCGTGCACACGCTGCGCTGCGGCAGCGCGAACAGGCTCGTGACCGAACCGGTGATCGGCCCGCCGTCCACCTTGCGCGGCAGGTCGACCTGGAGGAGCGGGCGGATCTCGGGGAACAGCGTCCCCGTGGCGTCGTTCGAGGCGCACACCAGGCGGGTGTCCGTCACGAAGTCGCAGCCCTGGATGTCGCGCACCGGCTTGTCCAGGGTGATCTGCCAGGCCTCCTTCAGGTCACCGCCCGCCTGCGGGGTGGACGGGTTGAGCAGGGGGGCGGGGAAGACCTGGAGTCTTCGCTGCTCCCCCCACTCGCCCGACACCAGCCACTGCCCGTCGGGCGAGACGGTGGCGAAGGAGTTGTTCAGCTTCTCGCCCGGGTTGAGTCGATGGACGTACTCGTAGCGCTTCCCGGCCGGCGTCGTCACCGCGAACATCTTCGACGTGGCCGTGTCCGGGCCCTGGTAGGCGTCGAAGGTGTGGCCGCGGGCGACGTCCGGGTCGCCGATGTGGTTCCAGCCCTTGACGCGCAGGTCCAGCGGGATGGAGACGAGCCCGCGGTACAGCAGGCTGCCGTCCGCGCGGCTCGCCAGGCCCTGCCCGCCGCCCAGCGTGTCCGTGAACGCCCTGCCGGTCTCGACCCACTGCGGGTCACCGGCGGCGGACGCCGTGCCCGCGCCGAGCGCGAGCGCACCCGTTAAGCAAGCCAGAGTGAGGAGATGACGCTTCATCAGGCTCCTGCCACGTCGACGAATATGGGGTTCGAATAGAACCACGTATCCGCCCACGGGTCACCGTTCCCGGGCTCGTGCGGGATCGGGCCGTGCGGGTCGACCGAGGCGCCGAGGTAGCCCGCGCCGTTGCGGTTGCCGTCGCTGCCGCGCAGCCGGACGTAGAAGGACTCGCCGCCCGCGGTCAGCGGGATGCGCAGGGTGTACGTCCCCTTGCGGCCGGAGACGTCCTTCGTCGCCGCCACCCTGGTGCCGGGCGCCTGCCACGCGTCCCGGTCGGTCACCGGTCCGCGCACCGCGCCCCGGATGACGTCCACATGCGCCAACTCCGGCAGAATCCCCTGGGAGTTGGGGCGGGAGGCCGTCGTCACCGTCACCTGCAGCGTGAGCTTCTCGCCCTTGCGGACCCGCAGCCGGCCGCCCAGCGTGACGCCCCGGCCGTGGTCGCAGTCCCGCTTCAGGCGCACGTCGAGGCCGTCCAGCAGATGCCCGTGGTCCAGCCAGACCCGGCCCGCGCGCAGGCCCGCCATCACCGCGCGGTAGCCGTAGCGGGTGACGCCGACGTGGGTACGGCTGAACTGGCCCGGCCAGAAGTCGCTGCCCGGCTGCGGGGTGTCGGTGTTCACCGGGTCGGGGAGCCTGCCCGTGTTGTCGAAGTTCTGGCCCGCCGGCCAGTCGCCGTTCTTCCAGGTGTCGAAGACGATGCGGTGGGCGTCGGAGTTCGTGGTGATCGAGAACAGCCTGCCCTCGGCCAGCATCGAGTCCCACAGACCGCCCACCGTCGCGGTCGCCCAGTCGAAGCCGCCGTAGGTCAGGTACGCCTCCGCCGGGTAGCCGGGCCAGGACTGGTTCGACGGCTTGTTCTCGTACTCGCCGCGGATCGACGTCGCACCGCGCCAGCCGGGGATCGCCGCGCCCTGGGCGCCGGGCGCGCCCTCCATGCCGATCATGATCTCGGGGGCCGCGTCGCGCCAATCGCGCATCTCGTGCGGGGAGTCGATGCCGAGGCGCAGCGGGTGGTTGGCGAGGACCAGGACGTCGTCCACCCGGCCCGTGCGGCGCTGCTCGGCCAGCCACTGGATCGCCTTGACCGCGTGGGCCTCGTTGCGGGCGGTGTCCGCGTCGGCGGGGCCGCCCTTGTCGTAGCCGAGGAGCTTGCCGTCGTAGGCGCTCTCGAACTCGGTGAGCAGATCCACCTCGTGGCGGCCGGGCGCGGCGAAGACCGTGCAGTGCTCGGCGGCCGGGATGTACCACTCCAGGCCCTGGAAGATCAGCTGGCGCGGGTTCTCGGCACGCGCCTTGAGGATCTCCCGGTGCTCCAGCGGCGCGCCGTACTTGGCGTGCCCGAAGTTGGAGTGCTCGGTGAACACCATCCAGTCCAGGCCGTACTCGGCGCCCGCCGCGGCCAGTTGGGAGAACGTGTACTTCGCGTCGTGGCTGTAGACGGTGTGGATGTGGTGGTCGCCCACGAGGTAGGCGAGCCGCGGGTCGTCGCCGCCCGGACGCCGGTCGGACGCGGCCGCCGGCACGGCCGCGGAGCCCAGCGCGAACGCGGCGCCGAACAGGCCCGCGCGGCGCAGGAGCCCGCGTCTGGAGACGCCCTGCGGATCGAGGTCGGCGGGGGAGACGGAGGGATCGGCCCAGGTGGGCAACTGCTGCTCGGTCATGGTGGTCCTCGGCAGGGGTTGTGAACAGGTGGAGATTGACGGCACTTGAGCGCGTTCTCGTGCGTATGAGTGAGTCCCCGGGTGGTGGCAGGCGCACATTCTCGGGTGGGGAACGGGAGTTCTCGCGTCGAATGCGTGACCTTCGCCGGTGGTGGTCGTTGGGTGGGGTGACGGATTTCTGTGGGAGCGGGGGTGGCGGGGGTGGGTGGACTGCGGGAGGTGGCGGCGCCGTTCGTGGTGCCCGGCCCCTCGGGAGTCGCGATCCGTACCCGGCTCAAGCACCTGACCGCCGACGATGAGACGGTGCTTCGCCTGGTCGCCGACCACCTTGGTTCGCTCGCCTCCCGTGATCTGAAGGCACGGTGCGCGGCCGGACTGGAGCACGACCGTGAGCAGTGGGCCGAGCGCAAGCGCACGCTCACCCAGGAGTCCTCCTCCCGCTGGGCGGGCAGCATCACCAAGGCCACCCACGATCAGTGGGCGCTGGCCCGGCGCGGCCAACTGGCGTACATCCAGAGCCTTCAGGCCGGGATCGAGACGATCACGCACCGGCTGTCCCGGCCTGTGGGTGAGGAGGGCACCAAGCAGGCGCCGGGCGGCTACCGCAGCAGGCGGGAGTGGTTCGCCAAGTCTCGCCGCCTGCGCGTGCTCGAAGACCGGCTTCAGGCGGTCCGGGCGAACCGTGAGGCCGGGGTCGTGTGCGTGGTGCGCGGCGGGAAACGGCTGCTGAACACCCGCCACCACCTGGAGCAGGCCCAGCTCACCGAGGCTGAGTGGCGTGCCCGGTGGGAGGCCGGGCGCCGGTTCCTGCAGGCCGACGGCGAGTCCGGCAAGCCGTTCGGCAACGAGACCATCCGCGTCACACGTGACGGCGAGGTTTCCCTCAAGCTCCCCGCGCCCCTGGCACACCTGGCGAACACCCCGCACGGCCGCTACGTGCTCACCGCCCCTGTGGCGTTCGCGTACCGGGGTGAGCAGTGGGCCGACCGCGTTACCGCCAACCGGGCCGTGGCTTACCGCATCCATGAAGACGTAGGCCGGGGCCGCTGGTATCTGACGGCGTCCTGGACGATTCCCCCGGTCCAGACGGTGCCGCTGGCGGCGGCCCGCGCGCACGGCCTGATCGGCGTCGACACCAACGCCGACCACCTGGCCGCCTGGCGCCTCGACAACCACGGCAACCCGGTCGGTGAACCGCTCCGGTTCGGCTACGACCTGTCCGGCACCGCCCAGCACCGCGACGCCCAAGTCCGCCACGCCCTGATCCGCCTGCTGCACTGGGCCGAACGCCAAGGCCTCGCGATCGCGATCGAGGACCTCGACTTCGCAACGGAGAAGACCCGCGAGAAGCACGGCCGCCGCAAACGCTTCCGCAACCTCATCTCCGGCATGCCCACCTCCAGACTGCGCGTCCGGCTCGTGTCCATGGCGGCCGAACTCGGCATCCCCCTCGTCGCCGTCGACCCGGCCTACACCAGCCGCTGGGGCGCCCAGCACTGGCAAAAACCCCTCACCACCACAACTAGGAAGACCACCCGCCACGACGCGGCCGCCGTGGCGATCGGAAGACGCGCCCTGGGACACCCGATCCGGATGGGGGCACCTCCCAGGCCCTTTAGGCACTGGGGGAGGACGGCACCGCCCCCACACGACCGGAGCGATCGTGTGGGGCATCGGACCGCCCAGGCCCGACCGGGCACCCTGGGGCGTGAGGGAAACCGCCCCCGCATCCCCGGACCACGGACACGATCCGTGCGCGCCGGGGGCGGAGCGAACGCGGTGGACCAGAACGCCCAACACCGTTCGGGGCGTTCGGCTGAGCATGGGTTCTGGCACCAGGACTCGCTCCCGCTCAGTCTTTAGGAACGGTCAGTGAGTCATGAAGGACGTGACGGGCAGCGCCCGTTCGACGACACGGACGTCGCCGAGGCGGCCGTACAGGATCTGGTCGATTTCGCCGCCGTACTCGTAGCCGCCCAGGAGCCAGGGCAGGCCCACGGAGGTGATGCCGACCGAGCGCGCCCGCGGATTGCGGACGACCGGGCAGCCCTCGACGTACATCGTGGTGTGCTCGCCGTCGTTGACGACGGCCAGGTGCCACCAGGTCTCCAGTGGGGTCTCCTGGCCCCAGTTGGTGGCGATGCCCTCCTGGTTGAGCGGGCGCATCGCCCACTGCGGCTCGCGGTCGTTCGACAGGGAGAGGGTGGCGAGCGGCTCGTCGGGATCGTCGGCGCCCTTGCCGGCGGCGCCGCCCGTGCCCGTCCGGCTCACCAGGCCCGACCAGGCGTTGTGGGACGGGTCCCAGTCGCCGGGGAGGCGGTAGAACGCCTCGATGGTGTAGCCGTCGTGGAAGGTGGCGGAGTTGAGCGGCGCGCCGTCGACCGTACGCAGATACGCGCCCTTCAGCGGGGACTTGAAGCCCTGGAACTCCAGGCTGCCGTGGCCGGGCTGGTCGGGGTGGTGGTCGGCGGACCAGCCGATCCGGCCGCCGCCCACGGTGACGAGCGTGAGGTCGTTGCCGCGCCCGGACAGGTCACGGACGCCGCCCTCCACCGGCTTGTCGAAGCGCCAGTACGCCGCCGTGCCCGGGATCAGCAGCCGCGACACGGGGCGTGCCGGGCGTGCGGGCACCGGGGCGAATCCGGCGAAGCGTTCGGCGAAGTCGATCTCGACGCTGAACCGGTCGGCGTCACCGCTGAGTTCGATCTCCTGCCGCTCCAGCGCGTTGAGGCCCTTGGCGGCCCGGCCGAGGATCCACGGCGAGACCGTCTCCACGTCGATGACGTCGCGGTCGAGGTCGAAGCGGTACAGACGGATCATCGCCGCGCCGCCGAAGTAGCGGTTCTGGTAGTTCGTCAGATGCAGATGGACGTCGTTGCCCGCCGCGTTCTTGCGGGTCGCCCGGCCGGCGGGCCAGTAGTGCCCGTTGAGGGTCAGGAAGATCTGGTCGTGGTCCTCGATCAGCCGGTCCCACAGCTGCTGCCCGTACGCCGACAGGGAGTCGTCCTCGACGACCAGCTCGTGGGTGGTGAGGATGACCGGCGTCCTCGGGTGCCGGGCGAGGACGTCCTTCGCCCACGCGTAGCCCTGCGCCGACAGCCGCCAGTCCAGCGCGAGCACCATCCACTCACGGCCGGCGGCCCTGAAGAGGTGGAAGCTGTTGTAGCCGTCGGGGGAGGCGCCCCCGAAGGTCCTCTTCCCCTGGAACCGCTGCGGTCCGAAGGCGTCGAGGTACGGCGTCGCACCGCGCTGGTCGTCCGTCGACGACTTCACGTCGTGGTTGCCGGCCAGGACGCTGTAGCCCACGCCCCGCCGGTCCAGGAGCCGGAACGCCTCGCTGATCGCGGCGACTTCGGGCCGGCTGCCGTTCTGCGTGAGGTCGCCGAGATGGGACAGGAAGACGATGTTCTCCTCGCGGCCGTGCTCCAGCAGATAGCGCAGGGACGCCTCCACCGGCGCCTTGTCGATGCTCGGCCCGTCGAAGAGGTACTGGGTGTCGGGCATCACGGCGAGCGTGAAGCGACGGCTGTCGGGGTCCGGCCGCCAGTCGGCGGGCGCGGCCTCGGCGACCGCGGGGACGGCGACCGAGGCCGTCGCGGCGGCGCCGATCAGCGCCGTGGCCCTGAGGAAACTACGTCTTCCGGCGGCGGCCTGGGCGGCCTCGCCCTGGTCGTGCGCATGCGAAGTACACATGTCTGCTCCATGAAGAGAGGGAGAGGAGGGGAGTCAGAGGACGCGCAGGGTCCAGCTCCAGCGGTGGAGACCCGGTGCGACGCGGTACGAGGGGAAGGTGTCGGGGCCGCACGACGCCGTGCCGAGACCGCGGTGCGCCGCGTCGATGTGGACCACACAGCCGGGGCGCGGCACCAGTTCGTCGTGGTGTGCGGCGGCGGTCAGGTCCTCGGCCCGGTAGCGGGTGACGGAGACCTGGCGCGGCTCGTCCAGCGCCACCGCGAGACCGGTGGCGTCCGGCGCGGACAGCGTGAACCGCCGTACGCCGTGCCGGCCGCCGCTCTCCTGTGGCCGCAGATAAGGCGTGAACAACGCGTCGACGGGTACGGAGTGATGGCCGACGGGCGCGCCCGCGCCGCGGTCGGGATACGACTCCCAGGGCCCCTGCCCGAACCACTCCAGCAGGTCGAGCCCGGTGACCGTCTCGAAGACCGTGCCGACCCGCGCCACGTCGTCGAACGCCTCCGGCAGCTCCGCCTCCTCGTCGACCCGGACGCCGCCCTCGACGGGCGTCAGCACCTGCCGGTGCCGTACGACGCCGGTCGTGCCCGCGTACTCGGCCTCCACCGCCACGCGCCCGGCGTCCTCACGCACCGACACGACCTTGCGCACCAGCGCGTCGAGCCCCCAGCTCCGCCAGCGCCGCGCCATGCCGCCCAACTCGTCGTTGTCGGTGGGCGCCCGCCACAGCGAGAGCGTCGGCGCGGCCGTCAGCAGCGGATGGACGAGGAGACCCTCGCCGTCGATCTCGATCTGCCGTTCCACGGGAGCGTCCTCGACCGGAGCCGGCCCGCGCAGTCGCACCTGCGGCACGCACACCTCGGTGCCGCGCGGCGCCCACGGCTGGTCCTCGGCCACGGTGACCCGCAGCGTCAGCCAGGCCTCGCCGCCGTCGCGCGGCACCTCGAAGGGCAGCGGTACGGCCGCCGTCTCGCCGGGGCACAGGCTCGGCAGCTCGGCCGGCGCGGTCAGCGTCGTGCCGTCGGCGAGGTCCAGCCGCCACTCGCCCGCCAGCCAGTCCAGGCCGCGGAAGTGCTGGTGGTTGCCGAGCACGATGCCCTCGTGCCGGTAGCACTCGATGCGCAGCGGCGCCGCGATCTCGCGGTGCTCGTACAGCGCGGGCTTGGGCGTGCGGTCGGGAAACACCACGCCGTCCGCGATGAAGGCGCCGTCGTGGATCGTCTCGCCGAAGTCGCCGCCGTACGCCCAGCGGTACCCGGGCGCGGCGACACCGTTGTCGTAGAGCCCGGCGCCCCCACGCCCGGCCGGTCTTCCGTCGCTCACGCGCTGAAGAATTCCGTGGTCCCAGAACTCCCAGATGAAGCCGCCCTGAAGACCCGGGGTGGACTCGATGGCCGCCCAGTGGTCGGCCAGCGTGCCGTTGCTGTTGCCCATGGCGTGCGAGTACTCGCACTGGATGAGCGGCTTGGTCTGCTCGCCGGACAGCGCGTGCGCGACACAGTCCTCCAGCGGCGCGTACATCGGGCACGCGATGTCGGAGGCGGTGTCCGGGTCGGCCCAGCCGAGCTTGGCCGCGCCCTCGTACTGGATCGGCCGCGTCGGATCGTGCCGGCGCACCCAGCCCGCCGCCGCGTCGTGGTTCGCGCCGTAGTCGGACTCGTTGCCGAGCGACCAGACGATGACCGAGGGATGGTTCTTGTCGCGCAGCACCATGCGCGAGATGCGGTCCACGAAGGCGTTCAGATAGCGCGGGTCGTCGGCGATCTCGTGGGCGTGGTCGTGGGACTCGATGTCCGCCTCGTCCACGACGTAGAAGCCGAGTTCGTCGGCGAGGTCGTACAGCGCCGGGTCGCCCGGGTAGTGGGAGGTGCGGATCGCGTTGAAGCCGAAGCGCTTGAGCAGGACGAGGTCCGCGCGCATGTCGTCGTACGACACCGTCCGCCCGGTCAGCGGGTGGAAGTCGTGCCGGTTCACGCCCCGGATGAACACCCGCTCCCCGTTGACCAGCAGGTCCCGGCCGACGATCTCGACGTCCCGGAAGCCGATGCGCTGCCGGGAGGTGTCGGCGACCGTGCCGTCGGCGCGGTGCAGCCGGACGGTGAGGTCGTACAGCTCGGGCGTCTCCGCGTTCCAGGTGCGCACCTCGGGCACGGTCGCCAGCAGCCGGGCCTCGCCGAGGAAGTCGGAGACACGCGCGTCCGCGACGTTGGCGCGGTCGAACTCCGCGTCCCACGTGAGCGGCTGCCCGTCCAGGTCGCCGGTGAGGTACCACCCCTCGGGCAGTGCACCGCCCGCGTCCCGCACCCGGCAGTCGACACGCAGTTCGCCGCTGTACGGCGCCCGCACGGTCACGTCGGCCAGGTGCAGCGGATCCGTCGCGTACAGCAGCACCGAGCGGGTGATCCCGCCGTGCCACCACTGGTCCTGGTCCTCGATGTGCGAGGCGTCCGACCACTTCACCACGGTCAGCCGTACGGTGGCCGGCTTCCCGGCGCGCACGAATCCCGTCAGGTCGAACTCGGCGGCCAGGTGAGAGTCCTTGGAGATGCCGGCCGGCCGCCCGTCCACGTGCACCAGCAGCACGCTCTCGGCGGCCCCGACCTGGAGCACGATCCGGCGTCCGGCCCAGTCGGCCGGGACGTCCACCGCACGCTCGTACACACCCGTCGGATTGGCGGCGGGCGCGTGCGGCGGGACGTCGGCGAACGGCATCCGGACGTTCGTGTACTGCGGCAGATCGTCCGTGCCTTGCATGGTCCATACGCCGGGGACGTACGCCGTCGACCAGGCACCGTCGACCGGCGCGTGCGGAGCCGGCAGCAACTTAAAGCGCCAGTCGCCGTCCAGGGGGAGTGCTCCGGGGCGCCGGTCGACGGCGTTCATGGGGAGCCGCCCCCAGGAGGTCACCTCGGGTGCCTCCCAGGGGCGCAGGGCGATCAACGGATCGCTCGTCATCCGCGCACGGCCCCCTTGGCGAGGTCGCCGATGATCTGGCGGGCGCCGATCGCGAAGACGATCAGCAGCGGGATGAGGGCGAGCACCGCGCCGGTCATCACCATGCCGTAGTCGGTGGTGCCGTGGGTCCCGTTGAGCTGGGACAGCGCGACCTGGAGGGTGACGTTGTCCGGGTTGGTCAGGGCGATCAGCGGCCAGGCGTAGTCGTTCCACTGGCCCATGAAGGTGAAGATGCCGAGGAAGGCGAGCCCGGGCCGCACGACCGGGAGCGCCACGTGCCAGTACTGGCGCATGAAGCCGGCACCGTCCAGCTTCGAGGCGTCGAGCAGCTCGTCGTGGATGGCGCTCCTCATGTACTGGCGCATCCAGAAGATGCCGAACGCGTTGGCCGCCGCCGGCACGATCAGCGCCGTCATCGAGCCGATCCAGCCGATCTTCGCCATGATCACGAACTGCGGGATGGCCGCCAGTTGAGCCGGCACCATGAAGATGAGCATCAGCAGCGCGAACAGCAGGTTCTTGCCGGGGAAGGCGAACTTCGCGAAGACGAAGGCCGCCAGCGAGTCGAAGAACAGGACCAGGAAGGTCACCGTCGTAGCGACCAGCAGCGAGTTCCACATCGACCCGAAGAAGTCGATGGTGTCGAGCAGGTTGCGGACGTTCTCCAGGAAGTGCGAGCCGGGCAGCAGCTTCGGCGGGTACGAGAAGATCTCCGACGACGTGTGCGTCGACATGATCACGGCCCAGTAGAACGGGAAGGCCGACAGCAGCAGGCCGATGATCAGGGACGCGTGCAGCGCTGTGCCCCGGCGTCCGGAGCCCTTGATGGATGCCATGTCGCGGCCTTCCTACTGTTCGCCCCGGCGCTGCACCAGGCGCCAGTTGATGATCGAGAAGAGGACGACGACCAGGAAGATGCCCCACGCCACGGCGGCGCCGTACCCGAAGTCGTTGTTGTCGAAGGTCTGCTGGAAGAAGTAGAGGACCATGGTCCGCCCGGCGTGGTCGGGCCCGCCCGAGAACGTCGACTCGTTGGCCGTGGTCTGCAGCAGCACCTGCGGCTCGGAGAAGCTCTGCAGGCCGGTGACCGTGGAGACGACGAGCACGAACAGCAGTGTCGGCCGCAGCAGGGGCAGGGTGACCCGGAAGAAGGTCTGCACGGGACCGGCGCCGTCGATGCGGGCCGCCTCGTACAGGTCGCCGGGGATGGTCTGGAGCCCGGCGAGGAAGATGATGGCGTTGTAGCCGGTCCACTGCCAGGTCATCAGGGTGGCGATGGCGACCTTGATGCCCCACGGGGTGTTCAGCCAGGCCACCTGGTCGAGTCCCACCGCCTGCAACAGCGCGTTCACCAGGCCGAAGTTGGTGGAGAAGATCGACCCGAAGACGATCGCGATGGCGACGACCGAGGTGACGTTCGGCAGGAAGTAGGCGAACCGGTAGGCGTTCTTGAAGCGGACCGCCGAGTTGAGCATCACGGCCGTCACCATCGCCAGGAAGATCATGGGGAAGGTGGCCAGCGCCCAGATGACAAGCGTGTTCCCGATCGACTGCCAGAAGTCGCTGTCGCTCACCAGGTACTGGTACTGCGACAGACCCGCCCACTCCATCGAGCCGAGGCCGTCCCAGCGGTGGAAGGACAGATAGAGCGAGAAGCCGACGGGGATCAGGCCGAAGGCGAGGAAGAGGAGGTAGAAGGGGGAGATCGCGGCGTAGAGGTGCCAGTACTTGCGCAGGCCCTTCTTGGGCCGCGTGGGAGTGGACGGTGCCACGACGGGCGGGGTCGGGGTCTGCTCGATGACGGCCATCAGAAGCTCACCCCCAGGTGCTTGGCGATCCGCCGGCACTTGCCCATGGCGTCCTCCCAGGCCTTCTTCGGATCCTTGCCGAGGACGCCGACGTTCTTGATCTCGTCCTTGATGGGCTGGCCCAACGCCACGTCGAACGGGCTGTTGTAGGCGACGACGATCTTCTGCGCAGCGGGCCCGAAGACGTCCATGGTGACCTGGCCGCCGAAGAACGGGTCCGGCTCCTGCAGCTTCTTCAAGCCGTACGAGGCGGGCGTGGACGGGAAGAGGCCCGCGTCGACGAAGCCCTGTGCCTGGTTGTCCGCGTTCAGCATCCAGGTGATGATCTCGAAGGCCCGCTCGGGCTCCCGGCACGCCTTGGTGATCGACAGGAACGAGCCGCCGTTGTTGGCGGGCCGTACGGGCATCTGGGCCACCCGCCATCTGCCCTTGGTCTTCGGCACCCCGGTCTTCAGGTCGCCGGTGGCCCAGGAGGCGCCGAGCTGGCTGGGCAGCTTGCCGCCTTCCATGGCCGACTGCTGGTCCGGGGTGCCGTTGACGATGCTGGAGACGATGCCCCGGCGCTTGGCCTCCACCGAGAGTGCCCAGGCGTTGCGTACGTGCTCACGGTCGCCGATGAAGTTGCGGTCCTTGTCGACGTATCGCTCGCTGCCCTGCTGCACCGCGTTCTCGAAGACGGCGTTGACGTCGGTGAGCAGATAGGTGCCCGGGATCCGCTTCTTGAGCTGCTCGCCCGCCGCGAAGAACTTCTCCCAGGTGTCGAGCTGCTCGGAGACGTCGTCGGGCTCGTACGGAAGTCCCGCCTTGCGGAACACCTCGTACTGGTAGATGTGCGCGACCGGCCCGCAGTCGATCGGGAAACCGATCATCGACCCGTCGTCGGCGATGCCCTGGTCCCACTTCCAGGCCAGGTACTGGCTCTTGTACTTCTCGGCGCCGAGCGTCCGCAGATCGATGAACTGGTCGGCGTTGGGCAGATAGGACGCCATGTCCTCGCCCTTGAGGCCCGCGATGTCGGGGATGTGGGCGTTGCCCGCCATCGTGGTGATCAGCTTCGAGCGGTAGTAGCCGCCGATCTGGATGGCGTCGAGGTCCACGGAGCGGTCGTAACGCGCCTTGGCGTCCTTGACGACCGTGTCGCTCAGACCGCCGCTCCAGTACCACAGGACCATGTTCCGGCCGGTCGAGCCGGTCGGAACGGCACAGCCGGACGCCAGGCCGCCGAGCGCCGTGGCGGCCGTACCGGCCAGGCCCGCGCGGAGCAGGCCTCTTCGTGAGAGCCGCACAGCTCCCACCGCCTTTCGGATCTTTTCGGGACTTCGCATGAGGGGCGTGGGGGGAGTCAGTTCTGCCGTGCGGGCGGGGTCACGGGGGCGTGTGCGACGGGCGGCCCGGGATCGTCCGGGAGCCGGTCCGCCAGGAAGCCGTACGCCCGCTTCAGGTCGGGGTCGGTCAGCGAGCGCCACCAGCGGTCGACGCCGTACCAGCCGGGGGCGGCAAGGGCCCCGCCGTGCCGCCGGACCGACAGCCCGGCGGCCAGGACGGCGAACCGCAGCCGTTCCTCCAGTGGCCAGCCGCCCAGCGAGGCCGCGACGAAGCTCGCCCCGAAGACGTCCCCGGCGCCGGTCGCGTCGAGGACGTCGACGTCGAGGGCGGGCACGTCCGCGTACTCGCCGGTCGTCTGGTCCACGGCGACCGCGCCGTCGCCGCCGCGCGTGACGACGGCCACCGGCACCAGCTCGCTGAGCGTGCCGAGGGCCGCGAGGGCGCTGTCGGTGCGGGTGTAGGCCATCGCCTCGGTCTCGTTGGGGAGGAAGGCATGGCACAGGGAGAGCTGGTCGAGGAGGTCGGCCGACCACCGCTGGGTGGGGTCCCAGCCGACGTCGGCGTAGATCCGGGTGCCGTTCGCGGCGGCCTTGGCGAGCCACTGGCGGGGCTCGGCCTCGATGTGCACGAGGGCCGTGCGCGCCTCGGGCGGGTCGCCCATCAGCGCGTCCTGCGAGTACGGGGGCTGCTGGCCGTGGGTGACCAGGGCCCGGTCGTGGTCATAGGCGAGGGAGACGGTGACGGGGGTGGGCCAGCCGTCCGCGGTGCGCGAGAGCGAGAGGTCGATGTCCTCCTGGTCGCACAGGACGTCCCGGCAGTACTCGCCGTAGAGGTCGTCGCCGAACACCGTGGCCAGCGAGGTCCGCAGGCCGAAGCGGGCGGCGGCCACCGCCAGGTTGGCGATGCCGCCCGGGCCGCAGCCCATGCCGCCGGTCCAGATCTCCTCGCCCGGGGTCGGCGGCTTACCGAGCCCCGTGAGGACGAGGTCGTAGAAGAGCAGCCCGGTCAGCAGCACATCGGGCCGGTCGTCGTCCACGGCAACGTCCTCTCGTCAAAACTCTTCATTTCGGTGAGCGGAATCGTGCGCCGATCGAGGGGATGCGTCAATACCCGAGCAGAAATGAGCATGGCGATGATTGAAGATGACGAGTAGTGTTCACGTCGTGCTGGCAGAACGACGACACCAACTCATCCTGCGGGCCCTGCGCTCCGGCGGCCCCGCGGCCGTGACCGATCTCTCCGAGCGGCTGGGTGTGAGCCCGGCCACGATCAGGCGTGACCTGGTCAAACTCGAGGAGGACGGCCTGCTCACCCGGGTGCACGGCGGCGCGGTCGTGGAGGAGGGCGACCAGCCCTTCGCCGAGGTCGCCGAGGTGCGCGTGCCCGAGAAGGACGCCATAGCCGCGCATGCCGCCGCGATGATCGAGGACGGTCAGTCGGTGCTGCTCGACATCGGCACCACGGCCTTCCGGCTGGCCCGCCAGCTGCACGGCCGCCGGCTCACCGTGATCACCAGCAATCTGGTGGTCTACGAGGAACTGGCCGACGACGAGAACATCGAGCTGGTCCTGCTCGGCGGCATGGTCCGCCGCGAGTACCGCTCCCTGGTCGGCTTCCTCACCGAGGACAATCTGCGTCAGCTGCATGCCGACTGGCTGTTCCTGGGCACCAGTGGAGTGCGGCCGGGCGGGCAGGTGATGGACACGACGGTCGTCGAGGTGCCGGTGAAGCGGGCGATGATCAAGGCCGGTGACAAGGTGGTGCTGCTGGCCGACGCGGCGAAGTTCCCCGGGCACGGGATGGCGAAGGTCTGCGGTCCACAGGACCTGGATGTGGTGGTGACGAACGCGCCGGTCGACCCGGCGACCCGGTCCTCCCTGGAGGAGGCGGGCGTCGAGGTGGTCGTGGCAGGAAAGGTGCAACCGTGAAACTGACGATTCTGGGCGGCGGAGGCTTCCGCGTGCCGCTCGTGTACGGCGCGCTCCTCGGTGACCGCGCCGAGGGCCGGGTCACCCACGTCGTCCTGCACGACCTGGACGCACAGCGGCTCTCCGCCGTCACCCGCGTGCTCGCCGAGCAGGCGGCCGGAGTGCCCGACGCACCCGAGGTGAGCGCCACCACCGACCTGGACGAGGCGCTGCGCGGCGCCGACTTCGTCTTCTCGGCGATCCGTGTCGGCGGTCTCGAAGGCAGGGCGAACGACGAGCGCGTCGCGCTGGCCGAGGGCGTCCTCGGCCAGGAGACGGTCGGCGCGGGCGGCATCGCCTACGGACTGCGCACCGTCCCGGTCGCCGTCGACATCGCCCGGCGGGTGGCCCGCCTCGCGCCGGACGCCTGGGTCATCAACTTCACCAACCCCGCCGGCCTGGTCACCGAGGCCATGTCCCGCCACCTCGGCGACCGCGTCATCGGCATCTGCGACTCACCGGTCGGCCTCGGCCGCCGTATCGCCCGCGTGCTCGGCGTGAAGAACCCCGGCGAGGCGTGGATCGACTACGTCGGCCTCAACCACCTCGGCTGGGTCCGCGGCCTGCGCGTCGCCGGCCGCGACGAGCTGCCGCGTCTGCTCGCCGACCCCGACCTGCTCGGTTCCTTCGAGGAGGGCAAGCTGTTCGGCGTCGACTGGCTGCGCTCGCTCGGCGCCATCCCCAACGAATACCTGCACTACTACTACTTCAACCGCGAGGCCGTCCGCGCCTACCAGGACGCCGACCAGACCCGCGGTGCCTTCCTGCACGACCAGCAGGCCCGCTTCTACGAGCAGATGCGCGACCCGGACGCCTCCGCCCTGGACGTCTGGGACCGCACCCGCGCCGAGCGCGAGGCCACCTACATGTCCGAGAACCGTCAGACCGCCGGCGCCGGCGAGCGCGACGCCGACGACCTCTCCGGCGGCTACGAGAAGGTGGCGCTCGCCCTGATGCGGGCCATCGCCCGCGACGAGCGCACCACCCTGATCCTCAACGTCCGCAACCAGGCCACCCTGTCCGTCCTCGACTCCGACGCCGTCATCGAGGTGCCCTGCCTGGTCGACGCCAACGGTGCCCACCCGGTCGCCGTCGCCCCGCTGCCCGACCACGCCACCGGGCTCGTCTGCTCGGTCAAGGCGGTCGAGCGCGAGGTGCTCGCCGCCGCCGGGTCCGGCTCCCGTACGACGGCGGTGAAGGCCTTCGCGCTGCATCCCCTGGTCGACTCGGTCAACGTCGCGCGCAGACTGGTCGAGGGCTACACCTCGGTCCATCCGGGACTGGCGTACCTTAAGTAGCGCTCGCCCGGAAAGCGCTTTCACCCACCTCGCTTCCCTCTCCGTTCTCTCCCCCTGGAGACCCTGATGCACGACGAACGCCGCCGGATCGAGGAACGCGTCGAGCGCGTCCACAACCAGCGCATCAAGCCCGCGATCTACGCGGCCACCGTCCCCTTCGAGGTCGAGGCCTGGCAGGCGCCGGGCGAGCCGGTCTCGTTCGAGGAAGCCGCGGCCGCCCGGTACACGCCCTTCGCGATGGACACCCCGTGGGGCCCGCCCTGGGGCACCACCTGGTTCCGGATGCGCGGCCGGGTGCCCGCCGAGTGGGCCGGGCGGCGGGTCGAGGCGGTCATCGACCTCGGCTTCGTGGGGGACTGGCCCGGCAACCAGGCCGAGGCCCTGGTCCACCTGGCCGACGGCCGCCCCCTGAAGGCCGTCAACCCGCTCAACCAGTACGTGCCGATCGGCAACCCCGTCTCCGGCGGCGAGGAGATCGACTACCTGGTCGAGGCCGCCTCCAACCCCGACATCCTGGCCAACGACTTCGCGGCACCGACCCCGCTCGGCGACGTCCTGACCGCGGGCGACAAGCCCCTCTACACCTTCAGGCGCGCCGACATCGCCGTCCTGGACGAGGAGGTCTTCCACCTCGACCTCGACCTCCAGGTGCTGCGCGAACTCATGGTCCACCTCGGCGAGCACGAGCCCCGCCGCCACGAGATCATGCACGCCCTCGACCGGGCCATGGACGTCCTCGACCTGGACGACGTCGCCGGCAGCGCCACGGCCGTCCGCGAGGCGCTCGCCCCCGTCCTGGCCCGCCCCGCGCACGCCAGCGCGCACACGATCTCCGGCGTCGGCCACGCCCACATCGACTCCGCGTGGCTGTGGCCCATCCGCGAGACCAAGCGCAAGACGTCCCGCACCTTCTCCAACGTCACGGCCCTGGCCGACGAGTACGAGGACTTCATCTTCGCCTGCTCGCAGGCCCAGCAGTACGAGTGGGTGCGCGACAACTACCCCCACGTGTGGGCCCGGATCCAGGACTCGGTGAAGAAGGGCCAGTGGGCGCCGGTCGGCGGCATGTGGGTCGAGGCCGACGGCAACCTGCCCGGCGGCGAGGCCATCGCCCGCCAGCTCGTGCACGGCAAGCGGTTCTTCATCGAGCACTTCGGCGTCGAGACCAAGGGCGTCTGGCTGCCGGACTCCTTCGGCTACACGGCCGCCTACCCGCAACTCGCCAAGCTCGCCGGCAACGAGTGGTTCCTGACCCAGAAGATCTCCTGGAACCAGACCAACAAGTTCCCCCACCACACCTTCTGGTGGGAGGGCATCGACGGCACCCGCATCTTCACCCACTTCCCGCCGGTCGACACCTACAACGCCCGCTTCAGCGGCGCGGAGATGGACCGCGCCGTCCGCAACTACTCGGAGAAGGGCGGCGGCACGCGCTCCCTGGCACCCTTCGGCTGGGGCGACGGCGGTGGCGGCCCCACCCGCGAGATCATGGAGCGGGCGCGCCGGCTCGCCGACCTGGAGGGTTCGCCCAAGGTCGTCGTCGAACACCCCGACGAGTTCTTCGCCAAGGCCCGCGCGGAGTACGAGGACGCCCCGGTCTGGAACGGCGAGCTCTACCTGGAGCTGCACCGCGCCACCTACACCTCCCAGGCCCGCACCAAGCAGGGCAACCGGCGCAGCGAACACAAGCTGCGCGAGGCCGAGCTGTGGGCGACGACCGCCGCGCTGCACGCGCCGGGCTACTCCTACCCGTACGAGAAGCTGGACCGCCTGTGGAAGACGGTCCTGCTGCACCAGTTCCACGACATCCTGCCGGGCTCGTCCATCGCCTGGGTGCACCGGGAGGCGGAGGCCGAATACGCCCGTGTGGCAAAGGAGTTGGAGGCGCTGACGGCCGAGGCGGTCGCGGCGCTGGGCGGCGGCGGGGCACGGGTCTTCAACACCAGCCCGTTCGAGCGCGCCGAGGTGGTCCGTACGGCCGACGGCGCACCGGTGCACGTGCGGGTGCCGGCGAACGGCAGCGCGCCCCTCGAAACCGCCACCGAGCCCCCGCGGCCGGTGACGGTGACCGGCCGCGTCCTCGACAACGGCCTGGTCCGCGTCGAGGTCGCCGAGGACGGCACCCTGTCCTCCGTCTACGACCTCCGGGCCAACCGCGAAGTCCTCGCCGACCAGGGCAACCTGCTCCGCCTCCACACCGACCTGCCCAACTACTGGGACGCCTGGGACATCGACAAGCACTACAGGAACCGGTACACGGACCTGCTGGACGCGGACGCGGTGACCGTCGTGGAACAGGACCCGCTGGCCGGGGCGATCAGGGTCGAGCGCGCCTTCGGCAAGGGATCGCGCCTCACTCAGACGATCACCCTGCGCGCCGGCAGCCCCCGCGTCGACTTCGAGACCGAGATCGACTGGCACGAGGCCGAGAAGATCCTCAAGGCCGGTTTCCCGGTGGACATCCGCGCCCCGCACTCCTCCGCCGAGATCCAGTTCGGCCACATCCAGCGCCCCACCCACACCAACACCAGCTGGGAGGCGGCCCGCTTCGAGGTCTCCGGACACCGCTGGGTGCACATCGCCGAGCCCGGCTACGGCGTCGCCGTCATCAACGACTCCACGTACGGCCACGACGTGACCCGCACGGTCCGCGACGACGGCGGTACGACCACCCGGGTCAGCCTCAGCCTGGTCCGCGCCCCGCGCGTCCCCGACCCCGAGGCCGACCAGGGCATGCACCGCTTCACCTACTCCCTGCTCCCCGGTGCGAGCATCGAGGACGCCGTCGCCGAGGGCTACGCCCTCAATCTGCCGCTGCGGGTGGCGGACGCCGCGGGCGCGCCCGAGCCGGTCGTCTCCGTGGACGGCGACGGGGTGACCGTCGAGGCGGTCAAGCTGGCCGACGACGAGTCCGGCGACGTCGTCGTGCGGCTCTACGAGTCGCGGGGCGGCCGGGCCCAGGGCGTGGTGCGCACCGGGTTCCCGCTGGCCGGCGCCCAGATCACCGACCTCCTGGAGCGCCCGCTCCAGGAGGCGGAGGTGGACGGCGGGGTCGCGGTCTCGCTGCGCCCCTTCCAGGTGCTGACCCTCCGCCTGCGGCGCGCGGGAGCCAACTGATGCCCATGCAACCCTGGTTCACCGACGCCAAGTTGGGGATCTTCGTGCACTGGGGCATCTACGCCGTCGACGGCGTCCAGGAGTCCTGGTCGTTCTACGACGGCATCGTCCCGCACGACCGGTACATGTCCCAGCTCGACCGCTTCACCGGCGCCCGCTACGACCCTCGGGCCTGGGCGGACCTGTTCGCCCGCGCGGGCGCGAAGTACGCCGTGCTGACGAGCCGTCACCACGACGGCGTGGCGCTGTGGGACACGGAGTACGGCGACCTCAACCTCGGCAAGGACTACCTCGGCCCGTACGCCGACGCCCTGCGCGAGAAGGACCTGAAGGTCGGCTTCTACTACTCGCACTCCGACTGGAACCACCCCGACTACGCCTCCACGCGCAAGCCGGGTCGCCCGCCGGAGTTGGAGGACAACCCCTACTCCGAGGTGGCCGCCGAGGACAAGGACCTGGCGGCCTGGGAGCGGTTCATCGCCTACCGGGACGGCCAGATCCGCGAACTGGCCTCCCGCTACCGGCCGGACCTGATGTGGTTCGACGGCGAGTGGGACCGCAGCGAGGAGCAGTGGCGCATCCCCGAACTCGCCGCGCTCATCCGGTCGTACGTGCCGCATGTCGTCTTCAACGCGCGCATGCTCGGCGAGGGCGACTACGCCACCCCCGAACAGGGCGCGCCCATCGTGCCTCCGGACGGGCCGTGGGAGCTGTGCCTGACGATCAACGACTCGTGGGGGTACCAGCACCACGACCAGAACCACAAGTCCCTCGCCCAGCTCATCCGCCACTTCACCGAGACCATCGGTGGGGGCGGCAACCTGCTGCTCGACGTCGGCCCGATGGAGGACGGCACCATCCCGCAGCCACAGGTCGAGCGCCTGGAGGGCCTGGGGGAGTGGATCCGGGGGCACGCGGAGGCGGTGTACGGGACGGTGCGCGGGCTGCCCGCCGGGCACCACTACGGGCCGAGCACCCTCTCCGCGGACCGCCGCACCCTGTATCTCACCCTGTTCGACGTCCCGCGCGCCGAGATCGGCGTCCGGGGCCTGGCGACGGCGGTCCGGCGGGTCACCGTGCTCGGTAAGGGGACGGAACTGGGCCATCGGGTGGTGGGCGGACTGCACGAGGCGGTCGGCGTGCTGTGGATCGACCCGCCGGCCGCGGCCGACCTCGACCCGTACGCGACCGTTCTCGCGCTCGAACTGGACGGTGAGCTGGAGCTCTACCGAGGCTCGGGCCGCTTCTGACCCCGGGGCCTGATTGTTTCGGGCCGGTCGGCCGCCGCCCCGTGACGGCGGTCGGCCGACCCGAAATCCCCCGTGCTTCCCCCGTGGTGGTGCGTTCCCCCGTGCTTCCCCCGTTGCCCTTCACTCGTATGAGCGCGCGTTCGGCGCCCTGATACACCCTCCCGGGAAAAATTCTTCGGGGAATCTCTCCCGGCGAGGGTGAACCTGGCCTCAGCCGGTGAACCCGGCCGTGATGGACGTGAACTGCCAGTCGCTCTGGCTGATTCCGGAGCAGTTGCTCGTCACACCGCCGCCCGGGCAGGGCCGGTCGCGGTTGACCGACCAGAAGGCGAGCCGGGCGATGTGGTGGGAGTTCGCCCAGTCGCGGATCCGCGTCCAGGTCGCGGGCGAGGTGAGCTCCTGCTGGTCGGACAGGCCGTTCATGCCGGAGATGCCGATGTGGGCGTAGGCGGTCGCGTCGTCCCACCCGAAGGTGGACTTCAGCTTGTTCTTCAGCCCCTCCGTCGCGTTCACGGTGTTGCCGTACATGTCGGCGCCGCCGCCGAAGTCGAACGGCATGATCGTGAACACGTCGATGCCGGCGTTCAGCGCCTTGGCCTGCTCGATGAGCCGGTTGCCCCAGTACGTCGGCCCGGTCGTCGAGGTGCCGAAGGTGAGGACGGTCCGCAGCCCCGGATTGTTCGCCTTGACGATCTTCAGGGCGCCCAGGATCCGGTCCTGCACGGTCGCGTTCTCGAATTCGTCCGTGTTCTCGATGTCGACGTCGATCGCCTTCAGCCCGTAGGCGTCGATGACCTTCTGATACGCCCCCGCCAGCGCCTCGGCGCTCGAACAGTTCGGCCCGAGCTTGTTACCGCTCCAGCCACCGATCGAGGGGACGATGTCACCGCCCGCGGAACGGATGGAGTCGATGACGCTCTGGTCGTTCCCGCCGGTGAGCGGGCGCTGTCCGTCCCAGGCCGGGTTGCAGCCCCCGGAGGACAGGATGAACGCCATGGTGTACCACTTGACGCCGGTCGCGCTCATCACCGAGGTCGCGCTCGGCGGATCGCCCCAGCGCAGGTAGAGATACGGCGCCGCCTGCTTGAAGCCGGTGCCGCCACCGCCGCCCGTATCCGTCGTGACGGTGACGGCGTTGGAGGCGGGCGAGGTGTTCCCGGCCGCGTCCCGCGCCCTCACCGTGAAGGTGTACGGGGTGCTCGCCGCGAGCCCGCCGACCGTGGCGCTCGTACCGGAGACGGTGAGCACCCGGTTCGACCCGCTGTAGACGTCGTACGCGGTGACCCCCACGTTGTCCGACGAGGCGTTCCACGCCAGTGACACGCTGGACGAGGTCTTCGCGGTGGACCGCAGGCTGCCCGGAGCACTGGGCGCCTGGTTGTCCGGGCCGCCGCCACCGGGACCGTCGAGACTGATGTCGTCGGCGTGGTAGGTGCCCTGGGCGTACCAGCCGTGGACGTAGACGGTGGCACGGGTCTGGGAGGCACCGGTCGTGAAGGACAGGGACAGCCGGCTGTACGCCGAGGGGGACGAGGTCCAGGTCGAGGCACCGCCGTCCACACCGAGGTAGACGTAGGAGCCGCGCACCCAGCCGCTGAGGGCGTACGACGTGTTCGGCTGGACGGAGACGGTCTGGCTGCACTTGGCGATGTCACTCGAACCGACCGCGCCCGCGAGGGCCTTGGATCCGGTGCGCACGGGGGAGGAGACCACCGAGCCGAGACTGCCGGAGCAGGACCAGGGGGAGAGGGCGCCCGACTCGAAGCCGGGGTTGGCGAGGACGTTGGCCGCGTGGGCGGTACCGGGGAGGGCGACGGCTCCGGTGACGGCCAGAGCGGCGGAGCCGAGCAGGGCGAGAAGTCGACGTCTGAGGCGTCTGAGAGGTGGGTTGCGCACGTGATCTCCCTGGGAAAAGTGGGGTGTTCGGGAGTGCACAGGTGCATGAGAGGTGCGCAGACCAAGTTGGTATGGACCAATCCCGCTGTCAAGCGTTGACGCCGGGATTGGTCCTGCCGGAGGTGCGTCAGAGCGGCAGTGCCTGGGCCGTCCCGCTCTCGACCGACTCGGCCGGTGCGGGCGCCGGAACCACCGGCAGCAGCGGCTCCGTCTCCTCGGCCCGCTGCTGCGGAATGGACACCGGCCTGAGCTGCCGCGGACCCGAGACCACCGTGTAGTCCTGGCCGAGGAAGGGCGGAACCACCTCGCCCTGGTCCTCGCCGAGCGCCAACTGCACAGCCAGCCACGGCACGTTGACCCCGCACAGCGACAGCTGGTGCAACCCGCCCGCCGGCCGCGTGTTGACATCCATCAGCACCGGCGTGTCCCCGAACATCCGGAACTGGATGTTCGACAGGTAGTGCAGCCCGAACCCCTCGGCGATCAGCCGCGCCGGCTTCAGCCACTGCTCCTGCAGAGTGAACCCGCGTCGGCGGCCGTTCTTGATCCGGCCGATGGCCAGCCGCACCCGGTTGTCCGGCCCGGTGAGACAGTCCACCGACACCTCCGGCTGCTCCAGCCGAGGCATCACCAGCCAGTCCACCGGCTCGTCGGTGCGCCGCAGCGCGTCCAGCACCAGATCCAGCTGCACATACGGCGTCGGGAACCCGCTGAGGTGCAGAAGCGAGAAGGGGGCGCGTGTGATGACGCGGAAGCCCACCCCGCCCGCACCGGACGCCGGCTTGAAGCAGGCCTTGTGTCCCGCGGCCTCCAACTCCTCGACCGCCGCGACCAGTTCATCGGCGTTGCGCACCCGCCACCACGGCGGCACCGGCACCCCGATCGCCTGCACGGCCTCGTAGGCGATCACCTTGTCCTGGAACACCGCCACGGCCTGCGGCGGCGGCGCGAGCAGCGCCGTGCCGATCGCCTCGAACTCCGCCCGGTGCGCCACGATCGCCGACTGGTGCAGCCGGGGCACGAACACATCGATGCCGCGGCGCCGGCACTGGGCGAGGGCGTACTCCACGTACCCGGCCGGGGACAGGCCCTCCGGCTCCATGTCGGCGGTGTCGGCGGCGGCCAGCACGGGCGAGTCGGCGTCCCCGTGCGTGGCATGGATCTCTACGGCCCGATCGCTGGGATTTCGTCGCAGCTGATCCATGAAGAACACGTTCTCCGCGTACGTGCGGTTGAGCCAGACGCGTACGCGAGAGACCATGCAGGGCCGTCCTTTCGGGGTTCGCGGGCAGGGCGAAGCAGGCCCGTGCCCGGGCAGGGTGGTTGGAGGGACACCAAATCGCCCCTTGCGAGGGGGACGTTCAGAGCAGTGGTGTTGGGGCGATCATACGGGTTTGAAGGGGCAACCCGTGCAACGTACGTGTTACGGAATTGCGGATCCTTCCTGACCGTCTCTTCCCCCGGCCCGGCGACGACGCGATCCGGCCTTGTACCGGCCATGCGCCGTGTGTTCTCGTGGTTTCATTCGTGTGATCGTTCAGGGTGATCGAAAGGGGCGCGGGGTGACGTCGACGGCCGGCGGTGCCGGACAGCTGCTGGCCATCAGCGACCTGCACATCGGCTACGAGGAGAACCGCGCCCTCGTCGAGCGGATGCGCCCCGGGTCCGACGACGACTGGCTGCTCGTCGCCGGCGACGTGGCCGAGACCGTCGCCGACATCCGCTGGGCCCTCAAGACACTCGCCGGCCGCTTCCGCAAGGTCGTCTGGGCACCCGGCAACCACGAGCTGTGGACCCACCCCAAGGACTCGATCACCCTGCGCGGCGTCGAGCGCTACGAACACCTGGTCGACCTGTGCCGGGAACTCGGCGTGACCACGCCCGAGGACCCCTACCCCGTCTGGGACGGCCCCGGCGGCCCGGTCGCGGTGGCGCCGCTGTTCCTGCTGTACGACTACTCCTTCCTGCCCTCCGGCTGCACCACCAAGGAGGAAGGACTGGAGTACGCGCACGGGACCGGCATCGTGTGCAACGACGAGTACCTGCTGCACCCCGACCCGTACCCGTCCCGCGAGGCATGGTGCGAGGCCCGGGTCGCCGAGACCGAGCGCCGGCTCGCCGCCCTGCCCGAGGACCTGCCCACCGTCCTCGTCAACCACTACCCGCTGGACCGGCACCCGATGGACGTGCTCTGGTACCCCGAGTTCGCCATGTGGTGCGGCACCCGCCTGACCGCGGACTGGCATCGCAGATTCCGGGTCGAGACCATGGTCTACGGACACCTCCACATCCCGCGGACCACCTGGCACCAGGGCGTCCGCTTCGAGGAGGTCTCCGTGGGGTACCCCCGCGAGTGGCGCAAGCGACCGGACCCGCCGGGCCGGCTGCGCCGGATTCTGCCCAGGGAGGACGGGGCGCGTTGATCGAGGAACTGCTGCCGGAGCCGGTGGTCACCGTCGAGGCGTACGGCCACGACGACGAGGCCGCGACCGCGTCGCTGTACCCCGAGGAGGAGGCGGTCGTCGCCCGGGCGGTCGACAAGCGCCGCCGGGAGTTCGCCGTCGTACGCCTCTGCGCGCGCCGCGCCATGGAGAAGCTCGGCGTGCCGCCGCAGCCGATCGTGCCCGGCGAGCGCGGCGCCCCCGGCTGGCCGGCCGGACTGGTCGGCAGCATGACCCACTGCGACGACTACGCCGCCGCCGCGCTGGTCCGCGCCGCCGAGCTGGCCTCCCTCGGCATCGACGCCGAACCCCACCAGACGCTCCCGGAGGGCGTGCTGCCCGCCGTCGCCCTGCCCGCCGAGACGGACCGGCTGCGCCGACTGGCCGCCGAGCACCCCGGCGTCCACTGGGACCGGCTGCTGTTCAGCGCCAAGGAGTCCGTCTACAAGGCGTGGTTCCCCCTCACCGGACAGTGGCTGGACTTCACCGAGGCCGAGATCGACGTCTTCGCCGACCCCGGTGAACGGCACAGCGGCGGCCTGCGAGCCCGGCTCCTGGTGCCCGGCCCGTGGGTGGGCGGCCGCCGGATCGACGTCTTCGAGGGCCGGTGGACGGTCCAGCGGGGGCTGGTGGCGTCAGCGGTGAGCGTGCCGCACACCTGAGCCCCCGTCGCGCCGGGAGACCACTAAGGCTCCGCCGGGCACCAGCCCTTCAGCAGCCGGAAGAACTCCTCCTCGTTGCCCGCCAGCCCCGCGTCCGCCAGCGCCTGTTCCGCCTCGGCGAGCACGCTGGGCGGCACCACCGGTGGTCGGCCCTTCCCGGGCGGACCGTCGAACGCGGCTCGTACGGTGTGCAACAGCCGCAGATAGGCCTGGACCGCGGTGCGCTCACGATCGGTCAGTACGGCAGTGGGCATCGGTCGGCTCTCCCCAAGTCGGCGTCATCGCGTCACGCCCCGCACATGAGGGCGCACCACCAGCTTGCCGCGCACCACTGACAATCGGGCCCGACCACCGCTGTCGGACACCCGAGCGGGGGTATGCCGCCGGGTCAGCCCTGTGGCCCCAGATACCCCAGGGACGCCTCGATCCGACCCGCCAGGTGATCCCGCCGGCCCCGCACCGACGAGTACGCCAGCCAGGTGCGGCACTTGCTGGCCAGGAGCAGGCCGAAGCTCTCGGCCTCCTTCTCCTCGGCCTCGTCGAAGCGGCTGCGGGCGGCGACCTTCAGGACCGTGGACCGCAGGTCGGCGTCGTCGTTCAGGAGCCGGGCCGCCACCGTGGCGCCCTCGATGCTGTGGGTGCAGTGGCCGGCCTTCATGTGCCACAGCTCATGGCCGAGGATCACCAACTGGTGATCCGGCGCGGTGCGTTCCTCGATCACCACGAGGTCCTGGTCGGTCATGTCGAGCCACAGCCCGCTGGCCGTGCCGGGCGGGAAGGCGGCCGTACGGAAGTGGACGGGCCGGCCGCGGCGTCTGCTCATCGCGTCGCACAGCGCCCCGTACAGCTTCTCGGGCGCCGCGGGCGCGGGGAGCGTCAGCTCCGTGACCAACTCGCCGCACAGACGGCGCATTTCCCTGGCGATGCCCACAGATCTCCCGTTCTCCCCGGATCACGACTCGGGTCGCTTGACGCTCTCCAGGAGCATGTCCAGCCACTCCGCGACCTTGTCGCGATGCTGGTCGGTGGGCAGTTGGGCGGCCCGCCAGGCGATGCCGCGCACACCGTGGTCCTGGAGGAGCTTCTCCAGCGGGTCCTCGGCGGCCTGGGCCGCCTCACGCTCCGCGAGCTTCTGGAGCAGGTCCTGCTCGGTGCGCTGCAGGGCGCCGGCGAGCGCCTCGGGATCCTCGGCCGTGAGGAAGCCGGCGTGCACCCGGAAGAAGCGCTGGATGGCGTCACAGTGCTCCATCGTCGGGCGCCGGTCGCCGTTGATCAGGGCGCCGGCCTGCTGCCGGGACATGCCCGCGCCGTCGGCGATCTCCTGCTGGGTGTACTTGCGGCCGTTCGGCTTCAGTCGGGTGCGGCGCAGCAGGTCCAGCCGCTGGAGGAACCGGGCCTGCACATCGGGCTCCCCCGCGGGGCGGCCGCCGAGCAGGGCCTTGACCACCGGTTCCGGGACGCCACAGGCGACGGACAGGCGGCCGGTGTGGAAGACCTCCGCGTGCGGCACGCCGAGCCGGTCGGCGAGCGCGGTGACACGGGCGACGACGGCCGGCAGCGCTGCCGTCGGCGTGGCGCCCGGACCCTCGAAGCCATCCGTCACCGACAGATCTCCTACGTCTCTCACAGGCTTCTCACAAGCCCTTCCCGTGAACTCGACGGAGATTACCGGGTAGTTCGAACTCACATCCAGGTCTCGCCACAACTGTGGCCAATTTCAGCCGTCAACAGGCACGAAATGCCACGATAGTTGACACGGCTCCGGCGAGGGCAGCAGGATCGGGGCGCCGCGTGAAGGCCGCATAGGCAAGAGGGGTGACCTCCCGATGGCATTTCAGGCAGGTGGACAGCGATCCGCACTGCGACCCGTCCCCGAGAGCCCCGAGGCCCAGGCATATCTGCGGGACTACGCCGCGCTCGTGGAGGCCGTGCCCTTCCCGTCCGTCGTGCTCGACCGCCGCTGGGACGTCGTTCTGACGAACACCGCTTTCACGTCACTTTTCCGCGGCGTGGGCCCGCATCCGACGGCCATGCCCGGCGACAACTTCCTCAGATTCGTGCTCTTCCACCCGGACGCGAGCACCGTCCTCGGCGAGCACGAGTCGAGCTGGTGCCTGCCGATGCTCGCCCAGTTCGCGGCCGCCGTGGAGCGGCACGGCCATGACCGCGGGCTGCAGGCCATCCGCCGGGAGATCGCCCAGGACCCGATCATGGAGGCCGCCTACCGGCAGGGCCTGCCGCACTGGATCCGCGCGGTCGGCGAGCGCGCCGTCGCCCAGGACGGCGCCGTACGCCCGCTGCTGCACCCCGACCCGCGCTGGGGCGCCACCGAGTGCCGGGTCGTCGACGAGACGCCCGCGACCTTGCGGGAGATGGGCTACACCCGGCTGACGCTGGTGCTGCGCGAACTGCGCCGCGACCGGCCCCGGACGCGCGGGCCGCGCCATGGCACGGCCCATCTGCGCGTGGTGCCGGCCACCGAGGACTGAACGGGGCACCGTCGGCGTTCAGGTCGTCGACGGCGCCCCGTCGGCCCGGCGATCTCCGTTGCCCGAGGGCATCCGCGACATCTCGACGTCGCACCATTCCCCCCGCTAGTGGTGTGTGACATAGTACTGACGTGAGTGAGCGACTGACCTGCGACGTCGTGGTCGTCGGAGCCGGGATGGTGGGCGCGGCGTGCGCGCTGTACGCGGCCCGGGCGGGCCTCGACGTGACCCTCGTCGACCGCGGCCCGGTGGCCGGCGGCACGACCGGCGCCGGCGAGGGCAACCTCCTCGTCTCCGACAAGGAACCCGGCCCGGAGCTCGACCTCGCGCTGCTGTCCGGGCGCCTGTGGGCCGAGCTGGCGCGGGAGTTCGGCGCGGCGATCGAGTACGAGGCGAAGGGCGGCGTCGTCGTGGCCTCGTCCCCGGGCGGACTCACGGCGCTGGAGCGGTTCGCCGACGCCCAGCGCGCCGCCGGAGTCGTCGCCGAACCGGTCGCGGGCGACACCCTGTACGCCCTCGAACCCCATCTCGCGCCGGGCCTGCCGGGCGGCGTCCACTACCCCCAGGACTGCCAGGTCATGCCCGCCCTGGCCGCCGCCCACCTCGCCCGCGCCTCCGGCGCCCGCCTGCTCACCGGCCGGACGGTGACGGACCTCCTGCGCACCCCGGACGGCGCGGTGCGCGGGGTGCGCACGGACCGGGGCGACATCCACGCCCCGGCGATCGTCAACGCGGCCGGCACCTGGGGCGGCGACCTCGCCGCCCTCGCGGGCGTCCACCTCCCCGTCCTCCCGCGCCGGGGCTTCGTCCTGGTCACCGAGCCCCTCCCGCGCAGGGTCCGCCACAAGGTGTACGCCGCCGACTACGTGGCCGACGTGGCCAGCGACTCGGCCGCGCTGCAGACCTCGCCGGTCGTCGAGGGCACGGCGGCGGGCCCGATCCTGATCGGCGCCAGCCGGGAACGCGTCGGCTTCGACCGGACCTTCTCCCTGCCCGTCGTACGGGCACTGGCGGCGGGCGCGACCCGGCTGTTCCCGTTCCTGGCGGACGTGCGCGCGATGCGCTCGTACCTGGGATTCCGCCCTTACATGCCGGACCACCTGCCCGCCATCGGCCCCGACCCCCGCGTGCCAGGGCTGCACCACGCCTGCGGCCACGAGGGCGCCGGCATCGGGCTCGCCACCGGCACCGGCCACCTGATCGCACAGGCACTGACCGCGAAGACCCCCGACCTGGACCTGACCCCGTTCCGCCCCGACCGCTTCGCCGAGGAGGCCGTATGAGAACCCCTCTGGAGCTCGCCGACGCCCACCCGGGCCCGGCCTTCACGGTCACCCTGGACGGCCGCGAGATCGAGGCACTGCCCGGCCAGACGGTCGCCGCCGCGCTCTGGTCGGCCGGGGTCACCTCCTGGCGCACCACCCGGGGCGAGGGCCGCCCGCGCGGTGTCTTCTGCGGCATCGGCGTCTGCTTCGACTGCCTGATCACCGTCAACGACCGCCCGAACCAGCGCGCCTGCCTGGTGCCCGTGCACCCCGGCGACGCGATCCGGACGCAGGAGGGGACGGGGCACGATGACTGACCGCGACCGCGACCGTACGGCGGCCCCGCACCTCGCCGTGATCGGCGCGGGGCCCGCCGGACTCGCCGCGGCCGTCGCCGCCGCGGCCCGAGGCGTGCGGGTCACCCTGCTCGACTCGGCGGCGGAGGCGGGCGGCCAGTTCTACCGGCAGCCGGCCGGCGCACTGCGCGCCCACCGGCCCCAGGCCCTGCATCACCAGTGGCGGACGTGGGAGCGACTGAGGAACGGGTTCGAAGCCCACGTGAAGGCCGGCGCCGTAAGGCATGTGACGGACCATCACGTCTGGTTCGTCGAGCGCCGGCCCGGCGGCGACTTCACCGTGCACGCCCTGCTCGGCCCCGAGCAGGAGGAACCGGCCGAGGTGCGCGCCGACGCGGTGCTGCTGGCCACCGGTGGATACGAGAAGGTGCTGCCCTTCCCCGGCTGGACCCTCCCCGGCGTCGTCACGGCGGGCGGCGCCCAGGCGATGCTCAAGGGCAGCCTCGCGACCTCCGGGCGCACCGCCGTCGTCGCCGGCACCGGACCGCTGCTGCTTCCGGTGGCCACCGGTCTCGCCGCGGCCGGAGTCGAAGTGGCGGCCCTCGTCGAGTCCGCCGATCCGAAGGCGTTGGCACGGCGCACCCGCGCGCTGGCGGCCCAGCCCGGCAAGATCGCCGAAGGGGCGCGGTACATGGCCCGGTTGCTGCGCCACCGGGTGCGGCTCCTCAACCGGCACACCGTCGTCGAGGCGCACGGCACCGAGCGGCTTCAGGCCGTGACCGTCGCCGCGCTCGACGCCGACGGGCGGGTCAGGCCCGGCACCGGTCGACGCATCCCCTGCGACACCCTCGCCGTCGGCCACGGCATGCTCCCGCACACCGACCTCGCCGAGACCCTCGGCTGCCGCCTCGACGGGCTCCGCGTGCACGTGGACGACGAGCAGCGCACCGACGTGCCCGGCGTCTGGGCCGCGGGGGAGACGACCGGCATCGGAGGCGCGGCGCTCTCGCTCGCCGAGGGGCACATCGCCGGGCGCTCGGCCGCCGCCCGGCTGCGCGGGACGCGGCCCGACCCGGCCGAGTGGGCGGCCGCCGCCAGGGCCCGTACGCGACTGCGCGTCTTCTTCGCGGCGCTGGACTCCGTGTACACGCCGCCGGCGCACTGGGCCGAGCAGATCACCGACGACACCGTCGTCTGCCGCTGCGAGGAGGTCACCGGCGGTGCGATCCGTGCGGCCGTGGCCGAGCTGGGCGCCGGAGACACGCGGACCGTGAAGCTGCTGACCCGGGCCGGCATGGGCTGGTGCCAGGGCCGGGTGTGCGGACCGGCCGTCGCCGGGCTCGCCGGGTGCCGGCTCGCACCGGCCCGTCGGCCCTTCGCCCGGCCGGTACCGCTCGGCGTGCTGGCGCGGGCCGGGGAGAGCGGGGACGACGAACCACCGCCGTAACCACGGCTGCCGTTGCCCCGCCAATAACATGTCACACGTCACTGAGAGGGAATCCCCATGACCACCACCGAGAACCGTCCCTGGCGCGGCGTCCTGGTCGCCACCGCCCTCCCGCTCGACGACGACCTCCGCGTCGACCACGGCAAGTACGCCGAGCACTGCGCCTGGCTCGTCGAGAACGGCTGTGACGGTGTCGTACCGAACGGCAGCCTCGGCGAGTACCAGGTGCTCACCCCCGAAGAGCGGGCCAAGGTCGTTCATACGGCCGTCGCCGCGATCGGCGGATCGCGGGTCATGCCCGGTGTGGCCGCCTACGGCTCCGCCGAGTCCCGGCGCTGGGCCGAGCAGGCCCGGGACGCGGGCTGTACGTCCGTGATGCTGCTGCCGCCGAACGCGTACCGCGCCGACGAGCGTTCCGTCCTCGCCCACTACGAGGAGGTCGCGGGGGCCGGCATCCCGGTCGTGGCGTACAACAACCCCATCGACACCAAGGTCGACCTCGTCCCCGAACTGCTCGCCAAGCTGCACGGCGAGGGATACATCCAGGCGGTCAAGGAGTTCTCCGGCGACGTCCGGCGCGCCTACCAGCTCGCCGAACTCGCTCCGGAACTCGATCTGCTGATCGGCGCCGACGACGTCCTGCTGGAGCTCGCGATCGCCGGCGCCAAGGGCTGGGTCGCCGGCTACCCGAACGCGCTGCCGAGGGCCGGCGCGGAGCTGTACCGGGCGGCAGTCGGCGGCGACCTGGACACCGCCAAGCGGCTCTACGCGCAGCTGCACCCGCTGCTGCGCTGGGATTCCAAGGTCGAGTTCGTGCAGGCGATCAAGCTCTCCATGGACATCGTCGGCCGCCACGGGGGACGCTGTCGTCCACCGCGGGTGCCGCTGCTGCCCGAGCAGGAGGCGGCGATCCGCGCCGCCACGGAGAAGGCCGTCGCCGCAGGGCTCGCGTAACCGCAAGGGAGACCGGTTTCGATGCGCAGCAAACTCGTCCTGCACGCCGTCGACTCGCACACCGAGGGCATGCCCACCCGCGTGATCACCGGCGGGATCGGGACCATCCCCGGCGCGACCATGAACGAGCGGCGGCTGTACTTCCGTGAGCACCGAGACGACATCAAGCAGCTCCTGATGAACGAGCCGCGCGGCCACTCCGCGATGAGCGGCACCATCCTGCAGCCGCCCACCCGCCCCGACTGCGACTGGGGCGTGCTCTACATCGAGGTCTCCGGCTATCTGCCGATGTGCGGGCACGGCACGATCGGCGTGGCGACCGTGCTGGTGGAGACCGGCATGGTCGAGGTCGTCGAGCCGGTCACCACGATCCGGCTCGACACCCCGGCGGGCCTGGTCGTCGCGGAGGTCGCGGTCGAGGACGGCGCCGCGAAGGCGGTCACCCTGCAGAACGTGCCGTCCTTCTCGGTCGCCCTCGACCGCAAGATCACCCTGGCCGACGGGCGCACGGTGACATACGACCTGGCATACGGCGGCAACTTCTACGCCATCCTGCCGCTGGAGCAGTTCGGGCTGCCCTTCGACCGCTCCCGCAAGGACGACATCCTCGAGGCGGGCCTGTCCCTCATGGCGGCGATCAACGCCGAGGAGGAGCCCGTGCATCCCGAGGACGCGTCCATCCGCGGCTGCCACCACGTCCACCTTCTCGCCCCCGGCGCCACCGCCCGCCGCTCCCGGCACGCGATGGCGATCCACCCGGGCTGGTTCGACCGCTCGCCCTGCGGAACGGGCACGAGCGCGCGCATGGCCCAGCTGCACGCGCGCGGCGAACTCCCGCTGCACACCGAGTTCGTCAACGAGTCCTTCATCGGCACCCACTTCACCGGCCGGCTCCTCGGCACCACCGAGGTCGCGGGCCGCCCGGCCGTCCTGCCCAGCTTCACCGGCCGCGCGTGGGTCACCGGGACCGCGCAGTACCTGCTCGATCCGTCGGATCCGTTCCCGGCCGGGTTCGTGCTGTAGGACCGGGCTCGTGCGCCGGTTCCGGGGAGGGGTGCCGCGCGGCCGCCGGCGCTGAGGATAATGGTGGTACCGCGTGACATTGCACCTGCACCTGCGCCCGCGTCCCGCGACCTCGCACCACCCCGGCGTGCTCCGCACAGGCACGCGGCATCGCACCAGCTAGGAGACACCGCATGGCCGCCCAGCGCACCGGCGCCCCGTCCACCGCAGCCGCCCCCGCGCTGCCCACCCTGGGCGGCAAGAAGAGCAGCTACCGGGAGCGGGTCGCCGATGCCCTGCGGGCCGCGCTGATCGCGGGGGAGCTGCTCCCGGGCGAGGTGTACTCGGCGCCGACGCTCGCCGCCCGCTTCGGCGTCTCGGCGACCCCGGTGCGCGAGGCCATGCTGGACCTGGTCAAGGAGGGCCTGGTCGACACCGTCCCCAACAAGGGCTTCCGGGTCACCGCGGTCTCCGAGAAGCAGCTCGACGAGTACACCCACATCCGGGCGCTCATCGAGATCCCCACGGTGGTGGAGCTGGCCCGCACCGCCGACGAGGTCTCCCTCCAGGCGCTGCGCCCGGCCGCCCGGGAGATCGTCCAGGCCGCCGTCTCCGGCGACCTCATCGCGTACGTCGAGGCCGACACCCGCTTCCACCTCGGCCTGCTCGCCCTCGCCGGCAACGCCCACCTCGTCGAGGTCGTCGGCGACCTCCGCAAGCGCTCCCGGCTGTACGGCCTCACCGCGCTCATGGAAGCCGGCCGACTGCTGGCCTCCGCCGAGGAGCACCTCGAACTCCTCGACGCGCTCACCGCCCGCGACGAGAAGGCCGTACGCGAGGTCATGACCCGCCATCTGGGACACGTCCGGGGACTGTGGGCGGCGAAGTAGACGCCGACGCACCCGGGCCCACGCACTCGAGCTTGGTCCAGCCCCGTCGGCCACGTTCCTCCAGGTGCTCGAAGGGATCAGCACACCCACAGAACTGTCAGGATCATGCCAGTGGCGGTGGTCGGCCCTCGGGTCGACTCCTACGACAGCGCCATCGAGGCCAACGTCCGCATCACCGACACCACCATCACCGACAGCCCTACAGCGCCTTCGAGTTCGTGTCGGGCGGCGGGCGCGGCCATGCGGCCAGGAACATCACCGTCGACGGCGCCACCGTGAGCGACACCGGCACCGTCGTCGTCCAGGCCGAGACCCAGGGCGCCGCCGCCTTCCGCGACGTCACGGCCACCGGCGTCGGCGCCACCGGTGTCTACAACTGCCCCTACCCGTCCGGTTCCGGCACCTTCACCCTCACCGACGGCGGCGGCAACTCCGGCTGGGCCGGCACCTGGTCCGACTGCTCGACCTGGCCGCAGCCCGGCCAGGGCAACCCCGACCCCGACCGCAACCTCGCCAAGGGCCGCCCGGCCACCGCCACCGGCTCCCAGGACGTCTACACGCCGGGCAAGGCGGTCGACGGCGACGCGGACAGCTACTGGGAGTCCACCAACAACGCCTTCCCGCAGTCCCTGACCATCGACCTCGGCTCGACCGAGGCGGTCCGGCGACTGGTGCTGAAGCTTCCGCCGTCCTCGGCCTGGGGTGCGCGCACCCCAGCAACACCGCCACCGTGTCCCTGCCCGGCAGCGCCGGCCTGCGGTATCTGCGGCTGTCGGTCAGCGCCAACACCGGCTGGCCGGCCGGACAGTTCAGCGAGGTGGAGGCGTATCCGACTTCGTGACCGCGTCCTGCGGGCCGTCCCCGCGCTTCGCCGCCTGGATCTGCTCGTACACGTGGGTGCGCAGCTCGGCGAAGCGCGGGTCCACACGGGTGTGCAACTGGTCGCGCTCGGCGGGCAGGTCGACCTTGAGCTGCTCCCGTACGACGGTGGGGGAGGCGGACAGCACGACGACCCGCTCGCCCAGGTAGACGGCCTCGTCGATGTCGTGGGTGACGAACAGGATCGTGATGCCGCGCTCCCGCCACAGCCCCCGGACCAGATCCTCCAGATCGGCCCGCGTCTGCGCGTCCACCGCCGCGAACGGCTCGTCCATCAGCAGCACATGGGGCTCGTACGCCAGCGCCCGCGCGATGGCGACCCGCTGCTGCATACCGCCGGACAGCTGCCACGGATACGCCCCGACGGCATCCTCGAGGCCGACCGACTCCAGCGCGTCCCGCACCAGCTCCCGGCGCCGTGACTTGCCCAAATCCTTCTGCTTCAGGGGTAGTTCGACGTTCTCGCCGACCCGCATCCAGGGGAAGAGACTGCGCCCGTACTCCTGGAAGACAAACGCCATCCCGGGCGGCGGCCCGCTCACCTTCCGTCCCTCCAGGAGCACTTCGCCGCTCGTCGGGGAGAGCAGGCCGCCCATGCACTTCAGCAGGGTCGTCTTGCCGCAGCCCGACGGGCCGACGAGACAGACCAGTTCCCCCGCGTCCACGGTGAAGGTGAGGTCCCGCACCGCCTCCACCCGGCGCCCTGACCCCTCGTAGACCTTCTTCAGGCCGCGTACGTCGAGCATGGACTGCCCCTTCACGAAGTTCACTCAGGACCGCCGGGTGGTCGCGCGCAGACCGTGGTACCAGCCGAGCACCCGGCGCTCGACCAGTTGGAAGACGACGGAGAGCAGGAAGCCGAGCAGGCCGAGCACGAGGATGCCGGTCCACATGTCGGGGATCGCGAAGCTGCGCTGGAACTGCACGACGGTGAAGCCGATGCCGTTGTTGGCGGCGAACATCTCGCTGATGACCATCAGGATGATGCCGATGGACAACGCCTGGCGCAGCCCGGCGAAGATCTGCGGGCTCGCCGAACGCAGCACCAGATGGCGCAGTCGGGCCAGGCCGGTGACGCCGTAGGAGCGGGCCGTCTCCAGCATCACCGAGTCGACCGCGCGCACGCCCTCCACGGTGTTGAGCAGGATCGGCCAGACGCAGCCGCTCGCGATCACGACGATCTTCATGCCGTCACCGATGCCCGCGAACAGCATGATGACCGGCACCAGTACCGGCGGCGGCACGGCCCGCAGGAACTCCAGGACGGGTTCGCACACCGCCCGCACCGTGCGGTACGAGCCGATGACCGTGCCGAGCGCGACGCCGACCAGGGCCGCCGTGGCGTAGCCCGCCAGGAGGCGCAGGATGCTCGGGACGACGTCGGTGCGCAGCCGGTCGGCCGTCCACACCTCCGGGAAGGTGTCGAGGATGGTCCGCAGCGGCGGCCAGAACGGGTCCGTGCTGCCGGCCGACGCCGCCCACCACACGGCGACCAGCACCACGGGCAGCGCGACGACGAACAGCAGCCTCAGCAGCAGGCGCCCGATCACACCGCCACCTCCCCGCGCACCGACTGGTGCCAGGCCAGCGCCCGCCGCTCCACCGTGCGCGCGCCGACGTTGATGAGCAGCCCCAGCAGCCCCGCGACCACGATCAGCGCGTACATCTCCGGCACCGCCTGCGAGGTCTGCGCCACCGCGATCTGCTGGCCCAACCCCGGTGCGCCGATGACGAGTTCGGCGGTGATCGCCAGGATCAGCGCCACCGCCGCGGCGAGCCGCACCCCGGTCATGACGTACGGCAGCGCCGTCGGCCACAGCACATGGCGCACCCGCGCCCAGGTGCCGAGGCCGTAACTGCGTGCCGTCTCCTCGGCGACCGGGTCGACGTCCTGGACGCCGTACAGGGTCTGGATCAGCACCTGCCAGAAGGAGGCGTACACGACCAGCAGGAGCACCGACCTCAGTTCGGTGCCGTAGAGCAGCACCGCCAGCGGGATCAGGGCCACCGACGGGATCGGACGCAGGAACTCGATGGTGGACGCCGTCGCCTCGCGCAGATACGGCACGATCGAGACGACCACGCCCGCGACGACACCGGCGCAGACCGCGATGGCCAGGCCCAGTGCCCAGCCGGTGAGGGTGTCGCCGAGCGCCTGCCAGAAGGCGGAGTCGGTGACCTCGTCCGCCAGTGCTCCGGCGATCCGGCTGGTCGGTGGGAAGTAGGCCTCCTTGACCAGACCGAGCCGCGGCACCGCCTCGCCCAGGGCGAGGAAGGCCGCGAGACCGGCCGCACCGAGTGCGACGTTCACGCCCTTCACGGCAGCAGCGCGTCCAGGTCGGGCGTCTTCTTGAACAGGCCGTCCGCCTCGCCGAGCTTCATCAGGGCCTCGATGGCGGGGCGGTTCGCCTCGGCCGGCCACTTCGGCAGGGTGACCTGCTCCAGCACCGACGCCGGGATCTTGGTGTACGTCGTGACGATCTGCCGTGCCTCGTCGGGGTGGGCCTCGGCGTACGCGAGGGACTCGGCGGTGGCGTCCTGGAACTTCTTCACCACCTCCGGGTTCTGCTGGGCGTACTGCGTGGAGGCGAAGTACATGGCCACGGTGAGGTTCGGTGCGACGTCCACCAGGGGTGAGGCGATCTCCACGCCGCCCTGGCTCTTGATGGTGGCGGTCGCCGGCTCCACCACCATGGCGGCGTCGATCTGGCTCTTGTCGAGGGCGGCCGGCATCTGGTCGAAGGGGAGCTCGACGAAGTCCACCTTGTCCGGGTCGCCGCCGGCCCCCCGCACCGACTCCCGTACGGCGGTCTCGTTGATGTTCTTCAGCGTGTTGATGGCGACCTTCTTGCCCTCCAGCTCCTTCGCGGACTTGACCGCGCTGCCCTTCTTGACCATGAGGGCACCGAAGTCCTTGCCCGCCACGCCGGTCGACGCGATGCCGTTGGCGACCGCCTTCACCGGGACACCGTTGGACTGGGCCACCATCAGGGACGTCACATTGCTGAACCCGAACTGGAACTGGCCGCTCGCCACCCCCGGCACGATCGCCGCACCGCCCTGAGCGATGCTGAACTCCAGCTTCAGGCCCTGCTTTTCGAAGAAGCCCTTCTTCTGGCCGAGATACAGCGGCGCGACATCGACGATCGGAATGAGTCCGACCTTGACGGTGGTGACCCCGCCGGACGACGCTCCCGCGTCCGACGAGCCGGCGTCGGACGAGCCACAGGCCGTCGCGACGAGCAGCAAAGCGCCGGCGGCGAGACCGGCGGACAGACGACGCATGGCTCCTCCTGTACAGACAACGGGTGCAGCGGTGTTCCGACAGGTTGTGCGCAAGGCGCACAGTAGTGCGCAAGGTTGCTCAGCGGGAAGGTAGAAGCCTCAAGCGAATCCGGTCAATGGGTTCGCCGACAACATTGTCGACACAACTGGAGGTGGCGATGCCCGACGACGCTCGCGCACCACACTTCGTGAAGTCCTTCGAACACGGCCTCGCCGTCATCCGCTCCTTCGACGCCGACCATCCCGCGCGCACGCTCAGCGAGGTCGCCCAGACCTGCGACCTGACCCGCGCCGCCGCCCGCCGACTGCTGCTGACCCTCGCCGACCTCGGCTACGTCGACCAGGACGGCCGGCTCTTCCGGCTCACCCCGCGCGTGCTGGAACTCGGCTACTCCTACCTCGCCGGCTACACCCTGCCGCAGATCGCCGAGCCGCATCTGGAGCGACTCGTCGCGCAGGTGCGGGAGTCGTCGTCGCTCTGTGTCCTGGACGGCGACGACATCGTGTACGTCGCCCGGGTGGCGACCCGCCGCATCATGACCGCGTCCATCGCGGTCGGCACCCGCTTCCCCGCCCATGTGACCTCGGTGGGCCGGGTGATCCTCGCGCACCGGCCGGAGGAGGAGGTCGAAGTACTGCTCGGCCGTGCCGAGTTGAAGCCGCTGACCGAGCGCACCCTCACCACGCCGGACGCGCTGCGGGCGGAGCTGCGCCGCGTCCGCCGGCAGGGCTACGCCCTCGTCGACCAGGAGCTGGAGGAGGGGCTCAGGTCGGTCGCCGCCCCGGTGCGGGACCGGGGCGGCGAGGTGGTCGCGGCCGTCAACATCGCCGTGCACGCCGGCCGCAACACCGTCGACTCGGTGCGCCACGACCTGCTGCCGCCCCTGCTGGCGACGGCCGCCGCGATCGAGGCGGACCTGCGGATCACAGACCCGGGAGGACGGATCACAGACCCGGGAGGACGGATCAGAGATCCAGGAGGACGGATCACGGATCCAGGAGGACAGATCACAGATCCAGGACCAGCCGCTTCCCCCGGCACCGCGACACACAGATCATCATCGTCTCGCCGCTCTCCTGCTCCTGAGGCGTGAGCACGGAGTCCCGGTGGTCCGGGGTGCCGTCCAGGACGTCGGTCTCACAGGTCCCACAGGTGCCCTCGGTGCAGGAGTACAGCACCTCGACACCGGCCCCCCGCACCGTGTCCAGCACGGAGACCCCCGGCGCGACGGTCAGCGTCAGGCCGCTCTGCGCCAGCTCGAC
The DNA here is from genome assembly GCF_015160855.1 of Streptomyces ferrugineus. Classification (NCBI taxonomy): domain Bacteria; kingdom Bacillati; phylum Actinomycetota; class Actinomycetes; order Kitasatosporales; family Streptomycetaceae; genus Streptomyces; species Streptomyces ferrugineus. The sequence continues at coordinate 6,447,157 of NZ_CP063373.1, read as the reverse complement.
CTCGAACTCCCCGTCCTCACCGGCGGGTTGCTCCTTCGGCTGGAACCGCTCCACGTGCAGCACCCCGGCCGGGCACCGCTCCTCCACCGCGTCCAGCAGCGGACCCGGACCGCAGCAGTAGACGAGCGTGCCGTCGGGGACGTCGTCCAGCACCGAGGCCAGGTCCAGCAGTCCGCACTCGTCCTGCGGGGCGACGGTGACCCGATCGCCGTACCGCGCCAACTCCCCGGTGAACGCCATCGACCGGCGCGTACGCCCGCCGTACAGCAGCGTCCACTCGGCGCCCGCCGCCTCCGCCGCGGCCAGCATCGGCAGGATCGGGGTGATGCCGATGCCGCCCGCGATGAAGCGGTAGCGGGAAGCGGGCTCCAGCCGGAAGTGGTTGCGTGGACCGCGCACCCGCACCTTGTCGCCCGGCCCCAACTGCTCGTGCACATGGGCGGATCCGCCCCGCCCGTCCGGCTCCCGCAGCACCGCGATCCGCCAGGCGCCGCGGTCCGCCGGATCACCGCACAGCGAGTACTGCCGCTCCAGCTCCGGCCCCAGCACGACGTCGACATGGGCGCCCGGCTCCCAGGCGGGAAGCAGCTCGCCCAGCGGGTGGCGCAGCGTGAGGGCGAGGACGCCGTCGGCGGCCAGGTCCCTGCCGTCGACGACGAGTTCGGCTTCGTAGCCGGTCATGAGCTGATTCCTTGCGACTCACGGCCTTGTGACTCACGGCCTTGTGACTCATGTCCCTGGGGGTGGGCGAGCATCCACTCCCACATCTCCACCGGGTCCTGCGCGGTGTGCTCGCGGCCGCAGTGACAGGTGCCGTGCAGGACGTCGGTGCCCGGCAGCCAGTCGATGCGGTAGATCTCGCCGGTCGGACTGGTGCTCACAGGACCTTCTCCACGGGCTTGTCGCCCTCCTCGACCAGCCGGGCGAGGATACGGCGGGCGGCCAGGCCGCCGGTGTCGATGTTGATGCTCAGCTCCTGGTAGCCGTGGCGCTCGGTGCCGAGGGTCTTCTGCAGCAGGTTGAGGGCGGTGACGTCCTGCATGACAACCGTGTGGTTGTTGGCGCGCATGAACTCGGTGACCTCCGCGTCGTCCGTCGCCCAGTCCCGCGAGACCGCCCAGAAGTCGTACACCTTGCCGTCGCCGGCGGGCGTGATGGCGTACGTGATCTCGGTGTGGAAGCCGCCCGGGTCGCTGCCGTCCGGCTCGGGCAGCACACCGACCGGGGCGACGCGGCTGTGCAGCAGATACAGGCACGGGGCGTGGTACTCGATGTCCTGCCAGCGGTTGATCCGGCCCTCGATGCCGGTCGATTTGGCGTAGAACGGCGGGCACTCGGCGTCGTCCATGTGCCGGCTCACCCGTACGATTCCCGCCCCCTCGTCGACCTCGGTGGTGATCGGCGTCTCGGCGACCTCGGGGGTGCCGATGTAGCCACCGTGGAGGTAGGTCTCGTGGGACAGGTCGAGGAGGTTGTCGACGAGGAGGCCGTAGTCGCAGTCGATGGGCTCCATGCCGCGCACGGTGACCCAGCCCGGGGAGTCGAGGTGCTTGGCCCGCGGGATGCTCTGCGGGTCGGCGAGCGCCGGGTCCCCGATCCACACCCAGATCAGCGAGTCCTGCTCGATGACCGGGTAGGAGGCCACGCGCGCCGTGCGCGGGACCCGCTTCTGCCCCGGCACATACACACACGTGCCGGTCGTGTCATACGTGAACCCGTGGTACCCGCACACGATACGGTCGCCGTCCAGCCGGGTCGGGGCCTCGGACAGCGGGTAGCGGCGGTGCACACAGCGGTCGTGCAGCACGACCGGCGTCCCCTCCTCCTCCGTGCGGTAGAGCACGAGGGTCTCCCCGAGGATGGTCCGTCCGAGCAGCTCGCGCCCGACCTCATGGCTGTAGGCGGCGACGTACCACTGGTTCCTGGCGAAGGCAGTCGTGTGCGGCATGGCGTTCCCGTCCCTGTCGGCGGGGCGTCGTCGCCCCGCGTGCCGTGGTTGGAATCAGGGTCGTGAGGCTTGCGTCGGGTCGGCAAGGCGGCTTCTGTCAGGCGGAAGAACTTCTATAAAGAGGCTGGTCAGAGCCTTGTTCTGTCAACCCCTAGTCGCCAGAGTGGAGTGCCGCGTGGTGCGGCCATTCGGTTCGCGCTCCGGGGAGTCGGAGGCGGCGACGGCGAGTGCGACTACTCGCAGCGTGGCGTTAATCGCCCAATAATGCCCACTTGGTTTCAATTGCGATACTTCTCTATCGGTGGATGCTCGGTACAGCGGCAAGAATCAGCATCGCTGCAGGTCAACCGCTGTTCGTTTTGGAGTCTGGGGCCCTCGGGTCGAATCCGGGTCGAATCCGTACCCTTTCAGGCTGTTGAGCCTGTTGCCGCTGGTCAGGGTTGTGTGAGGTCCGCGTGCTGGTTCGCCTTGCGGATGGGGATGGCGCGGCGCACAGTCGGGCCGATGAGCCGCTGAAGAGGCACTGAATGGCGGTGGTCGGCTGCCAGGGGCGGGGCTGACCAGCGGATTCTTCGCTGCTGGTAGCGGTCGCCTTTCGTGATCATGTCCTGCGGAAATGTCTTCAGGCGGGACGGCTGATGCGTGACGGCCCGGGATTGATGGTTCCTGGCCGAAACCGACCTGCCGGGCGTGTCAGGAGCCGCCCGGTGGCCGGGCCATGTGGCCGAGGGCGCGCCACCTCGCGCTCTCGCAACATCCGGTACACCCCCGGAACTGCCATTCCTTGGCGCCGACATCAGCACAGCCTCGGTCGGCTCGCCGTCACCAACGCCGAACTGGAGAATTTTGGTACCTAGACGAGTTCATGAGTCCGCCAGGCCCCTTGAGTGGCGCTCATGTAAGTCCTGCTCAGGGCTGGGCAGTTGGGGGGTGCGCATTTTCTGTGCCAGATCGGCACTGCCGCGCGGGGTGGCAGGCGCCCGTGCGCCCGCGGCGAACGGGGCAGTCTGGAAGCCCGCTTCAGGGGGTGACACGCCTCGGGACACCTGGGACACCGTGGAGGCGGCCGAGCAGGGCCGGTCGACGGAATTCACCTCGCTGTACGAGGTGAATGGCATCCTGACCGGCGCCAGTGAGGACATCGCGCTGGACCTGATCCGCGAGGGTGGCAACCGCACCGTCGGCCTGGTCTTTCGTCGTGCGCGGAAAGACGGCCCGAGCATCAAAATGCGACCGATCGGGCAACTTGGGCACCGGGTGTTCGCCCTGGTAAGGCTCGTGGGCGAGTTGTCGGCGGCTCAGTAGTAGATCGTCTCCCCAGCGCGGGACTCTGTCATTCCGGTGAGATCGCGGTTTCTCCGGGATCGGCCTGTCGCCGTCGAGTAGCGGCGCGCACGAACCCCGTGATCGCTGGCGTTCCCGGACCGGTGCGCCAGACAGTCACACGCGAGAGTGACCGAAGTGGACCCCGATCGCGCGACGCCGTAGAAACGTGACAACAGGGCCTCCCGGAGCGTTCGGCGTGTCGACATCGCTTGAGCTACCAGGAGGCTGCGCTCCTACGCAGGCCAGGCGCCGCAGTCACCCGATCGAGGTGACCCGTGATCCGGGGCAGGCAGCTGCAGTCGTCCCCAGCACAGAAGCGGTGCCGCACGAGGTGCCCCCGACGTGCAAAAGACCACTCGGCGCCACGGGCGCGGCGTCCTTCTCTCCCCTACCGGGCGACCGCCCAGATGCCACGTCGCTCAAACGGCAGCGTGCCGGGATCGAGGCCGAACAGCCGGGCAACCGGGCCGGCGCGCCCGTCGAGACTGCAGTGGCGGGAGCGTCTTCCCGCAACACGCCTTCGATAGTACGGTCGCGCGCATCACCCGAGCCCGTCCGGAGGACTGGCATGCCCGCACGCTATTTCGAGGACTTCACGCCCGGCCGCGGGCGGCTGGCGCCGCGCGCGGTCCTGGACTCCGACGCCCCCCGGATCGACCTCAACGGGCAGTGGGCGTTCCGGTTCTCGTCGGCGCTGCGGGCCGAGCCGGACGGGTTCCAGGACCCGGAGTTCGACGACGGCTCCTGGGACGCCCTACCGGTCCCCTCGCACTGGCAGCTGCGCGGCTACGGCCGGCCCGTCTACCTCAACATCGCCTACCCCATCCCGCTCGACCCGCCCTTCGTCCCACAGGAGAACGAGACCGGTGACTACCGCCGCGTCTTCGACCTGCCGGACTCCTGGCAGGGCATGCCGGCGGTAGTGCGCTTCGAGGGAGTGGACTCCTGCGCCCGGGTCTGGCTCAACGGCACGGAACTCGGCGTCACCTACGGCAGCCGCCTGGCGACCGAGTTCGACGTGACCGCGCTGCTGCGGCCCGGCCGCAACGTGCTGGCTGTGCGGGTGCACCAGTTCTCCGCCGGCACCTACCTGGAGGACCAGGACACCTGGCGCCTGTCGGGCATCTTCCGCCACGTGGCCCTGCTGGCCCGCCCCGCCGGCGGCATCCGGGACGTCTTCGTCCACGCCGACTACGACGACGTCACCGGCGAGGGCCGGCTGCGCGTGGACGTGGACACGGACGCATCCGTGCGGATCAGCGTCCCCGCCCTCGATGTCCACGACCGGTCGGCCGACAACGAGCTGCGGTTCCCGTCAGTACGCCCCTGGAGCGCGGAGGACCCACACCTCTACGAGGCACACCTGGCGACCAGCAGCGAACGTGTGCGGGTCCGGTTCGGCTTCCGCACCATCACCATCGACGAGAGCGGCGTCCTGCGGGTCAACGGAAACCGCGTCCTGCTGCGCGGCGTCAACCGGCACGAGTTCGACCCCGACCACGGCCGCACCCTCTCCCCGGAGGCCATGCGCCGCGACGTGGAGCTGATGAAGCGCCACAACATCAACGCCGTCCGCACCGCCCACTACCCGCCGCACCCCGCCTTCCTCGACCTGTGCGACGAACTCGGGCTGTACGTGACGCTCGAATGCGACCTGGAGACCCACGGCTTCGAGTACGCCGACGCCACCATGTGGGAACGCAACCCCTCCGACGACCCGCGCTGGCAGGCCGCCTACCTGGACCGCATCGAGCGCACGGTCGAGCGGGACAAGAACCACCCCAGCATCATCATGTGGTCGCTGGGCAACGAGGCCGGCGACGGGCAGAACCTGCGCGCGATGGCCGACTGGGCACACCGACGCGACCCCTCCCGCCCGATCCACTACGAGGCCGACCGGCTCTGCGAGTACACCGACATCCACGCCCAGATGTACCGCCCGCCCGCGGCCGTCGCCCGCATCGGCCGCGGACAACTGCTCCCGGGCGAGATCCACTACCCGGCGCGCGCCGGCTCCGGCGACCCGGCCGACGATCCGCGCAACCGCATGCCCTTCCTCCTCACCGAGTTCGCCCACGCGATGGGCAACGGCCCCGGCGCCCTGGCCGAGTACGCGCAGCTCTTCGACGAGTACCCGCGGGTGCAGGGAGGCTGGGTGTGGGAGTGGATGGACCAGGCGCTGCGCACGCGCGACGCCCAGGGCCGAGAGTTCTTCGGGTACGGCGGCGACTTCGGCGAGGACCTGCACGACGGCAACTTCTGCTGCGACGGCCTGGTCTTCCCCGACGGCACCCCCTCGCCCGGGCTGTTGGAGTACGCCAAGGCCATCGCCCCCGTCCGCATCAGTACGGGCCGCGAGCCCGGAACGCTGAGCGTCGAGAACCGCTTCGAGGTCCTGGACCTCTCCCACCTGCGCTTCACCTGGTCGCTCGCGCGCGACGGCGTCGAACTCGCCGCAGGCACACTGCCGACGCCGAAGGCCCCCCCGGGCGACCGCGTCGAACTGCCGCTGCCCGCACCGGCCCTGAGCGCCGCCGACGGTGATGGGGAACTGTGGCTCACCGTCCAGGCGGAGCTGGCCGAGCCCGCCGACTGGGCACCCGAGGGCCACGTCATCGCCTGGGGACAGCTCCAGCTCGCCGCACCAGCCCGCGCCCACGCGCCCGCACCCCTGCTGAGCCCCCACGCCGCGGACGGGTTCATCACGCTCGGGCCCGGCCGGTTCGACCACGCCACCGGCAGCCTCCTCGACCTCGACGGACTGCCCCTGCAGGGCCCCACGCTGGGCCTGTGGCGCGCACCCACCGACAACGACCGCGGCTGGTCCCAGCGCGACGCCGCCTACTGGAAGGAACGCGGCCTGGACCGGCTGCGCCACCGCACGGTCTCCGTCACGCCCGACGCCGAGGGCCTGACCGTTGTGGTCCGCAGCGCCGCCGCCGCCGTCCCCTGCGGCTACCTGACGACCTACCGCTGGGCCAGCGACGGGAGTGGCCTGCGGCTCCACGTACACACCGAACCGGTCGGCCACTGGCCCGAACGGGCGGACGCCTTCGCCGACACCATGGTGGACCCCGACCTGCCGCCCGAAGAGCACCAGGAACTCCTGCGCCGCAACACCTCCCGGTCCCTGGCCCGGATCGGTCTCGACTGGCAGCTCCCCGCCCACTGGTCACAGGTCGAGTGGTTCGGCGCCGGCCCCGGCGAGGCCTACCCGGACTCCCGGCAAGCGGTCCGCGTCGGACGGTTCCACACCACGGTCGACCAGATGCAGACGCCCTACGTACGCCCGCAGGACAACGGCAACCGCACGGACGTACGGTGGGCCGAGGTCAGTGACGGCTCCGGCGCCATCCACATCCGCGGCGAGGAACTCTTCCACCTCTCCGCCCGCCGCTGGACCGACCGGCAGCTCGACGCGGCCCGGCACCAGACCGAGCTGACCCCCGGCCCGCTCGTGCACCTGCACACCGACCACGCCGTCCAGGGCGTCGGAAGCGCCGCATGCGGACCCGGCGTCCTGCCCCAGCACCGCCTCGAACTCGGCACCGCCGACTTCACCCTCAACCTCACGCCTATCCACCGCCCATGACACCGAAAGCCGGTCCGTCCCCGCGGGCGGACCGGTCCAGCGGTGCCCGGACATCCCACCCGGGCACCGCAGCACAGGGCACGCACCGGGGACGGCCGACAGGCTCACCTACTCCGCTCCACGGCGCCGCCGCGCCAGCGAACACACCAGATCCGAACGCTGCCGAAGCCGCCCCGGCCGCCGCACGACATCCTGCGCGCAGCGTACGGACGAGCAACCGACCCCGGGCAACGGCTGCGAGAGTGGTCGCCCAGCGCATCGAAGAGGCCCGTGAACGACGGAACGCAACCTCCGTTCGATGCAGGGGCCGTTGCGTGATCGCGTTTCGTCCGGAGTGCCGTGCTGGCCCCTCCTTGGAGGGGACGTCCCGGTTCGGGCGGGAGCGGACGCAGTGCAGGCACGGTCTCAGTGATCATGTGAGTGTCGAAGTCCCATGAACACCTGGCGAGTCCGTGCCTGCTCCTGCATCTTCTCCCATGCCCACCGCGCTGGCCCAACTGGGCCGGACTGCCGCGCCGGTCCCGCTGGCGGACGCGGTCGCACTGTCCGACTTCCTGGATCTGGTGCCCGACCCGCGAGGCGTCCGTGGCCGCCGCTACCGGTTGTCCGCCCTGGTCGCCGCGGCCGCGGCGAGTGTCCTGGCCGGTGCCCGCTCGCTCACCGCGATCACGGAATGGATCAGCGACGTCCCCGCGTGGGCCTGCCGGGTTCTCGGCTTCCCCACCGACCCGCTCTCCGGCACCGTGTCCGTCCCGCACCCCCACACCCTGCGCCGTCTCGTCCAGCTCGACTGCGACGCCCTGGACCGGGCGATCGGCGACTTCCTCACCACCCGCGCCGCCCCGGCCGGCCCCGGACTGCGGGCGATCGCTGTTGACGGCAAGGCCCTCGCGGCTCGCGCACCCACGTCACCGGGCACGTCACCCTGCTCGCCGCGATGGACCACACCGGTCACGTCCTGGCCCAGCGTCAGGTCGCCGACAAGAGCAACGAGATCCCCACCTTCCGGCCCCTGCTGGACAGCGTCGACCTGACCGGCACGGTCATCACCGCCGACGCCCTGCACACCCAGCACGCCCACGGGCACATACCTCCGCGAGCGCGGTGCCCACTACATCGCCCAGGTCAAGGCCAACCAGCCTGGTCTCTTCGAGAGGGTCCGCCGCCTGCCCTGGCGTGAGATCAGGCTCGACCACTACGACCGCACGCGGGCCCACCACCGCCTGGAGATCCGGCGGCTGAAGACCGCCGCCTTCGCACACCTCGACTACCCCGACGCACGCCAGGCCCTTCAAGTCGTGCGCTGGAGGAAGGATTTCACCAGCGGCAAGCTCACCATCGAGCGCGTCTACCTGATCACCAGCCTGCCGCCCGGCGCGGCTACCGGCGCCCAGCTCGCCGACTGGATCAGAGGGCACTGAAAGATCGAAAACCTTCTGCACCACGTCCGCGACCGCACGTTCCGCGAGGACGACTCCAAGATCCATGCCGGCCATCTCCCACGCATCATGGCCGGCCTGCGCAACCTCGCCATCGGCGTCCACCGTCAGGACGGCCACACCAACATCGCCGCCGCCCTACGCCACACCGCTCGCAACTGGAGAAGGCTGCTGACCGCCCTCGGCATCACCGGATGAACCCGGACAGACGTCGATCATGCAAAGGACCCTGATAGCAACTCCAAGTTGGGACTATTGTCCTGCCATGAGGGACGGTAGGCTCGAAGTGGACGCGTGGCGATAGTCGTGCACGATTCGCCTTACCAGTTGCGGATTTGACGCCACTTTACCTTGAGTTCGGAACCTGTACTTCGCCTGAACTCCTACAGCTGCAGATGTACGGTTCCATCAAGATCCCAATCAACAGGCTCCATGTCTCGACATGCAGGATACACTTCAGCGAGGAGGGGCCTCCATGTGGGACTCCGACAACATGTTTCTCAACGGGCCTTACGCACCCTGGCGCGAGCAGGGCGAAGCCTTCGATCTGGAGATCGAGGGCCGTCTGCCGGACGAGCTGAATGGTGCGCTGTACCGGATGAACACCAGCCAGTTCTACCGCCCGGAGGATCCGAGCCGGTACCACTGGTTCGACGGTGACGGCATGGTCAGCGCCCTCTTCCTGCGCGACGGTCGCGCGACCTACCGCAACCGCTACGTGGAGACCGCGGGCCTGAAGGAGGAGATGGAACTGGGCCGGTCGATCTACGGCGGTTTCATGAACGGCAGCGCTACCCCCCTTCCGCCCGGCGCTTTCCCGAAGAACCCCGCCAACACGCACGTGACCCTCTTCGACAAACGCCTGCTGGTCTTCTCCGTGGGCCCGCCGCACGACCTGCGGCCGGACACCTTGGAGACCGTCAGCCAGTGCTACGACTTCGGCGGGGGAATCACCGGTCCCATAGGTCCCCACTTCAAGATCGACCCGGCGAACGGAGACTTGCTCACCCACGACAACATGGACGGCGCGGTCACGTGGTATCGAGTCGATCGCCACGGGAACGTCCTCGACCGTCACTCGGTCGACCTGGGGGTCCCCACCTTCACCCATGACTACGTCGTCACCCCCGACTACGCGATCTTCCTGGTCAGCCCAGCAATGGTCCGCTTCGAGAGCATGCTCACGGGTCGGCCGGCGACGACCTGGGAGCCGGAGACGCTGGACACCTGCCGTTGGGCTGTACTGCATCGCAGGACTGGTGAGGTCACCTGGGCGGAGGCCTCTGATGCCTTCGCCCAGACCCACTTCCTCAACGCTTACCAGGACGGCACGAAGATCGTCATCGACGGGCACCGCGTCGACCAATTCGGCCCCACTCAAAAGGATCTGGAGTCACCGCCGCCGGGCGGGGACTGGAACTGGTGGTTCAAGCGCATGGTCGCCACCCCCTGGCGCTGGGAACTCGACCTCGCCACAGGGAAGACGAAGGACAGCCAGCTCACCGACGTACTGGGGGAATTCCCCAGGATCAACGATCAACTGACCGGCCTGTCCCACCGGTACGGCTACTACGCGACGACACGCGGAGCCGGCGACTGGTTCACCGACGGTCTGGCCAAGCACGACCACCTCACGGGCGAGACGTCGATCCAGACGCTCGACGGTGTGCTGACCTCACCCGGTGAACCCGAGTTCGTGCCCCGTCCCGGCGCCACGGCCGAGGACGACGGCTGGCTGCTGTCGATCTGGTGGGACCCAGCCACCGACCGCAGCGAGGTCATCGTCCAGGAGGCCCAGGACTTCACGGCCGCACCCATCGCCCGCATCAAGCTCAACCACCGGGTTCCCATGGGATTCCACGGCAGCTGGTCGGACGCCGCCGAACTCGACGCAGCCGTCAACACCGGCTGACAAGGCGGGCATCCGTGGGCCGATGCTGTGTCAAGGCACTCCCATTGTCCCCCGGACGCCGGTGCCTGGCTCATGCCGGCAGCTTCCTCGCAGGCAACTACGGCGACTCTTCCTGGTCCCGCGCGTCTTCTCGGCGCACGGTGAGAGCACCTCCGCACCGCGAGAGACCTTCACCCAGGCTTCCCGATTCCGCGCTGTTGCCGCCCCCGTCTTCCGTTCTCCGCCTGGAGGCCCGGCATGTCGTCCAGCACCGTCACGCCCAGGACAGCCTGCGGTGTGGTTCCCGCTCGGACTGGTTCTCGTGGCTGCGCAGACCTTTCAGATCGTCGTCTTCCCCAATCTGCTCGAAGCCCTGCGTGCCGAGCCCGGCCGGCATTTGTCCCCTGGCGGTGCCGGCCTGATCGGGAGCATGATCTTCCCGGCGATGTCGGCAGGCGCCATCGCCGCTGTGCCGCTGGCCCGCCGTCTCGGGCGCCAGCGGGCGACACTCACCGCTTTGCTGTGGTCCACGCTCTGGTCCGGTGCCTGCCCGGTGGCCGGAGCCCATTGGCAATTGGGGCTCCTCCGAATACTGACAGGCATCGGTACGGGCCTCGCCATACCGCTGGTCCTGAGCTTCGCCCGGGACGCCACCGCGAGGCGCAAACACGCGATCCTGCTGGTCCTGCTCGGAGTCCCGGTCGGGGCATCGCCACCCAACTTGTCGTCGGCTCCCTGCCGGTCGAAGGAACTTGGCGCCTCAGGATGACCCTGGGTGCCGTCGTGGGGATCATCGGTCTCGCCCGTTCCCCGTGGCTTCTGCCGAACGGGAGCGGGCACCGGCCAGGACACTCGCCATGCCGACAATCTCCCGCGCATCATGGCCGGCCTGCGCAACCTCGCCATCGGCGTCCACCGTCAGGACGGCCACGCCAACATCGCCGCCGCCCTACGCCACACCGCTCGCAACTGGAGAAGGCCCCTGACCGCCCTCGGCATCACCGGATGAACCCGGACAGACGTCGATCATGCAAAGGGCCCTGCCGTTCGATCGCCCTGCCTCCGTGATCGGTACGACAACGGCTACTTAAGGTGATTTGCCATCGGTTGGTCCGCTGACCTGCGGCTGAAGGGTGCTGGAGCTCAGTGTGCCTCCGGGTTGTATACCCGCTGTTCCCCGTGGTTCCCCGCACGACCTGGCACGCGTTTGGCACGAGTCATTCGGCGTCGCACCTCTCCAGGGCCTGACTCGCGGTTCCTCTTGGTCAGCAGTCCGGCGTCTCGGGTACGGCGAGCATCCGGCGCGCGAACAGTTCGCAGGTGGCGCAGACTTCCTCGAATGCGAGGCTTTCTTGAGCAAGAAGTAGTTGTGCGCCTGTGCCTCGCAGGAGGCCGGTGATGGCGGCTGCCACACCAGCTGGCTCGACGTCCTGCCTGATCTTGCCGTGTCCCTGGCCGGCGCGTACGAACTCCTCGATCTTCGTGCGGATCCGGACGTCGAACTCGCGGAACGCATCTCGGAGCACTGACTCCGCCGGCAGCGCCGCACCCCACATCGCGAAGAAGGCGCGTGCCTCGTCCGGGTTGCGGTGGATCCAGGTGAGGTACGAACGGATCATCACGGTAAGCGACTCCAGCTCATCCCCGACGAGGGCCTCCACGACCTCGACGAGGCCGCGCTGACTCTCGTGCGCCACTCGTTGCAGAAGGGCGACCTTGGAGCCGAAGTGGTGATTGACCAGGCCCCGGCTGTAGCCGGCCTCCGTGCCCACGTCTGCCACTGACGTCTGGTCGACCCCTCGCCTGGCCACAAGTCTGCTGGCCGCTGCCAGCAATGACTGTTCGGCCTGATCACGCCGCTCCTGCTTGGTACGCGTGGCCTTGGCCTGCTCGGCGTCGCCGAGATCGGCGTCGGCAGTGATGCGAGGGGTTGACGGCATAGGGCGAGATTACTACCTTGAAAAAAGTTGCTGAACGCTTAACAAGCGACTTGGTCGTAGGTGAGCTGTGAGAGGGACGCTCCCGGGATCGGGACTCCCGTGTTCGGCCGCCTGCGTCGCCCATCAGTGAACAAGGGAGTTTCGGTATGGCCGCCACAGACAAGGCCCCAGAGGCAGTCAGCCGGGTCAATCGCGTCGTCACCAAAGAGCGTCTTCTCGGCACGGAGTCGCGGTGGCGCCGCTTCGGTGAACCGACCCCGGCAGGCGGCTCGCTCAAGGAGGACGGGACTCCGGATTACGGCGTCTTCGGGCCGGGGAGCGTCGCGTGGGAGGTCCTCCTGCACCCCGCCACGATCTTCTTCCAGAGCCCGGCACAGTTCATCCTCCAGCTCACGTACAAGCCGATCCTTGCCGGAGTGCGTGACTGGGACCCGATCTCGCGCAAGGCCCGCAAGGGTGAGCTGACGATCTTCGACCTCTTCGACCGGGCCCAGCGCAACTCGGGCATCCACACCCCGATGTGGCTCGGCGACACTGCTACCGCTCGGCGGGTCGCCAAACACCTTCACAACATCCACGCCAAGGTGGCAGGCGACGTCATCGACATCGGTCACCCCGAACTCGGCGGATACGACGCCAACGGTCCCCGGGAAGCCATGTGGGCCGCTCTCACCGAGATGCACACGATGCTGTGGGTCTACGAGAACCTTGCCTTCCGCAACGGCAGGCCGCCGCGTCGGCTCCCCCCTGAGCAGCGGGACAAGTACATCGCAGAGGTCGCCGATTACTGCCGCCTGTTCGATTCCCCCGAGGGGGAGATCGCCACGACGATGGCGGAGCTGAAGGCGCTGTACGACAAGTACGACGAGCTCTTCAAGCCCAGCCGGACCATGGGCATCATTCCCGCCACGGGCCAGAGCTTCCACACCATCCAGAAAGCGTCCGTCAAGAAGAACTTCCACATCTCGCAGCTGCGTGTGCACGCGCAGCTCGTGTTGAGTCAGAAGATCTTCGCGTACCCGATCATGGGGGCGGCGTCCGGAAAGACGCGACGGAACATGGGAGTCGGGCCCTTCAAGGACAAGGTGGCCGTGGCGTCGACCAAGTTCATGCTGCCGCTCATCTGGCTGGCACAGCAGCCGTGCGTGGAACGGCGGATGATGCGCATCATGTGGGGTCCCGATGCGGTGAAGCTGATTGAGTCCGCACGGGCCCTCCATGACCGAGCGAAGCAAGGTCAGCTCGGCGACGCCGCCGACGAGGTTGTCGCGTAGAGCGATCGACCGTTTCCCCGCAAGAGTGATCTTTAAAGGGCGTTACGCAAGGCTCTGAGCTGGGCATCTCGTTGTGTGGCCGGGGTTTTACGTGCTGAGCAGCTGCTGTCGCGGCCAGGCGCCGAGATGGCGGATCGGGGCGTGGTCCTAGTGGGCCGCTTCCATGGCGACCACGGCCTCCGTGAGCGGCCGTAGGGACTCCGGCAGATCGGCCAGGTGGAAGGCGAAGCTGGTGGGGAGCGCCCAGTGGGTGGCGGTGACCGGTCGGGCGCCGTTGTGGATCATCGCCGTCGCCAGACCGATGGACTGGCGAAGCGCAGATCGCCGCCGCTCTCGCAGGCGATCAGTGCGAAGCGCGGCGGTGCGGGCCAGGGCTGAGCGCCAGGCACGCAGTCCGCGCGCAGCGGGAAGCGTGCCGAGGAGAAGGTCCTCCGGTCTGGGGCTGGAGTGCCCGATCGTGAGGGCCGACGAGGACGGCAGCCCGGTGGTCCGGCATCGCGGCCGGCTCAAAGTCGCTGACCGAGCGACCGCGCGGCTTTGCGTCGGCCGGGTCACCCGCACCGGCCGGCGCATGACGGCCGGTCGACTCCAGGGCCGTTAAGTCCGGCACTGCTGACGAAGAAGAGCGTGTCGCCCAGCATGGAAGAGTCTGCGGTCCGGCCAGTACTCCTGGCCGGACCGCAGGGGCCGCAGAAGCGTCATGGCCCAAGTCGCCGTTCTTGACGGTGGCTCCGACCGGCTCTGCTCAGAACGGGTACCGCTCGATCTTCGCCTGCGCGGTCACCCACTGCACCTCGGTGAAGGTGTCGAGGTTGGCTCCGCCGCCGAAGCGACCGCCGGCCGCGGACGCCTTGGCGCCGCCGAAGGGTGCCACGGCCTCGTCGTCCACGGTCTGGTCGTTGATGTGGACGGCGCCGGACTCGATGCGTTCGGCGAGTTCCAACGCGCCGAACACGTCGTCGGTGAGGATGGCGACCGACAGGCCGTACTCGGAGCGGTTGATCAGCTCGATGGCCTCCTCGACGGTTTCGTAGACGGAGACGGGGGCGACCGGGCCGAAGACCTCGTCGGTGTACGCGGGGGCGTCGTGAGGAACGTCGGCCAGGACGGTGGGCCGGTAGAAAAGCCCGTCGTAGCTTCCGCCCGCAGCCAGCCGCGCACCCTGGGACACGCTGCGGGTGACGATGTCGTGGACCCTGTCACGCTGGCGCTCGTCGATGATCGGGCCGAGCATGTTCTGCGGATCGGTCGGGTCGCCGACGGTGATGGCCCCGGCCTTCTGCGCGAGCTTGGCCACGTACTGCTCGGCGACGGAGGCGTGTACCAGGTGACGCCCCGTGGTCATGCAGATCTGTCCCTGGTGCAGGAAGGATCCCCAGGCGCCGGCCGACGCGGCCGCGTCGAGGTCGGCGTCGGGGAGTACGAGGAGGGCGTTGTTCCCGCCGAGTTCCAGGTGCACCTTCTTCAGCAGGGGCCCGGCGGCGGCACCGATCGCGCGGCCCGCGGCCGTCGAGCCGGTGAAGGAGATGCAGGGCACGCCGGGATGGGTCACCAGCGTCTCACCGACATCGGCGCCGCCCGGCAGCACGTGCAGGAGCCCTTCGGGCAGCCCCGCCTCGGCCAGGAGCTGGGCGAGAGCCAGTCCTCCCGAGACCGGGGTGCGCGGGTCGGGCTTGAGGATGACGGCGTTGCCCAGGGCGAGCGCGGGCGCCACCGAGCGGATGGAGAGGATGGCGGGAAAGTTGAAGGGCGATATGACCCCGACCACCCCGAGGGGGACCCGGCGGGCGAGCGACATCCGTGGCCGTGTACTGCGCAGCAGCTCGCCGTAGGGCTCCGCGGCGAGGGCGGCGGCCTGGAAGAGCTCGGAGACCACCAGACCTGTCTCGAAGGCGGCCTTGCCCGCTCCCGACCCGGCCTCGGGAACGAGCCAGCGCACCAGACGGTCGGGATCGCTCTCCAGGGCGAACGCCGCGCTGCGGAACACCTCCGCCCGCTGGTCGTAGGGCAACCGGGCCCAGTTCCGCTGGGCCTTGGCTGCGCGTTCGACGGCTCGGTCGACGTCGGCGGGTGAGGCGGCGCCGACCGTGGTGAGCAGCCGGCCGGTGGCCGGTGCCGTCACTTCGAGGGTCCCGCCGTGGCCCTGGATCCAGGTGCCGTCGAAGATCCTGCCGTCCCATGGCAGGCGGTCGGGGGCTGACGAGGTCTCAACTGTCGTGCTCAAGGTGGTCTCCGGGGTCGGTGGGCGGCTCAAGGGGGGCGGCTCAGTGCCTGTCGCTGAGGGCGGACACGCTCTTGTCGAGGACGGCCTGGTCGGCCCAGCTGCCGTGGAAGCCGAACGGCACCCGCACGGGCAGCCGGACCTGGGCCAGCGGCTCTGCGACGAGGTCGGACGCGTCGTGGATCAGCAACTCGCTCAGACCCGTCTCGGGGTTCCACCACAGGGTCAGCAGATAGCCGTCGTTCTCACTGGCCGGGTTGTCACGGGGGACGAACACCGGCTCGCTGGGGCTGGTGAGCGGGTGCGGTCCCTCGACGACGGTCGTGGAGTCCTTGAGGTAGTCGTGTACGGCCAGGCCGTCGGTCATGGTCTCCGGCGCCAGGTCGCGGGTGGTGACGAAGTAGCCGTAGCGGTGCCGGCGGCCGACGTAACCGTCGTTGATCTTCGGGAATTCGCCGGCGACGCCGGAGACGCGGCGGTCACTGACCTTTCCGGTCGTCGTGTCGATCCGCCACTGCCATGAGTAGCCCGGGGGGAACCACTCGTGGGAGCCGAGCGGGGTGAGCGCGTCGGCGGGGCTGCCGATGCGGGAGATCCGGTGCATGTCGATGACGACCTCGTCACCGGTCTCGTAGGCGTTGTAGAAGTGTGTGGGCGCGAGCATGCCGCCGGCCTCGTACCACTTCACCTCGTGGGTACGACGGTCCATGAGCACGATCTGGGTGCCGTGAGGCAGCACCGACTCGTCCCAGACCACGCCGGGGCGGCCCTGGGCGATCAGGTCGAGACGGAACAGGTTGGGCGCGACGAAGAAGATCGCGTAGTTCTCGCTCACGACGAAGTCGTGCATGAGTGCCGGGATGCCGATGTCGATGGTGTGGGAGTCGATGACCTGCCCGGTCCGGACATCGGCGCGGTACCAGGTGATGACGGGGCCGGTGGCGGCGAAGAACAGCAGGTCGCCGGTGGCCGGGTCGGTCTTGTAGTGGGCGGTGCACAGGACGTCGATGCCCCCGTGGAAGTCGTAGGCGCCGTACGTCTCCAGTGTCTGCGGGTGCATCGCTGTCGGCAGACCGCCCTCGAAGTAGACGAGCAGGTGGTCGTCGAAGATGCCCACATTGGTGTTGGCCACGTTCTTCGCGGGCGGGGCGCCCTTGGGCAGTCGCCCGGGCGTGCCACCGTTGACGAAGCCGCTGTAGACGGCCTCGCCCTGCTCGACCTCGAACTTCATCGAGTCCGTCGCCACCCAGCCGGTACGGAAGGCCGCCTTGCCGTCCCGCAGGTAGAGCCCGGCCACCATCCCGTCGCCCTCCCACCAGTGGTAGCGGTCCAGGTTGCGGGGCTGGAAACGGGGGTTGGAGGAGATGCGGAACAGCGCACCCGCGAGATCCTCCGGAATGCTGCCCTTCACGGGCAGGTCGTAGCCGTGGCTCTCCTCCGCCCACGGGGAGAAGGGGCCGTTCAGCCACTTGTTCTCCGTCGGCCAGTTCTGGCTGGGGCCGGCAGGCTGACCCTGCGGCGCAACGGACATCGGTGTGGTCGCGACCACGGGGACGGACGGGGTGCTCATGAAGTCCCTTTCATGAAGTCCCCCTCGGCGGGGAACAGCCTCTGCGCCGGGGCTCTTCGGCTCATGGGCCGCTCCGCTGCCCGGTGGACACCACTTCGTGCCCGGCCCGGTCATCTTCGGATGTCGTCCTGCGCGTGTCCTCGGCGCCGTACGACAGATTCGCGCCCCGGCTTTGTCGTCGCGGAGCAGTCGGGGCCCGTGGTCAGGGGGTGATGACCCGGCTGATCTCAAGCGCCAGGAGCAACGGCAGATGGTCCTGCGGCAGGGGCCGGCCCATCAGCTCTTCGGCCCGCTTGACCCGGTAGGCGACGGTGGTGGGCGCCACGAAGAGATCCTCGGCGGCCAGGCTGCGGCTCCGCCCGTGCGCCAGGTACAGACGCAGCGTCTCCCGGATCACGGCAACCTTCGGGTCGGGGACGGCCAGCGGTCCCAGCACATCGCGCATATAGCGCTCGGCGTGCTCTGCGTTGGCGGTCAGCAGGGACAGCACAGCGATGTCGGCGTAGGCGTACGTGCCCGGGTTGCCGAGCGCCTGTGCCACCCGCTGGGTCTCCCGGGCCGCCAGGTGGCTGGCGCGGAAACCCTGGTTACCCCTGGCCTGCGGCCCCAGCGCCGTGTAGGCACCGCCGGAGCAGCGTGCTGTCGGCGCCGTACCTTCGCGGATCAAGGCGGCGAGATCCCCCGGCGGTTGCCCGGGCCAGCTCAGCCATACCCATACCTCGGACGTACCGGTAGGCAGGACGAGGGAGCGTACGGCCTGTGACGCGCCGACGAGATCGGTGGCGAGTCGGTGCAGCGGCGCGGACGAGACCTGCGCCTCCTCCCCGTCGGCCGTCCACAGGATGGCGGCCATATGGTGGTGGACGATGTCGAGGCCCAGGGTGTTCTCCACGGCGGTGGGGTCGGCGGGTCGGCCGGCGAGCAGGTCCTCCACGAGCTTGCGGCGGGCTGCCGCGCGACTGCCCGCCCAGTGCTCCCGCTCCGCCGCGTACTGCGTGGTGAACGCCGTGGTCAGCTCTTCCACGTAGGCGAAGGACAGGCGTGCGACGCGCTCGCTCTCGTCGGGCCGGCGGTCGGCTTCGACGAGGAGCCGCAGAGCGGCGAGCAGACGTTCGTAGGTGTGCACGTGAGACGTCCACACGGCCCGCAGGATCCGGTCCAGCGATACGCCCCGGTGCACGAGATCACGGTTGCCGTCGACCGCCTCGGGCGGGACGGCGATAAGGCCCGGGGGAGTGTCGTGGAGCAGCCCCCGCAGGATCGCGATGCAGCACGCCTCCGCCGACCGGCGTGCCGTCCGCAGCCCCACCGGTCCGTCGGCGATCTCGGGAGACTGCCGGAGGAACTTCTCGGCGGCCCCGGAGGCCGTCTCCACCGCCCAGGCCACGGGACCGGGGCCCAGATCGGCTTCGGCCTCGGCGACGGTCGCGGGCGAGGAGGCCGGTGCCGGGCCGAGCGTGTCGCCGTCCGGCCGCAATCCCAGCAGCCACTCACCCGCGCTCGTCATGACGGCCCCCTCGCTCGCCTCGCTCACCCGCAGTCCATCATCCTCTGGCCCCGGCACCCCGCGAGATCCTTCCGGTCATCCGTGTGCGGACGGGTCGGGTCCGAGCGGGGCGCGGTCGAACAAGGGGGCCAGCAGCTCGCGTGCCCGTTCCGGGGTGATGACGTCCGCCGGGTCCATCTTCTCGATGCGGCGGCTGCCGGTGTCCTCGTAGACGTGCTCGCCGATCAGGCGGCAGTCCGCGTCGTACGGCCAGAACGACGCCATGTAGTGGGTGAGTTGATAGTAGGCGTCCGGGTCGTCGATGTCCTCGCCCTGCTCGGCCAGGACACGGCCGGGGAGGTGGTGGCCGAAGAAGGACTCGATGGCCAGGCCCCAGTCCGCTACGGCCACGTGGTCGGTGATCGGCCCGAAGACGTTGGCGCGCGCGCCGGTGAGGCCCGCGTAGAACGCGGCGATCTCGGCCGTGCCGCGCAGACGGAGCGAGGTGCCGTTCTCGTTGATGCGGTAGACGGGCTCGTCGACGATCATGTCCGGCTGGAGGATCTCCCGCCAGCGCCCGGAGACCTCCAGCAGCGCGTGCCTGCGGAAGTTCAGCAGGATCGCCCTGTGCCGCGGGTTCTCCGTGACCGCGAGGAGAGCGTCGGGCTCCTTGACGACGTCGCGTACGTCGAAAACGTTCATGCCAGTGCCTTTCGAGCCGAGTGGTTCAGGGGCGGATCTGCATGGGGTCGCTGGCGTCGACGCCGCCGTCGATGACGTGGACGGCGCCGGTGATGTACGGCGCCTCGTCGCTCAGCAGGAAGGCGACCAGAGCGGCGACCTCGTCGGGCCTGCCCATGCGCCCGAGCGGGCTGTGCTTGTGCAGTGCGGTGAGCGCCGGCTCGCCACCCAGTGCTTCCGCGAGGGGCTGCTGCATCGGTGTCTCGATCAGACCCGGTGCGATGACGTTCACCCGTACCCCGAGCGGGGCTCCCTCGATCGCCGCGCTGCGGGCCAGGCCGATCACAGCGTGTTTGCTCGCCGTGTACGCCACGATCGCGGCGCTCGCCCGCAGCCCGGCCAGGGAACTGGTGACCACCACGGCACCGGGCCGGGCGGTGGCACGGAAGTGACGCAGCGCGTCGCGCAGACCGAGGAAGACACCGCGCTGGTTGACCGCGACGACCCGGTCGTAGTCCGCCGCGTCGAGGTCGGCGAACGATCCGAAGGGGCCGGGGACCCCCGCGTTGAGGTGGAACAGATCGACACCGCCGAAGTGGTCGACGGCGGCCCGGAGGTAGACCGCGGCGTCGGGCTCCTGCGACACGTCGGCCGTGATGGCCAGGGCCTGCGGCCCGCACTGTGCGGCGACGGCGGACACGGCGTCCTCGTCGCGGTCGACGAGGGCGACCGAGCAGCCCTCGTCGGCGAGGCGCCGCGCGGTGGCCGCCCCGATCCCGCTGCCGGCGCCGGTCACCAGCGCCACGCGTCCGGTCAGCCCTGCGAAGGACATATCGGCCGCTCCTCAACTCTTAGAAGTCTCGTAAAAGTCCTGTTATTTAGGACTGGCATTTCGATTGGGGGGACAGTAGCTTGCGTCCACACGTCGGTCAACGACATCGAAGGAGTCGCGAAGGTGAGTACTTCGGACACCGCCCTGACCGTGCGGGGACTGGGAAAGAACTTCGGCGGTGTGACGGCGCTCGAAGGTGTCGACCTCACCGTGCGTCGCGCCGAGGCCGTGGCGGTCATCGGGCCGAACGGGGCCGGAAAGAGCACCCTCCTCAAGCTGATCGCCGGGGTGCACCGGCGGGATTCGGGGAGCATCCATCTCGGAGATCACCGGCTGGACCGGTTGCCGCCGCACCGCATCGCCAGACTGGGCGTGGCTCTGGCCCACCAGGTCCCCAGGCCCTTCCATGGCCTGTCCGTCCGCGACAACGTGCGGATCGGGGCCATGGCCGCAGGGCCGCCCATACGCGGGCCGGAAATCGCTGACCTGCTGGCCCTGTGCCGTCTGGACACCAAAGCCGCCCGTTCCGCGGACTCGCTGCGCGTCCTGGATCTGAAACGACTGGAGGTCGCACGGGCGCTGGCCACCCGGCCGCGGGTGCTCATGCTCGACGAGGTGGCCGCGGGGCTGGTGGGCCGCGAACTCGACGAGGCGATCGACCTGATTCGCCAGGTCCATGAGCGAGGCACCACCGTGATCCTCGTAGAGCACATCGAACGGGTCGTCCGCGAGATCGTCGACCGCGTTCTGGTGCTCAACTGGGGGCGTCCGATAGCGCACGGCACTCCGGCGCAGATTGCTGTCGACGAGCAGGTGCGCGCGGTCTACCTCGGCGACAGCTCTGCACCGGGCGGCAGCCCTACCGCCCGTTCTCAAGTCGATAGTCAGGACATGCGGAGTGTAGAGCAGGACGCCGCGGTCACTGTCTCTCAGCGCGGCACCGACGACGTGCTGGTCCTGGACGGAGTCACCTCCGGATACGGCGACATGGTGGCCCTACGGGACTTCTCACTGCGCCTGGGGCGCGGACAGATCGTCACCGTGCTCGGGGCGAACGGCGCGGGGAAGTCCACGCTCTGCGGCACCCTCATGGGCACCGTCGCCACCCGTACCGGCCGCATCACGGCGTTCGGCCGGGACATCACCCGCCTGCCGGTGCACGAGCGGGCCCGCCTGGGCATCGCGTACTGCCAGGAGGGCCGCCGCGTCTTCGGCGATCTGACCGTCGCCGAGAACCTGCGACTCGGCGCCCCGCTCTCGCTGGCCAGGGGCGAGGTGCAGGGCCGGATGGAGCGGGTGCACACCGTGTTCCCCGTGCTCGCCGAACGCGCGGGGCAGCGCGCGGGCACGATGTCCGGCGGGCAGCAGCAGATGCTCGCCGTGGGACGCGCCCTCATGGCCGATCCGTCCGTTCTGATCTGTGACGAGATCTCGCTGGGCCTGGCCCCGGTCGCCATCGACGCGTTGTACCGGGCACTCGCCGAGATCAACGCCCAGGGCGTGGCGATCCTGCTCGTCGAGCAGAACGTCAAGCGTGCCCTGGGCATCTGCGACCACGCGGTCGTCCTCTCCCGGGGGCGCGTCTCCTACCAGGGCGGATCAGCCGGCCTGCTGGACGACGCGGACCTGGACGCCGCCTACTTCGGCACCGACACCACGGATGCCTCTGTCTCCACCGGAGCTTCGCACTCCGGCTCGCCCGCACGCACCACTGGAGAACCCTCATGAGAACAGTCAGACCGTCCCTGCGCCTGGCCTGCGCCACCGCCTGCGCCGCGTTGCTCGTCGCCGGCTGCGCCGGCAACGACACATCGAGCGCGAGCAGCGCGAGCAGCAGCGGCCCCATCGTGATCGGCACCAGCATCTCCCTGTCCGGCGCCACGGTGCTGACCTCGATCAAGGACGGCTACCAGCTCGCCGTCGACAAGGTGAACGCGGCCGGTGGAGTCGAGGTGGGCGGGGTCAAGCGCAAGATCAAGCTGGTCGTGCTGGACAACCGGAGCGACACCAACACGATGGTGCAGCAGGTCCGCTCCCTGGTGCTCAGCGACCACGCCGTCGCCCTGCTGGGCTCCTGCTGTCAGCAGAACATCGACATGCAGGGTCAGGCCGACGCGCTGAAGACCCCCCTGATCATGGGTGCCCTTCCGGTGGAACTGCTGCCCGCGGGCAACGGCTATGCCTGGGACTCCTTCCAGTCCCTGGCTGACGGCGCCGACAAGTTCTACGAACTCGCCGCCACAGCGTCCACCAACAAGAAGATCCTCATGGTCAACACCAATGACGCCCAGGGCAAGGCCACCGGGCAGCTGTGGGGCGGGCTGGGCAAGAAGGCCGGTTTCACCGTCGCCTCCAGCAAGGCGGTGCCGGGCGGCACCACGGATTTCTCCGACGTCATCCAGTCCGGCAAGTCCACCGGCGCTCAGATACTCATCGTGAACATGACACCACCGGACTGCTTCGCCATGTGGAAGCAGATGAAGGCGCTGGCGTACAAGCCGAAGCTCGCCATCGGCCTGCAGTGCGCCCAGACCCCTGGCTGGAGTTCCCTGGGCCCGCTGGGCGACGGCACCCTCGTCCAGCTGAACTGGACGGACTCCGCGGGACTGCCGGACACCCGGATGATCGTCGACAAGTTCGCCGCGAAGTACCCCGCCCTCAACGATCTGGGCTCGGTCGCGCTCGGCTACCACGAGGCCGAACTCCTGATGAGCGCCATCTCCCGGTCCGGCGACGCCACCCCCGCCGCCATCAACAAGGCCCTCGCCACCACCGACATGTCGTCCGCTCTGGGCCCCGTGAAGTTCAAGGACAACAAGAGCACCACACCGTCCTTCATCGGGCAGTGGGAGAACGGCAAGATCCAGCAGGTCTGGCCGGCCAAGGGTGCCGTCCCCCTGAAGTCCCTCTCCGGCCTGAGCTGAACCGTCCGCCGAAACGGCAGAAGGGAGTCGAGACATGAGCCTGGACGTGCTGGCCGCCGGCATTCTGGCCGGCGGTCTGTACGCCCTGATCGGCCTGGGGATCTCCCTGGTCTTCGGGGTGCTCGGACTGATGAACCTCGCTCACGGCGAACTCGTCATCGGCGGCGCCTACCTGGCCTCGCTGCTCGTGGTCGAGGCCGGCTGGGATCCGCTCGCCGCGCTGCCGCTCGCCATGGCCACCATGGCGCTGATCGCCTACCCGCTGCAGCGCTATCTGCTCACGCCCCTGCTCAGGGACAGCAGGAGCGCCCCGCTGGTGGCCACCTTCGGCCTCGCACTGCTCGGGCAGGCGCTCTTCCAGGCCGCCTTCGGCACCCACCCCAAGGCACTGCCCGCCTCCTACGCCGACACCGGCCTGTCCGTGCTCGGTGTACGGGTCCAGACCGTCTACGTCATCGCCTTCGGGCTCGCCGTCGTGCTGTGCGCCGCGACCCACCTGGTGCTCACCAGGACACGGGCCGGCAGCGCGGTGCGGGCGGCCTCAGCCGATCCCGGCACCGCGGCGGTACTCGGAATCGACGTCAACCGCGTCTACGCCATGACCTTCGCCGGTGCGGCGGCGCTCGCCGCAGCCGGCGGAGTGCTCACCGGCGTCGCGCAGAGCTTCACCCCCAGCAGCGGCCTGCCGCTGCTGCTCACCGGCTTCGCCGTGATGGCACTCGCGGGCATCGGCAGCGTGGGCGGCGTACTGGCGGCGGGCGTGGCGCTGGGCGTTCTCCAGTCCGTCAGCGTCGGCCTCTTCGGCGGCGGCTGGCGCGACGTGGTCGTCTACCTGGCCTTCTTCCTCGTCCTCGCGATCCGCCCGCAGGGCCTGTTCCGAAAGGCACATGCCGCATGACACCCACGCCCACCCTGCGGCGCTGGTGGCCCGCGCTCGCCCTGCTTCTCGCCACCCTGGTCTGCTTCGCGCTCGGAGGCGTACTCGACCACGGGGCCCTCGACCTCGGCGTCACCCTGCTGTGCTACCTGGCCATCGCCCAGGCGTGGAACGTACTCGCAGGCTTCGGAGGCCTGGTCTCGCTGGGCGCCGCGGCCTTCGTCGCGACCGGCGGCTACGCAGCCGCGCTGCTGCTCGTCCACACCGGCCTGAGCTGGCCCCTGGCCGTAGTGGCGGCGCCGGTCGCCGCCATGCTGCTCGCCCTTCTGCTGTCCGCCGCGCTGCTGCGCCTGCGCGGCGACTACTTCGCCATCGGCACCCTGGCCATCGCCATCGCTCTCCAGGCACTGATCCGCAACTGGGACTGGGCGGGCGGTGCCAGTGGTGTCACCCTGCCCGTCGACTCCGTGCCCAGCGGCGGCAACCTGTTCCAACTCGCCGTGATCGTCGCGGCGCTGGCCGTGGCTCTCACCCTGCACGCGCGGCACAGCGACTTCGGGCTCCGGCTGGCCGCGATCCGCGACAACGAACCGGCCGCCGCCGGACTCGGTGTCGCCGTCCGCCGCCACCAGCTCGCCGTGCTGCTCCCCTCCAGCGCGATCACCGGACTGGCTGGAGCGGTGATCGCCTTCCAGTTCGTCGTCATCTCCCCGGACGGTGTGGCCGGCGTGGCCTGGAGCCTCAACGCCGTGCTGATGGCTGTGGTCGGCGGAACCGGCACCGTGCTGGGCCCGCTCCTGGGCGTGACCGTCGTCTATTACGGCCTCACCCGCCAACTGCAGAATGAGCAGACGCTTTCCCTGGTGATCGAGGGCGTCCTGCTGATCCTCATCGTTCGTTTCGCCCCGCAGGGCGTGTGGCCGATGCTGTGCAGGGCCGCCCGCCGCCTGCTCGGCCGACGTTCCCCGAGCGATCGGCCGACGGCCGACCGCGGTGACGAGGAAGAAACCGCCCCTTCGGGGACCGAGCCTCTCGCCGTGGACCTCGCATGAGTACCGCAGAGTTCACCGGTCGTACCGTCCTGATCACCGGGGGCGGCGGCGGTATCGGGTACGCCACCGCGGAGCTGCTGACCGAGCGCGGGGCCACCGTGGTCGCCTTGGGGCCGGACGATCCGGGTCTCGGGAAGGTCGCCGGTCTGCCCCGGACGACAGCCGTTCCGGGCGACGCCGCCGACGAGAACGACGTACGGCGCGCGGTCGGCACCGCGCTCCTGGACGGGGGGCGACTCGACGCCGTGGTGTGCTGCGCCGGCCTCGGTACCTTCGGCACGGTCCTGGACTCGGAGCCCGGCTGGCGGGACACGCTGCGGGCCAACCTGGACACCGCCTACGTGACGACCCGCAGCGCGCTGCCCGCGCTGATCGACACCGGCGGTGCCGTGGTGCTCGTGTCCTCGCTGGCGGGGACGCTCGCCGTGCCCGCCGCCGCCGCGTACACCACCTCCAAACACGCCCTCATCGGACTCACTCGGTCGTTGGCCGCCGACTTCGGACCCCTCGGGGTCCGCGCGAACGTGATCTGTCCCGGTGCTGTGCGCACCCCGATGCTCGACCGCGTGATGGACGAGGTCGGCTTCCGGTCCGGCCTGGACCGGGATACCGCCTACCGGCGTGCCGGATCGCTGGTGCCGCTGCGTCGTGCGGCGGAGCCGTCGGAGATCGCCGAGGTCATCGCGTTCCTCGCCGGGCCGCGCTCGGCGGTCGTCACCGGCGCCGTGCTCATGGCGGACTGCGGTGTCTCCGCGGTGGACCTGAGCCTGTCACCACTCGACCAGAACCTGTCCTGACAACAGACAAGCCGGTCCTGAAAGGAGATACCGAAAGTGATCACTGGGCTCGGGCACACCGGCTTCTGGGTGTACGACCTGGAGCTGATGCGCGACTTCTACAGCCGCGTTATGGGGTTGACCGTCACCGACGAGGACGAGGAACGGGGGATCGTCTTCCTGTCCGCCCGCCCTGACGAGGAGCATCACGAGTTCGTGCTCCAGCGCGGTCGCACGGCACCCGACGGAGTGAAACTCACGCACCAGGTCTCCTGGCGGGTGGACTCCCTGGAGTCGGTCATCGACTTCCACCACCGCTTTCGTGCCGAGGGCATCGAGGTCCAGCAGGAGGTCACCCACGGCAACGCGATCGGGATCTACTTCTTCGATCCGGAGGGCAACCGCAACGAGGTCTACCTGCGGCTGGAGCGGAACGTGCCCCAGCCCTTCCGCAAAACGATCGACCTTGACCTGCCGCCCGAGGAGATCCTCGCCGAGTCCGAGCGGCTGCTGACCGAAGGAGGGCCCGCTTATCAGCCCGTCCAGTGAGTTCGCCGCCCCGTCCCGACGACCACAGCGGAGCCCCACTTCATGAGTGAACCGACATCGGGAACCAGCCCTCCACCGGGTCAGGCGCAGACCACCGCCGACCCCGCCGTGCTGATCGTCGGTGCGGGCCCCGTCGGCCTGACCGCGGCCCACCTGCTCGGCTCGCTGGGCGTACGGGTCCTGTTGGTCGAGCGCAACACCACCACCAGCGACGCGGCCAAGGCGATCAGTCTGGACGACGAGTCGCTGCGCACACTGCAGTCCGCGGGCCTGTCCGACGCGGTGTACCCGATCATCGTGCCAGGTACCGGCACGAGGTACTTCGGCGTGGGCGGCCGCTCTCTGGTGCACGCCCGAGGCAGCGGTGATCGGCGCTTCGGCCACCCCTTCAAGAACCCGTTCGCCCAGCCGGATCTGGAGCGGGTGCTCCAGGCAGAACTGGCCCGTCACCCGCACGTCGAGGCACGCTTCGGCACCCGGCTGGTGGGGCTGGCACAGCACGCCACCCATGTCCGCGTCTCGCTCAGCACCGGCGGTGCCGCCGAGGACCTGGAGGTCTCCTACGTACTCGGGTGTGACGGTGGACGCAGCACAGTGCGCCGGCTGCTGTCCGTTCCCATGCGGGGGCGCAGCTTCCCGGACGAGGTGTGGCTCGTGCTGGACACCCTGGATGACCCGCACCGCGAGCGATACGGCATGCACATCGGTGACCCCTCTCGCCCCACAGTGATCGTGCCCGGCCGCGACGGCCGCTGCCGCTACGAGTTCCTGCTGCGGCCGGGCGAGAGTGCGGCCGGTCAGGAGCCGCCGTTCGATCTCGTGCGCCGGCTCCTCCAGCCCTTCCGGGAGATCACTCCGAGGCAGCTGGAGCGGGCCGTCGCCTACAGCTTCCACGCGCTGCTCGCCGAGCGACTGCGGGTGGGTCGTTGCTTCCTGCTGGGCGACGCCGCGCACATGATGCCGCCGTTCGCCGGACAGGGCCTCAACTCCGGCATCCGGGACGCTGCCAATCTGTGCTGGAAGCTGACGGAGGTTCTGAACGAGCGGGCTGACGACGCCCTCCTCGACACCTACGACGTGGAACGCCGACCGCACGCCCAGGCGATGATCGACCTGTCCGTCCGGCTCGGCCGGACCGTCATGACCACCAGCCGCCCGCGTGCACACCTGCGGGATCTGTTGGTGCGCGCCGCACTGCTGACCGGCCCTGGACGCCGCTACCTCACCGAGATGCGCTACCGCCCGGACACCCGGGCACGGACCGGAGCCGTCGTCCGGCCGGGCAAACGAGTTCACCCGCTCGTCGGCACGGTGCTTTCGCAGCCGCGCGTACTGCTCGGTCCCAGCTACCGACTCGTCCTCCTCGACGATGTCCTCGGCACTGGCTGGAGTCTCCTGGGCGTGGGCCTCACCGAGGCCGACTGGACCTCGGTCGGAGAAGTCGGCCTCCCGCCTGGCACCGAGATTGATGTGGTCATCGGTGACCTGGCACTCGACCGCGCCACCGAGCGGCCCGCGATCACGGATGCCGACGGTGGCCCCCGGTCCTTTCTTCAGGACCTGGCCGGGCGCTTCGTACTCGTACGTCCCGACCGGGTGGTGGCCGCCGTCTTCCCTCCCGACCAGGCGGGCCATGTCGAGGTGGAGCTACGGCGCTCGACCGGCGCCCGCACCTCCCGCCCAGCCACCCCCGAGAGACCGCAATTCCAAGGAGCACGCCGATGAGGCTCAGCACGGTCCGTCTCCACGACGGGTACCGCACCACGACCGCCGCTCGTCAGGACGGCGACGAATTCGTCCTGCTTCCGTACACCGACGTCGGCACGCTGCTCGCCTCCGGAGCCGACTGGCGAGAACGAGCCGCCAGGAACGGGGACCGGATCCCGCAGGACAGCGTCTCCCTCGCTCCGATAGTCCCGCACCCGAACAAGATCGTCTGCCTGGGACTGAACTACGCCACCCATATCAAGGAGATGGGTCGCCCGACCCCGGCGCACCCCACCCTCTTCGCCAAGTACGACGGCTCCCTGATCGGCGCCCGGGACGACGTTCACATGCCACCGGTCAGCGACGACCTCGACTGGGAGGCCGAACTCGGCGTCGTCATCGGCCTGGCAGGCCGCCATCTGTCGCGCGAGGAAGCACTGGAGCACGTCGCCGGGTACACGGTCGCCAACGACGTCACGGTCCGGGACTGGCAGCACCGCACCAGGGAGTTCCTCGCCGGCAAGACCTTCGAGGGCACCACTCCGGTAGGGCCCGTCCTCGTCACGCCGGACGAACTCCCCTCCGGCGCCTCCGGGCTGGCCATCGAGTGCGCCGTCGACGGCCAGACCATGCAGAAGTCCAACACCGCAGACCTGCTCTTCGACGTCGCCGACGTCATCGCCTACGTCAGCACCATCATCACGCTGCTGCCCGGCGACCTCATCCTCACCGGCACCCCCGGCGGCGTGGGCGCGGGCCGGGACCCCAAGGTGTTCCTGCGCCCCGGGCAGGAACTCGTGACGACCATCGAGGGCATCGGGGAACTGCGCAACACCGTCGTCAAGGACCATCGGTGACATGCCCCCCACCGACCCGCCCCCAGCCGCTAGAGTGTCCGGCATGTCAGGAACAGTGTCCCCCACCTACCGCGAGCGTAACTCCACGGCCGATCGGGCCCTCGACATCCTGACCATGTTCGACGACGACCAACTCGTCGTCTCCGGAACGGTCGTGGCGGAGCGGCTGGGTGTGGCCCGCTCCACCGCGTACCGCTACCTCCAGAGCCTGGTCGCCGGGCGTTTCCTCGAAGAGGCGCCCGGGGGCGGCTTCCGGCTCGGCCTGCGGGTCCTGGAGATCGCCCGGCTGGCCCGCCGCAGCTACGGCCTCTCCGAGGTCGCCCTGCCCTTGATGGAGGCACTCGCGGCCGAGGTGCAGGAGACCGTCCTGCTCACCCGCCGCGTCGGCGACCTCGTCGTCTGCGTCGACCGCGCGGAGAGCGAGTCCCGCGCGGTCCGCATCTCCTACGAGCGCGGCAGCACCCTCCCCCTCAACGCCGGAGCTGCGGCTCTCGTTCTGCTGGCCTGGAGCCCCGAGGACGAGGCTCGCCGGCTGTTGGGGGCTGCCGAGCTGCGCCGTTTCACTCCATCCACCCTCACCGATGTCGATGCGTTGGTCGAACGTATGGGCCGCATCCGCAGACTCGGCTACTCCGTCACCCGCGGCGAACTCGACCTCGACGTCGTGGGTATCTCCGCGCCGATCCGGAGTCAAGGCGGACAGGTCGTGGCGGCGGTGAGCGTGGCGGCCTTGGCTTCCCGCCTCTACCCCGAGGCGGAGGCCGAGGTCGCCCAGAAGCTGCTGACCACAGCGGGGGAAATCAGCGAGCGCCTGGCCCTGGCCGCTGCCTGAGGCCGCATCGGTCGGCGCCGACGGCTCCGGCGGAATTGTTGAACTCCGTTGGTTTTACTGTGCCTTGGGAAACATAGGTATTGAGGTGGTCTGGGCCCGCGAGTGGCACCACCGCCTCCCCCCTCGGCCGCCGCCGAGGGCGCTCTCGCGGTCGGCGCGGCCGGCGGCGACGATCGGGTGGCGACCTTCTCCAGCCGGGGCCCCTCTTCGGCGACTACACCGTCAAGCCCAATATAAAGACCCCGGGCGTCGCCGAGACGGCCGCCCGCGCCACGGGCACCTCGATCGACGCTGTCGACCGCGAGGGCCCGGTGGGACCGGTTGACGACCACTACACCCGCCGGTCCGGTACGTCGATGGCGGCACCCGCCGTCGACGGCGCCGCCGCCCTGGTCATGCAGGCCCACCCCGACGGGACGCCCCGGCAGGTGGCCCAGGCCCTGGTCTCCAGCGCCGACCCCACCGCCGGTGAGTCGGTGTACGACCAGGGCTCCGGCCTGGTCGACGCGGAGCGCGCCGTCGACCAGCCGGTGTCGGTCACCGCGACCGCCGCGGACTTCGGCCGCCTCACCTGGCCTCGCGGCCCCGGCATCGCCCGCGAGGTGGCCTTCTCCAACGCCTCGGACACCCCCGTCACCCTTGACCTCGCCCTCAGGTCGTCTCGACCCGCGGTGACCTGCCCTGCTGTGAAGAACGCCGCGAACTGACGCTTCGGATCCCAGATGACCCTGCCGCAGGGGCGTCGTGTACGCACCGGGCCACGGCGATGGCGGGCTTCCCATGTGTCGTGGCCTTGGAAAGCGCACCGATCATTTGCTGCGTGTAGGCGTCACCGTCTTCGGCGGTACGGGGCCGCGGTGTGCGCCCTTGGTGGGGCAGGGGACGGCGCCTTGCGTGCTCACCGTGGCTTCGAGGCGGCCGACGTGGCCGATATCGACCGTGATGCGGTCGCCCTCGGTGATGGTGCCGACGCCGGCCGGCGTTCCGGTGGTGATGATGTCGCCCGTGCGGAGGGTCATGACCGAGGACGCGTAGGCGATCAGCCGGGGAACGCTCCAGATGAGGTCCTTGATGTCGGCGTCCTGCCGCAGTTCGTCGCCGACCCAGGTGCGCAGGGTCAGTGACTCCAACGGGCCGACCTCGTCCGGGGTGACCAGGTAGGGGCCGACCGGGGTGAAGGTGTCGAAGGACTTGCGGGTGGAGCGGTCCTCGCCGCCGCGCATGGTGATGTCGAGCAGGCAGGTGTATCCGGCGACGTGCTTCAGGGCGTCGGCTACGGTGATGTCGCGTCCGGGTCGGCCGATGACGAGTGCCAGCTCGCCCTCCTGGTCGAAGCGCCGGTCGGTGTACGGCAGTCGGATGGTGCCCTGGTGGGCGAGGACCGACGACGGGGCCTTGAGGAAGATGCCGAGAGCGTCGATGTGGTAGGCCTCGTTCATCTCGGCCTGGTGGTCGCGGTAGTTGACCGGCGCGGCGATGATTTTCGACGGCTCGGGAACGACCGGCTGGAGAGTGACCTCTCCAAGGTGGAAAACGTCCGCACCACGTGGCGTTCCTTCCGGTATGGGATCGCCGAGCAGCGTCCGCAACGGCCTGCCGAGGTCCACGACGCGGTCGTCGTCGAGTCGTCCGGCGGTGGCGATGCCGTCCGGCCTGATGAAGCTGAGCAGTTTCATGCGGTGTCCTCAGAGGAAGCGGTGTAGAGCCAGTCGAGATCGGAGTAGTCGTCGGGTCGGCGCAACCGGAACACGCGGTTGCGCAGGGCGAGCAGTGTCGGGTCCTGGGTGTGCCAGAGGTTGCCCCACGGCCGGGCCACGGTCTGGCAGCGGGAGGCTCGGGCGATACGCCGTTCCTCGTACTGTTTCAGCGCCCGGTCCTGGGAGTGTTGATGGTCCGAGACGGCGTCGCCCAGCGCGACCGCGTCCTCCAGGGCCTGGCACGCGCCCTGCCCGAGGTACTGGAGCATGGCGTGTGCGGCGTCGCCGAGCAGCGCCGTGTGTGCCGTCGTCCAGGTCGGCAGCGGGTCCCGGTCGTACACGGGCCAGTCCCGGTGGGGATCGAGGAGCGCGACGTACTCGCGGACACTCGGGTGCGCGATGGCGAAGGCGGCGCGGAACTCCTCCGCATCGCCACGCGGCTCCCGTGCACCTGCGGGGCGCTCGTAGACGGCGACCTGGTTGTACAGCTCGCCGCGTCGTACGGGGTACTGCATCAGGTGGATGCCTGGGCCGATCCAGAGTGTCACATCGTCGGGCGCCAGTCCTCTGCCGAGTTCTGACCGGTCGCTCGCGCCCCGGTAGGCGACATGACCGCTGAACCGGGGTGGGCTCGTGTCGATGAGGCGCCGCACCCGGGACCGGAGGCCGTCCGCCCCGACCAGGAGCTGTGTGGTCAGCACCTCGCCGTCGGAGAAGGTGACGTCGGCGTGCTCGTCCCGTTCACGCACGCCGGCGGCGGTGCGGCCGGTCCGCAGCTCGATGCCGGGTTCGGCCCGGCAGGCGTCGAGCAGGACGGACAGCACGTCGTGGCGGTGCGCGACGACGTACGGGTAGCCGTACCGGGCACGGAACGGGTGCCCGAGGTCGAGCACGGTGAGCTCATCGCCCGTGACGGCGTCGCGGATCACGGCGCGGGCGGGCAGTACGGCGGTTTCGAGAACCGGCCCGAGCACGCCGAGCCGGTCGAAGGCCCGCATCGCGTTCGGCCCCAGCTGGAGTCCGGCACCGATCTCGGCGAACTGCGGGGCCTGTTCCGTCAGCAGCGTCCGACGGCCGGCGCGGGCCAGGGCCAGTGCCGCCGCGAGCCCCCCGATGCCGCCGCCGACGACCAGTGTGTCGTGCCCGCTCATGAGTCGACCTCCTCGGACCGGTGCAGGTGCAGGGCTTCCAGTACCGGGCTGTCGCTGGTGGTGAACAGGTCCAGGCGGGTGCGCGCGTGCAGTTGGTGGGTGCACCAGGACGGCACGACGAACACGTCACCGGGAGACAGGTCGAACGACTCGCCGTCGAGCACGACCGTGCCGGACCCGTCGAGCACCGCCGTGACGCGGGTTCCGGTCTGGCGTTCCCGGCGCGTCGTGGTGCCCGGATTCACCCGCCGCATCTCACAGCGCATCGTTGGCATGACGTCGCGGTCGCGGGAGGGATCCTGGAACCGGACGGTGACGTCGTTCGTGTCCTCGACCTCCAGCAGGTTGTCCAACGCTGCATCGGTGTCCTTCCAGCGGTAGACCAACAGGGGGGAGTGCGGGGGCAGATCGGGTGTTCCGACGGGGGAGAGACCGGCTCCGGCACCCCAGCGGCGCTCGGCGGTCGAACGGGGGATCTCGGTCCGGTCCGCTTCGGAGTCGCCGCCCGGTTCGAAGAAGACCGCGTCGAGCGCCGCGACCACCGGAAGGTCGAGCACGTCCAGCCACATCATCGGCATGTCGCCGGGGTTGTGGTGTTCGTGGAAGGTCCATGACGGTGTCAGGACGAGATCTCCGCGGGCCATCGCGATCGGGTCGCCGTTCACGAGGGTGTACACGCCCTCCCCGTCGAGGACGAACCGTAGCGCGGCCGGTGTGTGCCGGTGCGCGGGTGCCGACTCGTGGGGCTGAAGGTACTGAACCGCCGCCCAAAGCGTCGACGAGATGAACGGCGCGCCGCCCAAGCCCGGGTTGGCCATCGCCAGCACCCGCCGGTCGCCGCCCCGGTCGATCGGGACCAGATCACCGGCCCGGCGGCCGAGCTTGGCAAGGTCATCCGCACACCAACGATAGGGGATCGCCCGCACACGGGGTGTCGGAGTGAGCAGTCCGTGAAGTTCCCAGAGTGGCTGAAGCTGCTTGTCAGACAGCTCGAAGTAGAAGGAGTCGAGTGCCGGCTCGTCTGACCTGAACCGGGAAGTGGGCATCGTTCACCTCGCTAATCTTACGTACACGTAGTATTAGCTTGCTGTGAATGGTCGAGGTGTGTCAACGGGTCCGGAGAGACCGTCCACATGTGGGGGCGAAGCTCTACATGTGCCGCCTGGCGAACGCCACTTGCTGGAGGTGGCTGATGAACACCGCTTGCTCGTCGGGTCCGAGCGGAGCCAGGACGTCGGACTGGACTGCTTTCACCGGCTCCGCGAGGGCGTGCAGCGCTGTCCTCGCCGGAGCGGTGAGCCGGACCTGGGTTCTTCGCCGGTCGTTCGCTGCGGTCTCCTTGGCAACCCACCCCTGGGCGCTGAGCCGGGCCACGATGTCGGCGGTGCTCGACGTGTCCAGCGAGGCGGCCTCGCCGATTCGGGACTGGTCGGCGGCGCCCAGCTGTGCGACCGCGGCGAGCAGGGCGTACTGCGGCCCGGTCACGTCGGGGACGACGGCGCTCCAGAGTGCGGTGTGCACCTGTTGGGCGCGGCGGATCAGGTATCCGGGGGTGGTGCGCATGAGCAGTACGCCGTCCTCGTACTGCTGTCCGGCGACGTCGGCCTCCTCGATGCGAGCGACCCGGCCCAGTCGTTCGATGAACTCCCGGCGGCCGGAGTGGGAAAGCGGGGCCAGGATGTCTTGTTGAACCGAGCGCGCAACCTCGGTGACCTCGGCCAGCCGATCCAATGATCCGCTGGTGAGGGTCAACAGACGGCGCCGACCGTCATCCGGATGGCGCACCCGCCGCACCCACCCTTTCCCGACAAGTCGGCTCACAACTGCGGCGACGGTCGACTTGTCCAGCGAGGCCAGCTGCCCGGCGCGCCGCTGGTCGACGTCGTCCCACCCGGCGATCGCCACGAGCGTCGCGTACTGCGGTCCCGTGAGGCTGTCGATTCGTGAGCCCCACAGCTCGGTGTGCACCTGCTGCGCCAGGCGCAGAAGATGCCCTGGGGCGGCCGCAGGCGACACGACGGGTACCGGCGCGGGCGCTCGCCGGACGGCGCGTCCAGGGTCGCGGAACCTCACCGCTCCCGCTGAAACCGACTCGGCCACGTCCTCAGCTCCGTCCTGGTGGAAAACGTACACGGAGTATGTCGGGTTGGGAGTCACACCCTGTCCATTGCGGACGCTGGCGCGCAGCTCGCACCTCGATACTCCGTAAACATACTAATGGCCAGGGGGCCTGTTGGGCGGCGATGTGGGCCACTGATGCGGGACCCGAAGGACTGCTGAACCTGCTGCCGGCCGGAGTCACCATTGACGTCGCCACCAGTTCACGTCCTCCACGAAGCCCTCCGGCGATCCGACCAGCGTCCCGCCCATGCTGGGTATCATGGCCCCGCTGCCTGACGACACCGCGTCCTCGTCACCTAACGCAACGTCGCCGCACCGGTTGCTCATGAGGCCGCGTCGAGCAGCTCGGCGCTCCCCTTGAGGGCGCACTCGGCCCAACCAGAGCCCTCGTCCTGGCACTGGAATCGGTCATGGCTGACTTGCGCTCTTCCGCGCTTGTCCTGCATTGCGGAGTATTCGGTTCAGGAGTGTGTGGGGGAGGCCGAGATGGCTGCTCGGCGTGGACGGATTCCGGCCCGTCGTCGCTGGCGGGGGCAGGGAGCGAAGCCGATCGTGCTCGGCGGTGGCGGGCTACTGATCGTGCTGATGGTGTTCTGGTCGCAGGTGTGGCCGTACATCGTTGGAAGTGTGGTCGTCGGTGGTGTGGGAGCGGCGGGGTGGTGGCTGTGGCGCACCGACCGGAGGGTGCGTGCCCGGGACCGCGCTGGCGCCAGGACGAGGCGGTGAAGGCCGGTCGGCGAACGCTGATTGATGTGGACGCGATGAAGTAGTCCGAGAAGTTCTTGCGCAGCCACTTGATGCGATCGAACGGCTCCCGCCGGCTGGCCGACCAGAAGTCCTTGAGGAAGTCGTGTGGGCGGGCAATTTCCAGCGCCGCCTCCATCTTGACCTCGAAGCAGGCATCGTCCAGGTCGAGGATCACGCCCGTGAGCGGCGCGAGGTCGTCGTCTTCCGTGTACTCGATGGTGAGGACCAACCGGATGGCCGGGACGAGGTCGCACGCCTTGGCCAGCAGGTCCTCGCTCGTCTCGTTGTCGCCCCGGTCAGCGTGCGCCTGCGCCTCGCCGAAGATCTGCCGCGCCTGCTCGCGTCTGCAGATCCATCTCGCGCTCCGCATCGCCGTCCAGTACGGCGCTAGGACGCGGCACCGCCCGCAGGCCGACTGACACCGACCAGCCCCTGCACCTCGCCGGAACGACGAGGTGCAGGGGCTGGCTGTATCCGCAGACCCGATGAGATCGCCCACTACCTCGGGAGCCGGGGGATTGACACTTCGGTCCTCCCCTGAGGAAGGGCCCCAGAAAGAAGGGAGGAACCCCGGCCGACGCGCGGCTGGGGTTCCTCAAAGGCGGTGGTCGGTCGGCGGGTGGGTTGGCCCATGTCGTGGACAGGTTGTCTACGCGTCGGCGGGTAGACCCGCGTCGCGATCACCGTGAAGCGGGCGGGTCAGCGCTGCAGGGTGAGCAGGGCCGGCCGGTACGGCAGCAACAGGTAGTCGGTGCCGTCCGATGCGGGGTTCCTGCCCTGGTAGAGGAACTGCAGGTTGCAGGGGTCGATGGTCTTGGTCTGGTCGGGGTTGTTGCGGACCAGGTCACCGTGGCTGATGTCGTCGGTCCAGGTGACGCCGGTGTTGGCCTTGCCCGCGAAGGGGTTGCTCTCGGTGCCGGCCTGCTCGGTCCACGTACCGTTCAGGCTGGTGGCGGTGAACGAGCGGAAGTAGCGCCCGTTCGCGCCCTTCGCTTCAACGATCATGAGGTACTGGTTCTGGCCCTGGACCTTGTAGACCTCCGGGGCCTCGAACAGGCGGTCCTCGGTGTCGCTCATGACCGTCGTGTACGACGAGCCGAAGCTGCTCGGGAAGTTCCCGAGCGGCATGGTCGACTTGAAGATGCTGCCCTTGTCATTGGCGAAGAACAGGTACATGTTCTGGTCGTCGGCGATCAGGGTCGGGTCGATCGGGCCGCCCACGGGGAGGTCGCCGGTGAACAGCTGCTGCGGCGCGGACCAGCTGGCGGGGTTGGTCGGGTCGGTGGACGTGCGGTAGGTGAATTTCCAGCCGGTGTCCCACCCGTTCGCGGCCATCACCCAGATGTTCTTGGTCGCCAAGTAGAACAGCGTGGGCGCAATGGGGGCCCCGCTCACTGCGGTCTGGGGGGCCGTCGCCATGTCCGACCAATTGGTGAAGGGACGGAACCCCGTCGCGCGCCACCCGGATTCGCTCGCGGTGGTCGCGTAGACCAGGTTCTGGCCGTTGTACTTCACGGCGGTGAAGTCCTTCAACGAGGCCGACCCGTTCGCCGGCTCCGCCAGCGGACCGGTCGAGGTCCACCGGTATGTCGACGGAAGGGCACACGTGTTCGGCGTACCGGACAGGCCGGTCCACTTCTGGTTGTTGCCGCCGGTGCAGTTCCAGAGCTGCACCGCCGTGCCGTTGGCCGTGGCGCCGCCTCTGACGTCCAGGCACAGCCCGGAGTGCACGCCGACGATCGTGCCGTCGGAGTTCACCCGCCACTGCTGGTTCCCACCGCCGGTGCAGGTATAGATCTGCACCTGGGTCCCGGCCGTGGTGGAGTAGCCCGGAACATCCAGGCACTTGCTGCCGTACACGGTCAGCTCGTTGTTGTCGGTCAACGTCCACTGCTGATTGGTCCCGCCGTGGCAGTCCCAGATCTGCGGTTTCGTACCGTTGGTCTGGCTGGCGCCCGGCACATCGAGGCACCGGCCGGAAGCAACGCCGCGCACGGCGCTGGTGGTGGCCGCCTGAGCCGGGGTGGCGACGAGCATCGCCGCCAGGGCGGCCAGGGTGGCGACGGTGGCGGCGAGCACCGCAGACGGGTGTCTGCGGCTGAAACTACGTCTGTGCATGCGAACCTCGTCATCCTTTGAGCTATCGGCTCCGGTCGGTCCCGTCGGAGACTGTCCGAAGGCCGAGGGGGTGCGGCCCTGGCATGTTCGATATATCGGACATGGGTCGGAGTGTCGATCGACTGGATCATAAGGTTCCGGTGAACTGCGTCAATATTTCTCGCACGATTCGCGAGCCGAAATCGCAGATTGAACCAGACGGCTTCGGATTCCGTGGTACTGCGGGCCTCTTGGCGTGAGGGGGGGTGGCGGTGTGTGCGGAGGCGGGCTTGGTGATCATTACGGTGCCACGACGGTGGGTGCGCCGGCCGATCAGGTCATGTCCCTTCTCGTGCACCACCGTTGCGTTCGGGTTGCGCGCGCCCTGTCAAGGAGGCGGGACCTCTGCTGGTCCCCGTGGTGTCGAGGCCGGGGGCAAGTGCTCCGGACGTCCCGTTGTCGCGGAATCCTGTCAGCATCGAGCCGGGGGCTACAGCCCCGGATGTGTACTCGCCCGGCCATGCGGGCGAGTTGACGCAGGTCATCGGCCACGAGCTGGTTGACGCAGCACCCGTGAAGACCGGTGCGCGGGGGCGGAGGCTGCGACTGCCGCCAGCGCGGGTCGTGGTGCATTTCGTGCTCGCCTTCGCCTTCTTCGAGCGGTCGTCCTACCGGGCGGTGCGGGACAAGCTCACAGCCGGACGCGGCGCCGTGCCGGTAGCGCGCCCATGTGCTCCTCGTTGTCACGGGCCAGGCACCGGGTGGGCAGCACACCACTGCGCCGCCTGTTGGCGATCCTGGCCGGCCCGGTCGCCGACCACGGTCGGCTCTGCGTCTTCTGCCGGAGACGGCGCCTGGTCACGGTGGACGGCACGACCCTGTCCGCTCGCGCCGAGGAGGCGGTGACCCCGCGGCGATCCGCCGGTGCCGTCGGTGTGGGTCGGTCCGGCGCGCGGACACTGACCTTCGCACCGCTGCGTGTGCCGTCGACGGTGAGACCGCGGCCCGAGGTCGAGGTTGCGGCCGGCCGTGGCATCGTCCCCTTCAGGGGTGATGACGTCGGAGTTGCCCAGTCCGGCGCCACTGAAGTCGACGGCCGCCATCCAGGGTACGGGGATGATGACCTGTCCCCCGGTGCTGAATCCCGGGTGGAAGGTGCGGTGCCGGGCACCCTGCACGCGGTGGGCGCCCAGGGCGTGACCTCCAGGGTTCCGCGGCGAACGCCTTCCGGATCGGACTCACCGTCACGGACGCACCGTCCGGCCGGAATCACCCTTCGGCGGTCTGTGGTGCGTACACCGGTCAGACGCCGGACAGAGCAGAGTGGTCGCTCGCGGCGCAAGCAAGGCGGGTATCCGGCAACGGCGGCGGCCTGCCGAAGCGGCCCGCAACCGCCGTCCGGGACCGTCAGTCAGGTTCATCAGGTTCGTCAGGTTCGTCGGATTCACAGGACATGGGATTCGCAGGACATGGGACTCGCTGGACTCCGATCCCGGATCCCGAGCATTTCCCCTACGCCGAGCGCCCGCCGAGAACAGCGGACTCGTTCATCGGATGTGTTGAGCGCCAGCGTCGGGACGATCTGATCGCCTATCTCGATAGGTGCTCAGAGGACGACTTGATCGAGAGAGTGCTGTTGCCTCTATTCCGGCAGCTCGGGTATCAGCGCATCACCGCGACTGGTCATAAGGACAAGGCGCTGGAATTCGGCAAGGACATCTGGATGAAGTTCGTCCTGCCGACCAGTCACGCCATTTACTTCGGGCTTCAGGTCAAGAAGAACAAGCTCGATGCAGCCGGGATGTCGAGGCAGGGGAAGGTGAACGTCGCCGAGATTCTCAACCAGACATTGATGATGCTCGGACATGAGGTTTTCGACCCAGACTTCAACTGACATGTCCTGGTCGATCACGCTACATCGTGGCTGGCGGAGAAATCACCAAACCGGCGCGGTCATGGATCATCAACAGTCTCGATGCGGCGAAGCGGCGTCACATCATTTTCATGGATCGGGAAGACATCGTGAACCTGTTCGTGGTGACGAGTCTGCCTGTGCCGACCCTGGTCGCTCGGTCCGTGCAAACCCCCACGGCGGCAGGCGCCGTCGGCTCGACCTCCAGTGAAAGAGCACCATTCTGACAAGAGCCGATGGTGAGAAGGGG
This sequence comes from Streptomyces ferrugineus, assembly GCF_015160855.1. Taxonomy (NCBI): domain Bacteria; kingdom Bacillati; phylum Actinomycetota; class Actinomycetes; order Kitasatosporales; family Streptomycetaceae; genus Streptomyces; species Streptomyces ferrugineus. The sequence goes on along the minus strand of NZ_CP063373.1, from coordinate 6,407,408 downwards.
ACTGTAAGACGTTCGGTGTAACTCCCGATCATGGAAGATGCATCGATGACCAGTGAGAACGTGATCGATCCCAAGTCTGTCGAGTCGGCAGAGACGGTGTCGGCGAAGGCAGTGGACGACCAGTTGATCGACGAGCTGGTGCACCGGGCCCAGGCCGAGGGCCTGCAGCTGACAGGCGAGGGCGGGCTGCTGCAGCAACTGACCAAGCGGCTGCTGGAGTCCGCCCTGGAGGGCGAGATCACCGACCACCTCGGCTATGACAAGCACGATGCGGCCGGCAAGAACGGCGGCAACTCCCGCGACGGCAAACGCTCCAAGACCGTGCTGACCGACGTGGGCCCGGTGGAGATAACCGTGCCCCGCGACCGCGACGGCTCCTTCGAACCGAAGATCGTCAAGAAGCGGCAGAAGCGCCTGACCGGCGTCGACGAGATGGTCATCTCACTCGCCGCGAAGGGCCTGACCACTGGCGAGGTTCAGGCCCACCTGGCCGAGGTCTATGGAGCCGAGGTCTCCCGCCAGACCATCTGCACCATCACCGACAAGGTCTTGGAGGGCATGGCCGAATGGCAGGGCCGCCCGCTCGACGCCGTCTATCCGGTCGTCTTCATCGACGCCATTCACGTCAAGATCCGCGACGGCGCGGTCGCCAACCGGCCCATCTATGTCGCCCTGGCCGTCACCGCCGAAGGCCGACGGGAGATCCTGGGGTTGTGGGCCGGCGACGGCGGCGAGGGCGCCAAGCACTGGCTGCACATCCTCACGGAGATTAAGAACCGCGGCGTCAGCGACGTGCTCATGCTGGTCTGCGACGGGCTCAAGGGCCTGCCCGAAGCGGTGGAGACGCTCTGGCCCCGGACGATCGTGCAGACCTGTGTCGTGCATTTGCTGCGGAACTCCTTCCGCTATGCCGCCCGCCAGGACTGGGACAAGATCGCCAAGCTCCTCAAGCCCGTCTACACCGCTCCCACCGAAGAGGCTGCCCTGGACCGGTTCGCCGAGTTCGCCGATACCTGGGGCCGAAAGTATCCGGCGATCGTGAAACTGTGGGAGAACGCCTGGGAGGAGTTCACCCCGTTCCTGCGGTTCGACACCGAGATCCGCCGCATCGTTTGCACGACGAACGCGATTGAGTCGGTAAACGCCCGTATCCGCCGGGCGGTCAAGGCCCGCGGACACTTCCCCAACGAGCAGGCCGCCCTGAAATGCGTCTACATGGCGATCATGTCCCTCGACCCCACCGGCAAGGGACAGGCTCGCTGGACCATGCGCTGGAAGACCGCACTGAACGCCTTCGACATCACCTTCGACGGCCGCCTCTCCGCAGCCCGTCAGTAACTCCAACAACCCCAGTTACACCGCTCGTTTGACAGACCCCTGCCCGGGTACACCGAGAAGCAGAAGATCGCCGCGCACCGCTTCTGGTTCGAGATGTCCAAGCTCTTCACCGACGAGCACGGCAACACGATCATGGACATGCCCGAGGACTGGGACTCCCTGATGGCCTTCGTCGACGAGTTCGAGAACCGGCCCTGGCCTGAGAACGAGGAGGGCCGCTGGGTCACGCTGGCCATCCTGGACCAGTTCGCCTACCGGAACTTCCCCAGGCCACTGCACGGCCTGGCCCGCGCTCTGGCCACGTCGACGATGCACCCGACCACCTGGCGGGTCCACGGCATGACCCCGCCCCCCGCGCCGGTCCGGGCCCTGCTCCTGAAGACCACGGGACTGGGCCTGCGCATCCAGCTGACCCTACTGCCGGATCCCACGACCAACTACCAGGAGGCGATGGAGGCACAGACACGGCAGGAACGCCGCGACCGGTCCGACGGTATCCGCCGTCTCGACGAGGACTTCTCCACGTACTTCCGCAAGCGCCACGGCCTGCCCCCGCGCGGAGCCTCCGCGGAGACGGCGGCCCAGGTCCCCGCCGAGACCTCCTTCACCGCCTGAACACTGTGACCGGCCCGGCCCGATCGCCCACGACGGCACGACCGGGACCACCGTTCAGTTCCTTCCCAGCGAGTCACTCCCCGCGGCGGCCCCGACCGCCGGTGACACCGAAGCCTTCCAGTGCGCGCGGTGCGAGTGCCCAGGTCTCCCCGGTGCGGTGGTTGGGCGGGGCGCTGGTGCAGGGCGCTGATGAGCATGAGGGCGGCACTGCCGAGGAGCCTGACCGAGGGCGCTGCCGTCCCTCAGGTACCAGGTGGAGCCCTCCCGGCCGTGTCCGACTCGCAGTCGGCGCAGCCAGCCCTGCGGCTTGACGACGGTCTCGTAGACGGCCCGCGGCGTCGTGCGGGAGATGCCCGCTTCCTCCGTGGTCTGCCGTTCACTGGCGTGGTGCAGTGGGCCGCCGCCCGCGATCTCGGCGAAGGCCACATGTGCCCGCAGTACCTGTAGCGCGGTCCGCCCCCGCTCCCCGCGCCAGGGCGTCGTCTCGATGCGGTCGCGCAGCGCGGCGAGGGCCTCGTACGCGTCGTGCTGGGAGCCCAGCGCATGGTGGTGCTGACCGCTTCCGTTTCTGCCCGGCCCCGAGCAGAGGCAGGCGTCCCCAAGGCAGCTCGACCGAGGTCGAAGTAGAGCCCCGCCAGAGGAGCCCACTCGTGATCCACAACTCCGCTGACTCGCGTGGTCGTCGGCTCGGGTCGGCCTCATCCTCGCGCGAGACCCCCGTCCGATAATCTGCCCGGCTGCTCGGCCGGGATGTGGGCGGGGCCGGCCAGGCAGGGATGCAGGAGCCTCATAGCCGCCTTCTTCGCTCCCTCTAAGGGGTCCGTCCGAGTTGGTGTCCGTCCGGCCTGAACCTCTGTGTGAGATCCAGCAGGCCGCGGCGGACCGCCCCGGAGAGGCGTCCTCTGGGTCGGCCGAATGGCTGAGAGCCGGGCCCGGAAGCTGGCCGTTCGGCCGAGGCGGGCGACGGTGTCCGCGGGGGAGGCTGAAGCCCCTCCGTCACCTGGACATTCCAGCGCTGACACTCACCCCGGAGTAGCCCCATCATGAGCATCGTCCTGGCCGGTCACGGCCTTGTGAAGAAGTACGGCTCCACCACCGCGCTGGCCGGTGTGGATGTGGAGGTCGGCGAGCGTGACTCGCTGGCCATTATGGGCCCGTCCGGGTCCGGCAAGTCCACCCTGCTGCACACGCTCGCCGGGATCGTCCGCCCGGACGGCGGCCAAGTCCTGCTGCGCGGCGAGCGGGTCGACAAGCTGGGCGAGAACCGGCTCAGCGCGCTGCGACGCAAGCGGTTCGGGTTCGTGTTCCAGTTCGGCCAGCTGCTGCCCGAGCTGCCCGCCGAGGAGAACGTCGCGCTGCCGCTGATGCTGGAGGGCACACCGCGCAGGCAGGCCGTCGAACGGGCCCGCCGCTGGTTCGCGCCGCTCGGCCTCGCCGGGCTGGAGCAGCGCCGCCCCGGGCAGCTGTCCGGCGGCCAGGCCCAGCGCGTCGCCATCGCCCGCGCGCTGGTCGTCGACCCCGACGTGGTCTTCGCCGACGAGCCCACCGGCGCCCTCGACCAGACCACCAGCGAGGAGGTCGTACGGCTGCTGACGTCCGTCACCCGCGAGCAGGGCGCCGCCCTGGTCATGGTCACCCACGACGCCGACGTCGCCGCCCACTGCGACCGGATCCTCCAGGTCCGCGACGGCCGGATCAGCAGCCACAGCCACAGCCGGTACACCGTCGCCTGACCCTTCCCCTCAGCCCTTCTCAGCGGAGATGCCGATGCGTTCCCCCGTCCTGCCCCTGACCTGGCACCTGACCCGGTCCTCCGGGCGCCGCGGCCTGCAGAGCCACCTGCTCGCGGCCGGCGCCGCCGTCGGCGCCTTCGTGCTGCTGGTGATGGTCGCCGCCACCCTCGGCTCCGGCGTCCGCGCCGACCACACGACCTGGCGCACACCGGCCGCCGTGTCCGCCGAGCGTGCGACCGCCGTCCAGGCCCTGGCCACGACGTACGTCCGCCACGACGTCGTCTCCGTGGTGTCGCTGTCCCAGCTGCCCGGCCGCGCGGCGACCCCCGCCCCGCCCGGTCTGAGCGCCTTCCCGAAGAAGGGCGAGGTGTACCTCTCCCCAGCGCTGGCGGAGTTGATTCACCAGCTGCCGGCGAGCCAGTTGGCCGACCGCTTCCCGAAGCCGGCGTCCTACGGCACCATCGGCGCGGCCGGACTCGCCTCCCCGGACGAGCTGGTGGCCGTGGTGGGCCGGGCGCCGTCCGACCCGGCGGTGTCCAAGGCGGCCGGCGGCGGCAACTGGTTCGACGAGGGGCAGACCGAGCGGGCCCACATCGCCGGGTTCTCCGCGCCCAAGCCCAAGCCGAGCATCTTCACCGGCAGCGACCAGCAGACGGCGGTGATGGGTGTGACGCTGCTGGTGGCGCCCGTTGTCGTGCTGGCAGCGGCGGCCGGGCGACTCGGCGCCGCCCGGCGTGAGCAGCGGCTCGCCGCGCTGCGGCTGGCCGGGGCCACCCCGCGGCAGATCCTCGCGATGACCGCCGCGGAGTCGGCGGCCGTGGGCGCGGCCGGAGCACTGACGGGCGCCCTCGCCTACGCGGCCCTGCTGCCCGCCCTCGCACGGATTCCCTACGGCATCGGCCGCTGGTACACCGGCCAGCTGTGGGTGGGCCTGCCCTGGCTCGCGGCGGTGGTGGCGGCGGTCACCGCGCTCATCACCGTCAGCGCCGTGTCGACGCTGCGCCAAGTGGCCACCTCCCCCCTGGGCGTCGCCCAGCAGGCCGATCCGCGCCGCACCCGCATGATCCGCCTCGTGCTGTTCGCCGTGGTGTTGGGCTACGTCCTGATCTCCACGCAGGGCGGCCAGCTCAAGACCCAGCAGCTGATCGCCCTACTGGCGCTGTTCTACGGCGCGTTCTGGCTGTTCGGCCCGTGGGTCGTGGACCGGCTGGGCCGGATCGCGGGCCGCTTCGCCCGCCGCCCGGCGACCCTGCTGGCGGCCCGCCGGCTCAGCGATGACCCGCGCGGCGCCTGGCGCACCGTCAGCGGCCTGGTCCTGGCCGGATTCGTGGCCGGCTTCTTCTCCGTCATCGGGCTCGACATCGACGGTTCCGCCAACCACGGCCAGGTGGCCGTGGTGGCCGCGGACAGCGCCGCCGCCCGGCACACGGCCACCGAGGCCCGTACCCTGCTGCGCGAAGCGGGCGTCACCGCCACCGTCAGCGTCCCCTCCGAGGACGACTTCGACAATGTGCTGGGCGGCAACTCGGGCCTGATCGCCCACGTCTCCGGGGGCCAGGACCAGGTGGACACGGCCGTCACCGCGCTGACTCCCCTCGGGGCGGGCCAACTGCCGTTCACCCAGGACTACGTGAGCGCCCCGGACAACGTGATCGCGGACCGTGTCGCCGTGGTCGGCATCGCCACCCTGGTCATGAGTTTCCTCGTCGCGGCCGCCTCCGCCGGGCTGACCGCCGCCGCGAACGTCCTCGACCGGCGCCGCGTCTACGGCCTGCTGCGACTGGCCGGAACCCCGCTGAGGGTGCTGAACCGGGCGCGGGTCCGCGAGACGGTCCTCCCCCTGGCCGTCCTGGCCGGCGGCACCACCGCGATGGGCGTCTACGGCGCGTACCAGTTGAACCAGCTGGCCGGGGTCTCGATGAACACCTCCGGTGCGGTCCAACTCGCCGTCTGCGTGGTCATCGGCGCGCTGGCCATGTTCGCCGCGATCGGCTGCAGCAAGCCGCTCCTGCGGAGGGTGACGACCGACGCGACACAGACGGCGGACTGATGACGACCGCTCGGAAGACCACAATGGGCTCCGCCGGTGGCCGGCGGAGCCCGTCAGCCGCCGGCCGACAGCGCTCGTGGCCGTCATGATCACGGTTCGTTCGCGACCTTCGACCGGCAGTCCGTCGCTCCCACATCTGGGCGGACGCAGCGGAGGAGTGCGGCCTTCTCGCGCACGGGCCGAGGCCCCGACCTCGCGGACCTCCTCGTCCTTGAGACGACGGCGGTCGCGATGGCCCGGGGCTGAGGTGCGACACGCCGGCTCCTCGGCCCCGCGCCGCCTCGGATCAGCGTCCGGCGGCAGCAGCCCGGACGTACGGCTCCCAGAGGGGATCCACCTGCTTGTACGTGTTCGCCGTGGCGACGTTCCTTCCGATCGCGCCCGCGCTGCCGCCCTGCCGGCCGCCGGTCGCGATGACGTTGAGGACCTTCCACGTCTCACTGTCGTCGTCGCTGGAGTACAGGGCGAGCGCCATGTCAGGGCGGTCTCCGTCGTTGGACGGGAGGCGTCGCGGTCGTCCGTGAGCCGATGGTCGAACCGAGTCGTGAGTGAGGTACCGAGGGCCTCGCGTGCCCGTGCCGGTCTTCCCTCACACGACGGAGTCGAGTCCGCTCGACCGTGCCGACGTACCGGAGCGGTCTCTCCAGGTGCGACCTCGCCCAGCTTCCACATGACCAACGGCCGCGCATGTCCGAGAACTTCACCTCACGCTTGACGGAGCGGGGGCGGGGGTTCCGGGGGGGGGGGCAGGGCACGGCAGGGTAAGGAGCTGAGCCGCGGGCGCCATCCGTACTTCTGCCCCTTGTCAAACGGATGCCTCCACCCCACCATGAGGGGCGAAACTCGTTTGGGTCGAAACGAACATGCCCTCGCAGGCAGGTGATCCGTGTGGACAAGCAGACCGTCTCCCGGGAACAGACGGAGCCGGCCCCGACCATCCTCTTCCTCGTCCCGTACGCCCAGGCGCCGCTGACCGTCCAGCACGACTTCGACCCGGAAGTCGCCCGACACGCACTCGGGGTTGCCGCTGCCCGCGACCCGTCGCCCTGGAGGCCGGATCGGTGGTCGCGGAAGCGGCGGGTGCGGAGAAGGCGGAGGCGTCCTGCGCCAGCACCCTGCCAAGCAGAGTCTCTTCGACGCGCTGGAGCACGGCGGGTCGGACTCGCGCAGCATGGAGTTCTCCAGGTGCTGCCGCACCGCGGACGCGGCCGGGTGGATATTCGCCACGGCCGCGATCCGGTCCCGGCGGATCGGGACGCCGCCGAGCTTCTCGGCTTCGGTGACGGATCGATCGCCGGGCGCGCGCTCTCCTCGGTCTGTCCGTCGCAGTTGAACGGCCCACCGCCCCACTCCCATCGTTCGGGCACCCCGTGACCTCTGACCCCCAGCAGCACCTCGACAACTGAAGGAAGTACGGACATGCCCACCTCCACCCCTCCCCGCATGCTCCTCGTGCTGAGCGAGAACTGGACGCTGACCGGCGGCCGGGCCGACCTGCCCGCCGCCGTGCGGTGGGCCCGCGAGGCCGAGGACGCCGGCTTCGACGCCGTCATGGTCAGCGAGCACATCGTCCTCGGGCCGGACGCCGCGGCCGCCGGCATCATGGGCAACCCGCGCGACTACGCCCTCCCCGGCAACCAGGACCCGTACACCCCCTGGCCGAGCTCGCTGATCCTGCTCGCCGCCATCGCTTCGGTCACCTCCCGGCTGCGGCTGGCCGCCGCGGCGGTCCTCGCGCCGCTGCGGCACCCGCTGGTGCTCGCCCGCGAACTCGGCACCCTGGACCTGATCAGCGAGGGGCGGCTCCTGGTGCAGCCCACCGTGAGCTGGAGCAGGGACGAGTACGAGGCGCTGGGCGTACCGTTCGAAAGGCGGGGGCGGCTGCTCGACGAACACCTTCAGGTCTGGGCGAAGTCGTGGGGGCCCTCCCCGATCTCCCACGACGGCGACCACTATCCGTTCCGGGACGTCTACTTCGAGCCCAGGGCGTACCGCCCCGAAGGCCCGCGGCTGTGGTTCGGCGGGCAGCGCCTGCACGGCCCCGTCCTGCGGCGGCTGGTGCGGTACGGCCACGGCTTCCACCCGCTCGGCCGGCCCACGCCCGAGGACCTGCAGGCGCTCAAGGACGCGATGACCGGGGCCGGACGCGACATCGCCGAGCTGGAGATGATCGGCGGGACCCAGGCCCGCTTCCCCGACGACCACTCACCGGCGGACCTCGGTGCGGCCCTCGCCTCCATCCCCGAGCAGTTGGAGCTCGGCTTCACCACCTTCTGCGTCAAGCCGAACCAGTTCATCGACGATCCCGAGGGGGTCGGGGCGTTCTGCCGCGAGGTCATGCGGCGGGTGGAGGCGATGACCGTGTAGTCCGTCTTGTACGGCGCGCCCGGCGCCGGACGGCCCGGTCACCGCTCGACGAAGCGGGCCAGATGGTCCGGGGCCGGGCGCAGCAGACCGTCACGGACAGCGAGGGCCGTGGCCTCGGCGCGGGAGGCGACACCGGTCTTGCGCAGCAGGTGCTCCACATGGGTGTGGACGGTCCGCGGGGACAGGAACAGCGCCTGCGCGATGGCCTGGTTGGTCTGTCCCAGGGCTGCCCGGGTCAGTACCTCCAGTTCCCTGGGGCTGAGCCCGTACGGCAGCTCGGTGGGTGTCTCGACCACGAGCACGGCGTCCGCCACGAGGCTCCGTACGGACTGCTTCCGGTGGAGGGTGACGCGGTGCCAGCCGCCCTCCACCGGCCACAGCAGGCGAAGCCGCCGGCCGCCCGTGTCGGCGAAGGCCCGCAGCAGCGGCCGGAACGCCTCGTCGCGCAGGACCCGGACGCGGTCCCTGCCGGGTACGTCGATCACTCCACCGTCCGTCACCAGACTCGTGGCGCTCGCCTCGGCCACGTCGTTCAGGTCGGCGGCCTGCGGCACCGGGTCGGCGAGCGCCGCGAGGGCCGGCATGACGGAGGCGAGCAGACGGCGCGCGTCGGTGTCGTAGGCGCCCGCGTTCTCCGTGGAGAGGTGCACCAGGCCCACGAGGCGGCCATGGTGGCGCAGCGCGCCCGTCACTCCGTCGCGGAACCCGGCGGGGCGTACCCGCTCGGCGTAGAACCAGCCGTGCCGGAAGCGGGGGCCGACGCCGTCGGTGTCCTCGGAGATGGACGGCGGCAGCTCCTGGTGCACGACGTTGCGGTACCACGGGGTCGCGACGAACTCGGCGGCCAGGGCCTGGGACCTTTCGGCGGTGTAGCCGATGCCCGCCACCTGGACGTGGTCGCCGGTGAACGGGTCGATGGCGAGCAGTGTCGCCGCGTCCAGCGGGAGGGCGCGGGCGAGTTCGCGCAGTGCCTCGGCGCCGGCGGACACGGTGTCGGGTTCGCGGGTGAGCATCCCGATGCGGGTGGCCGCCGCGACCTGGTGGTGGCTGAGCATGCGAGCCTCCGGAGTGGCCCGGGATCCCAAGGGTCGTTTGGGCCCCAACGATATGGGCGGGGCCCTCTTCCGGCAAGGTCTTCACCGCTCCGTAACCGGATCGCCGCCGCAGGGCGACGCCACCGCACCCGATCGGTATTTGTACGGATGGCGGCGCGGCGCGCCCCGGGTCTTTCCTTTTCGCACCACCGGACGCCCGCGGCTCGCGGGCACATCCCTCGAAGAGGCCCACCATGATGACCCCCGGATCCACCGCCCGCCCGTCGGCCTCGCGCAGACAGTTCCTCGCCCTCTCCGGCGCCGCCGTCGCCACCACGGCGCTGACCGCGGCCGGCTGCTCGGCGCCGGAGAGCGCGTCCGCGTCCGCGAAGTCCTCCGCCTCGGGCGGGACGAAGCTGACGAAGATCGGGCTGGACTACCCCTTCTCCCAGCTCCCGCTGTACTCGACGCTGGTGAAGCTGTCCTCGGCCCGGGCGAAGAAGCACGGCCTCTCCATGCTCACAACGAGCGACAACGCCAACTCCGACACTCAGGCCAGCAACCTCAACACCTGGGTCGCCCAAAAGGTCCCGGCGATCGTGTCGTTCCCGATGGTCTTCCAGGCCGCCGAACCGATCGCCAAGCGGGCCCTGGACGCGGGCCTGATCTGGGTGACGTACGGCGGTTCGCTGGAGCACCAGAGCGCCGACATCCAGTTCAGCTTCCGCAAGGGCGGAACCCTGCTGGGCGAGGCGGCGGCGAAGTGGGCCGAGCAGGCCCTGAACGGCAAGGGCAAGATCGCCTTTCTCACCGACAGCACCATCGAACTGGGCCGCGAGCGCACCAAGGGCATGGTCGACGCGTTCACCAAGCTGGCCCCCGGCGTCGACGTGGTCGCACAGGAGCAGGCCATCGACCCCGACACCGGGCTGTCGAAGGCGAAGGCGATCCTCGCCAAGCACCCCGACCTGAACATGATCCTCGGCGTCACGGACGCGGCCGCGTACGGCGGGTTCAAGGCGCTCCAGCAGGTCGGCCGCGCCCAGGACGACGCCCGGACCTTCGTCGGCGGACAGGACGGTTCCGCCCCCTCCCTCCTCGCCGTCAAGCAGGGCACCTTCTACCGCGCCTCCGCGGCCCTCGCCCCGAACGACATCGCGGCCGCCATCGTCGACGTCCCGCGCGCGGTCGCCGCGGGCAAGGCCAACCCCAGCGTCCAGGTGCCGATCGCGCTCGTGCAGCGCGGCGACACCGCGAAGATCGACGCGCTGCTCGCCCAGAACGCGTAGGCCGCGCCATGACGGTCACGAACCTTCGCATCCGCGGACTGACCAAGTCCTTCGGCGGAGTCAGGGCCCTGGACGACGTGGATCTCACCGTCACCGCTGGGCAGGTGCACGCCCTGCTCGGCCACAACGGCGCCGGGAAGTCCACCCTCATCAAGTGCCTGGGCGGCGCCTTCCCGCCGGACTCCGGCACGATCGAGATCAGCGGAACGCCGTACGCCCGCCTCAGCCCTCGCGACTCGATCGCGGCGGGCGTCGCGATCATCTTCCAGACGCTGAGCGTGGTCGACAACCTGACGGTGGCGGAGAACATCTTCCTCGGCCAGGAGTGGACCCGCCGCGGCCTCATCGACCGGCGCGCCCAGGACGGGGCCGCCGCCGAGCTGCTGAAGCGGGTGGCCGCCACGTGCTCCCCCCGCGACCGCGTGGGCGACCTGCCCATGGGACAGCGGCAGCTGGTGGAGATCGCCAAGGCGCTCAGCCGCAGCGCCCGCGTGCTGGTCCTGGACGAGCCGACCGCGGCACTGTCCGGCGCGGAGAGCGACGCCCTGGCCGGGCGGGTCGAGGACCTGCGCGCCCAGGGACTGGCCATCGTCTACGTCACCCACCTGCTGTCGGAGGTCGAGCGGCTCGCGGACGCGGTGACCGTGCTGCGCGACGGCCGCGTCGCCCACCACTCCGCGGTGGCGGGACACACCCGAGGCGAACTGGTCGCGGCGATCGCCGGCCGGCCCCCCGAGGAGGCCGAGGAGCCCGCACGCGGCCCCGGGCGCACACCCGGCCCGCCCCGGCTTGTCGTCGACGGCCTGCGCGGCCCCGGCTTCGGACCCGTCAGCCTCACGGTCGCCGAAGGAGAGCGTCTCGGGCTGTTCGGCCTCATCGGCTCCGGCCGTACCCGCCTGCTGGAGACCCTGTTCGGCAGGCGCCGCGCCTCGGGCGGAACGATCCGGCTCGGGGAGCGCACCGTGGCCCCGGCCAGGCCCGCCGACGCGCTCGCCGCAGGGATCGCCCTGGTGCCGGCCGACCGGCGCGCACAGGGCCTGTTCCCGGCACTCAGCGCGCACGACAACGTGCTGCTGCCCGCCATCCGCCCCCTCGCCCGCTCCGGCCTCCGGGCGCTGGGCGCCGAGCGGCGCCTCTTCGCCACCGTGGCCGCGGGTGTGGGGCTGCGCCCCGACCGACCGGGGCTCCCGGCCGCCGCGTTCTCCGGCGGCAACCAGCAAAAGCTCGTCCTCGGGAGGTGGATCAACGAGGCCCGGCACGTGGAGGCGCTGCTGCTGGACGAGCCGACGCAGGGAGTGGACGTCGGCGCACGGCAGGAGATCTACCGGGTGGTGTCCTCCCTCGCCGCCGAACAGGGCACGGGTGTGCTGTTCGCCTCCAGCGACCCCGAGGAGATCGTCGCCCTCGCCGACCGCTGCCTGATCGTCGCCGGCGGCCGGATCATCGGCGAACTCTGCGGCGCCGACCTGACAGAAGAAGCCCTGCTGTCGGCCGTGCACGACACCGGCCCCGACACCGACGCCGCCTCCGCGTCCGCCGAAGGAGCAGCATGACCACCGCCGACCGCGTCCTGCCCCACCCGCGCGTCCTGGCCACGGGAGGCCTGACCGCCGTACGACGCCACCCCCTGATCGCCGTGCTCGCCGCGATGGTGCTGGTCTTCCAGGTCTCCACGGGCAGCTTCCTCAACCCGGCCAACCTGAGCGGCATCGCCACCGACGCCGCCACCCTGGCCATCGTCGCCGTACCGCTCGCCCTGCTCGTCATCAGCGGCTACCTCGACCTGTCGGTCGGCTCCACGCTGGCCCTCGGCGGGCTGGTCGCGGGATGGCTGGCCGGACCGCAACACCAGTCGCCCGCCGTCGCGGTGCTGGGGGCGCTGGCCGCCGGGGCCGCGGTGGGCGCCGTGAACGGCCTGCTGTGCTGCTACCTCGGCCTGTCGCCGTTCATCGTCACCCTCGGCATGCTTACCGCGGTACGGGGTCTGGCGCAGCAGCTGTTCCCGCTGCCCCTGAGCGGCTTCGGCTCCGGCTTCGCCTGGCTGGGCGGGGCGCGGGTCGCCGGGATCGCCGCGCCTGTCGTCGTCGCCGCGATCGTCCTGGCCGCGGGCGCTCTGTTCCTGGCCCTCGCCCCGGCCGGACGCCACGTGTTCGCCATCGGCGTCAACAGGGAGGCCGCCCACCTGTCCGGCATCAACATCCGCCGTACGCCGTTCGCCCTGTTCGTGGTCACGGGCATCGCCGCCGCCCTGTCCGGAGCCATCAAGGCGTCGGTGCTCGACAGTGTGGTCGCCGGGACCTCAGGCGCCGGTTTCGAACTGGCCGTGCTCACCGCCGTGCTGGTGGGCGGGGTCGCGCTCACCGGCGGCTCCGGCTCGATCCTGGGCGTTCTGGCCGGTGTGCTCTTCCTCGGCGGCCTGCAGAACGGCCTCACCCTGCTGAACGTGCCGACGTTCTGGCAGCAGATGGCCCAGGGCCTCGCGCTGGTGGCGGGTGCCGCACTGGCGTACTTCGCACCCCGGCCGGGGCGATGACCCCCGTACTCCCCGATACCCGACCGATCCCCTGCCCCCCCTGCCCCCCCTGCCCCCCCTGCCCCCCTGCCCCCCTGCCCCTCTGCCCCCCTGCCCCTCTGCCCCCCTGCCCCTCTGCCCCCCTGACCATCTGATCCCCTGATCCCCCGAGAGAGGTCTCCCGTGAGCGACACCGCTCCCACCCTCGTCCTGACCGGCGGCCAGGTCCTCACCGTCGACCGCGACTTCACCGTCGCCGAAGGCGTGGCCGTGCGCGGCCGGGACATCGTCGCGGTCGGCACCGACGCCGAGATGCGTGCCCTGGCCGGACCCGGCACGCGGGTCGTCGACCTGGGCGGCCGGACCGTGCTGCCCGGCATCAACGACTCACACCTGCACGGGGCCGCGTACGGGATGACCAAGCCCCCCTTCGCCCTCTTCGTCGGCCATCCCGCGGTGGGGTCCATCGCCGACATCGCCGCGGTCGTGGACAGCGCGGTGTCCGCCGCCCGACCGGGGGACTGGATCGTCGGGCTCGGCTGGGACTCCGGCTACCTGGCGGAGTGTCTCGCCGACCCGAAGCGCTTCCCGAACCGTCGGGACCTGGACGCGGTGGCGCCGGACAACCCGGTCTGCCTGACCGACTTCTCCTCCCACATGGTGTGGGCCAACACCGCCGCCCTGCGCCGCTGCGGGATCGACGCGGACACCGCGCCCCCGCCCGGCGGCGTCATCGACACCGACCCCGACGGTGAGCCCACCGGCATCCTCCGGGAGGCAGCCCAGGGGCTCCTCCAAGCCGCGCTCCCCTCGCCCACGACCGCCCAGCGCCGCCAGGCCATCCAGGGCGTGATCCGCGAACTCCACTCCCGCGGCATCACCAGCTACACCGAGCCCGGCCTCGGGCCCGGCGGCGCCGGCACCCTCTTCGGCGGCCTGAGCACCGACAACTGGCACGCCTACGCCGAACTCGCCGCCGACGGCGAGCTCGAGGCCCGCGTCAGCGTCCTGCTGCTGCCCGCGCCGATGGGCGGTTCCGCCGACGACGTGCGCGCGGGGCTGGCGGAGCTGCGCCGGCCCGAGTCCGCCGATCCGAGGCTGCTGCGGGCCATCGGCGTCAAGATCTTCGGCGACGGGGTGCCGCCGAACCGCACGGCGTGGATGAGCGAGCCGTACCCGGAAGGCGGCCACGGCGCCCTGTGCGTGCACGGCGAGACGCCCGCGCTCCAGGTCGAGGAACTGCGCGAGATGATCCGCCTCGCGCACGAGGCCGGCTTCCAGGTCGGCGTGCACGTCACCGGCGACCGAGCCATCGACACCGTCGTGGACGCCTTCGTCGCCGCCGACGAGGCCGCGCCCCGGCCCGATGCCCGCCACTACGTCATCCACGGCGACTTCATCGGCCCCGACAGCCTCGCCAAGCTGGCCGCGCATGGCTACGGCGTCAACATGAACCCCGCCATCAAGTGGACGATCTCCGACCTGATGGACGAGGTCGTGGGCCCCGAGCGCTCGGCCTACCAGTGGCCGGCGCGCTCCGCGACGGACGCCGGCGTGCGGGTCTGCGCCAGCTCCGACGCTCCGATTACGGAGCCCGACTGGCGCCAGGGCGTCGCCTCGATGATGCTGCGCGAGTCGAAGGCCAGCGGCCGCCCCAGCGGCCCCGACCAGTGCCTGCCGCTCGCCGACGCCCTGCGCGCCTACACGGCCAACGCCGCCTGGCAGGACTTCGCCGACGGCTGGAAGGGCACGATCGAACCGGGCAAGGTGGCGGATCTGTGCGTCCTCGACCGCCCGCTGCTCGACCTCGACCCCCATGACATCACCGAGGTCCAGGTGGATCTCACCGTGTTCGACGGCCGCGTGGTCCACGAACGGTGAGCGCCCTGACCGCAGGCGCGTCGTAGGGCCGCCCGCCAGGATGGGGCGGGCGAGCGGCGCAGGACCGTCCCCCTCCGTCCCACGGTCGGGTTCCCGTGCCCGAACTGGTCTGATGAGGCTGACCGTCGGTGGTACGGAGGCGCACATGACCGGTATGACGGACGCGGGTGAGGCGCCGCACGCGCCCCGTTCGGGGCCTCGGTGTGGAGTGGCGGGAATCCGGCGAACGACCCCGAGGAGTGGATCGTACGGCTCTCGCCGCACCAGCCGGCCGAGATCGACTTCGCCGTGCGCAGGCGCGCGGGCGGGGGTTCGTGCTCGTCCAGGGCATCCCGGTCGAGGAGTTGGGCGAGCCGGCTGCGAGTACGGTCCTCTGGGGCCTCGGTCAGTACCTGGGGCGGCCCGTCCCGCAGGACGCGGACGGGCACCCGCTCGGCCATGTCAGGGACACCGGCCGCGGCCTGGCCGATCCGGCGGCACGCGGCTACCGGACCCGGGCCGCGCTGCCGTTCCACACCGACGCCGGGCCGATCCGCTCGCGCTACGGCCCCCCGGTGCGGCCCCCGCACCTCCCCGGTCAGCTCGGCGGCGGTCCACGACGCGCTGCTGGCCCGCCGCCCCGATCCGGCCGAGCGGCTGTGCCGCACGTACCTCTTCGACCGCCGCGAGGAGCATGCCCACAACCGCCGCTACCCGGAATCCGCGCAGCGCTTCCCCCGGGTGCCGCGTCCGGGACCCGCCGACGTGGAGGCGCTCGACCTCATCGACGACGTGGCGGGCTCGCCGGAGTTCCGGCTCGACGTCGACCCGTGGGCCGTGGCCTTCTTCGCCCTGGGCCGCGCGCTGTTCGGAGCCGCGATGATCCGCGACCGGGTGTTCCCGAGGATCCCGTCGTGGGCTACGCCGTCGTCCTGCCACTGTGCGCGTTTCAGGGGGAGGGCCCCGTGCCGCCGTCGTCGGATGGTGCTTCGGCGTCCGGTTTCCAGGAGGGCCTGGCTACTCGCTGTCGGCGGGACGCGACTGAGCCGACCGCACACGCACCGCGCACACGGACTCACCGGCCCCCGTTCCCGGCTCGTGGGAACGGGGCCCGGTCAAGAGACGCGGGTCAGAGTACCGCCGCCGCGATGTGGAGGTTCTTGGCGGCGAGGGCGAGGCCCTCGGTGCGGGAGTAGGCGGCGTCCTCGTGCTCGATGTTGACGGCCATCTGCGGGTCGACCTCGGCGAGGGCGCGCAGGAACTCGGTCCAGAAGGGGACGTCGTTGCCGAGGCCGACGGCGACGAACTTCCAGGCCGGGTTCTCGGGCCACGCGTTGCACCAGAAGCCGTAGCCCGTGGGCACCTTGTCCGGCGCGTCGGCCGGTACGCGGGTGAACGACGTGTCCCGTACGCCGCGGATGTCGGCGCCGGGGCAGAGGGTGGCGTCCTTGGCGGCGGCGTGGAAGACGAGCGGGCCCAGCCACTTGATGGCGGCGATGACGTCCATGCCCTGCCACATCAGATGGGAGGGGTCCATCTCGGCGCCGACGTTGGTGAGCCCGCCCTCGTCGACGAGGCGCTTCAACGTCACCGGGGAGAAGACGACGTTGTGCGGGTGCATCTCGATGGCGACCCTGACGTCGTTCTCCCGCGCGAGGGCGTCGATCTCCTTCCAGAACTCGACGGCCACGCCCCACTGGTAGTCCAGGACGTCCATGTAGACGCCGTCCCAGGGGTTGACGACCCAGGAGGGGTACTTGGCGTCCGGGTCGGAGCCCGGGGTGCCGGACATGGTCACCACGTGCCTGATGCCGAGCAGCCCGGCGAGGCGGATGGTGCGGCGCAGGTCGTCGGCGTGCTTGGGGCCCACCCCGGGCAGCGGGTTGAGGGGGTTGCCGTTGCAGTTCAGGCCGGTCAGTTCCATGCCGCGGTGGGCGAAGGTCGCGAGGTACTCCTCGCGGGCGGTGGCCGAGGACAGCAGCAGGTCGACGGGGCAATGCGGAGAGGGGATGAAACCGCCGGTGTTGACCTCGACCGACGTCAGGCCGTTCTCCTGGAGGATGTCGAGGGCCTCGGTGAGGGTGCGGTCGTGCAGACAGGCGGTGTACGCGCCGAGCTTGAGGGCCATGGCTGTCTCCTTGCGGGTGCGGGGCGAGTGCTTCGGGTTCAGGCGGCGGGCGGCACGAGGACGGCGGCACCGTCCTCGCGGGAGGAGGCGACGACGGCCTGGATGATCTCCATGGTTCGCAGCGCGTCGGCGAAGGTGGCGCAGGCCGGGAGCGGTTCGGCGACGCCGGCGACCTGGTCGAGGAAGGCACGGGCCTGGGGCTGGGCGTCGTCGAAGAGGTACTCGGCGGGCCGGTGCTGGTCGAACGCGGCCCGGCCGCCGACGCCCAGGACGTCGAAGAACAGGCCGTTGGGCAGGCCGAAGCCGGTGCGCGACACCGGCGCAGCGCTGCTCCAGATTGACCGCGCCCTGGACCTGGATCACGCACAGGGCGTGCTGAAAGTCGGTGGAGTTGAGCCTGGCGCCCAGTGCCTCACCGGAGACGGCCTCCGCGTTCTGCACCAGGTTCGCCTGGTCGGCGGCGGTCTCGGCGCCCTTGCGGATGGTGTCCCAGACGAGCGGGATGTGCGGTTCATGCTGATGGCACCTCATTGTGCGGGCTTTGTTGGAACAACCGAATGCTTTAAAGCGCTTTAAGTTCTGGGTACTATCGATCCGGTCTCACGGACGTGTCAAGGGCGTCGCCCCGAAAGATTCCAGTGAGGTCGAGTGGGCGCCGTCGATCCTGGTCCTGAGCACCCGGACCCGCACCCGTGACCAGGACACCGCCGTGGAGACCTCGTGAGGTCGGCGGGGAATCCGTGCGCGCCGTCTCTGTCGTGATCGCGACCATCCCCGCGCCCTGGCCCGGCACACCCCACGTACCGACGAGTTTCACACGAGCGCCACCGGACCCTTCCCTGACGTTTGGTGCTCCTGAAACACTCCTTTCGCGCGCATTCCGTCACCAACGGCCGGTCACAACACCCTCGATGGGAAGAGGTCCCTCACTCATGCCCGAAGTCAACCGGCGCAGATTCCTTCAACTCGCGGGCGCGACCACGGCGTTCACGACCCTGTCGAGCAGCATCCAGCGGGCCGCCGCGCTCCCGGCGAACCATCGCACCGGGTCGATCGAGGACGTCGAGCACATCGTCGTCCTGATGCAGGAGAACCGTTCCTTCGATCACTACTTCGGCAAGCTGCGCGGCGTCCGCGGCTTCGGCGACCCGCGCCCGGTGAAGCTGGACAACGGCAAGTCGAACTGGCACCAGTCGAACGGCGGCGAGGAGATCCTGCCGTTCCACCCGGACGCCGACGACCTCGGCATGCAGTTCCTGGAGGGCCTCCCGCACGGCTGGACCGACGGCCAGCAGGCGTACAACGGCGGCAAGTACGACCAGTGGATCCCCGCCAAGGGCACCACGACCATGGCGTATCTGACCCGCGAGGACATCCCCTTCCACTACGCCCTCGCCGACGCCTTCACGGTGTGCGACGCCTACCACTGCTCCTTCATCGGCTCGACCGACCCGAACCGCTACTACATGTGGTCGGGGTACACCGGCAACGACGGCACGGGCGGCGGCCCGGTCCTCGGCAACGACGAGCTCGGCTACGGCTGGACCACGTACCCCGAGCGTCTGGAGCAGGCCGGGATCTCCTGGAAGCTCTACCAGGACACCGGCGACGGCCTGGACGCGGCCGGCTCCTGGGGCTGGATCGAGGACGCCTACCGCGGCAACTACGGCGACAACTCGCTGCTGTACTTCAACAAGTACCGCGACGCCAAGCCCGGAGACCCCTGGTACGACAAGGCCCGCACCGGCACCGACGTCAAGAACGGCGACGGCTACTTCGACCAGCTGCGCGCCGACGTCAAGGCGGGCAAGCTGCCGCAGATCTCCTGGGTCGTCGCCCCCGAGGCCTTCACCGAGCACTCCAACTGGCCGTCCAACTACGGCGCCTGGTACATCGCCCAGGTCCTGGACGCCCTCACCTCCAACCCGGAGGTCTGGTCCAAGACGGCCCTGTTCGTCACCTACGACGAGAACGACGGCTTCTTCGACCACGTGGTGCCGCCGCTCCCGCCGAAGGACGCCTCGCGGGGCAAGTCCACGGTCGACGTCTCGCCCGACCTGTACAAGGGCGACGCCAACCGCCCGGCCGGCCCCTACGGCCTCGGCCCGCGGGTGCCGATGCTGGTCGTCTCGCCGTGGAGCAAGGGCGGCTACGTCTGCTCCGAGACCCTCGACCACACCTCGATCCTGCGCTTCATGGAGCGCCGCTTCGGCGTCGAGGAGACCAATATCTCCCCCTGGCGCCGGGCCGTCTGTGGCGATCTGACCTCGGCGTTCGACTTCTCCCGCAAGGACAGCCGCCCCGCCGCGCTGCCGGGGACGGACGAGTACGAGCCGCCGGACCGCGAGCGGCACCCCGACTACAGGCCGACGCCGCCGGCCGACCCCGACATGCCGCGGCAGGAGCGCGGTCTGCGTCCGGCCCGCCCGCTGAAGTACGCCCCGCACGTGGACGGCTCGGTGGACGCGGCGGCCGGCAAGCTCACGCTGACCTTCGCCTCCGGCGCCAAGGCCGGTGCCGCCTTCCACGTCACGTCCGGCAACCGCACCGACGGGCCGTGGATGTACACCACCGAGGCCGGCAAGAGCATCGCGGACACCTGGAACTCGGCGTACTCGAACGGCTCGTACGACCTGACCGTGCACGGCCCGTCCGGCTTCGTGCGCTGGTTCAAGGGTTCGAACAAGGCGGCCGGTCCCGAGGTCACCGCCCGGCACAGGGGCGACGACATCGAGCTGACCTTCACCAACGGGGGAGTGACGAGCGTCCGTCTCAAGGTCGCCGACGGGTACGGCGGCCGTACCACGACGGTGACCGTACGGCCCGGCGCCACCGCGCGCCGCACGGTCGACCTGGCGAAGAGCCGGCGCTGGTACGACCTGACCGTCACCGCCGGGGCCGACCCGGCGTTCCTGCGGCGGTTCGCCGGTCGGGTGGAGACCGGGCGGCCGGGTGTGAGCGACCCGGCGATCATCACGGAGTAGTCCGGCTCGCGGCGCTGTTCACAGCGCGGTGAGGTGCCCCGGCTCCGGCTGCCGGGGCACCAGCGCCGGTTCCTGTGCCGCCGACTCGGGTTCCAGGGCCAGGACGGCGGCGACGGGGTGGTCCTCGTCCGCCGCGAGGTCGGCCGGGGCCGGCTCGGGGGTGGCCCGGCTGAGCAGCACCACGCCCCACGACGCCAGTCCCGCCCCCGCGAGCGCCAGGAGGATGCCCGCCGGGCCGCCCTGCAGGCGCTCGCCGAGCAGGACCAGGCCGATCGCCGCGGCCGCCAGCGGATTGGCCAGCGTCACCACCGCGAGCGGTGCGCCGAGCCCGCCCCGGTAGGCGGTCTGCGACAGCAGCAGCCCGCTCGCCGCGAGGGCCGCGACCAGCAGCGCCACCCCGATCACCTGGAGGCTGAGCAGCGGGGCGGAGCCGTCCGTCGCGGCCACCGTCACCGTCTGCGTGAGCGCCGAGGCGGCACCGGAGGCGAAGCCGGACGCGGTCGCGTGCCGCAGCCCCGGCCGGGCGCCCGGCCGCGCCAGCATGCCGATCAGGGTCACCGTCACCGCCGCGACCGCCAGCGCCTGAGAGGTGCTCAGGACCTGCTCGGGCGCCGGCCCGGACGCCGTGACGAGGATCGCGGACAGGCCGGCCAGCGTCAGCGCCGTACCGCGCCACTCGACCGCGCTGACCCGCCGCCCCGCGATGCGCGCACCCAGCGGCACCGCGGCCACCAGGGTGAGCGCGCCGAGCGGCTGCACCACGGTCAGCGGGCCGTACTTCAGCGCCACGACGTGCAGCAGCGCGCCGGAGCCGTTCAGCAGGACCGAGCCCCACCAGGCGCCGGAGCCCAGCAGCCGCAGCAGGCCCGAGCCGGGGGCGCGGGCGGCCAGCCGCTCCTGGGCGACGGCCGCGCCGGCGTAGGCGACGGCGGAGACCAGGGACAGGACGACGGCGAGGACGGTGGCGTTCATCGGGCCGCTCCCGCGAGTACGGATCCCTCGTCGACCGCTTCCTCGTCCCGGGCCGTCGGCACGGGCTTCCCGGCGCCGCGTCCGGCCGCCGTCGAGGCGGGCCGGGGCGAGCGAAGCGAGATGGGGGTCGCCCCGGCCGAAGTCTGGGGGAGGATCACCGCGAGGGCGATGCCGAGCATGGCCGTCGCCACGATCGCGTCGAGCCAGTAGTGGTTGGCCGTGCCCACGATGACCAGCAGGGTCAGCAGCGGATGCAGCAGCCACAGCCAGCGCAGACGGGACCGAGTCGCCACGATCAGGCCGATCGCCACCATCAGGGCCCAGCCGAGGTGCAGCGACGGCATCGCCGCGAACTGGTTCGAGAGGTGGTCGGTCTGGGGCGGGCCGTAGACGGAGGGGCCGTACACCTGCCCGGTGTCGATCAGCCCGGTCGCGGCCAGCATGCGCGGCGGGGCGAGCGGGAACGCCAGATGCACCACCAGGGCGGCCGCGGTGACGGCGGCGAGGACGCGGCGGGCCCAGACGTAGTGGGCGGGGCGCCGCAGATACAGCCAGATCAGAAAGGCCGCGGTGGCCGGGAAGTGGACGGCCGCGTAGTAGGTGTTCGCGATGTGCACGAGCGGGTCGCCGTGCAGCAGCAGGTGCTGTACCGAGTCCTCGCCGGGCAGGTGGACCGCCCGTTCCAGATCCCACACGCGGTCCGCGTTGCGGAAGGCCTCGGCGGTGTGGCCCGTGGCCAGTTGGCGGCCGAACTTGTAGACGAGGAAGAGCCCTGCGACGAGCAGGAGTTCTCGAACGAGCGGAGGCCGCGCTATCGCGGTCTCCGCCTCGGAAGGCTCGGTGCGGCCATTCATCCCCCGGCCCTTTCGCTCACGTGAGTGGTGCTGGCTGAGCTTGTCGAGCTGTTGACTCCTCGGGCTCGGCGAACTCATCGGTACGGTGACGTACCGAAACGCGTCTGTACCGATACGCCACTGTACCGATACGGCAGCGTTCCGGTACAGTGGCGTTTCGATAGACGTACGACACACTGGAAAGCGAGCCTCCGCAGACGGTGGGGTCGCATGCGAGTGAGGAGACGAGCAGATGACGTCGCAGGCCGCGGACGGACCGGAGACGGTCGCCGCCTCGCGCCGCTCCAAGATCACGCCCGAGCGTGAGCAGGAGTTCTTCGACGCCGTGCTCGAACAGGTCCGCGCGTGCGGCTACGACTCCGTCACCATGGAGGGCGTCGCCGCCAGCGCCCGGTGCAGCAAGGCCACCCTCTACCGGCAGTGGCGGACCAAGCCGCAGTTCGTGGCGGCCGCCCTGCGCGCCAGCCGGCAGACCCGCTTCGACGGCATCGACACCGGCACGCTCGCGGGGGACCTGCGGGAGGCCGCCCGGGCCGCCGGGGCGTGGTCGTCCAAGGACACCCGGCTGTTGCAGGCACTCGGGCATGCCCTGATGGAGGACCCGGAGCTCAAGCGGGCGCTGCACGAGGCGCTCATCGAACCCGAGCTCCAAGCGCTGCGCGAGATCCTCCGGCGCGGCGTCGAGCGCGGGGAGGTCGCCGCCGACCATCCGGCGCTGGAGTACATCCCCGCCCAGATCTTCGGCGTGCTGCGGGCCCGTCCCATGCTGGAGGGCGAGGACGCCGACCCGGAGTACATCGTCCGATTCGTGGAGGCCGCCGTGCTGCCGACGCTCGGCCTCACCTGAGACTCAGGCCGCCGTCCACGGGATGACTGGACGGTGACCTGTTCCGCGCCGCACCGTGGGGACGGGGGCGGCGCGCACCCCCCGGCCGGGTGGGGTTCCTCTTGAGCGGAGGGGCGCCCCACCCGGCCGCGTCGTTCCCGGGGCGCGTCAGATGTCCTGGCCGTTGCCGCCGCCGGTGGACACCTTGATGCCCTTGGCGATCTCGTCGAGGACCGACTGTCCCTCCGTGACGTCCACGCCGAAGCGGACCAGGACCATCTGCCGCTCGCTGACGGGGGAGGGGAAGGCGAGCGACTCGACGTAGCCGTCGGCTCCCTTGCTGGTGACCGCCTTCCAGCGCACCAGGTAGCCCTTCTGCCCGGCCACGGTCACCGCCTTGGAGGCCAGCACCTCGTGCGAGGTGATCTCGCCGTACCCCTTGCCGTAGGACTCCTCGGCGTTCGCCGCGATGTCCGCCTTGGCGACCTCCTCGGCCGTGTCGTCCTTGGCGCCGTGCACGAGCGCGGGCGCCGAGTAGGCGCCGCCCTTCATGCATTCCTGGGAGGTGTCGGAGGGGCACTTGTACGTCTCGTCCGACGCCACCTGCGCGCCCACGGTGAGCTGCTGGCCGTACCAGCCGTCCGGGATGGGGATGCTGATCCCGCTCACCGGGTCGGTCACCGAGCCGCTGTCCACCTTCGGCGCCTCGGACCCCTCGGGCGCGGGCGACTGGCCGCCGGAACCGCCGTCGCCGCCCCCGGAACCGCCGTCGCCGCCGGGACCGCCGAACGGACCGCCCTGGCCGCCGCCGTCACCGCCCTGGCCGCCCGGGCCCTGCTGGGAGCCGACGTTGTTCGAGCCGTCGTCGGCGGTCAGCGCATACACGCCCACGCCGATGCTCGCGAGGACGACCGCGGCCACGCCCACGGCTATGCCGGTGCGCAGGCCCCGCCGGCCGCCCGGCTGCACCTGCCCGGGATAGCCCGGGTGCACCGGATACACCGGATGAGCCGTGGCGCTGCCGTCGGCCGGCGGCTGCTCCGGCGGGCCCGGTACGCCAGCCGACCCCGCCGGCCGGACCTGGTCCGTCCATGCCTTGCCGTCCCACCAGCGCTCGGTGGGCGGACCGTCACTTTTCCGGCCGGGGTCGGGGTACCAGCCGGGAGGAGTCACCTGCGTCATGTACTCACCGTATGAGGTGTCGGTGAAAGCCGGATGAGAGGAACCCCTCTCGAAGCCCTCTCGAACCCCTCTCGCATCCCTCTCCAGGACTTTCGCGGCCCTCATTCCAGGACGAGCCGCACCGGCCGCCGTCCGGCGGGCGGCGGAAGCCGCAACCCGTCCCGGCCTGGCGTGATCGAACCGAGCACGCGCGCGTCCCGGGCGCCCGTGGCCGTCGGCACGGTGCCCGGCAGCCCGTGCGCGGTCAGGAACCCCAGCACGGCGAAGGCGTACGCCTTCTTCGCGGCCGACGGCAGCCCCAACTCGTCGGAGGTGCGCAGCGCCACCCCGGGCAACCGCCGCCCCAGCATCGCCATCAGCACCGGGTTGCGCGTCCCGCCGCCCGAGGCGATCACCTCGCTCGCGCCCAGCGAGCGCACCGCGTCGGCCACCGTCCGTGCCGTGAGCATGGTCAGTGTGGCGACCACGTCCTCCGCGGGCAGGGTCCCGACCCCGGCCAGCGCGTCCCGCAGATGACCGAGGTGGAACAGTTCCTTGCCGGTCGTCTTCGGCGCGGGCAGCGCGTAGTACGGCTCCTTCAACAGCCTGTCCAGCAGCGGCTCATGGACGCTGCCGCGACCGGCCAGCGCCCCGTCGACGTCGTACGACAGCTGCCCGCCGCTGAACCCCCGCGCCGCGGCGTCGATCAGCGCGCACCCCGGCCCCGTGTCGAAGGCGGTGCCGTCGGGTGCGGTGAGGTTGGCGATGCCGCCGAGGTTGAGGGCGACCGGCGTGCCCGGCCGGCCGCGCAGCCACAGCAGGTCGACCAGGCTGACCAGGGGTGCGCCCTGGCCGCCGGCGGCGATGTCGCGCGGGCGGAAGTCGGCGACCACGGGCAGCCCGGTCGCCTCGGCGATCCAGGCGGGCTGCCCGAGCTGGAGCGTGCCGTGCACCCGGCCGTCCTCGGACCAGTGATACGCGGTCTGCCCGTGCGAGGCGATCAGCTCGGCCCGACCGTCGCACAGCTCACGGTCCGCCCGGACGGCCGCCGCCGCGAAGGCCCGCCCGATCCGGGTGTCCAGCCGGCACACCTCGCCCATCGAGGCCGTCCCGGGCGGCAGCGCCGCCGCGAGCGCCGCCCGCAGCGCCTCGTCGTACGCCTCGCTCACCAGCCCCAGCGGCCTGAGCACGAGGCTGTCGCCGACGAGGTCCAGGTCGGCGGCGCCGGCGTCGATGGCGTCGTACGACGTGCCCGACATCAGACCGATCACCCGCATCCGATCAACTCGCCTTTCCTCCCGGACGCCTCACCGGCGCGAGGACAATCACCCCTTGATGATGAGCCCGGCGCGGCCCGAGAACACCGCCGGTCCCGGCCCCGCCATCAGTCCCACCTCGGCACCCGCGCCCCACACTGCCGCACCTTTCACGGTGAGGGAAACGCCGGGGTCCTGAAGAAGGTTGAGCACCACCGTTGAGCACCACCACCGACGTCGCCCCCGTCAGCGTCCCCGCCGAACTCCCCGCCTTCCGACTGCCCTTCGAGTAGCGGTTTTTGACTATCGGTAAGTTCCGTGGGAACAGGTCGCGGGCCCTGTGCGTCGCCCGCGCGCACTCCCCGTCACCCGTCACGGCAACAGCTGCCCCGAGCGGCCTCCACTCGGGCAGTCGGACGGCTACGCTCAAGGTCTGTACGTCATCGGGGCGAATCGGGGAGGTAGCGGGATGACGCAGGTACGGCCGACGCCGGGCGCCTCGGCCTCCCTCTGGGAGCGCGACGAGGAACTCGCCGCGGTCGGGAGGGCCCTCGACGCCCTGTGCTCCGACGAGTCCTCCTCGGGCAGCCTCCTGGTGCTCCGCGGCGAGGCCGGACTCGGCAAGACCGCGCTGCTGGCCGAGACCCGCCGTATCGCCGAGGCCCGCGGCTGCACGGTGTGGTCCGCCCGCGGCA
The DNA here is from genome assembly GCF_015160855.1 of Streptomyces ferrugineus. NCBI lineage: Bacteria > Bacillati > Actinomycetota > Actinomycetes > Kitasatosporales > Streptomycetaceae > Streptomyces > Streptomyces ferrugineus. The sequence continues at coordinate 6,381,734 of NZ_CP063373.1, read as the reverse complement.
GCGAGACCCTGAGCTCGGTCCCCTTCAACGTGGTACGGCAGCTGCTGCAGCCCGCGCTGCTGTCGCTGATGCCGGAGGAGGCGCGCGAGTACCTCGGCGACTGGTACGACATCGCCGGCCCCGCCCTCGGCATCACGGAGCCGGGCGAGCGCCAGGCCGATCCGCAGGGCGTGTGCGACGGCCTGGTCGCCGCGGTGCGCCGGCTGGCCCGGCGCGACTGGCCGCTGGTGCTGCTCGTCGACGACGCCCACTGGGCCGACCAGGAGACCCTGCGCTGGCTCGCCGCGTTCGCCGAACGCCTCGACGAGCAGAGCGTCCTGGTCATGGTGGCCCGCCGCCCCGGCGAGGCCGGCGACGGCGCACGCCACCTCGACGCGGTCGCCGCCGCGGGCTCCTCCGTCGCCACCCTGAGCGCCCTCACCCCGCAGGCCACCGCCGGCCTCACCCGCGCCACCCTCGGCCCGCACGCCGACGCCCCGTTCTGCCGCGAGGTCTGGGCCGTCACCGGCGGCAACCCGTACGAGACCGTCGAACTCCTCGCCAAGGTGCAGGACAGCGAGTACGAACCGACCGAGGCCGCGGCCGGCGAGCTGCGCGCCCTGAACCGCGCGGCACGCGGCGGCGGTCTCGTCGCCCGCCTGGAGACGCTCGGCATCGAGGCCACCCGGTTCGCCTGGGCGGCCGCCATCCTCGGCACCGGCATCTCCGTCGACCTGGTCGCCGACCTGGCCACGATGAGCCTCGACGAGGCGGTGCGCTGCGCCGAACTCCTGCGCACCGCCCGCATCCTCACCGAGTCCGACGCGGGGGGCGGCCGCCCGGACGACGGCGAGCTCCAGTTCGTGCATCCGCTGATCGCCACCGCCGTCTACAACTCCATCCCCGACGCCCTGCGCACCGCGATGCACGGCATCGCCGCCCGCGTCGTCACCGACAACGGCCACGGCGCCGCGGTCGCCGCCCGCCACCTGCTGGAGGTCCACCCGGACGACGACGAGGAACTCGTCGAGCAACTGCGCGAGGCCGCCCGCGAACACCTCGCCGTCGGCGCCCCCGACGCGGCCCGCCGCTGCCTGGAACGCGCCCTGCTGGAGCCACCGCTGCCCGACGTCCACCCCCGCGTGCTGCACGAACTCGGCTGCGCCACCCTCCTGACCGCGCCCGCCACCACCATCGACCACCTCCAGACCGCCCTCGCCATGCCCGGCCTGGTCGGCGACGAACGCGTCGACGCCGTCTGCCGCCTCTCCCAGGCCCTGCTCCACAACGACCAGTTGGAGGAGGCCGTCCGCACGGTGGAGGCGGAGGCCGCCCGGCACCCGGCCGGACCCGCCAAGCTGCGGCTCCAGGCGGTGCAGTTCATGTGGGAGGGCATACACGCGGGCGAGGCGACCTCCCCCGGACGCTCCGCACGCCTGGCCGAACTCGCCAGGACCTGCACCGGCCGCGACAACCCCGAGCGCGCCCTGCTCATCCTGCGCGGCTTCGACGCCATGGCCCGCGGCGAGAACGCCGAGGAGGTCGCCGAGCTGTGTGACCGCGCCCTGGTCAACGGCCGCCTCGCCCCCGGACTCGGCTGGACCGACCCGGAGTGGGGCATCGAGCTGCCGATGATGCTGGCCAGCGCCTACGCCTACACCGACCGGCTCGACCGCGCCGAGGCCCTCTACAACGAGGCGCTGCGCGCGTATGAGTCCGCCGGCTGGAGGGGCGGCCACCTCGCCCTGGCCCACGCCTACGTCGGGCTCGGCCTGCGCAGGCGCGGCCGGCTGCGCGAGGCGGAGGCCTCCCTGCGCAAGTCGCTGGCGCTCGCCGAGCGCGTCGGCCGCCGGCTGCCCCTGCACTGGTCCGCCACCTGCAACCTCGTCGACACGCTGCTCGCCCGCGGCCATGTCGACCAGGCCTGGGAGATCGCCGAGCAGTACGGCTTCGCCCCGCCCTACCCGTCCACCATCGTCCTGCCGGACCCGCGCTCGGTCCGCGGCCGCCTGCTGCTCGCCGTCGGCCGCACCAAGGACGGCGTCAACGAACTGGAAGCGGCCGAGAAGGCGGCGGCCGTGCGCGGCCACCACAACCCGGTGCTCGTCCCCTGGGCCGTCGACCTCGCCCGCGTCCTGGCGAGCGAGGACCCGGCCCGTGCCGCCCGGCTCGCCACCGAGGTCCGCCGGCAGTCCGAGCGCCTGGGCACCGACACCGCCATCGGCGAGGCCCTGCGCTGCGCGGCCGCCCTGGAGACCGGCCAGCGCGCGGTACGCCTCGCCGAGCAGGCCGTCGCCTATCTGGAGGCCTCGCCCTGCCAGTACGAACACGCGGCGGCCCGCGTCGAGTACGGCATCGCCGCCCGCTCCTCCGCGGAGCTGCGGCGAGGGATCGCGCTGGCGCAGACGTGCGGTGCGGACGGGCTGGTGCTCCAGGCGGAGACGGCGCTGGCGGCGGGCGTGGTGTGAGGCCGGCCTTCAGAGGGACAGCAGCTGATCGGTGACCGCCGACAGCCGCTTGCGCACCTCGGGGTCGTATGTGGCCTCGTGCGCCCGCGCCGGGCGGGTGCCGTCGAAGTACCGGCCCGTGCCCAGGTCCCGGGTGGCCAGGGCCAGGACGCCGGGGGCCCCGTCGGTGACCGTGTTCCAGGGCGTGATGTCGCCCTCGCGGACCATCGCCGTGTCCATGAAGGTGGCCGGGTGCAGGACGTTCACCGAGACGCCGGTGCCGGTCAGCTCCTCGGCGAGGGTGAACGTGTGCGCGGCGAGCGCGAACTTGGCGCGCCGGTACGCCGAGACACCGCTGTAGCCGCGGGTCAGCTCGGGGTCGTCGAAGTCGAGGGGTTCCTGACCGGCCGAGCCGACGTTCACGATCCGCGCGGGCGCGTTCGCGCGCAGCACGGGAAGCAGCGCGCGGGTCAGTACGACCGGCGCCAAGTAGTTGACCGCGAGGCGCAGTTCATGCCCGTCGAGGCTGAGCTCACGGCCCGCGTCGGGCGCACCGAAACCCACCCCCGCGTTGTTGACGAGCACATCCAGCTCGGGATGCTCCCCGGCGACATGCGCCGCCAGCTCCCGGACCTGGTCCAGCGAGGCCAGATCCGCCACGAACCCCTCGGCCTCGCCCTCGGCCCGCAACTGGGCCACGAGCCGCTCGGTACGGCCCGCGTCCCGGCCGTGCGCGAGCACGCGATGCCCGGACCGCACCAGCTCGAAGGCGACGTGGCGGCCGAGCCCCGAGGTGGCACCGGTGATCAGAATCGTGGACATGCCTCCACCGTAGGCACGGAGTGGAGGCAGGTGCGAGCCGCTGCTGTGCCTACGACCGCTGGGGTCACCCTTCCTCTTCCGCGAGCACCCGCTGGGCCGTCGCGAACGCCGAGTTCGCCGCCGGGACCCCGCAGTACACGGCCGTCTGGAGCAGTACGGCGCCGATCTCCTCCGGGGTGAGCCCGTTGCGGCGGGCCGCCCGGACGTGCATGGCCAGCTCGTCGTAGTGGCCGTGCGCGACGAGCGCCGTCAGGGTGATCATGCTGCGCTCGCGGCGGCTGAGCGTCGGGTCGGTCCAGATCTCGCCCCACGCATAGCGCGAGATGAAGTCCTGGAAGCGCGCGGTGAACGCCGTCTGCCGGGCCTGCGCCCGGTCCACATGCGGATCGCCGAGCACCTCGCGCCGCACCTCCATGCCCCGCTTCACACTCTCACCGAAGTGCGCCCGCAGCGCCGTGAGCACCGCCCCCGGGCACTGCGCCGGCGCCAGATGCGAGGCCCCCGGGATCTCGACCAGCGCGGCGCCCGGCACCGCGTCCGCGATCTCCCGCAGATGCGGCGGCGGGGTCGCGGGGTCCTCCCGCCCGGCGATCAGCAGCGTCGGCGAGGAGATCTCGGTGAGCCGATCGCGCAGGTCGAAGGCGGCGAGCGCGTCACAGCAGGCGGCGTACGCGGCCGGATCGGCGTCCCGGTGGTTCTGGACCAGCTCCGGCACGGTGAACCCGGACGTGAACCAGCGGGCGGGCGCGTTCTCGGCGAGCCCCGCCAGCCCTTCGCGCCGCACCAGCGCGGCCCGCTCCTGCCAGGGCTTCGCTCCGTTGAAGTGCGCCGAGGAACAGATCACGGCCAGCGAGCCGACCCGCTGCGGGTGGTGCACGGCGAGATACAGGCCGACCGCACCGCCGAGCGAGACACCCGCGTAGCCGAACCGCTCGATGCCGAGCGAGTCGGCGAGGGCGAGGACCAGACGGGCGAGGTCGCCGACGGTCGCGCCCTCCGCGATCAGATCGGCCGCCGAGCCGCCGTGCCCCGGCAGGTCCCAGCGGACCACCCGATGGGTGATCGACAGCTCGGGCGCGACCTTGTCCCACAGGGCGTACGAGGTGCCGAGCGAGGGTCCGAGCAGCAGCGGCTGCGCGGAAGCGGGCCCTTCGGCACGGTGGTTGAGGAGGTTCAACGTCGCTCCAGAGCACGGTCGGTGAGGGCTCCGGCGGAGCCGGTGTAGTGGGCCGGGTCGAGGTCGATGTCCGCCAGCTCGGGCGCCTCGGCGAGCGGACGGCCCTTGGACGCCAGCCGGGTGAGCAGCTCCTTGGCGCGGACCCGGCCCAGCACCGGGGCCAGCTCGGCGGACAGCCGCTCGGAGACGATCAACCCCTGAGTGAGATCCAGGTGGGCGCGCATGACATCGGGGCGCACCCGCAGCCCCTCGGCCAACTCGACGGCGTCCCGGGCGGCCCCGCCGACCAGCCGCAACAACTCCCTCAGCGGCTCCCACTCGGCATGCCAGGCCCCGGCCGGGCGCTCATCCTCCGCGGCCAGCGACCCGTACAGCGTGGCCGCGAGCTGAGGTGCCCGCCGCGCGGCGGAGGCGATGAGCGTGGACCGTACGGGATTGGACTTGTGCGGCATCGCGGACGAGCCACCGCCGCTGCCCTCCGCCACCTCCGCGATCTCGGTGCGGGAGAGCGTGAGGACGTCCACGGCGACCTTGCCGAGGGCGCCCGCCGTGAGGGCCAGGCACCCGGCGAGATCGGCGACCGGCGTCCGCAGCGTGTGCCAGGGCAACTCGGGCGTCCGCAGGCCGAGTTCGTCGGCGTACGCCGCCGGAAGCTCGATCGGATCGCTCGCGCCGTAGGCCCCGAAGGCCGCCAACGTCCCCGCCGCGCCCCCGAGTTGCGCGGGCAGCGCGTCCCGCACGGCCGTCACCCGGTCCCGTGCGTCCAGTACCAGCGCTCGCCATCCGGCCGCCTTCAGCCCGAACGTCGTCGGTACGGCGTGCTGGGTGAGCGTCCGGCCGGGCAGCGCGGTGTCGCGGTGCTCGGCGGCCAGCCGGGACAGCGCCCGTTCCGTACGGCCGAGGTCGCCGAGGACCAGGTCGAGCGTGCGCGCGGCGACCAGCATCGTCGCCGTGTCCATGATGTCCTGGCTGGTCGCGCCCCGGTGGACATAGGGGCCGTACGGGTCGCCGACCGCCTTCGTCAGGTCCGCGACCAGGGGGATGACCGGGTTGCCGCCGGCACGGGCGCGCTCGGCGAGGGACCGCACGTCGAACGGGTGGGTGTCGGCCGCGTCGGTCACCGCCGTCGCCGCCTCGGCCGGCGCGAGGCCGAGCGACCACTGGGCCCGGGTCAGCGCGACCTCCGCGTCGAGCAGCGCTCGCAGAAAGGCGGCGTCGCCCGTCGCGCTCGCGGCGGGGGAGCCTGCCCACCCGGGGGCGAGCAGGCCGGTGTCGTCGGGATCGACAGAAGTCACTGGAACTCCAGGAAGACCGTCTCGCCTTCGCCCTGAAGGCGGATGTCGAAACGGTATGCGGCACGGCCCTGGTCCTCGGCGATCAGCGTGGCCCGGCGCGCCTCGTCCAGCGAGGCGAGCAGCGGGTCGGCGGCCAGCGCGGCCTCGTCACCCGGCAGATAGATCCGGGTGAACAGGTGCACCAGCAGCCCGCGCGCGAACACGCACACGCTGAGGTACGGCGCGCTCTGCCCGCGCGCCCCGGGCCGCAGCGTCCGCGCGCTCCAGTGGCCGCCCGCGTCCGTCTGGACACGGCCCCAGCCGGTGAACTCCACGCCGTTGCGCCCCAGGAAGCCGCCGCTCGCCGGGTCGCGCCGCATCGAGCCGTCGACCTGCGGGACGTGGCCGTCCGGGTCGGCGCCCCACAGCTCCACGAAGGCGTCCGGGAGCGGATTGCCGTCGCCGTCGAGGACGTAGCCCTGCACCGCGATCGTGTCCGGGTGACCGAGGGGCGCGATGTCGCCGCCGCCGGGGAAGGGCAGGGCATGGCCGTAGAAGGGGCCCACCGTGTGCGACGGAGTGGGCAGGACCGTCTCCGGGCGGCTCGTGTCGATCTTCGTCATGGCAGGTCAGCGTCCCTCTTCGATCCAGGTGGCGTGCGGCCCGTCGAGCACGATGTCCCAGTGGTAGCCCATCGAGAACTCCGGCACCGACAGACTGTGGTCGTAGGTCGCGACCAGCCGCTGGCGGGCCGAGTCGTCGGTGACCGACTGGATGATCGGGTCGTACGGGAACAGCGGGTCGTTCGGGAAGTACATCTGCGTCACGAGCCGCTGGGTGAACGCCGTGCCGAACAGGGAGAAGTGGATGTGGGCCGGCCGCCAGGCGTTGACGTGCTGGCGCCACGGATAGGGGCCCGGCTGGACGGTGGTGAAGCGGTAGAAGCCGCTGTCGTCGGTCAGGGTTCGGCCGACGCCGGTGAAGTTCGGGTCCAGCGGGGCGTCGTGCTGCTCGCGCTGGTGGGCGTAGCGGCCGGCCGAGTTCGCCTGCCAGATCTCGATCAGCTGACCGCGGATCGGGCGGCCGTCGCGGTCCAGGAGCCGTCCCTCCACGGTGATGCGCTCACCGATCGGCTCCCCGTTGTGCTGCCGGGTCAGGTCGTTGTCGGTCTCGGTGATGTCCCGCTCGCCGAAGGCGGGGGAGTGCAGCTCCACCAGCTCCGGGTCGTTGCTGACGTCGATGGGGACGAGCGGCTGCTTGGGGTGGCGCAGGACGGAGGAGCGGTACGGGGCGTAGTCGCGGCGGGGGTGGTGCTCGACGGGGGCGCCTTCGGCGACGCGCTTGTCGTAGGCCTCGTGCTCCGCGGCGATCTCGAGGTCGATGTCGTGCTGGGTGAGAGTCATGGGGGTTCCTACCGTTCGAGGACGAGGGCGAGGCCCTGGCCCACGCCGATGCAGAGGGTGGCGACGCCGACTCCGCCGCCCTTGCGGGCGAGCTGGTGGGCGACCGTGCCGGCGAGGCGGGCACCGGAGGCGCCGAGGGGGTGGCCGAGGGCGATGGCGCCGCCCTGCGGGTTGAGGATGGCCGGGTCGAACTCGGGCCATTCGGCGACACAGCCCAGCACCTGGGCGGCGAAGGCCTCGTTCAGCTCCAGCACCGACAGATCGCCGAATCCCCTGCCCGCCTTGGCCAGCGCCCGGTTGACGGCCTCGACGGGGGCGAGGCCGAAGTAGTGCGGGTCGAGCGCGTGGACGCCGGTGGCGGAGATCCGGGCGAGGGGCTCGCGGCCGGTGGCCTTCAGGCCCTCCTCGTCGGTCAGCAGCAGGGCGGCGGCGCCGTCGTTGAGCGGGGAGGCGTTGCCGGCCGTGACCGTGCCGTTCTCCTTCCGGAAGGACGGCTTCAGCTTGGCCATGGCGGCCAGCGAGGTGTCCGGCCGTACACACTCGTCGGCGGCGAAGCGGACCGGGTCGCCCTTGCGCTGCGGGATCGACACGGGGGCGAGCTCGGCGTCGAACAGGCCGGCCTGCTGGGCCCTCGCGGCCTTCTGATGGGAGGCCAGCGCGTACTCGTCCTGCTGCTCGCGGCTGATCTTGTGCTTGTCGGCGATGAGTTCGGCGGACTCACCGAGTGGGATCGTCCACTGCGGTTCCATCCTCGGGTTGACCATGCGCCAGCCGAGGGTGGTGGAGTACAGCTCCGTGTGGGCGGCCGGGAACGGCCGGTCGGACTTGGGCAGCACATACGGCGCCCTGGTCATCGACTCGACACCGCCGGCCACCGCGATGGAGGCGTCCCCGGCGGCGATGGCGCGGGCCGCCTGGACGACCGCCTCGAGGCCGGAGGCGCACAGCCGGTTGACCGTCACGCCGGGCACGGAGGTGGGCAGGCCGGCGAGCAGCGCGGCCATGCGGCCGACGTTGCGGTTCTCCTCGCCGGCGCCGTTGGCGTTGCCGAAGTAGACGTCCTCGATCCGGGACGGGTCCAAGTCGGGCGTACGGCCGATCAGTTCCCGGATGGCATGGGCGGCCAGGTCGTCCGGGCGCACGCCCGCGAGGCCGCCGCTGTAGCGGCCGATCGGGGTGCGGACCGCGTCGACGAGGTAGACGTTCTTCACAGCAGGCCCTCCGCGACGGTCACCTTGGCGTCGGTCTTGGCGATGATCTCGTCGGCGCTCACACCGGGCGCGGTCTCGACGAGCAGCAGCCCGTCCTCGGTGACGTCCAGGACGCCGAGGTCGGTGATGATCCGGTTCACACACGCCTTGCCCGTCAGCGGCAGCGCGCACTCGGTGCGGATCTTCGCCGAGCCGTCCTTGGCGGTGTGGGTCATCACGACGATGACCGTGCGGGCGCCGTGGACGAGGTCCATCGCGCCGCCGATGCCGGTGATCATCTTGCCGGGGATGGCCCAGTTCGCCAGGTCACCGTCGGCCGAGACCTGCATCGCGCCGAGCACGGCGACATCGATGTGGCCGCCGCGGATCATCGAGAAGGACAGCGCCGAGTCGAAGAAGGAGGCGCCCGGCAGGACGGTCACGGTCTCCTTGCCCGCGTTGATCAGGTCCGGGTCGACCTGGTCCTCGGTGGGGTAGGGGCCGGTGCCCAGGATGCCGTTCTCGGACTCCAGGATCACCTCCACGCCCTGGGGGAGGTAGTTCGGGATCAGCGTCGGCAGGCCGATGCCGAGGTTGACGTACTGACCGTCCTGGAGTTCGCGCGCGGCCCGCGCGGCCATCTCTTCGCGTGTCCAGGCCATCAGCTGCTCACCGTCCGCTGCTCGATCTGCTTGTCCGCGGCCTGCTCCGGAGTGAGCGCCACGACCCGCTGCACGAAGATCCCCGGCAGATGCACCGCGTCCGGACCGATCTCGCCCGGTTCGACGAGTTCCTCGACCTCGGCGATCGTCACCCGCCCGGCCATCGCGGCCAGCGGATTGAAGTTGCGGGAGGACTTGTTGAACACCAGGTTCCCGTGCCGGTCGCCCTTGGCGGCCCGCACCAGCGCGAAGTCGGTGCGGATGCCGCGTTCCAGCACGTACTCGGTGCCGTCGAACTCCCGCACCTCCTTCGGCGGCGAGGCCAGCGCGACCCCGCCGGAGCCGTCGTAGCGCCACGGCAGCCCGCCCTCGGCGACCTGGGTGCCCACCCCGGCCGGGGTGTAGAACGCGGGGATCCCGGCGCCGCCCGCCCGCAGCCGCTCGGCCAGCGTGCCCTGCGGGATCATCTCGACCTCCAGCTCGCCGGACAGGTACTGGCGGGCGAACTCCTTGTTGGCGCCGATGTAGGAGCCCGTCACCCGGGCGATCCGCCCGGCCGCCAGCAGCACCGCCAAGCCGGACTCCATCGCCCCGCAGTTGTTCGAGACGACCGACAACCCGGACACGCCACGCTGGTACAAAGCCTGGATCAGTACGTTCGGCACACCGCTCAGCCCGAAGCCACCCACCGCGAGCGATGCGCCGTCGCCGACATCGGCCACCGCCTCCAGGGCCGTGGCGACCACCTTGTCCATCCGAGAAGCCCCATCTCTTCCGAGCTCTCAGCGCCTCGTTAGTCAGGGCACTGAGTATTTCCGCGAGGTTCGCCCTCACGCTGCCACCGGAGCGGGAAGCCGTCAAGACCTTGAGAAACGTGAGGTCGGCCTGGCCAGGCGCTCCGCAGACAGACACGTCATGGACGGGTATTGTTCAGTGCACCGACGAATACGACCAGGGGAGCGCGCATGGCCGCCGTGGACCTCACCACCCACCCCGGGCATCTGGCCCGGCGGCTCCAGCAGGCGCACCACCTGCTGTGGAACACGATGGTCTCCGAGGAGATCACCTCGCCCCAGTTCGCCGTCCTCAACACGCTCGTCGCCGAGCCGGGCCTGGACCAGCGGACGGTGGGGGAGCGCGTCGGGCTCGACCGGTCCACGATCGCCGAGGTGATCAGCCGGCTCGGCCGGCGAGGGCTGCTCGACAAGGTCCGCGACCCTCAGGACGGCCGCCGCTTCCTGCTGCGTCTCACGGACGAGGGACTGCGCACGCACAAGAAGCTGACCGTGCGCACGGCCCGGATGAACCAGGTCTTCCTGGCTCCGCTCTCCGCCGAGGAGCAGACGCTGTTCTTCGATCTGATCCGGCGGGTCGCGGACGCGGCCGAGGGGCTGCGCAACCCGGCGGAACCCCTCGTCGCACAGCCCTGACCCCAGATCGTCACCCCTTGGCGAACACCACCCACACCTGGCCGTGCTGGAACTTCATCGGCTTGCCGTCCTTCGTCGTGAACGTCGTGCCGGCCGAGGCCTTCGGGCGCTTCCAGTTGACGTCGTAGGCGCGCCCGTCGCGCAGCACCCGCGCCTTCCCGGAGCCGACCGTCTCGGTGAACGGCGTGTAGTGGCCGAGCTTGTCGTGGAACGCGGTCCTGCGCAGCTTCACGTACTGCACGACGACCGTGCCCGCCGTGACCCGCTTGCCGTCCGTCGTACTGGCGGCCCTGCCGTCCATCGCGACCATCCAGCGGTCCTGGCTCCTGGACCAGGTGAAGGTGTACCGGGCCGCCTTGTAGCGCACCGTCTGGGAGGCCGTGACCTTGCCGCCCTTCGGGGCGGCGCCGAAGCGGAAGCCGGTCGTCAGGACGGACGTGCCCGGTGGCGAGGACATCAGCCGGTGGGGCCGCAGATAGAGGTTGTGCGGCCTGGGCCGGTACTTGCCGCGGAAGTACGCCTTGTTCGCCTCGCCGGGCGGCTTCGCCTGCACCGGAGCCTTGTCGATCAGCGGCAGAAGCTTGCTCTGCGCCCCGGAGAAGGCGAGCACCGGCCGGTTGAACTGGCCCAGCAGCTGCAGATCGGTCTCGCGGGCGCTGCGCACCGGCCCGACGACCTTCGGCAGCTTCTGCGCGTACACCGCCATCAGACGGCTCAGCCCGCCCTCGACCTGCTCGACGTACACGATGTCCGCCTCGTTCAGACCGGTGTGGGGCCGTGCGGCGCGCGCGTTGTCGATCTTCACGGCGAGCGCCGCGCGGCCCGCCGCCCGGGTCTCGCTCTCACCGGGCGCCGACGTACGGCTCTGCCCGCGGCCGTCGTCGCGGGGGCCGTCGCCGGACGTCGTGCAGCCCGCGGCCAGGGAGGCCGCCAGCGCGGCGGCCAGCAGCCCCGTCATGGTCGTGGCGCGTCTGGTGCGCGCCGCTCGTTGTCCGCCCACTGTCGTCACCCTCAGCCACCCACCCATTTCATGTCATCAAATTGTGTGCTTATCAGTTCATAGGTAGCCATACCCGATCGTCGTCGATGGTCCTCGGGAATCCGCCGATCGGCCCGCTCAGGGACAGCCGGTCGGCCCACCCTGTGGTCCGTCCTCGTGGTTCGGCGCGCGGCGCCGGGGTACCCGGGCGGACCGTACGACCGGACGCACGCGTGACGGAGGGAGCACGGGACGATGAGGGCAGTGACCTGGCAGGGCAAGCGGGACGTGCGGGTGGAGACCGTGCCCGATCCCGGGATCCAGGAGCCGACGGACGCGGTCGTCCGTATCACGTCCACCGGGCTGTGCGGCTCCGACCTGCATCTGTACGAGGTGCTCACCCCGTTCATGACGCCGGGGGACATCCTCGGCCACGAGCCCATCGGCATCGTCGAGGAGGTCGGTGCCGCGGTGCCGGACCTCCAGGCGGGGGACCGGGTGGTGGTGCCCTTCCAGATCGCCTGCGGCAACTGCTGGATGTGCCTGACCGGGCTGCCGACCCAGTGCGAGACCACCCAGGTCACCGGCGAGGGCATGGGCGCGGCCCTGTTCGGCTACACCCGGCTGTACGGATCGGTGCCCGGCGCCCAGGCCGAGTATCTGCGGGTCCCGCACGCGCAGTACGGCCCGATCAAGATCCCCGAAGGGCCGCCCGACGACCGGTTCGTCTACCTCTCCGACGTACTGCCCACCGCCTGGCAGGCGGTCCGCTACGCCGAGATCCCCGAGGGCGGCAGCATCGCCGTGCTCGGCCTCGGCCCCATCGGCGACATGGCCTGCCGTGTCGCACAGGTCCGGGGCGCGGGGCGGGTGTTCGGCGTGGACCTCGTGCCCGAGCGGCTGCGGCGGGCGCGGGAGCGGGGCGTCGAGACCTTCGACCTGCGCAGCTTCGACGACGAGAAGGAACTCGTCGCCGCCATCCGCGACCGGACCGACGGCCGTGGCCCCGACGCCGTCATCGACGCGGTCGGCACCGAGGCGCACGGCAGCGCCGCCGCCAGGCTGGCCCAGCAGGCCTCGGCGCTGCTGCCCCGCAGGCTGAGCGGTCCCTTCGCCGAGCGCTTCAGCGTCGACCGGCTCGCCGCCCTGTACACCGCCATCGACCTGGTGCGGCGCGGCGGCACGATCTCCCTGTCCGGCGTCTACGGCGGCATGACGGACCCGATCCCGCTGCTCACCCTGTTCGACAAGCAGATCCAGATCCGGATGGGACAGGCCAACGTGCGCCGCTGGAGCGACGACATCCTGCCGTATCTCGTGGACGAGGACCCCCTCGGCGTCGACGACTTCGCCACCCACCGGCTGCCGCTGAGCGACGCCCCGCACGCGTACGAGATGTTCCAGCGCAAGGAGGAGGGCGCGGTCAAGGTGCTGATGAAGCCGTGACCGGTACCGCTCCTCAGGCCTGCGGCCCGAAGATCGCCCCGAGGTCGTAGCGCACCGGCTCCTCGAGCTGGGCGTAGGTGCAGCTCTCGGGGGTGCGGTCCGGGCGCCAGCGCCGGAAGCGGGCCGTGTGCCGGAAGCGCACCCCGTTCTCCATGTGGTCGTACGCCACCTCCGCCACCCGCTCCGGCCGCAGCGGCACCCAGGACAGGTCCTTCTTGCCCGACCAGCGGCTCGGCGCACCCGGCAGCCGGGCCGACTCATGGGCCGCCTCCTCGGCCCAGGCCGCCCACGGATGCCCCACGACGTCCTCCATGCGCAGCGGCTCGAGCTCCTCGATCAGCTCGGCGCGCCGCTTCATCGAGAACGCGGCCGACACGCCCACGTGCTGCAGGCCGCCCCGGTCGTCGTACAGGCCCAGCAGCAGGGAACCCACGACCGGCCCGCTCTTGTGCAGGCGGTAGCCCGCGACCACGACGTCCGCAGTCCGCTCGTGCTTGATCTTGAACATGGCGCGCTCGTCCGGGAGATAGCGCAGTGTGAGCGGCTTGGCGATCACCCCGTCCAGTCCGGCCCCCTCGTACTGCTCGAACCACCCCTGCGCCGTCGTGACGTCGGTCGTCGCCGGCGCCACATGCACCGGCGCCGTCACTCCGGACAACGCCATCGTGAGCAGCGCCCGCCGGTCCGCCAGCGGGGTCTCCATCAGCGACTCGTCCGCCAGCGCCAGCAGGTCGAAGGCCACGAACGCCGCCGGCGTCCGCTCGGCCAGCGTCCGCACCCGGGAGTCGGCCGGATGGATGCGCTCGGTGAGCGCGTCGAAGTCCAGCCGCCCCTCCCGCGCGATCACGATCTCCCCGTCCAGCACACACCGCTGGGGCAACCGCTCCCTCAGCCCCGCCACCAGCTCGGGAAAGTACCTGGTCAGCGACTTCGTGGTACGGCTGCCCAACTCGACCTCGGCCCCGTCACGGAACACGATCGCCCGGAACCCGTCCCACTTGGCTTCGTACTGCATGCCCGGCGGAATCTTCGCCACCGACTTGGCGAGCATCGGCTTCACGGGCGGCATCACCGGAAGGTCCATGGTCCGATTCTGCTCGCATACGACGGCCGTCGCCCGGTGTGCGAGGTGTGCGCGGTACGCCTACCGTGGCTCGCATGGGTGAAGCGGTGGAGCTGGAAGCGGGCGGCAGGACCGTCCGCCTCTCCAACCCGGGCAAGATCTTCTTCCCCGAGCGCGGCTTCACCAAGCTGGACCTCGCTCAGTACTACGCCGCCGTCGGCCCCGGCATCCTGCGCGCCCTGCGCGACCGCCCCACCACCCTGGAGCGCTACCCGGACGGCCTGGGCGGCGAGTGGTTCTTCCAGAAGCGGGCGCCGAAGAACATGCCCGACTGGATCCCCACCGCGCACATCACCTTCCCCAGCGGCCGCAGCGCCGACGAGATGTGCCCCACCGAGGAGGCCGCCGTCCTGTGGGCCGCCCAGTACGGCACCCTCACCTTCCACCCCTGGCCGGTCCGCCGCGACGACGTCGACCACCCCGACGAGCTGCGCATCGACCTCGACCCGCAGCCCGGCACCGACTTCGCCGACGCCGTCCGCGCCGCCCACGAACTGCGCGCCGTCCTCGATGAGTTCGGCGGTCTGCGCGGCTGGCCCAAGACCTCCGGCGGGCGCGGCCTGCACGTCTTCGTGCCGATCGAGCCGCGCTGGACCTTCACCCAGGTCCGGCGCGCCGCCATCGCCGTCGGGCGGGAGATGGAGCGCCGGATGCCGGACCACGTGACGATCAAGTGGTGGAAGGAGGAGCGGGGCGAGCGCATCTTCATCGACTACAACCAGACCGCCCGGGACCGGACCATCGCCTCCGCCTATTCCGTACGGCCCCGCCCGCACGCCCCCGTCTCCGCACCCCTGCGCTGGGACGAGGTCGGCACGGCCCGCCCCCAGGACTTCGACATCGCGACCATGCCCGCGCGCTACGCCGAACTCGGCGATGTGCACGCGGACATGGACGACCACCGCTTCCCCCTGGACGCGCTGCTGGAGCTGGCCAACAAGGACGAGCGTGACCACGGGCTCGGCGATCTGCCGTACCCGCCCGAGTACCCGAAGATGCCGGGCGAGCCGAAGCGGGTGCAGCCGAGCCGGGCGAAGAAGACGACAGGCGGGAAGGAGACGCCCCCGGCGAAGGCGCCTCCCCCGGAACCTACAGCTCCTTGATCCGGATGTCCCGGTACGAGACCACATCCGTCGTGCCGTGCACCTGGAGCCCGATGTAGCCGGAGGCGAACCGCCGCCCGTCCGTGCCCGGGTCGTCCGAGCGGGGCGGGACGAAGTCCTGGCCGCCGATGTTGTCGAACTCGTTGATCAGCACGCCGTTGCGGTAGACCGAGTAGTGCTGGTCGACCACCCGGATCTCGTAGTCGTTCCACGTGCCCTTCTGGGTGACGCCGGCACCGGCGAGCCCCACCCGGTCGAAGCCGTAGACCGACCCCGTCTTGTACATGTCGCCGTCGGGCCGGTCGAGCACCTGCACCTCGTGCCCGTACTTGATGGCGACCCACTCCGGACGCGACTCCTCGGGGTGGTCGTGGACCCACGGGAAGCGGACGAACACACCGGAGTTGGCGTTGCCGGTGCCCGGAGCGTCGTCACGCCACTGGAGCTTGAGCGAGAAGTCGCCGTACTTCCGCTCGGGGAACCAGAGCATGCCCAGCCCGGCCTTCGTGGTGCCCGAGGTGATCGAGCCGTCGCCGTTCGGCGCGAACGAACCGCCGCCCACCTGCTGCCACCTGGCGAACGACTCCGCGCTGCCGTCGAGGATCGTCCGGTAGCCCTCGGTCTGCCCGGGCTTGCCGATCCCGGACTGACGGGCGGCCTTGCGGATGGCGTTGTACTCGCGCTGGTCGACGACGCCTTCCCTGAGCAGCTTGTCCAGGACCGTCTTCACATGCTTGAGGAACAGCGCCTGGGACGTCCACTCCTTCTCGTCCTCGATCAACTCGTTGATCCGGCACCGGCTGTTGGTGATCCGGTTCGGCACACCCGAGTCGACCGTGCCGACGATCACCGTCAATCGCTCGTCGAACTCCGCACAGTTGGGCGCCGGGACCTGACTCGAGACGACCGTGAAGGTCACCGTGCGGGCCGCGGAGGTGTTCCCCGCCTTGTCGGTGGCCCGGTAGGCCAGGGTGTGCGTGCCCGCGCGGTCGACGACCACCGGCGCGTCGTACGCCAGGTACGGACCGCTGTCGATCGAGTACTCGATCCGCTCGACACCGGAGCCGTGCTCGTCGGTCGCCGAGACGGTCACCTTGGCGTTGCCGATGTACGCCCCGTCGGAGTTCTTGGTGCCCTCGACGGTCACACCGGTCACCGGCGGGGTCGTGTCCGGCTCGGGCGACGCCACGACCGTGAACCGCACGCTCTTCTCGGCCGCCACATTGCCCGCCTTGTCGGTGGCCCGGTAGCGCACCGTGTGGCTGCCGACCTCGTGCACCATCACGGGCGCGGTGTACGCCTGCCAGGCACCGTCGCCGATCGCGTACTCGATGGTGTTGACGCCGGAACCGGTGTCGGAGGCGGACACGGTGACGGTCGCCATGTCGATGTACGCCCCGTCCGGGTCCTGCTCCCCGCTGACCGTCGCCGACGTCTGAGGCGGTGCCGTGTCGTCGGTCGGCGGCGGGACGACCGTGAACGTGACGTTCTTCTCCGCCGAGACGTTCCCCGCCTTGTCCAGGGCGCGGTAGCGGATCTTGTGATCGCCGACCTGGTCGACGACGACCGGGGTGGTGTACGCCGTCCAGGCGCCCGCGTCACCGACCGCGTACTCGACGCGGTCGACCCCGGAGCCGCCCTCCTCGTCGGTGGCCTGGATCGCCACGCTCGCCGAACCGACGTACTGCCCCTGTGAGTTCTGCGTTCCGCTCACCCGCGCCGACGCCTCGGGCGCCGTGGTGTCCTCGCCGCTGCCCTCGGTCACCACCAGGATGCCCTGCATCTGGCCGTGGCCGGGGATGGTGCAGTAGTAGCGGTAGCGGCCGGGCGTGAGCGTGACCTCGGCGGTGTGGCGGCCGCCCTGGTCGTCGTTCGGGTTGGCGAGGATGTTGAGCTGGACGTCGTTGTTGAACTCGGGGTCGGAGGTGTCGAAGGTCAACGTGTGCGGCATTCCGGTGGTGTTGCCGGTCGCCGTGCTGTTCTCGAAGACGATCGTCGTCGCGCCCGCCACCGCTGTCGCGGGCGCCGAGGTGTACTTCGTGATGTCGTCGCCGGCCGTCCAGGTGAGGACCTGCTCGGCGGCCGCCTGTGGCTGGGGCTGCGGCTGTCCGGTCGCGGGCAGCGACTGCAGTCCGAGCACCATGAGCAGTGCGGCCAGCAAGGCCGCCCACATTCTTCGCTGCCGTGTCACCGCGCCCCCCTCGCGAGCTGGTCGGCGGCCGGGGTCGGCCCGCCACCGGTGTAAGTGACCCGCCACAGTGCCGACTTGGCGTCCGAGGTGAAGAAGCCCCGCCCGTAGTCGAGCACGTACAGCGCGCCGTCCGGACCGAACTTCCAGTCCATGAGGTTCTTGATGCCGTCGTTGCCGACCGGCACGATCTTCTTCAGCGACTCCGAGTGGACCGGCAGACCGCCGTCGCCGTGCGTCTTCGGGTCGGTGAGCACCGCGTTGCGCGGCTGGTCGGCGTCGTAGAAGTCACCGACGAACCACTTGCCGTCCCAGTAGGCCGGCCACTTGGTCCCGCTGGTGCTCGTCGCGTCGTACCGGTAGACCGGCCCGTTCATCGCGGCCTGGCCGCCGCCCTTGAGCCACGGCAGCCCGTAGGTGGCCTCCTCCTGCTGGTACGACGGCACGCCGTTGGCGTCGCGCGGGAAGTCCGGGGCGCCGCCCTGGGGCGAGTACCAGATGTTGTTGCCGGTGACCGGCGGAAGGTTGACCAGGCCGTCGTTGTTCGGCGACTCGTTCTTCGGGTGGTCGCAGTCGTACCAGCCCAGCGGCTTGCTCGGATCCGGCAGATTGCGGTCCCGGTAGGGCTGCTTGTTGCCCATGCAGTACGGCCAGCCCCGGTTGCTCGCCTTGGTGATGACGGCGAAGGTGTCGTACTTGGCCGGACCCCAGGTCGTCGAGGGCGCCGGGGCGTCCGGGCCGACCCAGCCCGCGTAGAGGATGTCGGTCCGCCGGTCGACGAAGATGCGCGCCGGGTTCCTGACGCCCATCACATAGATCTCGCCGCGCGTCTTGCCGCCGCCCTCGTCGGTCTCCTCGCCGGTGAAGAGGTTGCCCTCCGGGAGCGTGTACGTCCCGTCCGGCTCCGGGTGGATGCGCAGGATCTTGCCGTTGAGGTTGTTGGTGTTGCCGGCGGTGCGGCGCGCGTCGGCGAAGGAGACGCCCTTGTAGTTCGGCTCGGGGTTGTTGCCCGAGTAACCGTCGCTGAAGCGGCTGGAGTTGTTGTCGCCGGTCGCGATGTACAGGTTGCCCTTCGAGTCCCAGGTCATCCCGCCGCCCGCGTGGCAGCAGCTGTGGATCTGCACCGGCCAGTCGAGCAGCACCTTCTCACTGCCCAGGTCCAGCTTGTTGGTGGCGAGGTCGAGCGTGAAGCGGGAGACGCGCCGCTCGGCCATCCGTGTGTCGCGGTTGATCCGCGAGTGCGGGGTGTAGTGCAGATACACCCACCCGTTCTCCTCGAAGCGCGGGTCCAGCTCGATGCCGAGGAGCCCCTCCTCGACCTTGATCAGCTCGTCGCCGCCGCCCTTGTTGCCGAAGACCGTCAACGCCCCCGCCAGGGTGACCTTCTTGGTCTTCGGGTCGTAGACGTGGATCTCGCCCTTGCCCTTGCCGATGTCCGGGTCGTTCCAGTCGGTGACCACCGGCTGGGAGGAGTCGGCACCGCCCCGGCCGATGTAGAGCACCCGCCCGTCCGGGGCGGTGACCAGGCCGTGCGGCTCGCCGATCTGGTCGTTCCGGCCGGGCTGGTTGGGCTGGGTGAGGCGCTCGGCCTGGTAGTTGCCGGTGATGGTGGCCTTGCAGTCGGCCTGTGCCAGCCGGGTCGTCCACAGCAGGGCGCCGCGCAGATGGCTACGGAAGTCGGTCTCGTCGTACGACGACACGGTGCCGCCCATGCCGGTGTAGAAGGAGCGGCCGCCGTCGTAGTCCCGGCACCAACTCATCGGGTGGTCCCAGCCGTTGGCGCTCGAACCCGGCTGATACGAGGACTCCCGGACCCGGGCGACCGTATGGACGTCACCCGAGGGGTTCTTCGCCCAGTTCAGCCACTTGTCCGGCCGCTTCCACTGCAGCGGCAGCTCCTTGGTGGCCGGATGCGTTCGGTCGCCGACCTCGACGACGGCCCGTTGCGCGGTCGTCGGGCCGCCGGCCGCCGGGCGGGCGCCGACCAGGCCGGTGAACCAGTCCGAGTACGGCTCGGCGCGGGCCGCGTCATGGATGCCGACGAAACCGCCGCCCGCCTCCATGTAGGCCTCAAGACCCGCCTCCTGCTCGGGGTCGAGGACGTCGCCGCCACCGGTCAGGAACACGATGGAATTGAATCGGCCCAGCTTCGTCTCATTGGTGAACACCGACGCGTCGTTCGTGGCCTCGGTCTTGAAGCGCTGATCGGCCGGGCCCGACAGGCCGATCTTCTCGATCGCCTCGATACCGGCGTTCACCAGCGGCGACTCGTCGCCGGCGGCCGCGGACCCGTAGAAGATGAGCACCCGTACATTCGCGCCGCCCGGGGGCGACTTGATGGACATCGTTGTCAGGGATGGTTCCGGAGCAGGGCGCGCGTCGGCGGCCGGAGCCGACATCAGTCCGGCCGCGACGATCCCGGCGGTCACGGTGGCCACCCAGGTCTGTCTTCTCGTGCTCAACCCTCGTAAGCGCATGGGCACCTCCACGGTCACAGCAACAGCGACAAGGAAGCTAGACCCCTTTGAACGACTCGCCAATACCTATGACCGCAATGGGACGAACTTTGTCCTGAGTGTGGATAAACGAGCGAGTGGCCGGTACCGTCTCACCGGTTCATCCCCGTAATTTCCGTACCGCCGTGGGGAGTTCGGCATGGACAGACGCAGCTTCGACAGACGCGGCTTCAACCGGCGTGTGCTGCTGGGTGGCGCGACGGTCGCGACATCGTTGTCGCTGACATCGGTACCCGAGGCCATGGGCGCCGACACACAGGCGAGGACCGCCCCGGCCGGCGGCGAGGTCAGACACCTCAAGCTGTACGCCGAGAAGCTCGCCGACGGACAACTGGGCTACGGCCTCGAGAAGGGCAAGGCGTCGATCCCCGGCCCGCTGATCGAGCTGAACGAAGGCGACACCCTGCACATCGAGTTCGAGAACACGATGGACGTCCCGGTGAGCCTGCACGTCCACGGCCTCGACTACGAGATCACCAGCGACGGCACCAAGCTGAACAAGAGCGACGTCGCGCCCGGCGGCACCCGCACCTACACCTGGCGCACCCACGCCCCCGGCCGCCGCAAGGACGGCACCTGGCGGGCGGGCAGCGCCGGCTACTGGCACTACCACGACCATGTCGTCGGCACGGAGCACGGCACGGGCGGCATCCGCAAGGGGCTGTACGGGCCGGTGATCGTCCGCCGCAAGGGCGACGTCCTCCCCGACGCGACCCACACGATCGTCTTCAACGACATGCTCATCAACAACAAGCCCGCGCACAGCGGCCCGAACTTCGAGGCCACGGTGGGCGATCGCGTCGAGTTCGTGATGATCACCCACGGCGAGTACTACCACACCTTCCATATGCACGGACACCGCTGGGCGGACAACCGCACCGGCATGCTCACCGGCCCCGACGACCCCAGCCAGGTCATCGACAACAAGATCGTGGGCCCGGCGGACTCGTTCGGCTTCCAGGTGATCGCGGGGGAGGGGGTCGGGGCCGGGGCGTGGATGTACCACTGCCATGTCCAGAGCCACTCCGACATGGGGATGGTGGGGCTGTTCCTGGTGAAGAAGGCGGACGGGACGATTCCCGGGTACGACCCGCACGAGCACTGACAGCAGGGTCCGCAGCCGTACCGCTCCTCCCGAGAGCGCTCTCACCCCCACCTTCACCGGGGCTATCCTGATCGGCAACCGCCGACGAGGAGCCGCCCAGTGACCGCTACCGCCCCGCGCCCCACCCTGGAGGCCGTCGCCGCACGGGCCGGGGTCTCGCGGGCCACCGTCTCGCGCGTCGTCAACGGCGGGGACGGGGTCAGGGAGCCGCTGGTCGAGCGGGTGCGCAAGGCCGTGGAGGAACTCGGGTACGTGCCCAACCAGGCCGCCCGCAGCCTGGTGACCCGGCGGCACGACGCCATCGCCGTCGTCGTCGCCGAACCCGAGACCCGGGTCTTCGCCGACCCCTTCTTCGCCCTCCAACTCCGGGGCATCAGCAAGGAGCTGACGGCCCATGACAATCAGCTCGTGCTGCTGCTCACGGAGGGGCGCGACGACCACGCCCGCGTCGGGCGCTACCTGGCCGGCGGGCATGTCGACGGGGCGCTCGTCTTCTCACTGCACCTCGACGACCCGCTGCCCGAGCTGATCCAGCGCGCCGGAGTGCCCACGGTGTTCGGCGGACGGCCCGACTGGAGCGGCGACCGGCGAGGCGTGGTCTACGTCGACAGCGACAACCGGGGTGGCGCCCGCGACGCCGTACGGCATCTCGCCGGCCTCGGCCGCACGCGCATCGCCCACATCACCGGCGCCCTCGACCAGACTTCGGCCGTGGACCGGCTCGACGGATACCGGGACGTCATGGTCGACGCCGATCCGCGGCTGATCGTCGAGGGCGACTTCACACCGGCCGGCGGGGAGCGGGCGATGCGTGAGCTGCTCGCGCGCTGCCCGGACCTGGACGCCGTGTTCGCCGCCAACGACCTCTCCGCGGCGGGGGCGCTGCGGGTGCTGCGGGAGGCCGGGCGGCGGGTGCCGGACGATGTCGCCGTGGTCGGGTTCGACGACATGCTTCCGGTGGCGGAGCAGACCGAGCCGTCGCTGACGACGATCCGTCAGGACATCGAGGAGATGGGCCGGTTGATGGCCCGGCTGCTGCTGCGGGGGCTGGAGCGGGATGCCGCCGAGCTGGGGATCGGGGCCGCGCCGTCCAGTGTGGTGCTGCCGACGACGCTGGTGCGGCGCGCATCGGCGTAGTCCGACCCCGACTCCGGCCGCCGTCAGGTCCGTGGCGGTGCGCTCTTGATCACCGCGAAGCGGGCGCCGTACGGGTCGGTGAGCTTGGCGATGCGGCCGACGTCCGGCAGATCCGTGGCGGGCATGCGGACGGTGCCGCCCAGGGACTGTGCCTTGGCGACCGTGGCGTCCGTGTCGGTGACCTCGAAGTACGGCAGCCAGTACGCCGGGCCCGCCGCCTCCGCCGGGTCGTCCGCCTTGTCGACGACCCCGCCGAACATGGCGTCCTCCCCCTGCCCGCCGGGGCTGAACGTGGTGTACGTGCCGCCGTAGAAGTCCAGGGCGAAGGTCTCCATGCCCAGCGTCGCGTTGTAGAACCCCGCCGCGGCCGGTACGTCCGGGGTGTACAGCTCCAGCCAGCACAGCGAGCCGGGCTCCTGGACGAGGTCCAGGCCCTTGGTGATGCCGGGCTGCCACAGACCGAAGGTGACACCGGCCTTGTCGGCGAGGATCGCCATGCGGCCCAGGTCCAGCACATCCATGGGCTGTACCATCACCGAGCCGTGCGCCTGCTCGGCCGCCTTCGCCGTGGCGTCCACGTCCGGCGACTGGAAGTACACCGTCCACGAGGGCGGACCCTGCTCCTCGGTGGTCCGCATACCGCCGGCCACCGTCTTGCCGTCGAGCTGGAAGAGGCCGTAACCACCGGTCTCGGGCGGGCCCGGCTGGAACCGCCAGCCGAACAGACCGCCGTAGAAGGAACCGGCGCCCTCGATGTCGGGCGTGCCGAGGTCGATCCAGTTGGGCGCGCCGGTGACGTAACGGGTGGTGAGCATCATCGCCCTCCTCGGAAGGGTCCCGCTGCCTGCTTGTCCGAGTCTTCCACCGCCCACTGACAATCGCTGCCGGAAGGCGACCGTCTGCCCGGACCCCGGTCAAGATCACCGTGGGTGACCGGCAAAAGGCCCCGCAGTTTTCACCCGTTCCCGCGCGCCGCCGTGCGCCGGGCTGCGCGGAGGGGGACCATCGAGTCGGCCGGAGGCCCTTCGGCGCGGCGTTGATCCCGCGTTGATCGAACGTTTTTCGCCGACCGGCACGATCCTGCCCATGCACATCGACACGATCACAACGATCACCTCGCCCGATCTGGCCTGGCAGCAGGAGGCGTTGTGCGCACAGACCGGGGCGGACTTCTTCTTCCCCGAACCAGGAAGCTCCGTCCGGGAGGCGAAGCGGATCTGCGGCATGTGCCCGATCCGCTCCGCCTGTCTGGAGTACGCGCTGGACAACGACGAGCGCTTCGGGGTCTGGGGCGGCCTGTCGGAGAAGGAACGCCTGGAACTCCGCCGCACGCCACGCTGAACCACCGTGCGCCGGCCGCCGAGGCGGCCGGCCAGCAGCGCTTCCATGCGCGCGGGGCGCGTACGAGTTCCGGGCCGCCTCACGCCGGAAGCCGCCCTTCGCGAGGCAGGGCGCACGTCGTGCCCGGCAGACGGCTGCCGGCGGGGTGCCGACGCGAGCCGGGGGACGTCCAGGTGGCGAGGCCGGGCGCGACGGTCGTGGCGTAGGCGCGCTGCACGAACTCGACGTCGATGTGCTCCGGAGTGCGGAAGGTCGGCTGCTGTGGTCAGGATCCGGGGGCGTGCCCGGGTGCCGCGCGGAAGGGGGCTACCGGCGCGTCGGCGCGGGAACGGCAAGAAGCGACGGCCGGCCCGCATCGCGTGCGAGTCAGCCGTCGATCACAGGGAGGACTGGCGGTCAGGCGTCCCGAGCTGCCATCCGGGCCTTGCGTGCGGCCAGCTTCTCGTCGAACTTCAGGGCCTCGGCGTCCAGGCCGCCCATGAACAGCCCGAGCTCCTCCTGGGCCTTCTGACCCTCCGGGCCGAGGCCGTCGATCTCCATGATCTTCAGGAAGCGCAGGACGGGCTGCAGGACGTCGTCGTGGTGGATGCGCAGGTTGTAGACCTCGCCGATGGCCATCTGGGCGGCGGCGCGCTCGAAGCCGGGGATGCCGTGGCCGGGCATGCGGAAGTTCACGACCACGTCGCGCACCGCCTGCATCGTCAGGTCCGGGGCGAGCTCGAAGGCCGCCTTGAGGAGGTTGCGGTAGAAGACCATGTGGAGGTTCTCGTCCGTCGCGATGCGCGACAGCATGCGGTCGCAGACGGGGTCCCCCGACTGGTGGCCGGTGTTGCGGTGCGAGATGCGGGTCGCGAGCTCCTGGAAGGCGACGTAGGCGACCGAGTGCAGCATCGAGTGGCGGTTGTCCGACTCGAAGCCCTCGCTCATGTGGGACATGCGGAACTGCTCCAGCTTGTCCGGGTCCACCGCGCGCGAGGTGAGGAGATAGTCCCGCATCACGATGCCGTGCCGCCCCTCCTCGGCGGTCCAGCGGTGCACCCAGGTGCCCCAGGCGCCGTCCCGGCCGAAGAGCGAGGCGATCTCGTGGTGGTAGCTGGGGAGGTTGTCCTCGGTGAGGAGGTTCACGACCAGCGCGATACGGCCGATCTCGGTGACCTTGGACTGCTCCTTGCCCCAGGCCTCCCCGTCCTCGAACTGGCCGGGGAAGTTGCGGCCGTCCGTCCACGGCACGTACTCGTGCGGCATCCAGTCCTTGGCGACCTTCAGGTGCCGGTTCAACTCATTCTCGACCACTTCCTCCAGTGCGTACAGCAGCCGGGCGTCGGTCCAGCCGGCAGGGCTGCCGAGGTGGGGAGAAGCAATCGTCACGGGAACTCCAGGGGGACGCGCAACACGGGGATGGTGACCGGCGAGCGGTTGCCGGAACCTACGGAATCGTAGGCTACGAACCCGTAGGTTACGAAGCCGTAGGTTAAGGGCGTCGTAAAGACCGCTGATCAGCCCCCGTTCCGCCGAGACTCCACGGGTGTCCGAAAAGCCCCAGGAGCCGCAGGTCCCGGGGCTGAAAGGGCGATCCGCTCAGCCGGTCAGGCGTAGAGCTCCCGCATGCGCACCGAGAGACATGTCACACACCCTTCGAGCTTCTCGAACTCGCTGATGTCGACCACGACGGGCTCGTGACCGAGGTCGGCCAGCAGTTCCGCCGTCTTCGGCGCGCTCGCCGCGATGAGCAGCTTGTCGCCGCCCAGCAGCACCACATGCGCCCCCGACTCCTCCGGCACCGGCAGGAAGCGCGGGAACAGCGACGGGGCGTCCAACTGCGGGATACGGCCCAGAATCGTTCCGTCGGGCAGTGCGGTGATCGCCGACTTCAGGTGCAGCACCTTGCTCACCGGCACGGCGACGACCCGCGCCCCCAGCGGCTCGAACGCGGCCCGCAGCTGCTGCACGCCGGCCGCGTTGGTACGTCCGCCCCGGCCGACGTAGACGGTGTCGCCGACCTTCAGCACGTCGCCGCCGTCCAGCGTGCCCGGCTCCCAGATCCAGTTCACCGAGCAGCCGAGCGAGGCCACGGCCTCCTCGACGCCGAGGGTCTCGTCGCGTCGGGAGGCCGCGCCGGGCCGGGTGATCAGCGCGACGTTGCGGTACATGACGACGGTGTCCTCGACGAACACCGAGTCGGGGCAGTCGTCGGCCGGGTCCACCTCGACGGTCTCCCAGTCGTGCGTACGCAGGGCCTCCGCGTACGCCTCCCACTGCTCGACCGCGAGATCGACGTCGACCTTCTCCCGCTCGATGTGCGTGACCAGCCCTTCGGCGAGGCGCGGGCTGGGGCGGCGGATGAGGGCCTTCTTGCTGGGCACGACGGGATCTCCGGGTCGATGGCAGGGGTCGGTGCCCATGATGCAGGGGCACCGACCCGCCATGATGCAGGGCCTACCCGCCCGTACAAAACCCTCGGGGTCGGGCTGTGGCCCTCCTGAGATGCTCCGCGGTGAAGGAGTCGCGGGTTTCGAGGAGCTGCCGTGGGGTTCCTTCGAAGATCACCCGACCGCCGTCCCGGCCGCCGTCCGGTCCGAGGTCGATGATCCGGTCGGCGTGCGCCACCACGTCCAGGTGGTGCTCGACGACCACCACCGTGTTGCCGGCGTCGACCAGCCGGTCCAGCAGGCCGAGCAGCCCGTCGACGTCCGACAGGTGCAGTCCGGTCGTCGGCTCGTCCAGGACGTACACCGCGCCGGTGCGGTGCAGCCGGGTCGCCAGCTTGATGCGCTGGCGCTCGCCGCCGGAGAGCGTGGACAGCGGCTGGCCGAGCGTGAGGTACGTCAGCCCCACGTCCCGCAGCGCCCGCAGGCGTCGCCGTACGCCCGCGTCCCCGAAGAACTCCAGCGCCTGGTCGGCCGTCATCCCCAGGACGTCCGCGATGGAGCGGCCGTCGACCGTCAGCCGCAGCACCTCGTCCTTGAAGCGCCGCCCCTCGCAGTCGTGGCACGTCGTCGTCACCGGGTCCATGAAGGCGAGGTCGGTGTAGATGATCCCGCGGCCCTCGCACGTCCCGCAGGCACCGGAGGAGTTGAAGCTGAAGAGCCCCGGCTCGGTGCCCGTCTCGCGGGCGAAGATCTTGCGTACCGTGTCCATGATCCCCAGATACGTCGCCGGGGTCGACCGCGCCGAGATCCCGATCGACGACTGGTCCACGACCACGGCGTCGGCGTGCGCGGCGGTGAACTCCGCGACCAGCGTGCTCTTCCCGGATCCGGCGACCCCGGTCACCACCGTGAGCACCCCGGTCGGGAACTCAACCGTGACGTCCCGCAGATTGTGCCGGTCGGCGCCCTTCACCCACAGACCGCCGGCCGCCGGCCGTACGTCCTCCTTCAGTGCCGTACGGCGCGACAGGCACCGCCCGGTCACCGTGTCCGACCCGGCCAGCTCCTTCGGCGTCCCCTCGAACACCACCCGTCCGCCGCCGGCGCCCGCTTCCGGCCCCATGTCGACGACGTGATCGGCGAGCGCGATGACGTCCGGGTCGTGCTCGACCACCAGCACGGTGTTGCCCTTGTCGC
This sequence comes from Streptomyces ferrugineus, assembly GCF_015160855.1. Lineage (NCBI taxonomy): Bacteria > Bacillati > Actinomycetota > Actinomycetes > Kitasatosporales > Streptomycetaceae > Streptomyces > Streptomyces ferrugineus. The sequence continues at coordinate 6,354,846 of NZ_CP063373.1, read as the reverse complement.
GCAGCCGCAGCAGGAGGTCGCCGAGGCGGCCGACGTCGCGCGGGTGCAGTCCGACGCTGGGCTCGTCGAAGATGTACGTCATGCCGGTCAGGCTGGAGCCCAGGTGGCGGACCGTCTTCAGGCGCTGTCCCTCGCCGCCGGAGAGGGTGGAGGTCTCCCGGTCGAGGCTGAGGTAGCCCAGGCCGATGGTGTCGATGCGTTCGAGGGCGGTGACGGCGGACCGGGCGATGGGTCTGGCGACGGGGTCGTCGATGTCCCTGAGCGCGGTGATGAGGTCGGTGACCTGCATACGGGTGCAGTCGGCGATGGTCAGGCCGTTGACGCGGGTCGCGAGGGCCGCCGCGTTGAGGCGGGCGCCGTCGCAGACCGGACAGGTGCCCTCCACCAGGAACTCGCGCACCAGATCGCGGGTCTTCTGGCTCATCGCCGACAGGTCCCGCTTCAGGTACAGCCGCTCGAAGCGGGTGGCGAGGCCCTCGTAGTCGGTGGTCCAGGTGCCGCCCGTGCCGTTGACGGTGACCTTGCTGCCGGGGCGGCCGCGCATCAGGAACTCCCGCTCGGCGGCGGTGAACCGGCCGACGGGCCTGTCCGGGTCGAGTTCCGCGCTGTTGGTGTACGCCTGCCCCTGCCAGGTGCCCGCGGCGAAGGGCGGGAAGCGGACCGCGCCGTCGGCCAGCGACCGCTCCGGGTCGAGGATGCGGTCCCAGTCCGGCCGTACCGTCCGGCCCAGGCCGTCGCACTCGGGGCACATGCCGGAGGGGTCGTTGAAGGAGTACGCGGTGGCCGGGCCGGCGCTCGGGGTGCCGTGCCGGGAGAACAGCACGCGGATCACCGAGTAGATGTCGGTCATCGTGCCGACCGTGGACCGGGAGTGGCCCCCGATCGGCCGCTGGTCGACGACGATCGCGGGGGAGAGGTCCTCCAGGGCCTCCGCGTGCGGGCGCTCGTACTTGGGCAGCCGGTTGCGCACGAACCAGGTGAAGGTCTCATTCAGCTGGCGCTGCGACTCCACCGCGATCGTGTCGAAGACGATCGACGACTTCCCCGATCCCGAAACGCCGGTGAACACGGTCAGCCGGCCTTTCGGGATGCGGAGGGTGACGTCCTTGAGGTTGTTCTCCCTGGCTCCGGTGATGGTGATGAACTCGGGCGTGAAATCGGGCATGCACCCGAAGCTAGGCGGAATACCAGACAGCTTCTGGCGTGATTTCCTTCAGTTCTCCGTCCTCCACCATCAGCCAGCGCGTGATGCCGATGGACTCCAGGAACGGCAGGTCGTGACTGGCCACGAGCAGCGCCCCCTCGTACGACTCCAGGGCCGTGGTGAGCTGTCGTACGCTCGCCATGTCCAGGTTGTTCGTCGGCTCGTCCAGCATCAGCAGCTGCGGCGCGGGCTCCGCCAGCATCAGCGCGGCCAGCGTCGCCCGGAAGCGTTCGCCGCCGGACAGCGTCGCCGCCTGCTGGTCGGCGCGGGCGCCCCGGAACAGGAAGCGGGCGAGCCGCGCCCGGATCCGGTTGTTGGTGGCGCCCGGCGCGAACCGGGCCACGTTCTCGGCGACCGACAGCTCGCCGTCGAGGACGTCGAGGCGCTGCGGCAGGAACCGGAGCGGGACATGCGCCGTCGCCTCGCCCGCCACCGGCGCCAACTCGCCGGCGATCGTCCGCAGCAGCGTCGTCTTGCCCGCGCCGTTGCGGCCGATCAGCGCGATCCGCTCCGGACCGTGCAGATCGAGACCGGCCACTCGCGCGCCGTACACGAGCTCCAGATCGCGCAGCGTGAGCACGGTGCGGCCCGCCGGCACGGCCGTGTACGGCAGGTCGACGCGGATCTCGTCGTCGTCCCGTACGGCGTCCACCGCGTCGTCGAGCCGCTCCTTGGCCTCGGCGAGCTTCTCCTCGTGCATGATCCGGTGCTTGCCCGCGGAGACCTCGGCCGTGCGCTTCCTCAGTTTCATCACAGCCCGAGGCTCGCGCTTGGTGTCGTACATCTTCTGGGCGTACCGCTTGCGCCGTGCCAACTTCACGTGGGCATCGGACAGTTCGCGCTTCTGCTTCTTCAGATCGGCCTCGGCGACGCGCACCATGCGCGCGGCCGCCTCCTGCTCGGTGGCGAGCGCCTCCTCGTACGCCGAGTAGTTGCCGCCGTACCAGGTGATCTCCCCCGAGCGCAGATCCGCGATCTGGTCGACCAGGTCGAGGAGTTCGCGGTCGTGGCTGACCACCACCATCACCCCCGGCCAGGACTCGACGGCCGCGTACAGCCGCCTGCGTGCGTACAGGTCGAGGTTGTTGGTGGGCTCGTCGAGCAGCAGGACGTCCGGGCGGCGCAGCAGCAGCGCGGCCAGCCGCAGCAGCACCGACTCGCCGCCCGAGACCTCGCCGATCGTGCGGTCCAACTCGACGTGGCCGAGCCCCAGTTCGCCGAGGGTGGCGAGCGCGCGCTCCTCGACGTCCCAGTCGTCGCCGACGGTCTCGAAGTGCTCCTCGGCCACGTCGCCCGCCTCGATGGCGTGCAGCGCCGTCCGCTGGGCGGCGATACCGAGGGCCTCGTCGACCTTCAGGCCGGTGTCGAGGGTGACGTTCTGCGGCAGATAGCCGACCTCGCCCGTGACGCGCACGCCGCCGTCGGCCGGGGTGAGCTCACCGGCGATGAGCTTCAACAGGGTCGACTTACCCGACCCGTTGACGCCGACGAGCCCGGTCCTGCCGGGACCGAAGGAGACGTCGAGGCTCTCGAAGACGGAGCTGCCGTCGGCCCAGGCGAAGGAAAGGGAGGTACAGGTGAGGGAGGTAGACATAAGGGAGCCTCCGCGGTTGCTCGAAACGATCAGGGGCAAACGCGTATCGAGACACCGGCGACCAACGGGCCGAGACCGGCCCTGGGCATGAGAAAAGCCCTGTTCCGGACGAGGACGGCTCGAATGCCGAGGTCGCACGCGGCGTGCACACTTCAGATGTGTGACGCGGTGTCTCAGGACCTCAGACGAGCAACGTCCTTCTCCAATCGACGGCAACAGGACCGCTGTACAGCGTAGGAGGGGGCTATGGGCGTGTCAACGCAATTAACGGCGCCTGGCGGAGCGCCTCATCCGGGGAGCCGGGAACGCCTCAGTGGGCGTCCCGCATCAGCTCCGCCAGGTCGTGGTCCAGGTCGAGCTGGAGGTGCTCCAGGCCGAGGGGCACCAGGTCGCTCGTGGACTGCAGGAAGCGGCGGATCTCGCCGCTGCGGATGTGGATGACCGCGGTGCCCTCGGGGGCGTGGAACTCCAGCACGGTCCGGTCGAAGCCGTACGGCCGCACGCGGACGTCGCCCCGGCCCTCCGGTCCTTCGAGGCCGGCCACGAGCAGCTCACGGCTGAAGGTCCAGCAGACCTCGACGCCCTCAAGGGTGGCCGGGGCCGGGAAGGTCATGCGGACGGCGAACGGGTCGCGCCGGTCGTAGTGAAGCGTCGCGGGAATGCTCGGCATCCGCGGCGCGGCGGCGACGAGACGGGCCTCAACGGGCTGCTCGATGACGGTGGACAACGCCTTGCTCCCTTGTGACGGCTGGACGAAGATCCGGGTGGACGAGACCGGGCACTGGTAGAGACGACGGAATCGGCCAATCCGTGCACACGGAGGTCGAGTGACCTCTGTCACCGCCTTCATGCACGGGTGTGGGCTGTTCGCCCCACGGTGACCGGATGGTCACCTGTGGTCGAGGGGCCTCTGGACGGCACCGGGGCGGTGGACTAGCTTCGCCCGCCATGAGGCGTTCGGGGAGCATGCGACGGGCGGGGCATACGTTTCGGACAGTGGCCGCGGGGGTGGCGTGCGGGGCGGCGCTGGCCGCGCTGACGGCCGTACCCGCGCAGGCGCACGGGCCGGAGCACCGGGTGCCGCACTGGGAGCTCAAGGACAGCGGGACACCGGAGGTGCGCTACCGGGGCCTGTCCGCGGTCAGCCGGAACACCGCCTGGCTGGCCGGGAGCAAGGGCATCGTGCTGCGCACCACCGACGGCGGTGTGAGCTGGCGGAACGTCTCGCCGCCCGGCGCCGCCGGGCTGGAGTTCCGGGACGTCGAGGCGTTCGACGCGCGGCGTGCCGTGGTGCTGGCCATCGGGGAGGGCGAGGCGTCCCGGGTGTACCGCACCGACGACGGCGGCGCGAACTGGACCGAGTCCTTCCGCAACACCGACGCCAAAGCCTTCTACGACTGCATGACCTTCTTCGACCGCCGCCACGGCCTGGCGATGAGCGACCCGGTCGACGGCCGCTTCCGCATCCTGTCGACCCGTGACGGCGGCCGCTCCTGGAGGGTGCTGCCCGGCGACGGGATGCCCGCCGCCCTGGAGGGCGAGGCCGGATTCGCGGCGAGCGGGCAGTGCCTGGTCAGCTCCGGGCCGAAGGACGTCTGGCTGGCGACCGGCGGGGCGGCACGCGCGCGTGTGCTGCACTCCGCCGACCGAGGGCTGACCTGGACGGCGGCCGACACCCCCATCCCGGCCGGCGACCCCGCCCGCGGCGTCTTCGCCCTCGCCTTCCGCGACCGTACGCACGGCCTCGCCGTCGGCGGCGACTACCGCCCCGACCAGGCCTCCCCGAAGGCGGCGGCACGCACCGCGGACGCCGGGCACGGTTGGACGCCCGCCGCCACGCCCCCGCCCGCCTACCGCTCCGGCGTCGCCTGGCTCCCGCACCGCCGCACCGCCGCCCTCGCCGTCGGCCCCACCGGAACCGACCTGACCACCGATGCCGGGCGCACCTGGCGGACCGTCGACACCGGGTCGTACGACACCGTGGCCTGCGCGCCCGACCACGGGTGCTGGGCCGCGGGGGAGAAGGGGCGGGTCGCGCGGCTGGAGAGCTGAGCCGGGATGTGGGTACTCGGACGCGGACCACGAGAGGGGTGAGCCACATGCCGGCCGGTTCGAGCTCGAAGCGGGAACGCCAGTACGAGCACATCAAGAAGAGCGCCCAGGACCGGGGCGAGAGCACCTCGCGCGCCAAGGAGATCGCGGCGCGGACGGTGAACAAGGAACGCGCGCGGTCCGGTGAGTCGAAGACCGCCAGCCGCACCTCCACCCAGGACATGTCCTCGGGCAGGCGGGGCGGCCAGCGGTCCGGGAAGGGCTCCCAGGGCCCCACCTACGACCAGTTGTACGAGGAGGCCAAGCAGCGCAACATCCGCGGTCGTTCGGACATGAACAAGAGCCAGCTCAAGCAGGCGCTCGGCGGCAAGTGACGGCCGCCTCAGCCGGGTGTCTCGCGGTACCGCTCCAGTGCCGGAGCCGTCTTCGTGGCGGCGAACTCGGTGATGCGATAGGCGCACACCCCGGCCGTCACGAACGGATCGGTCGCGGCGATGTCCTCGATGCGGCCTCGGTCCTCCGCGACGGCGATAATCACTCCGCCGTCGCGGGGGTTCTTGCGCCCGGACGCGAGGAACACCCCCCGCTCGTACTGCTCGTCGAGCCACGCCACATGTGCCTCCAGCACGGCGTCGACGTCCTCGATCGGGGCGGTGTAGGTCAGCTCCAGCACGAACATGATCGCGAGCCTACCCCTGGACCCGCGACGACCGGCCGCGCCCCCGTACCCTCGTCCCCACCATGACGACCGTAAGCATCCCCGCGGGCTGGCCCGCGACCGAGGAAGAGGCCCGCGCGGTCCAGGACGAGCTGCGGGCGAGGGTGGTGCTCGACGAGCCCGGACCACCGGCCGGTTCCGGGCAGGTGACCGGCGTCGACGTGGCCTACGACGACGAGCGGGACGTGGTCGCGGCAGCGGCGGTCGTCCTGGACGCGGCGACCCTGGACGTGGTCGCCGAGGCCACGGCCGTGGGCCGGATCTCCTTCCCGTACGTCCCCGGTCTGCTCGCCTTCCGAGAGCTCCCCACGGTGCTCGCCGCCCTGGACGCCCTGCCCTGCCCACCCGGCCTGGTCGTCTGCGACGGCTACGGGCGCGCCCACCCCCGCCGGTTCGGCCTCGCCGGCCACCTCGGCGTCCTCACGGGCCTGCCCACGATCGGCGTCGCCAAGAACCCGTTCACCTTCACCTACGACGACCCGGCCGCCGCCCGCGGCTCGTCCACGCCGCTCATGGCGGGGCCGGAGGAGGTCGGCCGTGCCCTGCGCACCCGGGCCGGGGTCAAGCCGGTCTTCGTGTCGGTCGGCCACCGCGTGAGCCTGGACAACGCGTGCGCCCACACACTCGCCCTGACGCCCCGGTACCGGCTACCGGAGACGACTCGACGCGCGGACTCCCTGTGCCGACAGGCGCTGAAGGGGGCGACCGGTCCGAGGCCGGAGCTCGCGGCCCGAGCCGCGGCGGACCCCACGCGGACCTGGGGGCGTTCCGTGTTCGAGCGCCAGCCCCAGCCCGTGAGCTGGGCGGGACGGGTGCTCGCGGCCGCGGCGGAGGGCCTCGGCCGGACGCCGGAGATCGACACCGCGGTGGAACTCGCGGCCGACCGCGCTCGGTGGAGCCGTGGCAGCGAGGTGTTCCGGCTGGTCCGCGGGCGGGGACTCGATGCCTGGGAGCACCCGACGGAGCAGCAGCGGCTGCTGATCCGTCTCGCGGAGCTGGTCGGCAAGGTCGCCCACAACGAGGCGGGGCCCGCCCCCTTCTACGACCACCACGCGGGCTGGCAGATCGGCCCCGTCGCCGTCCGGCTCGCGACCTCCGCGTCCGATCCGGCCGTGCGGAGGCGGATCGAGGAAGCGTTGGGGGACTGGCCGGCGGTCGAAGACGCCGGCTGAGTACGTCGTCTGAGTATCCGTACGGATGCCGCCGTCCGCGCTGATCGGCAGGCTGTGACCCATGACGACGCACCGTGCCCCGAAGCCCCTCGCCGACCCCGACCGCCCCGTCGAGCGTGCCGTGACGGCCGCGCTGGTCCTCGCCGTGGTGGCGGGGCTCGCCTGGATCGGCGGGATGATCTTCACCGTGGCGGGGTGGACTCTGTAGGGCCGGTTCAGCGCGTCGCGGCCACGCGGAAGGTGATGCCCGCCGTGCGCAGACGCTCGATCAGGGCGTCGCCCATCGCGACCGCCGTGGTGACCTGCCCGGCTGTGGACGGCAGGTCGTCGAAGGCGAGGCACAGGGCCGACTCGGCGAACATCTTCGCCGTCTCGCCGTAGCCCGGATCGCCCCCGGCCACCTCCGTGAACACCCGCCGGCCACCGCCCTCACCGACGAAGCGGACCGAGAACCAGCTCTTGGCGCGCTTCTCGGGGCCCGGGCCCTCGCCCGGCTTGAGGCGGCCGGACATCCAGCGCCGGGCGGGCGGCAGCTGGGCGGCCGTGAAGAGCGCGCCCATCGCGGCGACCCCGCCGACCGCGACCGGCAGATGCCGTACGGCGGCGTAGTGGCGGTAGCGGAAGTCGGGGCCGTAGCGCTCCAGGGCCCGCGCGGAACGCTTGACGATCTGCGGATCGATCGTCGGCAGCGGCACCGCCCACGAGCCGACGTCCTTGGCGAACCGGGGCACACCCGTCTGGGCCAGCGCCCGGCGCCCCATCAGCCGCGGCTCGTACCGGGCACGGTCCCGCGCGGCGGCCAGCATCTGGCGGCCCCGCGAGAACTGGTTGAGCGCCGACGCGAACGTGCCGCCCGAGAACATGGCGTCCGCGGTCACGAACCCGTCCACCGTCAGGGGCACGTCCCGCGGCAGCTGCTGCACGGTGAAGTACGCGCCCAGGTCGTGCGGGACCGAGTCGAAGCCACAGGCGTGCACCAGCCGTGCGCCCGTCTCACGCGCGCGTGCGTCGTGCCGGACATACGTCAGATCCACGAACTCCGGCTCACCGGAGAGGTCGAGATAGTCGGTGCCGGTGTCCGCGCAGGCCGCGACCAGATCCTCGCCGTACGTCACATAGGGGCCCACCGTCGTGGCCACCACGCGCGCGTGCTCGGCGAGCCGGCGCATCGAGGCCGGATCGGCGACGTCCGCCTCCAGCACCCCGATCCCCGCACCGCCCGGCAGCGACTCGCGCAGCCGCTCCAGCTTCTCCCCGCTGCGGCCGGCGATCGCCCAGCGCAGCCCCTCGGGCGCGTGCGCGGCGAGGTACTCCGCGGTGAGTACCCCGACGAATCCCGTCGCTCCGAAGAGCACGATGTCGTACGGACGATCCGTCCTGCTCGGCCTGCTCATGACACCCCTCGTCCCGCACCACGCGCCGTTGTCGGTGGCCGAGGCTAGCGTGAGGGGTGCTGAGCCCGACGACGAGCCCGGAGGTAAGCGGTGGCCGTGCCGAAGAACGCCCTGAAGAAGTGGGAGAAAGTACGCGAGTTCGCCCTTGGGATGCCCGGCGCCGTCGAGGAGTTCCCCTGGGGCGAGACGGTCGCGAAGGTCAACAAGAAGGTGTTCGTCTTCCTCGGCGTCGACGACGGCAGCTATCCGATGGGCATCACGGTGAAGCTCAAGGACGAGTCGGCCCACGCCCACGCCCTGACCTGCCCGGGCGCCGAGCCCGCCGGTTACGGCCTGGGCAAGTCGGGCTGGGTCAGCATCCCGCTGGAGCAGAAGGGTGCCCCGGCCGCCGAGCTGCTGTGCGACTGGGTCGAGGAGAGCTACCGCACGATCGCGCCGAAGCGGCTGACAGCCGAGCTGGACGGGCGCTGAGTCCTCCGTACCGGTCCGTGTTCGGGCTTCCGACGGGCTTCCGACGGGTAACTTCCTAAGCGCTTGCTCTTGTGTCCGTCGGCACATGTTCTTAGCATCGCTGGTGTTACAGCAGTTGTGTCATATCCCTGGGGGCTGGATGGCAACGACGCCAGGACAGGGCCCGCTCACCGGCGTGCGCGTGGTCGAGCTGGCCGGAATCGGGCCGGGCCCGTTCGCCGCCATGCTCCTCGCCGACCTGGGCGCCGACGTCGTCCGCGTGGACCGGCCCGGCGGCACGGGGCTCGCCATCGACACCGAGTACGACATCACCAACCGCAACAAGCGCTCGGTGATCGTCGACCTCAAGTCGCCCGACGGCCCCGCGCGCGTGCTCGACCTCGCCGCCCGCGCCGACATCCTCATCGAGGGCTACCGCCCCGGCGTCGCCGAGCGCCTCGGCATCGGCCCCGAGGCCTGCCACGCCCGCAACCCCGGGCTCGTCTACGGCCGTATGACCGGCTGGGGCCAACAGGGCCCGCTCGCCCAGCGCGCCGGCCACGACATCGCGTACATCGCGCTCACCGGCACCCTCGGCATGATCGGCGCCCCCGGCGAACCGCCCGCCGTCCCCGCCAACCTGGTCGGCGACTACGCGGGCGGCTCCCTCTATCTCGTCGTCGGCGTCCTCGCCGCCCTCCACCACGCGCGCGCCACCGGCACCGGCCAGGTCGTGGACGCCGCCATCGTGGACGGCACCTCCCACCTCGCCGCGATGGTCCACGGCATGCTCGCCGCCGGCGGCTGGCAGGACCGGCGCGGCGCCAACCTCCTGGACGGCGGCTGCCCGTACTACGGCACCTATGAGACGGCCGACGGCAAGCACATGGCGGTCGGGGCCCTGGAGCCGCAGTTCTACGACGAGTTCCTGGGCCTGCTCGGCATCGAGGAGTTCGCCTCCGCCCGCAAGGACATCTCCCGCTGGGGCGAGCTGCGCGAGGCGGTCGCCGCCCGCTTCAAGTCCCGTACCAGGGACGAGTGGACGGCCCTCTTCGAGGGCTCCGACGCCTGCGTGGCCCCCGTCCTGTCCCTGCGCGAGGCCCCGCACCACCCCCACCTCGCCGCCCGCGGCACCTTCACCGACCACGGCGGCATCACCCAGCCCGCCCCGGCACCCCGCTTCTCCGCGACCCCGACCGAGGTCCGCACCGGCCCGGCCCAGCCCGGCGCGGACACCGCCGACGTGGCGCGCGACTGGGACGTACCCGACCTGTCGAAGGGCCAGAACCATGAAGGGCCGGAATTCATGAAGGGCCACGAATGAAGCGGCAGATCTTCGCCCCCGAGCACGACGCGTTCCGCGCGACCGTGCGCAGCTTCCTCGCCCGGGAGGTGCTGCCGTACTACGAGCAGTGGGAGAAGGACGGCGTCGTCTCCCGCGACGCCTGGCGCGCGGCCGGCAAGCAGGGCCTGCTCGGCCTCGCCGTGCCCGAGCAGTACGGAGGCGGCGGCACCCTCGACTTCCGCTACAGCGCCGTCCTCGCCGAGGAGTTCACGCGCGCGGGCGCCCCCGGTCTCGCCCTCGGGCTGCACAACGACATCATCGGCCCCTATCTCACGGGCCTGGCCACCGAGGAGCAGAAGCGCCGCTGGCTGCCCGGCTTCTGCGACGGCTCGCTGATCACGGCCATCGCCATGACCGAGCCCGGCGCCGGCTCCGACCTCCAGGGCATCCGCACCCACGCCGAGGACCGCGGCGACCACTGGGTGCTGAACGGCTCCAAGACGTTCATCTCCAACGGCATCCTCGCCGACCTGGTGGTCGTCGTCGCGAAGACGACCCCCGAGGGCGGCGCCCACGGGCTGTCGCTGCTCGTCGTCGAACGCGGCATGGACGGCTTCGAGCGCGGCCGCAACCTCGACAAGATCGGCCAGAAGGCGCAGGACACGGCCGAGCTGTTCTTCCACGACGTGCGCGTGCCCAAGGACAACCTCCTCGGCGACCTCAACGGCGCCTTCGTCCACCTGATGACGAACCTCGCGCAGGAGCGCCTGAGCATCGCGGTCTCCGCGATCGCCGCGGCCGAGCACCTGCTGGAGATCACCACCGAGTACGTCAAGGAGCGCGAGGCCTTCGGCCGGCCGCTGGCCACCAAGCAGCACATCCGGTTCGAGATAGCCGAGATGGCCACCGAGTGCGCCGTCACCCGCACCTTCCTCGACCGCTGCATCATCGATCACTCCAGCGGGGAGCTCGACGCGGTGCACGCCTCCATGGCCAAGTGGTGGGCGACCGAGCTGCAGAAGCGCGTCGCCGACCGCTGCCTCCAACTGCACGGCGGCTACGGATACATGAGCGAGTACCCCGTGGCCCGGGCCTTCACCGACGGCCGCATCCAGACCATCTACGGCGGGACGACCGAGATCATGAAGGAGATCATCGGCCGTTCCCTGCTCGGCTGAAGCTCTTCCGCTCGGCTGACCCTCACCCCGAAAGGCTTCCTCGTGAGCACCGAAGCGTACGTGTACGACGCGATCCGCACCCCGCGCGGCCGCGGCAAGGCGAACGGCGCCCTGCACGGCACCAAGCCCATCGACCTGGTCGTCGGTCTCATCCACGAGATCCGCGACCGCTTCCCTGACCTCGACCCGGCCGCGGTCGACGACATCGTCCTCGGCGTCGTCGGGCCCGTCGGCGACCAGGGCTCCGACATCGCCCGCATCGCCGCGATCGCCGCCGGGCTGCCGGACTCGGTGGCCGGCGTCCAGGAGAACCGCTTCTGCGCCTCGGGCCTGGAGGCCGTCAACCTGGCCGCCGCCAAGGTGCGTTCCGGCTGGGAGGACCTCGTCCTCGCGGGCGGCGTCGAGTCCATGTCCCGGGTGCCGATGGCCTCGGACGGCGGCGCCTGGTTCAACGACCCGATGACCAACCTGGCGGTGAACTTCGTGCCGCAGGGCATCGGCGCCGACCTCATCGCCACCATCGAGGGCTTCACCCGCCGCGACGTCGACGAGTACGCGGCGCTCTCCCAGGAGCGCGCGGCCACGGCGTGGAAGGAGGGCCGCTTCGACCGCTCCGTCGTCCCGGTCAAGGACCGCAGCGGCCTGGTCGTCCTCGACCACGACGAGCACCTGCGCCCCGGCACCACCGCCGACTCCCTCGGCAAGCTCAAGCCGTCCTTCGCCGACATCGGCGACCTCGGCGGCTTCGACGCCGTCGCGCTGCAGAAGTACCACTGGGTCGAGAAGATCGACCACGTCCACCACGCGGGCAACTCCTCCGGCATCGTCGACGGCGCCTCGTTGGTGGCCATCGGCTCGCGCGACGTCGGCGAGCGCTACGGCCTCACGCCCCGCGCGCGGATCGTCTCCGCCGCCGTGTCCGGCTCCGAGCCCACCATCATGCTCACCGGGCCCGCCCCCGCCACCCGCAAGGCGCTCGCCAAGGCCGGGCTGACCATCGACGACATCGACCTCGTCGAGATCAACGAGGCGTTCGCGGCGGTCGTGCTGCGGTTCGTCAAGGACATGGGCCTGTCCCTGGACAAGGTCAACGTCAACGGCGGCGCCATCGCCCTCGGCCACCCGCTCGGCGCGACCGGCGCGATGATCCTCGGCACGCTCGTCGACGAACTGGAGCGCCAGGACAAGCGGTACGGACTGGCCACCCTGTGCGTGGGCGGCGGCATGGGCATCGCCACCATCGTCGAGCGCATCTGACCCCCTCCCGACGGATCACACGGAGCACCTCCACATGAGCACTGAATCCACCACCATCCGCTGGGAACAGGACCGCGCCGGCGTCGTCACCCTCGTCCTCGACGACCCCAACCAGTCCGCGAACACCATGAACCAGGCGTTCCGCGACTCCCTCGCCGTGATCACGGACCGGCTGGAGGCCGAGAAGGACACCATCCGCGGGGTCATCATCACCTCCGCCAAGAAGACCTTCTTCGCGGGCGGAGACCTGCGCGACCTGATCCGCGTCACGCCCGAGACGGCACAGGACCTGTTCGACGGCGGCCTGGCGATCAAGCGGAACCTCCGCCGCATCGAAACCCTCGGCAAGCCGGTCGTCGCGGCGCTGAACGGCGCGGCCCTGGGCGGCGGTTACGAGATCGCCCTCGCCTGCCACCACCGCATCGCCCTGGACACCCCCGGCTCCAAGATCGGCTGCCCCGAGGTCACCCTCGGCCTGCTGCCCGGCGGAGGCGGCGTCGTGCGCACCGTCCGCCTCCTCGGCGTCGCCGACGCCCTGCTGAAGGTCCTCCTCCAGGGCACCCAGTACAACCCGCAGCGCGCCCTGCAGAACGGCCTGATCGACGACGTGGCCACCACCCAGGACGAGTTGCTCGCCAAGGCCCGCGCCTTCATCGAGGCCCACCCCGAGTCGCAGCAGCCCTGGGACCGGCCCGGCTACCGGATCCCCGGCGGCACACCCGCCAACCCCAAGTTCGCGGCCAACCTGCCCGCCTTCCCGGCCAACCTGCGCAAGCAGACGAACGGCGCCCCCTACCCGGCCCCGCGGAGCATCCTCGCGGCCGCCGTCGAGGGCTCCCAGGTCGACTTCGAGACCGCGCAGGTCATCGAGGCCCGCTACTTCGTGGAGCTGGCGGCGGGTCAGACCTCGAAGAACATGATCCAGGCGTTCTTCTTCGACCTCCAGGCCGTCAACTCCGGCGCCAACCGGCCCAAGGGCATCGAGCCCCGCAAGGTCCGCAAGGTCGCCGTCCTGGGCGCCGGGATGATGGGCGCCGGCATCGCCTACTCGTGCGCCCGCGCGGGCATCGACGTCGTCCTGAAGGACGTGTCGGCCGAGGCGGCGGCCAAGGGCAAGGGCTACTCCGAGAAGCTGTGCGCCAAGGCGGTCTCCCGGGGCCGTACGACACAGGAGAAGGCCGACGCGCTGCTCGCCCGCATCACGCCGACGGCCGACCCGCAGGACGTGGCCGGCTGCGACGCGGTCATCGAGGCCGTCTTCGAGAACCCGGAGCTCAAGCACAAGGTCTTCCAGGAGATCCAGAGCATCGTCGAGCCGGACGCGCTGCTGTGCTCCAACACCTCGACGCTGCCGATCACCGCCCTCGCCGAAGGCGTGGAGCGCCAAGCCGACTTCATCGGACTGCACTTCTTCTCGCCCGTCGACAAGATGCCGCTCGTCGAGATCATCAAGGGCGAGCGCACCGGCGACGAGGCGCTGGCCCGCGCCTTCGACCTGGTCCGGCAGATCAACAAGACGCCGATCGTCGTGAACGACTCGCGCGGCTTCTTCACCTCCCGCGTCATCGGCCACTTCATCAACGAGGGCGTGGCGATGGTGGGCGAGGGCATCGAGCCCGCGTCGGTCGAACAGGCGGCGGCGCAGGCGGGCTACCCCGCCAAGGTCCTGTCCCTGATGGACGAACTGACGCTCACGCTGCCGCGCAAGATCCGCAACGAGAGCAGGCGGGCCGTGGAGGAGGCGGGCGGCACCTGGGCCGCGCACCCGGCCGAGGCCGTCATCGACCGCATGGTCGACGAGTTCGACCGCCCCGGGCGCAGCGGCGGCGCGGGCTTCTACGACTACGACGAGAACGGCAGCCGCACCGCCCTGTGGCCGGGGCTGCGCGAGCACTTCACGCGCGAGGGCGCACAGATCCCGTTCCGGGACATGCAGGAACGCATGCTGTTCTCCGAGGCCCTGGACACGGTCCGGCTCCTGGAGGAGGGCGTGCTGACGTCCGTCGCCGACGCCAACATCGGCTCCGTCTTCGGCATCGGGTTCCCCGGCTGGACGGGCGGTGTCCTGCAGTACATCAACGGCTACGACGGTGGTGTCGCCGGCTTCGTGGCACGCGCGCGTGAGCTGGCGGCGGCGTACGGGGAGCGGTTCACGCCGCCGGCGCTGCTGGTGGAGAAGGCGGAGAAGGGCGAGACCTTCGGCGACTGATCCCGTAACGGCAGCCCGCCCTCGCCCCGTGGGGCGAGGGCCGGGGGTCAGACCGATCCGCGTTCCTCCGCGACGCCTTCCTCCAGGTCCGAGATGCCACCCAGCCACTCCCGGAGATCGTCCTTGAGCGACCGCTGGAAGATCGTCAACAGGGCCTGCACCACCACGGGTTGCATCGAGGCGGACAGCGACTTCACGTCCTCGGCGGCCCGTTGCGAGACCTCGCCGCGGAAGAGCTGGGACAACTCGTGCGCGGCGGCGCGCGCATGCTCGATGAGGACGTTGCGCGCCGCGAGGATCGCCTCCTGTGACAGCGGTACGTCCAGCAGCCCGACGCCGAGCCGCAGCAGTCCGAGGTCGACGCGGTAGCCGCCGTCGCCGGCCTCGAGCACCCCCATCGCGGTCAGCCGCTCCACGTCCTCGTCACCGAGCGCCCGCCCCGCCCGCCGCTCCAGCTCCGCCCGCTCCACCGTCTCCACGGCGTCCGGCGCCCAGGAGGCCACCACGGCCCGGTGAATGGCGAGGTCGTGGGCGTCCAGGTCGGGCGGGAGCTGCTGGACGTACCGCTCGATGGCCGCCAGCGTCATGCCCTGCCGCTGAAGCTCCTCGATGAGCGCGAGCCGGGCCAGGTGCGCTCGCCCGTAGTGCCCGACTCTGCGCGCACCGATCACCGGAGGCGGCAGCAGCCCCTTGGTGCCGTAGAACCGCACCGTGCGGACCGTCATACCCGCCCGCGCGGCCAGCTCGTCGATGGTGAGGGTCGGTTCGTCGGTGCCGGTCGTCATGTGCAGCAGTATCACTGTCTCACCAGTGCTGTGACACCTGCCGGGACCGGTGGGACGGCCGTGTGAGAAGTAACGCTCTGTGACATGTGCCACCGCATGAGCCGCGTTCCGTGGGGGAAGGTGGCCCCTTGGTCTGTGCCTTTACGGAAGGCGCAGGCCATACGTACGTCCGGACACCCGAGCGCGATCCGCTCGGGCGCACCAGAGAGTGGTACCCCGTGAGCAAGGACGCCGTGAACACGGCAGTGGCCGCACCCCGTACCGACGCGGCCCAGGTGCCTGCGGACGCGGGCGACGCCGGTTACAGCAAGGACCTCAAGGCCCGCCACGTCAACATGATCGCCATCGGCGGGGCCATCGGCACCGGCCTCTTCCTCGGCGCCGGCGGCCGCCTCCACGACGCGGGTCCGGCGCTGGCCATCGCCTACCTGGTCTGCGGCGTCTTCGCCTTCTTCGTGGTCAGGGCCCTCGGCGAACTGGTCCTCTACCGCCCCTCGTCCGGCTCCTTCGTGTCGTACGCGCGCGAGTTCCTCGGTGAGAAGGGCGCCTATGTCGCCGGCTGGATGTACTTCCTGAACTGGTCGACGACCGGTATCGCCGACATCACCGCGATCGCGCTCTACACGCACTACTGGAGCATGTTCACCAGCATCCCCCAGTGGACACTCGCCCTCATCGCGCTGGCCGTCGTGCTGGCGGTGAACCTCATCTCGGTGAAGATCTTCGGCGAGATGGAGTTCTGGTTCGCGATCATCAAGGTCGCCACGCTCGTCGGCTTCATGTTCGTCGGCATCTTCCTGCTCGCCACCCAGCACGAGGTCGGCGGCCGGACCCCGGGCCTGAGTGTGATCACCGACAACGGCGGCGTCTTCCCGCACGGCCTGATGCCCGTCGTCCTGGTCATGCAGGGCGTGATCTTCGCGTACGCCGCGCTGGAGCTGGTCGGCGTCGCCGCGGGCGAGACCGCGGAGCCGGAGAAGGTCGTCCCGCGCGCGGTGAACTCGATCATGTGGCGCGTCGGCCTCTTCTACGTCGGCTCGGTCGTCCTGCTCGCCCTGCTCCTGCCCGGCTCGGTCTACTCGGCCGACCAGAGCCCCTTCGTCACGGTCCTGTCGAAGATCGGCGTCCCGGCCGCGGGCGACGTGATGAACCTGGTCGTCCTGACGGCGGCGATGTCCTCGCTCAACTCCGGCCTGTACTCCACGGGCCGCATCCTGCGCTCCATGGCGATGGCGGGCTCGGCGCCCAGGTTCACCGCCCGCATGAACCGCAGCCAGGTGCCCTACGGCGGCATCCTGCTCACCTGCGCGGTGTGCGTGCTCGGCGTCGGCCTGAACTACCTGATGCCCAGCCAGGCCTTCGAGATCGTGCTGAACGTGGCCTCGCTCGGCATCATCTCGACCTGGGTGATCATCATGGTCTGCCACCTGATCTTCGTCCGCCGCGCCAGGACGGGCCTGGTGACCCGCCCCTCCTTCCGCCTCCCCGGCAGCCCGGTCACGGAGATCGCCACGATCGTCTTCCTCCTGGCCTGCCTCGCCATGATGTGGAACGACCCCGAGGTCGGCCGCAAGACCCTGCTGCTGATCCCCGCCATCGCCGTACTGCTGGTCGGCGGCTGGTACGCGATCCGACGCCGGGTCACCAAGGCGGAGGACCAGGAACTGGCCGAGCTCATCAAGTAATCGGCGGCCACTGTCAGTGGCAGCGCCTACGGTGGCGTCATGTCGGAGTTCACTTGCGTCCGGGGTGACGCCACCGTTGCGTCGGGCGCGGTTCGGAGTCGGTCGTCGAACGGCCACGGACGCGCCCCAAAGGGGCGCGGGGAACTGCGCGACCCACCACACACGACCGGTGGTCACCCACCGTCCGTAGGACCCATGGCGAGAGTTCCTGCCCACCCGGCGGAGCGTCCCCGCGACATCGACGTGCTCGTGCTGGGCGGTGCGGGTGTGGACACCATCGTGTACGTCCCGGAGCTGCCGTTGCCGTACGCCGACAGCTACATGATCGATTCGGGGATCCGCACCCGCGCCGGGCAGACCGGCGACTTCGTGGCCCTGGGTCTGGGTGCCCTCGGCCTGCGGGTCCACCACCTCGACATGCTCGGCGACGACCCAGAGGGCGATCTGGTCCGGGCGCTGCACGGCGAGAAGGGCATCGCGCTCACCGCGATCCCGCAGCCCGCGGGGACGAGGCGTGCCGTCAACCTCGTCGGCCCCGACGGCAGACGACTGTCGCTGTACGACACCAGCCGCGGCCACCCCGACGACCGCTTCCCGGAGGCCACGGTGCGCGCCCTGGCCGGGGCGAGCCGCCACGTCCACGTCACCATCACCCAGCCCGGCGCCCACTCCCTGCCGCTCCTGCGCGAGTCGGGCGCGACGCTGTCCACGGACCTGCACGACTGGGACGGCGAGAACCCGTACCACGAGCCGTTCGCGCACGCCGCGGACGTCGTCTTCCTGTCCGCCGCCGCCCTGCCCGACCCCGAGCGCTCGATGCGCCGGATCGCCGACCGGGGCCGGGCCGAGGTGGTCGTGGCCATGGCGGGCGCGAAGGGCGCGTACGTACTGGCCGACGACGAGCTGACCCGCCTGCCCGCGGTGCCGCCGCCCGCGCCGGTGGTGGACTCCAACGGCGCGGGCGACGCCTTCGCCGCCGCGTTCCTCTACGCCTGGCTGAACCGCGAGACACCCCACCGCAGCGCCCTGTACGGCACGATCGCCGGCGCCCACGCCTGTACGGTGCCATCGACGCAGACGGACGCGATCGGGCGGGACGAACTCCTCGTCCGGGTGGCCGAGCTGGCGGCGACAGCCCCGAAGCCGTAGGGCGTCAGTGCTCGTGCTCGTGCACGCCGTTCGTCGCCGCGATCTTCTGCCACGACTTAGGCCGCGCCGGAGCCACCGAACCCTTCGCGATCGACGCCGCCCGCGCCGTGCCCGCCGCCGGCTTCGACGGCTGGAACAGCCAGGTGTCGAACAGCGCCGCCAGCGGCTTGCCGGACACCTCCTCGGCGTACCGCTCGAAGTCGGCCACCGAGGCGTTGCCGTGGGCGAACTTCTGGGGCCAGCCCTTGAGGATGGCGAAGAACGCCTCGTCCCCGATCTCGTTGCGCAGCGCCTGAAGGGCCAGCGCGCCCCGGTCGTAGACGGCGATGTGGAACTGGTTCTCCGGTCCGGGGTCACCGGGCCTGACCGTCCAGAAGGCGTCGTCGGCCGACCGCGAGGCGTACACGTAGTCGGCGATCTCCTGCGCCGTCCCCTCGCCCTCGTGCTCCGACCACAGCCACTGCGCGTACCGCGCGAAGCCCTCGTTGATCCAGATGTCCTTCCAGTCCTTGACGGACACGCTGTCGCCCCACCACTGATGGGCCAACTCATGGACCACGACGGCCGTGTTCGACCCGTTCGCGAAGTTGCGCGGGCTGTAGTACGGCCGGGTCTGCGTCTCCAGCGCGTACCCGGTGGTCGTGTTCGGCACATAGCCGCCGAGCGCGTCGTACGGGTACGGACCGAAGTACTCGCTCATCCAGTCGGCGATCTCCCCGGTCCGCTCGATGCTCGCCCGTGCCGCCCCCGCACGGTCGCCCAGGTCCTTGCTGTAGGCGTTGATGATCGGGATTCCACTCTCGGACGTCCCCGTGGTGACGTCGAACCTGCCCGCCGCGAACGTGGCCAGATAGGTCGCCTGCGGCTTGTTCGAACGCCAGCTGTAGCGGGTCCAGCCGGCCCGTGAACTCGTCGACTGGAGCGTCCCGTTGGAGACGAACTGGGTGCCGTCCGGCACCTGCACCGACACGTCGTAGGTGGCCTTGTCGAGCGGATGGTCGTTGCTCGGGAACCACCACCAGGCCGCCTCGGGCTCGCCCGCCGCGACCCCGCCGTCCGGGGTGCGCAGCCACGCGGTGAAGCCGTAGGCCTCCTTCGACGACGGCACACCCCGGTAGCGCACCACCACGGTGATGGCCGTGCCCTTGGCCAGCGGCTTCTTCGGCGTGATCTCCAGCTCGTGCTCGCCCGACGTCGCGAACGACGCCTTCGCGCCGTTGACCCGCACCTCTTGGACGTCCAGCAGGAAGTCCAGGTTGAAGCGCGAGAGGTCCTGCGTGGTCTTCGCCAGCACGGTCGCCGTGCCCGCCAGTTCGTCCGTGGCCGGCTGGTACCTCAGCCGGAGGTCGTAGTGGGAGACGTCGTAGCCACCGTTGCCGTAGGCCGGGTAGTAGGGGTCGCCGATGCCCGGAGCGCCGGGGGAGTGACTCGCCGCCGAAGCCGGGATCGCCAGCATCAGGGAGGCGGCTGCGAGTGCGCCCGGCGCCATGATTCTGCGGTGCACGAAAGCTCCAAGTCGTAGGGGCCGAAGACTGTCCGGAGCCCATTGAGTACCTGTGCCTCCCGCGTGTCCATGACCACTGCGGTCACACGATCGCCATTCGGCCGACATGAGTGAATCCGCCACACGGATGTTTATCGGCCACATGTGACGTCATGTGCCGTCAGGCGCCCTCTTCTGCACGGGAGTTGACGGATGTACCGTCCGCGCATGCCGAAACGCACGCGCTTCACGATCTGGAGACCGCTCGCGACAGCGGCCGTGGCCGCCCTGCCGGCCAGGTTCCCCACCCCCGCGGCGGCCCACGCCGCCCCGCGGGAGAGCAAGCCCAGGAAGGCCAAGACCGCCGACGTCGACTACACGGTCGTCAGCCGCGGCCGGGCGGGCCTCGGCAACCACGCCCCGGATCCGAAGGGCGGACCCCTCACCCCGGGCAAGCCGTACACGGCCACCCCCGACCACGTCGTCCCGGCCGGTCACCGCCTCGCCCTGATCGTCGCGGGCACGGGCAAGGACCTGATCGAGCCGCCGTCCGCCAAGCCGACCCTCGCCCTCGTCCTCGCCCGTACGAAGGCCCGCGTCCCGCTGGTCGGCCGAGCCCACGCCTTCCCACGCGCCACCGCCGACGCCCCGTCAGCCGCCCCCGTCGCGGGGCGCCTCGACGGTGTGCCGACCGCCCCGCGCCCCGTCCACCGCATCCCGGAGGCAGGCCAGTGACCCGCATACGAGCACTCGCCCTGACCGCGGCGGCCCTCGCCGCATCCCTCGTGGCCATCCCGGCCCATGCCGCCGAGTCCCCGCCCCGCACCGGCTTCGAGGAGTCGGGCGGCGCCCGTTGGACCAGTCAGAGCGAGGAGCACGGACTCCTGGCCACGGTCGACAAGGCCAGCGACCGGGTCTCCGTCGCCCGGATCGGGACGACCAAGCAGGGCCGCCCGCTCCAGCTCGTGCGGATCGGCGAACGCCCCGCCCCGAACAAGGTGCTGCTCGTGTGCAGCCAGCACGGCGACGAACCCTCGGGCCGCGAGGCCTGCCTGTCCACCGTCCGCGACCTGGCCTACGCCAAGGACCGGCGGACCCGGCGCTTCCTGGAACGCACCACCCTGCTCGTCCTGCCCACCGCCAACCCCGACGGCCGGGCCGCCGACACCCGCGGCAACAGCGACGGCGTGGACATCAACCGCGACCACGTCGCCCTGGCGACCGCCGAGGGCCGGGCCCTGGCCGCCGTCATCCGCGACCAGCGCCCCGACGTCATCTACGACCTGCACGAATACGGCGCCACACCCCCGTACTACGACAAGGACCTGTTCGACCTGTGGCCGCGCAACCTCAACACGGACGACCACGTCCACGACGCGGCGCGGACACTGTCCGAGTCGTACGTGCGCCCCGCCGCGGCGGACGGCGGCTACTCGACCGGCACCTACGGCATCTGGACCGACCCCGAGACGGGCGAGCCGATCCGCCAGGTCGCCGGTGACGGCCAGGAGCGCATCCTGCGGAACATGTCCGGCGTCAAGCACTCGGTGGGCCTGCTCATCGAGAGCCGCGTCGACCCGCTCACCGAGGCCGAGCAGGCCGACGAGGCCCTGAACAACCGGCGCCGGGTGCGCTCCCAAGCCGCCGCGCTCGAGGGCCTGTTCGACTTCACCGACGCCCGCCGCGCGCAGGTCGAGGCGGCGACCGGCCGGGCCCGCCTCACCGGCTACGCCGACACCGGGCCGGTGTACGTCGGCGGCGCCGACAACGACCCGCCCGAGCCGACCGAGGTGATCCAGGACCCGCCCTGCGGCTACCGGCTCACCGGCGACCAGTACGCGCAGGTGAAGGACGAGCTCGCCCTGCACGGAGTGCGGACCCACGGCACCTATGTCCCGCTCCGCCAGTCCCTGCGCGCCCTCGTCCCCCTGCTCCTGGACGAACGCGCCCCGTACCACCTCACGGTCGGTGAGCCCGACACCGACTGCTGAAGGGGCTGTCAGCGGCGGATCCTGTGGTAGGTCCTGGGAAAACGACGTGGAACCGGCGTATCCACTGTCTCCAGGGGAAGGTGCCGCTGATGACCGATGATCTGAAGAAGAGGGGTGGCGGCCTGAAGGGTCCTGTGGACGCTTCGGGCCACCACACCGACCAAGTGGTGTTCGGGGTCACTGCCGCCATCACCGTGGCTTTCGTGATCTGGGGCTGGGTGGCCACGGACTCGCTGGAGAGCGTGTCCACGAGGCTGCTCAACGGCCTGATCCACAACGGCGGCTGGGCCTTCATGCTGGCCGCCTCGGGCTTTGTGATCTTCGCCCTGTGGCTGGCGATCAGCCGATACGGCCGCATCCACCTGGGCGCCGAGGGCGAGGAACCCGAGTTCAGGACCGTGTCCTGGGTCGCGATGATGTTCAGCGCCGGT
The DNA here is from genome assembly GCF_015160855.1 of Streptomyces ferrugineus. Classification (NCBI taxonomy): domain Bacteria; kingdom Bacillati; phylum Actinomycetota; class Actinomycetes; order Kitasatosporales; family Streptomycetaceae; genus Streptomyces; species Streptomyces ferrugineus. The sequence goes on along the minus strand of NZ_CP063373.1, from coordinate 6,332,809 downwards.
ATGGGCATCGGCCTGATGTTCTACGGCGTCAGCGAGCCCCTCGCGCACTACACGACCCCGCCACCCGGCACGGGCCCCGCCAACTCCGGCGAACGCATGGAGACGGCGATGGCCACGACTCTCTTCCACTGGACGCTGCATCCCTGGGCGATCTACGCGGTGGTGGGACTCGCCATCGCCTACAGCACCTTCCGCAAACGCCGTCGCCAGACCATCAGCGCGGTCTTCACACCCCTGATCGGCGAGAAGCACGCGGGCGGCGTCGGAGGACGGGTGATCGACATCCTCGCGATCATCGCCACCGTCTTCGGCTCGGCCGCCTCCCTCGGACTCGGCGCCCTCCAGATCGGCTCCGGCTTCCGGGAGCTGGACTGGATGGACGACGTGAGCACCGGCCTGCTCGTCGCGATCATCGCCGTACTGACCCTGGCCTTCGTCGCCTCGGCCGTCTCCGGCATCGAGCGCGGCATCCAGTGGCTGTCCAACATCAACATGGTGCTCGCCCTGATCCTCGCGCTCTTCGTGTTCATCGCGGGCCCCACGATCATCGTCCTGGACCTGCTGCCCACCTCGCTCTTCTCCTACCTCGGCGACCTGCCCCAGCTCGCCGGCCGCACCGAGGCCAGCGGCGGCGAGGGCGTCGCGGACTGGCTCGGCAGCTGGACCGTCTTCTACTGGGCCTGGTGGATCTCCTGGACGCCCTTCGTCGGCATGTTCATCGCCCGCATCAGCCGCGGCCGCACCATCCGGCAGTTCATCGGCGGCGTCATCCTCGTGCCCAGCACCGTCAGCCTCGTCTGGTTCGCGATCTTCGGCGGTACGGCGATGCGGGTGAAGGAAGGCGGCGGGCTCGCCGGCGAGGACACCCCCGAGGGGCAACTCTTCGCCGTCCTCCAGGAGTTCCCCATCGCCACCGTCACCAGCCTGCTGGTGATGATCCTGGTCGGCATCTTCTTCGTCTCCGGAGCCGACGCCGCCTCCATCGTGATGGGCACGCTCTCCCAGAAGGGCGCCCTCGAACCCGGCCGGTTCGTCGTGGTGTTCTGGGGCGTGGTGACCGGAGCCGTCGCCGCCATCATGCTGCTCATCGGCAGCGGCCAGGGCGACGCGCTCACCGGCCTGCAGAACCTCACGATCCTGGCCGCCGCGCCCTTCGTCCTGGTGATGATCGCCATGTGCTTCGCCCTCATGCGCGATCTGCGCCGGGACCCGGTCATCGTGCGCGGCCAGATGGGCTCCCAGGCAGTCGAACTCGCCGTGATCACGGGCCACAAGGAGTACGACGGAGAATTCGAGATCAAGGTCGGCCCGGGCCCCGGCACCGAAGCGGAGGGCGACCCACTGGGCCACGACCACGCGTGAGCGGTGCGCACGCGGGGGTGTCGGCGAGCCCGGCCGCCCCCCGTGCGCTCCCGCACCCCGGCCGACCACGGCGACCTGGCCCACCTGTTCGTTTCCCATGGCGGGACGTAGCGGAATATGTCATGCCGCGCTCATATCGGTCTCGCTCTGGGGATACTCACAGCATGTCTGCCGAGTACGCGACCTTCGGCCTGGCACCGGCGATGCGTGCCGGTGGCGTCCTCGCCGACGGCGGTTACCAGGTGCACCGGGACTTCGTCGACTTCATCGTCGACGGACGCCCGCTGCTGTTCCAGCTCTCCGACCTCGACGCCGTCTCCCCGCTCGCCTCCGACGTACCGCCCGCCATCTTCACCGCACAGGTCCGCAGTCTGCTCCTGGAGGCGCAGGCACCGCTCCCGGGCGGCCGGTATGTCATCTACGGCTGCCCCGAGTGCGCGGACCTCGCCTGCGGCGCGGTCACCGCGGTCATCGACAAGGAGGGCGGCGACTTCATCTGGCGGGACTTCGCCTGGCAGACCGAGGAACACGCCGACCTGGAGCTCAACGGCTACCACGGCATCGGCCCCTTCCGCTTCCGCGGCGCCGACTACCGTGACGCGCTGGGCACCCTGCTCGACGCCCACACCGAGCCACCACGCCGCCGGGTGCTCCTCATCGGCGCCCGCGTCGCCGTCCTGGCCAAGCTCGCGGCCGCCCTGCGCACCATCGGCATCGGCGCCGAGATCACCCATGACGTCAGCGGCGTTCCCGCCGACGAACTGCGCACCTACGGCGCCGTCGCCTTCGGCCGCGCCGTCAGCGAGCAGCAGCGGGCCACCGTACGCCGCGCCTTCACGGCGGCCGGGGTCGAGGTGGCGTATGTCGACGGCCTCGCGCCGATCGTGCCGCTGCTCGTCGCCCAGATCGAACACGCCCTGGACCGCAGCCCGGCGGAACAGCGGCGACTGACCCGCCTGGTCGTCGCCGACGGTGAAGCGGGCGTCGAGGTCACCTCGCCCTGCCGGGTGCGGCTGACGGCGTACCGCCTTGACTTCTTGTACCGCACGCACACCCATGAGGTGTTCGACGGTGTGCTGGAGGCGGGGCGGCATCGGATCGCGTTGGACGCGAAGGCGGTGAAGGGCGAGTCGTTCGTGGTGGCTCGGACGGCCGGGGGTGTGTTGGTGGAGGCGATGGCGCGGTAGTGCGCCGCGCCCCTTCAGGCGCTGCCCGGCCCGGCGATCCTGTGCGCCGAAAACCCTGGCGCGTCCGATCTGCCCCGGCCATTAGGATCGTCCCCTGTGACCGCCACCCTCGTCGCCAAGAATCTCGCCGCCGGACACGGTGACCGTTCCCTGTTCAGCGGGCTCGACCTCGTCGTGGCGCCCGGAGACGTGATCGGCCTGGTCGGGGCCAACGGCGCGGGCAAGTCCACGCTGCTCCGGCTGCTCGCCGGGCTGACCGCACCGGAGGAGGGCGAGCTGCGGCTGTCCCCGCCGACCGCCACCGTGGGGCATCTCCCGCAGGAGCCCGAGCGGCGCCCCGGCGAGACCGTACGGCAGTTCCTGGCACGCCGTACCGGAGTCGCCGAGGCCCAGCGGGCCATGGACGAGGCGACGCAGGCCCTCGTCGACGGGGCGCCCGGCGCGGACGACGCGTATGCGACGGCCCTGGAGCGCTGGCTGGACCTGGGCGGCGCCGACCTCGACGAGCGCGCGGAGGAGGTCGCCGACTCGCTGGGCCTGGCCGTGGACCTGGACCAGCCGATGACCTCCCTGTCCGGCGGCCAGGCGGCCCGAGCCGGACTGGCCTCGCTGCTGCTGTCGCGCTACGACGTCTTCCTGCTCGACGAGCCCACGAACGACCTGGACCTCGACGGCCTGGAGCGCCTGGAACGCTTCGTCTCCGGCCTGCGCGCCGGCACGGTCGTCGTCAGCCACGACCGCGAGTTCCTCACCCGCACCGTCACCAAGGTCCTCGAACTCGACCTCGCCCAGCGGCAGATCAACCTCTACGGCGGCGGCTACGAGGCCTACCTGGAGGAGCGCGAGGTGGCCCGCCGGCACGCCCGCGAGGACTACGAGGAGTACGCCGACAAGAAGACCGCCCTCCAGGACCGGGCTCAGATGCAGCGTTCCTGGATGGACAAGGGGGTCAAGAACGCCCGGCGCAAGGCGAGCACCGACAACGACAAGATCGGCCGCAAGTTCCGCAGCGAGGCCAGCGAGAAGCAGGCCGCGAAGGCCCGCCAGACCCAGCGCATGATCGAGCGCCTGGAGGTCGTCGAGGAGCCGCGCAAGGAGTGGGAGCTGCGCATGGAGATCGCCTCGGCACCCCGCTCCGGCGCGGTGGTCGCCACGCTGCGGGACGCCGAGGTACGACGCGGCGGGTTCACCCTCGGCCCGGTGTCCCTCCAGATCGACTGGGCGGACCGGGTGGCCGTCACCGGCGCCAACGGCGCGGGCAAGTCCACGCTGCTGGGCGCTCTACTGGGCCGCGTCCCGCTCACCGCCGGCCGGGCGACGCTCGGCTCCGGTGTCCTGATCGGCGAGGTCGACCAGGCCCGCGAGCTGTTCCACGGGGAGGAGTCCCTGCTGGACGCCTTCCGCGCGGCCGTCCCGGACACCGAACCCGTCGAGGTCCGCACCCTCCTGGCCAAGTTCGGCCTGAAGACGGACCACGTCCTGCGCTCCGCCGCCACCCTCTCCCCGGGCGAACGCACCCGCGCCGCCCTCGCCCTCCTGCAGGGCCGGGGCGTCAACCTCCTGGTCCTGGACGAGCCCACCAACCACCTCGACCTGCCGGCCATCGAGCAACTGGAGTCGGCCCTGGACGCCTACGAGGGCACCCTGCTCCTGGTCACGCACGACCGGCGCATGCTCGACGCGGTCCATGTCACCCGCCGCCTGGAGGTGGCCGACGGCAAGGTGACCGAACGCTAGGCCCCGCCCCGCAGCAGCGCGCAGACGAAACTCTCCTGCACGGCGCGCAGCCGCCGTAGCAGATCGGGCTTCACGCGCGCGCTGGTCTGGGTGGTTACGGAGAAGGTCAGCGACCGGCGCCCGTCCGGCGTGGCCGCGATGAGCTGCGTGTAGCCCGCGGTGTTGCCGGTGTGCCCCAGCACCACACCGCACCGGGTCGTGTACCGGAAGATGCCGAGCCCGCCGTCATTGCGCCCCGGCCCCGCGGGCTCGGACGCGGCCCCGGGGATCCAGCGCCGCTGTTCCCGTACGACGCCGCGGCCGTACAGCCGACCTCCCGCGTACCCGCGAACGAAGCGGGTCATATCGGTCGGGGTGGAGACGATGCCGCCCGCGGCCCACACGCCGGACATGCTGATCAGCTCGCTGACGTCCTCCGGCGGCGCGGGCGGGCTGACGTCGTAGCCGTGGAGGTAGGGCGCCGGCATCCGGTAGCCCTGCGGCAGGCTGGTCCGGTGCAGCCCCAGCGGCCGGTACACCAGCTCCCCGAGGAGTCGCTCGTACGGGACGCCGGTCGCCGCTTCGGCCATCAGGGCCACGGCGATGTTGTCCGAGTTGGAGTACTGGTACCGGGTGCCCGGCGGGAACCGCAGGGGCTGATCGGCGACGTGGTCCAGCAGCCGACGGGAGTCGAAGCGGTGCCGAGGGTTGGCGATCAGCGTGTTCACGAACGCCGGGGCCTCGGAGTAGTCGGGCAGGCCGCTGGTGTGGTTCAGCAACTGGCGCAGCGTCACGGAACCCCAGGCCCGTGGCAGGCCGGGCAGCCGCTCGCGCAGGGTGTCGTCGAGACGCAGCCGGCGGCGGTCGACGAGGGACAGCGCCACCGCCCCGCTGAACGCCTTGGCCGCACTGGCGATGCGCATGTGGTCGTGCGGCTCGGGCCTGCGGCCGGTGTCCAGGTCCGCGACCCCGGCCCGGACGACCCGGCTGCCCCGGCCGTCGCGCAGGACGGCGATGACCCCGGGCGGGCCGCCCGGCGCGCGGACCAGCTCCTCCACCTGCCGCTGGAGTGTGTCGTGGGGGTGTGGCCCGGGCCGGGTCACGGCCTCCGCGGCCGCCGGAGACAACAGCGCCAGACAGGCGGCGACGGACACCGTCCCGAGTCGGGTACGGCGGCGAGGACGAGTGGGCATCGGCTCTCCTGAACGGCGACGGACACGCGGATCGGCGTCCAGCCTCACCCGCCCACCGCCGACCGGCCGCCCGTGCTACTGCACATGGCGCAACGCCCCTACCCGTCGGCTCGGTCGAGCCGGGTGGCCAGCCCCGGGTAGTCCACGACGAAGCCGTCGTCGTCGCACTCGATGTCCGCGCGGAAGTCACCGGACACGAAGCGAATCCGGCCCACGCCCAGATGTGTGTACGTCTGCCGCGAGGCGACGACGGCCAGATCCGGCACCGACACCCACGCCATCAGGAACTCCCGTTCCCCGGGCGCCAGATGGAGCCCGTGCCGCCGCACCGGCATGGTGTTGGTGAGCGGGCACAGCCCGAGGTCACAGTCGAGGGCGCCGGCCACGGCGGGCAGCCGCTCACCGTTCGCCGTCCACCGGCCCGCCCCGTCGTGCCGCAGGTCGAGCGTGCGCACACCGGCCGCGGACTCGGCGGTGACCCGCAGCCGACGCGTCACGAAGGCGCCGGCCGTGTCGAGTTCGTACGAGATCCAGTACGGCTCCGGAACCGTCCCGACCGCCCGGCCACGCCCCCGCAGGGAGTCCTCGCCGAGCTCGGCCCAGGCGGTCTCGATGCCCTTGCTCCCCGACACTTCCCAGGTGATGACACGCGACGTCGCCATGCGGTCACCTTACGGGCGCACGGGCCCGGGCCCTCCGAGTCGTACCGGAGGGCCCGGGCCCGTGTGTCGCGTCAGCGCCGGCCCGGCCGGGGCCGGCTCAGCGCTTGCCCCGCTTGGGGTCGACGAGGCCCGCGCGGCGCAGGGCGTCGGCCATCGCGCTGTTGGCCGGAGGCGGCGCCTGGCGCGAGCCGCCACCGCCCCCGCCGCCGCGGCCCTGCCGCTGCTGCGGCGGACGCCCGCCCCGCTGCCGGCGCTCGCCGCCGCCCCCGCCCTGCTGTCCCTGCGGAGCCGCCTCGTCGTCGAGCCGCAGCGTCAGCGAGATCCGCTTGCGCGGAATGTCGACGTCGAGGACCTTCACCTTGACGATGTCACCGGGCTTCACCACGTCCCGCGGGTCCTTGACGAAGGTCTTCGACATCGCCGAGACATGCACAAGACCGTCCTGGTGGACACCGACGTCCACGAACGCGCCGAACGCCGCCACGTTCGTCACGACGCCCTCCAGGACCATCCCGGACGCCAGGTCGGAGATCTTCTCGACGCCCTCCTTGAAGGTGGCCGTCTTGAACGCGGGACGCGGGTCGCGCCCGGGCTTCTCCAGCTCCCTGAGGATGTCCGTGACGGTCGGCAGGCCGAACGTCTCGTCCACGAAGTCGTTCGGCTTCAGCGACCGCAGCACGCCCGTGTTGCCGATGAGCGCGGCCACCTCCTGGCCCGACGTCTTCACCATCCGCCGCACGACGGGATACGCCTCGGGGTGCACGCTGGACGCGTCCAGCGGGTCCTCGCCCCCGCGGATGCGCAGGAAGCCCGCGCACTGCTCATAGGCCTTCGGGCCGAGCCGCGCCACGTTCTTCAGCTGCGAGCGGGAGGTGAACGGCCCGTTGGAGTCCCGGTGCGACACGATGTTCTCGGCGAGCCCGGAGGTGATGCCGGAGACGCGCGCGAGCAGCGGCGCGGAGGCGGTGTTGACGTCCACGCCGACGCCGTTCACACAGTCCTCCACCACCGCGTCCAGCGAGCGCGACAGCTTCACCTCGGACAGGTCGTGCTGGTACTGGCCGACACCGATCGACTTGGGGTCGATCTTCACCAGCTCGGCGAGCGGGTCCTGCAGCCGACGGGCGATCGACACGGCGCCGCGCAGCGACACGTCCATGTCGGGCAGCTCCTGGGAGGCGAACGCGGAGGCCGAGTACACCGAGGCGCCCGCCTCGGACACCATCACCTTGGTGAGCTTCAACTCGGGATGCTTGGTGATCAGTTCCCCGGCGAGCTTGTCGGTCTCGCGGGACGCGGTGCCGTTGCCGATCGCGACCAGCTCGACCGCGTGCTCCTTCGCCAGCCGCGCCAGCTTGGCGATCGCCTCGTCCCACTTGTTGGCGGGCACGTGCGGGTAGATGACGTCGGTGGCCACGACCTTGCCGGTCGCGTCGACCACGGCGACCTTGACGCCCGTGCGGAAGCCCGGGTCCAGGCCCAGCGTCGCGCGCGTGCCGGCCGGCGCGGCGAGCAGCAGGTCCCGCAGGTTGGCGGCGAAGACGCCCACCGCCTCGTCCTCGGCGGCCGTCCGCAGCCGCAGCCGCAGATCGATGCCGAGGTGCACCAGGATCCGCGTCCGCCAGGCCCAGCGCACGGTGTCCGTCAGCCATTTGTCGGCGGGGCGGCCACGGTCGCCGATCCCGAACTTCGCGGCGACGATCCCCTCGTACGAGGAGGGACCGTCGGTGGCCTCCTCCGGCTCCAGCACGAGGTCGAGGACCTCCTCCTTCTCGCCGCGGAGCATCGCGAGGATCCGGTGCGAGGGCAGCTCGGTGAACGGCTCGGCGAAGTCGAAGTAGTCGGCGAACTTCGCGCCGGCCTCCTCCTTGCCGTCCCGCACCTTGGCGGCCAGCCGGCCGCGCACCCACATGCGCTCGCGCAGCTCGCCGATCAGGTCGGCGTCCTCCGAGAACCGCTCGGTGAGGATCGCCCGGGCGCCCTCCAGGGCGGCCTGCGGATCGGCGACGCCCTTGTCGGCGTCGACGAAGGCGGCGGCAGCGGCGAGCGGCTCGACGGTCGGATCGCCGAGCAGCCCTTCGGCGAGGGGCTCAAGACCCGCCTCCCGGGCGATCTGCGCCTTGGTCCGCCGCTTGGGCTTGTACGGCAGATAGATGTCCTCCAGCCGCGCCTTGGTCTCGGCGCCGCGGATCCGCGCCTGAAGCTCCTCGGTCAGCTTGCCCTGCTCGCGCACCGAGTCGAGGATCGCCGTCCGCCGCTCCTCCAGCTCGCGCAGATAGCGCAGCCGCTCCTCGACCGAGCGCAACTGCGCGTCGTCGAGCATCTCGGTCGCTTCCTTGCGGTAGCGGGCGATGAAGGGCACCGTCGAACCGCCGTCGAGCAGCTCCACGGCAGCCTTCACCTGCCGCTCCCGTACGCCGAGCTCCGCGGCGATCCTGCCTTCGATGGACCCTACGAGGGGTGTCGTCACGATCCCGTCCCGCCTTCTCACTGAGGTTGCGCGGCAATTGTGGCAGGTGGCACCGACAACCGGGGATCAGGGCGGGACCCCGGCCCCGTCACGCCCCCTCGGAATCAGACCCGACGGCTCCGCGTACTCCCCGAGGCCCCACCGAAGAGCCGCGCGAGTGCCCGGAACGGCAGGGTCACAACGGTGGCGACCGCGCCGCCGATCCGCCGCAACACGTCTGCGATTGCACGGAACACGTGATTCACCTTCCTCTCACTGAGGGCCGGGTACCGCGACCGGGCTCCGCCACACGCGGCGCCGGTCCCCACCCACCCGGCGGGGGCCACTCATCGGCGTCGGCCGTGCCTCTCAGCCCCGCCCCAGCAGATCCACCGGAAACGCCCCCGCCTCCACCGCGGCCCGGGCGAACCCGGCCCCGAGCTCGGTCAACCGAGCCACTCCCGCCATCCCGAGCAGCTCATACGGCCCCCGATCCAGCCGGTCCGTCGCGGCCTCGATCTCCGCACGCAGGGCGACCCCCTCCGCCGTGAGCCCACCGGAGGCGTCCACCACGCCCCGCTCCCGCAACCGCCCCACCGCCGCGTCCCAGTCCTCCTGCGTCCACCCCCGCGTGGAGAACACCCACTTCGGCGCCATGCCCTTCCCGGTCGCGGTATGCGTCACCACCGCCTCGAGCCCATCCAGCCCCGCGTCCATCAGCACCGCGAGATGCCCGTCCCCCCGATGCTCACGCAACAGCGTCGCGGCGTGGAAGTACGCCAGGTGCGGCTCCTCGGGCACCGCCAGATCCGCATGCGCCGAGTACAACGGCCGAGCGCTGCGCGAACACCCCTCGCTCGCCCGCAGCGCGAGCCGCGCGGCCTCCGCCATCTCCGCGGACGTCACGGCGTCCTCGCCCAGCAGCCGCCGCAGCGAGGAGTCGACCGCACGCGCGCGTGCCGCCAGCACGTCCTCGGGCGAGGCGGTCGCCCACACCGCGGGCACGTGCCGGGCCACCAGATCGTGCTTGTAGTTGTAGAACGTCGCCGTCACCGCACCCGCCCCGACCGGCCCCAGCGCCGCGGCCCGTATCGCGAAGTTGACCGCCCTGGGGTGCGTGATCCCGAGAGCGGCCAGTTCCGCACCCGTCTCGGGGGCGAAGTAGGACGTGGAGTGCAGGGAGTTGAGCACGTTGTGGCAGCGCCGGCCGGCACGCGGTTGGAGCGTGGCAGTAGTCATGCCCGGCACGTTACCAACCGCTTGGTACGTCGCCAGGGCGCGTACCAGCCATGGCAGGAAAGGTGGGGTTCTCGTCATTGTGGTCATGGCGACGGCCCCGAAGAATCGATGGCATGACGCAGCGAACCGTTCTCTTCGCGCTCTTCGACGCGGTGCAGAGCCTCGATGTCACCGGGCCGCTGGAGGTCTTCGCGGGGGCCGAGAAGCACAAGCCGGGCACGTACGACATCCGCACCGCCTCCCTGGACGGCGCTCCCGTACGCAGCTCCAGCGGTCTGACCCTGGCACCGGACCAGGCCCTGGGCGACCGGCTCGACGCGCACACCACGCTCGTCGTCCCGGGCGGCCAGGGCACCCGCACCCCGAACCCCGACCTGGTCGAGTGGCTGCGCGAGCACGGCCCCCGAGCCGAACGCCTGGTCTCCGTGTGCACCGGAGCGATTCTGCTCGCCGCGGCCGGCCTGCTGGACGGCCGCCGCGCCACCACCCACTGGGCGTACTGCGGCAAGCTCGCCCGCGACCACCCGGGCGTCGAGGTCGACCCCGATCCCATCTACGTGCGTGACGGCCATGTCGCCACCTCCGCCGGCGTGACCTCGGGCATCGACCTCGCGCTCGCCCTGGTCGAGGAGGACCTGGGCCGGGACGTGGCCCTGGGCATCGCCCGCCACCTGGTGGTCTTCCTGCGCCGACCGGGCAACCAGGCGCAGTTCAGCGCCCAGCTCGCCGCCCAGACCGCCCAGCGCGAGCCCTTCCGAGAGGTCCAGCGCTGGATCACCGAGCACCCCGACACCGACCTGACCGTCGAGGCGCTGGCCGCCCGCGCGAGCCTCTCCCCGCGCCACTTCGCCCGCGCCTTCCAGGCCGAGACCGGCATGACCCCCGGCCGCTACGTCGACCGGGTCCGTCTGGAACACGCCCGCCGGCTCCTGGAGGACACCGGCGACGGCATCGAGGAGATCTCCCGCTCCAGCGGCTACGGCACCCCGGAGGCCATGCGCCGCGCCTTCCTCAAGGCCCTGGGCGCGGCCCCGGCCGAGTACCGCCGCCGATTCCGCCCGGCACCGGCCCGCTGACACCGAGCGTCCACCGAAACCCGACCGTGCACCGAACGCCGACCCGAAAGGGAGATCCATGCAGATCGCGATGGTCCTCTACGACCGCTTCACCGCCCTCGACATCATCGGCCCCTACGAGGCGCTGAGCCGACTCCCGGACGCACAGGTCGACTTCGTCGCCGAGACCGCGGGCCCGGTCCGCGCCGACACGGGATTCCTCGCCATCACCGCCGACAAGGCCCTGGCCGACGTACCGCGCCCCGACATCCTCGTGGTGCCGGGCGGCCCCGGAACCTTCGCCGAGATCGAGAACGAAACGCTCCTGGAGTGGCTCAGGACCGCCGACACCACGAGCACCTGGACGACCTCCGTCTGCAGCGGCTCGCTGCTGCTGGCCGCCGCGGGCCTGCTCGACGGCCGCCGCGCCACGAGCCACTGGCTCACCCTCGACTTCCTGCAGCAGTACGGCGCCGAGCCCACGGGTGAGCGAGTCGTGCCGGACGGCAAGTACATCACCGCCGCCGGCGTCTCCTCCGGCATCGACATGGGACTGACCCTGGTCGGGAAGATCGCCGGCGACGAACACGCCCAGGCCGTGCAGCTGCTCACCGAGTACGACCCGCAGCCGCCCTACGACGCGGGATCCCCGCAGAAGGCGCCCGCTCACCTCGTCGAGGAGTTCCGCGCGAACAGCCGCTTCAGCCTGGTGTAGGCACGCTCCAGGTGAAGCGCGGCTGCCTGCGCTCCAGGAACGCGGCGACCCCCTCCGCGGTGTCGCCGCTCCCGCGCGCCTGCTCCGCCCAGTGATCGTCACGGTCGGTGCGCCCGTTGGCGAACTCCTTCGCCGCGGCCTGCGTCAGCAGCGAGCGCGAGGCCAGGATCCGGGTGAACTCCGCGACCCGCTTGCCGAGTTCGCCCTCGGGCAGCACCTCGTCCACCAGCCCCGTACGCAGCGCCCGCTCCGCGTCGATCAACTCGCCCGAGAACAGCAGGTACTTGGCGGTGGCGGGCCCCACCAGCTGCACCAACCGCCGCGTGGAGGACGCCGCATACACGATCCCGAGCTTCGCCGGCGTCACCCCGAACAGCGCCCCCGCCTCGGCGAACCGCAGATCGCACGCCGCCGCGAGCTGCGACCCGCCGCCCACGCAGTGCCCCCGAATCGCGGCGAGCGTCGGCTTGGGGAAGGCCGCCAGCGCCTCCTCGGCGGCCACGGCCAGCGTCTGCGCCTCCTGCGGCGACCCCCGCAGCGTGGAGATGTCGGCGCCCGCGCAGAACGTCCCGCCCTCGCCGGTCAGCACCAGCACCCGCACGGCCGGATCGGCGGCCAGCGTCTCCAGCAGCGGCGGCAGGGCGCGCCACATCGCGGCCGTCATCGCGTTGCGCTTGGCCGGGTGGTGGATGACGACGGTGGCGACCGAGTCGGTCACGCTGTGCAGCAGTTGGGGCTCCATGCGGCGGATGCTATCCGCCCGCGCCGGCATCGCCGTGACAACCTGAATAGTTCGCCAAGTCGGCACGAGCGGCACAGGAGCGGTCCCACAACTGACCGCGTCATACGCCAACGATCAGAATCGCTCGATACCCGCTGACTTCTGTTCAGTCATCCGGTCCGGACCTGTGCGTTACCAACACTCGACATGTGGTGACAATCGAGCGCGAGGGTGGCGACCGGACGATGGAGAACCACGGGCGCGGGTCCGGCCCACGCCCAGCAGGCGACGCGGACGAACCCCTCGGATCCCGGCCGCCTGGTCCACTGCCGTACGAGGGGGTCTGGCGGTTCACCGCCCCCGCCGTCGACGCCTCGGTCCCGCAGGCCCGGCACGCCGTACGGGACCTGCTGTACCGCCAGGGCGTACCGGTGTCGGACGACATGGTCCAGGGCGTGCTGCTGATCGTGTCGGAGCTGGTCACGAACGCCGTCCGGCACGCGGCGCTGCTGTCGCCGATGCTCGCCGTGGAGGTCGCCGTCGGCGCCGAGTGGCTGCGGGTGTCCGTGGAGGACAACCACCCCTACCGCCCGACCGCCCTGGAGGCCGACCACGGCCAGACCGGGGGCCGGGGGCTGCTCCTGGTGCGCGAGATCGCCAAGGAGGCGGGGGGAGTGTGCGATGTCGAGCACACGGCGAGCGGCGGCAAGGTGATCTGGGCCGCGGTACCGCTCAAACCCGTGCACGTGCGCTAGGTGTACTCGGCCGGGAGGTTGGTGACACGCCCGCTACCGGTTGTTGATCATGGAGGGACCTCCGGGCGTAGTGGAGATTGCCGTCTTCACTCACCTCGGAGGTCCTGGTGGCCCACGCTAATGCCCGGCTGACCTTTCACGGCAGATGCCTGCTGGTGCGTCGCGTTGTCTTCGACCGGCGCCCGGTCGCGCACGTCGCCAAGGAACTGGGAGTCTCCCGGCAGTGTGCTCACCGCTGGGTCAATCGCTATCGGGTCGAGGGCTGGCCGGGGCTGCACGATCGCTCCAGCCGCCCCCGCACCTGCCCCACACGCACGCCGGCCGAGGTCGAGGAGCGTGTTCTTCAGGCCCGCCGACGCCTGCGCCGGGGACCCGAGCAGATCAGCGAGGCCACCGGGGTTCCGGCCCGGACCGTGACCCGGATCCTGCGCCGCCACCACATGCCGCCCCTGGCAGCCTGCGACCCGCTCACCGGGCAGGTCATCCGGGCGGTGCGCAAAAGCGCCGCACGCTACGAGTACAACCAGCCAGGCGGCCTGGTCCACGTGGACGTGAAGAAGCTCGGCAAAATCCCCGACGGCGGCGGCTGGCGCGCCCACGGCCGCAGCGAGGACGTCCGCGGCCGCGGCATCGGCTACGACTACGTGCACGCCGCCGTGGACGACCACTCCCGCCTGGCCTACGCCGAAATCCTGGCCGACGAGAAAGGCGTCACCTGCGCCGCGTTCCTCACCCGCGCGGCCGCGTTCTTCGCCGGCCACGGCATCGCCCGCATCGAGCGCGTGATGACCGACAACGCCCGCAACTACCGCACCTCCGGCTCCTTCCGCGACGCCTGCCAAACCCTGGGCGCACAGCAGAAGTTCACCCGGCCCCACTGCCCATGGACCAACGGCAAGGTCGAACGCTTCAACCGCACCCTGCAGGCCGAATGGGCCTACCACCAGGTCTTTGCCAGCAACACCGAACGCGCCGACGCACTCGCACCCTGGCTGCAGTTCTACAACACTGGCCGCCGACACACCGCGCTCGGCGGCCAGCCACCAATCAGCCGACTGTCACCAAAGTCATGACCGGGTACACCTAGGCCGTCTTCCGGACCCTCCGGCGCCGGGGCCGGAGGGCAATCCCGGGTGCCCGTCACCAGCCTGCCGAGGGCCCCGTCAGCTCGCGCACGGCGGGACGGGCCGCGTCCAGCACGGTCATGAACCAGGACGAGAAGGTGTCCTTCGCGTGCCGCTCGGCCAGCTCGGCCGGGGTCACGAAGGCCGTCGCGCCGACCTCGTCGGGGTCCGGACGCAGCGGGGACTGCACCATCCCGACGAAGAGGTGGTTGTACTCCTGCTCCACCAGACCCGAGTCCGGGTCCGGGTGGTTGTAGCGGACCGTGCCGGCCTCCGCGAGCAGCGACGGGGAGACGCCGAGCTCCTCGTACGTCCGCCGGGCCGCCGCCGCGAAGGGCGCCTCGCCGGGGTAGGGGTGGCCGCAGCAGGTGTTGGACCACACGCCGGGGGAGTGGTACTTGCCGAGCGCTCGCTGCTGGAGCAGCAGCCGGCCGTGCTCGTCGAACAGGAACACCGAGAAGGCGCGGTGCAGCTGTCCCGGCGGCTGATGGGCGGCGAGCTTCTCAGCGGTGCCGATCGTCACACCGTTCTCGTCGACGAGTTCCAGCAAAATCGCGTCAGCGGCGCCGTTCGACGGACTGTGCGTCGTGGTGGCAGGTGTGATCGGCATACCCATCCTTCACATCGGTCTTGCGCCCCAAGTGTGCCGTACGAATCCGGCACTCCCGGCAGTTGATCGTGCCCGGCGCGGCGGGTACGGAACCGTCCGCGCGGGCGCTGTGAGCATGAGGACGCGACCGACCACCGGATCGCTGCATTCCGTCCGTACTGACGTCTTGTCGGACCGCACGGTTGTTTCAGTGGCTGCTTCAGTGGCAGAGCCGCGCCTCGTGCTCGGCGTGCCCGCTCGGCTCCAGTTGGAAGGTGCAGTGCTCCACGTCGAAGTGGTCACCGAGGCAGCCCTGGAGCTCGTGCAGCATCTTCTCGTGGCCGATCGCGTTCAGGACGTCGGAGCGCACCACCACATGGGCCGACAGCACCGGCATGCCGGACGTGATCGTCCAGGCGTGCAGGTCGTGGACGTCCTCGACACCGTCCAGGGCGAGTATGTGGGCCCGCACCTGCGTCATGTCGACGCCCTTGGGGGCCGACTCCAGCAGGACGTCGAGGGTCTCACGCAGCAGCTTGAGGGTGCGGGGCACGATCATGAGGCCGATGACCAGCGAGGCGATCGGGTCGGCGGCCTGCCAGCCCGTCGCCAGGATCACCGCCGCGGAGATCAGCACCGCGAGCGAGCCCAGCGCGTCCGCGGCCACCTCCAGGAACGCGCCGCGCACGTTCAGGCTCTCCTTCTGGCCCCGCATCAGCAGTGACAACGAGACCATGTTCGCGACCAGGCCGATCGCGCCGAACACGATCATCAGGCCGCCCTCGGTGTCCGCGGGCGTGAGGAACCGCTCGATCGCCTCGTACAGGACATAGCCGCCGACGCCCAGCAGGAGCAGACAGTTGGCGAGGGCGGCGAGTATCTCCGCGCGGGCGTAGCCGAAGGTGCGCGTCGCGCTCGGCGGACGGTTCGCGAAGTGGATCGCCAGCAGGGCCATGCCCAGGCCCAGCGCGTCCGTCGCCATGTGCGCCGCGTCGGCGATCAGGGCGAGCGAGTCGGCGACGACACCGCCGACGATCTCGACCACCATGACACCGAGCGTGATCGACAGCGCGACGCGCAGCCTTCCGCGGTACGCGGCCGCCGCCGTACCGGTTGCGGGCGCGTGCGAGTGCCCATGCCCGTGATCGTGCCCAGCCCCCATGAAAAGCCGCCCTTCTGTGTCCGCCGGACGATCGGAATCTCCGTCCCCGGGATCACAGTGAACTACGGGTGGGGGGTATCGGGCAACGCGGCACTGAACACCGTTGTCATGTGCCTTGACCTGCGGAAACGATCCGCAGGTCAGGGTGTTGCGCATGATCAGAGGCCGTGGTGCAGCCGCCAGCCCCGCCACGCCGACTCGACCATCTCGGGTACCGAGCGCCGAGCCGTCCAGCCGAGCCGCTCGGCGGCCAGCGCGGCGGAGGCGACCGCGCGGGGCGCGTCACCGGGCCGCCGGGCCGCGACGACGGCGGGGCGCCGGTCGCCGGTCACCTCGCCGACGACGGTGATCAGCTCGCGTACCGAGACCCCCTCGCCGCGACCGATGTTGACCGTCAGATCGTCCCCCGCGTCCGCCTCGGTGAGCCGCCGGGCCGCCGCCAGATGCGCCTCGGCGAGATCGGCGACATGGATGTAGTCACGGATGCAGGTGCCGTCCGGCGTCGGGTAGTCGTCGCCGAAGATCCGCGGGGCCTCGTCGCGGGTGAGCCGGTCGAAGACCATGGGGACGATGTTGAAGACGCCCGTGTCGGCCAGTTCGGGCGCGGCCGCGCCCGCCACGTTGAAGTAGCGCAGGCACACGGTCGAGATGCCGTGCGCCCGCCCCGCCGCCCGCACCAGCCACTCCCCGGCGAGCTTGGTCTCGCCGTACGGGTTCACCGGGGCGCAGGGAGTGTCCTCCGTGATGAGATCCACATCCGGGTTGCCGTAGACGGCGGCGGACGAGGAGAAGAGGAACCGCTCGATCCCGGCCTCCGCGACCGCCTTCAGCAGCGTGCCGAGACCGCCCACGTTCTCCCGGTAGTAGCGCGTCGGCTGGGCCACGGACTCGCCGACCTGCTTGCGCGCCGCGAGATGCACCACACCCGTCACCGCGTGCTCGGCGAACACCCGCTTCAGCAGGTCACCGTCCAGTGCGGAGCCCTCGACGAGCGGGACGTCCGAGGGGAGCCGCGTGGGATGCCCGGCCGAGAGATCGTCCAGTACGAGGACCCGCTCCCCGGCACCGGTCATGGCCCGCGCCACATGTGCCCCGATGTAGCCGGCTCCGCCGGTGATCAGCCATGTCATGGTCGCCCACCCTATGCCGGGGCGCCGGAGGTGGAACCAATGTCCCCGATGTCCCGTCTGTGAGTACGGGTTTGTGAGCGGGACCCCGAATCCTTGATGATGATCGCGGCAAAGCTCCGGGCAAACCGCGTTGATCGTTCCGCCAAACGGGCGGTGAACGTCGGCTTCCATCCATCCGATAGCCTCTGCCGACATGCCGCCCGGCCCAGGCGACGGGCGTCCCCACACGTGCACATGACCGGCGCGCACACGCCGGCACTCAGGGAGTGAGTTCGGTTGTCGACCGCCATCCTCACCGGTCAGCCGGTCCCCGGATCGTCGATCGAGGGCGATCTGCGGTCCCTCGGCTACGACGTGCGGGTCGCCGCCAACCCGGCCGACGCCGAGACCCTCCTCGCCCAGGTGCCCGGCGACCAGCGCGTAGCTGTGGTCGACACCCGCTTCGTCGGCCATCTGCACGCGCTGCGCCTCGGCCTGACCGACCCCCGCTTCCCGCTCGCCGCGATCCCGGGCGCCGTGACCGCGCAGGCGGCCGGCCGACAGGCACTGACCCGCGCCATGGCCCGCGAGACGTCCGCGGGCGGCGGTGCGGCCCTGGCCGTGGACAGCCTCGCCGACCGGATCGTCACCGCCCTCGACGACGACGGCACCGACGTGCACCGCCCCGAGCTGGGCAGCCTGGTCGCCGCCGTACCCGCCGACCCGCAGGCCCGCAACGAGGCGCGGCAGGCCGTCGCCGGCGTCGACGACGAGGCCGTACGCCTGAAGTCGGCGGTGAAGTCCCGCGACGGCTTCTTCACCACCTTCTGCATCAGCCCGTACTCCCGCTACCTCGCCCGCTGGTGCGCGCGCCGGGGCCTGACCCCCAACCAGGTCACCACCGCCTCCCTCATCACCGCGCTCATCGCGGCGGGCTGCGCGGCCACCGGCACCCGGGGCGGCTTCATGGCGGCAGGACTGCTGCTGATCTTCTCGTTCGTCCTGGACTGCACCGACGGCCAGCTCGCCCGCTACTCCCTGCAGTACTCCACGCTCGGCGCCTGGCTGGACGCCACCTTCGACCGGGCCAAGGAGTACGCCTACTACGCCGGTCTCGCGCTGGGAGCGGCCCGGGGCGGCGACGACGTGTGGGCCCTCGCCCTCGGCGCGATGGTCCTGCAGACCTGCCGGCACGTCGTGGACTTCTCCTTCAACGAGGCCAACCACGACGCCACCGCCAACACCAGCCCCACGGCAGCCCTCTCCGACAAGCTCGACAGCGTCGGCTGGACGGTGTGGGTGCGCCGGATGATCGTGCTGCCGATCGGTGAGCGCTGGGCGATGATCGCGGTCCTGACGGCGGTCACCACTCCTCGTATCACCTTCTACGCGCTGCTCATCGGCTGCGCGTTCGCGGCGACGTACACGACGGCGGGCCGCGTGCTGCGCTCGCTGACCCGCAGGGCCCGCCGCACCGACCGGGCGGCTCGGGCGCTGGCGGACCTCGCGGACAGCGGGCCGCTGGCCGAGGGTCTCGCCGGGACGCTCCGCAAGCTGCCCGCTCGCGGGCCGCTCGGCTCGCGCGCCCTCGTGGCGCTGCCGGGCGCGGCGCTGCTCGTCGCGGCCGCCGCACTCTCCTCCTACGGCAGCGCGCTCCCGGTCGGCCTGGCCGCGCTCTACGTCATCACCTCCGCCGCCGCCGTGGCCCTGCCCCTCAAGGGCGCCCTCGACTGGCTGGTCCCGCCGCTCCTGCGCGCCGCCGAATACGGCACCGTCCTGATACTGGCGGCCAAAGCGGAGGTGAACGGAGCCCTTCCTGCGGCTTTCGGGCTGGTGGCGGCCGTCGCCTACCATCACTACGACACGGTGTACCGCATCCGCGGCAACGCCGGAGCGCCCCCGGCCTGGCTGGTGCGCGCCATTGGGGGGCACGAAGGACGGACGCTGCTCGTCACCGTCCTCGCCGCGGTGCTCTCCGCCTCGCAGTTCACGGTCGCGCTCACGGTCCTCGCCGTGGCCGTGGCCCTGGTGGTGCTCTTCGAGAGCATCCGCTTCTGGGTGTCCGCAGGGGCGCCCGCCGTACACGATGAAGGAGAAACCGCATGATCGGCCTCGTGCTGGCGGCCGGCGCCGGACGGCGTCTGCGCCCCTACACCGACAGCCTTCCCAAGGCTCTGGTGCCGGTGGGGCCCGCGGGCATAGAGGGCGAACCAACGGTTCTCGACCTCACCCTCGGCAACTTCGCCGAGATCGGTCTGACCGAGGTCGCGATCATCGTCGGCTACCGCAAGGAGGCCGTGTACGCGCGCAAGGAAGCCCTTGAGCAGAAGTACGGCCTCAAGCTCACCCTCGTCGACAACGACAAGGCCGAGGAGTGGAACAACGCCTACTCCCTGTGGTGCGGCCGTGACGCCCTCAAGGACGGCGTGATCCTCGCCAACGGCGATACCGTGCACCCGGTCTCCGTCGAGAAGACGCTGCTCGCCGCCCGCGGCGATGGCAAGAAGATCATCCTCGCCCTGGACACGGTGAAGAACCTCGCCGACGAGGAGATGAAGGTCGTCGTCGACCCCGCGAAGGGCATGACGAAGATCACCAAGCTGATGGACCCCGCCGAGGCCACCGGCGAGTACATCGGCGTCACCCTCATCGAGGGCGACGCCGCCCCCGAGCTGGCCGACGCCCTGAAGGCCGTGTGGGAGACCGACCCGCAGCAGTTCTACGAGCACGGCTACCAGGAGCTCGTGAACCGCGGCTTCCGTATCGACGTGGCGCCGATCGGCGACGTCAAGTGGGTGGAGATCGACAATCACGACGATCTCGCTCGCGGACGGGAGATCGCGTGCCAGTACTGACCCGGCTGATCCCCTCGCCGGTCGTCGTCGACATCCGCCCGGGTGCCCTCGACGACCTGGGCGCGGTGCTCGCCGACGAGCGGATCTCGCACTCCGGCAAGCTGGCCGTCGCCGTCAGCAACGGCTCCGGCGCCCGGCTGAAGGAGCGGCTCGCCCCGGCGCTGCCCGGCGCCACCTGGTACGAGGTCGGCGGCGGCACTCTCGACGACGCGGTCCGGCTGGCCGGTGACATAAGGGCCGGCCACTACGACGCGGTCGTCGGGCTCGGCGGGGGCAAGATCATCGACTGCGCCAAGTTCGCCGCGGCGCGCGTCGGCCTGCCCCTGGTCGCCGTACCGACGAACCTCGCGCACGACGGCCTGTGCTCGCCGGTCGCCACCCTCGACAACGACGCCGGGCGCGGCTCCTACGGGGTGCCGAACCCGATCGCCGTCGTCATCGACCTGGACGTCATCCGCGACGCCCCCGTGCGCTTCGTGCGGGCCGGCATCGGCGACGCCGTCTCCAACATCTCCGCGATCGCGGACTGGGAGCTGGCCAACCGGGTCAAGGGCGAGAAGATCGACGGCCTCGCCGCCGCCATCGCCCGGCAGGCGGGCGAGGCGGTGCTGCGGCACCCCGGCGGCATCGGGGACACCGATTTCCTCCAGGTGCTGGCCGAGGCGCTGGTGCTCAGCGGTATCGCGATGTCGGTGTCGGGCGACTCCCGCCCGTCCTCCGGCGCCTGCCACGAGATCAACCACGCCTTCGACCTGCTCCACCCCAAGCGCGCCGCCGCCCACGGCGAGCAGTGCGGACTGGGCGCGGCCTTCGCGATGTACCTGCGAGGAGCGCACGAGGAGTCGGCCTACATGGCCGAGGTGCTGCGTCGGCACGGGCTGCCGGTACTGCCGGAGGAGATCGGCTTCACACACGACGAGTTCGTCCGTGTCGTGGAGTTCGCCCCGCAGACCCGGCCCGGCCGCTACACGATCCTCGAACACCTCGACCTGACCACCGACCAGATCAAGGACGTCTACGCCGACTATGTCAAGGCCATCGGTAGCTGAACTCCGCCCCGTCGTTCACCCCGCGGGGGTGAAGGACCGGCGCAGCGGTGAGCACTGGATGGGACGCCTCTACATGCGCGAGGTGTCCCTGCGGGTCGACCGCTACCTGGTGAACACCAGGGTCACGCCCAACCAGCTCACGTACCTGATGACCGTCTTCGGTGTGCTCGCGGCCCCGGCGCTCCTGGTGCCGGGGATCGCGGGTGCCGTGCTCGGCGTGGTCTGCGTTCAGATGTACCTGCTGCTGGACTGCGTCGACGGCGAGATCGCGCGCTGGCGGAAGCAGTACTCGCTGGGCGGCGTCTACCTGGACCGCGTCGGCGCCTACCTCACCGACGCCGCCGTGCTCGTCGGCTTCGGCCTGCGCGCCGCCGACCTGTGGGGCAGCGGCCGTATCGACTGGCTGTGGGCCTTCCTCGGCACCCTGGCCGCGCTCGGCGCGATCCTGATCAAGGCCGAGACCGACCTCGTCGGTGTCGCCCGGCACCAGCAGGGCCTGGCGCCGGTCAAGGAGGCCGCGTCCGAGATGCGCTCCTCCGGCATGGCGCTGGCGCGCAGGGCCGCCGCCGCGTTCAAGTTCCACCGGCTGATCCTCGGCATCGAGGCGTCCCTGCTGATCCTGGTCCTGGCGATCGTCGACCAGGCCCGCGGCGACCTGTTCTTCTCCCGCCTCGGCGTCGCGGTGCTCGCCGGCATCGCGCTGCTGCAGACGCTGCTGCACCTGGTGTCGATCCTCGCGTCGAGCAGGCTGAAGTGAGCGCGCTCATGAAGGTCGGCGCGGTGATCATCACCATGGGCAACCGCCCCGACGAGCTGCGCGCCCTGCTCGACTCGGTCGCCAAGCAGGACGGCGACCGCGTCGAGGTCGTCGTGGTCGGCAACGGCTCGCCGGTCCCGGACGTCCCCGAAGGCGTCCGCACGATCGAGCTGCCCGAGAACCTCGGCATCCCCGGCGGCCGCAACGTCGGTATCGAGGCCTTCGGCCCCAGCGGCCGGGATGTCGACATATTGCTCTTCCTCGACGACGACGGCCTCCTCGCCCACCACGACACCGCCGAGCTGTGCCGCCAGGCCTTCGCGGCCGATCCGAAGCTCGGCATCGTCAGCTTCCGTATCGCCGACCCGGACTCCGGCGTCACCCAGCGCCGCCACGTCCCCCGGCTGCGGGCCTCCGACCCGATGCGCTCCTCCCGGGTCACCACCTTCCTGGGCGGCGCCAACGCCGTCCGCACCCAGGTCTTCGCCGAAGTCGGCGGGCTCCCGGACGAATTCTTCTACGCCCATGAGGAAACCGACCTGGCATGGCGGGCCCTCGACGCGGGCTGGATGATCGACTACCGGTCCGACATGGTGCTGTTCCACCCCACGACCGCGCCCTCGCGGCACGCGGTCTACCACCGCATGGTCGCCCGCAACCGCGTCTGGCTCGCCCGTCGCAACCTCCCCGCCCCCCTCGTCCCGGTCTATCTGGGCGTGTGGATGCTGCTCACGCTCCTCCGGCGCCCCTCCCGCCCCGCCCTGCGGGCATGGTTCGGCGGATTCCGGGAAGGGTGGACCACCTCGTGCGGTCCCCGCCGACCCATGAAGTGGCGTACGGTGTGGCGGCTGACTCGACTGGGCCGGCCACCCGTCATCTGACAAGCTCGACCCATGGAGCTACCGGGCCGTACCAGGCCCATGGTCATGCCATGCCCGCACAGGCTGCGCATCTCGAGGACGAAAGTTTCAACTGGTGAGTGAGACAACGCACGACGGCTCGGTCGCGGTGAGCGCGCCGCCGTCGCCCGACGAGGGACTCACGGCGGCCCAGCTCGCCGCCAAGTACGGGCTGGCCGTCAGCGGCGCCCGGCCCTCGCTGTTCGAGTACGTCCGCCAGCTCTGGGACCGGCGGCACTTCATCCTCGCGTTCTCGCGGGCGAAGCTGACCGCCCAGTACAGCCAGGCGAAGCTCGGCCAGCTCTGGCAGGTGGCCACGCCGCTGCTGAACGCGGCCGTGTACTTCTTCATCTTCGGCCTGCTGCTGGGGGCCCGCCGGGGCATCCCCCACGAGATCTACGTGCCGTTCCTGGTGACGGGCGTGTTCGTGTTCACCTTCACCCAGAGCTCGGTGCTCGCGGGCGTGCGGGCCATCTCCGGCAACCTCGGCCTGGTGCGCGCCCTGCACTTCCCCCGGGCCTCGCTGCCGATCTCGTTCGCGCTCCAGCAGCTCCAGCAACTGCTCTACTCGATGATCGTGCTCGTCCTGATCATGGTGGGCTTCGGCATCTATCCCAGCTTGTCGTGGCTGCTGGTGGCGCCCGCGCTCGCCCTGCAGTTCGTCTTCAACACGGGCCTTGCGCTGATCTTCGCCCGCATGGGCAGCAAGACCCCCGACCTGGCCCAGTTGATGCCGTTCGTGCTGCGCACCTGGATGTACGCGTCCGGCGTGATGTTCAGCATCCCGGCGATGCTCGCCGACAAGAACGTGCCGGGCTGGCTCACCGACGTCCTCCAGTGGAACCCCGCCGCGATCTACATGGACCTGGTTCGCTTCGCTATGATCGACGGTTACGGCTCCTCGTACCTGCCCGACCATGTGTGGGCCCTCGCGCTGGGCTGGGCGCTGCTGGCCGGTGCGTTCGGTTTCGTCTACTTCTGGAAGGCGGAGGAGAGGTACGGCCGTGGCTGAGCAGAACACCGACGCACGCGTCCCCACCGTCATCGCGGACGAACTGCACATCGTCTACCGCGTCAACGGCGCCAAGTCCGGCAAGGGCAGCGCCACCGCCGCCCTCAGCCGCATCCTCAAGCGTGGCGAGGAGCGCGGTGTGCGCAAGGTGCACGCCGTACGGGGCGTCTCCTTCGTCGCCTACCGCGGCGAGGCCATCGGCCTGATCGGCTCCAACGGCTCCGGCAAGTCCACCCTGCTGCGCGCCATCGCCGGCCTGCTCCCGGCGGAGAAGGGCAAGGTCTACACCGACGGCCAGCCCTCGCTGCTCGGCGTGAACGCGGCCCTGATGAACGACCTCACCGGCGAGCGCAACGTCATATTGGGCGGGCTCGCCATGGGGATGTCCCGCGAGCAGATCAAGGAGCGCTACCAGGACATCGTCGACTTCTCCGGCATCAACGAGAAGGGCGACTTCATCACGCTCCCCATGCGTACCTACTCGTCCGGCATGGCGGCCCGGCTGCGGTTCTCCATCGCGGCCGCCAAGGACCACGACGTCCTCATGATCGACGAGGCGCTGGCCACCGGCGACCGCAAGTTCCAGAAGCGCTCCGAGGACCGCATCCGCGAGCTGCGCAAGGAAGCCGGCACCGTGTTCCTGGTCAGCCACAACAACAAGTCGATCCGGGACACCTGCAACCGTGTGCTGTGGCTGGAACGCGGCGAGCTGCGCATGGACGGACCGACGGACGAGGTCCTCAAGGAGTACGAGAAGTTCACGGGCAAGTAGTCCACCCGGACATGAGCCGTACGGCCCAGTGAGCTTCCCGGAGCCCCGCCGGAACTGTCCCGGCGGGGCCCGCGTCTGCAAAGGAAACGTCAACTCCGGCTGGCTTCAGGAATCTTGACGCCAATCGGTGTGTTGTTGTGATGTGCAGGACACCCGCACGGGCCACGCTGCGTTGTACAACGTAAGCTGTACCGGTACCGAAACGCGGCAAGTGGGGCGATAAGGCACCACCCCCTCTCTCCGGGCTGCGGCGCGGACGTCCGGGCGGCGTGTCCGAAATAGTGCGCATTGGGTCTGCGGTGTAGAACGGGAGATGTGACGGCAATGGCTACGGAAACTCCCCGGCTGAACGCATCCGCCTGCGCCGTCCCCGCCCCGGGCAGTCCACGGTGAGGGCAACCGGCGCGCCCGCGGACGATCCGGAGCGCGGCACGCTCGACAAGGCCGCCGCGGAGAACTTCCCCGTGGCACCGTTCTTCCTGCCCAGGGCCTGGCGTGCCGACCTCATGGCCGTCTACGGCTTCGCCCGCCTCGTCGACGACATCGGCGACGGCGATCTCGCCCCCGGTGGCGCCGACGCCCGGCTGCTCGGCGTGGCGCCCGAGGACTCCGAGGACCCCCTGATCCTGCTCGACGCCTTCGAGGCCGATCTGCGCCGGGTCTTCGACGGCACACCGCGCCACCCCCTGCTGCGCCGCCTCCAGCCGACGGTCCGCCGCCGCTCGCTCACCCCCGAGCCCTTTCTCGGCCTGATCGCCGCCAACCGCCAGGACCAGCTCGTGGGGCGCTACGAGACCTACGACGATCTCCTTGCCTACTGCGAACTGTCCGCCAACCCCGTCGGCCGTCTCGTCCTCGCCGTCACCGGAACGGGGACGCCCGAGCGGATCCGCCGCTCCGACGCGGTCTGCACCGCGCTGCAGATCGTCGAGCACCTCCAGGACGTCGCCGAGGACCTCGGCCGTGACCGGATCTACCTGCCCGCCGCGGACATGAAGCGCTTTCACGTCCAGGAAACCGATCTCGCGGCGAAGACAGCGGGCGCATCGGTGCGCGCACTGGTTGCATACGAAGCCGAACGTGCCCGGAACCTCCTGAATGAAGGCACCCCTCTGGTGGGTAGCGTCCACGGCAGGCTCAAGCTGCTGCTCGCGGGTTTCGTGGCGGGAGGAAGGGCGGCGATCCGTGCGATCGCCGCCGCCGAATACGACGTACTTCCCGGCCCGCCCAAGGCCAGCAAGCGCCAGCTGCTGCGCGAGGTGGGCGTGACTCTGCGAGGAGAGGGGTGATCCGGACCGTGGAGTCTGCACCACACGCGTCCGCACCGGTACTCGCCGCCTACAGCTACTGCGAGGCCGTCACCGGACAGCAGGCCCGAAACTTCGCCTACGGGATCAGGCTGCTGCCCACGCCCAAACGCCGCGCCATGTCGGCGCTGTACGCGTTCTCGCGCCGTGTCGACGACATCGGCGACGGCGCCCTGACCGGCGACGTCAAGGTCGCCAGACTCGAGGACACCCGCCGGCTGCTGACCCGGATCCGCGACCGGGCCGTCGACGAGGACGACATCGACCCCGTGGCCGTCGCCCTCGCCCACGCCGCCGACACCTTCCCGATCCCGCTCGGCGGCCTCGACGAGCTGATCGACGGCGTCCTGATGGACGTACGCGGCGAGACCTACGAGACCTGGGACGACCTGAAGGCCTACTGCCGCTGTGTCGCGGGTGCCATCGGGCGGCTGTCGCTCGGGGTCTTCGGCACGGAACCGGGCGCGCGCGGCGCCGAGCGCGCTCCCGAGTACGCCGACACGCTGGGGCTCGCGCTCCAGCTCACCAATATCCTGCGCGACGTCCGCGAGGACGCCCAGGGAGGGCGCACCTATCTGCCCTCCGACGACCTCGCCAAATTCGGCTGCTCGGCCGGCTTCAGCGGGCCGACTCCACCGGAGGGTTCCGACTTCGCGGGCCTCGTGCACTTCGAAGTGCGTCGGGCCCGCGCCCTTTTCGCCGAGGGCTACCGGCTGCTGCCCATGCTCGACCGGCGCAGCGGCGCCTGTGTCGCCGCCATGGCCGGCATCTACCGCCGCCTGCTCGACCGCATCGAGCGCGACCCGGAGGCCGTGCTGCGCGGCCGCGTCTCGCTGCCCGGGCGGGAGAAGGCGTACGTCGCCGTGCGCGGCCTGAGCGGTCTGGACACCCGGCATGCGACCCGCCGTACCGTCAGGAGGCGCGCCTGATGGACATTCCGGTCCAAGGTGATGCCACCGGCGAAAAGCGGCGGGCAACCCTCCGCCGCCGAGCCGCGTCCCTGACTGAGACGACCGGCCGTGCAGCGTTCAAGCACCGGCGTGGCGGTCGCGCAGGGGAGGGCGGACGATGACCGACGGCACGCGGCCGGAAGGGTCGCTCGCTCACACCCCGGCACGCTCCGGGCGGGACGCCGTCGTGATCGGCGGCGGGCTCGCCGGCATCACCGCCGCGCTCGCCCTCGCCGACGCCGGAGTGCGCGTCACCCTGCTCGAGGGCAGGCCGAGGCTCGGCGGCCTGGCCTTCTCCTTCCAGCGCGGCGAACTCACCGTCGACAACGGCCAGCACGTCTATCTGCGCTGCTGCACCGCCTACCGCTGGTTCCTCGACCGCATCGAGGGATCGGCGCTGGCGCCGCTGCAGGATCGTCTCGACGTGCCCGTCCTCGACGTCGCCCGGCCCGAGGGCCGCCGGCTCGGCAGGCTGCGGCGCGACGCGCTGCCCGTACCCCTGCACCTGGGCCGGAGCCTGGCGACGTATCCGCATCTCTCCCTCGCCGAACGCGCCAAGGTCGGTCGTGCCGCGCTCGCGCTCAAGGGGCTCGACCTCGCCGATCCGACCCTGGACACCCAGGACTTCGGCAGCTGGCTGGCCGCGCGCGGTCAGTCGGCGCGTGCCGTCGAGGCCCTGTGGGACCTGGTCGGGGTCGCCACCCTCAACGCGGTCGCGGGCGACGCCTCGCTGGGGCTCGCCGCGATGGTGTTCAAGACCGGTCTGCTGTCCGACCCGGGCGCGGCCGACATCGGCTGGGCGCGCGTCCCCCTGGGCGAACTGCATGACCGGCTGGCCCGCAAGGCGCTCGACTCGGCGGGCGTCCGTATCGAGGTCCGTACACGCGTCACCTCCATCTCCTCTGACGAGAACGGACGCCTGCGCGTTGAGGTTCCCGGCGAGACGCTCCAGGCGGACGCGGTCGTCCTCGCCGTGGCCCAGCGCGAGGCGCACGACCTGCTGCCCGACGGCGCCCTCGACGCCCCCGGACGGCTCCTGGAGATCGGCACCGCGCCGATCCTCAACGTCCATGTCGTCTACGACCGCAAGGTGCTCAGCAGGCCGTTCTTCACGGCCCTGGGCACCCCGGTCCAGTGGGTGTTCGACCGCACCGAGGCCTCCGGGCTCCGGGACGGCCAGTACCTCGCCCTGTCCCAGTCGGCCGCGCACGACGAGATCGACGAACCCGTCGCCGCCCTTCGCGAGCGCTATCTGCCCGAGCTGGAGCGGCTGTTGCCCGGGGCGCGCGGCGCCGAGGTCAGGGACTTCTTCGTGACCAGGGAGCGCACCGCGACCTTCGCTCCCACCCCCGGCGTCGGGCGGCTGCGGCCCGGCGCCCGCACCAAAGTCCCCGGCCTCTATCTGGCCGGAGCGTGGACCGCCACCGGGTGGCCCGCGACCATGGAGAGTGCGGTCCGCAGTGGCGTGAGCGCGGCCGAAGCCGCGCTGAGCGCCCTGGGCCGGCCCCGCCCCAGTCACCTCTTCGACGTGGAGGAGGCGGCGTGATGCTGAACCAGCGCACGGCGGCAGGCCCCCGCACCCCCGGTACCGCGACAAGAGGAGAGACTGTGCCCACTGTGCCCCCGGCCGAGAAGGCCGCTCGAGAGACCGCGGTGGACGTGACCGCGCTCCTGGAGCGCGGTAGGACCCTGACCACACCGGTACTGCGGGCGGCCGTCGACCGCCTGGCCCCTCCCATGGACACCGTTTCCGCCTACCACTTCGGCTGGATCGACGCCGACGGCAACCCCACGGCCGGCGACGGCGGCAAGGCCGTACGCCCCGCCCTCGCGCTGCTCTCGGCCGAGGTCACCGGAGCCGCGCCCGAGGTCGGCGTCCCCGGCGGCGTCGCCGTCGAACTGGTCCACAACTTCTCACTCCTGCACGACGACCTGATGGACGGCGACGAACAGCGCCGCCACCGCGACACCGTCTGGAAGGTGCACGGCCCCGCCCAGGCCATCCTCGTCGGCGACGCCCTGTTCGCCCTCGCCAACGAACTGCTGCTGGAGCTCGGCACCGTGGAGGCGGGCCGCGCCACCCGCCGCCTGACCACCGCCACCCGCGCCCTCATCGACGGACAGGCGCAGGACATCTCCTACGAGCACCGCGACCGCGTCAGCGTCGAGGAGTGCCTGGAGATGGAGGGCAACAAGACCGGCGCCCTGCTCGCCTGCGCCTCCTCCATCGGCGCGGTGCTCGGCGGCGCGGACGACCGCACGGCCGACACCCTGGAGAAGTACGGCTACCACCTGGGCCTCGCCTTCCAGGCCGTGGACGACCTCCTCGGCATCTGGGGCGACCCGGTCGCCACCGGCAAGCAGACCTGGAGCGACCTGCGCCAGCGCAAGAAGTCCCTGCCGGTGGTGGCGGCGCTCGCGGCGGGCGGGTCCGCCTCCGAGCGGCTCGGCGAGATCCTCGCCGCCGACGCCAAGGCCAGCGACTTCGAGAACTTCTCCGAGGAGGAGTTCGCGGCCCGCGCCGCCCTCATCGAGGAGGCGGGCGGGCGCGAGTGGACCGCCGAGGAGGCGCGCCGCCAGCACACCGTCGCCGTCGAGGCCCTCGACACCGTCGACATGCCCGAGCAGGTGCGGGAGCGGTTCACGGCGCTCGCCGACTTCGTCGTCGTACGAAAGAGATGACCCGACCAGGGCGAAAAGAGATGATCAGTATCGGTCGAATAGCCCTCGCGTAGTCGCCGGCCGGTGCCGCTGGACCCAGCGCACCGGCCGACGGCGGACCCACAGCAGACGCACTACCTGTCGCACTGCACGAAGGGGAAGCCATGACAGCGACGACCGACGGAAGCACCGGGGCAGTGCCGCCCCGGGCAGCCGCGGCCAGCGACACCGACAGCGAGACACCCGTGGCGGCCGGGGTGCACGAGGCCGCCCGGCGCGCGGCAGCGCGTGCCACCGACTTCCTGCTGGCCAAGCAGGACGCCCAGGGCTGGTGGAAGGGCGACCTCGAGACCAACGTCACCATGGACGCCGAGGACCTGCTGCTCCGTCAGTTCCTCGGGATCCGCGACGAGAAGACCACGCGGGCCGCCGCCCTGTTCATCCGTGGCGAGCAGCGTGAGGACGGCACCTGGGCCACCTTCTACGGCGGCCCCGGCGAACTCTCCACCACCATCGAGGCCTACGTCGCCCTCCGCCTGGCCGGCGACGCGCCGGACGCCCCGCACATGGCGAGAGCCTCCGCCTGGATCCGTGAGCAGGGCGGCATCGCCGCCTCCCGGGTCTTCACCCGGATCTGGCTGGCCCTGTTCGGCTGGTGGAAGTGGGAGGACCTGCCCGAACTCCCGCCGGAGCTCATCTACTTCCCCAAGTGGTTCCCGCTCAACATCTACGACTTCGGATGCTGGGCCCGGCAGACCATAGTCCCCCTGACGATCGTCTCCGCGAAGCGTCCGGTACGGCCCGCGCCGTTCCCGCTCGACGAACTGCACACCGACCCCGCCCACCCCAACCCGCCCAGGCCCCTCGCCCCGGCGGCCAGTTGGGACGGCGCCTTCCAGCGGCTCGACAAGGCCCTGCACCAGTTGCGCAAGGTCGCCCCGCGCAGGCTGCGCCGAGCCGCCATGAACAGCGCCGCCCGCTGGATCATCGAGCGGCAGGAGAACGACGGCTGCTGGGGCGGCATCCAGCCGCCGGCGGTGTACTCGATCATCGCGCTGCGGCTGCTCGGCTACGACCTCGAACATCCCGTGATGCGCGAGGGGCTGGCGTCCCTGGACCGCTTCGCCGTGTGGCGCGAGGACGGGGCCCGGATGATCGAGGCCTGCCAGTCACCGGTCTGGGACACCTGCCTCGCCACCATCGCGCTCGTGGACGCGGGCGTGCCCGCCGACCATCCGCAGCTTGTGAGGGCCGCCGACTGGATGCTGGGCGAGGAGATCGTCCGGCCCGGCGACTGGGCCGTACGGCGTCCCCAACTGCCTCCGGGCGGCTGGGCGTTCGAGTTCCACAACGACAACTACCCCGACATCGACGACACCGCCGAGGTGGTCCTCGCGCTGCGCCGGGTCAAGCACCACGACCCGGAGCGGGCGGAGCGGGCGATCGGTCGCGGGGTGCGCTGGAACCTCGGGATGCAGTCGCGGAACGGGGCGTGGGGTGCCTTCGACGTCGACAACACCAGCCCCTTCCCCAACCGGCTGCCGTTCTGCGACTTCGGCGAGGTCATCGACCCGCCGTCGGCGGACGTCACCGCGCACGTCGTCGAGATGCTCGCGGTCGAGGGCCTCGCCCACGACCCGCGCACCCGGCGCGGCATCCGCTGGCTGCTCGCCGAGCAGGAACCGGACGGCTCGTGGTTCGGGCGCTGGGGCGTGAACTACGTCTACGGCACCGGATCGGTCGTACCCGCCCTCGTGGCCGCCGGCATCCCGGGCTCGCACCCGGCGATCCGCCGCGCCGTCACCTGGCTGGAGTCGGTCCAGAACGACGACGGCGGCTGGGGCGAGGACCTGCGCTCCTACAAGTACGTCAAGGAGTGGAGCGGCAAGGGCGCCTCGACCGCCTCGCAGACCGCGTGGGCCCTGATGGCGCTGCTCGCGGCGGGGGAGCGGGACTCCAAGGCCGTCGAACGCGGCGTCGAGTGGCTCGCGGCCACCCAGCGCGAGGACGGCTCCTGGGACGAGCCGTACTTCACCGGCACCGGCTTCCCCTGGGACTTCTCCATCAACTACCACCTCTACCGGCAGGTCTTCCCGCTCACCGCGCTCGGCCGGTATGTGCACGGGGAGCCCTTCGCCAAGAAGCCCGAGCCGTCGCTCGTCGAGGCCAAGGGGAGCTGATGAGCCCACAGCCCGCCCCGGCCCCGCTGCTGATCGCCTGCGCGCTCGGCATCGAACAGTTCGCCCTGCGCGTCGGCGAGCGCGGCGGGGCCGGCGGGCCGGTCACCGTGCTCCGTACGGGCATGGGGCCCCGAGCGGCCGAACGCACCGTCACCCGTGTCCTGGCCGACCCCGCCCTCAGCGGAGCGGCCGTACTGGCCACCGGCTTCTGCGCGGGACTCGCCCCCGGGATGCACCCCGGCGATCTGGTCGTCGCCGAGGAGACCCGGGATCCGGCGGGAACCGTTCCGTGCGTGGGAACCGACCTACTCGTCAAGGAACTCGTGCGGACCATTCCCGGCCGCACCGTCCACACCGGGCCGCTCACCGGTTCCGATCATGTCGTCCGTGGCCAGGAACGGTCCGATCTGCTCGGGACCGGCGCAATCGCGGTCGACATGGAATCGGCGGTCACGCTTCTGAGCGCCGTACGCACGGGCGAGCGCCCGGTTGCGGCCGTCCGGGTGGTCGTGGACGCTCCAGAACATGAACTCGTCCGGATCGGCACGTTGCGCGGTGGAATATCGGCTTTCCGCGTCCTTCGTGCCGTTCTGCCCGCATTCTACGAATGGCACCGTTCTTTGCTGCTCCCCAGGAGGTGAGCCAGATGGCCATGCCACTGCGTCAGTCCATCAAGGTCGCTACTTACTTGGCCGAACAAAAGCTCCGCAGGCGTGACAAGTTTCCGCTCATCGTCGAGCTGGAACCGCTCTTCGCCTGCAACCTCAAGTGCGAGGGCTGCGGCAAGATCCAGCACCCGGCCGGCGTGCTGAAGCAGCGGATGCCCGTCGCGCAGGCGGTGGGAGCGGTGCTCGAATCCGGTGCGCCGATGGTGTCCATCGCCGGTGGCGAGCCCCTGATGCACCCGCAGATCGACGAGATCGTGCGGCAGCTGGTGGCCAAGCGGAAGTACGTCTTCCTGTGCACCAACGCCGTGCTGCTGCGCAAGAAGATGGACAAGTTCAAGCCCTCGCCGTATTTCGCCTTCGCCGTGCACATCGACGGCCTGCGCGAGCGCCACGACGAGTCCGTGGCGAAGGAGGGCGTGTTCGACGAGGCGGTGGAGGCGATCAAGGAGGCCAAGCGGCGCGGCTTCCGCGTCACCACCAACTCGACCTTCTTCAACACCGACACCCCGCAGACCATCATCGAGGTGCTCAACTTCCTCAACGACGACCTGAAGGTCGACGAGATGATGATCTCGCCCGCCTACGCCTACGAGAAGGCGCCCGACCAGGAGCACTTCCTGGGCGTCGAGCAGACCCGCGAGCTGTTCAAGAAGGCCTTCGCGGGCGGCAACCGGCGCCGCTGGCGGCTCAACCACTCGCCGCTGTTCCTCGACTTCCTCGAGGGCAGGGTCGACTTCCCGTGCACCGCCTGGGCGATCCCCAACTACTCCCTCTTCGGCTGGCAGCGCCCCTGCTACCTGATGAGCGACGGCTACGTTCCGACGTACCGCGAGCTGATCGAGGACACCGACTGGGACAAGTACGGCCGCGGCAAGGACCCGCGTTGCGCCAACTGCATGGCGCACTGCGGCTACGAGCCCACCGCCGTCCTCGCCACCATGGGCTCGCTCAAGGAGTCGCTGCGCGCCATGCGCGAGACGGTCTCCGGAAACCGGGAGTGACGTCATGACCGCCATCCCCTTGGGCGTCCCCGAGGTACCGGTCCGGCCGATCGCCGAGCGGCGTGTGTCACGGCAGATCCATGTCGGCCCGGTGGCGGTCGGGGGCGGTGCCCCGGTCTCGGTGCAGTCGATGACGACGACCCGTACGTCCGACATCGGCGCCACTCTGCAGCAGATCGCCGAGCTCACGGCCTCCGGCTGCCAGATCGTGCGCGTGGCCTGTCCGACGCAGGACGACGCCGACGCGCTCGCGACGATCGCCCGCAAGTCCCAGATCCCGGTGATCGCGGACATCCACTTCCAGCCCAAGTACGTGTTCGCCGCGATCGAGGCGGGCTGTGCGGCCGTACGGGTGAATCCCGGGAACATCAAGCAGTTCGACGACAAGGTCAAGGAGATCGCGCGGGCCGCGAAGGACCACGGCACGCCGATCCGGATCGGCGTCAACGCCGGCTCGCTGGACAAGCGGCTGCTGCAGAAGTACGGCAAGGCGACGCCGGAGGCGCTCGTGGAGAGCGCGCTGTGGGAGGCGTCGCTCTTCGAGGAGCACGACTTCCGGGACATCAAGATCTCGGTGAAGCACAACGACCCGGTGATCATGATCGAGGCGTACCAGCAACTCGCCGCCCAGTGCGACTACCCGCTGCACCTCGGGGTCACCGAGGCCGGTCCCGCCTTCCAGGGCACGATCAAGTCGGCCGTCGCCTTCGGCGCGCTGCTGTCGCAGGGCATCGGCGACACCATCCGGGTGTCCCTGAGCGCCCCGCCCGCCGAGGAGGTCAAGGTCGGCATCCAGATCCTTCAGTCGCTGAACCTCAGGCAGCGGCGGCTGGAGATCGTCTCCTGCCCGTCGTGCGGGCGTGCCCAGGTCGACGTCTACAAGCTGGCCGACGAGGTCACGGCCGGCTTGGAGGGCATGGAAGTGCCGTTGCGGGTAGCCGTCATGGGCTGTGTCGTCAACGGCCCCGGGGAGGCGCGAGAGGCGGATCTGGGGGTCGCCTCCGGCAACGGCAAGGGGCAGATCTTCGTCAAGGGCGAGGTCGTCAAGACCGTCCCCGAGTCGAAGATCGTCGAGACCCTGATCGACGAGGCGATGAAGATCGCCGAGCAGATGGAACAGGACGGGGCCGCATCGGGCGCCCCCACCGTCACGGGGAAACCGGCAGTGACTGTGAACTGAAGCAAGGCACGGACCGAGAGGGGGCCCGAGCGTGACGATTCTGGAGAGCATCCGGGGACCGCGCGACCTGAAAGCGCTGTCCGAGGCGGAACTCGGTGAACTGTCCGACGAGATCAGGGAGTTCCTGGTGCACGCGGTCGCCAGGACCGGCGGACATCTCGGGCCCAACCTGGGCGTGGTGGAACTCTCCATCGCGCTCCACCGGGTCTTCGAGTCGCCGGTCGACCGCATCGTCTGGGACACCGGTCACCAGAGCTACGTACACAAGCTGCTGACGGGACGTCAGGACTTCTCCAAGCTGCGCGGCAAGGGCGGCCTGTCCGGCTACCCCTCGCGCGAGGAGTCCGAGCACGACATCGTCGAGAACAGCCACGCCTCCACCGCGCTCGGCTGGGCGGACGGGCTCGCCAAGGCCCGTCAGGTGCAGGGGGAGAAGGGGCACGTCGTCGCGGTGATCGGCGACGGGGCGCTGACCGGCGGCATGGCCTGGGAGGCGCTGAACAACATCGCGGCGGCCAAGGACCGGCCGCTGATCATCGTCGTCAACGACAACGAGCGGTCGTACGCGCCGACCATCGGGGGCCTGGCGAACCACCTCGCGACCCTGCGCACCACCGACAGCTACGAGAAGGTCCTGGCCTGGGGCAAGGACGTACTGCTGCGGACCCCGCTCGTGGGCAGCACGATCTACGAGTCCCTGCACGGCGCGAAGAAGGGGTTCAAGGACGCCTTCGCGCCGCAGGGCATGTTCGAGGACCTGGGCCTGAAGTACGTCGGCCCGATCGACGGCCATGACATCGGGGCCGTCGAGTCCGCGCTGCGGCGGGCCAAGCGCTTCCACGGGCCGGTGCTGATCCACTGCCTCACGGAGAAGGGGCGCGGCTACGAACCCGCCCTCGCCCACGAGGAGGACCACTTCCACACCGTCGGCGTGATGGACCCGCTGACCTGCGAGCCGCTCGCGCCGTCGGGTGGGCCGTCCTGGACGTCGGTGTTCGGCGACGAGATCGTGCGGATCGGCCAGGAGCGGGAGGACGTCGTGGCGATCACGGCGGCCATGCTGCACCCGGTCGGGCTCGGCAAGTTCGCGGAGCGGTTCCCGGACCGGGTCTGGGACGTCGGGATCGCCGAGCAGCACGCGGCCGTGTCGGCGGCGGGGCTCGCCACGGGCGGGCTGCACCCGGTCGTCGCGATCTACGCCACGTTCCTGAACCGCGCCTTCGACCAGTTGCTGATGGACGTCGCGCTGCACCGCTGCGGGGTGACCTTCGTCCTGGACCGCGCCGGCGTCACCGGCGCCGACGGCGCCTCCCACAACGGCATGTGGGACATGTCGATCCTCCAGGTCGTCCCCGGCCTCAGGATCGCCGCGCCCCGCGACGCCGACCAGCTGCGGGCCCAGCTGCGCGAGGCCGTGGCCTGCGACGACGCGCCGACCCTCGTGCGGTTCCCGAAGGAGTCGGTGGGCCCGACGATCCCGGCGGTCGACCGGGTGGGCGGCCTTGACGTGCTGCGCCGCGACGCCGGTGAGCCGGACGTCCTGCTCGTCGCCGTCGGTGTGATGGCTCCCGTGTGCCTCCAGGCCGCCGAGCTGCTCCAGGCCCGCGGCATCGACTGCACGGTGGTCGACCCGCGTTGGATCAAGCCGGTCGACCCCGCGCTCCCGCCCCTCGCCGCACAGCACCGGCTGGTGGCCGTCGTGGAGGACAACAGCCGCGCGTCCGGCGTGGGCGCCGCCGTGGCGCTGGCGCTGGGCGACGCCGATGTCGACGTGCCCGTACGGCGGTTCGGCATCCCGGAGCAGTTCCTCGCGCACGCCAAGCGGGGCGAGGTGCTGGCCGACATCGGGCTCACCCCCGTGGAGGTCGCCGGACGGATCAGCGCGAGCCTCGCTCTCAAGGAGGCCGAGGAGGGCCTGGCCGACCCTGAACAGGGTGCTGTCGTGCCGGTCAAGGAGAAGGCCGAATGACCACGGAGTTCGATCTCGGCCACCTCCTCGCCGAGCGCGGAGCCGAGCGCTACGAGCTGCACAGCAGGTACCTCAACCACCAGCTCCCGCGCATGCTGCACACCATCGGCTTCGACAAGGTCTACGAGCGGGCCGAGGGCGCGTACTTCTGGGACGCGGACGGCGACGACTACCTGGACATGCTCGCCGGGTTCGGGGTGATGGGCCTGGGGCGCCACCACCCCGTCGTCCGCAAGGCGCTGCACGACGTCCTGGACGCCTCTCTCGCCGACCTCACCCGCTTCGACTGCCAGCCGCTGCCCGGGCTGCTGGCGGAGCGGCTGCTCGCGCACAGCCCGCATCTGGACCGGGTGTTCTTCGGCAACAGCGGGACGGAGGCGGTGGAGACCGCGCTGAAGTTCGCGCGGTTCGTCACCGGGAGACCGCGGGTGCTGTACTGCGACCACGCCTTCCACGGGCTGACCACCGGCTCCCTGTCGGTCAACGGCGAGTCCGGTTTCCGCGACGGCTTCGCCCCGCTGCTGCCCGACACGGCCGTACCGCTCGGCGATCTCGACGCCCTGGCACGCGAGTTGAAGAGGGGCGACGTGGCCGCCCTGATCGTCGAGCCGATCCAGGGCAAGGGCGTGCACGCGGCGCCGCCCGGCTATCTGCGGGCCGCCCAGGAACTGCTGCACCGGCACAAGGCGCTGCTCATCGCCGACGAGGTGCAGACCGGCCTTGGCCGGACCGGCGACTTCTACGCCTACCAGCACGAGGACGGTGTCGAGCCGGACCTGGTGTGCGTGGCCAAGGCGCTCTCCGGGGGCTATGTGCCGGTGGGCGCCACCCTCGGCAAGGACTGGATCTTCAAGAAGGTCTACTCGTCCATGGACCGCGTGCTGGTCCACTCGGCGAGCTTCGGGTCCAACGCGCAGGCCATGGCCGCCGGGCTCGCGGTCCTGTCCGTGCTGGAGAACGAGCAGATCGTCGCCAACGCCCGCGCGACCGGGGAGCAGCTGAAGTCGCGGTTGGCGGCGCTCATCGACAAGTACGAACTGCTCGCCGACGTCCGCGGCCGGGGCCTGATGATCGGCATCGAGTTCGGCCGCCCCGACTCGCTGCGGCTGCGGAGCCGCTGGACCATGTTGCAGGCCGCGCGCAAGGGCCTGTTCGCGCAGATGGTCGTCGTACCGCTGCTGCGGCGGCACCGGATCCTCACCCAGGTCTCCGGCGACCACCTGGAGGTGATCAAGCTGATCCCGCCGCTGATCATCGGGGAGCGGGAGGTGGACCGGTTCGTCGACGCCTTCACCGATGTGATGGACGACGCGCACAGTGGGGGCGGGCTGATGTGGGACTTCGGCAAGACGCTGATCAAGCAGGCGGTCGCCAACAGGTAGACATGGGCCGAGCCGGGGCTGCCTGGTTTTTTGCCTCTGAGGCAAGAAATTTGCCGCAGAGGCAAGCCTCCGGCTGAATGGAGAGCATGAGCTCTCCCGAGAACGAGCCCGAGGGCGATTCGGCGGTGCCCGCCGAGGCCCTGCCCGTCGTCGCGCCCCAGCTCCGGGCCCTGCGTCGCCGGGCGGCCCTCACTCTGGAGGCGGCCGCCCGCGCCGCCGGGCTGTCGCCCGCACACCTCTCCCGACTGGAGACGGGGCAGCGCCAGCCCTCGCTGCCGATGCTGCTCGCGCTGGCGCGTATCTACGGTACGACGGTCTCCGAGCTGCTCGGCGAGAGGGTCGCCGACCGGGACGCCGTCGTGCGGGCCGGCGACATGGAACCGACCGCGGCCGGCGGCTGGACGTACTGGCAGGCGGGGGCGCCGGGCCGCGGGATGCAGGCGCTGCGCGTCCATGTGCCGTACGGCTCGCAGGGCGACATCGTGCGGGTGCATCCCGGCGAGGAGTGGCTCTACGTCCTCAAGGGGCGCCTGCGGCTGCGCCTCGGGGACACCGCGCACCGGCTCGCGCCCGGCGACAGCGCGCACTTCGACTCGCTCACCCCGCACCGCATCGCCGCCCAGGACGAGGGCGGGGTGGAGCTGCTGTTCGTCCACACCCTGTTGCAGAGCCCCACGGCCACCCTGTGCCTGGGCCACACTCCTGGAGAGACGCCATGAGCGGCATGGAGGAGAAGTTCCCGCGCGCCCTGTGGGTGCGGCTGATCATCTACATCGCGGTGGGGCACCTCTTCGCGGCCTTCGTCTACTTCCTGTTCGAGGCGGGCGCGAAGTAGGCGCGGGCGCGCGGTGGCCGCCGGACGTCAGTCGAGCAGGCGCTCCCGCAGGAGTTCCCGGGTCTGCTGGGTCACCCGCAGACCCTGCTCCAGGTAGGTGTCGACGCCGCCCCATGTCTCCTCGATCGTCTCGAAGGCCGCGGTCAGGTATTCGGCGCGCGCGTCGAACAGCGGGCTGAGCAGCTCCATGACCTCGGGCGAGTACGCGGAGGCGTCAGTGCCGCTGCGGCGCACCTTGTAGCGGCGGTGCTTGGCGTTGGACTCCAGGTAGTCGGTGACGATCGCCTCACGCTCCACACCGAGGGCGAGCAGCGTCACGGCGATGGACAGGCCCGCGCGGTCCTTGCCGGCCGCGCAGTGCATCAGAGCCGGCACGCTGTCCTCCGCGAGGGAGTGCAGCACGTGGGAGTGCTCGGAGGTGCGCTCCTTGATGATCGAGCGGTAGGAGACGATCATCCGGTTCGCGCCCTTGCCGTCGGCCAGTATCTCGCGCAGTTGGTCGAGGTCGCCGTCGCGGACCATCTTCCAGAACTCCGCGCCGTCCGCCGGGTCGGACAGCGGGAGGTTCACATTGCGCACGCCCGGCAGCTCGACGTCCGGCCCCTCCAGCTTCTGGTCGGCCGCGTTGCGGAAGTCGAAGATCGTGTGCAGGCCCAGGGAGCCGAGGAAGGACGCGTCCTCCTCGGTCGCGTGGGCGAGGTGGCCGCTGCGGAACAGCACTCCGTGCCGCACCCGTCGTCCGTCCACGGTGGGAAGTCCGCCCACATCACGGAAGTTGCGAACCCCGGCCAGTTCGGGCTCGGTCGACGGGATCTGCTGCGTCACGGGGGCTCCTCCCGGTCGGCCCCGGCGGCGCGGCTCGGCGGTGCGGCCGACGGGGTGCGCTCTCGACCATACGACATGGCTTCCAGGGCCAATGAGTTGTCCACAGGCGTTGCCTTGAGGGCGTGCGGCCCTTGATGATGTTGGTACTTGATCGCACCTGTTCGTCTCTGTGGGGGCTTGATGCTGGAGATCTCCGACAACGGCCGTACCTGGCTCCTGACCGGGCCGACCAGCAGCTACGCCGTCCATCTCACCGACGCCGACGAGCTGCTGCACCTCCACTGGGGCCCCCGGATCGCGCTGGCCGACGCCGAGGCCCTCGC
Organism: Streptomyces ferrugineus; assembly: GCF_015160855.1. NCBI lineage: Bacteria > Bacillati > Actinomycetota > Actinomycetes > Kitasatosporales > Streptomycetaceae > Streptomyces > Streptomyces ferrugineus. The sequence continues at coordinate 6,293,146 of NZ_CP063373.1, read as the reverse complement.
CGTACGCCCGCTGCCGGAGTACCGGCCCTTCGAGTCCCCGCTCGACGGACGCGAGGAGTACCCGGTCGAGGGCGGCCCCCGCTTCGTACGGCCCGCCCTGTCCGTGCGCACCGAGGAGCGGCGCGGCACCGAGTGGGGTTTCGAGCGGTACGAGACCGAGGGTGACGAACTGCGGCTGCGCTTCTGTGACGACGGGCTGAACGTCACCCTGCACTATCGGATGCGCGGGGACGTGATCGAGCGCTGGGTGACTCTGCACAACCAGGGACGCGCCCTGGAGCTGCTGCGCGCCGACTCGGCCACCTGGACGCTGCCCGACCGGGAGGACTGGCGGCTGTCCCAGCTGCACGGCCGCTGGGGCGCGGAGTCCCGGCTGGCGCAGGCCCCGCTCACCCGCGGTGAGAAGGTCATCGGCAGCCGCCGCGGTCACACCGGCCACCAGCACCTCCCCTGGGTCGCGCTCGACACGGACGCCACCGAGGAGCGCGGCGAGGTCTACGGCTGCGCCCTCGGCTGGTCCGGGTCCTGGCGCATCGCCGTGGCCCAACTGCCGGACGCGCGCGTGCAGATCACCGGCGGGGCCGGACACGACGACTCGGGGCTGCTGCGCCTCGCGGCGGGGGAGTCCTTCACGACGCCCGTCTTCGCCGGCCTGTGGAGCGACGGCGGCTTCGGCGGGGCGAGCCGGGCGTGGCACGCGTACCAGCGCGCGTATGTGATCCCCGACGCCGACCGGGACCGGCCGGTGCTGTTCAACTCCTGGGAGGCGACGGAGTTCGACATCTCCGAGGAGCAGCAGAGCGTGCTCGCGCGGCGCGCCGCGGCCATCGGCGTCGAGCTGTTCGTGGTCGACGACGGCTGGTTCGGGACGCGCACCAGCGACCGCGCCGGGCTCGGCGACTGGACACCCAACCCCGACCGCTTCCCGTCCGGCCTCAAGCCGCTCGCCGAGTACGTGCACGCGCTCGGGATGCGGTTCGGCATCTGGGTCGAACCGGAAATGGTCAATCCGGACAGCGAGTTGTATCGCGCTCATCCAGAATGGGTTCAGTATCAACCAGGACGAAAGCGGACGGAATTCCGCAATCAGCTCGTACTCAACCTCGCGCGCGAAGACGTCCAGGACTACCTCTGGGAACAGCTCGACGGGCTCCTCACCAGCGCCCCGATCGACTATGTGAAGTGGGACTTCAACCGCTGCTTCACCGACGCGGGCTGGCCCGGTGAGCCGTATCCGCAGCGCCTCTGGGTCGACCACGTGCACGCCCTGTACGGCCTTCTGGACCGGCTGCGCGCCGCGCACCCCGGCGTCGCCTTCGAGTCCTGCTCGGGCGGCGGTGGACGGATCGACCTCGGCGTGCTGAGCCGTACGGACCAGGTGTGGACCTCGGACAACACCGACCCCCTCGACCGGCTCGCCATCCAGCACGGCTACAGCCAGATCCACCCGGCCCGTGCCATGGCCGCCTGGGTCACCGACAGCCCGAACGCCATGCTCAACCACCGCGCCAGCTCCCTGCGCTTCCGCTTCGTCAGCGCCATGGCCGGGGTGCTCGGGGTCGGCGGCGACCTGTCGCGATGGACGGAGGAGGAGCTGGCCGAGGCCCGGGACTGGGTGGCGCTGTACAAGGAGATCCGCCCGCTCGTGCAGCGCGGCGACCTCTACCGGCTGCGGCCGCCGCGGGGCGGGCTGAGCGCGGTGCAGTACGTGCTCGGGGACGAGACGGTCGTCCTCGCCTGGCTCCAGGCCCAGAGCTTCGGTGAGCCCCTGCCGGCCCTGCGGCTGCGCGGCCTCGACCCGACAGCATCGTACGAATGCCTTGAAACGGGCGAAACTCACCGAGGGGCCGTACTGGTGCATCACGGGCTGCGCGCCGGTCTGCACGGCGACCTTGATGCGGCAGTTATTCGCCTCCGTCGCATCTAGGGGTTCTGTCCGAATTGGCGCCTTCATTCCAACTCGCTCTGCGCTAAAGGAAGGTGGAGCAACGTCACGTGAGGAGCGTCATATTCGTAACCGTGCGTCGCCCGTCATGTTCACGTAATTCATGTGCTTTTCAAGGGGCTTTGTGTCGGGCGACGCTCCGATGATTTACGGACAGTGACCGGTAATTCCCACAGGGGATCAACAGGAACGCATTCGGATGGAACCTCTCGCTTGTTCCCGTGCGTCTTCCTCGCTTACGTTCGCCACCAATCCGGACGGACGCCTAATCCTGCCGCCGCCCGGATCCCGCGCTGACTCACCCGTGCACGGCAGGAGCGGGGGACCCACAGGTACAACCGCCTGTTCCGGTCTCCGGAACGGCTTGGGGTCAAGTCGCGCTCCGGCGCGGCCGGGCATCTCCAGCCCGCACCCGACAGCTCACCTCGCAGGCGCCGGAGAGGAATTCGCCATGCCCGCGAAGGGTAAGCACCGCCGTCCGAAGTCCCTGCGCTTCACTCGATCCATCGCCGTCGCCGGAACCGGTGGCGCCGCTCTCGCTCTTCCGCTCATGGGGGCCACCGGCGCCCACGCCGCTCCCTCGCAGTCCGTTTCGGAAAAGGCCGTTCAGTCCCTTCCGGTCGCCGGTCAGAAGACCGTCGAGAAGAAGGCCGCGCCCGAGAAGAAGAACGCCGTGCGGACCTATTCGGTGAAGGCCGGCGACTACCTCGCGAAGATCGCCGACGACCAGAACGTCAGCGGTGGCTGGAAGCGGCTCTACGCCGACAACCGTGCGGCCGTCGGCGACGACCCGGCGCTGATCCACCCCGGCCTCAAGCTCACGATCGGCGGCAAGAAGGCCACGACGAGCACCCCCAAGTCCTCGTCCTCCGCGCCGTCTTCCTCTTCGAAGTCCTCCTCGAAGGACTCGAACGCCTCGAAGTCCGCCGCGAAGACGACCACGGCCGCCGAGACCGGCGCCGTCAAGGGCTTCTCCGCCCCCCTGGCCGGCGCCTCCCTCGGCACCGGATACAAGGTGGCGGGCAGCATGTGGTCCAGCGGCTACCACACCGGCGTCGACTTCGCCGCCGCGACCGGCACCTCGCTCAAGGCGGTCGGCGCGGGCACCGTCGTCTCGGCCGGCTGGGGCGGCGCCTACGGCAACCAGGTCGTCATCCAGCTCGAGGACGGCCACTACGCGCAGTACGCCCACCTGTCCTCGCTCTCCGTCTCGGCGGGCCAGACCGTGACCGCGGGCCAGCAGGTCGGCCTCTCCGGCGCGACCGGCAACGTGACCGGGCCGCACCTGCACTTCGAGATCCGCACCTCGCCGGACTACGGCTCGGACGTGGACCCGGTCGCCTACCTCCGCTCCAAGGGCGTCGGCATCGGCTGACGGTCGCCCGCGCGACAACGCCCGCCTGGCATACGGCCGAAGGCCGGACCTCGATCCCCGGGTCCGGCCTTCGGCGTGCCCGCGGTTCGGCGGCGATGTGCGCCGACAACACCCCAGTTCAGAGGGTTATTCCGGGTTTGGTGAACACTTTGGCAGTGGCTTATCTCACCGCTCGTCAACCCTTTCCTACGGTCGCGTAGGTCACATTCGAAGGTGAATCATGTCCCGACGTGGCAGGCGATTCGAAGAGTGACAGCAGATCAGTGATCGGGTCGTACGTCGCGGTGGGGGACAGCTTCACCGAGGGCGTCGGCGACCCCGGCCCCGACGGGGCGTTCGTCGGCTGGGCCGACCGTTTCGCGGTTCTCCTCGCGGACCGGCGGCCCGAGGGCGACTTCGACTACACCAACCTCGCCGTGCGCGGCAAACTTCTCGACCAGATCGTCGAGGACCAGCTTCCGCAAGCCGTGGAACTGGCCCCGGACCTGGTCTCGTTCTGCGCGGGCGGCAACGACATCATCCGGCCCGGCACCGACCCCGACGAGGTGGCCGAGCGATTCGAGCGGGCGATCGTCCGGCTCACCTCAGCCGTCGGCACCGTCATGGTGACGACCGGCTTCGACACCCGTGGCGTGCCCGTGCTCAAGCATCTGCGCGGCAAGATCGCCACGTACAACGGCCATGTGCGGGCCATCGCCGACCGGTACGGCTGCCCGGTGCTCGACCTGTGGTCCCTGAAGTGCGTTCAGGACCGCCGGGCCTGGGACGACGACCGGCTCCACCTGTCTGCCGACGGGCACACGCGCGTGGCGCTGCGCGCGGGCCAGGTGCTCGGCCTGGAGGTCCCGGCCGATCCCGACCAGCCGTGGCCGCCGCTCCCGCCCCGCGGCACCCTCGAGGTCCGCCGCGACGACGTGCACTGGGCGCGCGAGTACCTCGTGCCGTGGATCGGCCGCCGACTGCGCGGCGAGTCGTCGGGGGACCATGTCACGGCCAAGGGCGCGCTGTCCCCGGACGACATCAAGATGCGCATCGGGTCGGTGGCCTGAGAGCGGCTCCCGAGGCACCGGCGGGTCGGGGCCGTACCGACACCTGATCGGTACGGCCCCGACTCATGCCCTCGGCAGGGAACTCGGCGCCCTTGCCCGTCGGGATCACCGCGCCGACGCCGTCAACGCCTCCCGCTCCAGCCCCAGTTCCCGGGCCAGCGCCTCGTCCACCCACTCCTGGGCACGCGCGCGTGAGACCGCGCCCGAGTACGACGTGAGCTGTACGGCGAGTCCGTCGAGCAGCGCCGTGAGGCGCAGGGCCGCGCCGGTGGGGTCGGGGCAGCTGAACTCCTGCGCGGCCACGCCCTCGGCGATGACGTCGGTGATGGCGCCCTTCCACTGCCGGTCGAGATCCCGTGTGACCTCCTGCAGCGCGGGCTCGCGCAGCGCCGCCGCCCAGCCCTCGATCCACAGCCGCCAGCCCTTGGCCTGCCCGGTCGGCGCATACCAGCGCACGGCCGCCCGCAGCCGTCGCAGCGCCGTCGTACGGCGGCCCAGGAGCTTGCGCAGCTGGGCCAGATCGCCCTCGGCCGCATGGGTGAACGCGGCCGCGACCAGCTTCTCCTTGGTGGCGAAGTGATAGAGCACCAGCGCGTTGCTCACACCGAGCGCCGAGGCCACGTCGGCGATTCTGACCGCCGCGACGCCCCGCGCCTCTATCTGCTCGACGGCGGCGCGCAGCAATTCCTCGCGCCGCTCCGCCACGCTCAACCGCACTCGTGCCACGTCGACACCCTAAGGCCTCACCCTGAGCCGTCCCCGGGCCGCGGTCGAGCGGGGTCCCGCACGGCCACGGTCATCCGTACCGGCCGAACCGCTCGGTGATCACCGGCAGCCGGTCCGCCGCGATGGCGTGCGCGGCCGTCCGAGGTGCCGTCCCGTCGGCCTCCGCGCGGGCGAGCACGAGGTCGGTCAGGGCGCGCATCGAGCGTCGCGTGTGGGCGAACGCCTCGTCCGCGTCCGGGCCGACGTCCCCGAACAGCGTCCACCACCACCAGGCGTTCGTGGCCGAGTTGACCACCACGTCCGGCAGCACGGTGATGCCGCGTGCGGCCAGCAGCTCCTCCGCGTCCGGCCGTACGGGCATGTTGGCCGCCTCGGCGATCCAGCGGGCGGTCACGCGTCCCTGGTTCGCGCCGTCGAGCACGTACGACACCGCCGCCGGAACCAGCACCTCCGCCTCGGCCGACAGCCAGGCGTCGCCCGGCAGTTCGCGGTCCCCGGGGCGCAGCGCCGAGCGGTCGACGGTGCCGTAGGCGTCCCGCGCCGCCAGCAGTGCCTCGACGTCGAGGCCGGCCGGGTTGGCGATCGTGCCCTTGATGTCGGCGACGGCCACGACGGTGAGGCCCGCGCGCGTGAGGAAGCGCGCCGTGGCCCCGCCCATCGTCCCCAGGCCCTGCACGGCGACGCGTGTCCTCCAGTACGGCACACCGGCCCGGTCCAGGGCGGTCAGCACCGACTCCGCGACCCCGCAGCCACCGACCAGCTCGTCGAGCCCGATGCCGTCGACCTCCACCGCGAACGCCTCCGCGAGCCGCCGCCGGCCGCCCGCCTCGTCGTCGAGCAGCGGATACACCGCCTGGACGGTCGAGACGAGCCCCGCCTCGGCCGCCGCGCGATCGACCACGTCCTGGGTGAGACCGAGGTCCTCGCCCGTGGTCCAGAAGCTCTCGACGTACGGCCGCATGGTCCGCAGGTAGCGCACCAGCAGCCCGTACGCCTCCGGGTCCCGGGGATCGCAGTCGATGCCGCCCTTGGCGCCGCCCAGCGGGACGTACCGCGCCTCGGGGTCGTAGTGCAGGGCCTCCTTGAAGCTCATGCCGCGGGCGAGGTCGGCGACCTCGTCCAGCGTGCAGCCCGGCCGCATCCGCAGCCCGCCGCTGGCCACGCCGCGCACCAGCCGGTCGATCACCAGGAACCCCTGGCGGCCGGTGACGTCGTCGGTCCAGGTGAGCGACAGCAGGGGCGTGGTCATGAGGGTGGTTCTCCGGGGTCGGCGCCGGTCCGCGGGAACGAGGGCAGCGGGCCGCGGCTACTGAACGATGAGTCAGTATCAAAGTGAGGCGGGGACATGTCAATGCGAGGGGTGGATCCGCACGGGCGGAGGGGCCCAGGGCGGAGCGCCGGAGCCTGCCCGACCGGAGGAGTTCGGGGGCGTCGGCGGGAGTGTCGGCGGGGCCGACCATAATGGAAATACTCACCGACTCCACCTGGAGGTACCGTGGCCGGTTTCCGTCTCCCGAGTTCCGGGCTGCGCGCCCTGCGGCCCGAGGCCTTCGGCGTGGATCCCAGTGGTGAGCGCATGGCGCGCATCCGCAGATCGCCGCACTTCAGGGACGGGGTCTTCCAGAACCCCGGAGGCGCCGCCCGGACCAGGCCCTCCGGATCGATGCTGGAGTTCGCCAAGATCTTTTTCGACAAGGACGCCCGGCCCCGCCGGTCCCCCAAGGGCACCGTGCCGGTGCACCCCACCACCTACGCCGATCTGGCCAGGCCGCCCGCCGGCGGACTGCGCCTGACCTGGATGGGGCACTCCAGCATCCTCGCGGAGATCGACGGCCACCGCGTGCTCTTCGACCCCGTGTGGGGTGAGCGCTGCTCGCCGTTCCCCTTCGTCGGACCCAAGCGACTGCACCCTGTGCCGCTGCCGCTCGCCGCGCTCGGGCCGGTCGACGTCGTCGTCATCTCGCACGACCACTACGACCACCTCGACATGCCCACCATCAAGGCGCTGGCCGGCACCGACACGATCTTCGCCGTGCCGCTCGGCGTCGGCGGCCACCTCGAACACTGGGGCGTGTCCGCCGACCGGCTGCGCGAGCTGGACTGGCACGAGACGACCAAGGTGGGCGGGCTGACCCTGACCGCCACCCCGGCCCGCCACTTCTGCGGCCGCGGACTGCGCAACACCCAGCACACGCTCTGGGCGTCCTGGGCCGTCGCCTCTGGCGAGCACCGGATCTACCACAGCGGTGACACCGGCTACTTCGAGGGCTTCGCGGACATCGGTGCCGAGCACGGCCCGTTCGACGCCACGATGATCCAGGTCGGCGCCTACTCGGACTTCTGGCCCGACATCCACATGACGCCGGACGAGGGTGTTCGGGCCCACCTGGACCTCCAGGGCGGCGACCCGACGGCGGGCGTCATGCTGCCGATCCACTGGGGGACCTTCAACCTGGCGCCCCATCCGTGGGCGGAGCCCGGCGAGTGGATGATGCGGGCCACCCACAAGGCCGGGGTCACGCTGGCCGCGCCGCGCTGCGGCGAGCCCTTCGAACCGGCCTCCGTGCCGCCCGTGACGCCGTGGTGGCGAGAGGTCGCCGAGGCGCCCGCCGGGGGGTGGCCGACGTGGCCGCCGGTCGCTTCGGAGGCGGGGGACACGGCGGTCGTGTAGGGCGGGATCCGTATACGGCGGGATCTGTGGACGGCGGCGGCTGTATACGGCGGGATCTGTGGACGGCGGCGGCTGTATACGGCGGGATCTGTGGACGGCGGCGGCTGTATACGGCGGGATCTGCGGACGGCGGCATCTGCGTCTGGCGGTATCGGTCTCTGGCTGTATTGGGGCGCGAGGGAACATTCCTCGCGCCCCTTCGTCGTGGTTCGCGCGGGGCGCACGGGGGTGCGGCGAGGCGTCCGTGCGGCACTGTGCGCCGCTACGGCGGGTGACGTTCCGTGGATCGGGGGAGCGGGCGCGCGGGGTGCCGAAACGTCCCGGCCAGGGCGTGGCGGGCCGGTGGACGACAAGGGCGGGAGGGGCGGAGTGCGGAAAGCGCTCCGCCTCTCGACTTTTCTTCGTGACCACTTCTGACCAGGTCTGATCGTTGGATTGCTCCTTGTGGGCGAACGGTGGAGCGGGTTATCGGTCTGTCGTACGAGGCCTCATACCAGAGCGGGACGCTACCTGCGGGACTTTGTCAACTGCCCACCGCACATGATGTGGAGGCGACTACTGTCGGTGTCCGTCGGGCGACAGGGAGCCGAATTCGTCGGCTCCGTCGACCGACATCGCGATGGCGCATGCCCCGGGCCGCGCAGACCGCGCGCACCCCCAGGCCCCGACCGACGGACCAGTACGAGGACCCCGATGTCTCAACTACGCGCCCCGGCCGCACGCGCAGACCGCCGTGAGGGCGGGCGGCACGGGCGTCCGGCCGCCCGCACCGCACCCGCGCTGCCCGAGACCCACATACGGCCCCAACTGCTGCGGCTGGCCGTGCTGCCGCCCGTCGCGGTGACCCTCAGCGCCTGCGCGGCCGTGCTCTTCGTCGTGCGCTCCGCCGAGGTACGGCCGAGCCTCACCCTGTGGGGCGTGCTCGCCGGAGCGGTCTCGGTGACCCTGGCGGGCATCCTGATCGCCGCCGTGGCCGCCAACCGCACAGCCAGGTCCGTGAGCGACCGCATCCGCGCACTGCGCCGCAGCAGCGCGCGCGGCGAGGCCGATCTGCGGGACCTCGTGGAGACGCTGCGGCGCGGTGACGGGCCCCCCAAGCGCAAGCCGCGCAGCGGTCCGTCCGAGGGCGCCGACGACTTCGAACTGCTCGCCGCCGACCTGGCCCGCGCCCACGACGGCGCCGTCACCGCCGTCGTCCAGGCCTCCCAGCTCTCCACCCAGGCGGGCAGCGAACAGAAGCTCGAGGTCTTCGTCAACCTCGCCCGGCGTCTCCAGTCGCTCGTGCACCGCGAGATCTCCATCCTCGACGAGCTCGAGAACGAGATCGAGGACCCCGACCTGCTCAAGGGGCTCTTCCACGTCGACCACCTCGCCACCCGCATCCGCCGCCACGCGGAGAACCTCGCGGTGCTCGGCGGCGCCGTCTCCCGCCGGCAGTGGAGCAACCCGGTCTCCATGACCGAGGTGCTGCGCTCGGCCATCGCCGAGGTCGAGCAGTACTCCCGGGTCAAGCTCGTACCGCCCATCGACGGCACCCTGCGCGGGCACGCCGTCGCCGACGTCATCCACCTGCTGGCCGAACTCGTCGAGAACGCCACGGTGTTCTCCGCCCCGCACACCCAGGTACTGCTGCGCGCCAACCTCGTCACCTCGGGGCTCGCCGTCGAGGTCGAGGACCGCGGGCTCGGCATGCCCGTCGGTGAGCAGAGCCGTATGAACGCCCTGCTCGCCGACCCCGACCAGGTCAACGTCGCCAGCCTGCTGGCGGACGGACGCATCGGGCTCTTCGTCGTCTCGCAGCTCGCGAAGCGGCACGGCATCCATGTGCGACTGCAGACCAACATCTACGGCGGTGTCCAGGCCGTACTCGTCGTGCCGCAGGGGTTGTTGGGGACGGAACCGGGGGCGCGCGGGGGCACGGGCGTATCGCCGCAGCCTCCGTCGCAGGCCCGTCCGCAGCAGCCGGCGCAAGCGCCGGTTCCGGAGGCGCCGCAGCCGCGTCGGAGGCACGCCTCGGGGGGCGCGTCGGCTGGATCGGCCGGTGCTGGCGGGGCGGGCGGACCTGCGGGGTCGGCGGGCTCTGCCGGGACGGCCGCTGGATCTGCTGGGCCGGCCGGTCCTGCCGGTCCTGATGGGTCGGCCGGATCGGGGCATGGCGGGCAGCGGGGCGTTGGCGAGGTATCGCAGGTCTCGCAGGGCGCGTCGCGTCGGCAACAGGCGCAGGCCGGTGGACAGGGCGGGGCTCCGCGAGGGAACGGCGACGGACCGGCGCCGCTGCCCGTGCGCGGCGCCCGGGGGGAACGGGCCAACCCGGCGGAGGCCGTGCCCGGCATCAGGTCCGACGAACGCCGGCTCGTCGAGGAGAACACCGTCGCTCCGCCGACCCCGCGCGTCAGCACCGTCCGCGGCACCATGGGCAAGCCCCAACTTCCCCGACGCCGCGCCCAGGAGCACATCGCGCCTCAGCTCCGCGACGGCCCCGCACCGCGCCAGGACTCCGACACTCTCGCCGGGCACGACCCGGGGTTGATGGCGGCCTTCCAGCGGGGGATCGGGCTGGCCGAGACACAGCAGCACATGGAGTCGGTGCGTGGGGATGCCGAGCGTGTGGGCGGTGGATATGTGGCCGGCGGGACTGTGGAGGCCGGGCACGTGGAGGCAGGCCACATGGGTGCCGGGCCGAAGGGTGCCGGGCATGTGGACGGCGGATCCCTTGATGCCGAGCACATGGGTGACGGATATCTGGATGGCAGGCACATGGGCGGCAGGCACATGGGCGGCAGGCACATGGGCGGCGGACACATGGATCCGGGGCACATGGATCCGGGGCACATGGGTGCGAGCCATGTGGACGCCACGCGCACAGCCTCGGGCCACACACTCCTGGGTCACACAAGCGTGAGCAGCAGCGTGAACGTCGGCCACATGGACTCGGCGCACACCGCCACCACCCACGGCACCACCCCCGCGTACACCCCGTCGCCGCACACGGACTCCGACACCACGTCGTCCCACCCGGAGCCGACGCGCCTCGACACGGACCGGTCGCAGCCCACACTTCTGCGCCCGACGTCCGTGGATGCACTCCACATGGATGTGACCCCCATGACCGCCCGGCCCTCCATGGGCGCATCGCCCATGGACCCGGCCCACACAACCGAGCCGCACCCCGGGCCCGCGCCCGGCACCGACCACACCACCTGGCCCGACGGGAGCGCACCAGCCGGATGACCACGACTGCGATCAGCTCGACGTCCGCCTGGGAGTCCACCCCCACCCCCAGCGCTCCCGCAGACCTTCGTACCTCAAGGAGTCGATCCACCATGGCGAGCGAAGCGCCGACCGCTCATGTCTCCGATCTCGACTGGCTCATGAGCGGCCTCGTGCAGCGGGTACCGCACACGACCAGTGCGGTCCTCCTCTCCTGCGACGGGCTCGTGAAATCGGTTCACGGCCTCGACCCCGACAGCGCCGACCACATGGCCGCCCTGGCCTCCGGCCTGTACTCCCTCGGCCGCAGCGCCGGCGTCCGTTTCGGCGACGGCGGGGACGTGCGCCAGGTCGTCGTCGAACTCGACTCGAGCCTGCTCTTCGTGACCACGGCCGGCTCCGGCACGTGTCTCGCCGTGCTGGCCGGCCGCGAGGCCGACGCGGCGGTGCTCGGCTATGAGATGGCGATGCTGGTCAAGAGCGTCCGCCCGTACCTGGTCACCGCGCCCCGCCAGCACACCGTCGAACCCTCGGCGCTGAGGCCTTGAACGTGACCGCGGCCGGCGACGGGCCCTGGCTCGACGACGCGGCCGGCCGGCTGGTGCGCCCTTTCACGGTCAGCAACGGCCGTACCCGGCCCACCGTCGCGCTCGACCTCATGTCGCAGGTGATGGCCACTGGGGCGACCCCCCTCGGCTATCTCGGCCCCGAGCACGAGCTGGCACTCGATCTGTGTCGCGCCCCCGTTTCGGTCGCCGAGGTGGCCGCCCACCTGAAGCTGCCGGCGGCGGTCACCAAGGTGCTGCTGTCGGACCTCGTCGACTGCGGGGCGCTCACCACCAAGCCCCCCGAGTTCCACCACAACCCGACTGACCGGGCTCTTCTGGAGGCAGTGCTCGATGGACTACGACGACAGCTCTGACCCCTTCCCCACCGCACTGAAGATCTTGGTGGCGGGAGGCTTCGGGGTAGGCAAGACGACCTTCGTGGGTGCGGTCAGCGAGATCGCGCCGCTCAGCACGGAGGAACTGCTCACCACGGTCAGCGCCGCTACCGACAGCCTCGACGGCGTCGAGAACAAGGTCGAGACGACGGTGGCCATGGACTTCGGCCGCATCACCCTCGATCCGGAACACGTCCTGTACCTGTTCGGCACGCCGGGCCAGGAACGGTTCTGGTTCATGTGGGACGAACTCTCGGAGGGCGCGCTCGGCGCGGTCATCCTCGCCGACACCCGGCGCCTGGAGGACTGCTTCGCGGCCGTCGACTTCTTCGAACAGCGGGGTCTCGGCTTCATTGTCGCGATCAACGAGTTCGACGGCTCCTACCGGTACGACCCGGAGGAGGTCCGTGCCGCCATCGACCTCGACCCGGAGATCCCCGTCGTCCGCTGCGACGCGCGGATCTCCAGCTCCGGTGTCCAGACCCTGCTGACCCTGGTACGGCACCTCATCGCCCACACCCCGGCGCCCGCGCCAAGCCATGGCGCCCACATGTGACACCCGCACACAAGGCACGGAGCCGCATATGACGTACGCCCACAGCGACGGAACCCGCCCATGAGCTACGGCCCACCCCACCCGGTCGCTCGCCTGCTGCTGACCCCCGAGGACAAGGAGGCTCCCGCCCGCGCCCGGCGGCTGCTTGGACTGGGTCTGGGGGATCACGCCGACCCGGCCCTCGACGTCTTCGCGGACCATCTCGCCGAGCTCACCGGGGCGCCGTACGCCATGGTCAACTTCATCGACGAGAACCGGCAGTTCTTCGCCGGCCTGCATGTGCGGCACCGGGTGGCGCTGACGCGGGCCGATGAAGACAAGCCGGAGCTGGGCCGGTACATGGAGCGCGACCATGGGTTCTGCCCCCATGTGGTGGTGCGACGCAAGGCGCTGGTCCTGGAGGACGTCTGCGACTATCCGCGGTTCGCCGGGAACCCGATCGTCGACGAGTTCGGCATCCGTTCCTATCTGGGCGCCCCTCTCATCGACTCCACGGGAATGGCCCTGGGGACGGTGTGCGTGGTCGACGTGGAGCCGCGGCCGTGGGGAAGGGCAGGGCTGGACACCATCAAGGCGTCGGCGGCGGACCTGGTCACCCGGCTGGAGCGGCGGGCGGGAGACGGGCTGCCGCTTCTCTGACGCCGCAGCCGCGACACCTGACCCCGCCGTGGGACAACTGGTCCGGCCCTGCCGGGCGGCGCCTGCTGACCGCCGACCCCTAGTAGCCGCGCCAGACGTTGTCGAACGCGGCGTCCTCGATCACCCGCCGCTGCCGTACGGCCTCCAGCTCCATCACCGCGTCGCCGACGGCGGCCAGCACGGTCGTGACCGTCTCGTCGTCGAGCTCCGCCGTGCCGTCGGCCGGCTCGTCGTGGATCCCGGCGGCGGCCGCCAGGGCGGCGAGCACCGGATCGCCCAACGCCCAGCGCTCCTCGGCCCGGCGCCGGGCCGACGAGTCCACCGGCGCCGTCCGCCCGGTCCGCAGCGGGATCCGGCGGCCCCGCGGCCGGGTCGTCAGTCCCACCCGCTCCAGATCCTCCACGTAGGCCGAGGACAACGCCCGTCCTCGGCGCCACAGCCAGTCCTCGACCGACTCGTACGGCTCCTGTCGTACGAGTGCCGAGGCGGCCTCGTCCAGGAGGCGGTCGCCCGTGGGCGCCTGAGCGCTCGGCAGGATGCGGTCGCCGTCGAGGACCAGGGCCCGCGCCTCGATCAGGTCGAACATCTCGGCCCCGGCGAGCGCGAGCGACAGATCGCCCTGCTCCACCGGGCGGTCGGGCGCCGCGTCGAGGGCGATGATCGCGAGGTCCCGTGCGGTGGTCATGAGCGGCTCCAGGTCAGTCGGCCGAGTCCGTTGCGGGGGCGCCGGGCCCGGTCTCGGCGGTCCGGGCACCCAGCGTCGATTCTCGTCGCCGTTCGGGAGTTGTGTGGCGTACTACGAACAAGTGGTGCGGGAAGCCGACCCGCAGCACGGCGGCGGCACCGTGCCGAGGCCGACAGCCACTGGGCGCCGCACACACAGCGGTCTGGAGAACTCCGGGGACCGGGCCCGGGCCGGTGGTGCGGGTGTGGAACTCCCGCCGGGCCCAGGGCGTGAAGGAAAGCTGTGGCGCCGCTTAAGAAATCCTCGATGGACCCGGGCGCCGCCGTACGGCAGATTGCTACGCGAATCCACCCCCCTCCCGGCCGCGGGCTCCCCTCGGCATGCCCGCGGCCGGGACTCACGCACAGGAGCCGTAGCGTTGAAGGCGCTGGTCAAGGAGAAGGCGGAGCCCGGGCTGTGGCTCGCGGACGTTCCGGAACCGGCCGTCGGAGCGGGTGACGTACTGATCAAGGTGCTGCGCAGCGGCATCTGCGGCACCGATCTGCACATCCGGTCCTGGGACGGCTGGGCGCAGCAGGCGATCCGCACCCCGCTGGTGGTCGGCCACGAGTTCGTCGGCGAGGTCGTCGGGACCGGCCGGGACGTCACCGACATCGCCGTCGGCGACCGGGTCAGCGGTGAAGGCCATCTGGTGTGCGGCAAGTGCCGTAACTGCCTGGCCGGCCGCCGTCACCTGTGCCGTGCCACGGTCGGGCTCGGCGTCGGACGGGACGGCGCCTTCGCCGAGTACGTGGCCCTGCCCGCCGCCAATGTGTGGGTGCACCGTGTGCCCGTGGACCTCGATGTCGCGGCGATCTTCGACCCGTTCGGCAACGCCGTGCACACCGCGCTGTCGTTCCCGCTGGTCGGCGAGGACGTGCTGATCACCGGAGCCGGCCCGATCGGCCTGATGGCGGCGGCCGTGGCCCGGCACGCGGGGGCGCGCAACGTCGTGATCACCGACGTGAGCGAGGAACGGCTGGCGCTGGCCCGCAAGGTCGGCGTCAGCCTCGCGCTGAACGTGTCCGAGGCGAGCATCGCCGACGGGCAGCGCGAACTCGGCCTGCGCGAGGGCTTCGACATCGGCCTGGAGATGTCCGGCCGCCCCGAGGCCATGCGCGACATGATCGCCAACATGACGCACGGCGGCCGCATCGCCATGCTCGGCCTGCCCGCCCAGGAGTTCCCCGTCGACTGGGCCCGGATCGTCACCTCGATGATCACCATCAAGGGCATCTACGGCCGTGAGATGTTCGAGACCTGGTACGCGATGTCCGTGCTGCTGGAAGGCGGCCTCGACCTCGCGCCCGTGATCACCGGCCGCTACGGCTACCGCGACTACGAGGCGGCGTTCGCCGACGCGGCGAGCGGCCGCGGCGGCAAGGTCATCCTCGACTGGACCCTCTGACCTCCACAAGGGACTGATGATGTTCGACTCCGTGCGCGACGACCTGCGCGCCACCCTCGACGAGATCCGCGCCGCCGGCCTGCACAAGCCCGAGCGCGTCATCGACACCCCGCAGTCCGCGACCGTCAACGTCAGCGCGGGCGGCCGCCCCGGCGAGGTCCTCAACTTCTGCGCCAACAACTACCTCGGCCTCGCCGACCACCCCGAGGTCGTCGCCGCCGCCCACCAGGCCCTGGACCGCTGGGGCTACGGCATGGCGTCGGTCCGCTTCATCTGCGGCACGCAGGAGGTGCACAAGGAGCTGGAGGCGCGCCTTTCCGCGTTCCTCGGTCAGGAGGACACGATCCTCTACTCCTCCTGCTTCGACGCCAACGGCGGAGTGTTCGAGACGCTCCTCGGCCCCGAGGACGCGGTGATCTCCGACGCCCTCAACCACGCGTCGATCATCGACGGCATCCGGCTGTCCAAGGCCCGCCGCTTCCGCTACGCCAACCGTGATCTGGCCGACCTGGAACGGCAGTTGAAGGATGCGTCCGACGCGCGGCGCAGGCTGATCGTCACCGACGGCGTCTTCTCCATGGACGGCTATGTGGCGCCCCTGCGCGAGATCTGCGATCTCGCCGACCGCTACGACGCCATGGTCATGGTCGACGACTCGCACGCCGTCGGCTTCGTCGGCCCCGGCGGCCGCGGCACTCCCGAGCTGCACGGCGTCATGGACCGCGTCGACATCATCACCGGCACCCTCGGCAAAGCGCTCGGCGGCGCCTCCGGCGGCTATGTGGCCGCCCGCGCCGAGATCGTTGCCCTGCTGCGCCAGCGCTCCCGGCCGTACCTCTTCTCGAACACCCTGGCCCCGGTGATCGCGGCGGCGTCCCTGAAGGTCCTCGACCTGCTGGAGTCGGCGGACGACCTGCGCGTCCGGCTCGCCGAGAACACCGCCCTGTTCCGCCGCCGTATGACGCAGGAGGGCTTCGAGGTCCTCCCCGGCGACCACGCCATCGCGCCCGTGATGATCGGCGACGCGGCGAAGGCCGGCCGGCTGGCCGAGCTGCTGCTGGAGCGGGGCGTGTATGTGATCGGCTTCTCGTACCCGGTGGTTCCGCAGGGCCAGGCCCGGATCCGGGTGCAGTTGTCCGCCGCGCACTCGACGGACGACGTCAACCGTGCCGTGGACGCCTTCGTCGCGGCCCGGGCGGAACTGGAAGCCTGACGTCCGGCCGGCCCGGACATATTGCGATAATCGATCGCATGATCGAAGCGCGGCGGCTCCACATCCTCCGTGCGGTGGCCGACCACCGCACCGTGACGGCGGCTGCCGCCGCGCTGTACCTCACGCCCTCCGCGGTCTCCCAGCAGCTCGCGGCCCTGGAGCAGGAGACGGGCCACCGCCTGGTGGAGCGCGGTGCGAAGGGCGTACGGCTGACCCCGGCCGGCGAGATCCTCCTGGGCCACACCAACGCCGTCCTCGCCCAGCTGGAGCGGGCGGAGGCCGAGCTCGCGGCGTACAGCTCGGGCGCGGCCGGCACGGTCACCGTCGCCTCCTTCGCGACCGGTATCGCCCTGGTCGTCGCGCCGGCGGTGGCGCTTCTCGCCGAGACGTCCCCCGGCATCCGCATCCGTGTCCAGGACGCCGAGGGCGACGCCAGCCTGCCCATGGTGCTTGACCGGCAGGTCGACATCGCGGTGGCCGTCGAGTACCGAGGGGCGCCGCCCGCCGACGACCCCCGCCTGGCGCACGTACCGCTGTACGCCGAGCCCTTCGACGCGGTCGTCCCGGTCAGCCACCGCCTGGCCGACGCGCCGGAGGTCCCGCTCGCGGAGCTGGCCAAGGACACCTGGATCGGCCCCTACCCCGGCAACCCCTGCCATGACGTGGTGGTCCTGGCCTGCGAGAACGCCGGCTTCCAGCCCCGCCTGGAGCACTCCTCGGACGACTTCCGTGCGGTCGTCGCCCTGGCCTCGGCCGGCGCGGGAGTGGCGCTCGTACCCCGTTCGGCGCTGCGCGGCATGGACCTCGCGGGAGTCGTCGTACGGCCCGTGGACGGGGTGGCTCCCACCCGCCGGGTCTTCGCGGCCGTACGGCGAGGCGCCGAGGAGCACCCCCTGATCCGGCCGGTGCTGGAGGCGTTGGGCGAGGTGGCGGGGGAGTGAACCGCGAAGTGAGCCGCCCGTAACCCGGACGTCTCATATCCGGGATAGCGTCCCGGATGTGAGTCAAGTTATGGGGCACACGACAGCCGACGGCGAGACCCCGGACCCGGTCGACACCCGCCTCGGCGCACGCCTGGCCGAGCTGCGGGCCGAACGCGGCTGGTCCCTGGGCGAGTTGGCGGAACGCAGCGGCATCAGCCGTTCGACCCTCTCCCGCGCCGAACGGGCGGAGACCAGTCCCACCGCCGCACTCCTGAATCGCCTGTGCCATGTCTACGGCCGCACCATGTCCCAGCTGCTCAGCGAGGTCGAGTCCGAGCCCGCGCTGCTGGTACGGGCGGCCGAGCAGCCGGTGTGGGAGGACCGCGCCTCCGGGTTCGTACGGCGATCCGTGTCGCCGCCGCACACCGGGCTGCGCGCCGAACTCGTCGAAGGACGGCTGACGGCGGGTGCCGACATCGCGTACGACCGACCGCCGGTGCCGGGGTTGGAGCAGCACATATGGGTGCTGGAAGGGGCACTCGACGTGACGGTTCAGGAGGCCGAGCACCATGTCGGTGCCGGGGACTGTCTGCGGATGCGGGTGTGGGGGCCGACGCGGTTCCGGTGCGCGGGGCCGGAGGCCGTGCGGTACGTACTGGCGGTGGTGCTGCCGTGATCGTGACGCGACTGGACGAGACCCAACTGCTCGACCGGGCCGAGGACTTGGCCGACCTGCTGATGGATACCGTGGACGACGGCGCCTCCGTCGGATTCCTCGCTCCCCTCGACCCTGGGGCGGCCCTGGCCTGGTGGAAGGAGCGCGCGGCGGCCGTCGGCGCCGGGCGGCTGGCGGTGTGGGTGGCGCACATGGGCGGGCGAACCGTGGGCACGGTCGGCCTGGACTTCCCCGACAAGCCCAACAGCGGCCACCGGGCCGAGCTGGTCAAGCTGATGGTGCACCGGCACGCACGCGGGCAGGGGCTCGGCCGCAGACTCCTGACGACCGCGGAGGAGGCGGCGATCGAGGCCGGCGTCACCCTCCTCCATCTGGACACCGAGACCGACAGCCGCGCCGAGCGTCTGTACGAGTCGGCCGGCTGGACCCGGGCCGGGGTGATTCCGGACTACGCGGCGAGCCCGGCCGGAGTTCTGTGGCCCACGACGATCTACTACAAGCAGGTGTGACCCGACGTCCCTGTGCCGGCCCCGATCGACAACTACCCGTCGCCGGACCGCCGACGACGGCGGGCCGGACAAGGCATGGGCCGGACTTCAGTTCCTGTTCGACGAGGGGACGTGGACCGTGGGTTCGCCGACGGCGCTGTGCCGGCGGGGCCGTTCCGGTTGCTCGGGCGACATCAGTCGGCGGGTTTGCCGAACCAGCGGGCGAGGTGGTCGTCCAGGTCCTGCTGATCGTCGCCGATCCAGGCGACGTGGCCGTCGGGGCGGAGCAGGACGCAGGGAACGTCCAGTGCCGCGGTGGGGTCCGCGAGGTGATCGACCCGGTCTGACCAGCCGCCGACGGTCAGATGTCCGGTGCGGTCCAGCAGCAGGCCGCGGCCGCGACGCAGCAGAGCGTAGAGGTGGCCGTGTTCGACGTCGATGTCGGGCATGCGGCGGCCGAGCAGGTCGGGGCCCTCGCCGCAGTCGTAGCGGATGCCGATCGCGGTGATCTTCTCGAGGAGATGGCGGTTCACCTCGTCGAAGTCCATCAGTTCAGTCAGCAGCCTGCGCACGGCTCGCGGGCCCGGTTCGGTGGAGTGCAGTTCCATCTGGGCGCGGGTGTTGTCCAGCACGTCCTCGGCGACCGGACGGCGTTCGGCCTGGTAGGTGTCCAGCAGTGTTTCCGGCGCCCGGCCGCCAATCTGTGCGGCCAGCTTCCAGCCGAGGTTGAATGCGTCCTGAACGCCCAGGTTGAGGCCCTGTCCACCGGTGGGTGGATGGATGTGTGCCGCATCGCCGGCCAGCAGCACCCGCCCGACCCGGTAGCGTTCGGCCAGCCGGGTGGCATCCCCGAAGCGGGACAGCCAGCGCGGGGAGTGCACGCCGAAATCGGTTCCGGCGACGGCGCGCAGCTGTTGTCTGAAATCCTCGAGGGTGGGTGGTTCCGCGCGATCACTGACTCCCGCGGCGGGGACTATGACGCTGTAGGACCGTTCGCCGAAGGGCCGGAGCCGGAACCGCTGATCGGTCTCGCCGATTTCGGTCACCTTGGCGGCGATCTCCTCCTGCGGCACCCCCACTTCCATCTCACCCATCAGCGTCTCGGTCCGCGAGGGCTCGCCGGGGAAGCCGACGCCGAGCAGTTTGCGGACCGTACTGCGCCCGCCGTCGCAGCCGACGAGATAGCGCGCACGCAACTGTGCGCCGTCGGCAAGCCGGACGGTCACACCCTCGGCGTCCTGCTCGAGACCGGTCACCGCACAACCGTGCCGGACCCGCGCACCCAGTTGGATCGCGTGTTCTTCGAGGAGGCGGACGACGACCGGCTGGGGGATGCCCAGGAGATAGGCGTACGCGGAATCGAGGCCCTGGGGCGCGGGTTTGGTGATGGCGGCGAAGTATGCGCCGGCCGGACGCCGTCTTCCGTGTTCGAGCATGCGATCCAGCAGTCCGCGCATGGCCATCAGCTCGATACTGCGCATGTGCAGACCGACGACGCGGACGAACGACACGGGCTCGGTTTCCTTCTCCAGCACGAGTACCCGCACATCGTGCAACCGCAGTTCGGCGGCCAGCGTCGCGCCGGTCGGGCCGCACCCGGCGATGATCACGTCGAACCTGAGTGGCGCGCGATCGGTGTCGTTCGACGACGGCTCGGCGGTGAACTGTGGAGAGTCCATGGGTGTTGCCTCTCGGGAGTGCCTTGTTGTCGAGGCGCTCCCGGCGACACCTACGTCAATCGCCCGGCCGTGACGGGAAGGGGGAGCACCCACATCGAAACAGCGTTCATGGGTCTCACCTCCTCGGGCGGTGTCACGTCGACCGCAAGCTACAGGCCCGGGCAGCAGCGCGTCCAACCCTTTTCCAGAGCGGCACAGCTCTCACCAGGTGATTGTCGGTGGCAGGCGCTACCGTGCGTCTCATGCCGGATGCCGAAGACGTACGCCGAATCGCCCTCTCCCTGCCGGACACGGCGGAGAAGATCGCCTGGAGCATGCCCACGTTCCGGGTCGCGGGCAAGATGTTCGCCACCCTGCCCGAGGACGAGACCTCCCTCGCCGTGCGCTGCCCCAAGGAGGAGCGCGACGAACTGGTCCTGGCCGAGCCGGAGAAGTTCTGGATCGCCGACCACGAGGCGCAGTTCGCGTGGGTGCGCGCCCGGCTCGCCGCCCTGGAGGACGAGGACGAACTGCGCGACATCCTCGCCGACTCCTGGCGCCAGGCCGCCCCGCCCCGGCTGCTGGAGGCGCATCCGGAGCTGGGGCAGCCGACGGGGGACTGAAATCCTGGGGGCGTTGTCAGTGCCCCGTGTCATGATCCGAGGGCTGGTGCGGGAGCCGGGGCGGAGGGGGCCTCGGCTACCACGGCGGCTTGTGTGAGGGCCCGGGCGAACGGCTCGGTCGGGGAGGGGCGAGGAGCGTGAGCGGGGGCGAGGAGGCCGGGGCGCGCCCGGTGTGGTCGCGGGACTTCGGCCTGTTCTTCGTCGCGCGCGCCGTCGCCCAACTCGGCGACACCATGCTGCCGGTGGCCCTCGCAGCGGGCCTCCTGCTGCACGGGTACGGCGCGGGCGCGGTCGGTCTCGCCCTGGCCGCGACATCCGCCGCCTTCGCGGGGCTCATCGTGTTCGGCGGGGTCATCGCCGATCGCTTCAGCACCCGCAAGCTGATGATCGGCGCCGACCTGGTCCGTCTGTGCACCCAGTCTCTCGCCGCCGTGCTCTTCTTCTCCGGGCACGTGGTGCTGTGGCAGATCTGCGCGATCGGCTTCGTCAACGGCGTGGCAGGAGCCGTGTTCCAGCCCGGAGTGGCAAGCACGGTGCGCCGGCTCGCCACCGACGTCCAGGGGGCGAACGGCGCCGTCCGGATCGCCGAGGCCGCGGCCCAGCTCGCCGGCCCGGCCCTCGCGGGCCTGCTCGTCGGCTTCGCCTCACCCGGCGCCGTGTTCACGGCTCACGCGACCACCTACGGGATCAGCGCACTGTGCCTGATGCTGCTGCGCCTGCCTGCGCGGACCCGGCCGTCCGATGGCGACGACACCAGCCGTGGAACCAGAGCCTTCCGCGCCGACCTGGCCGAAGGCTGGCGGGAGTTCAGGGCCCGGACCTGGCTCTGGGGTGTCATAGCCGTCTGGTGCGTCTACATGATCACCGTGTGGGGCCCGACGGTCCCGCTCGTCGCCGCGGAGGTGGTCCAGCAACACGGCCCCCGTTTCTACGGCCTGATCAACTCCGCCTTCGGCGCGGGCACAGTCGTGGGCGGCCTGCTCGCCCTGCGGCTGCGTCCTCGCCGCATGCTCCGCGCCGGAGCGATGGGCATCTTCGCCTTCGCCGGTTTCCCGGTGACGGTCGGCTTGGGCCTGGGCGTTCCGGCCATGGCGGCGGGAGCGGCCGTCGCCGGGGCCGGCATGGCCTTCTGGAGCGTGATGTGGGCGACCAGCGTCCAGACTCAGGTCCCGGCCGACGTCCTCAACCGTATCCATGCGTACGACGTGGCGGGCTCCCTCGCGATGATGCCGGTCGGCCAGTCCATCGCCGGACCGGCCGCCGCGACCCTCGGCGCCGATCGTGTGCTCCTGGTCGCCGGAGGGATGAGCCTCGTCGTCGCGGGAGCGCTGCTCTCGGTGCGGTCGATACGGGACCTGGTGCGGGCGGACGCCGCGGCGAAGCTGGGGGCGGCGCCGGTGCCGGAGGAGGAGCGCGTGCGCCTGAGCGGCGGCACCGAGGCGGGTCCGCGAGGCACCGAGGGCTGCGGGCACGAATAGACGGGTGCGGAATAAACGGGTGCGCGACCACCGACCCGAGTGCGGTATTGTTTCCGTGCACGTTCGGCCGGGGGAAACCCCAGGTCAGACGGGCACCGGGACGTGGCGCAGCTTGGTAGCGCACTTGACTGGGGGTCAAGGGGTCGCAGGTTCAAATCCTGTCGTCCCGACGGTGCGAAGGGTCTTCGCAGGCGAGAGCCTGTGAGGGCCCTTCTTCTGTGTGGCACCCTCACCCGGCGGGTCAGCAGGTGCTGTTCGTCTCGGTGAGCAGCCCCAGTCGCCAGGGGAGTTGGGAGTAGTCGCCGCCGGCCGTGGTTCTCCGCCGCCGTGTGCCACCTCCACCCGTAGGCCCAGACGCGCATCGCCCGTGAGTTGGGGCTGGCGCTGCACCTCGTGCCCGGCGCGCGGCGTCCGCGGGCGCCGTGCGCCGCTGCTGAGCATCGTCCGGGTGGTCCGGACGAGCTGCCTCATCGCCGCTGGTCGCCCGCGGCGGCCTCCTCGGCGGTCCGCCTGGCCCAGGCGAGTTCGAGCTTGCCGGTCGGGGTGCGGGGCAGGGCGTCCGTCAGGACGACGGCACGCGGCACCTTGTAGCCGGCGAGGCTCTGCCGGACCCAGTCGCGCAGTTCGTCGGGCTCGGTGGCGCTGTCCTGCCGGACCGCCACGACGGCCGCCACCCGTTCGCCCCAGGTCTCGTCGGGGACGCCGACGACGACGCAGTCGGTCACCGCCGGGTGGGTCAGGAGGAGGTTCTCGACCTCCTGGGGGTGCACCTTCTCCCCACCGGTGTTGATCACGCCGGAGCCGCGGCCGAGGAACCGGATCGCGCCGTCTGCCTCGATCGTGGCGAGATCGCCGGGGACGGCGTACCGGACCCCGTCGATGGTGCGGAACGTCGTCGCGCTCTTCGCGGGGTCCCGGTAGTAGCCGAGCGGCATGGGCCCGCAGTAGGCGAGGTAGCCCGTCCCGTCGCCGCCGGGTTCGACGAAACGGTCGTCCACGTCGATCACCCGTGTCGCGGGCACGGGGAAGAAACGGGCGGGCAGGTCCCGTACCGACGAGGTGATCGCGAAGGCGAACGGGCCTCCCTCGCTCGACGCGATGGCGTCGATGACCGTGACCTCGGCACGCTCGTGCAACTCCTTCTTGAGCACGTCGCTGAGTGCGGTGCCGGAGCTGATGATCCTGCGCAGCGAGCCCAAGTCGTGCGGCCGCCCGGCCTGTTCGGCACGCAGGAGCTCGTCGACGAGCGGCCGGCACACCGCGTTGCCCGCGACGATGGCCGTGTCGACGCGCTGCTCGGCGATGGTGTGCCAGACGTGCTCCGGGTCCAGGCCGCCCTGCCGGGCCGTGACGGCTCGGCCGCCCACCATCAGGGCGCCCATGGTGTTGAACAGCCCGGTGGCGTGCATGAGCGGCACGACGGGCATGGTGGTCGGGGCACGGTGCTCGTGGTGGGCCTTGGCCGCGGCGGCCACGGACTCGTCGAGGGTCGCCGGGAGTTCGGTGACACCGAGCGGGTGGAAGATCGGGACCACGAGGGAGTGGAGCAGGTCGCTCTGGCGCCACATGACGCCCTTCGGCCTGCCCGTGGTCCCGCCGGTGTACATGAAGAGCCGGTCCGATCCGGGACGCGGCCGCGGTGCGCGTGGTGCGTGCGCGGCCAGCAATTCCTCGAGTTCGGGCACGTCGGGTCCGGCCGGGCGTTCGGCAGGCGGTGCGCCCGCTCTGACGAGCAGCTTCAGGGTGCGTACGTGCCCGGCCGCGTGCGTGACCCGGTCGGCCAGGGCGCCGCTGAACACGACGGCGGCCGCGTCGGCGTCGGTGAGGAGTCCGGAGAGTTCCTCGTCGGTGTAGCGGTAGTTGGCGTTCACGGGCACGGCGCCGAGTTTGAACGCGGCGTAGACCGTCTCCAGGTAGGTGGCCCCGTTGAACAGGTAGCAGGCCACGGTGTCGCCCTCGCCCACCCCGGCCTCCTCCAGCGCTCCGGCCAGCCGTGCGGCGCGCTCGTCGAACTCCCGGTACGTGGTCTCCCGGCCGGGTTCCGCGATGGCGACGGCATCGGGCAGCGCGCGGCAGACCGCCTCCCAGATCGTGCCGATCGACACGTCCATGCCTCGGACCTCCTCGTCCTGACCGTGCGGCCCTGCGGATCTCTCGTCGGCTCAGTGACCCGCAGGGGCCCCCTCAACGTAGCCAGCGGACGTCCCCGTGGGAACGAGAGCAATGACCGAGCCGGTCCGGCGCTTCGACCTGCCGAGGAACAGGTCGAATGACGTAGGCCTACCCCGAATGCGTCGGCGTACGATGCACAGCGCTCGTCGACGACGACGATGACGAGGAGATCGGTCATGTCCGGTACGCCGTTCATCGGGTGGGACGAGGTCGCCGCCATGGCGCCGGACGGCCTGGCCGTACTGGACCGCGCGGGCCGGTTCGTCCGGCTGAACCCGGCGGCTCTCGCGCTGTTCGGGGTGGTGGAGGAGGCCGAACTGCTCGGTGGGCCCGCCCCGTTCGCGCTCGCGGGGACTGCCGCCGCGGGGCCGGCGCAGGACCGCTCGGTCCACTGCGTGCACTCGGAGGAGCGGGTCGCCCTCTGGGCGCCTGCCCACGGACCGCGGCGCGAGTTCGCCTACCGGGCCCGTGCATCGGGCGCCGACCCCACGCTCACGGTCGTGTCGTTCCGCGACGTGACCGACGAACGGCACCGGCAGCGCAGGATCGCGGCCCTGGCCCAGACGTCGATCGCGCTGGCCTCCGAGGGTTCGCTCGGCTCCACGCTGGAGGCCGTGGCGCGTCAGATCGTCCAGGCCGACGGGCTGGCCGGCGCCCAGATCCTCATCCTGGACAGCACCGGCCGGGAACTGCGGCTGATGGGCTCCGCGGGGCTGCGGCCCTGGGAAGTGTTCCTCGACCGGCTGCTGGAGTGCCGCGACCGGGGCGCCCGGCTGTGCATGCTGGACGCGCTGCGCGAGCGCCGACCGATCGTCGTCCCCCACCGGTGGGCGCAGATCCGCCAGGACCCGGCATGGGAGCCGCTCCACGCCTACCTCGGGGAGTTGAACTGGGACTCCTTCGTCAGCGTTCCGCTGACGGCACGAGGCCGCGCCGAGGGCGTGCTCAACGCCTACTTCGCGCCGGGGCAGGAGATCGGCGGCCGGACGCTGGAGTTCCTCGCCGGCATGGCGGAACAGGCCGCCCTCGCCGTCGACTACGCCACACTGCTCCAGCGCGAGCGTGAGGGAGCGCGCCGCAACGAGCGCCAGCGCCTCGCCCGCGACCTGCACGACTCGATCGTCCAGCAGGTGTTCTCCATCGGGATGCAGGCCAACGCCGTGGGGGTGCTGGGCGCGCGCGGCGAAGCGGTCCCCGCGGACTCCGTGCGGGCCTTCGCGGGCGAGGTCGGGGCACTCGCGCGGACCGTCCTGGCCGACCTGCGGGCGATGGTCCACGAACTGCGTCCGTCCTCCTCCACCCGGCTCGGTCTGGAGGACGCGGTGAGCGCGCTGGTCACCAGCACCGAGAACCGGACCGGCCTCAGCATCCGGTTGCTGTGCGGCCGGGAACTGGACGCGGTCGAAGCGGAACTCGCCGAGGACATGTACCGGATCGTCGCGGAGGCCATCCACAACGTGGTCAAGCACGCGGAGGCCACCGCCGTCACCATCCGCCTCGGCGTACACGACCACACCCTGACCGCGAGCGTCCGCGACGACGGCCGTGGGCTCGCGGCCTCGGGCGGTCGCGGCACCGCGCCGCAGGGCGAGAGCGACCGTACGGCCGGCGGGCAGGCCTGGGAGCACGGCTACGGACTGACGACGATGCGGGAGAGGGCGGAGCGATGGGGCGGCACCATGAGGATCAGGTCCGGCGCGAGGAGCGGCACGACCGTGCGCATCGTCATACCCCTTCCGGTACGAGTCCCGGAGGTCGCGGACGGCCACCGGGGGAACTCGCGGGCGGTGCCGCTGCGGGGGACGCCGGAAGCAGCTCCATCCGGGTCCTGATCGTCGACGACCACGCCGTCGTACGCCGGGGGATCCGCGCCTATCTCGAGGTCCTGGACGACATGGAGGTGGCCGCGGAGGCCGCCGACGGGCAGGAGGCGCTCACCAGGCTGGACGCGATGGCGGCACACCGGGAGCTGCCGGACGTGGTGCTGATCGACCTGATCATGCCGAAGATGGACGGGGCGACGGCGATCGGAACGATCAGCCAGCGCCACCCCGGCGTACGGGTCGTGGTGCTCACCAGCTTCGGCGAGATGGAACGCGTCCACACCGCGCTCGAGCAGGGGGCGGCCGGCTATCTCCTCAAGGACGCCGAGGCCGGTGAGGTGGTCGCCGCGATCCGCGCTGCCGCCCGCGGCGAGGTCTTCCTCGACCCCGCCGTGGCCAGGGGGCTCACCCAGGAGATCGTCTCGCCGCCGACCGGGCTCGCCGCGCTCACCGGCCGGGAACGCGACGTCCTGGTCCTCGTCGCCGAGGGGCGGGCGAACCAGCAGATCGCCGACGAGCTGGTGATCAGCGAGCGGACCGCCCGCACCCACGTGAGCAACGTGCTGCGCAAGCTCCGCCTCACCTCACGCACCCAGGCCGCGCTGTTCGCGGTGCGGCAGGGGTTGGTGCCGCCGCAGGCTTGAAGAACTGTCGTCGACGCGGAAGGTCAGGCTGTTCACCACGCCGACGACTCCGTCGATCCGCCAGGTCCGTTGGAGGACCAGGGGGATGTCGCCGCGGTGTTCCAGCCGTCCCTCCAGCTTGACCATGCCGTCGTCGACCGAGACGAACACGGTGTGGGGCGGCAGGCTCATGGCGCGGGTGAGGACCTCGTCGATCACCTCCCGACGGATCTCGTCGTCCGTCCGCAGGAAGACCCGCAGCAGGTCACGCCGGGTGGCGATGCCGATCAGCCGGTCCTCCTCGTCCACCACCGGGAGCCGCTCGACGCGGTGCCGTTCCATCACCCGGGCCGCGTCCGCGACCCGCTGCTCGGGATGCACGGTGATCGCCGGGGTGGACATCAGCTCCTCCGCGGTCGTGGCGCGCGCCTTGGCGGCCGCGGCACGGGCGGAGCGGCGCAGCGCCGGGATCCGGAATCGGCGCCGCGCGGTGCCTCGGCCGGCCTGAGCGGCCTGCCGGCGGATGAGGTCGGTCTCCGAGATGACTCCCAGGACCTTGTCGTCGTGGTCGACGACGGGCACTCCGCTGATCCGGTGTCCGTGCAGCAGCCGTGCCACCTCCTTGTACGACATCTCCCGGCGGGCCTGGATCACCTCGCTGGTCATCACCTCGCCGACAATGCGGGTCTTCACGGCCACTGCCTCCCTTACCGGTCCTTGACCGCTCCGCCGCGCCACGGGGGCGGGGCCGACCTGTGGGTGTTCCTGTGCAGGACGCGCCGCACCTGGCCGCGCAGCCGGTCGTGCAGCCGGTCCGCGAGCTCCCGCGCACTGGCCTCCCGCGCATGCACGACCACGAGGGTGTTGCCCAGGCGGATCTCGGCCTCGGCCGTCCACGGCAGTTCGGCGTGGTGTGCCGCCGCCCTGGCGATCCGCACCTCGCCGTCGACGGGCGGGAGCCCCGGTCGGCCCAGGGCCGCGTCGACCTTGGCCCGGACGTACGCGCGAGCTTCCCGGTCCACGTCTCCCGCCGCCCGTACCTGGACGGCGGGGGCCCCGTGTGTGCCGGTTTCGGTGACCGTCATGTGCTTCACTCCCTGTGATCGTTCCAGGGTTCCAGCGTGCTGCGCGCACCCGCCCCGGTCACAGGGCCGTCCGACCTTCGTGGGAAGGCGCAAGGGCTCCGCACCCGGGCCCATCGGCCCTCTCCTGCGCCGCCTTCGCCGCCTACGGTGGAGAGGTGATCGCCGCCTGAGGGAGGACCGCACATGGAGATCGTCGCCTACGGTGTCCTCGCCGACGAGGAGCCGCTGCTGCGCGACGCGTTCGAGCGCGCCTTCGGCGGCCGGCACGAGCTGCGCTGTCTGAGTCTGTTCCTGGACCGGGACACCGCGCCCACCGCCGTCGGCCGCGAGGTCGTGCTCAGCGGCGTCAACGACTCCCTGGACGCCGAGGTGCTGCGGCGGCTCTCCGAGGGCGGCACGAGGATGATCGCCCAGCGCGCCACCGGCTACAACAACATCGACCTCGCCGCCGCCGAGAAGCTCGGACTGACCGTGGCCCGGGTGTCGTCCTACTCGCCGTACTCGGTCGCCGAGTTCGCCTGGGCCCTGGCCCTGGCCGTCGACCGCCGTATCGTGCGGGCGGCCCATCGCACGCGGGAGTTCGACTTCCGGCTCGACGGGCTGATGGGCCGCGACCTGCACGGCCGGACCGCCGGGGTGGTGGGCACCGGCAAGATCGGGGCGGCGTTCGCCCGGATCGCGCACGGCTTCGGGATGCGGCTGCTGGGCTGGGACATCTCCGAGAACCCCGACTGCCTGGCGCTCGGCATGGAGTACGTCGAGCGGGAGCGGCTGTTCGCCGAGGCCGACCTGGTCAGCCTGCATGTGCCGCTGCTTCCCGACACCCACCACCTCGTCGATGCCGGGGCCCTGGGCCTGATGAAGGACGACGCGATCCTGGTCAACTCCAGCCGCGGCGGCCTGATCGACACCGACGCCCTGCTGGAGACGCTGCGCGGCGGGCGGCTGGCCGGGGTGGGCCTGGACGTGTACGAGGAGGAGGCCGGGGTGTTCTTCCTGGACAAGTCGCTGGAGGTGATGACCGACGAGCGGCTGGCGAGGCTGATGACCTTCAACAACGTCCTGGTCACCTCGCACCAGGCGTACTTCACCCGGGACGCGGTGGGCCAGATCGCCGAGACCACGGTGGCGAACGTCGCGGACCACTTCGCGGGCCGCGTCGGCGACAACACCCTCGTTCGCGCATCAACGGCATGAAACAACCGATACTGGAGCCGGGGTCGTCGGGGTACTCGCCCGGGTGACCGGGGGCCGCGCGATCGGCGAGGAGGGCGTGATGGTCACGCAGCAGCTCGACGCGAAGACGGTGACCGCACTGGTCGCCGACGCCACGACCGCCCCGTCCATGCACAACGCCCAGCCGTGGCACTTCCGCTACGTCGCCGCGGAGCGACTGCTCCTGCTGCGCGCCGACCTCGAACGGGCCATGCCACGATCCGACCCCGGCAACCGGGCGCTGTCCATCGGCTGCGGCGCGGCCCTGCTGAACCTGCGCGTCGCCGCTGCCCACGCGGGCCTGACCACGGACGTCCGGCAGCTTCCCGAGCCCGGTGACCCGGCGCAGCTCGCCGCGGTCCGGCTGGCCCGCCCCGAGGAGACGGCGCGCGTCGACGACGCCCTGGCGCGGCTGTATCCCGCGATCCGGCAGCGGCACACCAGCCGCCACCCGTTCGACGAGAAGGACATCCCGGACGACGTGCGGACCACGCTGGTGGAGGTCGCGGCGGCCGAGGAGGCCGTCCTGCTGTTTCCCGGCGCCTGGCATGCCGAGACCCTGCTGGACCTGGTCCACGACGCCGAGAGCCGCGACGCCACCGAGCCCGAGGGCAGAGTGGACCTGGTCCGCTGGACCCGGCTCGGCACGGACGCGGACACCGCCGTCGACGGCGTCCCCGAGTACGCCTTCGGACCCCGCCGACGGGACGGCAAGGCGCCCTGGCGGGACTTCGCCGGCCGCCGGCCCGTGGCCGACCGCGGCTCCACCGCCTTCGAGCGACGCCCCCACCTGGCCCTGCTCAGCACGCCCGGCGACCGCCCCGCCGACTGGCTGCACGCCGGGCAGGCGCTCGAGCGGATCCTGCTCGAGGCGACCCTGGCCGGCCTGGCCACCTCCCTGACCTCCCACCCCCTGGAGAGCGACGACCTGCGCAGGCTCGCCCGTGACCCGATGGCGGGCCGGGGCCATGTGCAGATGGTGCTGCGCCTCGGCTACGGCCCACAGGGCCCGGCCACGCCACGCCGCCCGGTCCGGGACGTCCTCGACCTGGACTGACCGGCTCTCCCCGGCGCCCGGGAAGGGCGTGCCCGGGCCCAGCGGCGTGATCGGACCGATGGGCCCTTCCTTCGGGCTGTTCGGCCCTATGGGAGCCGGCGGCGTCACCGCGACGATCGGTGGGCCGACCGGACCCGCCGGACGGCGCCCGGCTGTGCACACCCCGGCACACCCGCACCTGCAAAGGGAGATTCATGCTTTCGCCCGAGTCGGCCGCCGTCGTGCGCGCCACCCTGCCCGCCGTCGGCGGCGCCCTCGACGAGATCACGGCACGCTTCTACGGCGTCATGTTCGCCGAGCAGCCCGAGCTGCTGGACGGGCTGTTCAACCGCGGCAACCAGGCCAGCGGCGAGCAGCGCCGGGCCCTGGCCGGATCCATAGCGGGCTTCGCACAGGCGCTGCTGGCCGACCCCGACGCCCGCCCGGACGCGCTGCTGGCGAGGATCGCCCACAAGCACGCCGCGCTCGGCGTCACCGAGGACCAGTACACGATCGTCCACAAGTACCTTTTCCGCGCCATCGGCGACGTACTGGGCGAGGCGGTCACCCCCGAGGTGGCCGCAGCCTGGGACGAGGTGTACTGGCTGATGGCCGGTGCCCTCATCGCCCGCGAGGCCCGCCTCTACCAGGAGGCGCAGGTCGATCCCCGCAAACCGTGGCGGCGGTGGACCGTGGTCGAGCGGCGGGAGGAAACCCCGGACGTGGCCTCCTTCCTGCTGCGCCCGGCCGACGGCACCCCCCTGCCCGCGGCCCGCGCAGGCCAGTACGTCAGCGTCCGGGTGCCCATGCCGGACGGCATCCACCAGACCCGCCAGTACAGCCTGTCCAACGCGCCCGGCGACGGGCTGCGGCGCATCACCGTCAAGCGGGTCGCGAGCGTCGCCGACGCCCCCGAGGGCGAGGTGTCCAACCAGCTCCACCGCACCGTCCGGGCCGGCGACGAACTCACCCTGTCGGCACCCTTCGGCGACGTGGTGCTCGACGACGCCGACACCCCGCTGCTGCTGGTGTCGGCGGGCATCGGCTGCACCCCGATGGTCGGCATGCTCGAACACCTCGCGGCCACCGGCGCCACCCGCACGGTGTGGGTCCTGCACGCCGACCGCTCCCCGGCCGACCACGCGCTGCGCGCCGACACGGACCGCGCCCTGGAGGAACTGCCGGGCGCCCGCGCCCAGTTCTGGTATGAGCAGAACGCGGCCGACGAACCGGGCGCCCGGGCCGGCCTGATGGACCTCGACGACGTCGACCTGCCCGCCGACTCCGACGTCTACCTGTGCGGCTCGCTGCCCTTCATGCGCGCGGTGCGCACCCAACTGCTGCGGGCCGGCATCCCCGCCCGCCACATCCGCTACGAGGTCTTCGGCCCCGACCTGTGGCTGGCCCACGCGGAGGACTGAGCCCGAGTCCCGGCCCGCACACCCCGGCCCCCGCGATCGCGGGGGCCGGGGTGTTTTTCTCAGCCTTCGGCCCGCACCCTGTCGCGCCGCGCCGGGGCCGGCGTGGTCGCCCGGCGCCGGTAGACGAGGTAAGGGCGGGCGAGGTAGCCGACGGGGGCGCTCCACACGTGGACGAGACGGGTGAACGGCCAGGCCGCGAACAGGAGGAACGCGGTCAGGGCGTGCAGTTGGAACAGCAGGGGTGCGCCGCTGATCGCCTCCGGCTGCGGCTGGAGGGTGAACAGGCCGCGGAACCAGACCGAGACGGTGGAGCGGTAGTCGTAGCCGTCGCCGAAGACGTTGTGGGCGAAGGTGGCGGTGATGCCGAGCAGCACGGTGGCGGACAGCAGCGGGAAGAGGAGCTTGTCGCTGCGGTCGGTGCCGAGCCGGATCCGCCGGGTCAGCAGACGGCGCGCGCACAGCATGCCCAGCCCCGCGACCATGGCGACGCCCGCCACCGAACCCGCCCACACGGCGGTGGTGTGGTAGGCGTGCTCGCTGATGCCGACGGCCTCGGTCCACGAGTCGGGGACGGCGAGCCCCACGACGTGCCCGGCGATCACCATGAAGGCGCCGAGGTGGAACAGCGGGCTGCCGAAGCGCAGCCAGCGGTGCTCCAGGAGCTGGCTGGTGCGGGAGGTCCAGCCGAACTGGTCCTGGCGATAGCGCCAGACGTGCCCGACGGCGAACACGGCCAGGCAGATGTAGGGGACGGCGACCCAGAGGAGGAGGTCGGCTGCGGAGGTGTTCATCAGCGGTCTTCCTGACGGTGCGTCTCGGCCGGTCGGGCGAGGGTGGGCGGGGCCTGCTCGGGCGGGACGAAGGCCCCCGGCGGCGCGAACTCGCCCGCCCCGTACGGGTCGAGGCCGACTTCCTCGTTCGGCGGGCCCTGGGCGGCCAGTTCGGCCACGGCGAGCAGATCCGCCTCGGTCGGCGGCGGCAGCAGGGTGATCAGCGCGGCGAGGACATGCCGGTAGGGGGAGTCGGCGTCGGTGAGGGCGCGGTGGATGAGTTCGAGCCCGCGCCGGTGCTGGCGCAGCGGCGCCTCGCCGCGCCCCGGTCCGGTGAGGGCGGCGAACTCGAGGACGACCGGGAGGTGGTCGGGCAGTTCGCCGCCGTCGGTGTCCCAGCCGGCGGCGCGGTAGCGCTGGGCCAGGGTGAGCAGGGCCATGCCGCGGCGGCGGGTGTCGCCGTGCAGGTAGTAGGTCAGGTACAGGCTGCTCTTGCGGCGCAGGTCGAACATCTCGACGTAGTGCCGCTCCAGCGCGTCCGTCTCCTGCCGGGTGAACCAGTCGGTGAAGGCGGCGAGTTGCCTGGCGGCGGGGGAGGGCGGCAGCGCGGCGACGCTGCTGGTGAGCACCGGCCGGGCGGCGGCGAGGTCGGCGTCCGGGTACTGCAGCAGCAGCGAGCACAGCCGCAGCAGCAGG